>NZ_PCZT01000015.1:82786-90051 GCF_002968895.1 Paenibacillus sp. AR247 | reverse complement strand
ACCTATCCAAAGTGACAACGGGAACCACAGAGATTAAAACAGACAAGTTTCAATACAACGGCAAGGATTATGACTATGATCTGGCCATAGTTGATGGGAAGTTCCTGCTGCGAATCCGAAACATTCCGTTTGATGCACCAGGAAGTCATGTCTATAATCTGGAGCTGATCAACAGTACAGGGGCGCGTACCAGTCAGCGCCTTGAAATCACACGCGTCGTGGCACCGTTCCGTATTTTGTCGCCGAAAGCAACCGTAGGGGACCAAATCGTCGTCAATAAGAACTTTGTGCGTTTCGATATCGAGGCAGAAGGAGCCACTCAAGTTCTCGTCGATAAAGGTGTAGCTACGAAGAGAACGGATATGAACGATCGTTTCTTCTATGATTATGTAGGACTGAAACCGGACAAATCCACGAAGATCAAAATCTCAATTGTAAGAGGCACGCAGACGCTCACTCAAACGGTGGATGTGTATTACACCAGCGCCGTGACCGTGGATTCCCAGTACATGACGGAAAAACCGGCTACCAAGTACAGTGCATTCAATAAAGCCCTGGAGCTCTCCTTCCCGAAAGGAACCGTGCTGAAATCGGCGAATGTCGGTGTAGGGGAAGTGGCCAAATTCTATCCTGACAATAAGTATCTGTTCGGCATTGCAGATCCGAAAGACGGGGTCCTGGAAAGAAAGAACGATTACGGAGACGTGATCGGCTTGAATAAAGACCAAAGAACGCCGAACGGACAGGAAACGATCAAGCTGCCGGTCGACCTGCTGGAGTTCTTCAATTCTACAGCCAAGACGTATAACTTCACACGAGTATCTAATGTATATTGGATCAGCGCCGGATTAGGGGAATCTGGGAGTCCAGATACTCCAGGCTATAAGCCATCCACAAATGGATTGGCGCCTTACTCGATTGAGGGTAACTTCAGAGATCTGTCGATCCTTGAGCCCGAGAGAAAAATTGTACCTTCCCAGCGGGGAACGTTGACCATTGCGTTTAACCCTGACGTAGTCGATGCGGCAGGCACAACCGTTACTGTATTCCGATTTACGGATAAAGCAGAATGGGAAAATGTCGGAGGAGCCGTGAACACGAAGGCTCACACCATTACCGTTCCTTTTGATGACTCGGGTTATTATGTCGTCATGAAGCAAAGCCGCGGATTTAGTGATATTACGAAGCATCCATGGGCGAGAGACATTCTGAATGCTCTTTATGCCAAAGGCATTATGTCCAACGTTCAAGCAGACGCCTTCGGCGCGGATGACCTGACGACTCGCGGTGAATTCGCCACATTGCTGGTCAAAGGTCTCGACATCCCGCTGAATTATGATAACAATGTGCAGACCTATTTCGATATCGTGCCTGGAGCCAAGACCGATACATGGGATTTCAAATACATTGAGACGGCTTCCAGAGCAGGCATTGTCACGGGCATTGGTGAGGGATACTTTGGTGTCGAAGAACCGATTACCCGTGAACAGGCAGCGGTCATGGTCGCACGCGCACTGAAACTGAAAATGCCTGCGAATGACGCTAAGCTTAAAGCTTCGTTAGATAAGCAGTTCCAGGATTCGGGGAAAATTGATATATACGCGCGTCCTGGTATTTCAGCTGTCGTGAGCGCTAAAATCATGGCCGGTCAGCCGATTACGATTACCGGCCAGAAGAAGCCTTCTTATAATTTTAATCCGCAAAGCAGCATGACGCGTGCGGAAGCCGGCAAGATTGCCGTTGAGCTGCTCAAGAAGAGCACCAGCATCTTCCCTAAAAATCTAAGCTAGTACGTAGAAGCCTCTTACCCTTAATTTATGGGAAGGGGCTATCTTTTTCCAATTTCAACTCTTTGTAATTTGTCGGAAATTAGGATACAATGGCGTAGAACGATATTTTATCTTAGAGGGTGAAGGCAATCTTATGAAACCGATCTATTCGAAGGCGCAGCTGGATTATCTGAAAGCAAAGACCAATTTTGAGAATAAAGCTAGCATTTTGGAGAAGAAAATCGAAACCACTCGGAAAACGAGAGAAGTTACGCAAGAAGTAATGGAGGGTCTCGTAATGGAGACCGGATTCCATGATGCATATAACGAGCTGGTCATTTCCGAAAACGAACTCATTGAATGGTCTCATTCGACAATTAAACACGAAAAGACTTACCGTGAGAATAAGCAGCCGATTGAGCAAATGTACGATAACCTCAATACAAGTCCGGAAATGCGCGCTCAGATCATTCAGCTTGCCATGAAAATTCGTTAATATTTTGTAACCTTTGACTCATTTACATCGTCCAACAAGGTGCCAATCGGCGCCTTGTTTTTTTGTATTCCCTGTTTCAAGCAAGTGAGGAAAGGTTAATGTCTTCCAGATATTTCTTGGACAAACAGGCCTTCTGGCGTCTTTTATTATGGTTCGGTAACAATTTTGAAATTTTTTTAAAAAAGGTGCAACTTTTTAGAAACACGCGCGTCTAAGATGTAGAGTCAATTACGATGGGTATTTAACCAGCATTGCCCTAAGCAAGAAAGATGTCTATTTTTTAGAAAAATTATCTTTACGCTGTGTGGGGCCCATTGTATAATACTTAGGTAGGATTAGGAATCTACTCTTTTTTTTGCCGCTTTTAATTGATATGTTTACCAGTTTCTGTGATATCGTCACAGACATCATTTATATGAACCATGCTCAACTCGGGAAAGGGGGTGCACTGGCTAATGAGTAACACGAGCTACCCATTTAAAGAAAACTCTAATGTGATGAATGTTCAAGGAGGAGAAAAAAAGGTTATGAAGAAAATTTTGACAGTCGCTCTGTCTACAGCAATGGCATTCTCCATGTTTGCATCTGTAGCATTCGGTGATACCGCAGTAACTCCGCAACAAAAATTCGACGCTCTGGCAGCTAAAGGGATCTTCAACGGCTATCCAGACGGATCTGCTCATCTTGAAAAAGAAATGACTCGCGCTGAATTCGCGAAAGTCATCACGAAGCTTCTTGGGCTGAAAGAAGTAACTGGAACTCTTTCTTACAAAGATAAAGGTTACGACGCCAAGAACTGGGCAGTACCTTACATCGAAGCAGTAACTGCTGCTGGCATCATGCAAGGTCAAGACAGCGTGAAGAAAATCTTCAACTACAACGGAAAAGTAACCATCCAAGAAATGGCGACTGTTCTGACTCGTGCGCTGAAACTTGAAATTCCTGCAAACCCAAGCAACAACGCAGCTGACTGGGCTAAAGGATATGTTCAAGCAGCAATCGATAAAGGCCTCATCTCTAAAGATGCTAACTTCAAAGCAAACGCTAGCCGTTCCCAACTGGTTGAAGCTGCATACGCAATCGACCAAGCGGCTAACATCACTTTCACTTACAAAGTCGTTGACCCAAGCAACGTTGAGTTCACACTTTCTACTGGTGAAGTAGTAAAGGTTAAACTTGACAAACCGCTTGAAGCCAACAAAGAAACTGAAGTGAAATTCAAAGACGCAGCTGGCAACGAGTACACTGCAAAAGTGACTTGGGCTGTAACGACTGCAACTAAAGTTCAAGGCGCTAGCGCTACGAACCTCAAAGAAGTAGTGGTTAAATTCGACGGTGAAGTTGATAAAGACTCTGCTGAAAATGCAGCAAACTACACTTTGAGATCCGGTAAACTGGTTGACTCGGTTTCCTTGTCTGATGACAAGACTACTGCAACCCTCTTGCTGAAAGCCGGCAGCGTATTGAACAACAACAAAACTGACGCTGTTTCCGTTTCCAATGTAAAAGCTGGCGACAAAACAATCAGCGCAAGCAATGTTGAGTTCTCCGTTGTTGACAACTCGCTTCCAGAAGTTTCCTCTGTTAAATCTTTGGGAACGAAATCTCTGAAAGTAGTATTCAGTGAGCCGGTAAGCAATGTTACTCAAAGTAACTTTACTCTTGATGGTAAAGAGTTCTTTGGTAAAGTAACTGTAAGTAACAACGACAGAACGGTTGTTCTGACTCCATTCAGCAGCACTGCTCTGACTGTTGGTGATCATAAAGTGACAGTTAGCGGAGTTAAGGATTATGCTGGATTTGTTTCCCTGGCATCTTCCCACGACTTCACTGTAGCTGAAGATACTACTGCACCAACTATTTCTGAAGCAACTGCTACTTTGGAAAGCGTAACAGTAACGTTCTCTGAAGATGTAGATGTTGACACAGTATCTGCAAGCAAAGTTTACTGGAAATCCGGTTCCAGCAAAATCACGGCTGTTAGCGTGAAGCAACTGGCCGACAACAAATTCAGATTTGACTTTGGTGCTGACCGCGCTCTCCCAACTGGAGCAGTTTCGGTATTCGTTGAAGGAGTTAAAGACTACTCCGGTAACGAAATCGCTAAAGACACTTCCGTAGTTGTTAATCCTGTAATCGATCAAACTCGTCCTGAAGTAAGCAACGTTTCTGCTGAGAACGCTCGTCAAATCAAAGTAACGTTCTCTAAAGCAGTTAACGAAGCAAGTGCGGAAAAACCTGCTAACTACACTGTGAAAGACAAAGACGGTAAAGCAGTTTCTGTAAAACAAGCAACACGCGATGACAAAGATCACAAAGTAGTTTATGTAGATCTTTACACTGACTTGTCTGTTGGAAACAACACATTGACAATTCAAAACGTTAAAGATGACACTAGACTGCAAAACACGTTGCTCGACTACACTGGAACAGTTACATTGGCGGACAAAAACGCTCCAACAATTGACTCTTCTTCTGTAAACACTCAACAACGTAAAGTGTTTGTTAAATTCAACAAGAAGATGGACGTAGAGTCTTTGACTACTTACTCCAACTACCTTGTTCAAATCGACGGTAAAGCTGTCGCTTTGACTTCTAACATTGCTGACATCACTCCACAACAAGACGGTTCTGCTGTAACAATTACTTTCGCAGACAGCATTAACGGCAAAATTGTAAGTCTTGCAAGTGGAAATGGTGGAACAACTTACACTAACATCTCTGAGCTTAGAATTATGGGTCTTAAGGATGCTAATGGAAATGTTCTGAAGGAGTTCACTGATAACGCTGGTAAAAATACTATCAATCTGACCAAGGATACTGTAGTAGGATTGGGAGATAAAGTTGAGCTTGTTGACAGTAAAACTGTAACAGTTAAGTTTAACTCTGGAATCTACTCCTACAGCACTGGAGCATTTGTAAACGAAGGAACAAATGCGCCACAAGTATCTGGTGTTGATGTTGACGGAACATCTACCGTTACTCTGCACTTCAGTAAGGATCTTGCAACTGATGGATCTGATTTGAACCTCAGAATTTACCTGTCTCGTTTGACTACAAGTGCAGGAAATGTAGCAGGTAGCGGCGACGTTACTGTGTCTAACAAAACTGCAGGTTTCAAAGATAGTATCGCTCCAGCACTTGCAGACAGCGATGCAGCTTTCCCTGTAGCAGGTGATGGTAACTCGTTTGCAATCAAATTCACTGAGCCTGTAAATGCTAAATCGAATGATGTAGCGGTAGGTGACTTCCGAGTTTACCGTGACACTGATAACGTTGAATTGAGCGCAACTAAGGGCGAATTCAGTGTTACTGTTGATGGTACGAACACAGTTCTGGTAAATGTTAATGATACTGGCAGCAGAGCAGAAAATGCCACTTATAAAGTTGAAGTTAACAATGCTAAGGCTGTAGTTGACCAAGCAAATAACCCTATCGCTAACTTTGTAGGACACAGCGTTGCATTGACTGGTACTGCTGCTCCTTCCGTAGAAGTTGTTGATTCCGAATTTGGGAAGGACAATGGGCAAATCACTGGACTTAATTCTAATGTAACTTATGAATACAAAAAGAACGGTGAGGCAGATACCAAGTATGTCGAAGTGAAAGGCCAAACAAGCATTCCTAATTTGGCACCTGGTAAGTACGACATTCGCGTTAAAGCAGTTCCTGCAACTGGAACTACCCCAGCTGTTCCAGCTAGTGCAGTAAAAACTGTAACTATTGGTGAAAAAGCAGCTAATGATGCTGATGCTGTGACTGCAGATGCTGCAGCTTTGACAGCTGATAAACTGACTGTTGTAGGTAAAGACACAGATTCTCCTAGCGTGAAACTGCCTTCTACTGGTGCTAACGGTACTACTATTTCTTGGAGCGTTGGAGGAGTAACTCAAAAAGACTCGCTTCCAGTTGAAAGACCTGACACTGCAAGCACTGATATTACTCTAACTGCAACGGTTAAAAAAGGTACTAGCAACTCCAGTAACAAAACAGTAAACAAGTACCATCTAGGTACTGCTGACGTAACTGTAAATAAGTCGTTTTTATTGAAAAGGGGCTTAGAGATATCTCTAGTCCCCTTTCTTTTTTTGTAGGTATAATGCTATAATTTTCGCTTAATTAATTCGTTATTTTTATCATTAATCAGATTTCTAAATTTAAAGGAGGTCCCCATGAAGTCCATCACCAAACTATCCCTTACCGTCATCGTTCTCGGCGCAGGCGTAGCCCTTGGCTCCATCTTTGACATCACCGCACAAGGCGCTGGTGTAACAGGCCAAGCGGGCACAGCCGATGATCCGGTGGTAACAAAGAGCTACGTTGACCAACAGATCCAAAAAGCGTTGGGCGGAGGAACAACGACGCCAACTACGCCTACAACACCAACGGATAATGGAAACAACAATTCCGGGAATAATAATTCATCGTCTTCTAGTGACCAAGTAACGATCGTCACCGTAAAACCAGGTGAGAAGTTAATTGCCGCTGCAGGTGCTGAGTTTATCGTCCGAAATGGACATGCAGTCATCTACAGTGCCGACTCCAATGGCGTTGCTGACCTTACGGATGGCAAAGACGTAACCAATGGACAAGCAGTCGGAAACAACCATCTGATGTCCTTCCCGAGAGCCGGACGCGGCATCATGGTTCAAGACGGCGTGAAATCCAGCCTGACGGTTATGGTTCGTGGCGGTTATTCGATCCAATAATTGTGCTACATAAGCTTATTTTTGCCAGAAGTAACAATGATTTATACGTCTAGAGACGGCCGGATGACAAATACTACTCTTGCAAGACCATATTTGCAGGAGGTGTATCCATCATGGCAAGAAGCAATCGTAAAGTGGTACCGGAAAGCCGGAATATGCTGAATCAAATGAAGTATGAAATCGCTGCCGAGTTTGGGCTGGGTGCGGCGTACGGTTCTGCAGGATCTAGCGGTGCGGACACCGAGTTTGCATCCGACCTGGGTGAAGCTGGAGGCGTTGGATTTGGCCGTG
>NZ_PCZT01000015.1:78727-82686 GCF_002968895.1 Paenibacillus sp. AR247 | reverse complement strand
GGCCGTGTGAACGGGGCTCATCTGACATCCCGGGGAGAACGGTTCGGTGGGCGGCGAAATGACGAAACGCCTCGTTCGTCTGGCGCAGCAAAACCTGCTGTAACCAGCCGTTTCAACGCTAATCAGAGAAGCACTCATGCAGCTTTTTTCGAGGTCCATGTTCCCTCTGCGTTGATTGACATGGGTTGACAAATACGTTAATATGACATACGAGGATTGTAGAACAACCTTTTCCTTTGCGGAAAAGGTTCATTTTTTGTTTAGAACTTATCTGCCGTTGTTATAATACCCTTATAGGAGGTTGATACAATGTCTGTAAAAGGACGTCATCTGTTCACATCCGAGTCCGTTACGGAAGGACATCCGGACAAGATTTGCGACCAGATCTCCGATGCGGTTCTTGACGCTTTTCTGGAAAATGATCCGAATGCCCGCGTGGCGTGCGAAGTGTCGGTTGCGACCGGCCTGGTGCTCGTCATCGGTGAAATCAGTACGAAATCCGAATATGTGGATATTCCCGCTATTGTTCGAAATACGGTAAAAGAAATCGGCTACACTCGGGCCAAGTATGGCTTTGACTCCAACACGATGGCCGTGTTGACATCGCTCAACGAGCAGTCGGCCGACATCGCGCAAGGCGTTAACGCCGCCCTGGAGAGCCGTGATCCAGCACAGGTCGACAAGGAAACCGAAAACATCGGTGCCGGCGACCAAGGTCTGATGTTCGGTTTTGCGACCAACGAGACGCCAGAACTGATGCCGCTTCCGATCGCGCTGTCCCACCGCATTGCCCGCCGCTTGGCTGAGGTGCGCAAGAACGGTACGTTGGACTACCTGCGTCCGGACGGTAAAACGCAGGTGACGATCGAGTATGTGGACGATAAGCCTGTCCGTGTCGATACGATCGTCGTTTCGACGCAGCACTCGGAAGACGTGACGCTGGAGCAAATCCAGAAAGACGTGAAAGAGCAAGTCATTCTGCCGGTGGTTCCTGCTGAACTGCTTGACGCCGAGACAAAGTATTACATCAATCCTACGGGGCGTTTTGTCATTGGCGGACCTCAAGGGGACGCTGGTTTGACAGGACGTAAAATTATTGTCGATACGTACGGTGGATATGCCCGTCACGGCGGCGGTGCTTTCTCCGGTAAGGATCCGACGAAAGTGGACCGTTCGGCCGCATACGCAGCGCGTTACGTAGCGAAGAACCTCGTTGCTGCAGGATTGGCTGATAAATGCGAAATCCAATTGGCTTACGCCATCGGTGTAGCAACTCCGGTATCGATCAACGTCGATACGTACGGAACGGGTAAAGTGAGTGACGAGAAGCTCGTTGAGCTGATTCGTGCCAACTTTGACCTGCGTCCAGCCGGCATCATTCGCATGCTGGATCTGCGCCGTCCGATTTACAAGCAAACCGCAGCATACGGTCACTTTGGCCGTACCGATGTGGATCTGCCTTGGGAACGTGTCGACAAAGCCGAAGAGCTGCGTGCTCAAGCCGGTTTGTAATCGAAGCGATTACTTATAATAGAAGATAATTTTTTAAACCTCAGTTTGGCCAAATGGTCGGGCTGAGGTTTTTTGCGTGCCTATCACCTAGCGTTTCTAGCCATAGGCTAAACTTCCTTTCCATTTTAACCGACATAGAAGTATAAGCGTGTGCCTGTGAAAAGGGCGCGGTATGTTTCATTTCACAGGTCGGTATACGAGGAAAGGTAGGTTTAAGCCATTCTATGAAAAAAATAACGGCATGCATGCTAGCACTCGCCATGGCATTGGACATAGGAATCATAGGAGGGATGGGAGGAAGTCCCGTATCAGCTGCAGCCGCTGCAGTGCAGGCTCAAATGAGCGGACCGCTTGTCTCCACGCTGCCGACAGATGGGGCCGTGGAGGTTGGGAGACGTCCGGATTTTCAGCTGACCTTTAACCAAAACGTACATATTGCCGATCCATCCGCCGATCCAGCGTCGGACCCAGTGGTTCGGATCATCGATCCGGAAGATAACCAGATCAAGCTCAGCCTTAGCGACTTGAATTTACCTTCCAGCTGCCTGAAGGCAAATGGCTGTCATACCAGACGAAATATCAGGTGACAATTGAAGAAGGGGTGTTCCAGGACGCTAATGGTCCGCTGGGCGAATCGACGTTTACGTTCACCACGCTAAGCAAGCTGGCTATTGTGGACTACGCGCCACAAGTGGGTTCAATCGGAGCCAGTCCTTCCAACGCGCTGCAGCTGACTTTTAATGAAGAGATCCAAACGGGAAGCGGCAGCGTGCAGATCAAACGCGTGTCCGACAACCAAGTGGTGGACTCCATTACGCTGACGCAGGGGCAGACGAACTCGCGGGTTCAAGTGGATGGGAAAAAGGTAAGCTTCACGTTATCCCGTTCGTTGGACAAAAACACGACGTATTATGTCTATATCCCTGCTGGTGCCATCACCACGCTGGATGGGCAAGCGTTCGGCGGGTTGACGACGGGCGGGCAGTGGTATTTTACGACCCAGGGAGATACCGCCATTACGGCCAAATCGCCGCAGAGCGCCGCGGCCGGGATCGCCACGAACAGCAAGCTCCAGCTGACCTTTAACAACCCGGTGTATCCAGGGCAGGGTACGATCGATCTATATAAAACGGGCGGCACCAAGGTGACATCGATTAACGTCCAATCCACCCAGGTGACAGGCGGCGGGTCGACGACCGTGACGATCGATCCGGGGAGCGTTCTGTCGTACGGGACGTCGTATTATGTGATCGTGCCTGCAGGAGCTTTTCAGGACCGGGGAGGCAGTAACGTGGCGGGGATCACCTCGACCACAGGCTGGACCTTCACGACGGCATCAGCGCCAGGCAGTACGACTCCGCTGTCCGTGACCAGCTTGTCTCCGACAAGCGGAAGTACGAACGTGGCAGTGGACGCGACGCTGTATATGAATTTTAACCGGGAAGTAGTTCGCGGTTCGGGGAATGTACTGCTCCGGAAATCCTCCAATGGCGCCAGCGTTCCGGTGACGGTCACGGTGAGCGGGACCCAGGCCAAAATCCAGCTGCAGTCCGGTTACACGCTCGACAAAGACGCGTCTTATTACGTGACTGTAGATCCGGGGGCTTTTTACGACAAACAGAACCCTGGCATGAACTATGCTGGAATTACAAGCAGTACGGGCTGGACGTTCCAGACGAACACGTCGGACAAGCAAGCTCCGGTGCTGCAGAGCAGCGAGATGTACAGCAACACGACGATCCGGCTTGTATATAATGAAGCTTTGTATTCGGACTCCTGGCCATCGACGGCCAATTTTACTGTGACGGTGAACGATGAAGCGCGGCGGATCAGCTACGTGTACACCTCCGGTGACAGCGTCTATGTCATTCTGGAGACCGGCGTCGCCGTTGGGCAAAATGTGAAAATCAGCTACAATGGCGGCTCCAGCCCGATCCGCGATGCAGCGGGGAATGCGGCGGCGGCTTTTGGGGCCCGCGAGGTCGTGAATGGCGTGGACTCCGCACTGCCGAAGCCAACCAGCGGCACGATTTCGGGCAGCACGGTGGTGCTGTATTTTAGCCAGTCGCTGAAAAGCCCACCTGCCTATGCCTACGAGCAGTTCACAGTGACGGCGGACGGAACGAGTATGGGCGTCAAAAGCGTGAGTCAAAGCGGCCAGTCCTTGACGCTGTCCCTGAACACGTCCGTCGGTGACGGGCAGGTGGTGCGGGTCAGCTACAAGCCGGGGGCGTATCCGATTCAGGATTACCGCGGACAAAATATCGCCGGATTCACGGACTACATCGTCCGCAACTATTGGGACACAAAGCCCCCGGTCCTGGACAAGGCGGAAGGCGGCGGCACCAAGCTGGTCCTGACGTATAACGAGCTTCTCAGCACGACCAATGTGCCGATGAAAAAGCCAATTTTCCGACTGGTCAACAATGTGCCGAATTACGTGACCG
>NZ_PCZT01000015.1:78093-78627 GCF_002968895.1 Paenibacillus sp. AR247 | reverse complement strand
AGATAACAAGGTGACGATCTCATACGTACCCGGTACCGCGCGCCTGACGGACCTGAACGGGAACTCGGCCGGATACCTGAATCTGGAGCCGGTTACGGTTACGACGCTGCTCGATATGGGTGACATCCAATCGGCGGTAGTGCAGGGAGATACCATCCAGGTCGTGTTCAATAAAACGCTGGTGTCCCAGTCCTCCGTCACAGTAACCCAATTCCAAGTGTTGGTGGACGGAACGACAAGCTCCCTGGCCAGCGCCTCGGTCAATGGCAGCACGCTGACGATCAAGCTCAGCAATCCGGTCATCAATGGCCAAAAGGTGGAGCTGTCCTACATTCCAGGGGCTACGCCGCTCAGGGACAGTGCAGGCACTTATTTGAAGTATTTTAACAAAGTCCCGGTCAGCAACACGGGCACGATAACCGGCAGCGGATCGACCGATCCGAACCGTCCGTCCTACCTGACACTCATGGAAGCGGGAGAGTTTGGACAGGCCATGTTTGCGCTGGGCAATCAGGCAACGGCCGTGTCGGACGT
>NZ_PCZT01000015.1:73769-77993 GCF_002968895.1 Paenibacillus sp. AR247 | reverse complement strand
GCCGGACATTGCCAGCAGCCTGAATGCCAGCAGCTCTTCCGTCACGCTTAACATCACGGTAGAGAAGCTGTCGACGGAGGCAGCCGCGGATTTGAGCAAGAAGCTGAACACCAGCTCCAGCCAAAAGATCACCGAGCCTGTAGACTTCTATGTATCCGCCGTGAACAACAGTTCGCCGAACAATCCGCGTGAGCTGAAGCTCAGCGGGGAGGTTCTCGTCCGGACGAGCAGTGCGCTGCAGGACAGCCGGTCCAGCCTGGTACGCTTCGACAGCGGAGCGAACAAGCTGACTTACGTTCCTGGCGTGATCGACACGGCAGGCAGCCGCCGGGTATTCCATGGCAAGGTAAAGGGGAACTTCACTGTTTTCGGAGCGACGTTCTACAAATATTACAGCGATCTCGGCAACCATTGGGCGAAGGACGCGATCAGCACGCTGTCTGCCAAGCAGGTCATCGAGGGCCGCACCAATACGCTTTTTGCCCCGGATCAGAGCATTACCCGTGCTGAGTTCGCCGAGTACGTGGCCAGGGCACTCGGATTGGAAGGGGATGCGCAGAGCGCGGACCGCTTCTATGACGTAGTCAACATCGGCTCCAGCGCCTATATCGGGGCGGCGGCCAAAGCTGGCATCGTCACTGGCAATACGGACGGATCGTTCAAGCCAAACAGCTCGATTACGCGCGAGCAGATGGGGATCATGATGGTCCGTGCCATGAACTATGCGGGATACAACTCGACGCTGAGCTATCCGGCGTCCACGTACCTGAAAGTGTTTAAGGACAGCAAGCAAATCCAGTATCCGGACTCCGCGGCCCGCGTGCTGAAGGAAGGCATTATCCAGGGCGTCACGGCGAACACGTTCCAGCCCCGCGGAAATGCGACTCGCGCCCAGGCAGCCGTCATGCTGCAGCGTCTGCTGGAGAAGATCGGGTACATGTAACCAGAGCAGTGAACAGGCTAAATCTCTCACAAAATCATAGAGTTTCCATTTCGGTACGTCAGCCCTACTTCGGTGGGGCTTTTTTTGTGGGATTTTTCGGTGGATTTTGCTAAAAAGATTAATTTTCCGTAACTTTTTCGGATAATTTCAGTCTATTTAATAGGGAGTTCATACTGGACCTAGATAATAGAGTCTGTGAACTCATGCTGTAACGTGAATAGTCGGTTGGTCCTGTTTATGAACGAGCAACGATAGAATAGCATTGCGTATGAAGAAGATGGGAGAGTTAACAGTACATGAAATGGCATAATGATCGCATGGGGAACGAGCACAAGAAGGGTGCAGGCAAGAAGTGGATGGTCGTATCGCTGGCTGGCCTGCTGTTTATTACGCCGGTTATCGGCAGCGGGATCCCGCTGAACGGACATTCTATTGCTTCGGTGGCCAGCGCGGCCACAGCGGCGACCGTAACGAAGCTGAGCGAAAGCCCGGTTACGTCTGGGGCGATAATGACCAAGTACAAATTTACGACGACGCGCTCCGGCAAACAGGCGACGGCGCTGGCGGACGTCATCAAAGTAGATTTGCAGAATCCGAAACCAGCGGGGAACTGGTATCGACTCCTTCGGATCTGAAGGGGATGTACTCCTTTGCGGTAACCAAGAGCGGCACACCGGTTATCGACCAGTTTTCGTTTGACGGAACGGTGACAGCCCAAGATGGCTCTACGTTCCCGCTGGCAGGCGTCAACAAGGCATCTTACACGCCGGAGAGCGGAACTTCGAATTACAGCCATGCGAATGCCATGTATATTTATACAAGCGCTTGGAAGTCGCCGGTTCGTCCGAAGAACAGTTCCACCACTCCGGTTGAGGTCCTGGTGCAAAATAACGTGATTACGCAAATTTCCGAGCCGGGCGGCTTCGATTTCGCAGTGCCGGAGGACGGGTACATTTTGCGGACCCACGGAACGGCAGCGCAGTTCGTAACCAACCATATGGCGGTTGGCCAAACGATCCAAACCGACTACAAGCTGCTGTCCAAAACGTCCGGACAGTCGCTTGATCCGGCCAACCTGCAGATGATGATCGGCGGGCATACCATCCTGGTGAATAATGGAGCGGCGTCAGCCTTTTCGCGCGACGTATCCAGCATCGGAGGCTACCGCGCCCGTACGGCGCTCGGATATTCGAAGGATCAGCGCTACGCATATATCGTAGCTGTTGAGAAAAACGACAACAGCTCCGGCATGTCGCTGTCCGAGCTGCAGACCTTTATGGTCAAAGTCGGTGTCTGGAAAGGCATGAACCTGGACGGTGGCGGCTCCACAACGATGGTGGACCGGCCGCTCGGCGAAACGGGCACGAAGCTGACGTTCGACACGGAATACGGCACGACCCAGCGCAGCGTCGTCAACGCTGTCGGCGTGTACACCGAGGCGCCGCAGGGCAGCCTGCTCGGACTGAAAATAAGCGGCTCTTCTGCGATCCTGATCGGACAGCAGGCGTCGTTCCAGCTGAAAGGCTATGACACCTACTACAACCCGATCGACGTGTCGAGCATTACGCCGACCTGGAAGTCGAGCAACGGCAACATCGTCGTGAGCGGACAGACGGTGAAGGGCGTGAAGCCGGGAACATCGACGATTACCGCGGTCAGCGGCAAAGCCAACGCCAGCATGCAGGTGAAGGTTATCGGCGGAGACGACCTGTCCGCCCTGAACGTCGGAACGGCAACGGCTCCGCTGAAGGCAGGCAGCACGGTATCGGTGCCGGTTACGGCGGTGACGAAGGACGGTCAGAGCATCACGGTTCCGGCCGGATCCCTGAAGTGGGAATTCGTTGGCTTTAAAGGCAGCGTGCAGGATGACAAGCTGACCGTCGCTTCGGTGAACGCCAATACGAAGGTTGGTTACGCGATCGCCCGTTACAACGGCTTCAGCACCGTCGTTGTGCTGTCGGCAGCAGGCGAAGACATGTGGGAAAACTTTGAAAATGTCACATACCCGGTCGATTTTACGACGAACAGCGGCAGCCAGGTGACCGGATCGGCGCAGGTGACGCAGGGAACCGGCGACCACGCCAATTCCAAAGTGCTTCAGCTGCAGTATGACATGACGGCCGGCAGCGGCAAAATGTATGCTTATGCACAACTGAACGGCACCTCGGGCAAAGGCATTAATGCGGCGGCTACGTCGATGTCGATCGACGCGATGGGCGACAACAGCCTGAACTGGATGCGTGCCGAGCTGACGGACGCGAGAGGTCAGACGGTATACGTCGACTTGGCCAAAGCCATTGATTGGACGGGCTGGAAGACGATCAACGTGGATCTGAGCAGCCTGGGCATTGCCTTCCCGGCCCAGCTGAAGCGCCTCTACGTCGTCAATGTTGAAGATGGCCAGGACGAGCGGGCGAAGACGGGTACGGTCGCTTTTGACAACATTAAATTCACGATGCCTTCGCTGTCCAGCGATGCCGGCCTTCCAACCGGCAAGGTGATCATGGCGGTCGGGCAGAAGTCCTATATGTCGAACGGTCAGAAGAAATCTATGGACGCTGCGCCGGTCATGAAGAACGGTACGACCTATATTCCGGTGAAATACGTACTGGATACATTTGGCGGACAAGCCACATGGGATTCGGCCAATCAGCGGATCAGCGTCCTGCGGGGCGGCAAGCTGATGGACTTGACGGTCGGCAAAAAGGAATATATCCTAAACGGCAAGCGTAAAAGCGCAGAAGTCGCTCCATTCATTACCCAAGGTCGTACTTTAGTCCCACTTCGGCTCGTTTCCGAGCAATTAGGATTACAAGTAAATTGGGAACAAAACACGAAGACCATTACCATCCAATCATGATATGGTATGATATGTATAGAATTGAACTTAGGAAATGCGACTGCAGCTCATTCTATGTAGAACTGTAATGGTTAGAAATGGAGTAGAACATTCGTGGATTTTCAAGCCGATGCGATAGACCGAGTCATTAAGAATGCCATCCAGGTGGTTGAAAACAGCAAATATCAGATGTTCGAGATTCTCGAGACGGCCCGGGACGAGCTGCTCACGTTGAATCAGGAACTGCAGTTAGTGATGAAGGAAACCGTGGATACGCTGCAGAAGGTGGATCAGCTGGAGCTGAACTACCGGCGCTCCCGGATCCGGCTGACCGAGGTCAGCCGGGACTTCGTCCGGTACAAAGAGGATGATATTAGGCAGGCCTACGAGAAAGCGACGCAGCTGCAGCTTGATGTGATGATTTATCGTGAGAAGGAAATGT
>NZ_PCZT01000015.1:66645-73669 GCF_002968895.1 Paenibacillus sp. AR247 | reverse complement strand
GAAATGCGCAAGGTCATTTTTAATCTGCGTCCTATGGCACTCGACGATTTGGGACTGATCCCGACGCTGCGCAAATACGCGCACGATTACGAGGAGAAGACCAAGATCCGTACCATGTTCGAAACGAGAGGAAAAGAGCATCGTCTTTCTTCTGCAATGGAGGCGGCGATCTACCGTCTGGTCCAGGAAGCACTGAGCAATGCGGCGAAGCATGCCCATCCAACCTATGTGTTAATTGAAATTACATATCAAGCGCAGATGGTTAAAATTGTCGTTCAAGACAATGGACTTGGATTCCGAGTCGAGCTTCTGGAACAGAAGAGCAAGGATCATTTCGGTTTAATCGGAATGCGCGAGAGGGTAGAGCTTCTCGAAGGGAGAATGGAGATCGAATCGGCCGAGAACCAGGGTACGAAGATCATTATCCATATCCCAACGAACGTGGAAAAGGGAAAGGAGTAGTTGGATGGAAACGAGAGATTCCGGCAAAACAACCATTAAGGTCCTCCTGGCTGACGATCATCAACTGTTTCGCGAGGGTCTGAAGCGTATTTTGAACATGGAGGAAGACATTGAGGTCATCGGGGAATGCGGCGATGGTATTCAGGTGCTTGAATTTTGCAACGATATCAAACCCGACATTGTCCTGATGGATATTAATATGCCTGTGGAAAATGGTGTGGAGGCCACGGAGAAGCTCCGCGAGCTGTTTCCGGATGTAAAGGTCATTATTCTATCCATTCATGATGATGAGAGTTACGTATTCGAGACGCTCCGCAAGGGCGCGAACGGATACCTGCTCAAGGATATGGAAGCCGAGTCGCTGATCAATGCGATCCGTTCGGTTCAGGAAGGCTATGCATTCATTCATCCAAAAGTGACCGGCAAGCTGATTCAGCAGCTGCGGCGCATGACCTTCCTGAACGAAACGGGTGCCATGACCGAGAGCGGCGTCCGCGAAGCAGGCGTCAAGTTCGTGGCCGGCGAGAACAATCCGCTGACCCGGCGGGAAGCTGAAGTGCTGCGCCTGATGGCGGAAGGCAAGAGCAACAAGATGATCGGAGAGTTTTTATTCATTAGCGAGAAAACGGTCAAGAACCATGTCAGCAGCATCCTGCAGAAGATGGAAGTCGACGACCGTACGCAAGCAGTTATCAACTCGATTAAATACGGTTGGGTAACGCTCTAATACCATAATTTTGGGATAGCTGCTTGCCTTTGCCAAAGTTTGTGAAAAATTCCACTGTACGCTCGCTCATGCCCCTTTCGTCAGAGGTGTGGGCGATCCGGCCTTTATCATTCACCGTCCGGTTTGTACCCGCATATAGTGTGGGTATACAGGAGGTGAGTCTGCATGATGATTCCGCTTTTGTGGATCACGGCGGTATACGTGCTGGCGGCTGCGGCGGTTCACTTATTTCATGCTTGGCAGAAGCGCAAAAGTTCACCCTGGGTTCACTATACGCTGGTGACGTCCAACCATGAAGGACAGATCGAATGGTACATCCGGGCATTCGGGTGGTATTCGTTCATTTCAGGCAAGAAGCTTCGTCTAACGGTGATGGATGCAGCTTCCACGGATCAGACCGTGGAGATTGTCCACCGAATGCACGGAACCGCGGGTATGGAATTATCTGTCGTCCCGATGCAGTCCTCCGTGGAGCACGGAGATATCGAAGGAACCTTGGTGCTGGCTGACGGCATGATTTCCGAAATGATTGATTTGAGAAAGCCGCATGAAGCGGAGCGCATTCCTTATGTCTAATACGCAGGGAACTGCGTTCATGCCGGGAGGCGGCATAATGCAGAATACAGAGTGAAGCACACTCCAGAGGCGACAAGCCGGGGGTGTGCTTTTTTGCGTTGGGCGGAAAATCGGCGGTGATTTGTGAATTCAAAGACTTGTATAGATTGAACTAAAGTTTTGCATTGAACTTCCTGTTAGATCGGCCCAATAGCGGCCTGTAACATTCATTTCTTTTCATTTTCTTTAGTTCGTTAGTTCGTTCTGTATTTACACCCTGTTAGATCGGCCCAATAGCGGCCTGTAACATTCATTTCTTTTCATTTCTTTAGTTCGTTAGTTCGTTCTGATTTACATATCACTCGTGCTTAAAAGATTCTTGAAGAGATTGAGTTTTTCCGTAAGAGGACAGGATATTCGGCTTTTACGTTTCACCGAAACGGGAAGGGAGAAAGGAGGCGGGCGCATGCGTGTCGCCGTATATGCCATCCGGCAAGGGCAGCGGTGGAGGATGAAGATTTCGCTGGACCTGCGCATCGACATCGTATGGTGGGAGTATGTAAGCAGGAATGCCGGGATGGATGGAACGATGGTTTTGCTGTCAGGGGATATGCCCTTAGGCTGGGCTTGCAAGGCGGCTAGGGGTTTTGTGGGCACGCCGGACATGATGCACTGGAAGATGCAGCAGTGGAGGGGGTGGTTGGAGGCGGTGCTGAGGGAGGAGTGGGAGCGGGAAGGACTCAACCTCAAGGGCAATGACAGAAAGGTCGGGGATGGCTGTTCAGGGATGTGGCGCTGGGAGCTCGGCGAGCCGCTATCCCCTGCCGTATGGCAGGAGCTGATGCGTCAGCCAGAAGAAGGGCAGTGGGCAGGAGACGTGAGGGATCCGGGCTGTGCTCAGGGTACTTGCGGAGCAGGCCGCGCAGCTGGTGGAGAGGCTGCGTGGCAGGTCGCTGCTCGCAGCGGAGGTCGACTCGCTGCTGAGCGACCGGGCGCCGGGGCTTGCCGGCGCCTGGCACAGTGCTGCGCAGCTGGCCTACCTTCAGGGCCAGCTGGCGCTCGACGCGGGCGTGGCTGCCGCCGGCCCGCGCAAAGGGCCCCGCGGCGCGCTTCGCGCCGGCCGCGGCCAGGCCCCCCGCTGCCGCCGGTGCGGCAGCGAAGCCACGGGCCGCACGGCATGCGCCGCGTGCGGCCTCGCGGCCTGCGCCTACTGCGAGGCATGCCTCGCGCTTGGGCGCAGCCGCGCCTGCTCGCTGCTGCTTCGCACAGCAGCGTCTCCGGCCGTGCGGGGCACGGCCGGGGAGTCCACCGCCGCCGTTGCGAGCGTGGGATTGAGCGCAGCCCAGGGCGATGCCGCCTGGGCCGCGCTGGGGTTCCTGGCGGAGCCGCCCGGTCCGCGGCAGGCGGCCGCACCGGCTGGATGCGGCCGAAATGGGGTGCCGCGCAGAGAAGCGGCACCAGCACCGCGCCCTCCCGCTTCCTCCTATGGGCCGTGACGGGCGCGGGCAAAACCGAAATGATCTTCCCGCTGCTGGACTCTGTGCTGGCGGTGGGCGGGCGCGTGCTTGTGGCCACGCCGCGCCGGGACGTGGTGCTCGAGCTCGCCCCACGCCTGGCCAAAGCATTCAGCGGTGTCCGGATCGTCACCCTGTACGGCGGCAGCGCTGAGCGCTGGGAAAGCGGCGCTTTGACGCTCGCGACCACTCATCAGTTGATGCGTTTCTATCACGCATTCGACCTGGTGGTGATCGATGAGCTCGACGCATTTCCCTATCATAACGACCCTATGCTGGCCTATGCGGCGCAGCATGCCTGCAAAACTGACGGGAAATTTGTGTACCTGTCGGCGACACCGCCGCGTCCGCTGCAGCGGGAGGTGACCCGGGGCACGCTGCCACATGCCAAGGTTCCCGTCCGGTACCACGGCCACCCGCTGCCTGTGCCGAAGCGGATCGCGATGCGCAGCGTGGAAACCTGCCTGCGGCAGCCGAAGCTGCTAGGACCGCTTGCCGCGGAGCTTCGCCGGTCGATCGACCGGGGAGCGCAGATCTTTTTATTTGTCTCCCGGATACGCCATATCGGACCGCTCGTCGAGATTTTACGCCGCCGGTTCAAAGATACTGCAGTGGAAGGGACATCCTCGGAAGACTCTGGGCGGGGTGAGAAAGTCATGGCCTTCCGAAAGAAGGACATCCGCCTCCTCGTCACGACAACCATTCTTGAGCGGGGGGTGACCGTTCCCCGCAGCGACGTGTATATCCTGGATGCGGACAGCAGCCTGTTCGACGAGGCATCGCTCGTCCAAATGGCCGGCCGGGCCGGACGGTCTTCTGAGGATCCGGCAGGAAGGGTCATTTTTGCTTCATCCCAGTGGACGTTGTCCCAAAAGCTGGCCGTAAACCAGATCAAGGCGATGAACCGGATTGCCGGCAAGCACGGATATTTAAAGGAGCAGCCTTCTAAGTCATAAGTCGATAGGAGGGATGATAAGTTGAAGTCCAGTAGTTCATTGTTACAGATGATGCAGTATTTGCTGTCTCCACCCGGCGAAACGTGCCTGACCTGCGGCAGCGTTAGCCGTCTTGTCCGGGAATGGCCGGGCATCTGCCGATCTTGTGCGGAGGCGATCCCCTGGATTCATAAGCCCCGCTGCCTCTGCTGCGGCCGTGCCATCGGCTGCCCGGACTGTCTGCGGGAAGAGATGAGACACCGATCTTTTGTCTGTAGCCGGAGCGCCGTCCAGTATAACGGGGTAATGAGAGAGTGGCTGGCCCAATATAAGTATCGCGGGCATGAGAAATACGCGGATCTGATTGTCCATATGCTGAATCAAGCATTTGTGCAGATGCAGGAGGAGCTCGGCAGGTTTATGCTTGGCCATAACTCGGACACCCCAAATCGTCCGTTTCGAGCGGATACCTTCAATGGATTCTTTCCAGCGGTTATTGCCAAGTTAATTTCAAGGGTCGGCTCCGTATTGCCAGAGGTGCCCCTTTTCCATCAATTAAGAGAAACTTCGCAACAGGCTTTATGGATGCCGGACGTGATTACTTATGTACCAGTAAGCGACGTCCGGTTGAAGGAACGGGGATTTAATCAGGCGGAGGTGTTGGCGAGAGGGCTTGGAAGCAAGCATCGGATTCCCGTCATGCCGCTTTTGGTCCGCAGGGAGCACACCGCCAAGCAGAGCTATAAATCCCGTCAAGAGCGGATCGATTCGATGAAGAATGTGTTTGCTGTACATGAGGAGGGGGTGACAGCAGCCATATCGTTGTATATGCGTACATATGGGATGCTATCTTATGTAAATCATAGTAATAGCGTGGTGACTCGTCATGAAAGCCATGGACATGCTATAACGGCTCAGGATGCCCCTCTGCCCATGCAAATTCTTTTAATAGACGACATTTATACGACGGGAAGCACGATCAATGCGTGTGCAGAGGTGCTGCGGGATACTTTGCACCAAGGATTGGGGCTTGCCTCTGAAGTGTATAGCCTGACGTGGGCCAGGTCGTAATAACGACAAAAATCATGTCAAGATTTACCGAAATTCGTAAATTAAGATGGACGAGGGGAGCCGGAATAAGGTAATCTAGAACCATATCATCATGGCTTGATTTGGTATTCGATAAGGGGAGAGTTATTATGAATCTCGCGAATTGCCCTCGCTGCGGCAGATTGTTTGCTGCCAATTTCAGAGACATTTGCCCGAACTGCATCAAGGAGATCGAACGCGAATACGAGATTTGCGTGGATTATCTGCGGGAGCAGAAGGGTGCCAATATACAGGAGCTTTCGGAAGCCACTGGTGTTTCCGTCAAGCAGATTACGAGTTTTGTCCGTGAGGGCCGGATCTCGATCGTGAATGCACCGAACTTGATGTATCCGTGCGAGGTTTGCGGTACACTGATTCGTGAGGGGCATATGTGCGACTCTTGCCGCACCCGTCTGACTCGGGAGCTCAGCCAGGCTGCACAAGCAGGCCAAGATCAGGCTTCCGGTCCTAGAAAACCGGGCGAAGGTGCCTACCGCGTCGTGGATAAATTCCACAAATAACCGACTGTCGCACTAAAAACGGCAGCAGCTATTAATAATGTTTCAGTGACGACCGATAAACTTAGTAAAGATTATCGGTTGTTTGCATTTTGCATGCGAACGGGCTGACGTGTCGGCTTGGGAGGCCGGGTGAGTACCCGGCGGAGCAGCCCGCATATTGTGAAAGAAGGTGGAAGATATGAAAATTAATGATACCGGCAGAATTGGTGGAGTTAACCCTTATCAACGGAATATGGAGACGCAGCGACAGGAAGCGCAAAAGCCTGCACGCAAGAAGGACCAGGTTTCCATTTCCTCGGAGGCGATTGAAATGCTTGAGGCCCAGAGCCGTGCCAATGACCCGGAGAGAGCGAAGAAGCTCGAGGATCTGAAGCAGAGAATATCCTCCGGCACCTATCAAGTGGATGCAGGTAAACTGGCCGATAAGCTGATGCCCTATTTTAAAGAGTTCCCAAGGAATTAGGTGACCCCATATGTCTGTTCATACTTTAATCGACCTGCTGGAGCAACTGGATACGGTTCATCTCCACATGCTGGACTTGGCTGCGGAGAAGAAGAAAGTCATCATTGCCAATGAAGTAGAATCACTCATCAAGATCATGAACCAGGAAGCCAAGCTGGTGAAGCAGATCGAAATTCTCGAACAGAAGCGCGCGGTCTCCGCCCAGCAGTATTTACGCGAACGCGGCATCAAGTCGGAATTGAACCTGAATCTGACGGAACTGTCGCGGCTTGTTTTTGACGTGGAAGAGAAGAAGCGGCTGCTTGCCATTCAGGAGAAGCTGTCGGAGACCCTGCAGAAGCTGAAAAGGGCGAACGAGCTGAACCAGAAGCTGATCGAGCAGTCGCTTTCGTTTATAGATTTGTCCCTGGATATTCTGGTCGGCCGACCGAATCAGGATGTCACCTACCACCATCCGGCGGATCGGAGCGGGAATATGTCCCGGAGCGGCCTTTTCGATTCAAGGGCTTAGTTAAAGTATTTTTCTTACGAGCATTACGAGTGTCGGGGCTCCCCGCAGATTTTTACATGAACCAACGACGAAGCAGAGACCCACGACGTGGGCAATTGAGACATGGGTGAGCCCGGCTCTCCCCCGAACGTGAAGGAGGATTTTGTTGCATGACATCCACATTCCATTCCATCGAGACGGCGAAGCGAAGTCTGTTTACGCAGACCGCAGCACTGGGTACACCGGCCATAACATCGCCAACGCCAAT
>NZ_PCZT01000015.1:56297-66545 GCF_002968895.1 Paenibacillus sp. AR247 | reverse complement strand
AGGCTTCAGCCGGCAAACCGTAAAAATGCAGGCATCCCGTCCGATTGAGGCTTACGGCATGAACCGCTCCACTGCGCCTGGACAGCTGGGCACGGGGGTTGAATACCAGTCGGTTGAACGGATCCGCGAGAGCTTTCTCGATACGCAGTTCCGCAGCGAAAGCAACGCCAACGGCAGCTGGACGATCAAATCGGACACATTGGACAAGCTGCAGGGTATTTTTAACGAGCCGTCGGACACAGGCATCAGCAAGGTGCTCGGCAACTTCTGGAATTCCTGGTCCAACCTGAGCAAAGATCCGGAAAGCGCCGCGGCGCGCAAAGTCGTCAAGGAAAATGCAACGGCCCTGACGGATGCAATGAACTACATGAGCGGCCAATTGGATAAAATGAGCCAGGATTTGACCGCCAACGTCGGTGTCAAAGCCAGTGAGGTCCAAAACTACCTGAACTCCATCGCGGACCTGAACCAGTCGATCACACGGATTGAGGGGCTCGGGGACAATGCCAATGACCTTAGAGACCAACGCGACCTGCTGACGGACAAGCTGTCCAAAATCATTAACATCACGGTCCAGGACACCGACCAGGGTTATAATATTTCGATGGGCGGACAAGCCCTCGTCGAAGGGTTTGCCGTGAGTGCGGATGTGGATGGTACGGGTCCGGATGACCGGGGTGCTTTTCTTGAAGCAGCCTACGCGTCAGGAAATTTGCAGGGCGGAGAGGTTTACGGCATCATTGCGTCGCGTGAAGGCTACGTGAAGGATTACCAGAAGCAGCTCAATGACTTGGCCAACACCTTGGCGAACGGCGATATCCAGATCACGATTCCTAAAGGCAGCGTACTGCCGGCCGGCGTCACCCTCCCGGGCATTACCGGACGGGTGGTCGATCAGGATACGGTCGTAACCGTCAAAGGCCTGAACGGCCTGCATCAGCTGGGATATACGATGGATGGGACCACCACGGGCGGTCTGCCTTTCTTTGAATCTAGCGACGGTGGTCCGATTACGGCGGGGAATATCCGCCTGAACACGAAGATTGCGGAAGATCCCACCCTGATTGCTACCTCAATGCGAACCGAAGGTTCGGGAACGGACGAGAAGGTTGTCAAAGGAAGCAATACGCTGGCCCTGCTCATGGCTAATATGAAGCAGACCAACTTTACTTCGCCGGACGGCACCCGCTCCACGACGATCGACGGCTATTACAGCTCGATGGTGGGACAGCTGGGGGTACAAGCCCAGGAAGCGAGCCGGCAGACGCAAAACTCGGACATTCTGGTACAGCAGGTCGAGAGCCAGCGCCAGTCGGTCAGCGGCGTGTCTCTGGACGAGGAGATGGCCAACCTGATCAAGTTCCAGCATGCGTATGGCGCGTCTGCGCGGTTTATGACCACGTTCGACCAGCTGCTGGATAAACTGATCAACTCTACAGGAACTGTAGGAAGATAACGGTAAAAGGTGGGTTAACCAATGCTTAGAGTGACTTCCAATATGATGAACTCCCAGCTGCTCCTGAACTTGAACCGCAATGCGCGCGAGATGAACAACACGCAGAATCAGCTGGCCACCGGCCGCAAGCTGAAAAGGTATGGTACAGCCTATTCTGCAAATCCGCCAGACCGGGCCCAGATTGGGATCGATGCCGACTTGGGTCAATATTCCATTCGCCAGCCTAAGGCTGACGTGAACATGACCACCACTCCGTCAGAGCTGGAAATTCACCAGTACAAGCCGGAGCTTCATGTGGATCAGTCCAAGGCGTTTTCGGCCTTCACCGGCGGCAACTTTATTGATATGAACAGCCGGATCTATTCCGGCTTTCAGGAGCTGTATCTACAGGGGATTGCCCGAAGGGTCGAGGAAGGTAACCGCGCCGCGGCCATTCATATTGCCAGCAACACGATCGCGAATATTTATGGCGAGGACTGGCAGCCGGTTCCTTTTCCGGAGACGCGCACGCCAGCTTCCATCGATAACGTCGACATCCAGATCGACACGCGTCCGCCGGATATCGAGTTCCGGAAGGCGCATACGGATATTCAGGTGCAGGTGAACCGGCCGGAGATCGAATATACCCGGGGCAAGCTGGACATTTATATGAAGCAGTATGCGTCCGTGCAGTATATCCCGCCGGAGATTGATACCCAGCGCTGATTGGGAAGGCATGAAATGATAGAGTAGACTATAGAGGGGGATTCTTGATCGCCTTCTATAGTTTTCTTTTTATTTAGAGATAAGAAACGATTGAGTCTTTGGACTAAGAAATATCAATCGATGAATAAGGAGTGACCGCCATGATTATACAGACCGCATCCTGGGGAGAGCTCGACATCGCCGAGGAGCAAATTTATTGGTTTCCGAAAGGCATGCCGGGATTCGAGGAGGAAACGGAGTTCGCGCTGATTTCGCTGGAGGATGGCCCATTTGATTATTTGCAGTCGACGAAGGAGCCGGGCTTTGCTTTTCTGCTGGGAGACCCGTTTGTTTATTATCCCCAGTACGAGTTCGAGCTGCCGGAGGCGGATACAGAGGAGCTAGATATTCAATCCCAGGTCGTGATTCGCTGCATCATCTCGTTAAAAGAGCAGATAGATCAGTCCACGATGAATTTGCTCGCGCCTGTCGTGCTGAACCCTGAGAAGAACCTAGGCAAACAGGTTGTGCTGCATCATTCTCCATATCAGACGCGGCATCCACTTTGGAGCGAAAGCGGCTCCCAACCCTCAGCAAAGGCGGGTGAATAATCGTGCTGGTATTATCTCGTAAGAAAAATGAGTCCATCGTCATTCAGGATCAAATCGAAATCACGATATTGAGCGTGGAGGGAGATACGGTGAGAGTCGGCATTTCCGCTCCGCCGCATATTGATATTTTACGCAAAGAGATCTACCTTTCAATCAAAGAGAGCAACCAGGAGTCGGCGGCACCCGCACCGGCCATGCTGGAAGCCCTCCTGGGAAAATTGCGTGATCCGAATAAAAAATAAAAAAATCACGAGAAAAGTCTAAAAAGAGATGTTCGCTGTGTCGATATATAGTTTAGACGCTGCTTTGGCGGGGCGGCCGACCTTAAAGAGGCAGCGTTACCACATGGACGTGGTACTAACTATATTTCAGGGAGGAAATACCCAATGATTATCAATCACAACATTGCGGCGTTGAACACTCACCGCCAGCTGTCCATTAACACAGCAAACACAAACAAAAATATCGAGAAACTGTCTTCCGGTCTCCGCATCAACCGTGCGGGCGATGACGCTGCCGGCCTGGCAATCTCCGAAAAAATGCGCGGCCAAATCCGCGGTTTGGACCAAGCTTCCCGTAACGCTCAAGACGGCATCTCTTTGATCCAAACAGCTGAGGGCGCTCTGAACGAAACTCACAGCATCCTGCAACGTATGCGCGAAATCTCCAACCAATCCGCGAACGGAACGAACACGGATACTGACCGTAACGCTCTGCAAGACGAAATGAACCAATTGACTTCCGAAATCAACCGTATCGGTAACACAACTGAGTTCAATACTCAGAAGTTGCTGAATGGGGGTATTGCTTCCCAAGACGGAGCTAAAATTACAAAAGCTACTAGTGCGACTGTAACTGGAGCTGCTATTGCAGCTGGGCCTATCTCTATCGCTGATGGAGCAAAAATTACTGTTGATGGTCAAACATTCAATGTTGGAGCCCTGACAATTGGTTCTGACGATGCAAACGGTGATGGTACTGCTGACGATGATACTACTGCCACAGCAAATGCCAAAGAACTTGCAGCAAAACTAGGCCAACTCACTTCTGGTGGTACCAAACTGTCTGATTTGGTTGACATCAAAGTTGACGCGAATGATCAACTCGTATTTACAGCAAAATCGACTGGGAAAACTAGCGAAGTAATTATTTCGGGTACAGCACTCGAAACTGCAAAACTTGGTTTCACTACAGATCCAACCACAACTCCTCCAACAGTTATAAAGGGTAACGGTAACCCTTCGACAGTTGAGCGTGCGGGACTCCAAGCTGCAGGTGCAATTACTGGCCAAACTACCATTGGAGCAAATGATTCCCTGAAATTCACAGTAGGTTCTGATAGTGCTGTTGAAGTTAAGTTGAACGATGGAACAACACCTAAAGTTTATGATACAGCGAATGCTGATAAAAACGTTGCACAAGCAGCTATGAATGATCTGGTAAAAGACCTGAATGCAGCTTTGCAAAAGGCAGGACTTGACGGTAAAGTTACAGCATCTCTTTCCAAAGATAACGAAATTCAGTTTATTTCTGAAACTGGTAAAGATATTTCTGTAGCTAATGGTACAGGCACTGCGTTGACAGCACTTGGATTTGATGGAACTGAAACAATCGGTAACGTTGACCAAGTCGTTGGACCTGGTGCACAAGGTTCTGGCTTCTCTACTAAATTCCAAATCGGTGCGAACACTGGTCAATCGATGTCTCTGACAATTGACGACATGCGTTCTGCAGCTCTTGGAATCACTGGTAACGCTGGTCAAGCTGGCTTCACGAAGGAAAACTCCGTTACTAACGGAACGAACGACGTGAAAACTGAAGCTGCTCTGAACATCTCTACTGCTGAAGATGCTTCTAAAGCAATCGCAGTTCTTGACAAAGCTACTCAAACCGTTTCCAGCGCACGTTCCAAACTGGGTGCCGTTCAAAACCGTCTGGAGCACACCATCAACAACTTGGGAACAGCTTCCGAGAACCTGACAGCTGCTGAATCCCGTATCCGTGACGTTGATATGGCGAAAGAAATGATGGAACAAACCAAGAACAACATCCTGGCTCAAGCTGCACAAGCTATGTTGGCACAAGCTAACCAACAGCCACAAGGCGTTCTGCAATTGCTCCGTTAATCTTAAATTTATTGTTAAGAGTTCTGGGATTTTCCCAGGACTCTTTTTTATTTTTTACAATTATGCAACATCAACTAAACCTCCAAGCGCTAGAAGCCGATAATAGTATATATATCCTTTTGTCGGAGGTAGCCAGGATGAATGTACAATTTTCCTTAACCGCGAGTACGTCATCTCAGAACAAAACAGATTCCGTCGCATCCATGAACGCAGCAGCATCCATGATCCGAAACGGTGAAGATTTAGCATTGAAAGAAATGCAGGGCGTTTCGGTCTCGATAGGGGAAGAGCAATTAATCCGCAACATTGACCGGGCAGTGAAGTCCTTGCAGGGACCGGAGACAACATTAGATATTAGTATTCACGATAAAACCCATGAGATCATGGTTAAGGTGCTCAATAAAGAAACAGGAGAATTGATCCGTGAAGTTCCGCCAGAGAAAACCTTGGACTTGGTGGCCAAGATGATGGAATTGGCGGGCATCATGATTGACGCTAAAGTGTAAGGAGGTATTTCAAAAGTGACACTTCGTATTAACGGTTTTTCAGGCATGGATATCGACAGCATGGTCAAGGAACTAATGACTGCTAAACGTGCTCCGCTGGATAAATTAAATCAGCAGAAGACATACCTTTCCTGGCAGCGTGATAGCTACAGAGAAATGAATAGCAAGGTGTTTGCTTTTAAAACCAAATTGTCTGCCACGGATCTCTTTGGTAAGACCAGTAACATGACTGCTCAAACGGCTGTGGTCGATGGAAACAAAGATGCTATTAAAGCGGAGGCTTCGGCTAATGCGTCTTCCGTTCCTATGAGTGTTACTGTGAAGAAGTTGGCTACCAAAGCTACTGTCCAATCCACTGGTGAAATTGATATCAAAAATTCTTCCGGATCGACACCCACTAAGGCCAGTTTGAACACCACGATTGGAGAATTAAGTGGTTACGTTGCAGCCACAGATCCGGCACCAACAGATGATAAGCCAGAAACGTTTCAAATCAAAGTCAATGATATAGAATTTAACTTTTCAACAAAAGACACGATTTCCAATGTACTTAGCAAAATCAATAATTCCAGTGCCAACGTCGTGGCGGCATTTGACGAAGTCAGTGGTAAGTTTTCGATTACTGCAAAAGATTACGGAACTGAAAAGAAAGTTAGCATTAGCGAAAGTGATTACGGTAATACCGGTACCAAAACTTCTAGCTTATTAGGATTATTGAATCTTAAAGGTGCCACCGTTCAGGACGGTGAGAATGGAGAAGTAGAAATCAACACTTTGAATTCTAGCGGTACAGTTATAGGTACCAATCCATTTACAACTACTGATAATACTTTAAAGGTCAATGGAATTAGCTTAACGTTGTTGAAAAACGGGATCTACTCCAGCTACCGTAACGACAACTATCGATACAACCAAGGCTGTTGACACAATCAAATCCTTCATCGACACCTACAACGACTTGCTCAACACCATGAACAGCAAGGTGGATGAAGAAAAGTATCGCGACTTCCCGCCGCTGACCGACGAGCAAAAATCGGCGATGAAGGAAACTGAGATTACAGCCTGGGAAGCTAAAGCGAAGAGTGGTCTGCTGAAAAATGACGACATCCTTAAAGAAACCATTAACGCTATGCGTTCGGTCATTAACAACAGCATCGGCCAGCTTAGCTCTCTGGGGATTACAACTGGCCAATACTACGAGGGCGGTAAGCTATATCTTGACGAGGATAAGCTGAAAAAAGCTTTACAGAGCAATCCTCAGCAACTGTCCAATGTGTTTCAAGGTTCAGATGGAATCGTTAACAAGTTGTCTACGACCATGACAAACACGCTTCAAAAGTTCTCCGATCGTGCCGGTACGAACCGCTTCAGCGGGGACCTGAGCGCAGCTTTTAAAGACGAGAGCGTCATGGGGAAACAAATGAAGGAATATACGTCACGCATTAGCGATTTGCTCAAGCGGCTTGATGATCAGGAAGACCGGTATTACAAACAATTTAGCGCGATGGAAACGGCCATGAATCAACTGCAGTCCCAGTCGTCCAGTCTGTTCGGAACTACCCAATAATTTTCTAGTAAAGGGTGAAGACACTTGATAACATCTCCTTATGAAAAATACCGTCAGTCATCCGTTCAAACCTCTACGCCAGGGCAGCTGCTTCTGATGCTTTATGATGGAGCCATCCGCTTTGTCCGTGCTGGGATCGACAGCTTGCAGAAGAAAGATTTGCAGAAGGCCAATTTGAATTTAGGCAAAAGCCAAAGTATCGTCAACGAGCTGCTGTCTACGCTGGACCGAAGTTATGCCGTTTCGGAAGGGCTCGCATCCTTATATGAATATATTAATCATCTACTGATTGAGTCCAACGTGAAAAAGACGGCGGCACCTGCTGAAGAGGCGCTGGGGTATCTCATGGATCTGCGGGAAACCTTTGCCGAAGCCGCTAAAATGACAGCCGGCAGTTTGAGCCAAGAGACAGCCAATGGATAACTTGATCTCTTCGCTCCAAGCGTTGACCGAAACTGTCGTAGCGCGCCTGCAATATACGGCATACGAGGAGCTGCAGGACTTTGCCAGGAGCGCCAGCAGCTGATTGATGAACTGAACCGGCTCAAGCAGCACACCCCATTTTCACCGAGCCAGGTTGAGCAGTTACAAAGCATTTTACAGGCGGATCCGCTCATCCTTAACCGCATGGACCAGCTAAAAATGGAAGCCTCCGACTGGCTTCAGCACAGAGGACAAGCCAAGATGCAGCGGAGCGCTTATGAAGCAGCATACACACCGGATAGCTTTTTGATGGACCAAAGGAAGTAATATGTAGCCTGACAAAAAAGCCAGATATAGCAAGACACTGAAAAGACTAGAATCCAAATTCTGGTCTTTTTTGTTTTTATTTTTTAATTCAATCCTAGCAATAAAAAAGGTAATAGGAAACAAAAGGAACAAAAGTATAGATTTCCTTTGTCTAAATATGGTAGGATACAAGAAGTATTGATAGTCTTTAAGTCCTGGTTCTATTGTTATAAGTTTTCTGGTTTTTTGGGAAAGGGAGGTCGAGTAAAGCAATATCGGATGAAAATAATGTCGATTTAGTTCATATTTTTCGTTTTAACGTATGATTACATAAGTCTATAGGAGGATATTCTGTGAAAAAAGGTTTGCATGGTACGTTAACCGGATTGCTAGGTTTGGGGATGACTTTAGGTGCTGTTAGTCCCGCATTTGCAGCGCAACCTGTAAAAGATATCAATGGTCACTGGGCTGAAAAACAGCTGCAGGAGTGGGTTAACCAAGGAACTTTGAAAGGTTTTGAGGATGGTACGGTTAGACCTAATCAATCGATTACTCGGGCTGAATTTATCGCGTTGGTCAATCGTATTTTTGGATACACCGAATCTGCTCAAGTTCAATTCTCCGATCTGTCCAGCAGCAACTGGGCCTATACGGATGTAGCCAAAGCGGTTAAAGCAGGATACGTCCAAGGGTACCAAGATCAGACGATTCACCCTTCTGCTGATGTGACCCGCCAAGAAGCTGCGGCTATGATTGCCAAAGTTGTGGGACTGACAGCGGGACAGACGGATTCGTTGCCCACTTTGAAGGATGCCGACCGCATCTCTGCGTGGAGCAAGCAAGGTGTCGCCGCAGTCCTGGAAAGTAAAATCATGAATGGATACCCGGATCAAACTTTTGAACCGCAGAAAAGTTTAACGAGAGCGGAAGCGGTAGTGCTGATTGACGCAGCCTTTGCAAAGAAAACAGCTGAGACCGTGACCTTTGATCAGGCTGGCACCTACGGCGGTAAAGATCAAGAAATCCAGGTTATTCATGGAAACGTTGTCATCAGTGCTCCTGGAGTAACACTCCAAAATGTAGAGATCAAAGGCAACCTGACCCTTGCCGAAGGAATTGGCAGCGGAGATGCCACCCTGAAAAACGTCAAAGTTCATGGAACCACAAACGTTCAGGGCGGCGGTGAAAACTCGATTCACTTCATTGATTCCGTACTGGTGAATATCGTTGTGAACAAAAAGGACGGAACCGTACGTATTGTGGCTGAAGGGTCTACGGTCACCCAAAGCGTCGTTGTGAAGTCGTCGGCCAAATTGGAAGAAGACCATGCCAGTGGCGAGGGCTTTACAAATGTTGAATTGTCTAAGGAACTCCCGGCACATGCAAAAGTCACACTGAACGGAACATTTGATGATGTTGATGTTTTCGCTGCATCCATTTCCGTTCAAATGGTTAAAGGTTCCATCGAGAATGTTCAAGTTGATGGTTCTGCAGGAAATACATCGATCGAACTGAGCAGTGAAGCGAAGATCGTGAAACTGGTTTTGGATGCGGTAGCGAAACTCCTCGGCTCCGGCCAGATTCAGACCGCAACGATTAACGATGGCGCCAAAGGCTCTATTTTCCAAACTAAACCGAACCAAACGGAAGGTTCTCAAAAGGATTCCATTCAAGTGAACACGCCTGCTTCTTCCGGAAGTTCCGGTGGCTCCAGTAGTGAGGGCAGCAGCGGCGGATCTTCAGGCGGATCGAGTGGCGGAGGGAATAATGGTGGAGGAACGACGGAACCTGCCGATACAGTAGCTCCGGTAATCACCTTGAAAGGCGAGGGCACCGTAACTCTGGCGTATGGCGCGGATTATGTCGATGCAGGTGTTACCATTACGGATAACAAAGACACTGGCTTGAAAGCTAAAGTCACTTATTCTAAGGACGGTAAGGTTGTAGATAAAATTGATACGGAAGTAGCCGGTACCTACACGATTCACTACAACGTGAGCGATGCAGCAGGGAATAGAGCGAAAGAAGTGAATAGAACGGTCGTGGTAGAAGCGCCTGTGCAAAAACCAGTGATCCAAGATGCGGCTCTGTCTGTAGATTCGAACGGACTGCTGCTAAACTTCAGTATCGACAAAGCGATCGATCTGAAAACAAAAGCAGATGTGAAGATCAGCTACTTTACGAAAGATGCCGAGGGCAACCTAGTACCGATCTATAACAAGATCAGTGATTCGGATCTAGTTAAGAACAAACTGTGGGATGGATACTTGTGGGATGTAGAAACTCATAAGAACTATTCTTCAGGAGCCCTAGGGAACCCAGCTTACTCGGATCAGATCGCGGCAGGCGCGAAACTGGCGACATTAGTAAACCAAGGTCTTCATGGAGTAGATGGAGACATGGACTATGTAGATATCAACTGGAACGATCCGGCGACGTATGTGGTTCAAATCGTCGTAACGGATAATGAAGGCCGTGTCAGTGAGACGGTAGAAAAGAGGTAACGGTTGAAGCACCAGAGCAGACAACCAGTGATCCAAGATGCAGCCCTATCCGTAGATTCGAACGG
>NZ_PCZT01000015.1:46451-56197 GCF_002968895.1 Paenibacillus sp. AR247 | reverse complement strand
GATGTACAGATCAGCTACTTTACGAAAGATGCCGATGGCAAGCTAATACCGATCCATAACACGATCAGTGATTCGAATCTAGTTAAGAACAAACTGTGGGATGGATACCTATGGGATGTAGAAACCCATAATAACTATTCTACCGGTGGGAAAGAAGACTCGACCTACTCGGATCAGATCGCGGCAGGAACCAAGCTGGCTACATTAGTAAACCAGGGTCTTCACGGTGTAGGTGGAGATATGGACTATGTAGATATCAACTGGAACGATCCGGCAACGTATGTGGTCCAAATCGTCGTAACGGATAATGAAGGTCGTGTCAGTAAGACAGTAGAGAAAGAGGTAACGGTTGTACCAACTACAGAAACATAATAAATCATACAGTATGAAACTTATTTTGTTTCATTAAAGGAATTATTGGGTTAAAAGATAAATATATTATGTGGTGTTTCGGATATCTCTGAACAAACTGAACTAGTTATGGTGTAGAAGGGAGAGATTATTGACCTCTCTCCTCAGTAATAGTTTCAGAGATATATTGGACTCTCATATTATTTGATGACGAAGGGAATGTTAACGCATGCAAGGTAAAGTGAAATGGTTTAACGCAGAAAAAGGATATGGTTTTATTGAGACGGCTGACGGCGGCGACGTATTTGTTCATTTCTCCGCAATTCAAACAGACGGTTTTAAGACATTGGATGAGGGGCAAGACGTTGAATTTGATATCGTCGAAGGTGCTCGTGGACCTCAAGCAGCTAATGTAACTAAGTTATAGTTTTTATAAATCGGTTTACACATGAATTTATGAAACGAAGAAAAACAGATGATAATACTGCGAAATTCCTTCTTTATAAATCACATAAATGTAAATCGATATGGAATTTTATACATTAAACCCTTTCCATTCCAATTGACAATGGACAAGTTTGGGTGGTATATTCAGGAATGTGGGCGTAAGTCACACTTTATTTGACGACGAAGGGAATGTTAGTGCATGCAAGGTAAAGTTAAATGGTTCAACGCAGAAAAAGGTTATGGCTTCATCGAGACTGCTGAAGGTGGCGACGTATTCGTACACTTCTCTGCAATCCAATCTGATGGCTTCAAGACTTTGGAAGAAGGTCAAGACGTTGAATTCGACATCGTCGAAGGCGCTCGTGGACCGCAAGCAGCTAACGTAACGAAATTATAATCATCCGGCAAGGCCGACCTACATATACGGTTCGATGGTTAAGTAATTGAAGAACGGTAGCGATAAGACCCTGGATCTCCAGGGTCTTTCTTTGTGTTCCGGCGGATTTTACCACGATCGAACCTGTTTCATTTCCTCCTGTGTGGTTAAGGAATTTTACCCTGCTTTAGGCGGACAGCGGGGGTGAGTAAAGGGCTTTCATTTGGCGGACAGCCGCCCGAAAACGCCTTTTTACTTAGCGTTAACAATTGTGATATAATGGAACTGCAAAGGAGGAGTGCCCTATGAATTTAGCTATTCGAGGTCAACAAATCGAGGTTACTGACGCTTTGAAGGACTATGTCGACAAGAAGCTCAGCAGGCTTGAGAAGTATTTCGATGCACCCCCCGCCTCAGATGGAAATGTGACACTTGGAGTTACTAGAGGTTTGCACAGTGTGGAGGTAACGATTCCGCTCCCTGGAGTGATGCTCCGGGCCGAAGACCGCAGCGATGACATGTATGCGTCCATTGATGCCGTCGTGGACAAGCTGGAACGTCAAATCCGCAAGCACAAGACCAAGCTCAACCGAAAGTTCCGCCAGGAAGGAAGCCTGAAGATGCTGTTCACGGAAGAAGCAGCGACCGGTACCGGCCTGCTGCCGACGATGACGGAGGAAGAGCACGACGATCTGGAAGTGGTCCGCACGAAGCGCTTCACCCTGAAGCCGATGGACGTGGAAGAAGCCATTTTGCAGATGAACATGGTCGGACATAATTTCTTTGTTTTTTCGAACATTGATACTCAGGAAGTGAATGTCGTTTACAAACGGAATGATGGAAAATACGGTTTGATCGAGCAAAATGAAGGTCGCGCGTATTAACAAATTGATGGTCCGTTGTAACAATTTTCATGATTATGTAAATATTGATTGAGTTTCGAGCAAAAAAAGAGCCCTTGTCCTGCAACGGATGGGGCTCTTCGTGCGTATATAAATAGAGGCCGTTTGTAAGGGCTGTAAGTTGTTGCGGCATCTCTTACAAACTGTTACAATTTATGCAAACCCGTTTTTATTCTAATTACCGGTTTGAACACGATTGGAATGAACTTCAAGCAGTGCATTTTGTCTGTATGAAGCCGATTCTGCCCGGATCAATTTCAACAAGCAGCAGATCTTCAATACTCCTGTATGAATCGATTCTTTCTGAATCCATATCGTTCAGCCGATGTCTGTGTGAATTGGTTCATGAAGAATCTATTTCATTTGAACATAACCCTGAAATAACTGAAGTTGATTCTAACAATTGTTTTGCGCGAAAGGGGTTAACCATGCTAGGTATAGTCAAAAAAATCTTCGGTGACGTCAACGATCGTGAGGTCAAGCGTCTGATGAAGACGGTTGATCAGATCAACAAATTAGAGCCGGAATTCGTCAACCTTTCCGATGAGCAGCTGAAAGGGAAAACAGCGGAGTTCCGTGCGCGTCTGGAGAAGGGTGAAACCCTCGATGATCTCCTGCCTGAAGCGTTTGCCACCGTACGCGAAGCATCCAAGCGCGTGCTCGGTAAGCGTCATTACGACGTTCAGCTGGTTGGCGGCATGACGCTGCACGAAGGCAAGATCGCCGAAATGAAGACCGGTGAAGGGAAGACGCTGGTAGGTACCCTGCCGGTATACCTGAACGCCCTGCTCGGCAAAGGTGTGCACGTGGTCACCGTCAACGACTATCTCGCTCAGCGGGACAGCGCGGAAATGGGACAAATTTACGAATTCCTGGGCATGACCGTCGGGGTGAACCTGAGCGGCATGGACCATGCGGATAAACAAGTGGCATATGCCTGTGATATTACGTACGGTACGAACAACGAGTTCGGTTTCGACTACCTGCGTGACAACATGGTGCTGTATAAGGAACAAATGGTGCAGCGCCCGCTGTACTTCTGTACGATTGACGAAGTGGACTCGATTCTGATCGATGAGGCGCGTACGCCGCTGATCATCTCAGGACAAGCCCAAAAGTCGACGGAGCTGTATTACGTAGCGGACCGCTTTGTGAAGCAGCTGCAGAAGGAAGAGGACTATACGGTTGATATCAAGGTCAAATCCGTTGCTCTGACGGAAAAGGGTGTGGCTAAAGCGGAACGCGCTTTTGGCATCGAAAACCTGTATGACCACAGCCATATTACGCTGAACCACCACATCGTGCAGGCGCTGAAGGCGAACGTCATTATGCGCCGCGACGTCGACTACGTCGTAACGGAGGACGAAGTGGTGATCGTCGACGAGTTTACGGGCCGCCTGATGGCCGGACGCCGTTACAGCGACGGACTGCACCAGGCAATCGAAGCGAAGGAAGGCATCGAGGTGCAGAACGAGAGCATGACGCTCGCGACGATTACCTTCCAGAACTACTTCCGGATGTACCGCAAGCTGGCCGGCATGACTGGTACGGCGAAGACGGAGGAAGAAGAATTTAAGAAAATTTACGGCCTGGAAGTTATCCAGGTACCGACAAACAAACCAAACCAACGGAACGACATGCCGGACATCGTGTACAAGAGCGTGAATGGCAAGTTCAAGGCCGTTGTCGACGAGATCGTGGAGCGCCACAAAAAGAACCAGCCGGTGCTGGTTGGTACGGTATCCATCGAGAACTCCGAGCTCATTTCGGAAATGCTGAAGCGTAAGGGCATCAAGCACCAGGTGCTGAACGCCAAGTACCATGCCGAAGAAGCGGACATTATCTCCCGCGCCGGTCAGCCGGGTACGGTAACGATCGCCACCAACATGGCCGGACGGGGTACCGATATTTTGCTGGGTGAAGGTGTGGCTGATGTGGGCGGTCTGCATATCATTGGTACGGAGCGCCACGAATCCCGCCGGATCGATAACCAGCTTCGTGGCCGTGCCGGACGCCAGGGCGACCCGGGCTCGACGCAGTTCTACCTGTCGCTGGGTGATGAGCTCATGAAGCGTTTCGGCGCCGACAACGTGCTGAACATGATGGAACGCCTCGGTTTCGAGGAAGACCAGCCGATTGAGAGCAAGATGATTACCCGTGCGGTCGAATCCGCGCAAAAACGCGTCGAAGGCAACAACTTCGACCTGCGGAAGGTCGTCCTCCAATACGACGACGTCATGAACCAGCAGCGGGAAATCATCTACAAGCAGCGCCGCGAAATTATGGAATCCGACAACATCAAGGATATCGTGATGGAGATGATCAAGCCGGTCATTGACCGTGCGGTTGAGGTGCACTGCTCCGACGATATTCCAGAAAACTGGGAACTTCAGGAAGTGGCTGATTACGTGAACAGCAAGCTCCTCGACGAAGGTTCGATTACCCGCGACGATCTGTGGGGCAAAGAGGTTGAGGAGATTGAAGAGTTCATCTTCGATAAGGTGAAGAAGAAGTACGACGAACGCGAAGAACGGATCGGTTCCGAGCTGGTACGTGAGTTCGAGAAAGTAATCGTACTCCGCTCCGTCGACAGCAAGTGGATGGACCACATCGACGCGATGGATCAGCTCCGTCAAGGTATCCACCTCCGTGCATACGGCGGTACGGATCCGCTTCGCGAATACCAATTCGAGGGCTTCGAGATGTTCAACACGATGACGGCCAGCATCCAGGAGGAAGTGGCCATGTACGTGATGAAGGCCCATATCGAAGCGAACCAGGAGCGCCAGGCGGTCGTGGAAGAGAGCAAGGTTTCCACAAATGGCGAGCCGACCGAGAAGAAGCCGGTGCAAGTCGGCGAACAGATCGGACGCAACGATTTGTGCCCTTGTGGCAGCGGCAAGAAATACAAACACTGCCACGGTCAAGAAGCATAAGATAATATAGACGTAAATGGTACAATGATTCATACAACAGCCGTTTCTTAGGCAACCCTAAGAAGCGGAGCCAAAACTCCCTTAAATCGGGAGACCCAAAGCGGGCGCTGCTCTGAAGAGGAGGGCGGCCGAAGGGTCTTTCCGCTTAAGGGAGTTTATGTCGATAAAGAGGTGAAGAGTAAATCATGTTAGATCCAAGCGTTAAGCACGACTTGCGGGAAATCGCAACGAAACTCACCAATCTTAGGGGGTCTCTTTGACTTAGATCTGAAGCAGGAAATGATCTCGAACTTCGAAGAGAAAATGTCAGCTCCCGACTTTTGGGATGACAACGAAAAGGCTCAATCGGTCATCGCAGAAATGAACGCGGTGAAGTCATCGGTTGACGAGTATGAGAAGCTGCAGCAGGAATACGACGACGCCTCCATGATGGCGGAGCTGGCCGACGAGGAAGGCGACGAATCGCTGGCCGCCGAAATCGCGGAAGCGGTGGGGTCGTTAACCAAGAAGCTGGACGATTTTGAACTCAAGCTGCTGCTGAACCAGCCTTACGATAAAATGAACGCTATTCTCGAACTGCATCCGGGTGCCGGCGGCACCGAGTCCCAGGATTGGGGACAGATGCTGCTGCGGATGTACACCCGCTGGGCAGAGAAGCACGGCTTCAAAGTCGAAACTTTGGACTATCTGCCGGGTGACGAGGCCGGGATCAAGAGCGTTACGCTGCTGATCAAAGGCTTTAACGCTTACGGCTATCTGAAAGCCGAGAAGGGCGTGCACCGTCTGGTGCGCATCTCGCCGTTCGACTCGTCGGGACGCCGCCATACGTCGTTCGTCTCCTGCGATGTCGTGCCGGAGATTACCGAGGACGTCGATGTGGAGATCCGGACAGAGGATCTCAAGATCGATACGTACCGGGCCAGCGGCGCCGGTGGTCAGCACATTAACACGACGGACTCCGCGGTACGGATTACCCACATCCCGACGGGTGTGGTCGTGACCTGTCAGAACGAACGCTCGCAGATCAAAAACCGGGAGCGCGCGATGACGATGCTTCGATCGAAGCTGTACGAACGCAAACTTGAAGAGCAGCGAAAACAGCTGGATGAAATCCGAGGGGAACAGTCGGATATTGCCTGGGGCAGCCAGATTCGCTCCTACGTGTTTCATCCCTATAGTATGGTAAAGGACCACCGTACCTCAGTGGAAACCGGCAATGTCGGCGCTGTCATGGACGGGGACCTGGATCCTTTCATTGACGGTTATTTGCGCAGCCAAATTAAGGTGGAAACCGAATAAAACCAAGTGAATTCCTACACGCTATTCGTGTAGGAATTTTTTGGTGTAATGGACTGATTTTAGCATTCTGGAAGGCTTGGCTGCTAGATGGCCGATTTATATTTTAGGTAAGGAGAGAAAATTGTTCATGTCTCAGAAGTCATCGAACCGCAGAAAGGCATCGCTGCCTATGAGCGGACCCCGGCGCCATGTGGTGGACACGCTGCTCATCATTGTCGGTTCCTTTATTATCGCTTTTAGGATTTAATTTGTTTTTCCTGCCGAACGGGATCGCTTCCGGCGGGGTATCCGGGATTTCCGTATTGACCGAAGCCTGGTTTGGCATGGAGCCAGCTTTTACCCAGTGGGCCCTCAACATCCCGTTGTTTATCCTAGGCATCCTGCTGCTCGGAAAAAATTACGGCATCCGCTCGCTGCTGGGCAGCGTGGTGCTGCCTTTGTTCGTCTATCTGACGAAGGACTGGCCGCTGCCGACGAGCAACCCGCTGCTCGCTTCGATTTACGGCGGGATCGCGGTCGGTCTCGGCATCGGGATTGTGTACCGGGGACGGGGCTCCACCGGCGGACTAACGACGCTGGCCCAGATTATCCAGAAATACAGCGGACTCAGCTTTTCCCTGTGCGTCGTGATCCTGGACGGATCGGTCATTGTTTTGGCTGCCTGCACGTTGTCGCTGGAGAAGGCGCTGTACGCGCTGGTGGGACTGTATGTCACCGGTAAAGTGATCGACGCCATTGAGCTAGGTTTCAACTACTCGAAGGTGGCTTATATCATCTCGGACCATATCGAGCCGATAACGGCGGCGGTGCTGAAGGACCTGGACCGCGGCTGCACCAAGCTGAACGCCACCGGCGGCTATACCGGAACGGACCGGACCGTGCTGATGGTCGTCATCGGCCAGAGTGAAACGACGCGGCTGAAGACGCTGGTGCAGTCGGTGGATCCGGAGGCTTTTGTTATCATCAGCAATGCGCATGAGGTGCTGGGTGAGGGCTTTAAGCTGCAGGGCAGCTGAGCATTTTTCTTACCATCCATCATAGTTTAATAATGAACAACAAAAAGAGGCGAACAGTTATCCATGCGTGGCTGGGCAGCCTCTTTTTCATTACGAAAAGGTCGGAGGGAATGGTTAGATGTTCCCGCCCGTCCGAATCGTTACCGGTACCAAAAAATAAACGACCATCATACATCACAAGGGCGGTTTGGGAGCAACGCATGGATCACTTCATAGGAATGAATCTGGTCGGACCTTGAACAGGGTCTTTTTTCTTGGAGATAGAAAGGTTCATGGCTCGGACCATAGGAGGCGGGAGTGGAAAAGCCCTTACAGGATAAGGGAAATTCGTTCCAAAGTGTTGTATTTATATAAAAGCGGTCGTATAATAATACATAATTATTCATGATTTATACAGAAGCGGCAGTAGAGAGGGGAACGCGGGGAATGGGAGAACACGGTACTGGGGAGAAGGTAAGGATTGCGATCGTCGGTTCGACCGGCTACGGCGGGGTTGAGCTGATCCGGCTGCTGCAGGGGCATCCCAAAGCAGTCATTACGTCAGTGATTTCATCATCGAGCGCGGGAACGCCGATTTCGGAAGGTTTTCCGCATTTAACAGATATTATCGTGCAAAATTTGGACGGTACCGATCCGAAGGAAATCGCCGCCAAGGCGGATGTCGTCTTTACGGCTACCCCTTCGGGTGTGAGCTCCAAACTGGTGCCGGGCTTGCTGGAAGAGGGGCTTAAGGTCATTGATTTGTCCGGGGATTTCCGGATCAAGGACGGCGCCACGTACGAAAAATGGTATAAGCACACCGCCCCGGATGCGGCTTATTTGGACCAAGCCGTTTTCGGTTTGTGCGAGCTGTTTGGGGAAGAAGTCGCCGGCAAGGACTTTATTTCCAATCCCGGCTGTTACCCGACGGCTACCCTGCTCGGTCTGGTTCCGGCCATCAGCGCCGGCTGGATCAACCCGAACAGCATTATCATCGATGCCAAGTCAGGCGTATCGGGTTCGGGACGCGGAACGAGCTTAACGACCCATTTTGCAGAAATTAATGAAAATTTCAAAGCTTATAAAGTGAATAAGCATCAGCATATCCCGGAAATCGAACAGGTGCTAAGCCAAGTGGCGGGCGAGCAGGTGACCGTGACGTTTACGACCCAGCTGGTGCCGATGACCCGGGGCATTATGAGCACGATGTATGCAAACTTGAACGGCGTATATAATGACGAGGATTTTGTGGAGCTGTACCGGCAGTATTACCAAGGACGGCCGTTCGTGCGCGTGCGCGACACGGGCATTTGGCCGGCGACGAAGGAAGTGCTGGGCTCCAATTATTGCGATATCGGTTTTGCGGCGGATCCGCGGACGGGCCGGGTCACCATTATTTCGGTCATTGACAATATCGTCAAAGGTGCGGCAGGCCAGGCGATACAGAACCTGAATCTGATGATGGGATGGGAGGAGAATCTCGGACTCGGCTATACTCCGGTGTATCCGTAAGCGGGATGAACATAGACATGGGACAATTAACGACGTTTACGCAGGTGAAGGATGGATCGATCGTCACGCCGAAAGGTTTTTCGGCTGGAGGCGTGCACTGCGGACTCAAGAAGACGGATCGCCATGACCTTGGCGCGATCCTGTGCGAGGTGCCGGCCGTGGCTGCGGCCGTGTACACCACGAATGTGTTTCAAGCGGCACCGCTGAAGGTGACGCGCGAGAGCTTGCAGAACGGCACGCTGCAGGCTGTGATCGTGAACAGCGGCAACGCCAACGCGTGCACCGGGCAGCAGGGCGAAGCCGATGCCTATGACATGCGGGCGGCCGCAGCCCGCCACCTCGGCGTGGCGGAGCAGGACGTGGCTGTCGCGTCCACGGGCGTGATCGGCGAGCTGCTCAAGATGGACCGCGTGAACGCGGGCATCGAATCGCTGCCGCCGCGGCTCAGCAGCGCCAATTCGGGCGCGGAGGACTTCTCGCAGGCGATCCTCACCACGGACCTGGTGAAAAAAGAAGCCTGCGTATCGGTGTTGGTGAACGGCAAAGAGGTGACGATTGGCGGCGCCGCGAAGGGTTCGGGGATGATTCATCCGAACATGGCGACGATGCTCGCTTTTATGACGACGGACGCGGCCATTGACCAGGAAGCACTGCAGCAGCTGATGCGGCAGGCGACGGATGTGACGTTCAACATGATTACGGTGGACGGCGACACGAGCACGAACGACATGCTGATCGCCATGGCCAGCGGGCTGGCAGGGAACGAAGTGCTGACGCCGGCGCATCCGGACTGGGAGCCGTTTGCCGAAGGGTTTACGTATGTGTGCCGGAGCTTGGCCCAGGCGATTGCGCGGGACGGCGAAGGTGCGACGAAGCTGGTCGAAGTCAGCGTCACCGGCGCGGTCAGCGACCTGGTCGGCACGGGCGA
>NZ_PCZT01000015.1:34578-46351 GCF_002968895.1 Paenibacillus sp. AR247 | reverse complement strand
GATATCAGCGTATTGGAACAATCACGCCCGGTCGCTTTTGATGAAGATGAAGCGTTGGCCTACTTGAAAGGGAACACCGTCCGCATCGTCGTGGATCTGCACGGCGGAGCCGGGCAAGCCACCGCCTGGGGCTGTGATTTGACTTATGATTACGTGCGGATCAATGCGGCTTACCGGACATAAGGCGAAGGCAGCTGCAGGGGAGAGTGAATGCATATGAAGACGCTGGAGAATGAGCAGGGCTCCCATATTGGGGCGGATGGCCAGCAGACGTTTGTCATGAAGTGCGGGGGAAGCACGCTGGCGGCACTGCCGGACTCCTTCTTTGAGGATCTGAAGCAGCTGCAGCAGCAGGGCGTGCAGCCGGTCATCGTCCATGGGGGCGGTCCGGCCATTTCGGACAATCTCGCCAAGCTGGGCATTGAAACGGAGTTCGTGAACGGCCTGCGCAAGACGACCGAGGACGTCCTCGACGTCGTGGAGATGGTGTTGGCCGGAACGATCAACAAGCAGATCGTGCGGCGGATCCAGAGCACGGGCGGCCGGGCTCTTGGCCTGTCGGGCGTCGACGGAGGACTGATCCAGGCCGAGCCGGTTGCCAACGCAGCCGAGGTTGGCCATGTCGGCGACGTTACTTACGTGGAATCGGCGATCGTTAAAGGCATTACGGCCATGGGCTACATGCCGGTCATCGCACCGGTCGGGGTGGACGCGGCCGGGCAGCGCTACAACATTAACGCCGATACCGCGGCGGGCGCCGTCGCTTCCCATCTGGGAGTCGACCGGATGATCGTGGTCACGGACGTGCCCGGCATCCTGAAAGCCGTGGACGGCGAGAAGCAGGTGCTGCCGTCGGTGACGGTGCAGCAAATCGAAGACATGATCGCCAGCGGCGACATTTACGGCGGCATGATTCCGAAAGTTCGGGCCGCGGTGAGCTGCATTCAAGGAGACGTGCAGGAAGTTGTCATCGTGAACGGCAGTGAGCCCCGGGTACTGAGCCGGGTGCTGCAGGGTGAAGTGTTGGGTACCCGCATCGTGCGGGATTAAGATAAAGGTACTTTGAATTTACATCGATAAACGTTTTTCTTAAGATCTAAGAATGTATATGCTCCAGAGGGTCATCTTCCGTAGATCGCAAGAAAAACTACTGCTAATCGTGGTCTGTCTACTTTGAATTTACATCGATAAACGTTTTCTTATACAGGGGCACAGGGAGGGACCTGCGGCTCCGGGAGAAGGAGTGATTAGGGATGAGTGCAAGCGAACAGGCAAGCTCATTGTTTCAGAACTATGCCAGATATCCGATCAGCCTGGTGAAAGGGCAGGGGAGCTGGCTGTGGGACGATAAAGGGAACAAATACCTCGACTTTATGTGCGGTCTGGCGGTGACCAATCTGGGCCATGCGCCGAAAAAAGTGACCGAGAAGCTGAAAGCTCAGCTGGATGAGCTGTGGCATGTATCGAACCTGTTCCACATTCCGAACCAGGAAAAAGCAGCCTCTATGCTGACGGCGAACAGCTGCGCGGATGCGGTGTTCTTCTGCAACAGCGGCGCCGAAGCGAACGAAGCGGCCATCAAGCTGGCCCGCCGCTACCACCAGAAAGTGAAAGGCACCGGACGCTTTGAAATCATCACCTTCCATCAGTCCTTCCACGGACGTACGCTGGCTACCCTGACGGCAACCGGCCAGGACAAGGTAAAAGACGGCTTCCTGCCGCTGCCTGCCGGCTTCAAGAGCGTACCGCTGCATGATCTGGACGCGCTGAAAGCGGCCATCGGCCCGGACACTGCCGCGATCATGATCGAGATGGTACTGGCGGAAGGCGGCGTGCTCGTCGTGCAGCCGGACTTCCTGAAGGCCGTGAAGGCGCTGTGCGAACAGAATGGGCTTCTGCTCATCTTCGACGAGGTGCAGACCGGCATGGGCCGTACAGGCAAGCTGTTTGCGTATGAGCATTACGGCATTGAGCCGGATATTTTCACACTCGCCAAAGGCATTGCCAGCGGGTTCCCGGCGGGAGCAATGCTCGGCAAAGGGTATCTGAAAGACGCGTTTACGCCGGGCAGCCACGGCTCTACCTTCGGCGGCACGCCGATCGCTACGGCGGCGATGATCGCCACGATCGAGACGATTCTTGAGGACCAGCTACCGCAACGCGCTGCGGACATGGGCGAGTATTTGATCCAGCAGCTGAACGAAAAGGTGGCTGTGCATCCTTTTGTCAATGAAGTGCGCGGCTTGGGGCTGCTCATCGGCATCGAGTGCAAGGAGCCGGTCAACGACCTCGTGCTGGAAGGGCAGAAACGCGGGCTGCTGTTCGTGACGGCCGGTCCGAACGTGATCCGCCTGCTTCCGAACCTGTATATTACCAAAGAAGAAATCGATCAGGCCGTCGGCATGATTGCCGAGCTGATCCATGATCATACCGCAGTAAACAAGGCGTAGCCGGGCAGCATTAGAGCATGCACTGATAAAGGAGGACGTAACGATGTTGAGCCAAACCGGGCTGCTGCAGGATATCGACCTGAAGGGAAGAGACCTGCTGGAGCTCGACGATTATACACCGGAAGAAATTCAGTACTTGATCGATCTGGCGATTGAACTCAAGCGCAAGCAGAAGAACGGCGAGGAATACCAGCCGCTGAAGGGCAAAACGATCGGACTTATTTTCGAAAAATCATCCACCCGTACCCGGGTATCGTTCGAAGTGGGGGCGTTCCAGCTCGGAGCCCACGCGCTCTTTTTAAGCAAAAACGACATCCAGCTCGGACGCGGAGAAATTATCAGCGATACGGCGCAGGTGCTGTCGCGTTACCTGGACGGCATCATGATCCGCACCTTCGGGCATCACAATGTAACGGATCTGGCGAAATACGCCTCCGTTCCCGTGATCAATGGCCTGAGCGATCTGGCGCATCCGTGCCAGGTGCTGGCGGATTACCAGACGATCTATGAGCACAAGGGCCAGCTGAAAGGCCTGAAGCTCGCCTACATCAGCGACGGCAACAACATGGCTCATTCCTTGATGATCGGCGGCGCCAAGCTGGGCGTGAACGTATCGATCGCAAGTCCGGAAGGGTATACCCCGGATCCGGCCGTATTGAAGGTGAGCCAAGAGATCGCCAAGGAAAGCGGCGCGCAGATCGTCGTTACGCACAGTCCGGAAGAAGCGGTGAAGGACGCGGACGTCATTTATACCGACGTATGGGCCAGCATGGGCTTTGAGGAAGAGCAGAAGGTCCGCGAGGCGGCGTTCAAAAACTATCAAGTCGACGAGAAGCTGGCCCAGCTGGCGAAGGCAGACTACCTGTTCATGCACTGCCTGCCGGCACACCGTGGGGAAGAAGTGAGCGAAGGGGTCATCGACGGCAAAAACTCGGTTATTTTCGACCAGGCCGAAAACCGTCTGCATGCACAAAAAGCGCTGATGGCCGCATTGATGGGTTAAGATTAGTCAGGAGAGGGAGTTAAGACATGGCAAAAGAAAAAATCGTACTGGCGTATTCCGGAGGTCTGGATACGTCGGTCATTCTGAAGTGGCTTAAGGAAACGTATGATGCCGAAATCATCGCATTTACGGCCGATATCGGACAGAAGGAAGAGCTGGACGGTTTGGAGGAAAAGGCACTGGCTACCGGCGCCTCGAAAGTATACATTGACGATCTGCGCGACGAGTTCGCGCAGGATTTCATCTTCCCGATGTTCCAATCGGGAGCGCTGTATGAGGGGCAGTACCTGCTCGGCACGAGCATTGCGCGCCCGCTGATCGCCAAGCGCATGGTGGATATCGCACGCGCGGAAGGCGCAACGGCAATCGCGCACGGCGCAACGGGCAAAGGGAATGACCAGGTGCGTTTCGAGCTGGCGGCTGCGGCCCTGGCTCCGGACATCAAAGTCATCGCTCCGTGGCGTCTTGAGGAATTCCGCAATGAGTTCCCGGGACGCGCGGAAATGATCGCTTTTGCCGAGAAGCACGGCATTCCGGTAACAGCCTCTGCGGCGAAGCCTTATTCGATGGACCGCAACCTGCTGCATATCAGCTATGAGAGCGGCGTACTCGAGGATCCTTGGTTCGATGCCAGCGCTCCGGAAAATAAAGACATGTACCTGCTCAGCGTGTCTCCTGAGGATGCGCCGGATGAGGCGGAATACGTGGAGCTCGATTTCGTGCAGGGCAACTGTGTCGCCATTAACGGTGAGAAGCTGAACCCGCTGGCCGTGATGGAGCGCCTCAACGAGCTCGGCGGCAAGCACGGCATCGGCCGCGTGGACATGGTGGAGAACCGCTTTGTCGGCATGAAGAGCCGCGGTGTGTATGAAACGCCAGGGGGCACGATCCTGTTCACCGCGCACCGCAAAATGGAGTCGATCACGATGGACCGTGAAGTGATGAACCTGCGCGACAGCCTGATCACCCGTTACAGCACGCTCGTGTACAACGGCTTCTGGTTCGCACCGGAACGTCTGGCACTGCAGGCGCTCGTAACCGAAAGTCAGAAGAACGTGACCGGTACGGTGCGCGTGAAGCTGTACAAGGGCAACATCATCGCCGCCGGCGTGAAGAGCCCGGTCAGTCTGTACAACCCGGACATCGCCACGATGGAAGCCGATCCGACCCAAGCGTACGATCAAGGGGATGCTACCGGCTTTATCCATTTGAACGCCCTGCGTCTTAAAGTCGGCACAGGCGTGGCACAGAACAAATAATTTTTCCATGATATAATCAACAGCACAAGCATGTCGTAGGGAGGCCGTTCCTTGTCGGTCACGGGAAGGAGCGGCCCTCTGCTGTCAAGCAAGAGGGGAGAGAACGATAGTGGGCAAACTGTGGGGAGGGCGCTTTACGAAGCAGACCAACCATCTGGTAGACGAATATACGGCTTCGATCGGTTTTGACCAGGCGCTCGCCGAGGAAGATATTCAAGGCAGCCTGGCTCATGTGACGATGCTGGGCAAATGCGGAATCGTTCCGCAGGAAGACGTGGAGACGATCAAGGCGGGGCTGCAAACCGTGTTGGATAAAATCCGCCGCGGCGAAATCGAGTTTTCGGTGGCGGACGAGGACATCCATATGAACGTGGAGAAAAATCTGATCGCCGAGATCGGCCCGGTTGGCGGCAAGCTGCATACGGGACGCAGCCGGAACGATCAGGTGGCGACCGATATGCACTTGTATTTGCGCAAGCGGGTCGTCGAGCTGGCCGGCATGCTGCATGAGCTGCAAAAGTCGCTCATCGGACAAGCAAGGGATAACCTGGATACGATCATCCCGGGGTATACGCATCTGCAGCGGGCACAGCCGATTCTGTTCGCCCATCATCTGATGGCGTACGTCTCCATGTTCCAGCGCGATATTGAGCGCCTTATGGACAGCTACAAGCGCATCAACGTCCTGCCGCTCGGCGCCGGCGCCCTGGCCGGGACGACGTTCCCGATCGACCGCCATTTCGTGGCGGAGCAGCTCCAGTTTGACCGGGTCTACGAGAACAGTCTGGATGCAGTCAGCGACCGCGATTTTATCGTGGAGTTCCTGTCCCACGCGTCCATCATTATGATGCATCTCTCCCGTCTGTCCGAAGAGCTGGTGCTGTGGAGCAGCACGGAGTTTAGATGGGCCTTCTGACGGTGCTCAAGTCGCTGCCTTTGGCGTACAACAAGGATATGCAGGAAGACAAGGAAGGCATGTTCGACACGGTGGCCACGCTGGAGGGAGCCCTGCAGCTGTTTGCGCCGATGATCGCCACGATGAAGGTGAACAAGAGCCGCATGCGCGAAGCGGTCAACCAGGACTTCTCGAACGCGACGGACATCGCCGACTTCCTCGTGGGCAAAGGGCTGCCGTTCCGCCAGGCGCATGAAGTCATCGGCAAAACGGTGCTGTACTGTATCCAGCAGGGCAAGTACCTGCTTGACCTGACGATGGAGGAGTTCCAGCAGTTCTCGCCGCTGTTCGACGACACGATTTATGAGGTGCTGCGGCCGGAAACCGTCGTGAACGCCCGCAATGTGTACGGGGGCACGGCGACGGATCAGGTGGCTGAGGCGATTAAACGCGGTGAGGTGCTGCTCAGCATGACAGAACAGTGGCTTACCGAGCACGTATAAACGATAGCCGTAACGGCGTGGTTATATGATTGAGCAGATCAGAAATAGTAGATAGAAAAGGCGCTTCCCTTGTGGAGGCGTCTTTTTTCGTGGGTCCCCCATATTTTTTATTTGTCGTATTTACAACGTAACAATGTTATGTTACATTATTTCTGCGAGGAGGATGTGCAATGAACGAAGAAGAGATTTCCAAAAAGGATCTGCTGGAGCTGACCGGAATTTCCTATGGACAGCTGTACCGCTGGAAGCGGAAAAACCTCATTCCCGAGGAATGGTTTATCCGCAAGTCTTCCTTCACGGGACAGGAGACCTTTTTTCCAAAGCAAAAAATACTGCAGCGCATAGACCGCATTCTAAATATGAAGGACGGTTTGTCCCTCGACGAGCTGGCCGATGTGTTTTCACCGAGCTCCGGCGAAGTATCGATCACTCCCGGCGAGCTTTTACAACGTAACATTGTTACCAATATGACGCTGGATCTGTTCGAACAGGAGCTGGGGAAGCAGGACGTGCTGACGTTCGCCGACATTCTCTCGGTCTATGTACTGGAGAAGCTGCTCAAGAGCGGAGAAATAACCCGGGATGAAGGCAAGATGCTGTTATCCCTCATGCGGGATCATTACGCTAAAGTGGCAAGCAGACCGTGCGAGCTGGCGCTCGTCCGCAAAATGGGCGTGCCGCTGCTGCTGCTAATCGAGACTACCGAGCATGTATATGTGGACCGGGATGCCAAGTGGGTGTTCCGCCTGCCTTTAAGGGGCTGTATCGAGGAATTGAAATTAAAAATCAACCAATCGGAGGTTTGAGGCGATGGAGCGGGAACAAAGACATGACATGTCGATGTCGGGCATCGGGACGGTGGCGTCCGGTGTGTATAAAACGGTTAGGATTGACGGGATCAGCAAGGTGAAGGGAGATATCGACTGCATTACGCTGGATTCCAACGGCACCCTGAACATTTCGGGTTCGGTGCTTGGGGAAACGGTCAAGATCAACGGGACGATGTCGATCGGCGGCAATTTATCGGCCGAACGTTTGATTCTGGACGGCATGGGATCGGTCAAAGAGATGACCCGCTGCAGCGAATCGGCTGCGATCAACGGCCAGGTCACCCTGGAAAAGGGACTCAACAGTGAGAAAGTGGAAGTGTCGGGCAGCCTGAGGTCGAGAGGGGACGTGCAGTGCGAGGTGCTTTCGGTTCACGGCGGCTTTAACGTGGATGGGCTGGTGAACGCCGGCGAGATCGACTTGAAGATGAGCCTGGCCAGCAAAGCTAAGGAAATTGGCGGGGATCATATTACCGTGCGCCGGTTGAAGAAAGCGCCTATTTTGCTGCAGTTGGCCCCGGTCTTCAACAACCGCCTGAAGGCCGATCTCATTGAAGGGGACTTCGTGGACCTGGAATATACCGAAGCGGATGTCGTCCGCGGCAGCGAAGTACGGATCGGTCCCGGCTGCAAAATCGGCAGAGTCGAATACAAGGTCGACTTCAAGCGGGACGGAGACGCTCAGGTCGGATCGGCGAAGCAGATCTGAATCAGCGTTGAAGCAGATGAAAATCTGCGTTGAAACTGACTAGGCAGCAATAGAGCAACGTTCCAATACGGGTGCATGAGACAACATTCAGGGAATGCCCGGATGACCGGGTATTCATAAGGGAGGAAAAGGTCATGACGGCAAATGGAAACCGCCAAGGGCTTGGCGATATCAAAATCACGGGCAGTGGAAGCTCGGGGGGCGGAACTTTTAACCAGGTCAAAATTATGGGTGACGCGGAAATCAGCAGTACGGCCGACTGCGGGCTGTTTAAATGCCTGGGTACGGCTCAGGTGAACGGCTCCCTGATCGCGGAAACCGCATCCGTCAACGGAACGCTGAACGTCCGGGAGAACCTTCAGGGCGGACTGTTGAAGTCTCAGGGCGGGGTAAGCGTGTCCGGGGATCTGCAGTTGAAAAGCATCAGCATTAACGGCGAGCTGGCCGTCGGCGGCAATGTGTCTTCGGATTTCGTCAAAATCAACGGCGGCCTTCGAGCGGCGTCCGGCCAGACGGAGGAGCTGCTCGTGCGGGGCGTGGTGGAAGTCCCGGGCATGCTGAACGGCGAGCTCGTCGAGATTAAAATGTATGGACCGAGCAGGATTGGAGAGCTCGTAGGTGCCAAAATCACCGTCAAGAAAGGGCTGGAGATTCCGCTGTTCGGGAAGATGACTTCCCATTACGACGGCGGGGATCTGAGCGCGGATAGCATTGAAGGCGACGTCGTTTATCTGGAGAACACCAAGGCTGCCGTCGTCCGGGGCAGAAGGGTGAACATCGGCAGCGGATGCGAGATCGGATTGGTGGAGTATACGGACGAATTCAAGCAGGACACGGCGGCAAGTGTAGGTCGGTTTGTCCGGCTGGGATAAGATATTTTACAAACAATATAAAGGGGTAGTGCGTGATATGGCAGAGAAAAAGAACAGGCTGGGTCTGATCGTTGCCGGTCTGCTGCTCGGCGTGCTGATCGCCGCGATGGACAACACGATCGTCTCGACCGCAATGGGGACGATCGTCGGCGAGCTTGGCGGTCTGGACCAATTCGTCTGGGTCACCTCCGCTTATATGGTGGCAGAGATGGCCGGCATGCCGATCTTCGGCAAATTGTCCGATATGTATGGAAGGAAAAGATTTTTCGTATTCGGGATTATCATGTTCCTGCTGGGTTCGGCCTTGTGCGGGACGGCACACAGCATTACCGAGCTGAGCATTTACCGGGCAATTCAGGGAATCGGCGGCGGGGCGCTGGTGCCGATTGCATTTACGATCGTGTTTGATATTTTCCCGGTGGAGTCCAGAGGCAAGATGGCGGGCATGTTTGGCGCCGTATTCGGGGTGTCGAGCTTGTTCGGACCGCTTCTCGGGGCGTATATCACCGATTATCTGGAGTGGCGCTGGATTTTCTATATTAACCTGCCTTTAGGTATTGCAGCCTTTCTGCTGGTGGTGCTGTTCTATCATGAGTCTCATGAGCATTCCAAGCAAAAGATCGACATTTGGGGAGCCGCTACGCTGGTGGGCTCCGTGGTCAGCCTGATGTTCGCGCTGGAGCTGGGCGGCAGCAAATATGCCTGGGATTCACCGGTCATTATTGGACTGTTCGCCGCATTTGCCGTGCTGATGATCGTCTTCCTGGCCGTGGAGGCCAAGGTGGCCGAACCGATCGTGTCCTACGACATGTTCCGCAAAAGACTGTTCGCCTTCAGCAGCGCAGCGGCCTTGTTCTATGGGGCGGCTTTCATTACCGCAGCTGTGTACATTCCGATTTTCGTGCAAGGGGTAATGGGTGGAAATGCAACTAACTCTGGGTTGATACTACTTCCGATGACACTGAGTTCCGTAGTTGCCTCGCAAGTAGGGGGCATGCTGTCTACCAAAATGTCATTCCGCAGCGTCATGATCCTGTCGGCAATCATTTTCGGCGGCGGCATGCTGCTGCTCGGCACGATTACGCCGGAGACAACGCGGACGATGCTGTCCATCTATATGCTGGTCGCCGGCTTCGGGATGGGATTTTCATTCTCCGTGCTCGGGATGTCGGCCATCCAGGGCGTGGATGCCAGACAGCGGGGCTCGGCCAACTCAACGATCTCCTTCCTGCGCTCGCTCGGAATGACCGTGGGGATTACGATCTTCGGCATCATCCAGCGAAATGACTTCCATGACCGGCTGAGCAGTACCCTGGGCGGAGCTTCCGGCCAGAATATGCCGGCCACGATGGATCCGCAGCAGATGCTTTCGCCGGAGCGCAGAGCGCTTATTCCGGCACCGGTCATGGAGAAGATCAGCAGCGCGCTGTCCGTCTCCGTGGACCATGCGTTCCTGTGGGCCGTGATACCGGCGGCGCTGGCGCTGGTTTCGCAGTAACAATGAGGGGTTTTAAAGGACTTGCATATTGAATACTGATCCATTCGCTGTCAATTACACGTATGATGTCCTGCATATACTTCCCGTTGAAAGCAATACGAAATGGCTCCCCTTGAAAGTTCTGCACGGGAGTAGTCTCTTGAACATCGCCAACTTCTGGCGTATTGGAGCTTAATTCCAAGGAATGGGGTGTTCCATTCAGCAGAACCGTTTGTCCGCCCGCAACCAAATTAACCCGCTCGATCGCGCTGAGAAGGGCTGCTGAGGAAACCCGAAGTTCTGTTACATATGTGGCGCTGATCATCGTACCCATTAGCGGGAAGGATCCGGTCATTAGGGGAATGTAAGCCGCGAGATCTTGATTCTGTATAACCATCCGGTGATTGCTGAAGGAGATCCGCAGCTTCTCTCCGGACAGCAGCTTGGAGACATGCTTTAAATATGCGGAAGGTATGATGACCTCAACTTCATTGCTCAGATTGCGTTCAAGATGGATTGTGCATGAAGCCAGGCGCACACCGTCTGTAGCCATCAGCTTCATTGAGCCATTTGTAATGTGAAACAGGGCGCCGGTTAATACTGGCCTGGCTTCATTGGATCTGGCGGATGCAAAAACGACCTGCTGAACCATTTTTTTAAATTGAGAGCTCGATAGCTCCACATCCAACAGGTGGATTCCGAGGTCTGGAACGGAACAGCTATCCTCTGGATCCATTCCGTAGAGTCGGAATAAAGTACTGCCCGAGCTAATCTTTAATAGGAAAGGCGGCTGTGTTTCCAGGGTCACGACTCCGGCAGGCAGCTTGCGAATCATGTCCGCAAATAGACGCGAAGGCACGGCAATGGACCCCGTTTGACAGTGTCCCTCATCGAGTGGAAGCTTTGCTTGAATGACCATTCCCGAGCTTGTTCCTGATGCAAGAGTCAGTCCATTCAGACTCGTATGTAAATGAATCATAGAGTTCTGCGGTTGTGCCGAGGATACCGAAACTGCGACGGCAACCTGTTGAACGGTTTGAGCCAGAAGATCACCTGGGATACGGACGAACACGGGCGTCACCTTTTTCTTTTAATTTTGGTCGGAAAAATAATGTTCGATCATTCCACGCAGAACTTCGGACCGAGTAAACTGATGGTCGTCACAATAGGCATCAAGGCGGCTCCATGTTGCCTCGGATAAAGTTAACGATACTTTGCGGGTCGTCCCGATCCCTTTTCTGCCTGCTCCTCGGCGTGCTCCCCCACGGGTAAACATGAAGCTCAACTGCCCTTCCTCATCGGGGATGCCGATTTTTACTTTGTTGCGCGGCTCCATGTTCATGCCTCCTTTTTGAATAAGGTAACCTTTTTCAAATATTTTCTAATATTAATCTATCACAGTTCGAAAGTGTTGGGCAAGAAGCACTCCTTTTAGCGCCAAGCGAATCAACCTACCCAAAACGGGGTATAAAAGGGTAAAAGAACCGAAAAGGAGTGAGCGTCATGAAAATCATTATTACGCAGGCGGAAGCGGTAGAGAAGGGAATCTGGGGCGAAGTCATGAAGATGTTCGGCGTCGAGGCCGAAGAGGAAGTGTGGCCAAGCGAGGAATACATTATGACGGAGGAGCAGGCGCGCCGGATCGGGATTATTCAGTAGAGCTCACATATGATTATAAAAAGGGTGTCTCCAACGGTTTCGTTAAACCGGCGGAGGCACCCTTTTGCTTCGTTTGGATTATAGCTGACAATCCATTGCTGCCCTTCATTTGTCCTCAG
>NZ_PCZT01000015.1:18597-34478 GCF_002968895.1 Paenibacillus sp. AR247 | reverse complement strand
CGAAGAGAGCGGCTGCAGCAGCAGCGGCAGNGGCCAAGAGAAGAGCGCGACAACGACGGTTGAAAGCTCGGCGGCTTCTCGGGCAGCGGCGGACCGCTGTATATGCCGGTTAGCGGAGCCCGCATTTCTTCGTCTTTCGGCCGAAGAGTCCATCCAGTTACGGGTGAAGTCGGCAAGATGCATAAAGGGGTGGACCTTGCGGTTCCGCAGGGAACGCCAATCCACGCCGCTGAAACGGGAACCGTCACGCTGGCTGAATGGTGGAGCGGTTACGGGTACTGTGTCATCATCGATCATGGGGACGGAATGTGGACCCTCTATGGACATATACGTGAAGGCGGTATTAAAGTAAAGGTAGGCGAGCATGTCAGCCGCGGTCAGGTAATTGCAGAATCCGGCGCAACGGGACAAGTCACGGGGCCTCACCTTCATTTTGAAGTCCGTCAGAATGGAACGCCTGTGGACCCGATGCCGTATCTGTAGACCGTATAAATATTCCGTACAAGCCGAACATATACTAGGATGGTTAAGTCTGGTCATAAGAGGTTCGGCCGGAAAATAAAAGGCGGTGAAACTTACTTTGAAGAAACGTACGGTCGCATTGTTGGTCGTCGTAGGTATGCTGTTGGGAAGCGTACTGACCCTCGTGTTAACAAGCGCAAGCTTTGCGAATCAGGCCTCAACGGGCCAGGGCGTGCTAGCGAGCGTGGTCAGCGGCGGCTTGAAGCAGGATGAAGCGAAGAAAATCGGTACGGCTCTGGATCTCATCCAAGGCAATTATTATGAGGATGTGGACCGGAGCAAACTGGTGGACGGTGCCATCAACGGCATGATGGAATCGCTGGAAGATCCGTACTCGACTTATATGGGTAAGCAAACGGCACAGGAATTTGAGGAGAGCATCGAGGGCTCGTTCAGTGGCATCGGTGCCGAAGTGTCCTCGGAAGACGGCAATGTCGTCATCGTGTCTCCGATCAAGGGATCGCCTGCGGAAAAGGCAGGACTCCGCGCCAAAGATATCATCCTGACGGTGAACGGAGAATCGCTGAGCGGGCTTGAGCTGAACGATGCGGTTTCGAAAATCCGCGGTCCGAAAGGCAGCGAGGCGAAGTTGACGGTCCGCCGCAGCGGCGTATCGACGCCGCTTCAGTACACCATCGTGCGCGACGATGTCGATCTGGAGACCGTCAATGCCCACATGGAACCGGGTAAGGTAGGCGTGATTGAAATTACCCAGTTCTCCCTGAACACGGGCGATCGATTCAAGGAAGAACTGGCGAAGCTCGAGAGCGAAGGCATGAAGGGCCTCGTCATCGATGTCCGGAACAATCCCGGCGGCGTGCTGTCCGTCGTGATCGATATCGCCGAGCAATTCGTGCCGAAAGGCAAGCTGATCGTTCAGGTTGAAGACAAGAACAAGAAGCGCGAGAAGAGCGAGTCCAAGGGAACGGGCAAAGACTATCCGGTCGCCCTCCTGATGAACAAGGGAAGCGCCAGCGCATCCGAAATTCTGGCAGGTGCCTTGCAGCAATCGGCCGGAGCGAAGCTGATCGGTGAAAACTCCTTTGGCAAAGGAACCGTACAGACGAGCTTCGACAAGCAAATGGGCGACGGCAGCCTGCTCAAGATTACGATCGCGAAATGGCTGACGCCAAACAGCAGCTGGATCCACAAGAAGGGGATCAAGCCTGACATTGCGGTGGATCAGCCGGATTACTTCTCGGTGGCTCCGATCAACAAGGACAAATCGCTGGAATACAACATGAATAACACTGACGTGAAGAGTGCGCAGATCATGCTGGACGGACTTGGCTTCAAGCCTGGGCGCAAAGACGGATTCTTCGATGAGAAAACCGCGGCGGCCGTCAAGTCGTTCCAAAGAAGCGCGAAGATGAGCGCGAACGGCGTCATTGACGCGAAGACGGCGGAAGCACTCGAGAACGCGCTGATCGAGCACATCCGCGATCCGAAATACGATAATCAATTGAACCGCGGGATCGACGAGGTGCGGAAGGAAATTGCCGCTGCCGCGTCGAATCGTTAAGAAGGCTGATCTTTAGCCTTCTTTTTTTCTTGCGTCTGATGTCTGTCCTGGATATGCGTAAATGTCATGGTAAAGGAGCGTGGTGACGGATTGGATGTCGCATTGGAACTGCTGTGGAAGTTGGGGGATGCTTTGTTACAGCTGCTGACGCAGCCGTTTTATTATATTTCGATCATTTTGATGGCACTTGTGTACCGTAGGCAGGTACTGCTGGAGAGAAAGCTGTTCTCCGTCCGGCTGCACAGCTGGGGGCTGCAGACTTGGCGGACCTTTTGGGGCGGACTGGTGGCCAAGTTCGGCCCGCTTACGCCGTCCTCAACGATCTGCTCTTCGGACCCCGGTGCAGGGCTGCCCTCTCCCGAATCTTCTGTATGGACCGCGATCAGCCGGTTTTGCGGGCGGTACGTATCACGGGAAATACGTTTGCGCGATACCTCCTTGCCGTCCACCTTCTTGATTTGATAGGTCTCGACGACGTAGCCGGGTTTGCCGCTCTGCAGGATCTCCTGGCCACCGACCGGAAGGGTCGGATTCTGCACGAACTTCTCAGTGACCGGGAGAGTTTCAACTGTGCGGGACATGAGGTCATAGGTGACATTTTTCGGGAAAGTGCCAAAAAATTTGACGATCAGATTCCGATCCTTGACTTCGGCCTGAATCAGCAGCGACTTCCCGGTATTGTTCCGGAATCGGAAGTTGATCGAGCCTTCGGCAAACGTGGCGTCCTGCCCTTTCGGCAAGTAGCTGACCGGCAGGGAATGGTTGCGCCGCTCGACGATTTCAAGCCCGGTCCGGACCGCCGCATTGTACACTGTGCTGGAAACCTGGCAGATGCCTCCGCCTACTCCGGGAACCAGCTTCCCGTTCAGGATGACCGGCGCCTCCTGGAACCCGTATTTTTCCTCCGCCTTGGCAATGACCTTGCTGTAGTCAAACACGTCACCCGGCTTCAGCACCATGCCGTTCACCGCCTTGGCGGCGGAATCGACATTGTATACCCTTCCCGGCCCGCTCGAACCGAGCCCGGTGGAGAACTCGATGATTTTTCGCTCGATTCCTTCTTCCTTAAGGCTGCCGATCGTGACGTTCGGCACCATCCGGTACAGGGGGAGGTCCAGGCTGAGCTTGGGCTTTTTACCGCCGGCAATCAGGGCGAAGTCCTTCGGAATCAGCGCTGTCATCTGCTCCTTGAGCGTGTTCCAGTCAATCCGCGAGACCGAAACCTCCGGCGTGTACACGACCTCGTCTTTCCCTGAGATCCGCCGTGTGGCTTCCACCGGAAGGCCAAAGTGCTCCTGCTCCCACTCCGGTGTAAATTTCTCCTTCAGCACGGAAATGTCCCAGTGGGGCACGATGTTCCAGTCCGTCTGAAAATGCCAGCGGTATTTCAGCTGGTCCAGCCAGCTTCCTTCATGCAGCTTCGCAACCGCCTCTTTAAAGGCGTCCGCTTCAAACGAAACGCCGGCTTCCTTCAGCGTCAGCTGGGCATCCGGAATGCCTTTGGCGGCCACGGACAGCGTCAAGGGAATGCTCTCCATCTGTCTGAGACGGGCGTCCAGCAGCTTAAGCGCCTCATCTGAATTTTTTCCTCCGAGCGGGTAGCCGGCAACCTGGATCTTATCCGGAAGGGTGTTTTGTCCGATATAAAGATGTACCCACCCGGCGGTGACGGAACCGATCAGCAGGATGCTGGCGATAATGATCAGGCTCAAATGAATTTTTTTCATAGGGTTCCCACCTCTTTCGCTTCCTCTTCATCGTGATTGATGCTGTCTTTCCATATATATGTAGGCAAAGTGGAAAAATTTCGGGTACTCAAAAGGTAACAATTTTGTTACAATGAAACACATCGTGATGATTCCTACGCTTTTTTAAAGGAATTAGCTGGAATGTGTCGAATTTATAATGGCTGATTATGTAATTAGGAAGTGATGAACGAAGTGATTGAAATGCAGGACGTATGGAAGACCTACCAGAATGGAACTCATGCATTGCAAGGCGTATCGGTCAAGATCGACCGCAACGAATTCGTATACGTCGTCGGACCGTCCGGCGCAGGCAAATCGACATTCATGAAGCTTATTTATAGAGAAGAAGTGCCGACCAAAGGACAAATCTCTGTGAACGGTTTTAATATCGGCAAGCTGAAGCAGCGGAAAATTCCGTATGTGCGCCGGAATATCGGCGTCATTTTTCAGGATTTCCGCCTTCTTCCGACGCTTTCGGCATATGAAAACGTGGCTTTTGCCATGGAAGTCATCGAAGCGCCGAAGCGGCAGATGAAAAAGCGCGTGATGGAGGTGCTGGATCTGGTTGGACTGAAGTCCAAAGCCACCCGCCTTCCGGCGCAGCTGTCCGGGGGAGAGCAGCAGCGGATCGCGATCGCCAGAGCCATTGTGAATAACCCGGCGGTCATTATTGCGGACGAGCCTACAGGCAACCTGGACCCCGAAACTTCATGGGGCATCATGCAGCTGCTTGATGAGATCAATTTCCGCGGAACGACCATCGTCATGGCCACCCACAACAAGGAGATCGTGAACACGATGCGCAAGCGCGTCATCGCGATCGAGCACGGCAACATTGTACGCGACCAGCAGAGAGGGGAATACGGGTATGACTTTTAACACCTTTCTGCGGCATTTGCGGGTCGGTTTTAACAGCATCTTCCGCAACGGGTGGATGACCGTAGCCTCCGTTACCTCCATCGTGGTATCCCTGTTCGTGCTCGGGGTATTTATCATCTTGGTGCTCAATGTCAACGCTTTGGCCGACAAGGCCGATAAACAAGTGCAGATCCGCGCTTATCTCAACCTGAACGTCGACCAGAAGCTGCGCGAGAAGGTGCAGAACGAAATCTCCGCGATGCCGGAGGTCAGCAAGGTGCAGTTTATTTCCAAGGAGCAGGGCCTCGCCGATTTCCGCAACAGTATGGGAGACGAGGGGAAGGACCTGCTGGAAGGCTTCAGCAAGGATAACAACCCGCTGCCGGACACGATTATGGTCGAGGTGATCGAGCCGACGACGGTTCCGTTCGTCGCTCAGAAGATCGAGGCGCTGAACACGAGCCATACGGAGCAGCCGATCATGAAAGTGAAGTACGGCAAAGGCACAATCGAAACGCTGTTTAAAGTGACGCGCCTGGTGCGCAACATCGGGTTTATTTTCGTGGCCGGCCTCGCCGTCATGTCGATGTTCCTGATCTCCAACACCATTCGCGTCACGATTCTTGCCCGCCGCCGGGAAATCAGCATTATGAAGCTGGTTGGGGCGACGAATTATTTTATCCGCTGGCCGTTCTTCGTGGAGGGCACCTTGATCGGACTGATCGGGTCCGTCATCACGGTGGCGCTGCTGTTCGTCGGTTATGACCGGCTGGCCGCCTCCATCGGCTCGGATTTTACGCTCCAGATGTCACTTCTCCCGCTGAGCCAGCTGTGGCAGTGGGGAGGATTACTGATTGTCCTCGGCGTGCTGATCGGCATGTGGGGAACGACCCTATCTATTCGCAAATTTTTGAAGGTATAAGAACAAGAACGATAAGCAGCTGACGGAGAGTCTTGGTTATACAGGAGAAACTTTTGGAAAAGGACGGGGAACGCAAGTTGAAAAAGATCGCCACATGTTTGGCTGTAGTTATGATCGCAGCGGCTGTATTTCAGCCTTCGGAAGGTCTGGCAAAGAAAAAAACGGTCGATGATATCGACCATGAACTGAGAGTGCTGCAGCAGCAGGCGAAGACCGCCAAGCAGCAAAAGAGCAAGGCGGAAGCCCAGAAGCAGGAAGCGCAGCATTACAAAAATAAAACGACCCAAAACCTGCAGTACGTTATGAACCAGATTAGTACGGTGAGCAACACGATGACCAAATTGACGGTTCAAATTGACGACACGCAGGACAAGCTCCATCAGACCGCAGCCGAGCTGGATGCCGCCGAGGAGCGGATCCAGTCGCGGGAGAAAATGCTGGAGTCCCGGGTACGCCTTATGTATACCGACGGCAACGTATCCTATTTGGAGGTGCTGCTCTCATCGACCAGCTTCTCCGATTTCCTGGAGCGGGCAGACGCTCTTAAGGAATTCGTAGACCAGGACAAGGACTTGCTGGAACAGCACAAGAAGGATAAGGCGCTGGTGCTGGCTAAGAAAAAGGAACTGGAGTCGGATTACGCCAAAGCCAAGGATTTGTATGCCCAGATGGAAGACCAGAAGGCCATTCTGGCTGAAAACGAGCGGCAGAAGCAGATTCTGATCGCACAGTACGACCAGAAGATTGAAGAATCCGACGACACCAGTGAAGAGCAGGATCAGCTGCTCGTCACGCTCGTCAGCAAGCGTGCTTCCCTGGAGCAGGAGAAGAACAAGCTGAAGGCCGAAGAAGCGGCGAGAAGGGCGGCGGCAGCCAAGGCGGCTGCTGCGAAGAGAGCGGCTGCAGCAGCAGCGGCAGCGGGGATCGGCGTCTCGGTGGCAGCTGCGTTTTTGGGAATTTCGCTGACTACGGAAGCGGTGATCTGCATTTGGGTGGTAGCCATCGTGCTGCTGCTGTTCCGGGTAAGGTATTTATGCTTTGCCTATGCCATCGGGATCTTGGGCGTGATTCAGTTTGTTGTGGGGCTGTTTTCCTGGAGTCCGGACGGGCTCCTGAAAACGGTGAAAGATACGGTAGCGGGTCTGGATATTCCTGCCCTGCTTGCCCTGGTCGCGGTGCTGCACTTGGCTGAGGCTCTGCTTATCCGCCTGCAGGGAGCATCCTTCGCTAATCCGCTCTTTATTGAAGGGAAGCGAGGCAAGCTCGTTGGAGGATATCAGATGCAGGTATTCTGGCCGATTCCTCTGTTTCTGCTGATTCCGGGAGCTTCGGATACCGTTCTGCCTTGGACGCCTTTATTTGGCGGAGACGGATGGAGCGGCGGCTTCAGCATGATGGCGCTGCCGGTGGTGATCGGCTTCAGCGAAATGACGCAGAGCCTGCTTCCGCAGGTGAAGGCCGATCGGACGTTCAAACGCCTCCTTATCTATGGCGTCGTACTGCTGGCTTTTAGCATCCTGTCGGCTTGGTGGAGCCCGCTCGCCCTTGTGGCGGCCTTGATCGCCTTTGTGCTTCATGAAGGGCTGGCGTGGTACAGCCGGTATGAGGAGCAGCACCGGAGCCCGGTGTTTGTCCATGTTCCTGCAGCGGGCGATCTACGACGGGGATCATCACCAGCTGGGCGTTATCCTGGCTCCGGACCCGGATGCCGGTGTGGCGCTGGTGCTGAAGCCGGTCAATCTGTTTCAGCTGATCGGCATGAAAATTCATGCCCGCAGCAAGTCGTCCACCCCTGCATCGCATGATGCGCGGGAAGCCGACATGTAAGGTAAGAACGCAAAAAGCGTGGGAGCTCTGATGCTTCCACGCTTTTTTTTGCTTATGAAAGGGCTAACCGGGTGGTTTGCCGGCAAAGCAGGAGGTTACGGATTATTCCTGCAGCTGGCGGAGGACGATGATCTCCACCCGGCGGTTTTTCTGCCTTCCGGCTTCGGTGCCATTATCCCCGACAGGACGCGTGTCGCCGTATCCGGCGTACTGGAACTCGTCCGGGTTCAGATACTTTTGATCGAGGAAAAACCGCAGGACCGACAGCGCCCGCGCTCCGGACAGCTCCCAATTGTCCTTGTAATTTGAAGCATGCACGATCGGCAGATTGTCGGTGTGACCCTCAATGCTGATCACCGTGCTCAGATTCTTAAACAGGCTGGCTAGCTTGTCCAGCACCGGTGCCGAGCCGGGCTTTAGGTCCGCTTTGCCGACATCGAACATAAATTGGTCGCTCAGCGTAATGGAGATACCTTGGGGCTCATCCGCCACAAATATCTGGTCCTCCAGCCGGTTATCCTTCACATACTGCGAAATAACCTGCATCAGGTTCTGGAGCTCCTGCTCCTGCTTGCGGAAGGCAAGCTCCCGTTCGGTCAGTTCCTGAGAACCGCTGTTCTGCGGTTTTTTGGCCGTGTCGGGATTTCGATGCGTATTTTTGTCCGCCTGGCCGGTGATGCCGGATCCCTTCTCGAGGATCGAATCTCCGCTTTTGAACGTATGCTGCAGGGATTGTGTGATCGCTTCGTACTTCTCAACGTCCAGCCGGCTCATCGCGAACATCATGACGAAAAAGATCAGGAGCAGCGTGATCAGGTCCGCATAGGTGATCAGCCACCGGTCCCGGCCGCCGTCTCCTTCGCTTTTCCTCCGGCCCTGTCGTCTATTCCGCTGTCTCATCGATGAATTCCTCCTTCACGGCAGGGGCATGATAGCTGTCCACCGGTGTGAAGGAAACGAGCTTTTTGCGCACCATGTTGGGGTGCTCGCCGTTCTGAATCGCCAGAATGCCCTGCATCAAAAGTTCCAATTGCTGAATTTCATCGGCGCTGCGGGACTTAATTTTTGACGCAATGGGTAAAAAGATAATATTGGCGCTCGCCACGCCGTATAACGTAGCGGTAAAAGCAACTGCGATCGACGGCCCGAGATCGGTCGGCTCGGACAAGCTGCCCAGAACGTGGATCAGCCCCATAACGGTACCGATGATACCCATGGTCGGGGCGTAGCCGCCCGCGGACTCGAATATTTTGGCGTAGTTTTCATGCTTTTGCTCTACAGCGTCCATTTCGAGCTCCATAATCTGTTTGATCTGGGATTCTTCCGTTCCGTCGACGACCAGCTGAATGCCTTCGCGAAGGAACGAGTTGTGATGGTCCATCGCCATTCTTTCAAGGGAGAGCACCCCATTGCGTCTGGCCGCTGTAGCCATGCCAACCAAGTCTTCGATCAGCTGGTTCGTATCCTCGGCCGGTTTGCTGAAGGCAAAGCGCAGCGCTTTGGGAATCGTCTTGAGCCGGTGAAGCGGGTAACTGACAACGACAGCGGCAATAGTTCCCCCGAATACGATCAGGGCGGCCGCTGCCTGCATTAATCCATTAATCTGACCTCCTTCCCATAAAAAGCCACCTACCAGCGCGGCAAGTCCCGCCAGGATGCCCAGTATTGTTGTGATTTCCATGTTGTGCTATCACTCCTGTTCATGAGTTAGGGTTTGCATACGGCACTTGATCAGAGTATAATAGACGGGAACAAATATTCTTATTTCAACAATGATTTCCTATAGCTTATATCGGGAAATCTCGACATATAGTTTAGAATATCTATTTTAGATGATAAGGGTGATGTTGGGCAATGAGCGATATTGTCGTCAGTACCAAGACGTTTGAGCTTGAGTCGGAATACACACCGCAGGGCGACCAGCCGAAGGCCATTACCGAGCTGGTGGAAGGCCTGAAGCAGGGGAAGAAGCATCAGACGCTGCTCGGTGCGACAGGTACCGGCAAGACCTTTACCATTGCGCAGACCATCGCCAAGGTGCAGCGGCCGACGCTGGTCATCGCGCATAACAAGACGCTTGCCGCCCAGCTGGCGAGCGAATTCAAGGAGTTTTTTCCGAACAACTCCGTCGATTACTTTGTGAGTTACTATGATTACTATCAACCGGAAGCGTACATCCCTTCTTCGGATACGTATATTGAGAAAGATTCGAGCATCAACGAGGAGATCGATAAGCTGCGCCACTCCGCGACCAGCTCGCTGTTCGAGCGGCGGGATGTTATTATCGTGGCAAGCGTCTCGTGTATTTACGGCTTGGGTTCGCCGATGGAATACTCCAGCATGCTGCTGTCGCTGCGCGTAGGCATGGAGAAGCCGCGCAATCAGATTTTGTCGCGCCTGGTGGACATCCAATACCAGCGCAACGACATCAACTTCGTGCGCGGGACGTTCCGTGTTCGCGGCGACGTCATTGAGATTTTCCCGGCTTCCAAAGGGGAACAGGCGATCCGCGTGGAGCTGTTCGGGGACGAGATCGAACGGATTACGGAGATCGACGTCCTGACCGGCGAGCTGATCGGTGAACGCGATCATATCGCGATTTTCCCGGCGTCTCACTTCGTAACGAAGGAAGAGACGATGCGTGTGGCGCTGGTCAATATTGAGCGGGAGCTGGAAGAGCGGCTCGAAGAGCTTCGCTCCCAAGGCAAGCTGCTCGAGGCTCAGCGCCTGGAGCAGCGCACGCGCTACGACATCGAGATGATGAAGGAAGTCGGCTTCTGCTCGGGGATTGAGAACTATTCCGGACCGTTAACGTTCCGGGAACGGGGAGCAACCCCATATACGCTGCTGGACTATTTTCCGGATGATATGCTGATCGTCGTCGACGAGTCCCATGTGACGCTGCCGCAGATCCGCGCGATGTACAACGGGGACCGGGCGCGCAAGACGGTGCTGGTGGAACACGGATTCCGTCTGCCGTCGGCTCTGGACAACCGCCCGTTGACGTTCGAAGAGTTCGAGAGTAAAGTGAATCAAATTATCTACGTGTCAGCGACGCCGGGACCGTACGAGATCGAGCACTGTAATGAAATGGTTGAGCAGATCATCCGTCCGACAGGTTTGTTGGATCCGGTAATCGAAGTCCGCCCGACCGAAGGGCAGATCGACGATCTGATCGGGGAGATCCGGGAGCGGATCGACCGCGACGAGCGGGTGCTCGTGACGACGCTGACCAAGAAGATGGCCGAGGATTTGACCGACTATCTGAAAGAGATCGGAATCAAGGTCAGGTATCTGCACTCCGATATCAAGACGCTGGAGCGGATGGCGATTTTGCGCGACCTGCGTTTGGGCACGTTCCATGTGCTGATTGGTATCAACCTGCTGAGGGAGGGCCTTGACCTTCCGGAAGTTTCGCTGGTTGCAATCCTGGATGCCGACAAGGAAGGCTTCCTCCGCTCGGAACGGTCGCTCATTCAGACGATCGGCCGCGCGGCCCGGAACTCTGAGGGCTTTGTTCTGATGTATGGCGACAAAATTACAGAGTCGATGGACAAAGCGATCAAAGAAACCCAGCGCCGCCGCACAATGCAGATTGCCTATAACGAACAGCACGGGATCACGCCTCAGACGATCCGCAAGAAGGTGCGGGACGTCATCGAGGCGACGAAGGTGGCCGAGTCGAAGGCGGAGTATTTGACCGGCACCGGAGGCAAGATGTCGAAGAAGGAGCGCCAGTCGGTGATTCAGCGTCTGGAAGCGGAAATGAAGGATGCCGCGAAGAACCTGCAGTTCGAGCGCGCCGCCGAGCTGCGTGACGCCCTGCTGGAACTGAAGGCGGAATAAACAAGAACATGGATAAGATAAGGGAACGGCCGCTTGTATTGGTCGTTCTCTTTGTGGATAAATCCCATAAATAGATCCTTTCAAAGGAGATGAGCGACCATTGGCCAGCGAGAATATCGTCATTAAGGGTGCAAGGGCCCACAATTTGAAGAATATAGATATCACGATTCCCCGTGATAAATTCGTTGTTTTAACCGGACTGAGCGGTTCGGGCAAATCTTCCTTGGCGTTTGACACGATTTATGCGGAAGGGCAGCGCCGTTATGTGGAGTCGCTGTCCGCGTACGCGCGGCAGTTTTTGGGGCAGATGGAGAAGCCGGACGTCGACTCGATCGACGGGCTGTCTCCGGCCATATCGATTGACCAGAAGACGACGAGCCGCAACCCGCGCTCAACCGTCGGAACGGTAACCGAGATTTACGATTACCTGCGGCTTCTGTTTGCCCGTGTGGGCCATCCCCATTGTCCGGAGCACGGCATTGAAATCACGTCCCAGACCGTGGAACAGATGGTCGACCGGATTATGCAGTATCCGGAGAAGACGCGTCTGCAGCTGCTGGCACCGATGATTTCCGGCCGGAAGGGCGAGCACAAGTCTTTGTTTACCGACGTGGCCAAGCAGGGCTTCGTACGCGTACGGGTAGACGGCGAGCTTCGCGATCTTTCCGAAAATATCGAACTGGAGAAAAACAGAAGCACTCGATCGAGGTCGTTGTCGACCGGATCGTCGTTAAGGAAGGTGTGGAGGCGCGCCTGGCGGACTCCATCGAGACGGCGCTGAAGCTGTCCGGAGGCCAGCTGCTGGTCGATATTATGGGCCAGGAAGAGCTGCGCTTCAGCTCCAATTTCGCCTGCCCGATCTGCGGATTCAGCATTGAGGAGCTGTCCCCGCGGATGTTCTCGTTTAACAGTCCGTTCGGGGCCTGTCCGGAATGCGATGGACTTGGCGTGAAGATGATCGTTGACCCTGAGCTGCTGATTCCGGACCGGGAGAAATCGATCGATGACGGCGCTTTTCTGGCGTGGACAGGCAGTACGTCCAACTATTATCCGCAATTTTTGAAATCGGTATGTGAGCATTACAACATTCCTCAGAATGTTCCGGTCAGCCAGCTGAAGGAAGAAGACATGAACAAGCTGCTGTACGGAACGGGTAATCAGAAGGTCCGCTTCCGTTACGAAAATGACTTCGGACAGAGGAAAGAAGCATTTGTGGTATTTGAGGGCGTCATTCCCAACCTGGAGCGCCGCTACCGTGAAACGGCTTCCGAGGGCATCCGCGAATTTATCGAAAACTTCATGAGCGCGAAGCCGTGCGAAGTCTGCAAGGGTCACCGTTTGAAGAAAGAAGTGCTTGCCGTAACCGTCAATGACTACAATATGGCGCATGTGACGAGCCTGTCCATCGGCGAAGCGATGAAGCTGTTTGACCAGCTGGAGCTGTCCGAGAAGGAACGCTCGATTGCGAATTTGATCTTGAAGGAAATTAACGCGCGTCTCGGATTCCTCGTGAATGTCGGGCTCGATTACCTGACGCTGAGCCGGGCCGCGGGCACACTCTCCGGGGGAGAGGCCCAGCGAATCCGCCTGGCTACGCAAATTGGCTCCAGCCTGATGGGCGTGCTCTACATTCTCGATGAGCCGAGCATCGGTCTGCACCAGCGGGACAACGATCGGTTGATTTCTACGCTGGAGCATATGAGGGACATCGGCAATACGCTCATCGTCGTAGAGCATGACGAGGACACCATGATGGCCGCCGACTATATCATCGATATCGGTCCGGGTGCGGGTATTCACGGCGGCCGTGTCATCGCTCAAGGCACACCGGAGGAAATCATGAAGGATCCGAATTCCTTGACCGGCCAATACCTGAGCGGACGCAAGTTCATTCCGGTCAATACGGAACGCCGTAAGCCGGATAACCGCTGGCTGGAGATCCGCGGAGCGAAAGAGAACAACCTGAAGAACATCAATGCCAAAATTCCTGTGGGTGTCTTCACGGCAGTAACGGGGGTTTCCGGTTCGGGCAAATCGACGCTCGTGAATGAGATCCTGTACAAAACGCTTGCCAGGGAGCTCAATAAGGCGGTCAAGGTCAGACCCGGCCAGCACAAGGAAATTCGTGGGCTCGAGCATCTGGAGAAAGTCATCGACATCGACCAGTCGCCGATCGGCCGCACGCCGCGTTCCAATCCGGCAACCTACACCGGTGTGTTTGATGATATCCGTGACATTTACGCACAGACGAACGAGGCCAAAATCCGCGGTTATAAAAAGGGACGCTTCAGCTTTAACGTGAAGGGCGGACGATGCGAAGCCTGCCGTGGGGACGGCATCATTAAGATCGAGATGCACTTCCTGCCGGACGTCTACGTGCCGTGCGAAATCTGCAAAGGCAAACGCTATAACCGGGAAACGCTGGAGGTTAAGTATAAGGAAAAGAGCATCGCCGACGTGCTTGAAATGACGGTTGAGCACGCAACGGAATTTTTCAAAAACATTCCGAAAATCCACCGCAAGCTGCAAACGCTGCTCGACGTGGGCTTGGGCTATGTCACCTTGGGACAACCGGCCACGACGCTGTCTGGCGGCGAGGCGCAGCGCGTGAAACTGGCCTCCGAGCTGTACCGGCGCAGCACCGGCAAGACGCTCTACATTCTGGATGAGCCGACGACCGGTCTGCATGTCGACGATATCGACCGTTTGCTGACTGTGCTTCATCGCCTGGTTGATTCCGGGGAATCCGTGCTCGTCATTGAGCACAACCTGGACGTTATTAAGACGGCCGATCACATTATCGACCTGGGTCCTGAAGGCGGCAGTGGCGGCGGAACGATTATTGCCTCCGGTACGCCGGAGCAAATCGTGAAGGTCGAGCAGTCGTACACAGGCAAGTACCTGAAGCCGATCCTGGAGCGCGACACGGCGCGCAGCGAAGCTTTGAAAGTGACGAGCTAATAGCGAAGCCTGGTATGGAACGATTACGCGAAAGGCTTTAGATCAGATCATGTCTCCATACCCGCGAATGGCGGGGGAGGCATGATTTTTTTGAAGAGATCAGAAAGTATACGTTTCGGAGCCTCCGCTTCCTGATCTCGCAATAAAAACTTCCGCTAGACGCGGTCTGTCTTCTTTGAAGGTACGTCGAAAGACGTTTTTCTTATATGAAGAAAGCATAAACTTCGAAGCTTCTGTGTAAGTTGTACCAAAGAATACGATGCCCAGCAAGGGAGTAAAATGATTCCGAAGAAGCGAAGCGTTCTACAAGCTTTCCAAAGGAAAGCTGACATCGCAAGCATATACCTTGGCTTTCGGATTTCAACCTTAGGTGGGTTCAATACAATCAAGAAATCCGAAAACAAGAGGGATCGTAGGAATATTTTACGTACTTGCCCCATCATCCATTTCAATTTTCATTTATATGGATTCCTTATACTTTATGATATATCCGCCTTCCCTACTTCCATGGTCACTGAGCAGGATCCATGAGCCATTCGGATATAAGCGCCATTTTTCATAAATTGAAGCCAACCGGGGTAATAATATTAAGGATTGGATTTCTACACATGAAAATGGTAATTGATCGGAGGCAACCAGCCTCAATTACCAGAAAAAGGCGATTTTATGACAATTTCAATTTTTTTACATCCGAAGTCTTGCATCTCATCGCCCAGAACGATAACATGTAGAGAGATATGTAAATTGAGCGAAGCCACAAGAGGAGGTCCAACCATGTTGCTTGCAGAAGCTGCTGCATCGGCTGCATCCAAATTCAATACCTTTGACGTATTCATGATCCTGTTTACGATTTTGATCCTGATCGGGGTTATCCGTCTGGTGAAGCAACCGGTTAAGAACAAATTTGCAATCGGATTCAGCGTGATTTGCTTGCTGGTCTTTTTAGCGTCCGACTTTGCTATGATCCAGAACTGGATGAGCTAATCGGATACTACTCCAACGAAATTGCGACGAATGAAGACACCTTTCGCTAACCGGCGGACAAGGGGTCTTTTTTTGTTTAAGCCATTGGGATTCAGGCTGTGGAAATTTCCTATTAAATATAGGGCTTCCAGCAATTGTACACACCCGGTTTGTGTGATACATTGAGGCTATGATTCAGGGGAAAGGATAGACTCCGGAGATCTGCAGATCAAGATAAAGATAAGGTCAGGTGAGGGAATGAAACCGACGGGGAAAAAGTGGGTCATTACGCTGCTCAGCACGATAGTGCTCGTCAGTGGAAGCGCGGCGGCCGAGGCACAGAGCACAGGCAAAACGGCCACAACGGCATCCAAGGCGGGACAAGCTGCGCAGAAGGCAAAAACAGCAGCATCAAGCGCATCTACAGCAAAGAAGGTTAACGTCCAGGTGGCAGCGGATCCGGTCCCGCAAATCGTCAAAGACATATCGCCTTCGGTTGTAGGGATTATCGGCCGCTCGACGGATACGACGCTGACGGGAGGCGCGACCAACCGCTACAATTTGGCGCACGGTACAGGAGTCATCGTGAAGTCCAACGGTTGGATCGTTACCAACGCGCATGTGGTGAACGGACTGGAAGGTACGCTGGTCGTCACATCCGACGGCAAATCGTATAGCATTGTGGATTCATACATAGACGAAACAAGTGATA
>NZ_PCZT01000015.1:14533-18497 GCF_002968895.1 Paenibacillus sp. AR247 | reverse complement strand
TCAAGACGGGAAGCACCGCGGCGGTGATTAACGGGCAGACGGTACAAATTTTGAAGCCGTTCAAGAAAAATGGAACCGTAATGGTTCCGCTGGGCGTGTTCAGCAAAGCGTTCGGCAGCGAAGTGAAGCTGGAAAAAAACAATGTGATCAAAATCGGATACGGCCCTCATCAGATTAGCTTAACGATCGACAGCCATCTGGCCTGGGTGGACGGACGTAAAGTGAAGCTGGAGGCTGCCCCGTCCATGATGAACGGCACTCTGATGGTTCCGCTTCGTGTGGTGGCGCAAGGCATCGGAGCGCAAATGAATACAGGGTCGGCGGGGGAATGGGTGATCAGCCTGAAACCTTCGGAGGATGATGCCAGTCCGCAGGATCCAGGGATCGATTCGGACGTAGGCAAGACGAAGATCGGCAACAGCTACTACGGCTGGACGATGAATTATCCGAGCGGCCTGATCGTCGGCAGCGGCGATGAGACCGAGAGTATTGCGTCTTTTAACGATGCAGAGGAAAAGTACTACATTGAAGTCCACGCTTCCGATGAGGATGCGGATCTAAGCACCGATGATTTGCTGGATCGGCTGGTGGAGGACGCCAAAAAAGGCGGCGAGATGGTAGTGGACCGGGGGACCTTCCCGAAAGCAAAGGTGCCGTATGCCCGTATTGTGACCAAGGACGGAGACGGAACCTTCTGGGAGTGCCGGATGTATTCGGGCCATAATCGTCTGTACGAGCTGTATTTTGCTGATCTGCAGGCGTCCAACTACAAGGACCTGAATAAATATGCCGGGCTGCTGAACTCTTTTGATACGAGCTTTAATCCGGCGGACAAAACCGTGAAGGATCTGTCCACTGTCAAAAATGGCATGCGCGGCGTGTATAACGATGATTACGGTATTGCTTTAGACATCCCGGCCGACTGGAGCATGGACAATGCGGACATGTATTATGAAGGCAAGGACGGCAGTTACTTGAAGCTGAACGTGTCCACTGGACCCAAAGGCGACTCGCTCGACCAGTGGGGCGGACAGATGAAGAAATGGCTGGAAGAGTCCTTCGTCAAAACTTCGTATGAGGTCGTCAATACTTACCCGCTGGAGGTATCCGGGGAACAGGCGCTGGTGAACGAAGCCAGGTATAACTATGGTGACGGCTGGATCCGTGAATATGAAGTGATGATTTTGAAGGACGGCTACCGCTATTATGTGGAGTATGCAGCTCCGGAAGACCAGCCGGCGGATGTGGCCAAGTTCAAAGATTTGATGAACGGGATCAACATCGATTTTACCGTCGTGCCGGAGTCCTTCGGAAGTATGGAAGAGAATACGTTTCTGATCGATAAATCCAAGAGAACGACCAAAACGTCCAAAACCTATCAGTACCAAGTTCGTATTCCGCAGTACTGGAGCGCGAATCGAGACCAGTTTGAGCTGTCGCCGGTGGAGTATCAGTTCGTGGGCGGACGCATGATGATCACGGCCGAGAAGGATAGCTCTTTTGAAGAAGCCGTAAGCCAGCTGAAGTCGTTCTACAATGAAGCCGTGAAGTATCAGAAAGATTTGAAGCTGGAAAAGGTAGAGAACACGACCTTTGCCGGCGAGCCAGCTGTCGTCTTTTCCATCCATCAGGTGAAGGACGGCATTCCGTACAGCGCGCGCCAAATCGTTGTGCAGCATAACGGTACGGTGTATACGCTGTCCGCGTCCCTGAATGACGCTAACGCCACGGATATTCAGAAGAAGACGCTGGATGAGACGCTGAATTCTTTTACGTTTACGAAAAAAGATGAAGTCAAAACCACTGCGGCTGCCGAATAACGTGAGATAGCTGCTGTAGCTGTAAAAGTGCAGTGGAAAAATATGTGATCAGGAACCGGGATAGCCCAGAGGCTGTTCCGGTTTTTGGTGTGCCCAACGAAAGCTTTTTACACCACATAAGCCGCGCATGGCCATTCACTTAGTTTGCACCCTACCAAACACGGATAACCTGATAGTATGTAATGCGAAAATTGCTGCCTTCCTATGGGAATCGAGATAATTCGTGGGGATAGTAGAAGGATCGGAAGATGTCTGGTACACTAGATAAGTTAAAGTAGCAGTTATGCTGGTGATTCTTTTCGTCAGGTCTGCAAAGGTACGAGAATTCTAGAATTAGAACCGGCAGGACCGGTTTGGGAGGATATAGATGAACAAACAGGCATTAAGAAGGGAAGACGTGGAGCTTCTGGCGCCGGCCGGCGACTGGGACTGCATGCGTGCGGCGGTAGCCAACGGAGCGGATGCGATCTTTTTCGGCGTGGAAAAGTTTAACGCCCGTGCCCGGGCGAACAACTTCCGGATGGCGGAGCTGCCGGAGATCATGTCGTTTCTTCACAGTTATGGCGTGAAGGGCTTTTTGACGTTTAACATTTTGGTGTTTGAAAACGAGCTGGAGGATGCCAAGGAACTGATCGACGCCTGTATCGATGCGGGCGTGGATGCTGTGATTGTGCAGGATTTGGGGCTGGTGAAGCTGATCCGGGAAATTTCCCCGGACTTCCCGATTCACGGCTCGACCCAGATGACGATCACTTCGCCGGAAGCGGTGGAATTCACCAAGCCGTGGGGTATGGAGCGTGTCGTGCTGGGGCGCGAAAACAACCTGAAGCAGATTCAAAAAATCGGGGAACAGGCGAAGCTTCCGATGGAAGTGTTCGTTCATGGCGCCCTGTGCGTCTCCTATTCCGGTCAGTGCCTGACGTCGGAAATGTGGGGCGGCCGCTCGGCCAACCGCGGTGAATGCGCGCAGGCCTGCCGCCTGCCGTACGACCTGATCGTGGACGGCGAACAGAAGCCGATGGGTGATGTGGCTTATCTGCTGTCGCCAAAAGATTTGGCGGCCATCGATTTGATGCCGGAGCTGATCGAGGCGGGCGTTACGTCCTTTAAAATCGAAGGGCGCCTGAAGAGCCCCGAGTACGTGGCCAACGTGGTCAGCAAGTACCGCAGGGCGATCGACCGTTACTTTGACGGCGACAATACGCCGCCGAGCGAAGAGGAAATGCGCGAGCTGCAGCAGAGCTTTTCGCGCGGCTTTACGCACGGATTCCTCGAAGGCACGAACAACAAACAGCTGGTCGACGGCACGTTCCCGAAAAGCCGCGGCGTGTACGTCGGCCGGGTCGAAAAGATCCTGCGCGACGGCGTCGTCTGCAAGATCGAAGCGCCGCTGAAGCGCGGGGACGGCATCGTGTTCGACGCCGGCGATCCGACGAAGCAGGAAGAGGGCGGACGGATTTACGACCTGCGCCGCAAAGGCGTCAAGATTGACGGGGAAGCTGGCGAAGGCTGGATCGTGGACATCGTTCCGGGCCGGAGCGACGTGGATCTGCGGAAACTGCATGTCGGCGACCGTATCTGGAAAACGAACGATCCGGCGCTCGACAAGCGCCTGCGCCAAACGTTCGAGACGGAGAAGCCGTACCGGGTGTTCCCGGTGCATGTGAAAGCCGTTGGCCATGCCGGCGGTCTCCTGACAACCGTCTGGACCGACGTGCAGAAGGGCACGACGGTGCAGGTCGACTCGGAGATGGAGCTGGAAATCGCCAAGAAGCGGCCGATGGATTACGCTCTGCTCGAGGAGCAGTTCGGCCGCCTGGGCGGCACCGTCTACCAGCTCGAGAAGCTGGACGTCGACCTGCAGGGTGACGTCATCGTGCCGATGCGCGAGCTGAACAATATCCGCCGCCGGGCGGTGGAGCTGCTCGCAGGCGAGCGCCCGAAGCCGCCCGTGTACGTGAAACGGGCGGCGACCGTGTTCAGCGATGCCGCGCGCAGCGCATCGCCGGTAGCCCGCGGTGAGGCGAAGCTCACCGCGCTGTGCCGCAGCCTCCCGCAGGTTGAGGCTGCGCTTGAAGCCGGCGTAGAGATGATATACGCCGACTTCGAGTTCATCAAGCAGTTCCCGGCAGCGGTGGAAGCCG
>NZ_PCZT01000015.1:8566-14433 GCF_002968895.1 Paenibacillus sp. AR247 | reverse complement strand
CCTGCGCCTCAAGCCGGACGCCGTGCTTGTGCGCAACACCGGGGCGCTGTACTTCTACCTGCGCCACCGGATGGAAAACCCGGATGCCGATCATCCGCAGCTGATTGGCGATTTCTCGCTGAACATCGCCAACCACAAAGCGGTGGATCTGTTCCTCGAAGCCGGCTGTGACATGGTCACGCCGTCTTACGACCTGAACATCCAGCAGATGGTCGATCTGCTGGAGCGCTCCAAGACGTCGCAGATGGAGATCGTCATCCACCAGCATCTGCCGATGTTCCATACGGAGCACTGCGTGTACTGTACCTTCCTGAGCGAAGGCACCGACTTCACGAACTGCGGCCGTCCGTGCGAATCGCACCGGGCGTCCCTGCAGGACCGCATCGGCATGTCCCATCCGGTCCGCGTGGACGAGGGCTGCCGCAACACGGTTTACAACGCCATCGAGCAGTCCGGTGCCGAGTACCTGACGAACTTCATGGATCTCGGCGTCTCGAGCTACCGCGTCGAGTTCCTGGAGGAAACACCTGAACAGGTGCACGAGGTCATCGACCTGTACAACCGCGCCCTGCGCGGCGAAATCAGCGGCACGCAGGTTTGGAAGACGCTGAAGGCGACCAACCAGCTTGGCGTGACTCGTGGGCAGCTGGTGAAATAAGAAAAAATAAATGAAGGCAGAATCCCGCCATGTCGTGCGGATTCTGCCTTTTTATGTGCTAACCCTGAGAGCAACCGGTCGTATGCTTATGATAATGGCTTGTTTTTTATCCCTAAAATATTCATTTCCTCGTGCTGGATGTATGGTGTATTGTATATATATGGAATTTGGAAGTGTTAACTACAGCTCATTCGATTCTCCCCTAAACCTCTCTGACCCCACTCCCTTGAAACAGTTTTCCCTAAGATGATTTATGACTTAAAAAGGGCGGACCAATAGATCACCCTACGGTTTGGTAGCACCATATATTAATAAGAATGAATTCAATTTTGGTTACTTACAAGACTACCATTAGGGGGCCTTCCGTGTGAAAGTGAATCAATTACGCTTGGCAGATGCCGTATGGATTGAACCTGTTGTTCATGGTGACAACCGGGGTTTTTTTATGGAGGGGTATAACGAGGCTGTGCTGCGCCAGCAGGGGATTACGCATACATTCGTTCAGGATAATCAATCGCTCTCCGCAGAGGCGGGCGTCATCCGCGGCCTTCACTATCAATTGAACCCCAAAGCCCAGACCAAGCTGGTCCGCGTTCTGAGCGGTGCGATTTATGATGTGATTGTGGATGTCCGGCGGGATTCAGCGACGTTTGGAGAGTGGACCGGCGTGATTCTTAGTGAGTATAACAAGCGGCAGCTGCTTGTCCCCAAAGGGTTCGCCCACGGATTCTGCACGCTGGTTCCGGGTACGGAGGTTCTGTATAAGGTGGATGAATATTATTCTCCTGAACATGACCGGGGCATCTTGTGGAACGACCCTGCGCTTGGCATCGACTGGCCGGTCTCCAGTCCGATCCTGTCGGATAAAGATCAGCGCCATCCTCTGCTGAAGGATGCGGAGCTTAACTTTTGATTACGACCAGGAGGGATCAAACGATGGGAAGGAAAATGCTCGTTACCGGCGGAGCGGGGTTTATCGGAAGTAATTTTATTATATACATGCTGCAAAAGTATCCTAAATTGGATATCGTCAATATGGATGCACTGACGTATGCCGGCAACCTCGAAAACCTCAGCTTCATCCAGAATCATCCCCATTATACATTTACGGCAACCAACATTACCGACGCGGAGGCTGTGGAATCATGGTTTCAGCAGGGGATCGATATCGTCGTCAACTTTGCGGCTGAATCCCATGTAGACCGGAGCATTCTGGAACCGGATATTTTTGTGAAGACGAATGTGCTGGGGACGCAGGTGCTGCTCGATGCAGCCCGGAAGCATGGGGTGACCAAATTCGTTCAGGTGTCCACCGACGAGGTATACGGTACGCTGGGAGATACGGGCCTTTTTACGGAAGTAACACCGCTGGCTCCAAACAGTCCTTACTCCGCGAGCAAAGCCGGAGGAGATCTCATGGTCCGGGCTTATTATGAAACATTTGGACTGCCCGTAAATATCACCCGCTGTTCCAACAATTACGGTCCGTATCAGTTTCCGGAAAAGCTGATCCCGCTCATGATTTCCCGCGCCCTCAACGAGCAGCCGCTGCCTGTTTACGGCGACGGATTGAATATTCGGGACTGGCTGTACGTCGAAGACCACTGCTCTGCCATCGACCTTGTCATCCATCAGGGCAAGCCGGGCGAGGTTTATAACATTGGAGGCAACAATGAGCGGACGAACCTTCATATTGTCAGAACAATATTGGAGGAACTGGGTAAACCGGAATCATTAATTACGCATGTTCAGGATCGGCCGGGGCATGACCGCCGTTACGGAATCGAGCCAAAATAACGAGGGAACTTGGATGGAAGCCGAAGTACGATTTTGAATCCGGCATCAAGGAGACGATTCAGTGGTATCTGGATCATAAGGATTGGTGGGCGCGTATTCAGTCCGGTGAGTATCAGGATTATTACAAGAAGCAGTACGGTTCGCGTTTGGGGGACGGCTTATGAAAGTCCTTGTGACAGGAGCCGAAGGACAGCTTGGCCGGGATGTGACCGCCTTGTTCCAGCAAGCGGGGCATCAGGTTCTGGGCTGCGGGCGCTCCATGCTCGATATTACCCGTTGGGATGCATGCCAGCAGGCCGTTGCTGATTTCGGGCCGGACACGATTGTCCACTGCGCGGCCTACACGGCCGTGGATGCGGCAGAAACGGACATTGACGGGGCTTACCGGGTTAATGCGATCGGCACCAGGAATATGACGACGGCAGCGGAGAACTGCGGAGCCAAGCTGGTATACATCAGCACGGATTATGTTTTTAACGGAAGGTCTTCGGTTCCTTACCGAGAATATGACGAGACTGATCCCCAGAGCGTCTACGGCAAAACCAAACGGGCTGGTGAGCAATTCGTGCAGAGCCTGTCTTCCCGGTACTTCATCGTCCGGACCTCTTGGGTATATGGTGCGCATGGAGCCAATTTTGTTAAAACGATGCTGCGCCTCGGTCAAGAAAAGCCCGTGCTGCAGGTCGTCAACGACCAACTGGGTTCTCCTACGTTTACAGTAGATTTGTCCCGCTTTCTGCTCGAACTCGTCCAAACAGAGAAATACGGGATTTACCACGCCTCCAATGCGGGGCAGTGCACCTGGTTTGACTTCACCCGGGCTATTTTTGACGAAGCGGACAAAGCAGGAATCCAGCTGACCGCACGGCTTGAACCCTGCACAACGGCTCAATTTCCCCGTCCGGCCCCCCGTCCTGCATATTCGGTCATGGATCACATGGCGATTCGGGCCAATGGGCTGACTGATTTGAGGGATTGGCGGGAGGGACTTCATGATTTTATTCAAGATCTATCTACCCAAAATCAAGGAATAGAGTAGATTAGAACTCTCTTAATGAAAAGTTCGATCAGGCACCGGCTGCTGCGGTGCTTTTTTCTTTCCCAGCATTCCCCACCCCCCTCATCGTTTGACACCCCTCCCGTCCGGGTAATCTCTACTAACTAATCTCTTTCTTCGGCTCCCAACGAATCAGACACGCTCCCCTCACGCTTACGCTGGTGAAAAGGATGTGATATCGATGAGGAAATGGGTGGCATTGCTGGCGCTGGTTGTAGCGGCCGGCCTGATGATGTGGGTTCCCCAGGGAAGCTCCAAGGACATCAACAACAATTTTACCGATTACCGGGTCATTTCCCACGCGATGGGCGGGATCCGCGAGCATGCGTACACGAATTCCTACGAGGCGTTTATTGCGAACTATGAAAAAGGAAATCGTGTATTCGAGGTGGATCTGCTTCTGACGGCGGACGGCCATTTGGTGGCCAGGCACGAATGGACGCAGTACATGACCGAGCTGCTGGGGCAAAAGGGCGAGCTTCCGAAGGACAAGCAGTCGGGGAGACTGACCTATAGCGACTTCAAAAACAGTAAAATCCTCGGCACATACGAGCCGCTGGATTGGTCGGATATTTTGGACCTGATGGAGCATTATCCCGATATTTATATCGTGACGGATACGAAGGAGCAGGAGCCGGCGGATATGCAAAAAGAGCTGGAGATCCTCGTGGATATGGCGAAAAAACGTGATCCCGCGCTGCTGGAGAGGGTCGTGCCGCAAATTTACGATCAGCCGATGCTGCAAATGGTGAACGGTATCTATGAGTTTCCGTCCATTATATACACGCTGTATGCGACCAAGGATACGGATCAGGAAGTCATCGATTTTGCTGCCAGTCATTCGATTGAGGCAGTTACAATCCCGGAATCCCGGGCGAAGCCTGATTTTCTGGCCAAGCTGAAAAAAGCGGGAATCACAGCTTATGTGAATACGATTAACGATCCTTCCGAAATTGGCAGGCTGCAGCGAATGGGGGTTACGGGCGTGTATTCCGACTTTGTAACGGAACAAGAGCTTGGGGATAACCGCTGGCTTGTTGCCCTCGGGTGGTAATTGCACCCAAATTCTTCACCTGATGAATCGTTTATGACCTGAAAGATATGCCTCTCTACCCGGAGCATATCTTCTTTTTTGCGTTCGGCGGATTGGCGAAAAAATGTTCGCATTTTATGCGAACACAAATTGACACTCACCCGGTGCTGACATAGACTAGATTTATGAAGATTTGTCGTGGAGGAATGCCGTTTGATGCAAATGATTATGCCATGGAGGCATGTGTTTAAGCTTGACCCGGATAAGGAGATCTCCAATGAGGCGCTGGATGCGGTGTGTATGTCCGGTACGGACGCCGTCATGGTGGGCGGGTCCAGCGGGGTAACGTTCGACAACACCGTGGAGCTGCTGTCCCGTATTAGGCGATATGAGGTGCCCTGCGTGCTGGAGGTATCCGACCTGGAGGCGATCGTACCGGGTTTTGATCTGTATATGATCCCCATGGTGCTCAATGCTTCGGATTCGGCATGGCTCGTTGGCCATCATCAGCGGGCGGTAGAGGAATATGGATACATGATCCCGTGGGAGCTGCTCGTTCCTGAAGGATATATCGTCTTGAATGCCGATTCCACGGTTGCCCGCTTGACCGGTGCGCAGACCGAGCTGGATGCGGCCGGAGCAGCGGCATATGCCCAGGTCGCGGACAAGCTGATGTCTCTGCCGGTTGTCTATGTGGAGTACAGCGGGACGTTCGGGGACATGGAGACCGTGCGTCACATTCACCGCTCGCTTAACGGGGCCAAGCTGTTCTATGGCGGAGGCATCAAGGATGCCGATTCGGCCCGTCAGGCTGCTGACGTCTGCGACACCATCGTCGTCGGCAACGCCGTTTACGAAGATTTAAAGCAGGCGCTGCTGACCGTTAAGGCTATTAAGGAATAAAAGTAAGTGGATTTAGAATGTTGTCGGTACTACCTATAATCCTCAAATGCATATAACCGCAAACCGGTATAATAGATGCTGGCCCTTGTGCCACACTGCATACCGCTTTTATGATGTCCTATCATATTTGTGAATTTCTATAGCAGGAAGGAGCATGCACGCATGCAACCTATTGATATACAACAGGCAATACAACGACTGAACCCGCAGCAGCGCCAAGCCGTGGAAGCCACGGACGGCCCGCTGCTCATCATGGCCGGCGCGGGCAGTGGCAAGACCCGGGTGCTCACACACCGGATCGCTTACCTGATTGCAACCCGCAAAGCTCCGCCTTGGGGCATTCTGGCCATTACGTTTACCAACAAAGCCGCACGCGAGATGCAGGACCGGGTAGCCAAGCTGGTAGGCAATGAGGGCCG
>NZ_PCZT01000015.1:1628-8466 GCF_002968895.1 Paenibacillus sp. AR247 | reverse complement strand
AGCACGGCGAAGAACGAACTCGTGACTCCGGCGCAGTATGAACAGAAGGCGGGAGACTATTTCGAAGGCTTGGTCGCCAAGGTGTACACGATGTACCAGAAGCGGCTCAAGGCCAACAACTCTTTGGACTTTGACGATTTGATCATGGCTACGATCCAGCTGTTTAAGGAAGTGCCGGAAGTGCTGGATTTTTATCAGAAAAAGTTCCAATACATTCATGTCGACGAGTACCAGGATACGAACCGGGCGCAGTACATGCTGTGCCGGATGCTGGCCGACAGCCATCACCGGATTTGCGTTGTGGGTGACAGCGACCAGTCCATTTACCGCTGGCGCGGGGCGGACATCAGCAACATTTTGAATTTTGAAGAGGACTATCCGGAAGCGCGCACCATTCTGCTCGAACAGAACTACCGCTCCACCGCGACGATTCTGAACGCAGCGAACGAAGTCATTGGACAGAACACCGGCCGCAAACCGAAGAGGCTGTGGACCGATAAAGGCGAAGGCGCGAAGATTAAAGTGTATCGGGCGGACTCGGAGCATGACGAAGGGTATTTTGTCACCTCGGAAATCAGCAAGAACGTAAATCAGGGCAAGTCGTACCAGGATCATGCTATCCTGTATCGGACCAATGCCCAGTCCCGGGTCATCGAGGAAATTTTGATCAAGTCGGATATTCCGTACCAAATCGTCGGCGGCATCAAGTTCTACGACCGCAAAGAGATTAAGGATATGCTGGCTTATCTGCGCCTGCTCTCCAATCCGGATGACGATATCAGCTTGACGCGGATCATTAACGTTCCGAAACGGAGCATCGGCGATACGACGGTGGCTAAGCTCGCAGCAGCGGCGGCCGAACGGGGAGCGTCCATCTTCCGCGTGTTGGAGTTCGTTGACGACCTGGGCTTTGCCGGACGGACCCGGAATGCGCTGGTGGAGTTTTACGATATGATTTCGGCCCTTCATCAGATGGTGGAGTACCTGTCCGTCACTGAGCTGACCGAAAAAATACTGGAAATGTCCCAGTACCGGGTCGACCTGCAGCGCGAGAATACGCTTGAATCCCGGTCCCGCCTGGAAAATATCGACGAGTTCCTGTCTGTTACGATGGAATTTGAGAAGAATAATGAAGATAAGTCGCTGGTGGCGTTTCTGACTGATTTGGCGCTCATTGCCGACATCGACAGCATGAATGACAGCGAGGAAGACCGCTCGGATGCGGTTGTCCTGATGACGATGCACAGCGCCAAGGGGCTCGAGTTCCCGGTGGTGTTTATCATCGGCATGGAGGAGGGCGTATTCCCGCACAGCCGGGCCTTCCAAGATAACGAGGAGCTGGAGGAGGAGCGCCGGCTGGCTTACGTGGGGATTACCCGAGCGGAGCAGCAGCTATTCCTCTCCTGCGCGCAGATGCGCACCTTGTTCGGCCGGACGACGGCGAACCCGCCTTCCCGCTTCCTGGATGAGATCCCGGAAGAGCTGAAGGAAGATACGGTCGTTGCCCGTGACCGCTACCGCCGCGGAGGCAACATTGGCGGTTCTTATGGCGGCAGAGGCTTTGGCAGCGGCGGAAGCAACTTCGGCAGAAGTGCTGCGCCATCCTCGCAGAGCGGTTCGACGGCCACTTCGGTTGGCCGAGAGAGCCGGGTGACGGTGACTACCTCCACTCCGGCCAAAATGGCAGCGGTAGGCAACACCTCGGACCTCACCGCATTGAAGGCGGGGGACAAAGTCTCCCACGGCAAATGGGGCATCGGGACGGTCGTTTCGGTCAAAGGCAGCGGCAACGATACGGAGCTGCAGATCGCTTTTCCGGCGCCGGTTGGCGTGAAACGCCTTCTGGCCGGGTTTGCGCCGATCACCAAAGTGGAAAATTAAAATTATGAATCTATAGACGGAGGGATGACCCTGCATGGATCCGAAGTTGACCATGGAGCAGCTCGTAGCCGAGCTGAATAAGCACAATTATCAATACTACACGCTGGATGCGCCTGTCATTAGCGATAAAGAGTACGACGCTTTGTACGACCAGCTCGTTGCATTGGAGAAGGAGACCGGCATGACGCTGCCGGATTCTCCGACACAGTGTGTAGGGGGAGAGCTGCTCAAAGGATTTGTCCAGCATCGTCATCTGGCTCCGCTGTGGAGCCTGGATAAGGCCCAAAATATCGAACAGCTTGGCAGCTGGAACGCAAGGGCTGTAAGGCTGGTTCAAGACTATAACAAGAAAAACCCGGATAACCCTCTGCCCGAGCTGAGCTATGCGGTGGAGCTGAAGTTTGATGGGCTCACGCTCAATTTGACCTATACCAACGGAAGATTGGTTCAGGCGGCTACGCGCGGAAACGGCGTGGTCGGCGAAGGCATCCTTCCGCAGATCAAGACGATTAAGTCTGTTCCTTTGAGCATTCCATATAAGGACGGAACGATCGAGGTGCAGGGCGAAGGGATTATGAACCTCTCTGTGCTTGAGGAGTACAACAAAACGGCGGCAGAGCCGCTCAAGAACGCCCGGAACGGGGCGGCGGGAGCGCTTCGCAACCTGAATCCGAAGGTGACCGCCGAGCGCCGGTTGAATGCTTATTTCTACAACGTGGGCTATTCGGATAACATCCGGTTCGACAGCCATAAGGAAATGATGGATTTTCTGCGGGAAAATCACTTTAAAGTCAATCCGTACATCACGTATTTCGATAACTTCGACGATGTGATGGAGCAGCTTGCCGAAATTCAGGAACGCCGTTCCAGCCTGGACTATCTCATTGACGGAGCCGTTATCAAAATCGTCGACATGCGCACGCGCGAGGCGCTCGGGTATACGGACAAATTCCCTCGCTGGGCGGTAGCCTACAAATTCGAGGCGGAAGAGACGACGACCGTGCTGGAATCCGTCAGCTGGAACGTAGGCCGCACTGGCAAGGTAACTCCACTCGCCCGGGTAGAGGCGGTGGAGCTGGCGGGTGTTACCGTTCAGAATTGTACGCTGAACAACGTGGGGGACATCGAGCGCAAAAACCTGAAATATGCACTGGGCACACGTGTGTTTATTCGCCGTTCCAACGACGTCATTCCGGAGATTTTGGGTAAGGTGACCGAAGAGAACGACGGCGGTGAAATCATTTATCCGGAGCATTGCCCGGCGTGCGGCTTCCCGCTGGAAATGCGCGGCGCCCATCTGTTCTGCAACAACAAGCTGAACTGCAGGCCGCAAATCATCGGGCGGATTACGCATTTCGCCTCCCGTGACGCGATGGACATCGAGACGTTCAGCGATAAGACAGCCGGACAGCTGTACGACGAACTGAACGTGCGCGAAGCGGCGGAACTGTATGAGCTGACGTTTGAGCAGCTGGTGAAGCTGGATCGTTTTGGCGAGAAAAAGGCGATGAATCTGCTGGAGGCGATTGAGAAAAGCAAGGGAAGGGATCTCGCTTCCTTCCTGTACGCATTGGGTATTCCCAACACCGGCAAATCCACAGCCAAAATGCTGGCGGACCATTACCGGGATCTCCATGCTGTGATGAAAGCCGACATAGAAGAGTTAATCGCTCTTCCGGATGTCGGCGGCATTGTCGCCGAGAGCATCGTGAACTTCTTTGCCGATCCGTTTGTGGTGGCGGGCATCGAGAAAATGCTTTCCCTCGGCGTGCAAGCGAAGGCGCCTGAGGCACCTCAGGCGGTTAAAACCGACTCCTTCTTTAGTGGGAAAACGGTCGTATTGACCGGCACGCTGCACCAAATGACCCGCGACGAGGCGTCGGCGAAACTGGAGGCGCTTGGGGCGAAAGTGACGGGCAGCGTCTCGGCCAAGACGGACCTGCTTATTGCCGGAGAGAAGGCCGGCAGCAAGCTGGCCAAAGCGAAGCAGCTCGGCATCCAGGTGATCGAGGACGAGGACGAGTTCATTCGTCTTTTGAACGAAGAAGCGAACTAGTTATAGGAGTTGACTAACCAAGTCCTGGCTCATTGAAAAATGGGTCCAGGGCTTTTTCTTTTTACCTCATGCTGACATTGCTGTTTTGATCTTCGATGGAACTCGAATGAAGGGGCTCTATGAATGAAGCCGGATTTCTGCTTGCGGTGGAATTTTAAGGGAATGTTAAGGATTTCGCAGGTGTTTGTTAAGAATTGTCTGGTATCCTTTTGCGCATAGGTGGGTGAGTTTTCCGCTTTGCTGAGAGGAGGCCTGAGTTTTGAGAAAATGGTTAACGATTCGGGCTGCTTATCTGTATACAGTGACGGGCAGCGCTTTGTTAAGTGGTATCGTTCTCTTTTTGACATACCGTGTCTTTGTGTGGTCCTATGCGCATGTTTCGCCCGATTCATTTTTTGCCAGGCTGGCCCGTGGTTTGGTGAACTATATTGGTAGAACGCCGATTGCCGCCGTTGTTTTTTTATCGTGTTTGCCGGTTTGTTCATGCTTCGCTCGCAAAAACTTGCGGATGATATGAAGCAGATCGTGAGAGCGGCAGAGGAGCTGGCAGATCGAGGATCCTTCCGTGAACTGAAAGTTGCCTCGGGTGGTGAGTTAAAAGCATTGGCAAGCCACTTACAAGGCATTCGTAGATGGATGACAACATCTTCAGCCGATCGAATATCCACACCGCCCATCCAAAACGAAACGACCCCGCTTTTGGACAACGAAGAGGTTATGGCAGTCATTTTGCGAATCAAATCTCTGCTCCGCACATTGGAGGCTGCGGATTTGCACAGTCAGCGGCCGCCAGATTTCGATATGGAATCCGTGAAGCGGGAAGCGCAAGGCTTGGAGAGGCTTCTGGAAAGCCTGATGACGGCGTCATGAACAGCCTGCAGGCAAAGGTTTGGCGTAAGGTGATGAGGGGGTTCTACCTTTCGTTCGATGTCGCGGTCATCGGTACGGTGATCGTACTGGCAGGTCTGTTTTATGTACATACGTACGGAGGCATCGTCGTGGGGCGTCATCCCGAGAAACTGGTATTACCGGAGTCGAGCATCCTGGTGGCCTCGGATGGGACCAAGCTTCGAAAAATACCACTGCCGGAATCGGGCTACAGGGCCAAGGCGCACCTGGAAGAAATGCCTGATTTGCTGCTGGACACTTTTTTAGCGGTGGAGGACCGGAGTTTTTATAGACATAATGGGCTGGATTACAAAGGGATCGTACGTGCGGTATATACCAACTCCATCCATATGCGGATTTCGGAAGGCGGCAGCACCATTACACAGCAGCTGGCACGAAATCTGTATCTGAACCGGGATCAAACGCTGCTGCGCAAGCTGAACGAGGCTTCTATTGCTTTGTCGCTGGAGAAACGTTTGTCCAAGCATGACATATTGGAATTGTATTTGAATGAGATTTACATGGGGGAGGGGCAATTCGGCATCAAATCTGCGGCGGAGCATTATTTCGGGGTGGCGGATCTGAAAAAGCTCAGTGTGGCGCAAATCGCCTCCTTGGCTGCCATTCCGAAGGGACCGTCCATTTACAATCCGTTACATAAGGGCGACCTGCCCATACAACGGCGCAACATAGTGCTTGGTATTATGAAGCGGCAAGGTCTGATTACCCGTGATGACATGATCTCTGCTATGAATACGAAATATCAGCCGCCGGCGGAGGTTGATTCTCCTATGTTGGGGGCCTCTTATATGGATGCTGCTCTCAAGGAAGCCGCGCAGCGAACAGGCACAACGTTGGAAGAGTTGAAGACGGGTGGGTATACCATCGTAACCGGAATGAATATGGCTGCACAGGCTGCACTGGAAGATACCTTCGGCAACCCGGATTTCTTTCCGCCGGACGGCAAGGATCAGCAGGTTGAAGCAGCGATGGTGATTATGGATCATCGGACGGGAGAGATCGTGGCGTTGACCGGAGGCAGGCATCCTGCTGCAGGCAGCTTGAACCGGGCCGTGGTTGATGCCAGGCAGCCGGGTTCCGCCTTTAAGCCGATTATCGCTTACGGCCCGGCCCTTGAGAGCGGTAAATTTTCGCCGGACAGCATGCTTCAGGATCGCAAGATAGCTTACGGGAGCTACAAGCCTCAGAATTTGGGCGGAGCTTATCAGGGGCAAATGACCATGAGGCAAGCGCTGCAGCAGTCTGTAAATGCTCCGGCCGTATGGCTGCTGCAGCAGGTAGGGATTACAAAGGCGACACAATTCGCGGCGAAGCTGGGCATTCCGCTTACCTCTGAGGATGCTAATCTGTCCATTGCGCTTGGCGGCGTTCATTCCGGCGTCTCTCCCTTGAAAATGGCGCAGGCGTACAGCGTGTTTGCCAGTGGAGGGTTTTATCGTGAAGCGCATCTCGTACGGCAGGTTACGGATTCAAAAGGTCGGGTGCTGTATGCCTACCGTCCGGATGAGCGCCAAGTCATTTCGCACTCGACGGCGGAAAATATGACGAGCATGCTGCGCGGCGTCGTGAACGAGGGCACAGGCATGAAAGCTAGGATGAACCGGCCGGTAGCGGGCAAAACCGGCACGACGCAGCTTGGCCTACCCGGTGTCAGTAGCAAGGGGAACCGCGATCTTTGGTTTGTCGGTTATACACCGGAATGGACCGGGGCTGTATGGATGGGGTTTGACAGAACGGATGCGGATAATTACATGACCGCAGGCAGCGGGAAGGCCGCCGCCTTGTTTTCAGCGGTCATGAGGAGGGGGCTTGAACGTTGATTGAAGGGCTGCAAGGAGCGAGTTATGTCCTTTTGGCGTTCGGAAGCCAGGCATTTTTATCGTAACCTCGCTCTTCCCAATAGCCGATATGGTCGCCTTGAATCAATTCAATCCGGTTTAACCATTTGACGGACTTATAAGTATACATTTGGGGAACGATCAGCCGTACCGG
>NZ_PCZT01000015.1:0-1528 GCF_002968895.1 Paenibacillus sp. AR247 | reverse complement strand
ACCGCCGAGATCGCTTGGAATGGGCTTGCCGTCGTGCAGAACGGCCACCATAATGTCGTCCATGCGAGCCTGTTCCATCGTTATAGAGTCCGTGTAGACCCCGTCGCCCGAATAAAACTTCACGGTTTGTGCCGCTGGCTGAACCCCGGCTTCATCCAATAATTTTTTAAGGGGAATGCCCTCCCAAGTGTTATGGTACACTGACCACCCGGTGACGCAGTGAAAATCGCTGACCTGAACCACACGCGGCAGCTTAACGAATTGTTCCCAGTTCCACTGCAGCCGCTTATTGACGAGCCCATCTACGGTAAAAGACCAGTTGGCATTATCGAATGAGGGAATAGGGGTTACAGTGTAGATGCGAAAATTCCCCTTAGCTCCGCCACCGATCGGAGTGAGAGATTCCGCGGCAGGCGTGGGTGCCGGAACCAGATGGTTGGCATCCCTTTCGAGCAGCTGCTCCATGTTTTGCTGTGACGAACCGATACTGCTGCCGAGCCATTTGATAAAAGAAGGCCCGAACGCTACCGCCATACCCACACCGATCGCTGATCGGATGAAAGCTCTGCGTGTGTAGAGCGGCTCGTTTGCAGTATTTGCTGCCGCTGGCCGGTTAGCCCCGGACTTTACCGTCCGCCGGTGAGGCTCTTTGAGCCATTGGGTACGGGTAACCGAGTGATAGATGATATAAGGCAGACCCACCCATGTGAAGAGGTCGTGAATGGTCAGAGCGGGGTTGGACCATGCCGGGCCGAATGCTCTGAACTGCCACAATACCACCCCGGAAAGAAACCAGCCGACGAGCAGGAACAGTACGATGATGACATTCCACTTCTGCTTCGGGCGGTCCTTCAGCAGCTTCCAGTGCTTGCCCGCCAGAAAGAGGTAGTAGACGACGGGAAGGAGCAGGGCCAAGCCGACACCGATATGAAGCCATTTCAGCCAGACCCTGCCTCCGCCAAGCACCTCCCGCCAGAAACCGAGGGGAAGAATCACTCCGCTAAATCCCAGAAAGGCAACCATCCATGCGTTCCAGCGGTGAATGGCGGCCAGCTTCTTTCCGATGCCCTTGCGGATCTTGTTTAACCAATCGCTCATTTGTCAGCCTCCTTGTTAAGAAAACACAAAGTAATGGTACTGCGAGTATTGACCTTCTACTTATGATCCTTTTGAGTAGATAAGCACATGGTGAGAACCAACTACAGCAAGAACAGAATTCTAAGCCTAGCGATCAACTGTTAATGCAAAATAGTTACGTCAGTGAAGAAGAAAATTGGCTAACAATAAGTGAGTAAATTTTACCACAACATAAATTTAAAAAAACTGTTGCATAATAGGCGGCATCCGTGATATATTATTTCTTGCCGCTAAACAAGGCGGTGATTCAAATCTTCTCAATGCTTGCTAAATAAGTGTTGACACGAAATGAATGACATGATACAATATAATCCTGCTTCGGATTTGAAAATAATGTCGAATGCAGCGATCAAGTTCCTTGAAAACTGAACAAATGGATGATGTTTTAAAC
>NZ_PCZT01000014.1:10525-36346 GCF_002968895.1 Paenibacillus sp. AR247 | reverse complement strand
GTCACACCTCTGCAAACCTACCCACTATCGTGACCCGTACTTCAAGCATATTGGAGAACCCACTCTTTTATCCGAGAAGCAACTTCGGATACATCCGTATCCGTTGTATCAATAGTAGGCATAGGTGGGACATAGACCTCATCAGCAATTTCAAGCAATCGTTTAGCAAAGTTTTTGTGGGTTTGGATCTCTTCCTCTGACCAATTCCTTTCACGTAGACGTTTCTCGCGAGTTTCTTCATCACAATGTAGGTTCAGATAATATACATGCTTAAAAAAAGGATAGTCCGCACATTTTTCAATATCCCAAGGCATCATGGTTCCGCATATGATAGTCATGCGTCCACTTTGAGCGATATTTCGTGCAACCCGAAGCCAAATATTTCGAATTTTCTCCCAATCATGCCCAAGAAATTCAACGAGATCATCAGGGTCAAAAATATCAAAGTCAGGTATCATTCTCCGTAGCTCCTTAATGACATATGTTTTCCCTGACCCACTTGCACCTGTTACGATAAACAAAGGAATTTTATGATCCATTAGTTGTCTCCCACCCATGCTTATTTTCTTAATTATAGCAACAATCCTGAATAAGGCTGCGGTACTTCCCGCATGCTAACTTTACCGCAAAAAAACCGGAAAGCCCCAATAAGGCCATCCGGTTCATTATTCGCCATATCATTCGCCTAGTCCTCGGTGCCAGTGAGCTTCCCGCCCCTCTACCACACGCCCGGCCAATTCCTACACACAGACTAGGTTCTTGCAGATACCAGGTTACAAACGAGACCTCCTCATATATCATCAGCACATTTGCACACCGACGATATCCATCAATCATGAATTCGATAAACCGAACCAGAGGAGTGGTCCCGATCTTCTCTACATCAGTCGCCGGCAGGCAGGAGGATCAGTTTGCCACGGGCATGTCCGCTCTGGCTGATGTCGAGTGCTCTACGCCAGTCCTCAAGGGCGAAAGTCTGGGCGACCGGAACGGTGAACTTGCCGTCTGCAGCATACTGGGTGAACTCGTCGAGAACATCGTAGCGTAAGGTCTGGTCTTCTCCGCTGCTGGCGCGGACGCCGAGTTTGGCAGCTGCGCCGAAGTCGCTGATGGTTAGAACACGGCGGGGATCACCACCGGCGATCCGGATAAGGTCGGGCAATATGCCGCTGACCGGAGCAGTGTCCAGAACCAGGTCCACCGGCTGTTTGGCGAGCTCGGTTACCCGCTCGACCATTCCGTCACCGTACGAGGTCACCGTCGCTCCCATCGAACGGAGCCGGTCGGCGTAAGTGTCACCGGCGGTAGCGATCACGTTAGCGCCCTCCATGAGGGCGATCTGAACGGCAGCGAAGCCCATCATTGTGCCTGCTCCGTGCACCAGCAGGGTGTGGCCCGACTTAACACCAAGTGCTTTAAGGTGGTTGTATGCAATGGTGACCGCCATTGGAAGCGCCGCTGCTTGCACGAACCCGAGTCCTGCAGGGATGCGGATCCAATGGTCCATGATCGCCCGATCCGCTGCGCCTGCGCTTGGGGCGCCGACAAAGTCGGCGGAGCCCAGGACGGCGTCACCGATAACGACATCGGTGACCCCTCACCGACCGCTTCCACAATCCCGGACACTTCCAGCCCGATACCGCGGGGCAGCTTACCAGGATATAACCCTTTGCACAAGACCCAGTCGACCGGATTCAGTCCGCAAGCTCGCACCGTTACACGAATGCGTCCCGGGCCTGGGGAAGGGATCTCGACCTGTTCCATGCGCAGGACATCAGCCGGTTCGCCGTAGTCGTGGAGGCGGATCGCCCGCATAGTAGCAGGGCTGGACGTCTGATTGTTCACATCTTTGCTTGACGTATCTAAATTCTCCAATTGGATATCCCCTCCCGTTTGTTTTAGCAAATCGTGTTTTTACATAAGTGTATACTTCACTTGTGTCAGCTCCTCGGAAACCGTCCACAACCGCCGCGCAAGGGCTTCGTCATGCGAGCTCGCACTCGAAACGACCTTCTTGGGGTAGCCGCGCAATTCGAGACTCGTTGGCCCGTAGTAATCTCCACCTCGGACGCCTGGCGCAGTGGCTGCATAAAGGGTCGGCAAAACACCCATTTTCGGGGGCTGCGCGAAAAACGGATTCAGGCTCCGCATCATGCTGGAATGCCGGAGCGCATTGGTCGCTGACCAGCCCGGATGCGAAGCTACCGCCAGTGTTGATTGGCCTGCTGCAACAAGCCTGCGCTGCAACTCATAGGTGAACAGCAGATTCGCCAGCTTGCTCTGAGCATAGGCGCGCGCTGGATGGTAATTCCGCTCCCAGTTCAGATCATCAAAGCGAATCACTCCCGAGCGATGCGACAAACTGCTTACGGTCACAATGCGTGCGCCCGGCGTCGCGTCGAGCACATCCAGCATCAAACCGGTCAGCGCAAAGTGCCCCAGGTGATTGATCCCAAACTGCTGCTCGAAGCCCTGCGCTGTCTTCCCGTAAGGCGGCTTCGCCACGCCGGCGTTGTTGATCAGGAGATCCAGCCGATCGTAGTGCTGGCGAAAGGCCGCCGCAAAAGCGTGGACGGACTCCAGATCACCCAAATCGAGCTTCATGACTACGACCTTGCCCGACGGCTTAAGTGCTTTAATCTGGTCAGCGGCCGTGTTGGCGTTAGCGATACTGCGGCAGGCCATAATGACCGTCGCCCCTTTGGTGGCTAGCACCCGTGCTGCTTCCCAACCAATCCCGCTGTTTGATCCGGTTACAATGGCCACTCGACCGGTCTGATCTGGCATGTGGTCTTCTGTCCATGGTGTTGTCATGTGGTTTCTTCCTTCCTCTGTTCAATCCAAAAACTAGTGGCATGCTCTGATCAGGTACAACATGTTTATCCAGCTGCGAGCTTGGACATGAACTTAGATCTGAGAGCCGCCTCCGTCCACGGGAATTTCAGCTCCGGTTGTGTAAGTCGCGTCGAACGCAAGGAATGCGGCTGCTTTGGCAACCTCGCTGGGGTCACCGAAACGCAGCATGGGGATCTGCTGACTCATCTGTGCCTTGGTCTGTTCTGCAGCTTCCTTCGGCATCGACTTCTCCATGATGCCGGTGTCGATGGGGCCGGGGCTGACCGCGTTGACGCGAATCTGCTTCGGCAACAGCTCACGGGCCAGACTGCGCGTCATGGAGCGCAGCGCTGCTTTAGTGGCCCCATACGCATTAAGCATCGGGATACCCACTGCGTTCGCGATCGAGGTGGTGAACACCACGCTGCTTCCTGCGTTTAGCAACGGGGTCAGTCTCTGCACGGTGAAGTACGGGCCTTTGGTGTTGATTGTAAATAACTCGTCGTACACTTCCTCGGTCACCGACTCGAAGGGGATAAAGTGCGTGATGCCGGCGTTTATGAACAAGGCATCGATCGTTCCAAACTCAGCCTTTACCCGTTCAGCCAATTCATCGATATCCGTTAAAGACGCGGCGTCGCTAAGCACTGCGACCGCGTTGCTGCCAATTTTTTCACGAGCTGTATCAAGCTTAGCCTGGTTACGACCAGTGATCAGAACACGCGCTCCTTCATCCGCCAGCAGCTGTGCTGTTACGAGGCCGATCCCGCTGCTGCCTCCTGTGATCACTACATTCTTGCCTGCGTATTTACTTCCTGTATTGTTTTCCATCTCCATCGTCCTCCCTTGGTTTATGTGCTATACTAACGGTCAAATGTTGGATAAAGGTCCTTTACTTTGAACCTATGATTGACCCAACAGTGTAGTAAAAACAACACTGTCTGTGCTAATCTTATCTAAGCGGTTTGGCTTATACAACCAGTAAAAAACCGTTTTTGTGGGTTATCCAACACACGTACTTATTTGTCCTTTAGCTTTTCTAAACGCATGATAACCAATATATCCTGAGAGAGAGGGTGGATCATAACATGCTGACTAACACAAACGATCCCCGTGTGAAACGGACGCGCCAACTATTGATGCAAGCTTTTATGGAATTGCTTGAGCAGAAGAGGAATGTCACTTCTATTACCGTACAAGATATTACGGCTTACGCGACCGTAAATCGCTCTACGTTCTATGCGCATTTTGAAGACAAATTCGCATTTCTTGAGAGCTGGATGCGGGAAAAATTTCTAGAGAAGCTGAAGGATGAGCTGCCTAATGCTGCTTTATCCGATATAGGGAGCCTGCGAACGCTTATTTTAATCGTTTTTGATTTTCTTTTCTGTACTCGTCCGTATATGACTTTAGCTGATCGCCAGTATGAACCTTTGTTTGAAGTCGCGATGCAAAAGGAGCTGTATGACCTATTATTCACCTGGTTAAGTGAACAATCGGAACCATCCGTTTCACGAGAGACGGTGGAGACTGCCGCCCGGGTTGCAAGCTGGGGCATATTTGGATCAGCCCTGGAGTGGAGCAGGCATCCGGAATATCGATCGGCGGAAGACATGGCGCGAGAAGTTTTAGTGGTCGTTGCTGCGGGTATAGCACCCGTAATAGGGGAATAATTGGTGCCGCGTACAGGCGGCGCGGTCGAATAAAGTACCTGAAGCAAATATTCGTCAAGATGCGGGGCGCCTTGAGAGTCGGTCTATAACCTTTGATCGAACCGTAAATTTATCACGCGTTTATCCTCATATCAATTAAAAAAGGACAGGCGGCGCGCCTGTCCTTTCTTTGTGTTGATCCACAAAGGGTAAATATTGTTCGTTCCTCATTGTTTATATGGCTTGAATACACAGTACCTATTTTTCGTCCAATTCGGTTTAAATCGTTTTAATCATATTTCCATCAATAACATAATCCGCTCCGGTAATCATTGAAGCTCGCTCCGAAGCAAGGAACACTGCAAGGTTCGCAATATCTTCGGCTTCTGCAAATTTCCCCAATGTTATACCAGCCATTTTAGGCAGCTCTTCAAAAACTTTTTCGGAATCCATCGCTGCAACTGAACCGATTGTTTTGGCCATTCCGTTTTCAGGGTCTTGCCACAAAGGGGTTACTACCGGTCCAGGTGAGATCGAGTTCACTCTAATATGACGAGGTCCAAACTCACCAGCCAGCATTTTCGTCAAATTATTAAGTGCCGCTTTGGTGGTGCCATAAATAGGCAATAACAATTCGGGCATTTGTGCATTTACTGAAGAGATATTTACAATTGCACCCTCATTGTTCTTTAGGATATGCGGTAATGCTGCTTGAGTAAAACGAACAACGCTAAACAGGTTTAAATCATAAAGTTGTTCCCATTCTTCATTTGGCGTAGCCAAAAAACCTTCTCCTCTTCTCTTGTCAACCGCCCCGATACTATTGATTAAAATGTCGACTCCGCCGAACACTCCACCGAGTTTTTTAGAAAGTTCAACGGTATTGCGTTCCATATTGACATCAATAGGTAGATGTTTGACTGATTTTTTTCAACAAGATCAGCCAATTCATCCGTTAAAGTCCGACTTACCGCGACGACACTTGCCCCTTCCTCGATAAATTTCCGAACGATTGCAAGTCCAATTCCTTTACTTGCTCCGGTAACGACAGCTACTTTGTTGTCTAATTTAAGATCCATGTATACCTCCTAAAGCTAACGCTTTTTAAAATTTAAATTCCTTTAGGCGATCCTTATTTTTACGCAATAGGCGTACCATTAGGCATTTCAGTATCCGGCTTTAATAGAATAACATCTCCTTTTTCTGGGACTCCTCCCAACACTAATACTTCCGATTTGAATCCCGCAATGCGCCGAGGAGGAAAATTGACGATTCCTATAATTTGCTTCCCTACAATTTCCTCAACCTTGTATCGCTTAGTTATTTGTGCACTTGAGGATTTCATCCCGATCTCCGGTCCAAAATCAATCTTAAGCTTTATCGCAGGGACCTTTGCTTCTTCAAAAAACTCCGCTTCCTTAATCGTTCCGACACGAATATCTAGTGCTGCAAAATCATCGATCGTTGCCAACGTTTTGCCTCCTCCACTAAAGTCTTTAACTCCTCGGTGTTGCATCTTACTGCGCTGGGCGGAACGGCTGCAGGAGTCGAATCCCTTCCTCAATAGATCCCTCCATCAGTTCTAAGAGCTGGGGCACCAGCTCCTGCATCCGGGGGGCGTTCAGGTGCCGCTCGAGAGCATCCCGGTTTTCCCAGCGCTCGTAGATGATGAATGTGCCGGGCTGGCCTTCTACCTCGTGAGCCTCGTAGTCAATGTTACCCAGGTCGTTGCGCGATGGGGTGACAGCGGCAGTCATAAATGCCTTCATCTCGGCTTCCTTCCCTGCCTTAGCTCTCGCTTCCCAGAGTACAGTAACGTAACCGTTCTTCGTATCGTTCATGCTAATTCCTCCTAATTTATAAATACTTCGCAGTTTCTGCATTACCGTTTTCTCAAATGGGCAAATTCCCCGTTTATGCTTGAAATTCCAGTGTATCAATGGCTTATTTTCATGCTGTTATAAGCGTCCAAAAGTACGATTAAAGCCTTGGCCCGCAAGAACATCTTGATGAACCACATCTAAACGGCGTGTTTGATATTCACTCAAAGCCTTGATTATCGAATTCGGAAACTTTTTAATGGCGTCCATAATGGCAACCGTATCATCAAGTGTGTCATTAAAGCCTGCGCCCGTCATTGGTGACATGGTATGAGCTGCGTCGCCGATCACCATGGCTATTCTTCCTTTGACAATATATTAGGGAAATATTCATTAACAGGTGCCCCAATTAAGCTGCGGTCCTTAATCGCGATTTGCAAAATGGCATCATCTTCTTTGCTCCAATGGGCTTGGCTGGTTTGTGATAGTTCTTCCAGTAGCGAATCCGGAATAGCTTCACCGTATAAGGAATGCTGGGCAATCCCGTCTTTTAACACGCCTAATTCAGACAGCAATGGATTATGCGAATGATCAAACCAGCAAAAACCTATCCATCGCTGGCCAAGATGGGTTCCCCCCTCTTTCCCTGGCATCACCGCAGTTGTCAATTTACCGGCGGCACTATCGTTGAAATAAGCGCTCGAAAGCTGCCGTTTTTTCCAGTCTTTCTTTGGCAGCAAATGTTCATCCACTTTCCCTACCCAAGCCAGATAGCCAGCATAATCTGCAAATGGTTTGTCAGGGCTTAAATAACGGCGGACAATACTGCGATATCCATCTGCGCCAATTAAAAAGTCTCCTTTAAACGTCTGCTCCTCTTCACTGGTAGCCCAAGCAGATGATTCATTTTGCCCAACACTAACAATTCGTGTATGGTGCTGAAGGGTAATGCCAGGTTCTTTAGCGACCGCGCTGCGCAAACGTTCTTGAATGGCTGACCAGGCTTCAACATTGTTGTTACCATTGGATGCCAAGTGTCTTAATTCACGTTCAATTTCACTGTTACGATAGGGCTTTGTGTGTAAACGAATAAAAGCACCATTTCTTAATGATGAATCTGCACGTTCAAGAATGGTCACTGTATAACCAGAACGAGATAACGCAAGCCCCATCATTAGACCACCTAAAGATCCACCTACAATAATGGCATGTTCAACCTGTTGTTGTGACATTATTCATTCTCCTGTTTTGTAATGGGGCATTCGTAAAAATATCCGTTACTGCAGCTTCATCTGGCTGCGGAGCATCCGATCGAGGAGTTTGTCCGGGAGAATTCGGACTAGTCGGGTCAGCAGCGCCGAATCGCGACCGACCGTATAGCGGGTGCGCGGCTTACTTACGTGGATGGCTCGTGAAACCACTGCCGCCACTTTCTCGGGGCCAATACCGTCCGTTGCCCATGTTTCAGCCTGAGCCTTCACGGCATTAAAAAGACGATCATGGCGTCGGTGCTGGTCCGGCGTCATCAATTTGGCCAGCCGCTCCGCTGTCGTAATCCCTTGTTCCGACAGTCCCGTGCTGACACCACCCGGCGTGATCATGATGACCTTGAGGCCAAACGAGGACATCTCCCTGCGAAGACTGTCATTGATCGCTTCCATAGCATACTTTGCAGCTGAATAAATTCCGAAACCGGGCATGGAGACCTTGCCCCCAAGCGAACCGATATTGACCACGCGCCCGCCGCTGTTCAGCAAGGCCGGGGTAAGCGTCTGAATAACTGCGACCTGTCCAATCACGCTGACTTCGATCTGGCGGCGAAATTCATCCAGCGGAACCATCTCGAGAGGGGCATTAACGGCGATGCCGGCATTGTTGACCACGGCCCGCAAAGGGCGACCAAACGGATCTTGCTCCACCCGTTCGGCCAGCGCCTTTAGGGTGTTGATATTGGTAACATCGACGATCACCGGTTCGATATTTTTGCGTTTGATTTTGTCGGCGTCTTCCTGACGACGAACCCCCGCCAAAACATGAAATCCTTCAGCGGCGAGCTGCTCCGCAGTAGCCCTGCCGATTCCGCTGGACGTACCTGTGACGACGACCAGTTCTTGAGTTTTAGATGGCATAGTAACCCTCCTAGGTTTGATAAGATGTGGATCACGGTATAGCACTGTTATACGGGTATTATAGCACCGCTATACAAAACTGTCTATAGCGGCGCTATATTTTTTTCGAAGTGTTGTTCTGTGGTCTGAACATTGCTTTGACGGGCGTTGGTGATGCACTCGGCATACCACATTTCACCTGTCACACAACAGGAATCCAAGAGAACGATGCTCGCATCCTCCAAACATAAAAAAGATCGCCATCCTCCTGGAGGTCCAGGTTGGATAGGCGATCTTTTTTATGCGTCTCTAAATTAGGGCTTTGCCTGGGGTCGCCAGGCTCTGTCATCGAATTCCTCATTTTGAATCGGCTTCCGGCCTTTGGATCAAAATGATCTGCATTACGCTTTCCCGAATGAGATCAACGACGTCGGGCTGGGGTGGGGGTGTCTTACGAACCTGGGCCGTCACATACAGCCAAGAGGCCGTATTCGCAGAAGCCCAGACCAGATCTGCCGCAGCCTGGACTGACACTGCCAGTTTGCCTTCGTCGGCGACTCTCTGAATATTTTGCACCAATGCTTGGTACGACTGATCTGCCGCCTCGATATGGGCTCCCTCGAGCAAGCGCCCCATCATCGCCGCATAAATCCGAGGACGGGCTGCCGCGAAGCGGACATAGTCATCCCATCCTTGACGAAGAGCCATCTCTGGAATGGCGGACTCCACAGCGGCAATCTTGCTTTTAAATAACTGTTTGAACGCTTCCACTATAGCTGCACTCAGGAGTCCATCGGCACTGCCGAAATGATGGTAGAGCGTAGGAGCTGTAACCTGTGCGATCGCAGTTACGGCTCGCGTCGAAAATTGGGCTCCGCCCTCCTCTTCGAGTACCTTAAGAGCAGCTGCCAATATTTTGTCATATGTTTTCATAGTTCCATTATAGCAGTGCTATACACGAATGTCCATAAGGAAGGTTGTACGCTTAGGGCTTTTATTGTTTTAACGATACGTCCTGCCCGTTAGCTTAATGAAAAAAGCACCCGGCTTTGGGGTCGGCTGCCTTCAAGCGTGTTTATTGAGCTAGCGTTTCCCATTAGGACACAGAAGATATTATCTAAATCATAATGAGGAATATTAAGTTTTTTACTTAATTTCTCTGAAATAAACGATTTACCGCTCCCTGCGCTCCCGATAATATGTATCTTAATGAAAAAACCTATTTCGATACCACATTAAACTATCCTGCCCTTTAGTTAAAATAACGGCAGCCGCGCATCTTGGCCGGCTGCCGTTGTGCATTTTGAGCTACACCAGCATATAAACAAAAGCCACTCCTGACAAAGGAGTGGCTTCTTTGGATAAAACACAAACCCTTCACGGATCGACCGAAAAACTTGACTGCCAGGTTTGCGTTTTTGAATAACTATATTCTTCTGTACTAAAGTTTAGGATGACTTTCCGGAAAGTGTAGAATTGCCGGTAGGCCAGGTGGAGAGTGCTTGCTCAGCAATCGCCTCTAGCATGTCGCGACTGAAGCCGGCCTTGGCTTGAACAGCCATACCGTGGAGCACCGCCAGCACGAATGCAGCTAGCGCGGCAGCGTTAGCAGTCTCCGGCAGATCCCCCTCCTGCTTTGCCCGTTCTAAGCGATCACGCAGCGATGCCTCTCCTTCCGCACGCGCATCGATCAGGGCACGTCGAATAGGTTCGGCATCGTCCGAGCCAGCCAAGGCTCCGTGGACACCTAGACACCCCCTGCGATCCGGGTAACGAGTATGCAGTTCGGCCGCGCTGCGGAGGATGTGTGCGACCACCTCCCGCGAGGTTGGCAGTTCCAGCGCCGCCGGGAAGAAATCCAAGTAATGCTCGTAATAGCGCGCCAAAACTCGGCGGAATAACGCTTCCTTATTGCCAAATGCCGAGTAGAGCGCGGGTCGTTCGACACCTGTGGCCTGCGTCAGGTCGGTGTACGATACGCCCTCATATCCTTTACGCCAAAACACGCAAAGCGCCGCATCAAGTGCTTGATCCACATCGAATTCGCGGTTACGTCCCATCAGTCAGATCACCTCTTTTTTTGTTACAGTCGATATTCAAAAAGTTTCATATCCAATTTCATACTGTACGTTATCATAACACACGTTACGGAATTCTGCCAATCTATCGGTCAAAGAACAGCGCACTATTGGGGGAATAGCTATTCGAGATCTCGTGTCACATATCAGACGCCAGACCCGCACATGCTGCTGCCCTCTTGCCAGATGGCGACGCATCATCCTACCTTAGCGCAACCTGGCATCCCTGCAACTGGCCGATTGACAGTGAGCACCATATTATAAAATAAAATTTAACGTAATGATCGTTATGATATTGACAGTACGTACCAAACTGTATAACATAATTTAACGTAACGATCGTTATGTTATTTCGCCAATCCCGGGGGCGATAGTGTCCAGCGACGTAGAAAGCGGTTCATTTTATACAGAAATGATTAGAGGAGGTTCTTTTCATGCATAAATCCTTGAAAGGTAAGGTCGTCCTCATTACGGGCGGCTCACGAGGCCTTGGCGCCACTATGGCTGAAACGTTTGCCGATCAAGGAGCGGATGTTGCAATCAGCTACGCGGCCTCTTCCGAAAAAGCGGAGGCTGTTGTGGAGAAGCTGAAGGCCAAGGGTGTTCATGCATTGGCAATCAAAAGCGACCAAGCGGACCTTACTTCCGCCAAGCCCCTAATTAACTCGGTGATTGCCGAATTCGGCAAGCTCGACATCCTCGTGAACAACGCCGGCATCGCGATCCAAGGCCAGATGGTAGATGATACCGGCTTGGACGAAGAAAAATACAATCGGCAGTGGCAAGTCAATGTCATGGGATCGATCGCCAATACCCGCGCGGCCGCACCCAAACTAACGGACGGAGGCCGTATTATTTTTATCGGCTCTCTGCTCGGCGAACGCGTTCCCCTTAGAGGAGTCGCCGATTATGCAGGTACGAAGGTGGCGCTCGCCGGATATGCGAGGGGCGTCGCACGTGACCTCGGCCCCCGTAATATCACTGTAAATGTCGTTCAGCCTGGGGCCATGCCCACGGACATGAACAAGGACGTGGCTGATCATCTTCCACCCCTTGAAGCCTTCCTGGACATGCATCCGATCCGCCGCTTTGCAACCCTTGAAGAGGTGGCAGAGGCTGTCTGCTTTCTCGCCGGATCACATGGAGGGTACATAACCGGTGAGACCATCAATATAGCCGGCGGAATCTAAAATTAAAGGAGATAAATATATGACCAATAAATTCAGTGCAAAATCAACTGCCGATCAGGTGCTTTCCGGGGTTGATCTCAAGGGAAAACGATTTCTCATTACGGGGGCATCATCCGGCATTGGCCTCGAAACCGCCCGCTCACTGGTCTCTCACGGCGCCACCGTCGTCGGCGCGGTCAGGAACCTGGCCAAAGCCGAGGCGGCCACTGCATCAGTCCTTAAAGCTGCGGCTCAAGGAGAAGGCAGTCTAGAGCTGATCGAGCTCGATCTCGCATCCTTGCAAAGCGTTCGTGCCTGCGCAGATAAACTGTTGGCCAACGGCAAGCGGTTCGACGCCATCATCGCCAACGCTGGCGTCATGGCAACCCCGTTTGGTCGAACGGTCGACGGCTTCGAAGTCCAGTTCGGGACGAACTATCTTGGTCATTTCGCTTTAATCAATCGAATCGAGCCGCTGCTCGTCGATAACGGGCGCTTGGTGGTGCTGTCGTCCCAAGCTCATCGCGCCGCTGATGTTGACCTGGACGATCCGAATTTTGAGCAACAGGAATACGACCGATTTGTCGCCTATGGCCGATCGAAAACGGCCACTTCTCTCTTTGCAGTCGAATTCGATAAGCGACATCGTAATCGTGGAATTCGAGCTGCCTCGGTGATGCCCGGGAATAGTCTTACCGATCTCCCGCGCCATTTCTCGCAGGAAGGCCTGCAGGGTCTTTTCGAGAACGTTGGCAAAGCTCGTGCCGAAGCTAGTCTTCCGCCAGCGGAGCTTAAAGAAATCGCACAGGCAGCCGCAACGTCGGTCTGGGCCGCAGTCGTGGCTGACAAAGCGAAATCGGCGGACGCTATCTCGAAGATTGCACCGTCGCGCCGATCGATGACACACCCAACCCGTTTGCCGACGGCGTCAGGTCATATGCGCTCGATGCTGACAAAGCCGAGCGGCTTTGGGCGAAAAGCGAGGAATTGTTAGGCGCTACGTTGTGAAGGTTGTTGCGTACACAGTAAGTTGATCGGCCAGCGCATTCAGTAAATTACATTATCACTCTTTTTTAGCAGAACCGCCAACAAAACGCGAAAAACGTACGCAAAGCGATGACTTATTTACAATATGGGGTACCGCCAGCCAAATTAACTTTTAAACCTGTGTTAAGGAGTTTTTGCCAAAACCTGATTAAAATTATTAAGTTATAACACTAGCCTCCCCGTTAGCAGAACGACGGCAGCCGATCATCTAGGCCGGCTACCGTCGTTTTATAGTTGTGTTTTCGTCTCCCGTTAGTCAATCGTGTCTTCACTCTTGGCTAGTAAGGGTTCAATTAATGAGTCCATTTCGCTTAAACTAGCAACTCCAACAGCAATATCTATTATTGGTTTCGATGGTAGCCCCATGATGGAAGTACTCCCGATATGTTCAATGGCAACGGCGTTGTCCTCGAAAGCTGTTCGTAACCTTTCCCTTTCCTGCTCGAACTGTTGTAACCACTCTGATTTATATTCTTCAATGCTTACTTATTTAGCCATTTTCATCCCCCATTGTTTCTAACTGTCCTTAGCTTAATATGTATCATCAATATTTGTTTTAAGATTGCGAAGCTAAAACCCTCCTAACAATTTTTTTGGCAGCATCTTCCGCAGATTTCAAAGCACCTGTTTCTTTGGCCTCCTTAAAAAAATTCGAAACTGCTAGTCCTTCTTGGTTCCGTGCCACCTCCTGCATATCGGTATCGACCATACCTGGATCTACTTTGTATACGGTTAACGATTTATGATCCTCCAATTGTATGCAGGACGTGAACATATTCAAAGCTGCCTTTGAAGCACAGTACACGCTCATGCCGGCTGTCGCATCTTTAGCGGAACCAGAGGATATATTTACAATGATTCGATGGACATTCCTCTCATCCGTTTGGTTTATTAAAGACTGGGTTAACAAGATCGGCGCTAACAAGTTTGTTTGTATACTTTTTACTGCATCTTCAGGTCTACAATCGTCTATATTCCCTAAAGGTGTTACCTGAGCTGCGTTATTAATCAATGTAATCGACTCTATTTCGTCATGAACTCGTTCCATTATTCCTCTAATTAATTCTGATATGCCATCTATGTTTTGTAGATCATATTTAAGAAAATGCAATTTACAACCGTGTTGAGCTGCAAATTCGATTAGAGAGTCATTATGGTTCCTTGCAACTGCGAAGATAAGATGATTACGGTTAATAAGCTGTTTACAGATCTCATAACCCAAACCACGAGACGTACCTGTAATAATAAATGCTCTCATCCAGTTTACCTCTTTCCATTTGATTGGCGATCATCTATTGCTTCGATTCGTTCTTATGTATTCCTGCTGACAAGTACTTATATTGTTAAAGGAAAAAGCCGCAGTGACGCAGCTGTTTGTTCTTGAAAAAAACGGCTAAGGAATCATATCCTTAGCCGCAAACCAAGCTTCAATTCCTCTTACGTAACACAACATATACCCCGGTATCGTCGGTTTCCACCGGATAACCACGCAGCTTCGCGTCGCTGCCTGGAGCCAGGTGATGACCGCTCTTCAGGTCGAATTCCCAGCCGTGCCATGGGCATCGCAGCACTCGATCCTCCAATCCGTAACAATAATCGTAAACATCGGAAGGAAGCCGGGTCCCTCGAATCGCCCCCGCGCATACCGGCGCCGCCGCATGCGGGCAAACGTTACGCCACGCATAGTATTTACCTTCGATCCGAAACAGGCCGATTTCCATCTCTTTCACTTTTACGATAAGTTTGCCGCCGTCGCTGATCGCATCTGGCTCCGCCACTTTCACTCTCATGCGGGACCCGCCTCCTTAGGCCCCTCCGGGATCGGGAAGCCGTACAGTTCTGCCGCGTTATCCCCTAGAATACGCTCTTTCAACTTCTGAGGAAGGTTTCTCAGCACGACTTTCGGATTGTCGAAGTCCCAATGCGGGTAGTCGGATGAGAACATGGCGATCTGTTCAGCATGCATCATCTGAAAGATTTGCAGCAGATGTTCCGGCTGCTTCGGTTCTTCGATCGGTTGCGTTGTTACCCGCACATGCTCCACAATATACTCCGATGGTAGACGCTTGAGCCATGGCGTGGTATCGCGCAGCGCTTTATAGTTTTTTGTCCATGCGCCACATCAAATGGGGCAGCCAGGCTATACCGCCTTCGATCGCTACAAATTTAAGCTTCGGATATTTTTCGAACACCCCTTCGCATACCAGGCTATTGATATGAGTCATAAAATTCGCAGGTAGAATATTGTGCCATTCCATATACCGGGTCGGGTACCCGGCCGGTGTCGGGGCGCCGGATATCCCCTTCCCTTCCGTGCCAGGATGAATGGCGACCGGCAGTCCATTCCGTTCTGCTGCTTCATAGATCGGATGGTAAAAGCGGTTGCCGTACGGCATACGCGCTCCGCTTCCCATAACGACCTGCACCATGCCCGGATGCGGCCCCATCCTGTCGATCTCTTTGACGGCTTCGGCCGGATCGGAATGGTTAATCTGAATGGAGCCTTTGAATTTTGGGCTGACGCTAAGCCAATGATCCGCCAGCCAATCGTTGAAGGCGGCAGCTACGGCATTCGCATAGTCCGGATCGGCGTGAAGAGAAAGGCCCTGTTCTCCCCCACCGTTAGTATGCCGTAATCGATTCCGAACGGTTCCATATAATGCTGCAGGACAAACTGCGGATCGCTTCCGGGCGTGGCGCCATTGTCGGGCTTTGCATCCTGACGCAATACACCTACGGGCGAATAATACTGCCCGTGCACACCGATACCACTTTCGAGCCATTGTTGGTGCCATACTTTCGGTAAATAAGGCAGCAAGTCCTGCAGTTTGTCGATCGCATTGTGGATGTCAGCATCAACGATAAACGATGCGGATCGCATTTCATGCCCTCCTTTGACTTGAATCTTACCGCTTACTTAGAACCATACGTGCGCTGATATGCCGTATTGTACATATCCAACAGTTCATCGGAGCCGAGTTTCTTCAATTGATCCAAGAACTGCTGGTAGTTCGCGTCGGTAATCGGTGTCTTGCCTGTGACGAATTCGGTAATTTTCTGCTCCAGAAACTTGGTGAGCGGGGTCAGCTTTGATTTTTCCAGATCGAGCTCTTCCGTAGTCTTCACGAGTGCCTTAGGCGCGGGAATGATGAACTTTTCATAGCTGCTGTTGATCGCTTTGCTTTTGTCGTCGAGACCTCTCTCCCACGTTTGACGTGCCAATGCGTTGTTCAGCGAAATGTTGTCGTACCATACGCCGAAATCGCGGCGCAGCGGCACATAGGGGCTAGCTCCGAACTCTTTCATGTAGACCGGCTTCCCGTCCTCAAGGGTATACGATTTGCCTTCAATACCGAGCGACAAATAATTGGTGCCCTCTTCACTCACTAGATAATCAAGAAATTTGACTGCTCTTTCCTTATCTTTGACTTTCGCCGAAATGGCCCGCCCCACCGATCCTACGACCGGACGGGAAAACTGGTAGGTCTTTACGCCGTCTGCGGCAAACTCGGGAAGCGCATCCAGATCGTAATCCGACGTGCCGGCTTGCTTCGCTTTGTCGATCGTCGGGTTCACTTCCGCCTTCCAGTAGTAGGTTACGGAAGACTCCCTTTTAAGAACCGTTCTTCCCACTGATCCGGAGTCAACAAATAAAATTCGGGGTCGAGCAGTTGTTCCGTATACAGCTTATTCATAAATACAAGTGCATCTTTATATCCGCTATTGTACGGCGCGAACTCGTACTTATCTTCCGTCGGACTTTGATTGAAAAAGCCTGTAATACCCGTGAAAATCTTTCCGAATACGGTATACATTCCGGTATCCGCCGTGACCGGAGTATTGAAGCTGAGCGGGTAGCTGTCCGGCTCTTTAGCCTTCAAGTCTTTCAGGAATTGATAAAATTCATTAATATTTGTCGGGGCTTTCAAGTTGTATTTATCCATCAAATCTTTGCGCGCCATCCAAATATAATTGAAGCCTTTCCCCGCAGGGTCACCTTCGAGTACAGGAACGTCGTAGATACCGCCATCCGCTCCAGTTGCCACAGCCTTCGCTTCGGGATAAGTCTCGTAAAACTTTTTGAGATTGGGTGCGATATCCAAATAATCGTTCAAATTCAGGAACACGTTCTCCGGCCCGTTCTCCCTGGCCTCTTGATTTGTCGGCTGGCTAAAATCAGTGACCGTGTTGGTAGCGATCATTATCTGCCGCTTCTCTGTCAGGCCTTCTTGGCTGACGACCTGCCAATCCACTTTGACGCCCGTTTTCGCTTCGATTTCCTTGAAAATCTCCCAATCATTCTTTACCTTTCCTTCCGGGCGATCGTAAACCAGCCAAGAGAACGAAATTGGCTTTTGCGAGTCTGTCCCTCCTCCATTTGCCCCTTCTTGCTTCCCGCCTTTTCCACTGCAGCCGGCGGTCAGAACGCTCAGCATAACGGCAGAAAGGATGATGGCCATCATTCTTTTACTCACTTGTTTATACCCTCCTTATATTGACATCGGATATATAGGAATAAGTTCCGGTGGAATCTGCATCTACCCTTTGATTCCGCCGATCATGGTGCCTTGTACGAAATATTTTTGAATGAACGGATACACGCATAATATCGGTACCGTAGCAATCGTAATCATGGCGTATTTCAGCGTCTCTATATAGTCCGTGTTGCCTTCGCCCTGCACATTCGAGCCGGCGATAATAATGTTGCGCAGCATGATTTGCAAAGGGTACATGCTCCGATCGTTCAAATAGATCAGCGCATCGAAGAACGAGTTCCATTGATTAACGGCGGTGAACAAACCGATGGAGACGAGTACCGGGAGCGAAAGCGGAATTACAATCTTTAGGAACACCTGCATCGTGCCACAGCCATCAATGGTGGCGGCATCTTCAAGCTCTTCCGGCAATCCTTCGAAAAAGGTGCGCATGATGAACAGATACCAAGTGCTGACTAGCGACGGCAGCACGATCGCCCACATCGTATCAAGCAGTCCCAGTTTCTGTACAACAAGGAAGGTCGGGATCATCCCACCTCCGAACATCAGCGTGAAGGCCGCCAGGAACAGGATCAGCGGACGGCCAGGGAGCCCTTTTTTGGCAAGCGGATAAGCCATGGCAGATGTAACGGCGAGCGATAAGAAGGTTTGAACGGCGGTATAGCGAATCGTGTTCCAATAGCTGATCCATAGATCCGGATTGCCGAGGAGCCGTTCATAAGCAATCAAGTTGATCGCTTTGGGCCAGAGAACGACCCGCCCGCTCATGACCATGGCGTTATCACTGATGGAAGCGGAAAACACATATACGAGTGGATAGACCATGACGATAATGAGGATGGACATGAGGAAGATATTTACAGCGTCAAATAACTTCGAGCCGAAGCTCTCCTTGATTTTCATTTCTCGGCCTCCTTCACCAGAGACTAGTGTCCGAAAATTTCTTGACGACACGGTTCGCTGAGACGACTAGTACGAATCCGATAACCGACTGGAACAAACCGACAGCCGTAGCGAAGCTGAAGTCGGCGGATAGGATGCCGCGGCGATAAATGTATGTGTTGAGGACATCCGCGGTTTCATAGGTCATCGGATTGTACAACAAAATAATTTTTTGGAAGCCGGTTTCCATAAAGTGGCTAAGCGTCAGGACAAACAGGACGATCATTACCGGAATCATGCCGATGAAGGTCACATGACGCATTTGTTGAAACCGATTGGCGCCATCGATTTTAGCAGCCTCATACAACGTCGGATCGACGCCGGCAATAGCCGCCAAGTACAAGATTGTGCCCCAGCCGATCGTCTGCCAAATTTCCGAGCCTACGTAGATCGTACGGAACCAACCTGGCTCGCCGAGAAACATAATTCGCCCGAAGCCGAGCCAGTCGAGTATATGATTGACGATTCCGGTCTGCTGCGACAAAAAGGTAACCATAATGCCGGCGATTACGACGGTAGATAAAAAGTGAGGCATGTAGCTGACGCTCTGCACGAACCATTTGAACTTCCGGCTTCGGATTTCATGGAACAGCAAGGCAAGGATGATTGGTGCCGGAAAACGAAATATCAGGTCGTATACATTGAGCATGACCGTATTCCGGACCAGCTTCCAGGCATCCGGCGTGTTGAGGAAAAAATCAATAAAATGCTGCAGGCCGACAAACTTGCTGCCCATGATCCCACGGCCGATCGAGAAATTCTGAAACGCGATGATCACCCCGTACATCGGTGCGTACTTGAAGAGGATGTAATACAGGATGCCGGGCAGCATCAGCAAATATAACGTTTTGTATTTCTTCAGCTTGAATCGGAGAGAAGTGCCCCTTCCACTTTGATCACGGGCTGGTATTTGTGCGTTCGCGGCGTCGCTTCGATCCAATGACAACGGTTTCACCTCCTTTGGTAGGCGTTCGAACGCCAACCGAATCTTTGCTCTGACTATATGTGGTGGCACTCCGCGGGTAAAGCACCATGTTTTCGGGATGTCTCCATTTTTTACAAACCGCATGACAACGCCACTCGCTTGATAAGCAAGGTGAAAAAAATGAGACTTCGAAAAAAAGAAGACTCATGATTGATGGATCGTGCGATATTTAGCCGGGGTAATTCCTTCGTAACGGCGAAAATTACGGATGAATGAATTCCTTCCCCAATAGCCAATTTGTCCGGCAATATCGTCGATCTTCATATCCGTTTCGAGCAAAAATTGCTTCGCTTTGGAAATCCTGTACTTGGCGATGTATTCCACATACTTCTCACCCACCTCTTCCTTGAACATGCGGCTGAAATGCCCGGCGGACATGTTCATTTGCTCCGCGAAATGCTCAATGGAGAGTTCTTCGTTATAATGGGTCCGAATATAGTCCAAAATTTCGGCAAACTGTTGTTTACGATCCGGCACTTCGATCTTCCGGAACAATACGCCGTGTATTTCCCGAAATGTTTGCCTCATTTCTTCCCAGGTTACACAGCAGTTGATGGCGGCAAACAAATCGGAATATGCCGATATGTCAAAATCGTTTCGCTCACTTTCGATGGCGCGTGCCCAAGTATTCAGCACATCGGTGCCTAAGCTCTTCATCTGATGTGCGTTCGCGTTGCTTCGCATCCCGGCATCCAGTAATTCGAACACGGACTGAAGCAAGTGCTTGTAATCGCCAGCTTTGTACCTATTGAAGATCCGGTTCACTTCTTGGGAAGACAAGAAACTGTCTCCTGACGATCGCTCCTTCCATACCCTTTGTTCGCTGCAAATTTCCGCACCAGAGTGCAAGCTCTTATAATGGAGCATCGAATGCGCTTGGTTGTAAGACTGATGGAGGGCAGCGACGGAATGGACTGTTTCCCCGATCCCAATGGAAGCCTTGTAATAAGGATGCTCCAGGAGCAGTTTTATAACATTCGCTGTTTCCTTGGGGGCACAAAGCCCATTCTCTTCGTGATGCAGCACACAGGACAATTGTTCGGAACGTGTTTGACATACCCAAATCATTGCCGGGGACAGCTTGCGAATTTTCTCCTTCAGCTCCGCCAGCGTAAATGATTTGGACGTTTCAGACAGCTGTTCCGCGAATGGCGAATAGTATTGGATATCAATGCAGAGGACAGTTGCGGCTGATACCGGTTTGTACGGGAAGTCAATTTCTTTTGCGTAATATTCGATCGATAGGCTGTCGCGGTATTCACCAAAATTCGATCGATAGGCTGTCGCGGTATTCACCAAACAACACTCTAACAATAAATTGCTCCTGGACGATCGGGAACATGCCGTTTACGGTCTGTGTCAGCTCTTTGTTCTTAGAGATTAGCAAATGCGAAAACCGTTTTATTGTATCGAACTCGTTGCCGCTGTGGGAGCCGGGTGCGTCGTCCAGATGCGGATGCTGCGATTCCAGCCCCGTTTTAATTTCGCGAATCGGGTTGTACAACCTCCGGCTCAAATAATAAGAAACCAAGCCGCCTACGATGATAAACATGCCAAGCAGTACGAACGTCATCGTGCGGATCGTGCTTGCCGGCTTCATTAGGGTGGGCAGATCGATCATGCTTACGTAATACCAAGTATCGTTGAACCGGGATTTGGTAAATGATAGCGCTTTCCTATTCTCGTTTAAAAATAAAGTCTGTTCCGGATTCATACGGATCATCGCTGCAAATGAATCAGGCTGTAGCTCGGACGATCCGTTAGAGATCAGGACGGAGCCGGACGAGTTGACCAGCATCGTATCCGTTACCCACTTCTCCTGAATGCCCAATCGCTCGCGAAGCTTATCTAGATCAAGATTCACGACCAAATAGACTTCTGGATTGCTATTGTTGAAAGGATAGCTCATCAGCATGGCGGTGTTCGAATGGGTTGAGACGATGTCCCGAGTGAACGGCGGCCTTTCAAATACGGTATGCGGTTTTGTAAAAACCATCGATTTCTTGCCAGTAAAATTGGCAAAGTAGGATGGTATATCCGTATCTTTAATCAGATACTGTTCCCGGAAATACTCGTCTTTGTTGTTATATGTATTGCCGTCGATGACAAGATCTTCGCTCGCAAAGTACAGGAACGATTTGTACACCAGATCTTCCGAATCCAGTTTATTCATTTGTTGCATGAGCGAGTGGATCCATTCATAGCGCTGAGTGAGTTCGGCCGGATCGCCGGACGTTCCGGGAAAGTTCTTGAGGCTTGCAGTTGACAGCATGTTCACCATATCACGTTCGAGAGTGACGAATGTGTCATCGGTTTGCTCCGAGAAATGCTGCATGATGGTATTGTTCAATCTTTCCGCATCATGCTCAATCAACCGGACGACAAAAAAATTGGTCAGTACGGCGGCTACGATGACTGGGATAAGAATCAGCGCGAAGTAATTAGCGAAAAATCTACAAAACAGCACAGTGCGATACGTTTGCCAAACACGGTTTACCATGACAACCCTCCTAATAAAATTTCATAAATATAACTTAATTACAAAATATTATTTCACTCCTATCTTAAACTATTTTCACTAAATTTGTACTTGTTTACTTTGCAAAATATCACTGCTTCTGCATGTAAGGCAGCGTATCGCGCTTTTGGGTTACATGGCCATGAGCGCAACAAAAAATAGACTGGAGCACTCGCCCCAGTCTAGCCATTATTATTGTATTTATTGTTAGCCGTATGTCTTATTAGGATATTACCACACCTTCTGCGAATCTGTTGCAGTATATCGCAATTGAGCCATGTATCGATTCGCATAAAAAGCGATTTCCTATTTGCTAAAGTTATTAACAGAGATAAAACATTATTTTTTATACCGTCCATCTGGCTGCCTTTTCCCTTTAGTTCAATCGCAAGACCATTAAATTTTCATCCCAATATTGATATCCATTCTTTAGGGCATTCTGCTCTGTTCCGTAAGTTACAAAACCGAGAGTCCCATAAAGCCGCTTTGCCGCGTTATTATTTAAGATGACAGTGAGGTTAAACTGTTCAAGTCCCTCACAATGGCATATTTCATCCCCCTTATACGGAACGTTTGTATAATAAAAAGCACAATGATCTTTAGAGCGTCACGTAATTATTTTTGCAACTAACATTTCATTTTTAAAGTGTAAATTCTCATTATCCAATAAAGTATAGAGCATGCTGTTTTTTTGAGTAGAAGCCCAATGATCAAATGCAGTACGACGTTCTTTATCATTATAGTGCGGACAAAGACTGCCTTTTAACAATCCTAAACCTTCAAATTCCTCGAACTCTTCTTCATTTGTTTCACTAAAACAAGTTTCAAACCAACACATGGCCCCTGCACTTATACCTGCTAATACGACACCTTTCTGATAAGCATTTCTCAACACAACGTCGAAGCGTGTTTTTTTCCAAATTTCAAGCATATACTGGGTATTCCCGCCGCCTACATACACAATATCTAAATCATTAACAATTTCTTGAATGTTGGGTGAGTCAAAATCATTTATAGTAAGATGGTTTGGTTGTTCATTTTTAAATGCCTTATAAAACTTATCGATATAACCTTGTGCATCATTACTGGCTGTTGCAATAAATGCAATTTTTAATGGTTCTTGCTTTCTAGGTATTTTTAATAAGTATTCATCAATATAGTCCTGATCTTCTTCGGAAAAACCACCGCCAGAAATTGCGAGGATTGTTCTGTCCATTCTGTATCTTCTCCTTAAACCTGCCATTTTCTGAACTATGAGAATGCTGCCTCTAATTGGTTGCCTTATGGATTTGTATCACTGATCGTCGTCAGAAAACCGTTATTCCCGGCAGTTTCAATGAACTGATCAATCGATTGAAATGCTGGGTAGGTAAACGAGTACCATTGTTTTTCAGTCGCATCATATAACATCACACTGGGGTTGCCCTCGGAATGAGATAAAGTATAGAGATAAAATTGTTTGAAGCTGTTCCCTTTTTGATCCAAAAAATCAAACTTTCCACTCATGTAATAGTCCCCCGTTGTAAGTTCTATAACACTCGAAGTGTAACTAGCAGGGGGATTCGCCTTACTTCCTTTGTTGTCAAAAATATGATAAATCGCTTCGATATAGGAACTCCCATTAATTTCTTTTACTATGCTGCCCATTGTATAGTTAACTTCGTACTGCAATGCTTTGACTTTCACTCCGTCAAGAACAAATGGGGCAGGTTCAACAGATACTGTCGAATTTCTGAATCCGACGCTGCAGTTAAACGTTTCTGCAATAAAGCGAAGCGGAACCATGATGCGATCATTCTTGATATATGGGGTTGCATCGAGTAGCGCGGGTTTACCATTTTTCATCGCTGTATGGCTCTTCAATTTTAAGATTACCAGCATATCGCTTTTTGCGAGCGTAACTTCCGAACCCGACCAGTTGACCTTGGCTCCCAAATTTTCACTGATAAAACGCAAAGGCACCATCGTTCGATTGTTCTTCATTTCGGGCTTCACAGCGGAGGCAATAGTAACACCTTCAACTTTTATTTGCATATCTGCCGCGTATGCAGGTGAAGAGATAGATAAAATGAATGCAGCGAAAATTCCTGCGAGAACATTTTTCATAATATTCTATTCCTTTCTTGGCATATTTTAGTGAACTAATATTATGACGAGAAGTATGAAGTAATGTTGCGCTAAACTGCCCGTGAGCTTGATAAATAAAAGGAGCGGCTGCCGCCGGCAAACCGCTCCTTTATTTTATGAACTAACGTTTCCCGTATGAAGCCACCGATCAGCATCGGGTATACATCCTCTAGATCATTTTCACTTTTGATAATAATGCCTTTATTCGTTACATTCGTTACATTGATTAGTCCCCTCTTAATATCTTCATTTAGGACATGTTTCCATTAAATAGCCAAGATCAAATTATCTGTGGAAGTAGTCCCCCTCATGAATGTCCTCAATAAGGGATGGATGTACGGGACGCCACCCCAGGCGCTCTTGAGTTAATGCGCTTGATACAGGATTGTCCACCGACGCAAAGGCTCCTATCCATCCGAAATGTGAACCCGCCTTGTCCACGTCAATGCTATCTATCTTGAGGTTCAGATGTTGGCCGATGGTGACGGCGATTTCTCGAAATGGCACTCCCTCATCTCTCACCGCATGGAGTCGCGACCCTGCCGGGGCTTTCTCCAATGCAAGCTTAAACAATTGAGCCGCATCTAGGCGATGCACGGCCGGCCAGCGGTTGGTCCCCTCGCCCACATAGGCGGAGATGCCTTTATCACGAGCCGTGCGAATCAGAAGCGGTAACAAGCCGTTCTTATCACCGCCAGAATCATGTACAAGCGGTGGAAGACGAATAACTGAGGAGCGGACCCCCCGTTTTGCCAATGCCAGTGTAGCGATCTCCGACGGAACCCGTCCGCTTCCTAAGGAGTTAGGATCGGGTGCATGTTCTTCTGTTGCCAGTCCACCGGGTGAGAGGCTCATAGTTGGAATAGCGACGACTAGTGGACAGTTGCGGCCCGAAAGCACAGTACCAAATGTCTCAATGGCGCGCCTGTCAGCCTCTGCAGCAGCCTTCGTGAACCTCAAAGACGCAAGGCGGGGATTGCCCCCGAGCAAAATTCGAAGGCGTGTCCGGAGACTGGCATGCGAGAACTTATGGAAAAAGGCCAAGTGAATAACACCATCTGCCTCTGCAGCTCCTCTATGCAAGCATTCGATATCCTCTATTGAACCCATTTGCACCTTTGCACCTATAGCTGTGAGCCTCCTGCCAGCCTCTTTGGAACGAACCAGACCGACTACATGATGGTTAGCATCTATTAGTTTACGAACAACCTCTGCTCCGATGAAGCCGGCAGCTCCCGTAACAAAAACATGCATGTAAAATCCTCCTCAAATTTTTAAACAGATTTCTTGAACCTCGCTTTAACCATAGTATAGGAGTTTGTTCATCCCGAAGTTTGCCTTATTCGCTTAAGTTTTTGCTTGATTCAACGAAATCTGCTCTCCAGAAAAGGCAAAACCCGCTAAGCCTTATGGCCGCGGGTATATATGGAAAAAAGCGATGATGCCTCCCGATCAGTTCAAATACTGTGTTTATTTGCGCCATTTAGCGATATCTCTGCTTGGAGGACTTCCAAAGAAGCTGCTGTAATCCCGGCTGAATTGGGAATCGCTCACATATCCCACAGCCCGGGCCGCAGTCGTCGCATCCATTTTATTGGATAACATCCGGCGTCTTGCTTCCTGAAGGCGCAGAGCTTTCTGGTATTGTATGGGGCTCATTGCCGTAACCGACTTAAAATGCTCACGAAACGATGACTCGCTCATATGGACCATCTCTGCCAAATCTGCGATTTTTAATGGCTGGGAGTAGTTGGCCTGCAGCCAGTCAATTGCTTTCACAATCCGCTGCACACCGGAATCTGCAAAAACCGTCTCGGCAACGTTAACGCCGATGGGGCTGCGGAGAAGCCGGATGTAAATCTCGTCCATGACGAGCGGCGCAAGCAATTTTTCATCACCCGGATGGGATAGACAGTCTACAAGTCTTACCACGGCATTCATAATGGCCAAATCAGCATCAACCACGTAACCCGCACTACGATTGTGGACTTTAGGCAACCCCTGCGGAAATCTTTCGGAACCAAATCAGCGAGCCTTTGTGGAT
>NZ_PCZT01000014.1:0-10425 GCF_002968895.1 Paenibacillus sp. AR247 | reverse complement strand
ATACCGACGGCAGGCGAGTAGATGGTATGTAAGTAATCCGCTGCTTCTACATGTGAGTAACGAATGACATACAACCCAGGGATCCGCACATCATAGGTCCCGTCATACGAAGTATGAGCGTAAATCAGACTTGCCAGTCGGGCCGTTTCCGCATCAAGTGATCTCTGGGCATTATCGGATACCCGTATAATCTCGTGATTATCCAGCATTTTTTCGTGAGCCTCCTTCTTAGCTTTTCATATCAAACGATGTGGCGGACTCCTCTGCCCCCCCCATTCCGTTGCTTCTTCAAGTTATTTTTCTCAATTCTTTTTGCTGGTAATCATGGTTGAAGAATTCTTTTATTTATAAAGACTTGCAACAAGACTGTTTAGTTCATCTGTGGTTTCTATATCCGTTGGATTTAGATTTAATTTCATGAAGATATTACTTATCTCTTCAGCCTTACCTATTACTATTTCTTTCTTGTCTCCATTTATCATTGCTTTGTATAAACCATCAAGTCCTACATCTATCAAATCATTAGTGGCTTCATAAGACGAGGGTTTAGATACGGCTGAAGCTGCAGCTACTGAACCTACACAACTTTCATAATTACTGTTGTTTCCACCGGTAAAATCCCTACTAAAACATGTAGCTGATTCACCTAACTGATAATTTAAATTCCATATCAATCATGTTTTGTTTGTATTTTAAAATCTCTTTATCGTTTATTTGTAAATTCATAGAATATATTAGAAAAACTACTAGAATAATAACTACAACTGCTAATATAGTTATGATATTTTTAGATTTATTCATTTCAGGCTCCTCTACTTTATCTCTATTCAGCCATATGTAGGGTATTCGCGAAAAACATTGAACTACCCTGCCCGTTAATTGAGGAAAAGGCAGCCGGCTTTTGGACAACATTCCCTTTCGACTAATGCTCCTCTAAACCGACCGTATTAAATACCACTTCGGTGCTACCTTAGCCCGGATCACTGCATCCAGCAACACAGGTAGAGGGCGTCGTCGCACGCAAACCGCGATAACGGCGTATATGGAAACGGTCGGACCAAGGATCAACAGACCAAGCGGGCAGGAGATGGGAAATCCGGCCAAGCTGGCGGAAGCGGTCATTCAGGTTGCCGAGCTCCCTAATCCGCCATTTCGTTTATGGTTGGGCAAAGACGCATATGCGGTAGCAACCGCAAAATTGGGTGACATGCTTAACGCCATTGAAAATTGGAAAGAAACAACGATGAGTACCGATTTCGAGGAATAAGAGGGGAGATTATGGCCGCAGGCACTGATTTGTAGTAACGTTTTCAGCGTCAACCTCGTAATTGATAATTCAACGATTAACCATTCTTGTCCAGGCTAACGATGCAAGTTCATGTTCCTAGCTAAGGGCAAGAACTTGCATCGTTAAAACAAAAAAAGCCGCGGATCCGCGACTTCTTATGCGTGTACGTTCTTGTCCTCCGACATTATAAAACTCCCACATCGAAAGTCCCCCGCGTTTAGGATAATGATGTTATCCCTTACTTTCTTTTGCAGGTGATCACTTTGCCAAATATTTTTCTAGCTTTGATCTTGTTGCTGGTAGAGGCATGTAAATCATCACTCTCATATCAGGATCATTGGGGATTTGCAGGGTAATATGATCAAACTCAAGGTGCCCCATGTAGGGATGCTCCACTTCTTTAAATCCTTCAAGAGAGCCGGGCGTTTCATGCTGCAGCCATAGCCGGCCAAATTCAGGACTTATTCGTTTAAGATCTTCTATTAATTCGGCAAACGACGAATCTTCAACGTAGCGGGCTGATGCCGTGTGGAATTCCGCAATCATTCCCGTAGCCTTTTGGTCGAAATTTTTGAAGCGTCCCTTCCATACCGGGTCGGTGAAAAACCGCCAGATTAAATTGAATTCATGAGGCGGGGATGCCGAGGAAATAGAGAAAACCTCATTTGCAGCATCATTCCAGGCCACAAAATCCCAGCGTCTTCCCAGAATATATACAGGATTCGGAGTAAGGTCATCCAGCATCCTTTGAAATGCTGACCCGATACTTTCTTTATGAGGAGACAAGTAAGGAGGAAGTGATTCTCCTGCAAGAAAAAAAGATGGCGTCGTTCATTGGGATTAAGCTTTAGAGCCGCAGCTAGGCTTTCCAACGTCCCTGCTCCAGCCACATATACCAGGATGTGCCGATATTCGACAGCTGTGCGACCTCTTCCCTGCGCAATCCGGCTGTCCGGCGGCGCGCCCCAGTCGGCAAACCCACATCCTCTGGAGAAAGGCGTGACCTCTGTTTACGCAAAAAATCACCGAGAGCCGAACGGCGCTCGCGATCGTTCATCTCAATCCCTCCTAACCTATTACTCGGAAACCTATGATTAAGCAACCTCTCGTTAAAAGTGTATTAGAAAATTATACTCAATCATAGAAATCGCTTCAACTCAGTTTGAAACGTTTCAAACCATTACCGACTTTAAAGGAGACAGGCCATGCAATCAATAACACAGCACAAAAATTACAATTCTCAGGGAATGCTTATCAATAAAGTAGCTCTGGTTACAGGGGCTAGCCGCGGCATCGGAGCAGCGGCAGCCAAACTCTTCGCCGAAGAAGGAGCGGCGGTTACTCTCGTCGCAAGAACAGAAGCAGCTCTACGCTCTGGAGTTGAGGAAATTATCGCGAAAGGCGGTAAAGCCGATTTCATTGTAGCCGATCTAGCCGATTCCTCCAGCATCGAACGGGCCGTTCAGACGACCGTTGAGCGTCACGGTCGCCTGGATATAGCATTCAATAATGCTGGAATCGGGGCTCCCCTTTCGCCCTTAACAGAGGTCACAGAAGAGGATTTTGACCTTCTTCAAGCTGTAAATTACAAAGGAATCTGGGTGGCAATGAAAGCGGAAATCAAGGCAATGATCGATACTGCAGGTACCGGTGCCATTGTCAATAACAGCAGCGTCGGCAGCTTCAGAGGTAATCCGGGGTTGTCTGTCTACGGAGCCGCCAAACGGGCTGTTAATAGTCTGACCGAGACGGCTGCCATTGAATACGGGCCTTCGGGTATCCGCGTAAACGCTATTGCACCTGGCACGACCATGACCGAGATGATCGAGGGGTTAGTTGCACAAGTTCCAGATATTATTGAAAAAAGCAGCTCTGTGACGCCTCTTAGGCGTCCTGCCGATCCTCATGAGATCGCACAAGCAGCTGCCTGGTTATTGAGCGATCGCGCTTCTTACGTGACTGGCGTCGTTCTGCCAGTGGACGGCGGAGCAAGAGCGTAGTCCCTAACGGAGGGAGTATCCCATAGGGTCCATTGACCCGGGATACTCCTTCCGCATGTTATGAAACGCTCCGACAATTGCTGTCGCCCCTAAACTACAATGGAATTTCAGACATTCCACGGCTGAGTACATTACGTTTCCAGTTAATTGAACAAAGGGTGAAGCAGTAGCCCGCCAGCAAACTGCTCCGAGATCATTAAAACAGTAAATAAGTCAACCCAGACTCCTCCAACATCTCTCTATATAAAGCCTCTTCAGCCGTTTCTCCAGGCTCAATATTTCCACCAGGTAACCTAAACTGTACACCTGGCTCATTCAAGTAAACTAATAATTTTTTTCTTCCCATCTGATCAGTCTGTACGATAAAACCGAAGGATTTTCTCTTTAGGGGTTTATTAGCCTTCATCAATTTTCTTCCTCATAATAAGATTTTACCGTTGCATGCTTTTCACATAACGACTTGTTCACAGGCTGCCTTCAAATGATTTCATTGAGCCGTCTTATGTAGTGGAATGATCCGTTCTCAAGGCAAGTTTATAAAAAATCCATCCCTTACAGGATGGACATTACTCCAATCATATTTCTGCCAGTTTGCGAAATCTTTCCTTTGTGAGAACATGCAATAACTCACCGTTACATTCCTCGTAATCACCTGTCAAACCCATAAGTTCGCGTTCAAATACAAAGCCTAGTTTCCTAAAGACTCCTATTGACGCAGTGTTCTGTGAATTGGCCTTAGCGAACAATTTGTCTAACCCAATAACATCAAAGGCATAGGCTGTCAACGCGGTGGCTGCTTCAGTTGCATAACCATTACCCCAATAGTCTCGGCCAATCAAATAATACAGTTCTTTATCAGGAGCACTTAAATCAAGTACGCCTACACCACACCAGCCGATGAAAGCGTCTGTTGCCTTGGTTCGAATCGCAAAGGAGTATTTAAATGGCATGTTAAAGGGCGTATTGTAACTGTCGATCAGCCACTTGAATAGTCCTTTATATTCTTCGAACGATAAAACTCTCATATGCATATAAGTGAACAACTCTGGGTTTTGCATCAGCTCAAACGATTCCATCAAATCACTTTCGATGTAAGGGCGAATGATTAGACGCTCTGTTTCTAATCGCATCATAGATAACTCGGATTGCATGTTGATTCTCCTCTTGTCTGTATTTGTTATACATCATGTATCAGACTAGAGTGAGAAATATGGCATACCCATCCCTCACTTTCCACGCATTTTTATCTATTAGCATAATCTGTTACCCAGGAAAGATACAATGGATAATTTGATTTTAATCAAAGTCACCCTCTGGCTAATACCACACTTTACTGCCCGTTTAGAAAAGGCAGCCGATTCCAAGTAATCGGCTCTTTATTGAGCTATTCCCGTTAGCGTAATGAATCTTGCCGAATACTCCGAGGTGTAATATGATCTTATGCAAAGTTGATTCTTCATTGATTCACTCATTCAGTATATTTCTAAAATTAAACTGACTGACAAATTATCTTGTCAATATCAACAATTATCTTTTCAAGTTCTGATAGTACCGCGATTCTTAACAAAACAACTAAGGGCAAGCAGACTGTCACTTCATTTAATGATTTGGAGATTGCTTTCGTTGAGTTATGACGAAAAGAATAAACCACCCAAAGTCCAATAAGGATTTTGGGCGGTTTATTGTTCTGCCTATTTCGCTTGAACTGCCTGACTGTTCACGGTCTGCCTGTCTACACGCTGTTCTAAAATACTTTGTAATTGTTCTCGACATTGCTTTCATAATATCTCTTTCTTACAAATACTTATTGGCTTTACTTATTGAGATGCTTGGTTAAGAGCATTTATAAATACCTCTGTTGGTTGTGCCCCGGATATCGCGAATTTTCTATCAATGACAAAGAAAGGTGCTCCTGTTATCCCTAATTGCTTTGCTGTGGCTTCATCTGAACGCACTTCGTTAGCATATTTGGATGGATCATGGAGAATTGCCATTGACTCGTCCCTATTCATTCCAACTGATTCTGCAATATCTGCTAATGTATCGTGATCGCTAATTAGCTTGGCGTCCGTGTAATAAGAATAGAACAGCTTCTCTGCTAATTCCTTATCTTTACCAACAGATTTGGCATATTGGGTTAAACGATGAGCATCAAACGTATTGGTGGGCTTCACTTGGTCGATATTATACACGAGACCAATCAACGCCGCTTGTTGTTCAAGTTCAGCATGTGCCTTTTTCGCTTGCTCGATACTCATACCATGTTTCTCAGAAAGTATTTGATGCATATTTTTACCTGAGTACATTGATGCTTGCGGATTAAGTTCAAAGCTTTTATATTCAATAACCACTTCATTCTGATGAGCGAATTGATCTAGTGCAGACTCTAATCGTCGTTTACCAATATAACAAAATGGACAAACATAATCCGACCAAATTTCAATTTTCATATTGAATGCTCCTTCACTACAAATTATCAAAAACCTAGGAAGTCAGAAATGTCAGAAAACGTGATGAAGAAGACACAAATAATATGATTCCCAATAATACGATTGTGGAAGTTTGTTTAAACGGTTTTTTCACTTGGGACTTATTTATTATAAATAATAGGCATTTTTCCAATCAATTGTTTATCACGAGCGACAGAGTACATGAATTTTGCAACATTTTCTCTTGAAACACCTAATTTAGCCGGTTTATCACCGAATGAATAATCATAAGATTGTCTTTTGTGCTTAACATTTGGATTAATAATTCGAACAACTGTCCAATCAAGGCTCGATTGTTTAATAATCCCTTCCATTTTTTTCATTTCTGCATGACCGTTCGGAAGGAACATTTTAGCTAATACTCCCGGAAGTATCGTTGAAATGTTTTTCTTATCGTCATCCGATTGCAACGCTGGCGTCGCAAGTGTAATTAACCTCTTTTTGTCAAGCTTTTTCATCGCTCTAACAATCAGTTCGTGTCCATCGGCAATCGGCGTGCCCTTAAGCTTTCGTGACATGTCAGATGCTGGTCCCAGTGTGCTGATTACGACATCCGCTTCAGCGACTGCCCTCTCGATGGTTGAAGTATTTGAAAGTTCCCCTTGTACAAGGGTCAAATTGGGATGTTTGAGGCTAATTTTTTTTGGGTTTCTAATATATGCCGTTACGAAATCTCCGTTTTCTAAAGCTAATTGTGTTACAAGCTGTCCAATTGCACCACTTGCACCGAAAATAGTGATATTCACATTTTTACTCCATTAATTATATTTTGTCTTCTGTTATATACTCTTCAACGCGATCTCTCTTGGAATACATGTCGTACCAAATATCAGCGATTTTGTCTTGAACTCCTGAATTCGGTTGCATCCAAATTCCGATCGAAAGGTGACCCGCATAAATACCTTTGTCAGCTAATTCGCTGTTCAAATTAAAGATATAATTACGAAGTCCTGAAACTGCAATTCCGACATTACCCATCATCGGTACTGGGTGGATTGCAGCGCCTCCAGTCGTAAATAATAGAGCACCGCTTTGCTTATCCAACATTTCCGGCAGCACTTGTCGAACACTGGATAACGCACCTAAAACATTAAATTGAAATTGGTATAATGCATTTTCTTCTGTTACATCTAATGATGGTGCTACTGTGTTGAAGCTCGGCGTTGGACTGTATTCAAGAACATCAATAAATCCGTATCTTTCTTTAACAGCGGCGAATGCTATCTCAATTTGTTCTTTATTTAAAATATCTGCTTGAAATGAAGCCGCTTCAATGCCCAACTGTTCTAATTCAATAACCAGTCGGTTCAACTTTTCTTCATTTCGAGCAATAAGAGCTACGCGAAAGCCATTTTGTCCGAATTTCTTAGCAATGGACATTCCTAATCCTTCTCCTGCTCCAACGATTGCTATAGTTTTCATTTAATATCTCCCTTTCAATTAGAGTTAATTATCAACAAGATAAATAATGGTCAACGTGTTGTTTATTTATCTTTTGTTTATTATGATTAATAAAAGGTCAGCATTCAATGTTTAATAATTTAGATTTTGAGAGATAAAATACAGTTTCAACTCAAATGTCGTATATCTAACAAAAAAAATATAAGGGAACGAGTCATAATGAACAAAAAAACCGATTTGCGTATCATTCGCTCCAAACATTCGATTAAAAGGGCGTTTATAGAGCTACTTAATGAGAAGGGATATGAAGGGATTACGATTCAGGATATTGCAGATAAGGCGATGATTAACCGGAATACATTTTACCTTCATTATCAGAACAAGCCCGATTTGTTAAATGCGTCTATGGATGAATTATTAGAAGAACTAAATAGTACACTCAATCTTTGTTCGAGCAGTAAATCTCCTGTTAGTGGCTCTAAGCTTGAACAATTAATGCAAACCATACTCGAGAAAATTCAGGACAGTACTCCCTTTTACAAAGCATTGTTACTTGATGAGAATAGAATTTATGGTTTTCAATCAAAAATGGAGGAAATAATAAAAAATACAGTGGAAGATGGCTTGGATAATACTCCCCTGAAGATTTCAAAGGAATTATTACTCCAATATATCGCATCTACTTTTATGGGCATTGTAATATGGTGGGTTAAAAATGATTTTTCTTACACTCCAAAGGAACTCGCTTCTCAATTCGGAAAAATTCTAACTCATGGACACTTAAAAGCCGCAGGTATTTCCGATGATTAAAGTGATAAATGCTTACGAACAGTAGCGGGGAAGATAGAAAAGAAAAGGAGCCCTCGAATGACTCGAATGATGGCTCCTTTTCTGTTACTACACTTTCAAAAAAATAATATTGCACTCTTGAAGACTAACCAAAACCTCCGCTCTTCGCTTTACCACTATTTGTGATACGGTTCACCGTATCGCTTAAACAGCGAAATATTAACGAATCCACATTCCATCCTACTTATTCCAATCCGACAATGTTTTTTTCAATCTCGTGAACACCCTCGCTGGCTCCGATAGCTGCTTGCCTTTTATACATACACAACCCAAATTGTTAATGCAAACAATTTCCCCGGATTGCACCAAGGGATTTGGTCATCGTTTATCTGTCCTTCGAATAAAACACCTTGCATGATTATCTGTCTTCAATGTTTGGTTTACTTATGAACCATAAATCCCCTCTACAATCTTATGACTTTTAAACTCTTTATTCGGTGAACTGGTTAAACTATCCTGCCCGTTAGTTTAACTGTTATTTATGATACGGTTCCCCGCTAACGAGCCACCAACAAAAATAACAGAGCATCTGAGGTTACGCCTCAGATGCTCTGTATTCAGTATTATTTTATGACTGGTTCGATTTATAAATCATCTGCACCAGTAGGTAGGTTTTTAATCGCTGCCTTTGGCTTCATGTGCATTTTATTGAGTATGATCGTTTGCACGATAATGAATATACCGCCAACAGCCCAATATAATGGTAACGCGGCGGGCATCCCAAAAGAAAATACACCCATCATGATCGGTGATAACAACCCGATGAAAGCCATTTGGTTATTTTGATTTTGCTGATACTGCGCTGAAACGGATTGAGACACGCGGAACTGAACGTAATACACCGCAGCGGCAATAAACGGCAAAATCATATCTGTTTTCCCCAAGCTAAACCACAAAAAATCGTGAGCTGCAATCTCTGGGGTACGACGTATGGCGTAGTAAAATGCTAGGGTGATTGGCCATTGGAGAAGCATCGGTAAACACCCCATGTTCAAGGGATTAAATTGATGCTTCTGGTAGAGCTGCATCATCTCGGCTTGCTGTTGTTTTTTTGCATCCGCACTGACGTCGTTCTTATACTTTTCCTTAAGTGCAGTTAACTCCGGTTGGAGGACGGCCATCTTTTCTTTCATATCCATTTGTTTCTTGGTTTGATTCATCATGAGTGGCATGATCGCAAGTCTGATGATGAAAGTCATCAGCACGATCGATAATCCGTAGTTTCCGTGAAATGCATTCGCGAAGAATTTGATCAAGATCGAAAATGGATAAATAAAAAAGTGGTTAAATATTCCTGATGAATCGGCATTAATCGAGTTTGATTGGGATGCTGTCGAACACCCGCTGAGCACAATGATCGGAATAAGTCCAATCAACATAACGAGAATGGGCTTGGCCCATTTTTGGTAGCAACAAAATCTTTTTCATCGTTGTCCTCCCTAATTGAAAGTATGGAATATCAATGTGGGGAAGGACTATTGTCGTCTTCATCAGGTGCTTCTCTTCGTCTGGCGATACGTACTATCCACCGCTGAATGCTGCTGGGTTGTGACAGTCTGACAGCCACAAACCAAGTTGAACCGGCTGCAGCAATTTCATGCCCCCAGTGTATCTTTTGTGAAGAAAAATAGGTGAATGGAAGTAACACTACGGAAGAGATGAGAGCAATCGAGAATGCCAATTGAACCAAGTCATAAAAATGCTCCAGTCAAGTTCACCTCCGCATGAGCGATATGGTTTTTTTTATAATAATTATACGCTTAAAAAAACTGTGTAGTTTCACTATCCTGCCCGTTAGCTTAATGCCTGCAGCCAGTTTAGCTTTGTAACTTCGTTAGGTTCTAACCGTTGCCCTTTAACGGTCATAACGGCGAAAATTACGAAAGGAGCTGGCGCGGCCCTAACAGGCACGATTCAATCTTTCGTAGTAACCCCCGGCCATCTTCATAGCCAAAAACACTATCCAGGAAAACTTGCTCGTTTGGAGCTAAATGAACAAGTCGTTTGAGCTTTTCAGCAAAGTTTTCTCGTCGGGTTCCAGTTATACTAAACGTATAAGCACATCTTTATCAGGTACCGTCAAAACGGCTTCTAATTATTCTACAGGTAAGCGCAGACGGGCATATCCGAAAGGATGATTATGAAATGGAAACTAGAGCAATCGCAGGAACAAGTAAGGCGGGGACGTCCACGACTATGAGATCAAGCAAAATGGTCAGGGTGCCTCATGAACTGGTAAAGTCTCCGAATAAAAAAGGGAGCTTGAAGCTGGATGGGATGTCCGTTATCGAATTCTGTTTTTACACGTCAAGGCATAAAAGGAAGCTTTTTTTTGCAGGATCATCTTCTGCTAATCGTCAAGTCGGGTGTCTATACCATTCGCTTCGGTGATCGAGAA
>NZ_PCZT01000013.1:24558-28808 GCF_002968895.1 Paenibacillus sp. AR247 | reverse complement strand
TTTTATGAGAAAGTCATGGGCGTGTCGGCGGAACGCCCCGCGCCTGTCTTCGCCGAAATCGTTGGGTCATCGTGCACCCTGGCGATCGGCCACTCCCAGACGGTGCAGCTGTTCGGTGCTGGTTCCGCCGTGGCGGCCGACAATCACACGGTCATCCTCGAGTTCCGTGTCGACGATGTCGATGCCGAATACGAGCGCTTGAAGCCGTTTGTCACCGAGTGGGTCAAGGAGCCAACCACGATGCCGTGGGGGAACCGTGCTGTGCTGTTTCGGGATCCCGACGGCAACCTGATTAACCTCTTCACGCCGGTGACGGAGGAAGCGATCAAACGGTTCAGCGGCAGGTCGTAAACGGACCGTTGAAGTGAGTGAGACGATAAAGAGACCAAAGATCATAGCAATGAGCTATGGTCTCTTTATTTTAACTCACCGGCCATCCGCCGCCCCCGCATACTCGTCAGGCTTGATGCCTTCATACCGCGCAAAGGCGCGTTTGAAGGAATACACATTTTCGTACCCCACCGTGCGTGCGACGTGATCGATGCCGCAGCTTCGCTCCCGGAGCAGCTCTTTCGCCTTCTCCATGCGCAGACGGCATACATAATCATAGAAGTTGATGCCGGTTACCTCTTTGAATATTTTGGACACCTTCGATATAGACATATGGTACATCTCCGCCAGCTGCTTTAACGAAATGTCCGCGCTCGAATAGTTGTCGTTCACGTATTGCAGCAGCTCGCTGCCGGCCGACACCGCCGAGGACGTATTGGCATACCGTTTTCGCTCACAAATGAGCGTGCCCACTTCAAACATATAGCTCCACATCTCGTCGATGTTCGCCGCTTTTGCCCGGCTGCAAAACTGCTTCGTGTAGATATCCGTATCGAGGTTCAGCTCATGCAGCACCCGCAGCATCGTCTCCATCAGCAAGGAGAGCAGCCGGCTCACGCTGGCCTCGGCCAGCCCCCGCTTGTCGTTCTCGGCATGGATTTCATGCAAAATTTGCAGAGACGTGTCCAGGTTTCCGATCTTGAGGTTGTTGATGAGCTGCACTTCCCAATCCGTCGGATAGTAGTAATCGACACCGGCCTGCATCGTCTCCTCCTGCAGCACCTGAAAATGCTCGCGCGAGAATATGGTGTAGCGCAGTCTTTCATTGGCCGTGTAATACGATTTGCTGATGCCGACCAGCCCTTGCTCAACCCCTCCGTATAAAATATCGGGATGAAATCCGCTCAGCCGCTCGATTTCGTCAGCCATCTCGGCAGCGATGCGCTCCAGCATATCATCGTCTCCAAACGGCTGCCCGGAGGACACGATCATCGCCTTATCCGCATTCGTGACCTCGAACAGCGCATAGTCCAGCCCGTAACGGCTCATCGCTTTCTCCACGATCACCATCATCAGCATTTCGATCTTCCGGATTTTCTCGAAGTCGGAAAAGTCGCGGATGGCGTGGAAGCTGACCAGCATCGTGCAGTAATACATGTCCTCGGTATAACCGATCCCCAGTTTCCCCAGCTCGTTCTTCTGCTGATCGTCCATAAAATACCCCTTGAGCAGGCGAAGATACAAATTCGACTTGGCGGCATTTTCGTAATCCTGCATCGATTGCTGAAGCTTGCGGTTTTCATGCAGCAGCCGGTCGAACGATTTTTCGATAAAGTTGTATTCGGAACCCGTCACCTTGCCGTTTCGGGAATCCTCAACCCGCGCCGCGGCGCTCAGCTTACTCAGCAGAGCCCCAAGAGGACGGTAACTGATTTTGGCCAGCAGATAAGCCATACACGCGCCAATAACGATGGAAATCAGGATCGCCGCCAGCGAGCTGAACAAATTGCCGATGCCGATGACGCTGCTGTCCGTGTAGGAGATCGCATACTGCACATCACTGGCCTCCGACGACAAATGAATGGGGTAGGAAGCCGCTCCGCCGCGGGCTGCCGGATCATTTCGGACTTGGCTGTAAATCAGCGCATCCCGGGACGTCATGACGATCTCCTGCGATTCAATCCCTCCAAACTGGTGCATATAATCAGAAAAGTAAGCGCTATCAATAAACAATACCAAAACCGCGCGCGGATGATTCACCACCTCCAGGCTTTGCAGCACAGGGATCACACGCTTGTCGCTGCCCCACAGCTTCATGCTGACTGGCGGCATCATGGTAAAATACTGCTGCTGCGAAAAGGAGCTCTGCAGCTGCTGCTCGGCAGCTTCGTCAAATGCGACAATCGACTGAAAAAAATCCTTCAGCGGGAACATCCCCCATGAAGTCATCGCCTTCTGCTGCTCCGGAAACACCACCATGCCAAACGAGAGGATCCCCTGCGAACTCACGCTATTGCCCAGACTCTGCCATTGCGCACAGACTACCCCTCCCCCATTAGATATGCAAAAACAGGAAAACAGCAGAGCCTCCAAAGCGAATTGGAGCCTGCCATTTTCCAAAGTCATACGGTTACAGTCAACGTTACTGGATGCTGTTGTATCTGTCGAGCAATTGCTGGTCGATTTCCAGCAGCTGGTCCAGCCCCAGCTTTTTCAGATCGGCCATATATTGATCCCAGTTGTCGAGCGATTTTTGCCCCAAAGCCAGCTTGGTCGCAAGCTCCGTGGAGTACGTGTTCAGATTGGTCAAAATCTTCGTTTTCGCTTCCAGCTGCTGATCGTCGGGGATCGCCAAATAGTTGTCGTTCATATTGACGAAATACGGCTTGTATTTCAGAATATTGAGCTCGTTGTCGGCTTTGTATTTCGGTACGCCGGACAGCTCAAACTCGAGGTTGGCGAACTGAACCCGCGGGAACACCGTATCGCCGAACAGGCGGAGTCCGGGAACCTGGCCCGTTTTGGCCAGTTCTTCGTCCGAGGCGTTGTTGATGAATACATTCGCGCCGCTCTCGTCCTTTTTATAGGTTTGTCCTTCAATGCCCCAATACAGAAGCTCCGCATACTTATCCGAATAGATCGTGTCAAAATACTTGATCGCCGCTTCTACGTTTTTGCTGTCTTTCGTAATCGCGTATTTCTGCCACACCAGAAACGGTGGCTCAATTTGGGCTGCTGGCGCAATGCCGTCTACCGCTTGAAGCGGCATAAGTGGAAGATATTCCCCGCCCCCCTTGATTGTCGGCTCCAGATACGTCTCCAGATTGTAATCTCCTGTTGAAGCAACCTGGTTCTCCGTCATCTTCTGCTGCTTCTGCTCCCCTGTCGCCCCGATCAGGCTTGTGTCGAGCACGCCTTCCTTCACCAGCTGCTGCAGGTAGCGGAAGTAATCCTTGATGCCGTCCTGGTACCACGGGGATACGACCTTCTTGTTCTCCACATCCACGGAAGAAATGCTGGTCCCCAGCCCGAACCACTGCGCGATCGGTCCCGAGAAGGAACCCGGATCGTAGACGAGCACCTCATCCTTTTGCCCGTTGCCGTTGGCGTCTTTATCGCGCATCGTCTTCAGCGTTTGCAAATATTCCTCCGCATTTGTCGGAACCGGAAGACTCAGCTTATCGAGCCAGTCTTTGCGGAGCAGCATCGTTAAGGATACCGGAGCCGGATCGGTTCCTTTATATGTCTTTTTGTGCAGATCGCTGAACCAGTACATTTTTCCGTCCGACGTCGTTGTCGTCTTTTTCGCATACGGGAACTCCTGCTCATACATCTTCTTGATGTTGCCGTTGCTGTACTTCTCGATCAGCGGATTCAGGTCCAGCAGCACGCCCTGCTTCGCCAGATTGAGTACCGTCGTATTGTCCAGCGCCGAAATGTTGACGATATCCGGAAGGTTGGAGCCGGACGCCATTCGCGTTTTGATGACAACATTATACTGTTCGTTCGGAACCAGCTCGTAATCGAGCTGCAGGTTCGCATCGGTCAGCAGTTTGTCGACTTCCTTCCAGACCGGGTACTTGTCCCTGTCCTCGAATTTGATGAACTTGTTCGAACCGGTCGGCCCGAGAAGCTTCAGCTTGGCGGACTGCTGTCCGGCCGGAGCTTTGCTGTCGGCTTCCTCCGGTTTGCCGTCTCCACCGCTGCAAGCGGTTACAGAAGCGATGAGAACAACGGCGACGATGGCGGACATGAACGGTTTTTTCCTTTTTTTCATACAACTCTTCCCCCTTCGGATGGCCTAGCCTATTCCTTTAATGAACCCAGCAGCGCTCCCTTGATGAAATACTTCTGAAAGAACGGATATGTAAAAATGACGGGTAACGTCGTAAAGACGATGATGGCATATTTCAGCTGGA
>NZ_PCZT01000013.1:15638-24458 GCF_002968895.1 Paenibacillus sp. AR247 | reverse complement strand
ATGTTTGAGAGCATGTTGGCGACCGCATTTTTCGCATCCTCCATCGACAGCATCTTCAAGTCGACCGATTGCTGGACCACGACCCGGTACAGGTACATTTGCAGCGGATGCAGCTTCTCATTCGGCAAATACACGAGCGCGTCGAACCAGCTGTTCCAGATGCCGACGACCGAATAAATGGCGATGACCGCCAGGATCGGCTTGGATATCGGGATAATGACCTTGAACAGCAGCTGCAGATGGGAAGCGCCGTCGATAAAGGCCGACTCCTTCAGCCCGTCCGGAATGTTGGCAAAGAACGTCCGCACCAGGATGATATTCCAAATGCTGACCATCCCCGGAATGATGACCGCGAACATCGTGTTATACAATCCAAGCTTGTTCACCAGCAGGTAGGACGGAATGAGGCCGCCTCCAAAATACATCGGGATCAGCAGGTACGACACGACCCATTTCCTGCCCATCAGATTGCGAACGGTGAGCGGATAGGCGCCGAGCACGGCTGTCAGACAGTTTAAAATCGTCCCCGCACTCACATAGATCAACGTATTGGAATAAGCCCACCACATTTTCGTATCGCTGACGATCAGCTTGTACGAATCGAGAAAGAATCCTTTCGGATACCAGAACACATTCATGGCCGCGACTTCCGTCGGATTGCTGATGGACATAATGATCACGAAATAAAAAGGATACAGCGTGATTAAGCAAAGGGCAAGCGCCAGCGCGTACAACACGACGTCGACGACAACCGAGCCTTGCTTGATGGTGTTTGGATTTCTTTTGACCAAGGCGGCCATGGGACTCCCCCTTACCATAAGGCGTAATCGGAATATTTACGGCTGAGCGTATTGGCTGTGTACAGCAGCGTGAAATTGATGATCGAGATAAACAATCCCACGGCCGTTCCTGCGCTGAAATTGCCGCCCAGCAGGCCGTCGCGGTACAAATACGTGCCGATAACGTCGGCCGTCTCGTACACCATCGGGTTATAGATGAGCAAAATAAACTCGCTGTTGGCCGACAGCAAATTGCCGATTGCAAAAATCAGCAGGATAAAAATCGTGGGCCGGATGGCCGGCAGCGTAATATGGAGCATTTGCTTGAAGCGGTTGGCCCCATCCATCTTCGCGGCTTCGTACTGATGCGGATCCACGGAGGACATAGCTGCCAAATATAAAATACTGCTCCACCCAAACGACTTCCAGATGCTCGTAATCGTATAGATCGCCGGAAAATACCCCGGCTCCGTATTCAGCGCCACCGGCGTGCCGCCGAACAGCTTGACGATGGCGTTCACGATGCCGTCCGTATTGATAAAAGACAACACCATCCCCGCCACGACCACATTCGAAATAAAATGGGGCAAATAGCTTGCCGTCTGCACGTATTTTTTAAACACGCCGCTTTTGAGTTCATTGAGCAGCAGCGCAAACAAAATCGGCACCCAGAAGCCAAACACCAGAAAATAAAAACTGAGCAAAAACGTGTTCCGCATCAATCGCCCGAAATACGGGCCGTTAAAGAAGTCGATGAAATGCTGGAAGCCGACCCAATCCGTTCCGTGCAGGGATAAAAACGGCTTGCCCGGGTAGTAATTCTGAAACGCGATCAGAATCCCATACATCGGAATATAGCTGAAAATAAAAATGTGAACCAGAACGGGAAGCATTATTAAGTACAGCTGCAGATTGTCACGCACTCGAAAAGATTTTCGCTGATTCGGCTGACGAATGGCTCTCATGATCTTCCCCTTCCCTGATGATCTCGACGGAACTTGCAGGCCCGCTTCCGCATGGACTCATGATATGCCGAGCCCCGGATTTCAGGCAAGCAACATTTTTTGATGGGGTGCGCAATATTTTCGGGGGTGCGAAAGATGGGCGGATGGTAAGGGAATGGGGTGTTGAGGTGGGGTTTGCCAAGATGTAAGGTGGGTTTCAGGGAAGCGTCAATGGATTACAAGTAAGGCGCATTTTTTTGATTGGTTGCGCAATGTTTGCTGGTGGGTTGAAGAGGAGGGTCTAGGTTAAATCATGAATAGGTATTACTTCAATTGCGAATTTGAGGATTGGTTTAGGGGGATTGGAAGTTGTTCCGAAAGAACGTGAAGCGAGAATCTTTACATAAAAATTCTAAAAAAGATCCTGCCAGCTCATAGCCAGCAGGATCTTTTAATCTGTTAATTAGAGATCGCTATTAATTGTAGCAGACATTCCCAAAGCTTCACCGCTCAAAATGTTCCCGTCAGCTCGGTATGTAACAACATAATCTCCACTGTAGACACCCTGTGGGAATTGATTAAAACTTCTCCAATCCAAAGGTGCAGCTTTTGGATATACAGTAGTATCAAGATAAACTTTGCCTGTATCTCTATGCTGTACAGTAACTGAGATAGGGTATGACCCAGTGTTTTTTACATATATTTTTATATGACCATATCCCTTGTTAACAGTAAAATTAGAGGTGCCATTTGTTCCACCAAGAACAGTACTAAACAGAGGATCAACTGCAAATGGAGTGATTATAGGATCGTCAATATCGCTACCTTCATCCCCTGTTTGCACGATATTGTCATTTATCGTATGTTCCACACTTGAAGTTTCTGTATTGCTTGGAGAAGCTGGCGCGACTGACGTTGCTATAGCTGCTGATAAAACTATCGAGAGAGATAATACAGAAATTAGAGCATATTTTTTCAATGCATAGCACGTCCTTATGAAAAAATTTTAAAATAACGATTTGCTTGTTTTAAGCAGTAATAATTAATGTGAGTATTGATGAGCTAAATGAATTCTTTCACTTCTTAAATCCCGTAACCTTAAAAATTTCAACTCCATCAACATACCAGGATTTCGAGTTATTTCCTTTAGATTTTAAATCCATGACAACATAAGAACCATTGGCCTTCTCCCAATAAACTAAAGCCCGTGACTTTTCTGGATTTATCAGTAATGCCGACATATAATCGCCTACGTCAAGATTAGCTCTCCGCTCCTCGCTATAATAAGCCTCTAGAAAAGAAGAACGTTTCTGCATAGAAAAAGTAGCTAACATATCATAAAATTGATCAGAATCGATAAACGTCCATTTTGACAAATCTTCGTCTTTGCTATTAATTCCAAATGCCCTTCCCCCACTGCTCAGTAGGATCTCACGACCTTGGGTCCATGATTGAGTTAAACGATCTTGAACGGCTTGCGCAAGAGCCTCATCTTCGGGACTTACATTTGGAAATAGAGAAGGAAGAGCATCGCTTGCATATACACTTGTCCCTGTGATCAAAACAAAAACAGCAAATGTAAGGATTATAAATCTCCTATTTATTTTTCTCATGATTAGCCCCTTTACTTAAAAATATGAACCAGCCATCAATTCAGATAGCCATTTAATGTTTCATGTAGTTCTTTTCCTCAGGGATGTCTACAATTACCCCTTTGTTACCATCCGCTTCACCTAGCTGTTTGGCCTTTCCTTGATCATTGATAATGCCATAGAATACAGCCGCGATAGCTCCATGATTTTCATAATATACAAAAGCCCCCTTCACGCTAGGTCGCTCCCCTATTTCTTGAACAATTTTATACGAAAAGAAGGGAAGACCCTTATTCTCAACAATATCGTTAGTTGTTTTAGCGGCCCATATCTGAACCGCTTTTCCTTGCCGCACTTTATAATAATCGATTCGATTTTCCTCTTTCACAAAATATTCATCCGCTCTTCCTACAGGGAAATAGCAGACTACCGTCATTAATCCACCCGCATTAATCTGGTCCTTTAAGCTCACACGAGGTAGAGAGAGGACACGGATTCGCTCCAAGGTTGAGCACTTTTAGCATGACTACTTACCGTTGAACTCCCAACCGTTACCGTTTGACTCTTTGCATCCCATGCCACCGGTTCACCCAACGCCTCTCCAACGAATCTTACAGGAACCATAACCCTTCCATTCTTTATCTGGGCAGGCTGCGCTAATTGAGTCCCCTCATCTCCGATAATCCTGTACTTTTCGTTAACCTTGACCGTGATCATTACTTTTCGATATGAGATCCTAACCTGTTTGCGGGTATTGTCCCAAGACATATTGAGATTGCTTAGACCAAGCTTTCCAATGATATTGATCGGTACCAGCACGGTTCCCTTCTTTAAGTAAGGTGCAACATCCGAGGAAATGGGGCCGTTCTTCCCGATCACATTGATGCTAGATGCCAATGCCTGATTATGTCCACCAAAGACCATGGATATCCCCAGTGCTGCAGTTGCGAATAGTGTTAGTGTCTTAAACTTTCTCATTACGCTCTCTCCTTTCACACCGGAGGTAAATTCTCCTTAATATGTAAGACACTCTTTGCTTATAGATTGTTTCATAAAATCTGACGGGATTGTCTAAAAAAAGAGAATTCTATTCTTTACACCACCAAAATAACTTATATATAGAAACAATATTTAATTATTGGTAACATGTAAATGTTTACAAATTTAGCAGTACTAATACAAGGTTCATTTTGGAAGGAAGGGGGAGTTTTATTTAAAAAATATGGGAATTGTGGTATGTTTCGGTCTATAAGGTGCACATATCTTCTGGGGACGCAGGCTATATGCAGGGTATCGGTGTAGCTGTTGTAACTACTTTATTCGGCCTCCTGGCACGGAGGCTGTTATTAGTGCCGGAATGGCTGCAGCTGTTGTCGGAATCGTGACCGCGGGGATACTCACGCTTTATCAAGCCATTCGGAATGTAGATGGATCGGTTGATTTTGATATGTTTGAACCAAATCTAGTAAATAATAATATTTGTCTCATCGCAAGCAAGTAAATGGGTCAAGCCAGAAATAGTGGTTCTTCCCGTGATTACTATTGGCCTGCTGCTTGGGCAACCTATTGTCTCCCTTAAACTTGACTAGGAGGTAACTTATACTCCATGAAAAAGGCATTTAAAAAGTGGTTTATTGTTCCGTTACCGATCTGGATATTCCTTATTGTTTTTCTAATTTGTTTTTTGGATTACTGATCTTTTCGAAGCATTAGGTTTAAGCTCTCAAAATGCCTTCTACATCAATTTGGTTGTTGTCATCACGTACTTTATTGGCTATTTTGCTTCGGTACTGCATGTTTATCTCAACTCTAAAAATAAATAAAAAATGGGGCTGTCCCAGAAGAGGTTAAACTCGAACAAGGAATAGTTTGTTCACTCATTCCTTTCCAAAAAGAGATAGCGGCACAAGTGATTATTCCTGTGCTGCTATTTCTTTATTTCGATCGATTGCCGCCGGTATGCCGGCCTTCTCCCCAAGTCCTGCTTTACATTCATATAGGCGGAGACGAGCTTCTCTTTTAACAATGAAGCCAGGTAGTCGGCCTGGACAATGGAAAAACAGAACGATAAGCCGTCGAGTACGTTGGAAGAATTCAAGAAGTCTTAGCCACTAATTGTGACATATCCGTTGGACTTGTTATAACCAATATCACTGTTGCTGCCCCTTTATGTTTCTGCCGTATCCAGTCGGTGATGCCATGGATTTCCCTCCTTTTGCAAATAAGAAAAACGTCTATCGAAGTACCTTCAAAGAAGACAGACCGCGTTTAGAGGAAGTTTTTCTTGCGAGATCAGGAAGCGGAGGCTCCGAAACTTATGCTTTCTGATCTCTTAGAAAAAGGACTCTCGCAACGAGTCCTTTTTGGTATAATCTGGTTCGCACAGCACAATTTGTGGTGGGTATACACAAGCCTCCAGAGTGAGGTGATGTGTATGAACTTCTCTTTTTCCGATATTATCGTGTTTGCAGCGTTCATCGTTGCTTTGTTGACGTATATCGATAGAAAAAAGAAGTAACCCGCCACAGGTTGACGGCCTGACGGGTTACTTCTTGTTCAGTTACACCTGAGGAGGTAATCCCACCACAAATGCTGTATTGGGGAGCAGTTGGCCGCTGCTCCTTATTTATTGTTATCTTAGCATATGGAGAAATATACCTCAAGTTACTTCTACAGCTTAGCCTCAAGATCAGCCTTTTGCTTGGCTTCGCCCAAAATCATGCGAAGTGTTTTCGTATAATTACCCGTTTTTTCCAACTATGATTTCGAGAGGGGCGCTAGTTTAAAACCATGTCTGTTTCGTATCCTTGGATCAAAACGCATCCTCAAACGTAACGATACTCTCGGAATGCAGCGGCCTGCCCGTGAATCTTTCCGGTTTCGTCCGTCAAATTCCATACGGTTGCCTCCAAGATGTGAAACCTCCGGCCTGTGCTGGATATGCGGATTCCCGTGTAGTTATCGATATAGCCTTGTTCGCCTACCGTTCTTAGAAAAACCGACCGCGCCTCCCGTTCCATCGGTTCCGCAGTGAGTCTTGACGGCGTGCTTGTGAACTTGTCCCAATCCATTGCCCATAGCTCCAGCGCCGCCCGATTGCCGAAGTTCAGGACCGGGTCGGTCTCTGTTCCGTGGGAAAGCACCACACAGGGTGCGTTAAATAATTGTTCGAACGGGTTGCTGTCTGAGACTGGCTCACCCAGAAGCGATTGTCCAGTCAATCCTTGATAGCTCTCCATGATCAGTCTTGCATGCTCGTTAGTGGCTCCTATTCCACTGTAACGCATAACTGAAATCCCCCTTTGTCCGTCTCATGATCATATTATCAGTATGTATATCTCTTTACAACGCATAGGAAATTACACTAACAAAAGAAACCAATCCTCTTGCTCGGCTTTACTGACTAGCATGCTTTTTTTATTTGTGAAAAATAGAGCGGTACGACTCGGAAGGATGAGATCCGACTCTGGCTGACAGGTGAAGCAGTACATCGTCCACTTTGTTCAGCAGTTTCTGAAGCTGTGAGGGAGTTACATTTTGACAAAAGGGAATGTCATTGCAGCCAGCCAGAAATGGATTGACGTATCGAATTATTCATACACATCTGGAAAAGCAATATTACCTCATGAATAAATATCCTAATTTAGGATAAAATACATACATAATATTACTATATAGTAGTAGTTATTTCAAATAACTTATTATTTATATATCATTTCAAGTCAAAACTTTCCCTACACTTCTATTAAAGAGAGGTGTAACGATGTCAGATATTCTAAAATTAGTCGGAGCACGAATAAAGGATCTTCGTAAATTAAGGGGTTTGTCTCAAGAAGCATTGGCAGAGAAGGCTGGCTTCAATATAAGCTACATAGGATTTATTGAACGTGCAGAACGCAATATTTCCATGAGGAATCTAGGGAAGATTGCCAGTGCCTTAGACGTTGGAGTTTACGAGCTTTTTACATATTTGAAGGAACAGGAAGAACTACCCGAGGAATCGACTTTGAAAGAAGTTGTCTCAATGCTTAGAGAACGTGATCCAAAGGATATAGAGATGGTCAGAAATATACTGATTGAGATTTTTCAGCGAATGGACGGTAATAGTAAAAAAGGCTGAGCAGTTGAATATGCAGCTCAAACAACCTAAATCCGGTTGATTACCGAACTTAGGTTGTTTAGTTTTGTTGAAAATAATCGTGGTTGTAACTGGATGTAACGTTCAATTCCCCTGGTATAGAAAAATATCTATCTAAAGTCAACCCGGGACCAACACACTTTTCCGCTCAAAATAAAAAGCTAAACGATACTCAGCAATTTCTTTGGTCCAGTGAAAGACGCTTTCCCGGGTTTTCGCCGATTCCTTCTCAAAATTGACTTGTATGGCAAACGTCGTGCCGTCAAACGCGATAAGACCTTTCGAGCCGTTCGCCCACTTCGTCATAGGCATATCGGCTACTAGTTGGGCAACACGCCCGGCGTCATATTGCCACAGACGGGTCGTTTTTTTATCTGAAAAATCCCTCAGCTTCCGATACTCCTTGGCCATCAGGTATTCGTAGAAAAAGGGCGCTGCTTCCTCAGGCGTCATCGGTTGATACCACTTGTCCGGACCGCGGTCCAGCATGGCAAGCAGCACAACCATTTTGTAGCTCTTCGACATAGGTGTGCCCTCGACTTCTTCAAGCCAGCCCCGGTAACGTTCATACGAGTCCTGCGGCGTTCCCGCCTTTTTTCGGGCAATTAACAATTGCCCGTGTTCATTTTGGATTATAGCTGCGGCTACCTGGATCAAAAGGGAACCTCCTGTGATTAACTTTAAGGAATAGTAAGGCTATAAGAATAGATTAGCATATATGAGTTAAGGTAAAAGTAATTCAAGCAAAAATTCATTAACAATCAAAACCCCTACAAAAAAATAGAAGTGTGACAAGTCTTTAAGACTTTCTCGACACTTCCTGACCGACAGGTTTTAATTCATCCTCGTCTAAGCTTTTAAAGTCATTATTGAAGTGAACACAACTATTTCTAAGTTTCCTTATGGTATTAAATTCTCGATGTATTTTATTGGATAGTATATTGTTAGATTTAAGAATGGACAATCTTCTGTCTTGAGTCTCAATGGATCCTGAAATATTGTTATTATTAATCAAATATTTACAGAATTCCTCACAGGCAATGCCAATCAAAGAAATAGTACCGATATAGTAACCAAAACTATACAAGCTCTCTGCTTCTTTCAATAATTCAAGAAATCTCTCATTATCATTAATCACTCCGATATTATCTAGATCATACCATCGGTCTACAATATTATTGATATCGTTTCTGATTCGTTCTTGAATTAATTTTTCCAAATGTTTCTTATCTCTTTTTATGTATTCACTAGCTTCTAATTGATCCAACTCAGAGTAATCATTTTTAATCAAGTCAATGTACATATTATCACCCTTCTAAATAAAAGTTTATGAATCTGAGTTAATTTTAATCACTTCTAAATTATTT
>NZ_PCZT01000013.1:5309-15538 GCF_002968895.1 Paenibacillus sp. AR247 | reverse complement strand
CTAATGTGACGTATGCGATGTCCAATGCAAAGACTGTTACTCGCTTCATTCCGCCTTCTCCAACAACGTCTCTGTAGTGAGCGTAAAGCCCTCAATAACAGCATCTTCGTCAACCTCAATCATAATGCAACGTTTGCCTTGAAAGCTCACCTGTTTGATATACCTTAAATCCTGGGGACTGATGGTAATCGTAGCTACCTTGGTATCGATCTTGATCGATTTGGACGTGAATTTCGGGATCACGCTGTTCGCCTTCAGTTCATAGTTCTTATCGTCCACGATGGTCTCGAACGCCCGCTCCACGGCTTCCTTGGTCACGTTGTCCACGCCGCTTGCGGTCAGCACGCGTTCCACATCGGTGTAGTCCAGCTTCGCCGGTTCTTCCTCATCCTGGTGGGATTCAATCACTTGATGGATCTCCTCGTACACGTGTGCGATCGTGGCTGAGTCCAGCTGTTCACCCGCCACTTCCTTCACAATGTCTTCAAAGATCTCTCGCTCTTCCATCGCCGTCACAGACCGTTCCGCATTCAACACATCCGAGATGAAACGCTCATTCGGATCGTTCGATTTCCCCGTAGCATAGAGAACCCGGTTCACGTCGGAGTAATTGTCCGTCACGCTGGGATAGAAGAACCCTTGCTCCGGTGTGCTGAGCTTGATAATCGGATCGGCAATAACATTGTACTTAAACTCTCTCTCCACATAGTCGAACAAGAGCGCCTTCCGCTGCTTCTCCGTAGAGTTCACGCTGCATAAAATGAACGGATGTCCGAACACTTCGTCGTTCCCGGTCTCCTCTGCTGCATCATTCCTCGCCTTGGTCGGCCGGTAGTATTGTCCGCGTACGAATGTGATGACCGTATCCCGTTCATACGTCGTGTCCGCCAACATTTTGTTCACGAGCAGCATCATCAGATCCTGCCACTCCTCCGGATCTCCCGTCTGGATCGCTTGGTGAAGCAGCACCTTCGAAGGGTCCTCCGCTTCCTCCTGAAACTTGAGCTCGAACAGCTTATGATCCAATTCACCGGTCAGCAGCTTTTTGAAATTGCCCATGTACAGCTCCTGCTTCTCCCGGTCCACTAACTCAAAGGGATTCCGCTCCCAGTGATAAATTTCGTTCGTTTCTTTCATAATGTACACGTTCAGAATATCGAAAATCTTCATCAATTCATTATCCATCTTAAACTGCTTGCGAATGTGCGCGATTTCTTTCTTGTTCATAGTTCGTCAGACAACTCCTAGAGAGTAAAATTGGCTTTATCAGTATAAACGAAACAAAAACCCTTCGCTATACAGAATGAACTAAAGCCATGTTATAGGCCGCTATCGGGCGTAATAACAAGAAGTTCGATGCACAACTCTAGTTCAATCGATATAGACGGGGTTCTCGTCAAATACGAAAGGTATTGATTCTCAACACGTGCTGCGCCGCAGCTCATAAAAATACTGCACAACAGGATGCTTTAACTTCATTTTCTCGGACATGTTTAGAATCCGCTTTTTCCCGACGCGTCTGTCCACCAAAGCCAGAATATTCAATAAAATATCTTTGCTCTCGATGTTTTCTTCTATAGAAGTAGATAAAAATTGATTAGCTAGCGCGACAAAATTGGATTTACTTAATGAAGCCTGTGCTGACATTAGCTCCTTAGCATACCCTGTTATTTTTCGGTTTCTGGCAATGACTTTTAGACGATCCTCCGGAACGGTCCCTTTGGTATCCTTTCGGACCGCTTCCATTTCTTCAGCGCTGATCGGAATTTGGACATCCGGGTCATTCTTAATTTCCAGCTCCGTCTGATACCACCTTATTGGACTCGCTTTATCATTCATTCGGAGGACGTCCTTTTTATCTACCGAAATATAACAAAGCCCTGCTTTATCCGGTAAATAACGATAACCCGTTGCACGGTATTCAACCCTTCCAACTAACGCAGGACTGAGAAAACTCTCCAGCTGCTGCTTCAATTTACTCCAGGACATGGTTCCTCCTCTATTCTCAAACCAAGCTTTCTTTTATTGAAAAAAAGCTATCGTTTCATTGCGCCTCTGTTCAGTATGAATAACCCCCTGCTAAAAAACAACCTACAAAGTCCGCACTTTCATTCTCCTTCGTTTCGGGGTCACACTTTTTCAGTACGATCCGGAACAAATCATCGAGGTCCTTCGTTTCAAAATCAACCAACGCCGCTCCAACGTGGCCCAAGTCCTCGTGGATAACTTCGGGATCGGCGGCATTACCAATGTGGAAGATGACATGAACCTGTTCCTGGGTGCCTGATTTCTGCATCTAAACCAAAAAGAAGACACACAGGAGGATCCTGTTGTCTTCTTTTCTTTTATAATGAACTGCCTTTTTTATCCCAGCACTAACTCAAAACGGGCGAAAATATCTTCTTCATACCACATCGTGAAATTCGTTCCCCATGTGGTGTTCAATAGTGTAAACGTAAATTTATGGTTATCTGGATGGTATTTGTTGTTATAACTTAGATTGTTGTGTGTTCCGATTCCCAACAGAGGGGCATCCATAGGTTTAATGTTGATTTTTTTATCGCTGCCATCGTAAATTAACTCTTCAATCATGTGCTGCAGCTTATTTCCGTGACCTACCACTGCGAAAGGTGAAATCACGGTATCCATTTTACGAATCTTCGTTAAGTACGGCGAATTCAAACGTGGTGTCATGTCAAAAGAATAAATTTCCGGATAACGAATGGCATCTTTATCCTGTAATAAAAGTGCAATTTCAACTTTATCTCCAAATTGATATTTAACCTTCACCACTCTTGGAGCACCATACTCCTCCACAGCTCTTTGGCTATATTTTAAAGTGGCAATCATCGAATCATTTTCCTTAACTAATTTAATAACATATGGTGTGAAATGTTCATTCCATTGAATGCGTTTTTGAATCTCCATTCCTGGCTTTAAGAAGTCAATGGCCCACCAATTATGCTGCAGCTCACGCAAATAGTTGTAACGCAGGTTATCATAGTCATTTTGCCCGGCAATGGTATAGCTCAGCACCCCGAGTTTGTTGTCCTGATCAAAGTAGAGGATTCCATCCTTTTCTAAGTGGGTAATAGAACCATCGCTAGCAAACATCACTTGATACCCGTTGATCGAAATCAATTCTTCCAAACCACATTCAATCCCTTGGTTTTCAAAGATATGATAGGGAACTTCGATCCGTTTTTTAATGTGATGTTGATCTTCAGGCTCCAAACAAGCGATTGCACGATCAATGTTCTTGCGTTGTTCTTTCCAGGAAGACTCATAAAATTTGTACGAACGATCCGTCCACTCATTATAAGTAAATTGCATTTCGCCAACCGTTGCATCTTTAACAATGCCATAAGCATAAGTTAAATCAGCATCGGTAATTTGGTCTAAACTACGCGCTCGCTGGAAATCTTTCTTTTCATAATTCATATAGTCACTGAAATAGCGTTTGATATCCATTCCCCAAGTATGCTCTGGAACTAACATCGCATAGAAATTAGCATCATCATTTTCTATGTTGTGATCAGACATGTAATTCGTTAAAATCCGGTAATCCCGAATGATTTTCGGATCAGACATCGTTCCGTGAATCCAGGTGTCCCCAATCTCCTCTGTGATCACTGGCAGTTGGTCACGTACTTCCCAAAGTTCATTGGCAAACTGATCCATAGAAGTCATTTCAAGCTCATAGTCTGGATACTCATTCGCCATTTTTGACAAATACGCGTTAATTTTCTCCTTTGTTCCTGGACCACTATTATCGTGAGTGTGCATAAACGCCAGTTTGTTATCCATGCAGTCCACTCCGATGACGCCGCCATAGTCGTCTGAATAAGAGACAATGATCTCACTTTCGCCATGCTTCCATAGAAATGTATCTGGAACTTCTGGAATGGAGCTCGAGCCATTTACACCAATGTGTAGAAATTTAATTCCTTGACGATATAACTCATCAACAATCCCGATCGTATGTCCTGGGACGTCCGTCATTTTTGCGCTTGTTGTTGTGTATCCATAACGAGCATCTAACTTCTTTGAGATGGAAATGATGTAATGTAACGTTTGAGGTGCCATCGCTTCAGAGTGAAACGTACACGGGATCGCGTGCCAGCGTATGTAACCTTTCTTTATGGCGTCGTCCAGCTTTTTACAAGCTTCTTCATTCATGTTTTTGAAGTAATATTCAATAATAAAGCTGCCTGTTGTCCAAACAAAGTCTTTGCCCTCTTTTCTTAGGTCTTCCGCTAAAGTGATTGCGTTTTGAATGTAATCATGGCAATACTTGTGCAATACATTTTCTGCCAAATCGGTAAAACCAATGTCTAAATGAGTTTTGTTGACCACATAGATTTTTTTCATTTCTATCATCACGCCTTTCTTAGTCATCATACGTCGTGAATATCTACTAACAAGAACATGAATTTGGATCGTGTTATCTGATATGATAAACGCCGAAACGATATCATTCTTTGAACGAACGAGACAACATTTTGTATGGTGTGGACATGATGATGAATAAAGGATCATTGTACTGGCGATGTGCTTCGCATATTCTATGCTGCCCGTTTACTTCAACAAGAAAAACGTCTATCGACGTACCTTCAAAGAAGACAGACCGCGTTTAAAGGAAGTTTTTCTTGCAATATCAGGAAGCCATGGCTCTGGTGTTTATACTTTCTGATATTATAAAAAAGGAACAGCTGCCGGCGTACGGCATTCTGCTCCCTTGTTTTAAGCTATCGTATTCCGTTAGTTGAACAGGCAGCCGAGTCTCATTAGTTGCCTTGTTTCTATATCGAATTTAATGGGTTATCATTTCCTTCCCATCTCTCCCCCTAGTTTCTCCAATCCAAATCGAACCCAAAAGCAAGACAGCGCCGATAAGTTGTTGTAAAGTCATCCTCTCTCCTATAACCAGGACTGAAATTAGGAGAGAAGTTAGGGGATCGATATAACTTAATACAGCGATGCTTTGGCCGTTAAGTACTTTCATTCCGGCAAAGAAAAAATAAAAACCGATCCCTCCATGAACGATACCCAGCACAAACATCAAAACAATCGCAGTACTGTTAATCGCATTGAAATTGATGCCCTCGCTAAACAGCACAAATGGGAATAACATTACAACTGACAAACCTAGCTGCAGAAGCGTACTTGCCAGCCCATCCAGGTCCCGAATAAACTTATTGACCAGTGTCAATCCTGCATAGAAACCCGCCGCGACTAGTCCATAGCCAATACCAAGCAGATGGTTACCGGATGCTTCCATCCTACCGTTTTGTAAAATGAAGAACAAGCCTAGCAGAGCAGTGCCGATACATATTGCCTTTTTGAGCGACAGCTTTTCTTTCAAAATGAGGGGTGAAAGTATAATAACTAGAACAGGCGCAAAATAATAACTTAAAGCCGCAGTCGCAATCGTTGTTTCCTTGTATGCCTGAAACAAAAAAATCCAGTTACCGCTAAGAGTAATGCTCGCAATGAAAAGAACGGTAGCATTTTTCTTCACACTGCGCCAAAATACTTTCTGCTTTGTCCATACGAAAACGACAAGTAGAAATAGGGCCCCAATCAAGCTCAAGAAAAATGCAATTTCACTAGAAGACATATCGATATATTTTGCAAACACACCTACCGCACCGATAATTCCCAGTCCGATCGAAGAGACGAGGATATTGCTATTGCCCAAAATTCTTTGCTGCATTTGTTAACCCCTCATTCTATGTTTGTTGTCGCTCTGACTCCTCCATCTTGATTAACAACTGGCTCTCGGAAGGGATTCTCCCTTTCTCGATGTCTTCGTATATCGACAGTTTGTTATTGACGGCGTCGAGCGCTTCAGCTAATTCGTTCTGGCGGCGAAATAAATCTTCCTTGTACTGGTTTAAGATCGCTTTGCGCTGTGGAATCGTGGAATCACCATCGAGCGCAAGATCCACCATCTCCTTCAGCAACGACAGCTTCATCCCTGTCGCCCGGAAACATGTCATCAGCCGGATCCAATCTAGGTGATCTTGTTCGAACAGTCGATTCCCGTTCTTATCTCTCTTAATGTAAGGGAGCAATCCCTCCTTCTCGTAAAAACGATCGTATGAGCCGGGCAACCAAGCCGCTCTGAAGCTTCTTTGATCGTGAATGCCATTGGCCGGATCTCCCTCCTTATCGGTTATTTTCAGACGGAATCGGCTGGTTCTTCCTCATCCTAAGCCTTAAAGTTCACTTTAAGGCAAGCGTTATTTTGGAGACAGCTGTTAACGTCTGAACTACTAGTTATCATTATAATGCCCATCATCGACCCTAGGGGGCTGTGAAAACTGGAGCTATAATAGAGGCACCTTCGGCGTTAAAATACGCACAATGTTCGTTCCAATATCGTTTATTTTCGAATTCTTCTTGCTTACTCAATGGACACTTCGTGCATCTGAGTGTTCTACCAAACAAAAGTCGGTACTAAACAGGGAAAAAGGCAGCTAGATTAAATACTCGCTGCCTAAACTAAACTGCCCGTTAGCTTAATGTCTGAAGCCAGTTTAGCTTTGTAACTCCGTTTATGCAGACATCAGCTTTACGCACTCAGTTCTTATGTTAAAAACTACATCTGGAATGAGAATTATCAACCACGGTTAACCATATATGTTGTTGTCTTTTTCGGCAAACAATATATGATCTTTGTCGTCGGGTTTTGACAAGAACATATATCGTTTAAACAAAAGAAGCCGCAGCTACGCGGCAGTTAAGCATATATGATGAAATAACATGCAAGCTAGTAATTACAGCTATGTGAGGGCTGGTGATACGAGAAAGTTTAAAGGGCCTGAAGAATACGAACATTGATTTCCTTTTTGGGAGGGTTTTTATTTGCTTTCAATAACTGATATCAAAGCCTTTATAGTTTTGATTGGACACAACAAATCGCTTATGTCTGATTGGGAGCCATCGGAAACAAATGCTTATTTTCTGTAGCTTCTGTAATAAAAGTAACTATCATTTTCCATATAAAATTGGTTATCCCCTATAGGCGTTCGTCTTTCAAGCAATTTAAATCCACATTTTTCAGCCAATTTGCTCGAGGGAACATTGGCACAATTAATTGTCAGGATTAAATACTTAACATCAGATACCTCAAAGCACCATTCTGCCAAGGCACTTATCGCTTCTCTGGTATATCCGTTCCTTTGATGTTTTTCCGACATGAAATATCCCAGTTCGATTTCATTTAGCTTCTCTTTAAGCCCCCACTCCTATGCTACCAATCATCTCATCGGTATTTGGCAAGGCAATCGCGTAGGAACGGCCAATGGAAATATCCGTATTATCCGATTGCTTTTGATACTGATCAATCAACTCATAATAATCCTTCGGATGTGCGCGTCCGTCGGCCCAATCTGGCATATAACGGTATACAGCCGATTCCCTGGCAATTGAATAAAATCTTTTAGCATCTTTTTTTTCCAATGTTCTTATAACAACATTTTGAGTTTCTATGCGCATGGCAGATACTCCTCCTAATACAAATTTTGTTCGCTGCTCATTTGTTTACCTATTAACATACACACAATTGACAGGGGGACACGTTACATTCACTAACGGCTTTCGTCTTCAAGTCCCTTCGCCAATTCTTGTTTCAATTCTGCTGGACTCATGTGAAGTAAAGAAAAGAGCTTTTCATCGTTTAAAAAGTCATCTGCAGTATAGTCAGGCTTGTGCTTCAAACAGTTTATCACACACTTTTTTGGAAAGTACGTTTATAACTAAACTATACTGCCCGTTAGCTTAATGACATGAGCAGGCTGCTACAGCCTGCTCAACATTAAGTTTTATTCAACTAACGTTTCCCGTTATTCAACATGTGACATTTATTTTTTAGTTTTTCCATGATAGTATTTTCCATCATAAACCCCATCTTTCCATACGATATCACCATTACCTGCTAAAGCCTCAATTTTTAGGTGGTCTGAGGATTCATCCAAATTATCGAAATAGGTAAACCAAAATCGTCCTTGATCTGTTGAAACAATTTTTGCTTGTTGATTTACTGTCGTTTGTCTTACGATCACATTTTGTATTTCGTCATCGATAATCAACCCTGCGAATGTCAGTTTTGGAATGTTAGGGTCATTTGTCATTCCCCAAGTAAAACCATCTATTGGGTTTAGCTCGGCATTTCCACTTATATTCCAGTATTTTGTTTTATTAGAAAAGTAAGCATGCCGGAATCCCGATTCGTCTTTATACAAGACAATCATTCCATTTTCTACTTCTTCTTGATACAGTAACTCAAATGGTTTACCTGTCTTCTCTAATAATTTGTCAATTTTATCCTCAGTCGATGAGCAACCTGTAATAAGAATCATTAGTAAAATAAACAAAAAAATCCTTCTCACCAAAATCACCACCATACCTTCTTATGAAGTACAAATTCCAATAAACAAACTTCACCTGCATGTTTTATGTATTTAGACGTTATCAAATGATTAAAGTTCCATATTTTAACAAAACACCAAAGCTACCCTTATTATACTAACCTGCCGGTTAGCTTAAGGCGATAATGCCAAATAAATTAATGCCTTACCTTCAACCCTTCAGTTTCTGCTCTTGCGCTTCCTGACTCGCCTGCCCTCTATGTGACTCGTCGGTAAAAAGTTGTCCATTTCATTTCGATCTGTCGCATAGCCTCGGTTGCAGTTATCAGTCCGCCTTCCACTCCTGATACACCCGAAGAAAACGATCATCGATCTCCTTCTGTTTGTGCAACCTCAATACCTTCCGCCTGTCGTTGCCAGTTTTTCTTACGCTCCTGTTCAGCTACGTATGCCAGGAGGCTTATAACTGATCCTCCATCCTCTTACCGAAGTCACCCATTGTTTTAAAATTCCGTCTGTCGAACAAGATTTCATTATCCAGGCAGACAATGTCCGCCAACGAGAACTTAAATGAAGCAACAGATGGAATGGGTAGACAAATAACAATTGAGTCTGATTATGTAACTTATGTTACTAATGAAAAAATAAGCCATTGTTTCGCCGGATCGGGGCAATAACAATGACTTATTAATATTATTATTTCATTTCATTGATATATTCTTGAACAAAACTATTAATCTGTTTTTTGGTAACTAGTAAACATAATGCTGGTCCAGTTTCAGTAGCAATATATTGATTTATTTCTCCTGCATCTAATACAAATATTAGCCTAAAAAGAACATCATCTATACCGTTTCTTGGTGATTCAGGAATGTAATATATAGATAGGCCAGGATCTTGTGTTGTAAATACCTTTGGAGTGATTGTATCTATAATTTTCATATCCAAAAAAGCAGATATTAGCTCCTTCTGTAAACAAGAAATATCGGCTTTCAATTCTGGAAAGCTAGTACCAAACCGAAAAAAGACTGTGCTGATTATACCTTCTTCTTCTTTTTCTTTTAATATAATCTCAAATTCACAACCATTAAATGGGTACGCTGCATCCTTTAAGATTGCCATCCTTCTCCTCTTCTCTCGATAAATTTACCAACTTCAATTACTAAGTTGCCAAACTACCGTTCGTTGTGCAGGTTAATCCTTTTGAGATAGAACGTTTCAGACTTTAGTGTGGGATGGAACGATTCGATAGGAGCATTATCAGCGGCGTACCCTTACGGGACATGCACATGGGTAATGCCTTTTCCTTTACCGCCTCTTGATATGCCTGTGACGTATAGACGCTGCCTTGATCGCGTTGGAGCATGGTACCTTTGGTAGAAGGCAGCTTACTCAGCGTATCTAAAACAATTGCCATGTCTTGTTTGTCTGCTATAATGTACGCCACAATCTCCCTTTTACCTCATGTTAAACACCTTTATTCCATCCTTTAAGCGATCTATCCTACCCGTTAGATAAGTAAAAAGGCAGCCGGCTTTTGGGTCGGCTGCCTTCAAATGTCTTCATTAAGCTAACGTTTCCCGTTAGCGCAGCTGCTAATGAAAATTAATCACCATTGCTGTCTTGTCGTCCGATTTCTTAAAGCGGATATGTTGAATACACTCAGGATCGCATTCTTCAAGTTCTATTAATTCTTGAGTATATAGTTTTATACCTTTATTCAACATGCTTCGCGCAACAAAGCTCCAATACGAACTCTGTTCGGGCACGATATTTGTTGGTAAAAACATCCCATCAGTCAACAAAATGATATGTTTTAAACACGTCAGATTAATTTTTCCGTATTCGAAAAAA
>NZ_PCZT01000013.1:0-5209 GCF_002968895.1 Paenibacillus sp. AR247 | reverse complement strand
TGAACTGCATCCTTTTCCCCATTTAAGACGCCGTAACCACCATCTGTATTAGCGCGGTATCGGTTCTTTCTTATTGTATCAATAACGGTTTCATGAAGCTCTGTCTGGCTATTTAAGCCTTTAGTGATTCCTTCCTGCCATTTAGCGAATGCTGGAGCTTCTAAGTGAGAAACTTGTTTCCAAGTTAATGGGCGAACCTCCCCATCTTCATATACAGCCAGAATCATGCAATCCCCTGTCTGTATAAACTCCACACCATTATCCTGAATACGAACGATTGCCAATGCTGCTCCCCATAGTTCTTCCTTTTTCCTCAGATCAATATTGGCGAACACCATTTGTTCCCTAAGAAGATCATTCACCTCAATCATGTGGTCCATTAAACTTCTAGGATCAGTAACAGATTCGAAGTAGTTTTTTACCAGATTCGCGGCAATAAAACCGCCTGTTTCCTTTTTGGTGTTTAGATAGGGTACCAAGGAAGATACACCGTCCAAAGCTCCATACAAATTTACTTTCGGATTCGTAATAATGGCATCCTCATTTAGTACCCCAACGCCTTTCCTGGTGATCTCCTCATAAGTAACAAACAAGTTGTTCACTCCTTACTCAAATTGTTTTGTAATATCCGTAACCTATTTTACCAATTTCCCTATTACCAAGTATTGTAACTATCCTGCCCGTTAGCTTCATGGGCTACCTATCACTCCTACCACTTTCCCCTCAATTTTATCTGCGGGTAATGGGCCGAACAATCTACTGTCATTACTGCGGAACCAATCATCACCTATAAGATAAACGCTGTCTTTGGGGATCTCGATTTCCTCTACGCTCGTTTGTTGGAAGTATTTTACGATATTCTCTAAGTTTTTTCTTACCTGGTCTTCTAAGTCAACATGCTCTAAAGCTTTTTCCAAACTTTCAAGATCATCGCCCAGTCGATGTGCTTTTCCGTAAAAAGCATCAAGCAATTTGCCGTCAATATAGATCTGTCCTTTTTCAATCTTTAGTTTTTCGCCAGGTAGCCCGATCACTCTAGAAATACTGTATTTACCAAGGTTCTTTTTAGTTTCAGGATTTGTGAAGTATACGATATCGCCACGGCTAATCGCATGATCATTGTAATACTTCAAATCAATCACAACCTGTCCTTCTAAATCATGATTCCCTCGATCCATGTTGTCATAGTTATGATTATAGATGATCTGCCCGGAATCCAACTCATTATTGGTTACCGTACTAATCATTGCAGTGATAATTTTACTTGTGTCACCCGAACTACATCCTGCAAGTAAAAATACGAAAATGACAATGATTTCCTTCATCATTTCCTTCTCCCTCCGATTCTTTATCCCTTATACAGAAATACGAAATCTCAAGGTGAATTGATCCAAACGACGGCAGCCGATTATTTTGGCCGGCTGCCGTCGTATCATGATTGAGCTATTGTGTCCGGTTAGCCGGGAACTGAATTTGTTTAAAGATAGTATCAACTAACCATAAACCTGCTGAGGCAATAAAAACCGAGTAACCCAAAACACCCGCATACTTAAATTCGGGCTCGCTAAGAATACAAATATACAACAATTTCTGCAAACAGAAGATGTAAACTTAATCCGACTAACATTCCGAGCATTTTCCCTTTCATTTTCAAGACAATAATGTCTGAAATAACAGAGCAAGGTAATCCAATTATTAAGTAACCGATCGCAGTGTACAAAAAATAGATTGAAAACGTGGCATAACCATGAAATCTAACGAGAATAATCGAAAGAATTGCTGCCAATGAGTATACAAGATATCAACTTCCTGCCAATCCAAACTTTTGTGACTACTGTGAATTCCCCCTTCATGAACCATGGAGCACTGTTTTGCAAATCGTTCTAATATTAAGGACGTAATAATTATTGTAATAGTTACGTTATCCTGCCCGTTAGCTTAACAAGATCCGCCATCGAAAACGATATAAAACCGGCAGTTAGGGGAAGCACCCTGAAGTTTCCGGTTTTATTTTTCCTTAAATGATGAAGATAACAATTTAGGGTAATATGACGTTTAAGAATATAAGAAGAAATGGAGGGATTTCATTTTGAAAAATAAAATTCTTGTTGGGCTTACCGTTCTTATGGCTTCAATCTTATTGTGCGGCACAATTTTTGCGGCGACTGGTAAAATCAAAATCATCGTCGATGGTAAAGAGGTTGCAACGGATGTTGCTCCCAAAAATGAAAACGGGCGTGTCCTCGTCCCTATCAGTACGATTTCGAAGGCACTGGGGTCGGATGTCCAATGGAATGCGAAAACGAAGTCCGTAATCATTAATTCGAAACCAGATATTTGGAACGATGACTTAAATTTTATCAGTACTAATATCATCGAAATTGATAATTTATTCCATTCGTATTTTAACTACTATAACACTAAAGAAACCGGTTACGCTGATTTGGTAACGTCAACATTCAAAAGTGATTTTGTAGACCCGAAAACGATCATATCGAAGATCCAAGACAAGATCATTGACTACCGCATTATCGATGCGAAATTTATCGGCACACTAGATGATCCCTACAGGTTTAAATTCCGCGTGGAAGTAGTGAAGTACACTAATATGGAGGTAATCCCGACTTATTTTGAGAAGCTTCAATTAGATATTGATGTTTTTAATAAGAAAGGTGTTTATCTAATCGATGGCATTTGGGTAAAAGGGAAAGAAGTAATAAAATCCTATACTGTTTTCCCAGGATTAACGCTTGATGGACGCGAACGCTAATCCGTTTAAGCATAGAAAAGAGCCCCATACGAATGGGGCTTAACTTGTTATTGTGCTATGTCTGTAAATCGGTTCAATCCCACTGCTACCTGGATAGCGCCGAATATCGCAGATCTGCTGTTCTTATTAACTATACGCTTAATGTGGGTTGCGATTACGATATCCTGCCCTTTAGTTGAGTAAAGCCGGCCGGTCAAAGTGATCGGCCGGCTTCTTGTATATATTGAGCTGACGTTCTCCGTTAGTTGAATAAAGTATTCCACATTCAATTACTGAACCTTTAAACCCACTGTAACAAATACCACTACGACTCCAACAATTATATGTAAACCGCGGAGTCATATCAGGGTGAAAACAGTTTCCAATGCCCTTCGGAGACAACTTCGACTGCTCCGTCCATCACTTTGATGGCGGTCTGGTCATCCATCGCATAGGCTGGCCCTTGCATCCCGGCGGCCCATCTCTCAGCAGCAGCCATGGTGTTTCCCGGCAGCATCTCGTGATCCAGGTGCGGAAACATTGCAAAATCAACCAGTCCCAGCGTTTCATCACCACCGTTGGGTGGTGTCCAGCCAACGAAGTCTTCCCCAATGTTAGGGGCCATCACCATGCTCCCTGCACTCATTCCCACATAGACTGCGTGCAGCGACGGCAAGAGGTCTGCCAGCCCGGATTGCCGCATCCAGTGGCAAAGGTAGAGGGCGTCGCCGCCCGCCACTAGCAGTACGTCCGTCTCCCGGACCAGCGGCACCCAGCGGTCTTCGGCGATGCTTGGCAGCGCTGTGAGCTCCAGCACGCCGACGGACTTCCAGCCCAGTTCGACCATCGGATTCTCGGAATTCCCGCTGATGAACTGCCAGGCTTTGACGCCTGGGCCCACCCAAGGGTGTCCGTACATCGCGGTGGGAATGCAGAGGGCGCTAGACTCGGCAATGGGCTTGCCCAACATGTCAACCAGCGCGTCCTGTATGCTGTTATTCGTGATGCCTGCAGATGTGAGCAGAAATTTCATAACCCCACTCCTTTTTGTAGCGTCTCACTCCATGGTGCCAAAAGACGGTTTTCCCGCAAGCGCGTAGCGCAATAGAACCGTACCTTTGGAGAACGCTCTGGATTCAAGCAATTGCAGATTCGTCGGTATCGTTCCATCACCGAAGAATCGTTTTCCCTCTCCGAGTATTACTGGAAACTGCCAGATATTCATTCGATCAATCAGCTCGTGACGCAACAATGTCTGGACCAGGTCGCTGCTGCCGACGACATGCACCTCCTCGTAACGCTCCTTCAACAAAGGCACACTTGTGGCCACATCCGCATCGAGCAGTTTTGTATTATTCCAATCGACGCTGGTCAATGTCCGGGATGCGACATATTTCGGTTTCTCGTTCATCAGCTTGGTGAACGGGTTGGTGTCAGGCGCCTGTGGCCAGTACGACGCAAAGATTTCATACGTTTTACGTCCGATCAACATAGCGTCGAGGCTCGCATAATCAGCCGCGATCCGTTGTCCTGTCACCGGATCCCGATAAGGTTCCTGCCATCCGCCGTAGCCGAAACCGCCTTCACGATCTTCATTGGGCGACCCGGGAGATTGGACTATGCCATCCAAGGTCATGAACATATGCACAACTAGATTTCCCATTTCGCTTTTCATTCCTTTCAGATTTAAATTTGTTCACAGGTGGGCTGTCTACTTAAACTAATTTTAGGACATTTCAGTTCGAATTGTTTCTTTCAGATTGCTCATCTAATCTCCCGTTGGCTTAATAAATAAAAGAAGCAGCTGCCGGCGGCAAACTGCTTCTTCATTTAATTACATTAACGTTTACGTTAGTGAAATTCTCGCTCGTTTAAGTGACTTCAAAATAATCAACGATCTAACTCCACTTCGTCGTCTACGAAATATTTCCCTTTCACACCGTTGATGACTTTATGCAGTTCAGCTCTGACCCTGATAACTTCCTGCTCATCCTGCCACCAGTTGTTAGCCTGCCCTATAACTCGATCATCAGGGCACCACACATATTGATACCATGGTGGCATAAATGTTTTTAACATTAGAAGGCATCTGCGCATGTGCCCAGGCGAACTAACTAACAACAACCGATTGATGTTTTCTAAGCCGATTGTTCGATCAAGAACGGTGAGTGAACACAGTATATTTTCTTTCGTATGATTAGACTGTGTCTCTATTAAAATTGATTCATTAGGCACGCCCAGTCTTTTTGCCTCGTCCTGCAGGACAATTGCCTCTGGTGGATTTATTTGTCCAAATTTATCTCCACCAGTAAACAAATATAAGGGGCTCGACCATTCTTAAACAATTCAACCGCCTTTACCGCTCTTGATAAATACGACCCACCAAAAACAATATGCAATCTCCATTCGCAGTTCCGTCATCGGTGTACTTACCATCACCAAACACCACTTTGGTAATTT
>NZ_PCZT01000115.1:0-351 GCF_002968895.1 Paenibacillus sp. AR247 | reverse complement strand
GGAAGGCTGAAGTTCTACCATTGAACTACACCCGCAAATTCTCCGTGCAAGCCTTGAGTGCAGAAAGATCAAGACTTACACGAAGCCGTGCATGCGTATCGGGATGACACGATTCGAACATGCGACCCCCTGGTCCCAAACCAGGTGCTCTACCAAGCTGAGCTACATCCCGATATCTATTGTAAAACAGTTAAATGGCGCGCCCTAAGAGATTCGAACTCCTGACCTTTTGATTCGTAGTCAAACGCTCTATCCAGCTGAGCTAAGGGCGCATATGGAGCGGACGACGGGAATCGAACCCGCGACCCTCGCCTTGGCAAGGCGATGCTCTACCGCTGAGCCACGTCCGCA
>NZ_PCZT01000114.1:0-8460 GCF_002968895.1 Paenibacillus sp. AR247 | reverse complement strand
CATGCCGAGCTTTATTCTCACGGTTGTTCTTGGCATCTATCCGATTGCTTGGGCTATGCGATATATGTTCTATGACTACAAAGGTTATGGGGCTGAGAAATTCATCGGCCTCGATAACTTCACTCGCGTGTTTAAGGATCATGAGTTCTGGAACTCCGTTGTGAATACCTTTGTGTATGCTGGCGGCAAGCTGGTGCTTTCGATTCCGCTTGCCCTCATTTTGGCCGTCCTTTTAAATCAGAAGATCCGAGGCAGAAACGTGCTTCGCGCCATCATATTTATGCCGACGATTATCAGCACGGCAGTCATGGCCGTCGTGTTCTTCACGATTTTCAATTCGTACAACGGCATCCTGAACCAATTTCTGCTGAAATATAAGTTGATTGGCAGCGCCGTTGATTGGCTGGGCGTCGACTACTCAATGCTGACGGTCATCCTGGTGGCGGTATGGGGTGCCGTCGGCAATTACATGCTGCTGTTTCTAGCCGGATTACAAAACATTCCGGAGGACGTATATGAAAGCTCCGCCCTCGATGGAGCGAATAAACTCCAGCAGTTTCGCTATATTACCATCCCGATGCTTGGACCGGTCATGCAGATGATCATTATGCTGGCCATCATCAATGCGCTCAAAGGCTACGAGAGCATTATGGTCATGACAGACGGGGGTCCGGTGGGAAAAACCAATGTCATGTTTCTGTATGTCTATAAGCTGTTTTTTCCGACAGCCGGCTCGGGTGCAGCAACTCAGGTTCAAGAGATGGGATATGGCAGCGCGGTAGCTTTCGTTACGGCCGTGATTGTAGGCCTGATTACGATTCTTTACTTCTACGTTTCTAAGCGGATGAGCCAATACGAATAAGGAGGGACGCGTTCATGAAAATCGCATCGAGAACTTTGATGTGGGTGTTTTTGGTGCTGGTCGCGTTTCTTACGCTATTTCCAGTGCTCATTACGATTCTAGGTTCATTCAAGACCAATGCCGAGCTGACCGCAGGCGCTACACTGATGCCGACGATTTGGCAGTTCAGTAACTATTCCGAGGCCTGGAAGCAGGCCAATTTTTCGACCTACACGGTGAACAGTCTCTTCGTTGCCGTGACTTCGACCATCGGCATTTTGTTCGTTTCCTCGATGTCCGCTTACGTGGTGAACCGGATGGAGTTCCCAGGTAAAAAAGTGTATGTGGGCATGCAGGCGTTTACAATGTTCGTCGCCATTGGTGCGGTGGTGCTACGACCGCAGTTCGAGCTGATGATTAAGCTGCACCTGCACAATACGCTGTGGGGGGTCGTCCTGATCCTGATCAGCGCGCACGCTTCGGCCTTTTTTATACTGCAGAGTTTTATGACTGGCATACCCAAGGAGCTGGACGAGGCGGCCCGGATCGATGGCTGCTCGCGGGGGCGGACGTTCTGGACGATCATTCTGCCCCTGCTCACTCCAGGGCTGGGGGTATGTGCATTGTTTGCGTTCCGTGGGGCTTGGAATGAGTACTTATTGCCGTTTGTGTTTACGCTGAGCAAGCCTGAACTTCAGACGCTGACCGTAGGGCTGGCCAACCTGAAATACGGGGTATCGGCGGCATCGCAAACTCACTATATGATGGCGGGAGCCTGTTTGTCGATCCTGCCGATCCTCGTTGTGTATCTTTTTGCCAACAAGTCGTTCATGAAGATGACTGCCGGCTCCCTGAAAGGATAGCGGCAGCACTTGATCAAGGAGGTTGAATTCAAGATGAGTTTACCGATTATAGGAAAGCTGTCATCCAGTTCCGTCATCCGGCGCCACCCGGATAATCCCGTTCTAGATGCGGCGCGCGTGCCCTACCCCACGGCGCTGGTCTTTAATGCCGGTGTCACCATATTTAAAGGAAGGTATGTGATGGTGTTCCGCAATGATTACGGATCACTGGAGAAGCAGACTCTTGAGCCGCATCATACCACGGATCTTGGCGTCGCGTTCAGCAGCGATGGCATCCAATGGGACGTGCAGCCGAAGCCGTGCTTCAAGCTTCATGACGAGGAAATCATCCGGGCCTACGATCCGCGACTGACCGTGATCGACGGTCGCTGTTACATGTGCTTCGCTGTTGATACCCACCACGGCATCCGCGGCGGGGTTGCCGTCACGGACGATTTTATCGATTTTGAAATACTAAGCCTATCCACGCCGGATTTGCGCAACATGGTGCTGTTCCCGGAGAAGATCGGGGGCAACTATGTCCGCCTGGAGCGGCCGTTTACCGTGTACAGCCGGGGCGGCGTCGATCGATTCGACATATGGATTTCCGAATCCCCCGACCTCAAATATTGGGGTAATTCCGATCTCCTTATGGCCGTTGAGCATGTCCCCTTCTCAAATGACAAGATTGGGCCGGCTGCCCCACCGATCAAAACGGAGAAAGGGTGGCTTACGACGTTCCATGCGGTTGATATTGATCCGGCGCGCGGGAAAAACGGCTGGGAGGACACGTGGAAGAAACGCTACACGGCCGGACTCATGCTGCTCGACTTAGAGAATCCGAGAAAGATCGCCGGCATGTACCGCGAGCCGTTGCTCGCCCCCGAGACTGATTATGAGACGGGTGGTGGGTTCCGCAACGATGTGATCTTTCCGGGAGGCATGGTACTGGAAGATGACGGCCAGGTAAAAATCTATTATGGCTCGGCGGATACCGTGGAGTGTCTGGCTACCGCCCATATTGATGATCTGTTGAAATTGTGCCTGGAGGGCTGAAAGGGTGGGATGGAATGTGAAAGCATGGGAGCAGCTGAAGAATCCGCCGTCCCGTTACCGACCAGTGCCTCTGTGGTCCTGGAATGACAAGCTAGATTCGAGTGAGTTGATCCGACAGATCGAGGAGATGCATCAGGCCGGCATCGGGGGCTTTTTCATGCATGCCCGTGGCGGCCTTCAGACGCCTTACATGGAAGAAGAATGGATGGAGGCCGTACGTGTTAGCATCGAGAAGAGCCGCATGCTTGGCATGGAGCCTTGGCTGTACGACGAAAATGGCTGGCCCAGTGGTTTTGGGGACGGCAAAGTTCCGGCTCTGGGGCTCGAGTACCAGCAAAAGAGACTGGCGGTTGAATACGCCCCGTTCAATCACAGGACAGACGGAATAATTGCGTTATACAAGCAGACGGAACAGGGATTCCGCTTGCTGGATCTGAAGGAAATCGATAATGCGGATTTGCGCGTTTATTACGAAGTCAATCCCTACTATATTGATACATTAAGCAAGCAGGCGGTTGGCGCCTTTATTCGAGAGATCTATGATACTTATTGGGAGCGGTTTGGCGAATTGTACGGTTCGATCCTTAAAGGCGTATTTACTGATGAACCGCAGTTCGCACGCCGACAATTACCATGGTCGTTCGATCTCGCTGCTGCCTTTGAGCGGAAGTGTGGCTATGCACTTCTCCCTCACCTGCCTGCCTTATTTACGGAAACGGAACACTACCGTAAAGTCCGATACGACTATTGGTACTGTGTTACGGAATTATTCACGGAAGCCTATGCCAAGCAAATCGGCGATTGGTGCGGGAGCAGGGGATGGTCCGCAACAGGACATGTTGTGGATGAGCAGACGTTGATGGATCAGGTGACTTCGGTCGGTGATCCGCTTTCCTTTTATGAATATTTGCAAATTCCTGGATGTGACTGGCTTGGTCGGTTCGTCGGTGACGATCCGATCGTTCCGAAGCAGGTGAGCTCGGTCGCGAGACAGCTAGGCAAAAGCCAGGCGATTACGGAAAGCTTCGGGTGCTCCGGCTGGAACGTTAGCCTGCAGGAGCTTCGGCGGATCGGGGAATGGCAGTTCGTGCATGGGATCAATCTCATGTGTCCACATTTGCAGAGCTATTCTCTGCAAGGCTTACGCAAGCGGGATTATCCCCCTTCACTTTTTTATCAACAGCCTTGGTGGCCCGATTATCGGCTGTTTAATGATTATTTTGCGAGACTGTCCATGCTTCTGTCGGAGGGCCATCGACAGGCGGAGGTGCTGCTTCTTCATCCAATCCGCTCGGCGTGGGTCCTCCAGGAGGGAACGGACGCATCCGCAAGTGAGCCGTACCATAACGCCTTTGTGCAGTTATCTCGTTGGCTGTGCCAATCACTAATCGGGCACGACTACGGGAGTGAGTTCATGATTGAGCGTCATGGCGAGGTGCGGGGAGACCGCTTTATGGTCGGAAACGCCGCCTATAGCGTCGTCATTGTACCACCTGGTGTCACCCTGGGATCAACAACGTCAGAGCTGCTGCTCCGATTCGTCCGGAATGGAGGTACAGTGCTCGCGTATGGGCCTTTTCCGCGACTAGTTGGCGGCGAATACAGTTTAGAAGCCAGAGAGTGGATCTCCAAGGCGTCTCAGCCTGCTTGGAACCGGGAATCTTTAGTACAACATGTATACCGGGCGGCTGCGCCAAGCATTTATTTGACGGATATTTCGGGTACCCCCGTGGTGTCCGACCGAGTGAACGTCCAGGAATTGGAGTTGGACGGTACTACTTTGTTTTACTTGGTTAATTCGGACGAGAGAAGTTATGGGGAAGTGTATGTCCACATTTATCGTACCGGTGAAGTTTCCTTGATTGACTTGGAAAGTGGAGAGATCAAATCTGTAAGTTGGGAGACAATCGATGGCGGCGTGAAGGTGATCTTGCCGCTGTTTGCGGCGGGGTCTCATATGATCAAACTCGACCCTGTAAAGAAACAGCAGCTATCAACGCCCGTGAAGTCCCTAGGTAAACCGGCGGAAGAAGCGGTCATCCGTCTGAACGATTTATGGAAAATCACCGAGACAAGTAAGAACAGCCTGACACTGGACACATGCCGCTTCCGAATAGAAGACGATAATTGGTCCGAGCCCCAGCCATTGTTCATTATTCAGGAGCGTCTGCTTCATATCGGCCGCTCCAGTGTTGAACTGGAATTTGAATTTCTTAGCCAATTGAGCCCATCGCATGATCGGGCCCTGTATCTCGTCATGGAAAACCCCCATTTGTTTCAGATCACGATCAACGGACAACCGGTTGCACCCGTCAGTGAGGGCTGGTGGATGGATACTTCCTTTAAAATGCTGGATATTCGGGACCTTACGAAACCAGGGATCAACCGTATTGGGCTGAAAACAACGTTTCATCTTTCCCCCGAAATGAGTCAGGCTTTGGAGCGCGCACATCAATTTGAATCCGAAGGCAACAAGCTGACCATAGAGACAGAGCTCGAAAGTATCTATTTGTTGGGGGATTTTTCGGTTCAGTCCGCATCGCCGTGGACGTTCGGGGAGCGTCGTGCCGTTTTTAACGACGGGCCTTTTTCTTTGGTAGAACAGCCGGATCAGGTTCATGCCGACCACTTGGCAGAGCAAGGATATCCCTTTTTTGCGGGGACCTTCACTCTGGAACAGACTGTAGTTCTTCCGCAAAAGGGTTGGGGTAGAGCGACCTGGCAGTTCCGAACGCCGCCGGACGCCATTGTCAGTCGACTGCGGATAAATGGCCGAGAGGTGCGAGCTTTTGTATTGGGAACCCTACGAGGCAGATATTACGCAACATTTGCAGCCAGGGGAAAACCGCATCGAGCTGGAGCTAACGGGAAGCTGCCGGAATGTGCTTGGTCCTCATCACCACATCAAAGGCGAGGTATATAAGGTGGGTCCGGACAGCTTTAAGAATACACCTGGATGGACAGACAAGGATCTCGATCCCGGTACTTCGATTTATGAGCAGCGCTATGCTTTCGTCAGGTTTGGGCTTTCGGATCGTCCGCAGATTGTGCTGGAAACGCCGGAGGCTTTATAAAACAGGCATACAGAAGGGGCTCTGCCACAGACCTGATATGCCCCGACGCTTTGAAAGGGTTTACGGACGAATGAAGGAGGCGAATTCGGATGGCGAAGGTTAGGAACTGGTTTTACGCATTATTGACGCTCGCGTTGGTCGTGTCGGTATGGATGCCGGGTACGAATGCCCGGGCGGAAGAAAAGAAAGAGAGGGTCACCAGTGAGGGAACCGTACCCGCGACGATCTATGCATATACGCCCTCAGAGCGATACGCGGCTTCGGCCAATTATACGCTCAAAGCTAACGGCGTGGAGATTCCCGTTGTCAAGGGGTTTGGTGATTATGATTATGCCCATTTCTCCATGTCCAAAGGTCCGGTTACGTACGAGCTTACGATTCTGAATACGGACAAGGTGCATGAATATTCCATCAGTCCGAAGAAGCTCGGCATTACGGCGGACAAAGTGGTTGGAACCACCCTTACCTTCACCGCACAATCTGACGAGTACCTAATCGTCATGATGAACAACCGGGCTACTCGGATGGTGATCGCAGCTGATCCGGCCGAAACCGATGTTCCAAAGAAGGAAGGGCAAGGAATCTTCAATATTACGAAAGCACCTTATCGTGTCGCTTCGCATGGAGAGAACACAGGCGCTCAAGGGAGAACGGCTGCTATTCAGCAGGCTATCGACGATGCAAGCGCTTATGGGACGAGTCAGGGGGGCGGCGCACAGGGCATTGTTTACGTACCGGCAGGGACTTACTATATCGGCAATCTTACGCTGAAGAGCAACACGGCGCTGTACATGGAACCGGGTGCGACTTTCGTCGGTACAGGCAGGACCAGCGATTATACAGAGCACTGGTTTAAAGAATCAATGGGCAGACCCGCAACCTGGTGGATTTCAACCGCCTTTCATTCCACCAACATCCGGATTTACGGCAGGGGTACGATCGACGGCAATGGGCAGGCTCTCCATGACGATAAGAGCACGAACGGAACCGGCATGATCAATAACCTGGTCGTTCCGATTGCAACGTCCCATTTTTCCATGGACGGGGTACTCATTCGGGAATCGTCTGCCTGGGCGGTGGTGCCTGTTCGTTCCAACGACCTGACGTTTACCAATTTAAAGATGCTGAACAGCCTGAATATGGGGGAAAACGACGGCATTGATGTGACAGAATCGCAAAATGTGGTGGTGCGCCATTCGATCGGTATTTCGTTGGATGATCCTTATTCCACGAAAGCGTGGGCGGAGGATACGGACATTGCATCGGGCAAAGTGCCTTGGCCGGGCCAACCGGAGCCTGTTGAACATGTTTTAATCGAGGATGCCGTGGCATGGACGAAATGCTACGGATTCAAGATCGGCCAAGGCGTCCTCCAGGACCAGCGGGACATCACCTTCCGGGACGGCGTCGTCTACAAGGCGGCTGTCGGCTTTGCCATTCACCATAAGTATGGTACGGGAAAGGTCGAGAACGTCAAGTTCGAACGGATGGACGTTGAGGATATCAGCGGCAAAAACGAAGACAACAGCGCCTGGATGACGATGTTTACCGTGAACGGAGGGAGTCTTGGCGTGGGGCCGATCAGCGGCGTCACTGTCAAGAATATTACGGTGCGCGACGCGGGCGAAAGCTTCGCCAAGATCAATGGGCAGGATGGGGCTATGATCTCCGGCCTGCTGTTCGAGAATGTGTATATGCCGGGAAGCAGCATGCCCGCCACCACGCTTCAAGAGATGAATTTTCTGAGTAAGGAATATTACAGCGACGCGAAAATTCTTCCGATACAGCATGAGGAGCCGCTTCCGCGCACTAACCTTGCCCTGAACCGGCCAGCTGTCGGATCATCGAATGACGGAACTATAGACACAGCCCCCTACGCCACCGACGGAAATATGTCCACACGGTTTGGAACTAAGCGCGGAGTGGACCCCGGCTGGATCTATGTGGATCTGGGGGAAAGAAAACCGATCGATGAGGTAAGGCTGTATTGGGAAGCTGCCTATGGAAGAAGCTATAAAATTCAGGTGACCGACGACCCAACTGCCGAAGCAAACTGGAGAGACGTATATAGCACGACCGAAGGTAAAGGAGGGCTTGAAACGATTAAGTTTGAGGAAACGAATGCAAGATATGTACGAATGTATGGCACAACCCGAGCGACCCAATACGGTTACTCCATTTGGGAATTTGAAGTTTACGGTCCTGATTCACCGTGAGATCTTCCTGCTTTAGTCTTTCCAGCGTTTTCTGAGAAAATTAATTAAGAATCTGCTGCACCATCCTGTTAGCCATGAAGTGACTCTTCCGGCAAGTAGTCGGAAGAGTCTTTGTCATGTTCTTCAACAGGATTATTATAAATTTATTTATGGATACATCGTTATAATCTAATTTGTCTTATTGGTAGGTGGATCGTAGAATAATCTCTGTAACCAACCAACAAACTAAAGGGAGGAAGTAAAGTGAACAAGAACATTTTGATTGTAGTAACTAATCATTCAGATATACAAGAAGGAAGAAAAACGGGCATTTGGTTATCCGAATTCGCTGAAGCCTATGTCGAGTTTATTAAGAAGGGCTACCTGGTTACCGTGGCAAGCCCGCTCGGAGGACGAAGTCCAATCGATCCAAACAGCGTGAATGATGATAC
>NZ_PCZT01000113.1:0-3455 GCF_002968895.1 Paenibacillus sp. AR247 | reverse complement strand
TAGTTTGTGTTTGCGGCTCACCCACTCATTCGGCACTTATATTTTCTGTTGCGCCAAAAAAACTCTATCACGGGTGACTGGTACCATCGCGTTGGTAAAGAAGGGAGCGCTATTGGATCGGGAAACAGACCATCAGCGACGCGCTGCGCGGTACGATGAAGGGAGTGTATACTTTTATTTCATAAAATGGCTTGAAAAGTCTGCCTAAAAAATGGATAATTTCTCTCACTTTTAGGCAGACTTTTATTTTTTGAAGTCGACTTTTTCCTTTAAATCATTATGTTTTCATTTATATAGACTATTACTTTAAAATGCTGGGTTTGACATTGGAAATATACTCCTTTTTATTGTGTAGTTCCCTTTATAATTTAATGGAATAAACAGAACTTATTCACAGATCTAGTATCATTTAAAACAATGTATCGCTCAGGAGCTGCTGACTTTGAATCTACTTTGGCTTGTGAATACATGATATAATAATACATAAATGCAATTTTTCGTCTAGCAAGATAGAACGGCAAATCTGCAATGATTGGCATACATCAATAATCGGATTTTAACTATATGAATAAGGGGAATTTGAGAATCTATTATGGATACTAAAGAGATTTTAGACCGCATATTTAAAGATCCAACGACTAAATATGATCTAACTGAATTCGATACATTGGATAAACCATTGTACGAAATAATAAATATTTACCCAAGAATTTCTGAATCTGGTCGTGATGCTGGAAAGATCAGATACGTTATGAAAAGTTTTGTTGCTTTTTCATCAGGTAAGGAAGAAGTACAAGTCTTTGATGAAAATGGAAAATCCAACCCCGAAGAAATCGTCCGTCAGCTCTGGGTATATAAGCTTCTTAACCATTATGAATATAAAACAGATGAAATTGAACTAGAAAAGAGCGTTCATTTCGGTACAGAAGTTAATGCAAAGGCTGCCGATATAGTTGTTTACACAGATAACACAAAGACGACTCCTAAAATTATTATTGAAGTAAAAAAGCCAAAACGTAAGGATGGTATTGAACAACTTAAGAGTTATCTTAATGCCGAAGGATCTCCTGTAGGTGTTTGGTCTAATGGTAGTGATAGTATTATTCTTTATCGCCCATATCCTGCTAATTTTGATGATACTCTTGTGGATATTCCCAAAAGAGGACAAGAACCAAAGGATGTCCTTGAAGCAAAGAAGACCCTGGCTCATTTAAAAAAGAGTTTTAACTTTAAAAAGATTATAGAGGACTTAGAGGAACTGGTACTTGCAGATAGTGGAAAAGATGAGTTTAACGAGATTTTCAAGCTTATATTTGCGAAAATTTGGGATGAGAAAGAGGCGCTTGAGAATAGGGCGAATCAAGAAGTGCAATTTAGTAAAGCTTTAGATCCTGAGATTACTTATGAACGAATTAACAATCTTTTTCATAAAGCATGTGAAGAGTGGCCGGGCATATTTAAAGAAGGCGAAGATATTGAATTAACCAAGAGACACCTTCAAGTATGTGTCGGTCCAATTGAAGGTGTTCGTTTGATGGGTTCAAATTTAAGAATCATGGATGACGCATTTGAATATCTTCTCCCAACAGAAGCGAAGAAAAAGAAGGGACAATTTTTCACTCCAAGACACGTAATTGAGATGTGTGTTCGTATGCTAAATCCGAAAAAAAGTGAATTTGTTTTAGATCCTTCTTGTGGTTCCGCTGGGTTTCTTTTGCATACAATGGAGTGGTGCTATCCTGCAAACGATAATGATAGTCGTGAGTTAAGAAAGCATCGATACGCAGCAAAATATCTATGGGGCATTGATTTTGAAGAACGCGCGGCAAAGACCTCTCGTGCCCTCATGCTTATTGCTGGTGATGGTCATACCAATATCTTCGGACCCGATGTCAGCAGCCTTGACCCTAAGACTTGGTACGAAACTCAGTCTGGGCAAAAGCTCATGTCAAAGCTGATCGAGGCCAAACTAATCCCAAAACCAATTTCTAAAGAAGATGAAGCAAATGTACTTAGAGATGATGATTTGGCCTGGAAATATTTTGATGAACTAAAATTTGATGTTATCCTTGCCAACCCGCCTTTTGCTGGTGAGATAAAGGATAAAAAAGATGTTAGCCAATTATGACTTGGGGAAACCAGCTCTAAAACGGGCAAAGGATAAAGGTGCCAAAGAGGAACGTGATGTTCTCTTTATCGAGCGGATATTAAAGTTTCTTAAACCCGGTGGACGTGCTGCTATAATTTACACAAGGTAAGTTCAATAACTCTTCTCTTGCCTTCATCCGTGAGTGGATACTTCGTAAGGCACGACTTCTAGCTGTTGTTGGACTTCATCCGAACACATTTAAGCCTCACACCGGAACAAAAACTTCGGTAATATTTGTACAAAAATATACAGAGGTTGAATTGAGAAAGATCAATGCAGTTAAGCAAGAGGTTGCTGCAGCATGCCCCGACTATGAGTCACAGATCAAAGCTCTCATTACTGAGTTTGAATCATACAGCGATATCCCTGAGGCAAATATCCCTGAGGACATTTCTGAACTTTTATTTGAGACTTTTAGTGACGTACAAGCAGAAGCTTCAGATGATGGTGAAGATAATGCAAATGAAGAAGCTGGAGAGAATTTTGAGTTGGAGGATTTGGTGGCACGTGCTGAAGAGAATTTTGAGTCCTTAAGAAGGGAATTATTGAGGGAAAAGTCAAAACTAGATGACATGTCCTCTGCGTTAGAAGCTATTTCCAATAAGGCTCAACAGGAGATTGAAATCATCTCTTCCAGTTGGACTGGAACTAAAAAAGAACTAAATGCTGAATTGAAACCGATCAAAGAGAGGTTGAAAGCAGAACTAGCAACGTTGAAAGAGGAGCAAAAAGAAAAAAGTAAAGGGATTAAAGCTAAAATAAAGGTGCTTGAAAGGGCAATTCCCGAAGCTGAATATGAACTAAAAAAATTAACTAATAAAGGAAAACTAGAACTTATGCTTTCAGATAATGAGCGAATAGCAACTCTTAAAGAACGATGGATAGATGCTGAGGTAGCCAAAGAATTAGATTACCCTATTTTTATGGCTGTATCTGATCGAGGTGGAAAAAATAATTCAGGAGATTATCAATACTTGATTGATGAAGACGGCAACCTGATTGAGTATGATGATGGCCAACCTATTATTGATCAAGATTTGGTTAATTTTAGTTTGGGTCCTGAAGAGTTGAACGAAATCAACACTCTTGAAGAAAATCAAATATGTATTGCTGAATCCTTTATAAAGTTCGCCCAAAAACATGGGTTTGATTTTTGGAGGGTAAACTAATGGCAGTGTGGAGTGAAGTAAACTTTTCTGGGGTTGATATAACTTCCAGAATTGACAGTGAGTATTTCCTTCAGGAATATATTGAAAATGAATCTATCTTATCAAAAATTGAAACGATGCCTTTGCCAAAAATNTTC
>NZ_PCZT01000112.1:0-925 GCF_002968895.1 Paenibacillus sp. AR247 | reverse complement strand
CGTAGGCATCTGTGAACTTGGCCAGGCCGTAGTCGAGATCAGCCATTTTAAAGTTCCAGATCCCTGTTTGCTGTGAAATTTTTTCAGCAAGGGCACTGAGTTGGTCGCTCTGCTCTTGGCTACCCATCTGTGTCGAATTCAAAATTTTGTCACGTTCGTTTATATAAGAATAGTATTGAGCCCGGGACTTGCTGGCATCCTCATACGCCTGTTGGTAGCCCTCTACACTGTCTTGTAACTCCTTATACTCCTTAACCAATTCAGGCAGCTGTTCCTCTTTATCCATGACAGACGCTTCAAGGTCACGTTTGGCTATTTGTTGCTTTGCTTGATTTATTCTGTCAGCCGCTTCCGCCTGGTCCCTAAGCATGCCCGTCTTAGCATCCTCAGCACTAATGATATCTGGATTGAGCTTGATCAGTTCTTTTTCAACATCCACCAATTTACGTCTAGCTTCGGTCAACTCTTCTGCGGGTGTTTTGGAGTCTTTGATCTTTTCGGTCAGACGATCATACTCACGGATCAGGTTCTGGGTCCGTTTGGTCTGGTAATCGAGAGCACCATAATCATCAAAGGACTTTTGCAACGTGTCACCCATGTTAAGAAGCTCTTCCCGCGCTTCTTTTTGATGGTTTTTGTAAGAGATAACAGCAGCTGTAACAAGCCCAACAGCCCCTACAGCGATCCCTACAGGGCTCGTCATCATACCAAGGGTCTTTTGGAATTTACTGACCCCGTTCGTCGTGTCAAAAACGACTTCCCAACCTTGGTAAAATCCTTGCCCATGGATACAGCGTTCTTGGTCAGCATGGCTGCCGGAACACCGAGGGCCAGGTTTTTGATCAGATCCTTGTTATCCGATGCCCAGTCAGTCACACCGTTTAGCGCCGGCATACGTCCTCGCCGATCGGAATGACCAGGTTCG
>NZ_PCZT01000012.1:570857-573049 GCF_002968895.1 Paenibacillus sp. AR247 | reverse complement strand
CCGATCTGCTGGTCACCGCCGAGCGGACCCGACATGAACCGGTGGATTTTCAGGTCGGTGCCCTCCATAATCCGCTGTCCGGTCGTTCCTGTGGAATACAGCTGGTGTCCCTCAAACACATGCTCATAAGCCGTGACAAAGTTGACCATCTCGTCTTTTTTTCGGTCATGTGCGATGAATGCGATTTTTAGCATGTTGTAACCCCTCCTGAACTACTCTATAAAATGGTCAAACCCGTAAACCATACCCTCGTACGTCATAACCTTCTCGACCGCCATTTTGACGCCAGGCATATATCCTGCCCGCTCATAGGAATCGTGGCGAATCTTCAGCGTTTGGCCAAAGCCTCCAAACAATACCTCCTGCTGGGCGAATACGCCAGGAAGGCGGACGCTGTGAATGCGGAAACCGTTATAATATCCCCCGCGAGAGCCTTCAATCGTCTCTTCCTCGTTCGGATTTCCCTGGCGGATCTCCTGGCGGTTCTGGGCAATCATCTCTGCCGTTTTGATGGCGGTGCCGGAAGGCGCGTCGAGCTTCTGATCCCCATGGAATTCCATGATTTCGAGATGTGGGAAATACTTGGCTGCCTGCGCCGCAAATTTCATCATCAGTATGGCCCCGATGGAGAAATTCGGTGCGATCAGCCCGCCGATCCCCTTCTCCTTGCACTGCTTGTCCAACTCTTCGATTTGTTCCGGGGTGAAGCCCGTCGTGCCGATCACGGGACGAACCCCGTGGTTTACGGCCAAGACCGTATTGGGGTATGCGAACTGCGGCGTCGTAAAGTCCACAAGCACGTCCGGCTTACCTTCGACCAGTGCCATCTCCAGATCGGAGGTCAGCTTCACGCCACATTCCGGCAGCCCGGCCAAAGTGCCCGCGTCCGTCCCCTCTCCGGACCGTCCGACGGCGGCAACCAGCTCCAGATCGGGATGCTCGAGTACCAGTTTGACGACTTCCTTGCCCATTCTGCCTGCTGCTCCTGCGACGGCTACTTTGATGGTTGACATGTTAGCTCCCCACTTTCTCATGATTTATAGAATGAACTAAAGAAAGTCCTTTTCTGACACGGAAAAATGACCCGGGGATCCAGACATTACATGAGATAAACTTTAGTTCATTCTATTTAGGTGGATGAATCGTATAAATACGAGTTTAGCCGGCCTTTTAATTGCTCCAGCATATCCTGCAGGCCGTGGTCATGGGGTTGAAGGGCGATGACTTCCTTGATAGCCGATATGGCAAGCGCGTGCTCGTTCAGCTGGCTGTAGGCAAGCGCAAGCCAAATATACGCCTCCCCGTAGAGCGGGTCGAGCCGCACCGCTTCCTTCAAAATAGATACCGTTTCATACAATTGATTGGCAGGTGCTACATCGGGAGAATCGATCGTTTTCTTCGCATCCTGCACGATGCGCATCGCCTGCAAATGCTGAACATACAAACCGTATTCCGGCTTATCGGGTGCAAGCCTGGAGGCTTCTAGCGCACGTTCCATGGCCTTATCCAGCCGGTTGCTTCTTGCATAGGTTACGGAGCATCTATAATGAATTTCTGCATCCTCGGGGTTTTCGGCGATCGCTGCTTCAAACCAATGAAGTGCTTCTTCAAAATCGTTCTGCAAAATACAATGGTAAGCCTTTTGGACAAAAGGTTCGGATTGCATAGCTGCTCCCCCCGTTCAGGCGGTTTTCCTACAGCATATGTTCATTTCGCCTAATCGGTGTCCTTTTTCGTCCAACGGTCCTTATCCCGCGTATTGAATTTGTGCATGACCTTGTCGTGCGCTTCCGTCAGGTCGATCCCCAGCGAATTCGCAAAGCACATCGTTATGAACAAAATATCTCCGAGCTCGAGCTCAATGGAATTATCCGCTTCGGAAGGCTTCTTCGGCTTTTCCCCGAACCGGTGGTTCACCTCGCGGGCCAGCTCACCGACCTCTTCGGACATCCTTGCCAGCATCGATAACGGACTGAAATACCCTTCTTTGAACTGGGAGATGTACCGGTCGACTTCCCGCTGCATCTCTGCCAATGACTTCTCCATGATACCGAACCGTCCCCCTCTTTCGTATGTACAATGCTTCACGTCACGCCGGACGCTAGTTTACTCCATATGTTATCGCAAAGCGGAAATGAAAACAAATATTTTTAATCGCCGGGGAAAAAGGTATACTATGGAATGGAGCGAAG
>NZ_PCZT01000012.1:566913-570757 GCF_002968895.1 Paenibacillus sp. AR247 | reverse complement strand
GGGTAACGGTCCTCCTGAATTATGCATTTTCCATTCCGCCGTCCCTGTCGACTCTGGTGCTGAACATCCCGCTCTTCCTTCTCGGCTGGAAAATCCTTGGCGGCAGACAGATGATTTATACGGGCGTCGGGATCGCATCGCTGACGTTTTTTCTGTGGTTCATCGAAAAGCTGATTGATACCGGGTGGATCACGCCGTTTCAAACGGAAAGAGACTACATATTGGCTTCCCTGTATGCAGGCGTCACTCTCGGAGCCGGACTGGGCGTCGTATTCCGCTTCGGCGGGACGACCGGCGGATCCGATATCATTGCACGCATTTGCAACAGGCGATTTGGCTGGAGCATGGGACGGGTCATCCTCGTGATCGATATTATCATTATCGGGGCTTCCCTGTTCTTCATCCCTAGAGAGCGGATCCTGTACACCTTCGTAGCCGTCTTCATCGCCTCCAGGGTGATTGACTTTATCCAGGAAGGTGCCTATGCAGCCAAAGCCTTTACGATTATTAGCGACCACGCCCAGGAAATCGCCGACCAAATCACGGTCGAGATGGAGCGGGGCGTTACGCTGATTCCGGCCATTGGCGCGTACTCTAAGCAGGCCAAGCATATGGCCTACTGCGTCGTCGGACGCCAGGAGATCCGCAGGCTCAACGATATTGTGAAATCGGTGGACCCGCGGGCATTCGTCATCATTAGTGATGTGCATGACGTTCACGGCGAAGGTTTTAAGGAAGAATAATCGGAAGCACAAAAAAAGCCCGCCGGCTCTTGAAGCTGGCGGGCTTTTCCAATGGACAGCAAATGCGGCCCAGTACCCATATGAACTACAACTCTTTGGGCTTCACGCTTTTAAAGCTGTCCCGCTCCCCTTTATATTTCCGGTAGCCGGTATAAGTCAGGATCAGGATGATAAACGAGCCGGCCCAGAAGGTCCACGGCCACAGTCCGTTGACCTCGTCAATGGGGGCAATGCCGGGTTATCGTCTTTTTTCTACCGAATAAGCCGTTAAACACTTCCTCGCCGGAAGTCACGACATTCTGAATTTCGGCTGCCGAGGACGATGAAGACTGAACCAAGCCGCCTGCATAAGATACCCAGGCATCCGCTGCTGTGATTTCCTCCGGCTTACGCTGAATGATCACGGCTGGGCGAATGATCTCATAATGGTTCAGCAGGCTCTCGTAAGCCGCTTTCATCCCCCGGGAGTCGGCAGCGGCCGCTCGGGCCTTCATTTCGCTCAGATCCTCACGAAGCACCTTGTAGTACTGCATCCACATCGGCTGCTTGGGATGACTTAAGCTGTCCGCGGCCAACCGGAATTTGGCCGAAGCGGTCTGCCATTGTTCCTGCTGGATTTGCGCCTGATTCGTCGCTTCCTTCATTTCCACCAAGCTCTCCGACAAAGCATGAAATCCTTCCACACTCGTCAAGCCTTGAAAGGAAGAATGCTCAAATATATCGCTGGCCTGCAGAATTTCCTGCCGGACGAGATTGATGTTACCTTCCAGTACATGCTGATATAGCGAGTCGGCCAGCATATCGAGCTGCTCCGCCTGCTTCACCGCCTCCGCATTCCCACCTGAGCCTCCTGCAGCCGACAGCGTATCGGCGTCCGCCGCCACCCAGGATAGACTGCAGCCGAGTCCAAGCAGCACCATGATGACCGCCAGGCTCCACCTGGCAGCCGTGCCTCTACGTAACATGGGACATCCCTCCTACCGTATATGTATGGCAGAAGGGATGTCCCTAGAACTGAACTTGAAGTCAGCGCCTTGCCTGTCTGATGACAAGCCAAGCCAGCAGCGCGCTGAACAGCGTCAAACCGAAAGTAAAATATTGTACGCTCGCGATATCGTCCATCAGCTGAACGGGCAGCCAAGGAAATACCCCGTATGTATAGTCCACCGTATCGTTCAGGAATGTCCAGGCCGCAGCCGGAATCAGCATCGTCTCGCCTAACTTGAACAGGCGGACGTACAGCAGCGCTTCAATGGCCATCGCCGAATGGGAGATGACCAACATCCAGTCCTGCCATACCAGCGGGGATCCCTGTGCATATCCGGCAAATATGATACTCACCGCCCAAATGCCGTATTTCACCGACGTGACGACGGCCAGCGCCTCAATCAGCAGCCGGAATCCGTAGCCGAACTTCGTCTTAGGCGGATACAGCAGCATATAGATTGCGATCGTAAAAAATAAGCTTGCCGTCGGACTGTCCGGAACGAAAATGACCTGCCAGAAGGGATTGTTCGCCACGGTATATTCCATTTGTTCCGCATACCAATAGTAACCGTATACTGTTCCGAGCAGGTTGCACCATAACAGGAGCCATAAAAATCCCCGGTTTCCGAGGAGCGAACGGCTCCAGAAATAAGCGATCGACACGCTTGTCCCTCCTTGTACTCCCACGATCCCTTTGCCGCTAAAGCTGGGCTATTGAGCTTCGTTCATCGTGTTTTTAGCATGTAAGCCGTACTTTCTGACCTCTTAAAAAAACCTGATCGTAAATACGATCAGGTTTTCATAAGTATGGCCGCTTATTGCTCTGCCTTTTGCTTCGAAAGCCATTCTGCCAAATGATCGATGTCTTTGTCGGTCAGGCCTGCAGCGATTGCTGAGTCGTACATGGCAGGCATCTTTCCTTCATAGCCCTCTTTGATGATTTTCAGAATGTCTTCTTTGTTATGTTTGTCGCCGACTCCACGGAGAGACGGACCCGCAGCACCTTTCATATCCGCTGCGTGGCAGGTAATGCAGCCTGCTTTTTTATAAGATTCCATTGCCGGATCTTCTTTATCGACGATCGCAATCTCTTTTTGCTGGTTCGCGCTGGTCGTTGGAAGCCCTTTTGCCTTGTTTTCGGCAGCTTTCTCTTCACGCTGGATGTTCTCCGGAATTTGACCGGTTGCAGCCATTTCTTCTTTGTAGTGATGCCATGCGCTGTTTGTTAAATAAACGCAGGCGATCAAAGACAGCAGCATCAACGAGGATGCGATCGGTCTACGATAGAAGCGGCGTTCTTTGCCTGTATCCAGAAACGGTGCCAATAGCAACGAACCAAATGCTACACCACTCACCCCGATGACGCCTAACACGACATAATCACCAGATGCATATGGCAGCTTCAGGTATTGATACAGGAACAAGAAGTACCAGTCAGGCATTGGAATAATAGACGCGCTCGGGTTCGCAGGAAACCAAAGTGGAGCAGGCTCCGCAATGGTGAGTACGAGAAATCCGACGAGTACAACAACACCGACCATCCATTCTTTCAAAAGAAAGTTAGGGATAAACGCTTCCGATTTACCTGGATATGACGTGTAGTCCGGCGGCGTAATGAACCCGTTGCCTTTGCGGACGCGCGAGTCGCCTACATACACCACTTTTTCTTTTGAATTGTTTCCGTGTGCCATCGATATTCCTCCCTTCTTATTATAGTGGACCGGAAATGCCCTGTCTGCGGATCATGATAAAATGTCCGACCAGAAGAATGAGCAACACGGCCGGGAGGAAAAAGACGTGAAGTGCGAAGAAACGCGTTAACGTCTCGGCGCCTACGATTGTACCGCCCTGCAGGAATTCCTTAATGATTGGTCCAAGCCATGGAACGGAATTCGCAATTTCCAACGTAACCTTTGTTGCAAAGTAGGCCTTGTTATCCCATGGAAGGAGATAGCCTGTCAGGCCCAAGCCCAACATGATAAAGAATATCAGCATACCCACAACCCAGTTCATTTCGCGAGGCGCCTTATAGGAACCTGTGAAGAACACGCGCATGGTATGTAGGAACATCATAACGATAACCAAGCTCGCCCCCAGTGATGCATACCGCGGAC
>NZ_PCZT01000012.1:562839-566813 GCF_002968895.1 Paenibacillus sp. AR247 | reverse complement strand
AAGGCTACTTTCGTCTGGAGGTACTCAACGCTGGCGTAGGCGTTAATGATGTCCGGAACGTAATACATGGTCAGGAACATCCCCGACAGGATCTGGATGACCGTGATAAAAAACGTCAATCCGCCAAAACAGTATACAAACGCAGAGAAATGATGCGCCGGGTTAACGTGCTCCGGCACTTCATGGTCCGCCACGTCTCTCCAAATCGGCGTGACATCAAGACGTTCATCAATCCAGTTGTAGACATTCTTAAACATCCGAATCTACGCCTCCTATTTCACTTCAGTATTTGGCTCTACCCCGCCCAAATAAATCCAACCGTTTTCAATTTTCAATTTGTAGGTGTCGAGCGGCTTCGGTGCTACAGCCAAGTTCTTGCCTTCTTTGGTATAACGTGCCCCGTGGCATGGGCAGTGGTATTCATCCGGGAAGCTTTTATCATTGTTCCAGCCGACCGTACAGCCCAAATGCTTACAGATCGGGGACAGCGCATAGATTTTCCCCTGTTCATCCTTGCGTATCCAAGCGGTTAATGTAGCAGTGCTTGCATACCATCCATCCTGCTGCTTCAGCTCAAAAGAGAATTCTTGAGGCTCGTCGGTAATTTTGCTTTCTTCGACAACTTTAATGAACTCTCCCTCGCCCTTCTTGTGCAGGATCGGATCCACAGCAAAACGCACCATCGGCAGGACTGCACCGGCTGCCATGTAAGCAGTGGCACCGCCCAATGTATAAGTCAGAAATTGTCGACGGGACATTTCTTTACGACCGGGTGGTTTGTGAGATGGTTCATGGTGCTCATTTTGGTTGCTCATAATGTCTTCAACCCCCTTTGTCAACCAAGTCTTAAAGTGCTTTCAATGATTATTATCACACGACTTACTAGGACATAATAATAATATATTAGCCTTATAAGACCGTCAAGAATATCCAACTCTTTTATGAGGCGGAAGAAGATTTACCCAATTAAATTGTTGAATTTCTGTCACATTTCCATCTTGCTGTCACGCTGCCACATTTCCTGTATTTTATCCTTAATCTGGCCTGCTATACCTGCTCCGCCCGTTTCTTCATTGAATACTACTTTCCGGGACAGAACCAAATCGCAGCCTTCAATCTGGCCTTGGATCAGCTCGATGTCTGCTGTCATGACAATGACGTAAGCAAAGCCCGCTTCCCTTACATTGCGACAAACTTCCTGCAATAACGACAGATCCTCCCCTTGGCCGTATTGTACGGCAGGGTATGTAATGATCCTTCCTTTAAACGGGATCTCGACCAGGTCCATAAAATCCCGCAGCCGCGCCAGCGCCTCCGTCGCTTCCACGGGAGACTCTTTGCCCGACAGGCCGGTGTAAGGGATGAGGCAGGTGTCGAAATAGGGGGAGAGCTCACTCCAGGTTGCCTCTTCCACTTCGCTGAACTTCATTCAAGGGTTCACCCTTTCCATTATTTTTCACCATTCCATTCTATAATATGCTTGTTCCCGTGTCAGCAATTTGTAAAATTCATTGGCGCAGGCCAGCCCAACAAAAAAGAAATGCAGCATGGATGCCTGCATTTCTTTTCATTTATTCCACTTAATTAAGCAATTTCAGTTCATCCGTCAGGTTACGGAAAGCCGCCTCGTCTCCGGATGCCAGAGCCCTGTCTATTTCGCGGTAAAGCTCTTCGCTCCGGTGTTTTCGCAACGCTTCGTCCCATACCATTTCAGCCGCCAGCCCCAACATGACTTCATAAGTAGCTTTCATCTTATCCATTAGGATGCACCTCCGAACCTTTGATTAGAACATCCTATACTCTTTACCCTTGTCCACATAGTTTTGAGTGGTACGATACATTCTGCGCAAGTCTTCTTCGGTTAATTCACGGACCACTCTCGCCGGCGAACCCAGAGAAAGCGTATAGGGTGGTATTTTTTTATTTTCAGTAACGATAGATCCTGCCCCTATTAAAGCATATTCACCAATCTCGGCCCCGTTCAGTACGATGGCCCCCATTCCGATTAATGTACCTTTGCCTATTGTGCAGCCGTGAACGATGGCGGCATGTCCGACAGAGACGTCGTCCTCTAGAATCAGCGGCTCGTCCGTATTGACGTGACCTACCGCTCCATCCTGGATGTTGCACCGGTCACCGATCACGATGGGTGCCATATCACCCCGAAGCACGGCGTTAAACCATACGCTTGATTGCTGTCCAATTTGAACGTCACCGACAATTTTGGCACCCTCCGCAACATAGACGGACGGGTGGATCTTTGGCAGATGCTGGCCGTAAGGTAACAGCATGTTTTCATCACCCCTTAACTTTGGGAGTGATTGTAACAAGGCGGCTATGACTTGTCAATGAGCGGTTCCAGCTCGCCGCTTCCGAGGTTCAGGCTTTTGCTGGCCAGCTTTTGTCCGAAAGCGGTCATTTTCAAAACCATCCCGCTCTCCGGACTTTCTCCGATGCGGATCAGCCCAAGATGCATCATCATCGCGATAATTCTTTCATTTAATATCGACTCTGCAGTGTCGTAATAAAACGGTTTGATCAACCAGCCCAAAGCATCATGCAGGGAAGCGGCGGTTACCCATTCCTTGGCGCATTCCCCGGTCCAATAGACGAGGGATGCCAAGTTAGGTATGGCGCTTTTATAAAGTTTTAACCAAAAGCGGAAAATTTGTACCATGCTCTCTTTCGTCCCGCTTTCCAGCAGCTCTGCGCCCTTGCCCGACAGCTCCAGCCGGCTGCCGTTTTCTTCGATATATCTGTGGTAGAACGCATAGTCATACAGAAGCGCCATCCGGTTGGGGTATGCATTGAAGCTCCTGCCGTAGCCAAAGCGCCATCCCCCTTTGGTCAGCAGGGGCTCGCTGACATGGAACATGTCCATTAACTGCTGCTGGTATCGCTTGTACATCACGAATTCCTGATTCAGCTCGATCTCTTGCTGGTCCACATACTTCAGCATGTACATCAGATCCTCGGCGCACAGATCCTGCTCTTCCCGGTAAACCGGAGGCTCTCCGGATTTAACGACCTTTCGCTTCAGCGTGTGTCCAAGCTCGGCCCGGAACCGGTCCTTCAGATCGCTCGGCATTTGAAACAGATATTTGGTGCTGGATGTCATCCCGTTGAACAGCCAGCCGCTGCGCTTATAGCGGGCGATAGCTTCCCTCGGGGTCTCATGCACCTCGTTTGCCGGGATGTCAAAAGTCGTCTGCCGGACGACAGCCGCCAAATCTTCTACGCTGTAAAACGATCTGCTGTCAAACAAGACTGAATTCAGAAAACGTAAATCTTGAAGGGAAACCGTGTTGACCTGCTGCGCGATAAACTCCCTCCGGTTCAGCGTGACCAGGATGCTCTGAATCAGTTCATGCTTGGAATTCCGTTTGCACTGGCATTGGTAGTGGCTTGCAATGGTAGTCAGCTGGCCGATATCCGCATACGAAAGCATATCCGCTAAATTCATGTCATCATCGCCTCGCCGTTTTACTACCATTATGGGAATTATTACAATTTTTATTCGATCCGGGCAAAAAAAATAACCCGGCGCTTGTCCGAGTTATCCGTTCTTTTCCGCCAGATGGCGGGTGCAATTATAGAGGAGCGGCACCCAGTCGATATCCTTTTTCTCCAGGATCGTAAGCGACAGGTTGCCAATCCGTTCCGTATATTTATCCCTGTACAGTGACTTGTACAGCTGTGCCAGCAGCCCGCCGTGACTCACGACGAGCATGTTTTTATCGGGGTAAGCCGTCCACATATCCTCCATAAACGCCAAAGCTCTAGCCTCAATCTGCTCGATCGTCTCCTGGCCCAGGTCATGCACATCCCACTGCTTGCCCCAGCGGCTTTCCCGCTCATCGGCCGTCAGTCCCTCCGCTTGTCCAAAACTCCGTTCATTCAGCCGCTCATCGGGCTCAAGGAGCGGAATGTGGAGCTTGTCGGCCAGAATTTGCCCGGTTTCCCGCGCGCGGGAG
>NZ_PCZT01000012.1:559510-562739 GCF_002968895.1 Paenibacillus sp. AR247 | reverse complement strand
TATCCATGATGGCCCAATACAGAAAGCTCACCAAAAATACCATGACAAACCCGGCAATCCACCAGGACATGCGTTTCCGGGTAGATGCAGGTACGGCAAAAGGTTTGCTCTGGTCCGGAATCAGCCACGGGGACTCCCGGTATATACGGTCCATGACGTTCCGGTTGATTTCTTCCGCCTGTTCTTCCGTCGGCTCCTCCTGCAATTTCATCATGAGAAGCCGACTTTCCTTCCATAACGCCAATTCTGCTTGGCAATCACTGCAAGTGGCTGTATGCTGTTCGAGCTCAATCCGTCTCGGATCGTCTTCTTCCAAATCCAAAACGATGCCGAACAGGCTGTGAGCCTCATCGCAATTCATTTGCTTTTCATCCCTTCATATTCTTCATACGTCAGCTCGTAAAAATACGGCTCCAGCTGAACTTTTACACTGGACCTTGCCCGGAATAGAAGAGATTTAACAGAGCTGACGCTTTGACCTAAAATGTCGGCAATCTCCTGGTAATCGAGCTGATCGTATTCCCGTAAAATGATCGCGGATCGCTGCTTTTCCGGAAGGTTGTTAATGGCCTCGCGAACCAGCTCCACCTTCTCGGTGCGCAAAATGGCCTGCTCCGGTGCCACCTCCATCGGTGCAACCGGTGTAACCCCGCTCTCCTCCAGCGGCACATTGGCGCTGCGCTGCTTTCTCAGCTCGCTGAGCACCGTGTTCCGGGCAATCGTATAGAGCCATGTGGAGAACGATGCGTCGACCTCACGAAACGAATGCAGGCTCTTGAAAGCCTTGTAAAACGTCTCTGAACACAGGTCTTCCGCCATTAACTCCAAATGTGAACTTTTTAGCATATGATATACAAAAGCCAATATTTTCCGCTGATAACGGCGCATCAATTCAGAGAAGAGCTCTATATTGCCCTTCTTGATGTCCTGTATCATCTGCGAATCCGTCATTTCCATTGTGACCTCCTCGACCGTACACAAGCATCCCCGTTCGATTCAGTTATATGTTTGTACTGAACAGGTGATGAAAAGTTGCGGTATTTGCGCCACCGCGCGGCAGTATAAACGTCCAAAAAGCTATGTATTCGGCAAAATCGGCAACGATTCTACAAATATATCATTTCCATTGTAACATATTAATTCCTGCTAGTCAGTCGAACCTCAAACAGAATTGCCAAATCCAAGGAGATATTAACGCTTTTTGGGACACGCTGAATCATCACTAATCTCTTAATAGACGAATTTCGCCCCGTAAATGTTGCTAGATTATAGAAAAAAATGGCCTCAAAATAAAAAAAGGCAAAAAAAACCACCCGCATCGGGTGGCTGCACAAAGTGCCATTTATTTGGATAGGAGTGGAGAGAAACCATACTGTACTTTTATTATATGTATACGTTTTCATTTTGTCAACACTAAAGTAAGCGTTTTTTTGTAAACGTTTTAAATTTTACTGCGATACCTGATAACTCATGGATTGCAGCAGTTCCTTGGCCCGCTCCAAATCATGTTCCTGCCTGAAGGACAGGCGCAGAATGCCCGGGACGTCCTCCCGGCTCTCGATGATCTGCATGTTGCTGAGGTTGATGTGCCTAACGCCCAGCTCTGTGGCGATTTTCCCGATAATACCGGGCGTATCCGGTACGTCGAGGTACAGATCAAAGCTAGGCGTAATCATGCCCTTGCGGCGTTCCGGAAGCTCGCTGCGGAAATCGTTCGCTTTGGCAAACGCCTCTTGAATCCCCTGTCCATCGCCCTCTTCCAGCATCTCTACGAACGCGGCGATGCCTTCATTCCAGTCCTTGAGCTGTCTGAGCAGCACGTTTTTGTTGCCCAGCAGGATGTCTCGCCAAATCAGCGGATCGCTGGATGCAATCCGGGTAATGTCACGAAAACCGCCTGCCGCGAGCAGCCGGTATAAGGAATTGGAATGATTGTAATCGCACACCTGGTTCACCAGCGCCACCGCGATGATATGCGGCAGATGGCTGATCGCCCCGACGATTTCATCGTGCAGGACCGGATCCACCTTGACGATTTGGGCGCGGGTGTATGACAGCAGCTGCGCCAGCGCGTCATAAGCATGGTCAGGCGTGCCCGGAGGCGGAGTCAGCACGTAATACGCATTCTCAAACAGCAGCGGCGTGGCCGCCTCTACACCGGAACGCTCGGAGCCGGCCATCGGGTGCCCGCCGATGAAGTAAAAGTCCTTGAAATCATGCGCACGCGCTGCCTGCGCAATGCTTGCCTTCGTGCTGCCCACATCGGTGATGATGCAGCCTTTTTTCAATGGCAGGGCGCTTAACCGGTCCAGGTATTCTTCCAGCATACCGACAGGAACGCACAAAAAAATGAAGTCCGCATCAAGTGCGGCTTCTTCCATGGACAGCGTCGCTGCGTCGACGACGCCGCGGCTCATATATTTGTCGGCCAATTCGGGGAGATGGGCATGGCCCACGACGGTTAAGCCGGGCTTGCCTTTAAAGCAAAGCGCCAGCGAACCGCCGATCAGACCCACTCCAAATATAGCAATCTTCGTTGTATTCATGTTCCCTCACTCGTTTGTTCGCACTTACTGCACTTGGGCCTTATCTTCGCTCAATACTTGCTCCAATGCGTGAATAAATGCTTTATTTTGTTCCTCGGATCCAACGGTCACACGAACATGGTTCGGATACTTGCCGAACCCGGCGCGAACGATGATTCCCTTCTGAAGCAGCGATTGGAACATTTCCACCGCAGGTTTGCGCACATTGACCATAATAAAGTTGCCGTGCGCCGGGAAGTAATCGAGGCCCAGCCGGTCGAACTCAGCCTGCAGCTGCTTGATGCCCTCCGCGTTCGCGATGCGGCAGTTAGCCACGTATTCCTGATCGCCAAGCGCCGCTTTGGCCGCTGCCTGGGCTGCCCGCGTTGTGTTGAACGGTTCGCGCACTCGGTTGATCAGCTGAATGACCTCAGGCTGAGCCACGCCGTAGCCGATCCGCAGGGAAGCCATGCCGTAGATCTTCGAGAAGGTCCGGAGAACGACCAGGTTTGGATATTGGGATAGGAGCTTGCTTCCGTCCGGGTAGGAGAGGTCGGTTACATACTCGAAGTAAGCCTCATCCAGCACCACCATCACATCCGATGGAACTTGATCCAGGAAGCCGGTCAATTCGGTTTCGGAGAGAATCGTTCCCGTCGGGTTGTTCGGGTTGCAGATCCACACGATCTTCGTCTTGCTACTGA
>NZ_PCZT01000012.1:555024-559410 GCF_002968895.1 Paenibacillus sp. AR247 | reverse complement strand
CTTCGCTTGCTACTGAGCTTGGCGAGCATCGCTTCAAGATCATGCTTCCGTTCACCAGCGGAACCTCGATGCTGACGGCCCCTTCGATGTCGGCGTTGCTTTTATACACGGAGAAGGTTTGATCCGCCATAATGGTCTCGTCGCCGGAAACCAAGAACGCGCGGCAGATCAACGCGATGACTTCGTCCGAGCCGCAGCCGAAAATGATTTGCCCGGGCTCAACCCCCAGGAAGCGGGCCACTTCAGCCGTAAGCTCCACCGCGCCTCCGTCCGGATACAGACTGATGTTGTCGAGCTCTGCAAGCACCGCCTCCTTCACACGCGGCGAAGCGCCGTAAGGATTTTCGTTGGAAGCCAGCTTGATGACTTCGCTGAGACCAAGCTCCCGCTTGACTTCTTCAATCGGTTTGCCCGGCTCATAAACCGGAATGTTCACTATCTGGGATTTTGGTTTCACCGTATCCCCCCTCACTTTCAACTCAAGATTATGGTTTTAATTGTGCCACAAATTCACGGATTTGCAAAAGCCCCTGCTCATGCGTATCTCCGCCCTGCAGCAGCGGAATGGCTTCTTCGACCTTGCGGACGATGGCGCTGCCCACAACGACCCCGTCGCAGATCCGGGAAAAGCGCACCGCCTGCTCCCTGTTCGAAATACCGAAGCCGATGGCCACCGGAATGTCCGTATACTTCTTCACGCTGGCGATGAAATCTTCCACGCCTTCGTGGAAGCTCGCCCGCTCACCCGTTACGCCGAGCGAGGATACGCAGTAAATGAAGCCTCTGGCTCCTTCCACGATCGATTTGATCCGCTCATGGGAGGTCGGAGCCACCAGCGGCACGACATGAATTTCCGAGCGTTCGGCCCGGGCACGCACGTCGGCTGACTCTTCGATCGGCAGGTCCGGGATGATGATGCCGCTGATGTCATGTGCTTTGACCTCTTCAAAAAAACGGTCCAGCCCGAACTGAAGCACCGGATTGTAATAAGTAAACAGGATGAATGGCAGCTTCACCCCGGCCTTGCGCGCTCTGACCGCCGTTTCCATGCAGGTTTTGATCGTTACCTGATGCTTCAGCGCCCGCTCGGAAGCCCGCTGAATAACCGGGCCGTCGGCCAAGGGGTCCGAATACGGCACGCCCAGCTCGATCATGTCGGCACCGGCCGCTTCGAGACCGGCTATAATTTCAACCGACGTATCGGGATCCGGGTCACCGATGGTCAGAAACGGAATCAGCGCCGTTTGATTCTCCTGTTTGAGACGGGCAAACGTTTGATCCATCAAATTCATGCCTTTTTACCTCCCGTATAAGCCATGATGGACTCCACGTCCTTGTCTCCCCGTCCGGACAGGCAGATGACGACGATGTCGTCCTCTCCGAGCCGCGGCGCCATCTTCACCACTTCAGCGATCGCATGGGCGGATTCCAGGGCCGGAATGATCCCTTCCGTCCGGCATAGCAGCTGAAGCGCGTCGAGCGCTTCCTGGTCGGTTATCGGAACGTATTGGGCGCGCTCAATGTCCTTAAGGTAAGAGTGCTCCGGTCCGACGCCCGGATAATCCAGGCCGGCCGATATGGAGTGGGCTTCCTGTACCTGGCCGAAATCGTCCTGCAGCAGATAGCTCATGGAGCCTTGGAAGACGCCATGGGTGCCTTTGCTCATCGTCGCCGCATGGAAGGCAGTCTCCACACCCTTACCAGCGGCCTCTACGCCGATCAACCGTACGTCCTTGTCTTCGATAAACGGATAGAACATGCCGATCGCATTGCTGCCGCCGCCGATGGCCGCCACAACATAGTCCGGAAGACGCCCTTCGGCCTCCTGGATCTGGCGGCGCGTCTCGTCGCCGATAATCCGCTGGAAGTTGCGCACCATCATCGGATACGGATGCGGCCCTACGGCGGAGCCGAGGATGTAGAACGTATCGTCGACATGGCTGACCCAGTACCGCAGCGCCTCGTTACCGGCATCCTTCAGCGTGCGTGAACCGGACGTAACGGGTACGACTTCGGCGCCCAGCATCTGCATCCGGAATACGTTCAGCGCCTGCCGTTTCGTATCCTCTTCCCCCATGAACACCTTGCATTCCATTCCGAGGAGTGCGGCTACGGTTGCCGTGGCCACACCATGCTGGCCTGCTCCCGTCTCGGCAATGACCTTCGTCTTGCCCATTCGTTTGGCGAGAACGCCTTGTCCGAGCGCGTTGTTGATTTTATGGGCGCCGGTGTGATTGAGATCCTCCCGTTTCAGGTAGATCTTCGCCTGCCCCAAATGCTTGCTGAGACGCTCCGCATAGTACAGGGGCGTCTCACGGCCGGAGTACTGCTTAAGCAGATAGTTCAGTTCCTCCTGGAAGCTTGGATCGTCCGAATATCGGTTGTATGACTCCTCGAGCTCGATCAGCGCGTTCATGAGCGTCTCGGGAACGAATCTTCCGCCAAACGGTCCGAAGCGCCCGTTCTTGTCTGGTAATTGTGTTGTCATGCCTGCTTCACCCTTCCCACAAATGCTGCGATTTTGTCTATATCCTTCACTCCGTCACTTTCGACGCCGCTGGAAACGTCTACGCCGTCCGGGCTGTACTTATCGATCAGCTCGGCCACGTTGGACGGCAGAAGGCCGCCGGCTACAAACAGCGGAATCCCTTGGGCTCTCGCCCAATCGCGGTATGCCGGTATCTCCTCCCAGGCAAACGTGCTTCCCGATCCTCCGCCATACACCGGATCGAATGTATCAAGCAGCAGGCCGTCGATTACGCCTGCGTATAGTTCATGATTTATAGATGCTTCAGAATTCTCATTAAGGGATTGAACCGATAGGACCTTGAATACCCGGGTCCCCAAGCGCTCCTTGACCTCCCGGCAAAATTGCGGGCTTTCCTGTCCATGGAGCTGAACGACGTCGAGCTGGGCCTCCTTCACGATCGCGGCAAGCTCTTCCAGGTCCGGGTTGACGAACACGCCGACGCTTTGCGGAATTTCGGGCGTCTTCCACGCCTTCAGCTGCGCTGCAAGCAGGGCAGCCTGCTCAGGCGTTACCCGGCGCCGGCTCGGCGCGAATACGAATCCGATATAATCCACAGGCAAGTTTACCATTGATTTTAGCACTTCAACGTCCTGAAGTCCACAAATTTTTACCGCCGTCTCACCCACGATGCTTCACTTCTTCCCCGGATAAGGTCAGCCCCATCAAGTCACGGACCGCCTCCGCGATGTCATCCCGGCGCATGAAATACTCTCCGATCAGCACGCCGCTTGCTCCCGCCTGCTCCAAATACGCCATATCTTCTTTGCCGGCGATACCGCTCTCACTGATGACCGGAATCCCTTGTGGAATCAGCTCCCGAAGCTTTGCCGTTGCCTCGAGGGAAGTCTCGAACGTATGCAGATTCCGGTTATTGATCCCGATCAGCGCCCCTTGATGCAGATCCGCTCCGAGGCCAAGCACGGCTTCGAGCTCTTCCCGGCTGTGAACCTCAATCAGGGCGTCGAGCCCGAGCGCACCAGCCCGCTGCAGGTAAGCGGCGATTTGATCGGGCTCCAGAATGGCCGCGATCAGCAGCACCGCGTCCGCACCGAGGAGGCGGGCTTCATAAATTTGCCGCTCGTCGATGATGAAGTCCTTCCGCAGCAGCGGCAGGTTCACCGCGGCGCGCACATCGCGCAAATATTGCCCGCTCCCCTGGAAGTATTCAACGTCCGTCAGAACCGACAGGCAGTCGGCCCCTGCCGCTTCATAAGCCTGGGCGATACTCACCGGATGAAAATCCGGACGGATGAGACCCTTGGAAGGCGACGCCTTCTTCACCTCGGCGATCAGACCCATGCTCCGCTTGCGTCCTGCAGTCAGCGCCCGGTGGAACCCTTTGGTCGCGGGCATCGCAGCGATTTGGCGCTCCGCTTCCGCAAGTGAAAAATGCTCGGCGAGTCGGGCCACCTCGGTCCGTTTGGTTTGTACGATTTTATCAAGATACATAGCTCAGCTCTCCTGTCATTTGGATCAGTTGCTCAAGTTTGGCCGATGCGCTGCCGTTGTCGATGGCCCGTGCCGCCGCCTGTACGCCTTCCGCGATGCTGTCCGCAAGGCCTGCGACATAGATACATGCCCCTGCGTTGGCCAGCACGATGTCGCGGTACGGGCTCTTCTCGCCTGCCAGCACCGAACGGATAATGGCGGCATTCTGCACCGCATCGCCGCCCAGAACGGCTTCCAGCGGGTGGACGTCCAACCCGAGATCATGCGGGTGAATCTGATAGGTCCGCACTTCGCCGTGACGCAGTTCGGAAATTTGCGTCGGCCCCGAGATGCTGATTTCGTCCAGCCCTTCCAGGCTGGTCACAACGAGCGCCCGTTTGGAGCCGAGCTCCTTCAGCACGTTTGCG
>NZ_PCZT01000012.1:546875-554924 GCF_002968895.1 Paenibacillus sp. AR247 | reverse complement strand
TAAATACCGTCCGCACGCCGAGCTCCTTGCGCGGAGCGGCTGCATGCTTCATGGACGGATGGTAGATTTGGGCGAACAGGAAGCAGATGCCGATTTCCTCGAGGCACTGTTTAGCCTGTTCACTGCTCAAGTGAATGTTAACGCCGAGTGCCTCCAGCACATCAGCGCTGCCCGCGCGGCCGGAGGCCGAGCGGTTGCCGTGTTTTGCCACCCGGACCGAAACGGAAGAAGAAATAATCGCCGAGACAGTGGAAATGTTGAATTTGTGGATCCCCGATCCGCCCGTTCCGCAGGTATCCAGCAGCCTTGCGTTATCGGTCGCTACATGGCTCGCGACGCTTCTCATCGCTTCGGCAAACCCCGTGATTTCCTCCACGGTCTCCCCCTTGATCCGCAGCGCCGTCAGCAGCGCCCCGATCTGGGAAGATGTCGCCGCTCCTTCCATGATGCACTGCATCAGTCCGCGGGCTTCCTCCCTTGAAAGATCCGCGCCTCCGATCAATTGTGACAAACTCGCATGTATCAATTCGCTTGCGCTCATGCTCTTTCCTCTCCTTTCCGGTCCATTAAGGTGTATATTCAAAGAAATAATCCTGATTGGTCACTTCCCGCTCCAGTTTGACCGGCGGGAACATCGCTTCCGCCGTCCGGATCGATTTTAGAAGCGCTTTGGCTTTGTTCACCGTCTCCTCATACTCTTTCTCCGGAACAGAGTCCCACACGATGCCTGCTCCCGCCTGCACGTAAGCCTTGCCCTTGCGGAATATGATCGTCCGGATCGTAATACAGGAGTCCATGTTGGCGTTAAATCCCAGATACCCGATGGCACCGGCATAAGCGCCGCGCGCCTCACGCTCCATCTCAGCGATGATCTCCATCGCTCTCAGCTTCGGTGCTCCGGACACCGTTCCCGCCGGCAGGCAGGACAGAAAGGCATCGAAGAAATCTTTGTCGTCCCGCAGCGTCCCCGACACATTCGAAACCATGTGCATCACGTGCGAATACTTCTCAATTTCCATAAAGCTGTCGCATTTCACGGTGCCGAACGCCGACACCCTGCCAAGATCGTTGCGGCCCAAATCCACGAGCATCAAATGCTCGGCGCGCTCCTTCTCGTCGGCGAGCAGCTCGGCGGCAAGACGGCTGTCTTCGGCCTCATCGGCCCCACGCGGCCGCGTGCCTGCGATCGGCCGGGTGCCGACCTTGTTGCCGTCGACCTTGACCAGCGCCTCGGGTGAGGTGCCTACAATGATTTCTTCATGCATTTTCAAATAATACATATAAGGCGAAGGATTCAGTGTTCTCAGCACCCGGTAAACATGCAGCGGGGACACTTCCGTAAACATGCAGCGGGGACACTTCCGTCTCGATATGAAAGCGCTGGGACAGCACCACCTGAAAAATGTCTCCTGCGCGAATATACTCCTGCGCTTGGCGAACGTTCGCCATATACTGCTCCTTGGTCATGTTCGACTTGATTTCGCCGAGGTCAATATCCACCGGAATGCTGCGGCCGTTGACATTCTCTCGTGGACCCTGCTCTTGCAGCTGCCCCGCGATCTCCTCCAGCCTGCGGTCCACCTCGTCATACGTTTTACGGATCGCTTCGTCGTTGTCCCCTTCCTTTACATGCACGTTGCCGACCAGCAAAATTTGCTGCTTCACATGATCGAACACGATGACCGTGTCGCAGAACATGAAGCGGATGTCATCCATCCCCAGATCGTCGACCTGATGTGCGGGAAGCTTCTCGTAATACTGCAGCAGATCGTATCCGAAGAAGCCGATCGCTCCTCCCGTGAACGGAGGAAGATCATCGAGTTTCGGGCTTCGATACGAGCGAAGCAGCGCCTTGAGCTCCTCAACCGGCTTCCCTTTCATGAGCTGCTTCTGTCCGCCCTGCTCCAGCACGATTTCCCCCTTCTTGCCGGAGATCATCATGAACGGGTCCGTCCCGATAAACGAATAACGGGCCCACTGGCTTCCTCCCTCTACACTTTCAAGCAGAAATGCGCATTCCCGCTGGGCATAGCGCTGAAATATACGGATTGGCGTTTCCATATCGGCCAGCAGCCGTTTGACGACCGGGATCAGATTGTACTGTCCGGCCAGGGCGATGACCTGCTCTTTATTAGGATTCAACATCGTGTACCCTCCTTCGATTGATCAGGACTTTGTTGAGCAGCAGACGCGAAAGCAACAAAAAAACCTACTACCGAAGTAGAGGTTTGGATTTCAATAAGTATATGAAAGAGTCCGACAGCATGAACCGCATCAGCATTCATGCGTCCCCTAATACAAGGAAACACCTTGACTGCCACAGCACGGACATGTTGACGAAATATAACATGCAACCCTATGGACTCTGCTCTTCTATACTTAACTCATCTCATCTAAACTCTACTCATCTCAACTACCTACACTATACAGGAACATTCCCTGTTATGGCAACCATGTTTTTCAAATCAGGCTTTGGGTGCGGCCAAATCCGGGCGCAGCTTCTTCGCTTCATTCTGGTACACGTGGTTGATCTCTGCCTGGCCCTTCTCGGTATTGACCGTCACCATAAGACGGATGCAGCGCGGCAGGCTTCCCTTGACAGGAACCTCCATCGAACACATCAGCGGCACAAGCTCCCAGCCTTCCAGCTGGCGGATCGCTTTAGCCGGAAACGCTGCATCCAAATCTTGGGTCAGCGTAATCCAGATGCTGCAAATGTCATCCGGATTGATCTCGTTGCGGTCGGCAATTTCCTTCATCAAACGAAGGGTTTCATCCAGAATTTCCTGTTCGTCGTTGCGGGTTACTGTCGTTGCTCCCCGTATTCCCCGGTTATACATGCTCAGGCTCCTTTCTTCTCAGCTCTTCGATCACTTCGCGGACCAGAGCCTCCGGAATGTCTTTCACAATGCTGACCTCCCCGATCCGATCCGGGACGATAAACACCATAGTACCTTCCGTAAATTTCTTGTCATGCTTCATCGCCGCGATCAGTTCATCCGTGGACAAGTGCTCCGGCAGTACGACCGGAAGCTTCAGTGCCTTCAGCATGGACACCGTTTCCGGATAGATGGAGGCATCGCGTCCCAGTTTGACAGCCAGCAATGCCGAGCCCGCCATCCCGATGGAAATCGCCTCACCGTGCAAAAATTCCCCATAGCCGCCAACCGCTTCAATCGCATGGCCAATCGTATGGCCCAGATTCAAAATGGCGCGCAGGCCGCCCTCGCGTTCATCGGCCGACACGACATCGGCCTTGATGGAGCAGCCGCGTTCCAATCCGTACGCCAGCGCCTCCCGGTCCAGGGACAGCAGCTCAGACGCGTGGTCGCGGCACCATCCGGCAAACTCCGCATCCCGGATCAGGCCGTGCTTGACCATCTCGGCAAGACCGGCGGATACTTCGCGCGCCGGCAGCGTCTGCAGCGTATCCATGTCGTATAGCACCAGCTCGGGCTGGTGAAAGGCGCCGATCATGTTTTTTGCGAGCCGATGGTTGACGGCTACCTTCCCGCCGACGCTGCTGTCATGCGCCAGAATCGTGGTCGGAATCTGCACGAATTTGACGCCGCGCATATATGTAGCAGCCACGAAGCCGGCAAGGTCTCCAACCACGCCGCCGCCGAGCGCCAGAACAGCCGAGCTGCGGTCCAGACCTCCCTGGATGGCCGTCGTCATCACTTCTTCATACACCGCGAGGGACTTGGACGTTTCCCCCGACTTGACGATCGAGACGACCGCTGTATATCCCCGGCTTTCCAGACTTTGCTTGAGGGTGTCCAGATGGCGGGCCGCAACCTGCTCATCCGTGACGATCAGATGCGTGCTTTTCTTGGTCAGCCCATGCTTCTCCAGATAACTTCCCGTTTCGGGAAGAAGGCCCGGGCCAATATAGATCGGATACGAACGGTCGCCAAGCTCCACTTGTACGGTTCTCATCATCAGTACCTCTCCACTTGGGCAAGGTAATTTTCAAAGTTGGCTTTGATTTCGTCCATGGAATCGCCGCCGAACTTCTCCAGGAACGCCTTGGCGATTTCCCATGCGACCACATGCTCCATCACCACGCTCGCCGCCGGAACGGCGCAGGCGTCCGAACGCTCTACCTGAGCGGTATACGGCTCTTTTGTATCAATATCCACGGTCTGCAGCGGTTTGTACAGCGTTGGGATCGGCTTCATCACGCCCCGGACGACAACTGGCATGCCGTTGGTCATGCCGCCCTCAAAACCGCCCAGGCGGTTGCTGGCCCGGGTATATCCCTTGCCTTCCTCGTACAGGATCTCGTCGTGGACCTGGGATCCGCGCAGCACGCCGGCCTCAAACCCGATGCCGATCTCGACGCCTTTGAACGCGTTGATCGACATGACCGCCTGAGCGATCCTTCCGTCCAGCTTGCGGTCGTACTGCACATAACTCCCGAGACCGACCGGTACGCCCTCAACGACGCACTCCACGATCCCCCCGATGGAATCGCCTTCTTCTTGATTTCATCGATGTAGGCTTCCATCTTCGCTTCCGTCTCAGGATCTACCACCGAACCGAGGAAGCCTCGGTGCGTTCGATCAGTTCGTCGACGCTCAGGTTGTTGGCCGGCGCTTCAATTTCGCCGATCCGAATCACCTGGCCGGCAATTTGACTGCCGAAGCTTCGAGAAACTGGCGGGCGATCGCCCCGCAGGCAACGCGTGCCGCCGTCTCTCGCGCGCTGGAGCGCTCCAGCACGTTCCGCAGGTCTTTATGGTTATATTTCAGGCCGCCATTCAGGTCGGCATGTCCCGGGCGGGGACGGTGAACGCGGCGTTTCTCTTCATCCGACCCTTCGATCGGCTCCACGTTCATGATGCTGCTCCAGCTCGCCCAGTCCTTGTTCTCAACCACAAGGGCAACCGGAGCTCCCGTCGTATAACCGTGCCGGACACCGCCGACAATATTCGCCGTATCCTTCTCGATTTGCATGCGGCGCCCGCGTCCATGCCCCTTCTGTCTGCGTGCAAGCTGAAAATTGATGGCTTCAAAGTCCAGTTTCAACTGGCTCGGTAATCCTTCGATAATGGCCGTGAGTTGAGGTCCGTGCGTCTCCCCCGCCGTTAAGTAGCGTATACTCATGGTGCTTTCCCCCTTTAAACTGTTAAACATTAACTGGCTAAAATCCGCAGATATCTTTTGCCATTATAGTATAGGTGCCACGCTTTGACAAGAAACCCCTATAGCTATATGCAATGTACTAAAGCCAGGGAAAACACTTCGGTTGTATTGAAGATGGATCAAGGAGAAGCTTGGTTCATATTAGCCCGTTATATTGAAATCCCACGATCAAGGCCAGCTGTTCGGTTCGTTTGCAACTTCAGTCCTTTGCATGGGGACACCCGAAAGAATAGCCCCGTAACCAAGCACAAAAAAGCACCGCCTTTCCTAATGAAAGTACGGTGCTTATTAGCGCCAGCTTCCGCCTGCCTACCGGCTGACCGGCTGACTGCTTCGCTGCGTATTCTTCTGACCTTCCAGGGAATCCTGTACCAGGCGGCTCAGCTGGACGCTCTCAATGCCCAGAATCTGTCCGCATTCCTGAATGGTAATAAATCCGCGCTGATACGCGGTAATTACCTTTCGTTTGTCCATGATGTGCAAACCTCCGCTTTGTCTGATGCCGTAATATAATCGTAGTATCGCAAAGAGAGGGTTTGAATATACCTTGACACCTTAAGCGTCGGCCTTTTTCCGGTAAAAAAAGGTTTCGGTCGGCTCGAGCCCGTATTGGCCGGGCGTAAAAATTTGCTCAGTGCTTCCCACAAAAAGATATCCCCCGGGACGCAGGGCAGCGGCAAATTTATGGTAAAGCTTGGCTTTGGCTTCTTCAGTAAAATAAATCATCACATTCCGGCAGACGATCAGATCGTGATTCTGCTCAAACGTGTCGGTCAGCAGATTCTGCTTACGGAATTGGACGTTTGCCTTGAGCCCTTCGCTGAACTTGTACATCGGACCTTCCTGGGAAAAATACCGGGCCGCAACTTCCTTCGGCACGTCCTTCAGCGAACGCTCGAGGTACAAGCCTTGTTTCGCTTTGGCCAGCGCGCCCTCATCGATATCGGTGGCGACCAGCGTACTCGTCTGCAGCAGCCCTTTGCCGTCCAAAATCATGGCCAGCGTATAGGGCTCCTCTCCCGTGGAACATGCGGCGCTCCACACCTTAAGCTTGGACCGCGCACCTGCGGTCAATTCCGGAAGGATCACATCGCGCAGCACTTCCCAGCGGTTCGGGTTGCGCCAAAATTCCGAGACGTTGATCGTCATCCGGTCCAGAAACTCATGAAACAAGCGCTTATCCTTTTGCAGCGCCTCGAAAAATTCCGCAAAACTGCTGTATCCGTTCTTTACCCTGAGCGTCGTCAGACGCCGCTTCATTTGGGCTTCCTTATAGTCCGAAAGGTCGATTCCCGTGCTTCGCTTAATATTCTGGATAAACCCTATGTAATCCGGGTCGGGCGTCCCTGGCTCTTCCGACGCGCCGCTATTATATAAAACTGGCTTTACATCCACGGCGTAATGCTGCGGTCGTAATCCACCAGTTCATGCGCTTCGAAGAAATTGGCGATTTCGCGTGCGCTGCTCTCCGGTGAATCCGAGCCGTGAATCAGATTATGGGGCGTATGGGAAGCGTAGTCCCCGCGGATGGTGCCCGGCAGAGCCTCCGTGACTTCTGTTTTGCCCATCAGAATGCGGGACAATTGAATAATGTTATCCCCTTCCCATACCATGGCGAACACAGGGCCGGACGTAATGAACTTTACCAGATTGTCATAAAAGTCCTTGCCCTCATGCTCCGCGTAATGACGCTTGGCCTGCTCGTCCGACACCTGCACCAGCTTGCCGGCCACCATTTTGAAACCTTTGTCTTCCAATCTGCCTATAATTTTACCGATTAAACCACGCTGCACTCCATCAGGCTTGATCATTAAAAAAGTTCGCTGCATAAACTCACTCTCCATTTCCTCAAGTCATTGCGAATGTTGTACATAGATATGATTTGTATTGTAAACAGAAAGTCGGATCAGCGGAAGTATCAATACGAACGTTTGGTCACAAAATGGGCGATATCGCGCAAATTTTTCTTCGTCCGCTGGTTCGGAAGCCGGTCGAGCGCGTCCAGCGCCTTGTTGATATAGCGGGTAGCCAGCTCCTCCGCCCGGGCAATTCCCGTGCTGGATTTGATGAGCGAAACCGCTGCGGAAACGTCGCATTCCCCGTTCTGTTCCCGGATGACGGCGATCTCCTTCAGCAGCGGTTCCCGAATCGCCTCGTCCTCCAGGGCATACAGCACAGGCAGCGTAATGTTGCCCTGCCGGATATCGCTTCCAGGCGGTTTGCCGATTTGTTTCTCCGTTCCGCACAGATCCAGGAGATCGTCCTGAATCTGGAATGCCATCCCTACGTTATAGCCGTAGCGGTAGAGCAGGTTGCCTACCTTCGGCTCCGCGTCTGCCGCTACCGCTCCCAGCTGGCAGCTGATCGCGATTAGAAGGGCGGTTTTGCGCCGGATACGGAGAAGGTAACGACGGATGCTCTGTTCCGTATTGAAGAAGTCCCGGATTTGCTCCATTTCTCCGATGGACATCTCGACCATCGCTTTGGAGAGGATTTGATGAATCTTCGGGTTCTCCAGCTTGGTGGCCAGCAGCAGCGCCCGGGCGTATATATAGTCCCCCGTGTACATCGCGATTTTATTATCCCACTTGGACTTGACGGTTAATTGACCGCGGCGCGTCTCGGCGTCGTCAATGACGTCGTCGTGCACCAAGGAAGCCATGTGGATCAGCTCCAGAGGAACGGCCACATGCTTCAGCTTGTCCAGGTCATAGCTGCCGAACTTGCCGCCCATCAGCACAAACACCGGACGCAGCCGCTTGCCGCCTGCCTTCAGCAGGTGCATGGACGTCTCGTTCAGCAGCTCGTGATCGCCCTCAATGCTGCGAAAGAGCTCTTGTTCGATTTGATTCATATCTTTTTTCAGTAAGCCGAATATGTCTAATCTCTTCATTCCTTCACC
>NZ_PCZT01000012.1:506135-546775 GCF_002968895.1 Paenibacillus sp. AR247 | reverse complement strand
GTATCAGCGTAATGTTACTCCGCATTTCCCTGTCCGTTCATGTTCAAATCATCGGCTTGAGCATGGCCCGCATAGCAGAAACAAAGAGCACTGGCGTTCTTCCATTCATTTTCATCTTATTTAAATCATAGCATACAATTCGTGCTGCACGAATGGGTTTGGAGGACTGTCTATTGTTTGGTACCGGACTCTGCAGCTTTGGCCTGTCCGGCCAGCCCGCCGTCCCAACGCCTGAACAGCTCATGCTCGATCCGCATCATATCAAGCACCTTCCCCACCTGGAAGTCGATCAAATCTTCGATCGTCCGGGGGTGAAAGTAAAAAGCCGGCATCGCCGGAATCATCTTCACTCCGAGCCTGGCGAGCTTCAGCATATTTTCCAGGTGAATGGCATGAAGCGGCGTCTCACGAGGCACCAAAATCAGCGGCCTTCCTTCTTTCAGCATGACGTCTGCAGCGCGGGTCATCAAATTGTCGGACGATCCGTTAGCTACAGCGGACAGTGTCCCCATCGAGCACGGCGCAATCACCATGCCCTCCACCTGATAGGAGCCGCTGGCAATCGTTGCTCCGATATCCGCCACCGGATGGTAATAGACGCTGCCCGGATGGCCGCCAAATTTCTCGCTTAGCACAAGCTCCCTTTGAGCTGTTTTCCAGCCGAGCTCTTCGCCGAGCACCCGCCAGCCTGCATTCGAGACGACGATGTGCACGTCATAGCCCTGCTTCAGCAGAACCTCCGTTAACCGAACCCCATACACCGAACCGCTGGCGCCGGTAATCCCGACGACCCAGCTTCTTCTCTTGTTCTCCGTCTGCGTCACGAGTACTGCACCACCAAATCAATCAGGGTGAATACGAATACGAGAATGCTGAGGACGCTGTTCATCGTAAAGAAGGCGACCTGCAGCTTGCTCATGTCATTCGGGGACAAAATAAAATGCTCGTAAAAGAGAATAATATAGGCGATCAGCATCCCGGCAAAATACCACCAGCTCAGCTCGGTCGTAAAGAACAGGATAACGAATCCGATCGCGGTAATGAAATGAAAATACCGTGCGATGAGCAGCGACTTGCGGACGCCGAAGCGCGCCGGAATGGAGTACAAGCCTTCCTTCTGGTCAAAATCGATATCCTGGATCGCATAAATGATATCAAAGCCGGCAGTCCAGAAGGCAACCGATACGTACAGAACGATCGACGGCCAGTCGATTTCGTTGGTCACGGCCACCCAGCCGCCAAGCGGAGCCAGGGCGATCGTCAGACCGAGTACGAGATGGCAGAGCCAGGTAAACCGCTTCGTATAGGAATAAATAACGAGAAGAAACACGGCGATCGGAAGCAGCTTGAGTGCCAGCGGAGACAGCTCATAGGCCGCCCACAGCAGAAGCAGGAAGCAAACAACTGTAAACAGGATCACTTCCGCACTTTTCAGCAGCCCTGCCGGAATGGCCCGGTTTGCCGTCCGCGGATTTTTCTTGTCGATCACCTGGTCAATCATCCGGTTCAGGCCGAAGGCTGCACTTCTGGCCCCGAACATGGCTAACAGGACCCAGCCGATCTGGGCCCATGATGGAAGGTGACCGTTTACGACGACCGATCCGAGGATCGCGCCCATAAACGCAAAAGGTAACGCAAATAATGTGTGCTCAATTTTGATCATTTCTAGAAAAATGCCGATTTTCTTAAACATGCCGATTCTCCTTGATCCCAATATGTAATGCTGCGACGCCGCCAGTTAGGGGATAGGCTTCGACATTCTGAAGACCGATGCTGCGGAATATGCTTGCCAGTTCCTCTCTTCCCGGGAAAAGAGCCAACGATTCCGGCAGCCATTTGTACTGCTCATATCTTTTGGCCAACACCTTTCCGAGTCCAGGCAGTATATACTTGAAATAAGAATAATAAATTCCTTTAAAAGGCTGCCACGTCGGCTTGGATACCTCCAGGCATACAACCATGCCTCCAGGCTTGACCACCCTCTGCATTTCTTTCAGCACCTGCACCAGGTCAGGCACGTTCCGCAGACCAAAGCCGATGGTGGCGTAGTCAAAACGGTTATCCTCAAACGGCAAATTCATGGCATCCCCCTGAACCAGCGTAATCTGATCCTCGAGGTGTCTCGCCTTGATTTTGTCCATGCCGACCTTCAGCATGTTCGGGCTGAAATCGAGGCCGACCATCTGCCCCGTGCCGCTGGCTTCCGCCATGCTCAACGTCCAGTCGCAAGTCCCGCAGCATAGGTCAACCGCCGTATCTCCGGGTTTCATCGCCATTTTCTTCATCGTGAACTTCCGCCAGGCCTTGTGCCTGCGAAAGCTTATAATATCGTTCATCACATCGTACTTCGGTGCAATGCTTTCAAAAACGGATTGGACATGTGAGTATTTGTTTTCCGTCTTCGTGTCCCGTTCACTCATGCTGGTATTCATCCTCTCGCCAATCCCTCCCCTACAGCGGATCCCGGTGTGTTAAGCTGACGAAGGAACGGGTCAAGCACCTGTCCGATCTCCCGGAACATTCCGTCTCCCTTAACCATTTTCAGGATGGACTGCACGCTGTTCACCGCCTGCTGCAGCTTATCCGCCAAATGTTCTCCGGCCTTGTACTTAAGCAGCATCTTCTTCCAGTCTTTCGGCTCAACCCGGTTTTCCTTCAAGGCCAGCTTGTCTTCATCCGAAGCCACATCCAGGATGTGCCAGAACGAATAGCTGTACAAGAACGGCTCCGAGCCTGAGCTCAGATGCATTTCCCGAACGACCGTTTCGCATTCGCTGAAGCCGCGGAGAAGCGATTTCCACAGTTCCTTTAACGAGTCATCCAGAAAAGGGGTAAAAGAAAGAAACAGCTGCATATTCAGCTGTACCCGTTGCCGTAAGTATTCCTCCGCTGACAGGAGAAGGCTTTTCATTTTGCCGTACAGATTCATTTTCAAAATATTCACATCGCAAATGGCCGCGCTCAGCATGGATACGGCCTCGATTTGCCCCTTCTGGGACAGAAGCTGATAGAACCGGCTGCTGAAATAGTCTCCCGCGAGCACTTTAAGCTGACGGGAACGCATTTCTCCCTCGTTCTGTTTGCCCTGGATGGTGTCGATCGTTTCATGCGTGTCAATACCCATCTGAACGAGCGACGTGACAAGCGCCAGCAGCTCTGTATGCACGGAAGGCTTGCGGCTTCCCTGGTTCAGAAAAATATATAGAAGATGAACACGGGCATCCGGATAGGGCGGCAGCTCCGTATGAGTTTGGATCATGTCGTAATCGACATATTTCTTTGCTAGTTGGGGTATGCGGTACGGTTTCATCGTCAGCCTCCGAGCCTATAACTTTCTCACTTCTATGTCGTCTGTTGCGAGCAAGAACTTTTGTTCACAATCTTTTTTATTATAGCACAACTTGTCAGACCACGCACAGTATGCTTACTTCTTTTTACCCGTTTTCCTGCAGATCGAACCGGTCTCTCCACAGTTTCGTTTCGGTGAGGTGGAATCGGGCTTTGATGTCGTCCGCAAGCGGGCCTTCTCCCGCTTCGCCAAGCGCCTGTTTCAGCTCCGGACTCCACTCCGTCCGCCGGACATCGGCAGCCAGCAGCAGATGCCGCGTGCCGAGCCATTTATCCTCTGCGACGAGCCGAAGGAGAATCTGGTCGACATTGGAAGTGCCGTCAAAGCTAAATGAGAGGATCTCGGCGATATTCGAATAGATTTCAGACACGGACACCTCCGGCGTGGCCACCTTCAGGTCGACCGTCAGCACGCGGGATTCCCACTCTACCTTGCGGATCGGCAGCGTCAGGGGAAGGCTGTCCAGCGCATCCACGATATTCGCATTGTCGAGCGTCCAGCCCGATTGGGGATGAAACGCGGCCAAAGCCCGGCTTTCCCGGGCAAATGTATGCTCCGCATGATACAGCGCAGGCAGGATGAGGACCGAGCCCAGCGTAACAGCTAGCACCAGGCCAGGAATGAGAAATCGTTTCAAGTACAGCCCTCCCATCGTCATAGTATCCCTTAGTTTCGTCCGGACACGTGCTGTCCATACCTCATTCTACAACGAAAAAAGCAGGCTATGCCTGCGTTTGTACAGATTGCGCTTAAGGTAAGTTGCCATTCCCTGACCAGCAGCTCATTTGCATTCAAGAGCTGTTTTTTTGAGCTCCTTGCTATTAGCTGTCGCTTTCGAGACTTCCGTGTTTCGTCCACACTTCGGCTTTGCCGCGAATTTTAATGGCGGAGGTATGGTCCGTAAACTGGGCGATCAGCACTTCGCCTTTGTCCAGCTTCTCCGTGTGATGAAACCGGGTATCCTGGCCTCGGGTTAGTCCAATGACCTGCACCCCTTGATCCTTCGCCTTGATCACGATAAAATCGCTATTCCCCGTATTCCCTTTATTTTCCATGAGTGTATCCTCCTTTCTTCAGCGAGCCTTACACACAGCGTATAATTATTTTAAAATCCTGTGGCTATACTACCCAATGTAATAAAGTCCAAGGAGTTGAGAACATGCAATATGAACCGGCGCCCCTGCGGGAAGGGCAAATTTCCAAGCTTCGCGAATACGAGCAGCAGCTGAGCCAGCTGACGGGTTCTCCCGTCATCCTGATCGCCTATTCGGAAAAGGACGACAACGGCAATCCTCTCGAAGGACATGTCAGCCCCACAGAAAAGAAAAGGCCGTGAACGAGCGTCACGGTCCTCTTCTTGCGTATGGAATATGTAGAAATCTTATTTAATTCCGTCTTTGAGCGCTTTACCAGGCTTGAATGCCGGAATTTTGCTCGAAGGGATTTCGATTTCTTCACCGGTTTGCGGGTTGCGACCTTTACGTGCGGAACGCTCGCGCACTTCAAAGTTACCAAATCCAACGAGTTGGACTTTGTCCCCGTTTTGCAGAGCTTGTGCGATGGATTCGAATACAGCGTCAACCGCTTTCGTCGCATCCTTCTTGGACAGTTCTGTCGTTTCAGCTACTTGGGAAATCAGTTCGGACTTGTTCACTATCATTTCACCTCCCAAAATAATAAATCGATGTTATCAATCTTTCCGTTTTGCCGTAAAATATACGTTCATCTGTGAGATTTACAGATAGAATCGCCATATAGACCGTATTCAGCCGCAGGCGCGGAACAAACTTATAGTAATACAGCAACCGCAGAATTTCAAGAGTTTTACGTTCGCGAGCGGTTCAAAACGTAAAAAGTGACGGCGAGAGCGAGGACAAGAACGATCCCTTTGACGATATCATGTGTAAAATACTGCAAATTCATCATGGTCAGTCCGTTGACCAGTACCCCGATCAATACCGACCCGATAAACGTGCCTATGACGTTGGGCTTGCCGGCGCCAAAGACCGAAAAACCGACGAACACGGCCGCCACGGATTCCATCAAGAGCGGCGATCCCGCGTCAATTTGACCGGATCCGACCCGGGAGGCGTAAATAATCCCGCCAATCGCGGCGAACACGCCGGAAGCGACGTACGCCAGCGTACGCACCCTTTTCACCTTGATCCCGGACAGGCGCGCCGCTTCCTCATTACCGCCCGTGACGTACATTTGGCGGCCGTATTTGGTCCGCGTCAGAAAAATATGCACAAGCGCCACAGCGATAATGAGGAGGACGGCCGAAATCGGAATGCCGAACCATTTGCCCTGTCCAAGCTGCAGGAAGGCGGCGCTCATCTCGCCGGGGGCTTTGGTGCCGTCCGGGAATTCCATATGGTTGTAAATCGTGTAGCCCGCGGCATACGTTTTGTGAATCCCGCCGACAATGTACATCACGGCAAGGGTCGCCAGAAGATCCGGAATCCGCAGCTTGACGATCAGGAATGCGTTAACGAGCCCGATGACGGCACCCAGGATGAGCGGCACGATGATGACGACCCACAGCGGCTGCTCATACCATATCATCAGCGACGCGGCGCCTACGGTGGTCAGCGACACGGTTGAGCCTACCGACAGGTCAAAGCCGTCCACGACCAGCGACAAGGTCACCCCAATCGCCACAAAGGTCACGATCGTGATCGAGCCCAGAATGTCGGTCAGGTTCCCGTACGTGAAGAAATAAGGCAGTCTGAACGAAAAAAATGCAATAACCCCGATGATAACGACAACCGCCCCGTACCGGAACGCCAAGTTTAACAGTTTATCCTTCATGGTCTTCCTCCAAGCCTCCGCTCGCATAATATAGGAGCTGGGCTTGCGTCGCTTCTCCCCGAGCAAATACTTTGCTGATGGTTCCGCCGCTCATGACGGCGATCCGGTCGCCGATTCCCAGTCCTTCTGCCAATTCGCAGGTAAAATACAAAATGCCCTTGCCGGCATCCGCCAAATCTCCGATGATGCGGAATATATCGCTTTTCGCGCCGATATCGACCCCTTTGGTCGGTTCGTCAAAATAAAAACTTCTGCCCCGCTGTCCAGCCATTTGCCGATCGCCAGCTTCTGCTGGTTACCGCCGCTCAGGAACTTCACCAGCTGGCTGCCGGAGGCAGCCTTGACCCCGAGGGCCCCGATCATTTTGGCGGATAAAGCCTTCTCCTTCTTCCGCGAGATGAACCCCAGCCTGCTGACTTGATTCAACACCGGTATGGACAGGTTCAAATCTACCGATTCGTGGATAAAGATTCCCTCTTTCCGGCGCTCCTCCGGGATGGAGACGATTCCCGCGGATACCGCGTCCGCCGGTTGCTTAAGCGACAGCTTCCTCCCTTTCAGATGGATGCTTCCCTCGTCCGGCTGATCCGCACCGCTCAGGATCCGGGCCAGTTCGGTTTTACCGGCGCCCACCAGGCCGACTACAGCTACAATTTCACCGCGGCGGACCTCAAGATCCGCGCCCCGCACCTTGTGTCCGCGCTTGACGCCTTCGGCCTGAAGGAGCACGTCCCCGATCACAGTATCCTTTTTCGGAAACTCTTCTTCAAACGTTTTGCCGAGCATGTGCCCGATAATGCCTTCCCCGGTGATCTCCTGTGTCTGGCCGGTGTAAACCTTCCTTCCGTCACGCATCACGGTCACCATATCGCTGTGCTGCAGCACTTCCGGCAGGCGGTGTGTAATAAAGATACACGCCACACCAGAGTCTTTCAGCGAGTGCATCATCCGGAAAAAAGCCTCGCATTCGCTGTCGCTCAGCGGAGCAGTCGGCTCGTCGAATATAATCACCTTGGCGTCCTGGGACAAAATGCGGGCCAGCAGGACAATCTGTTTTTGCGCAAGCGACAGCTCGTACACCTTTTTATGAATGTCTATACTGTCATCCAGCCTGGATAAAATCGCCTTGACCTGTTTGTCCATAGACCGGTAATTGACCCACATGCTTCCCCGGCCTGAAGACAAGGCATCCAGCATGACGTTTTCGGCGACGCTCAGCTGCGGGACGAGGGCCGAATCGACCTCCTGATACACGCAGTGAATGCCGTGCTGCTTGGCCGCGGCTGGAGAGGTAATGTGCAGCTCCGTGCCGTCAGCCGCAATGCGCCCGCTGTCCGGCTGATAAGCGCCCGACAGAATCTTCATCAACGTGCTCTTTCCGGCGCCATTGGCACCAAGCAGCGCATGAATCTGGCCGCCGTGAACCGTAAAATCCACCGCATGCAGCGCAGGAACGCCGCCAAATTGTTTGCCGATTCCGCTCATTTCCAGCTGAAATGATGAAGCCACACGGCATTCCTCCTTCAAAAAGTAACCCCACAAAGTGGGGTGAAGCTTCGAATATTATTCAGGTACTTTGCGGGGAGCCCCAAAATAACAAGCCCCACAAAGTGGGGTGAAGCTAAACCCCTGTTCCTGAAAAAGGGCAGCGCCTCAGCACCACCCCAAGACTTGCATTTGCCCGTTTGACCGGATCTTTTTTACTTGCTGTACTCGTTCATCCAGTCCTGAAGCCCTTGCTTGCTGGCACCCCAGCCGTCTACGTATTGGGACAGCTCGGTGGTGGAAATTTGCTCCTTAGGAAGCGCGTCGCGGGATACGTACACCGGATTCAGAACGACTTTGTCCTCGGTTTGATCCCCGTGCAGCTTCTGGTAGCCATAGCGGACCTGGATGCGTCCGATATCCTTTGGATCGACAGCGGCGGAAGCGACCCACGGGTTGCTAGGATCCTGGATCATTTGCAGGTCCTCGTCACTCATATCGATACCGTACACCTTGATTTCATCGCGTCCGGCCTGCTGGATGGCGCGCGCCGCCCCTTTGGCGAACTCGTCCCATGCAGCCCATACGGCCGAAATCTGGCCCTTCGGATACTGCTTCAGAATCGCTTCCATCTGGGTCTGCGTGTCCAGTGCCGGGTTATTCGCCGTGCCGAACGTAGCGATTTCCTTAATATCCGGATTCTCTTTCATAAATTTCGCGTAAGAGGTTTGGCGCCGTTCCATCGGTGCGAATCCGGCCACCCATACTTTAACAATGTTGCCCTTGCCTCCGATGTCCTCCTTCATCTGCTGCAGCGTCAAGTCGGCCATCTTCTGGTCGTCCTGAGAGAGCACGGTTGCGCCGGGAACATTCACGTCAGCGTCGAAGACGACGACAGGGATCTTCTGCTCCACCGCCTTGCGAAGGCCCGGTTCGAGGAGCGAATCACCGTGGTCGGTCAGAATCAAGTCAAAATGCTGCGTGATGGCCGAATCCAGCAGAGACGCCATTTTTGCTTTATCGTTGGCGGCCACGAACTTCGTCAGCTTTCCGCCGAATTTCTCCACTTCCTCGGTTACCCCTTGAACGTATTGCTGGGAAAACGTTCCTGTGTTAAACTCCATGATAAGCGCAACTCGTTTGCCCGCCAGAGGCTTGTCCGCGTTTGCACCGGATGCACTCCCCGAGTCCGATGCCGGCGGCGCGTTATGACCGCAGGCACTCATCACCATCGACAGCACCAGCAGGACGGATACCAACACGAAACCCCTTTTTTTACCTCTTAAACGCATTTCTCTCTTCCCCCTTAAAAGCTTCACTATGTTAAAATGTTATACACTAATATAAAGCCTATATCCAAGTATGTAAATAGGTTTTTAAGAGTTTGTATAAATACTTTCTTTTTTTCATAAAAAACCTGTTATAACGGTCCTTTAACTCGGCTCTGAGCATCCATATGCTTATTTTTATGTATAAAACAGGAATTGCTATCGACAGGTATCCATTGCTGCATTCAAGCCAAAAAAACCGCAAGCAAGCGGGCGCCTGCCTACGGTTTTCACTTAACGCTGATGGGTTACAAAATAATCGCGATCAATCCGCCAGAGCCTTCATTGATAATGCGTCCGAGCGTCTCCTGCAGTTTATATCTCGCATTATCCGGCATCATGGCGATCTTGCCTTGAATGCCTTCCCGTACGATAGAGTGCAGCGATCTGCCGAAAATGTCTGAATCCCAGATCTTGATCGGATCGTTTTCGAAGTCCTGGATGAGGTAGCGCACGAGTTCCTCGGACTGTTTCTCCGTACCGATGATCGGCGAGAATTCCGACTCGACATCGACGCGGATCATATGGATCGAAGGCGCCGTCGCCTTCAAGCGAACCCCGAAACGAGATCCTTGGCGGATCAGCTCCGGCTCATCGAGCGACATTTCTGCAAGCGACGGAGCGGCGATGCCGTAACCGGTCGTCTTGACCATCTCCAGCGCCTCGGCGAACCGGTCGTACTCCCGCTTGGCATGCGAGAATTCCTGCATCAGCTGCAGCAGGTGGTCCTTGCCGCGGATTTCCACGCCGACCACTTCCATCAGGATTTGATCGTACAGTTCATCCGGAGCGAACAGGTCGATCTCGGCTACCCCTTGGCCCATATTCATGCCGCTGAGCGCCGCGCGGTTGATGAAGTCGTAGTCCATGAACTGGGTAACCACCCGGTCCACGTCGCGCAAACGGCGGATATCCTTGACCGTATCGCGTACGGAATTTTCATAGTTGCTGCGCAGCCAGTGCTTCTCGTTCAGCACCATAACCCAGCTAGGCAGGTTGACGTTGACTTCGTGCACCGGGAATTCGTACAGCACTTCGCGCAGGACGCCGGTGACGTCATCCTCCGTCATTGTCGCCGCACTGAGCGCCATGACCGGAATGTCGTATTTCTCGGCGAGCTCATTGCGCAGCTGCAGCGTTTCTTCACTCCGCGGCTTCGTGGAGTTGATGACCAGCACAAACGGCTTGCCGACTTCCTTCAGCTCGGCGACGACGCGTTCTTCGGCTTCCACATAGGAGTGGCGCGGAATTTCGGCAATCGTGCCGTCCGTGGTCACTACGACGCCCAGCGTGGAGTGCTCCTGAATCACTTTCCGCGTCCCGATTTCGGCTGCCTCCTGGAACGGGATCGGCTCCTCGAACCATGGCGTCGATATCATGCGCGGACCGTTTTCATCCTCATAGCCTTTGGCGCCTTCCACCGCGTAACCTACGCAGTCCACAAGGCGGACGTTCACTTCCAGACCTTCGGTGACCTTCAGCTGCACCGCATTGTTCGGTACAAACTTCGGCTCAGTGGTCATAATCGTCTTCCCGGCAGCGCTCTGCGGGAGCTCATCGACCGCTCTGGCGCGGTCTGCTTCGCTTGCAATGTTCGGCAGTACGATTGTTTCCATAAACCGTTTAATAAATGTTGACTTTCCTGTGCGGACGGCGCCGACGACACCCAGGTAAATGTCCCCGCCAGTTCGTTCGGCAATGTCTTTAAAAATGTCCACTTTTTCCAAAAGAGATCCCCTCCTCATTTACTCCGAAGGAAAAATGCTTTAAGAGCATCCGCTTCGTGTTCCATCTGGAGCCTCGAGCCATTGCAACGGATTGGAGCCTTACAATGTCGTCAGTAGTCCGCCGCCGGTAGTCAGGTAGGATGGGAAACGGCAAAGCGGCGTTACTCCGTAGGCATTTGGACTAGTATCATAGTATGTACCTATTAAAAACAATATGACGGGTATTCGGAATAAAATTCATATAATCCTGCGTCGTTCGCATGCCCCTCGTCATCCCTCTCAGATATATGCCGGGGCAGAAATAAATATGTATATGAAGCATGCAGCACAACATAACTACTTGTGCACAGCCACACAGCCGCTCATCCGCTTGTTGATGCTGTTTTGCTAGCGGGAATCCCGAAAAACATAGCAATACGCATAAAAAAAGACCCGCTGTTTCCAGCAGGCCTTTCTCTTCCAATCTGTACGATCAGCTTCACGCCCCTGTCTCCGATTTGGCGACTGGCGCATCCCCTGACCACTCGTACGGCAGCGACTTTACCGGCACATAATCGGAAGACTTGATCAGGTAATCTCGTAAATCCTCGTCTTTGGAAGGCTTCACGCCTTCCTTGTCAATCAGCTGCATAATATCAAACGCATAATCCGCATAAACCACGCCCTGGGCATCCATGATAAAGCTCATGTCCTGACCCGAATATACGCTCTTCAGCTCAACATTGTTTGTGCCGGCCAGATCCGGGTCAACAGTATGGATCCCGGGATAAATTTCTTCGCCGGCCGGCAGCTGCCCATCATGCTTGGACTTATACAAATCGACAGCCCGCTGCACGTCGTTGACCTTTTGCACCGTGACGAGATCCATGACCTTAACGGTCGGGTCGGTCTCTTCGTTCTGTACCAGGAAGTATGCGCTTCCGCCTTTCTCAAAGGCGGTCGTCGGGATATCGTCCAAGTAGCCCCGTTTTTGGAGCTGGTCCAGGTCGATGCGGAACTTCTCAAAGCGCGGCGTCGTTTCATCCGCATTGATGATCGGCAGGATCCCCTGATCCTTTTGAAAATCGTCCATCGCGGACTGGATGCGCTTCACGCTTTCACGGTAGGATACCCTCGTCTCACCGCTCTTCTGATCCGGATACATGCAGGCTGTGGCGGTCATGATCAACAGCAGCACCATGACAGCCGTCGCCGCCTTCCGGGCTCCCTTCATCATCTTGTTGGTCAAAGCCGATGTCATCAACAAATATCACCCTTTGCATATAGTAAAGCCGATTGATACATCAAGCAGCCTGTAACGTGTTTGTCCTGCCCGCCGCTACCACAGGTCTTCCTCCCTGTCACGGTTCCTTGCTGCTTCCAGCTGCTTGCGGACCGCCGCCTTCAGTTTGTCTTCCGGGACTGTCACAGTCACAGCCCCGCGCACTCTGGCTTGACAAGAGAGCCTGGTGCCGCTGCGGATCAGGGAGCCGAGCTTGCGCTTCTCCGCCTCGGCGGGAGGGGTAAGCTGTCCGGCGCTGGCGGCGTCAACCTGAACTTTGCACATCAAACAACCCATTTTGCCCCCGCATCGTGTGGGTATGTATACACCTGCATCCCTGGCCGCATGGAGCAGCGATATGCCTTCACGGACGAGAACGCTTTTGCCTGACGGCTGGAACGTAACTTTATGGTTCATTGGCGTTCCCGCCCGGCATGGCCTAAATCCCGCCCGTTTACCGCAAATCGTACTAACGACTCGGTATGGAGCAGTTGGGAAATGATCTGAATGTGCTCGGATTGGAACGCATTATCCATGAGTAGATCTTCAAGAAGCGGTAAATGGGCCTGCAAATCTGCCCGCATGGCAGCGGCAATCGCCGTGTACCGGTCCTCCCGCTTCCGAAGCACATTAAACAGCAGCTCATGGCTGAGCGGCATCAGCGGAATCCGTATTGTGTTTAGTTTCGCATGGACGCCCGCAGGGGCCAGCCTCCGGTTAATTTCAACCTTATAATGCGAACCCTCCGCCTGAACTTCGAACCCTCCCACCAGTTCCAGCGTGTACCGGCTCAACTTATAATGGCTTAACACGGACCTGTATTGATCCGTAACGCTCAGGACCGGCTGATCCACCGCCCGCCCTGCGAGGGCATGATGAAGCTCCGATACGGAGGCCGAATCGGCGTAGATGTCAATATCGCGTGGCGGTTTATCCAAATGCACGTCCTGCAGCAAAAGCCCGCAGCTTCCGCCAATTAACCAGCAGGATGAGGTTTGCGACAGCGCATGAGAGGCGTCATGCAGCGCTTGCTGTAATTCGGCTGGGATCTGCACGGCACACACTCCAATCTTCCGGTCCATTTAAAAATACGTTTTGTTTCGGGCAACGATTTTACCCGCCGTCTTGACCACGGCTTGGCACCCTAGACGATAGCCCTCGTCAAACTCTTCCGGGTCGAGGCGAAGATGTTCCGCTTTCGTCGGTTCCTCCAGGTGCTCTGCCCCCTCGGAAATCAGACAGCGGCAGCGGGCACAGGTACCGCGGGTGCAGAGGTGCTGCCAGTCCACTTTGTTGTCCTTCGCATGCTGAAGGATGCTTTTGCCCGGTTCAGGCACGACGGTTTTCTCGATTGTTCTTCCAATTAGCTGTAATGCTGCTTCCATGTTCGTTATCCACCGTTCCTTTGCTACATTAATGCTGCCATTCCGCCCAAAAATCCGACCACCATAATGACAAATGCGACCAAAGAGAGGGCTCCCCGAAGAACCCCCTTTGTTTTGGTTCGGGCGAAGGTAATGAGAAAGACGGATAGCCCCATAATCAAGATGGCGATCAGGGATACCCACATTTTTGTCATTGGATCCATACGCTAAAACTCTCCAATCTGTTCCATCATTAACCGTATTATAACACGAAACTTGTCCAATTTCGCAAAATGCGCCCACAAAGTAAGGCTCGGTCAGCAGTCCCCGTACTTCTTCCTCTCATCGGAACGGCACAGACGATTTGACACATATAAAAAAAGAGCGAAAAGCCCTGCAGCCTCCGGCTCCAAAGACTTCATGCTCTTTTTTCGTCTGACCTATATGATTATTTCTTCATCATCATTTTCATCAACGCTTCCATGTTTTCAGGATTCATCCCGCTTTTCTTCACGGCGCTGATGATATCCTTGATGGTTTCCTCGCTGACGGGAACGTTAGCCATCGCGGATACTTGTTTAATCAGCTGACGGAGCTGGGCCTCGTTTTGCATGGTCGACGGCTTAACCGTGCTGGCCAGTTTTTTGACGGCACTTTCAGAGATGTTTTTACCCGTTTTCTTATTGATCGCCTTCAGCGCATCCCTAGAAATGTTTTTGCTCAATGTCTTCTCCCCTCCTCCGGCATTCCTCAACCCTAATATATGAGGAAGTGCGGAAAAAGGTGAATAAGCATTAACGGTGCCACTGCTCCCACGTTTCCAGCTTCATCGTCTCCATTTCGGTCTTCGGGTCCCGGCCCATGAGCGCCTCGACGGCAATGCGCGGATTCCGGTTCAAAAAGAGCACATGGTACAGCTGATCGGCTATCGGCATCTGTACGCCGTATTTTTTTGAGATGTCATGCGCCGCTTGGGTCGTCCGGACACCTTCCACCACCATGCCCATCGAATCCAGCACCTCATCGAGGTTTTTGCCTTGACCGAGCATGGAGCCTGCGCGCCAGTTCCGGCTGTGCCTGCTCGTTGCCGTGGCCACCAGGTCCCCTACGCCCGCGAGGCCGGAGAACGTGAGCGGGTTCGCTCCCATTTCGACGCCGATCCGGGTGATTTCAGCCAAACCTCGCGTCAGCAGCGCCGCTTTTGCGTTGTCCCCGAAGCCAAGTCCATCCGACATGCCCGCGCCGAGGGCAATGATATTCTTCAGCGCTCCCGCGAGCTCGACCCCGACCATATCCCGGTTGGTGTATACGCGGAAGTCGGAATTCATAAACAAGTCCTGCGCGGCGACCGCCTCGCTCTCGGTCAGTGAAGCGACCACAACGGTGGTCGGGCACCGCTTGACGACTTCCTCCGCATGGCTTGGACCGGACATGACTACGATTCTTCCCTCTTCGCAGCCCAGCTCTTCAGCGATGACCGTAGACATCCGCTTCAACGTTTCGGTCTCAAAACCTTTCGTCGCATGGATCACGAGCATTTCCTTCTGCCAATGAGCGCTTAAGTCCCGCGCCACCTGCCGCATCGCTTTGGATGGGGCAACGATAACTACGGCCTTCGCCCCCGACACCGCTTCCCCCATGTCGCTTGTCGCTTTCAGATTGACCGGCAGCTGAGCGTCCGGCAGATAGCGGTTGTTGGTATGCTGCTCATTGATTTCCTTGACCTGATCCGGATTTCGGCTCCACAGCACCACCTCCGGATGGTTTGCAGCCAGCACGCTGGCCAAAGCCGTTCCCCAGCTGCCTGCGACCAATACAGCCACTTTATTTGACAATCCCTTTACCCCCTTTGGGCCCTCCGGATCCGATTTTGTTTTCCCGGCCCTGAAGAATTTTCACAATATTGCTCCGATGTCTCCAGAAGGCAAATAAACAAATAATGAGACTGGTCCAAAAAATCGGCCAGGCATAACCCAAAATGAGCAAAAATACAGGCGTAAGCGCCACGAACACCAGCGATCCCAGCGACACGTACCGTGTAACCACGATCAGCAGAATGGCGATAATGCCGGCATACAGTGCTGGCAGAAAGCTCAGTGTCGCCATGACGCCAATAGTCGTCGCAATGCCTTTACCCCCACGGAAATGAAAATACACCGGCCAGTTATGCCCGACGATCGCACCGATGCCGCATAATGCGGGAACCCATGCCTCGCCTCCGCCCAACCACACGCCGATCCAGACCGCCGCGATTCCTTTGAGAACGTCGAGCGCCAGAACTAGAACGGCCGGTCCCTTCCCCAGTATGCGCAGCGTATTCGTCGCTCCCGCATTACCGCTGCCGTGCTGGCGGATGTCGATCCCTTTCAGCAGCTTGGCAAGGACAACGCTGAAGCTGATGGAGCCGAGCAAGTAACTCAGTATAATGGCGATGATCTGTAGAACCAAGCTATTCTCCCCTAACTTTCATCCGATTTGCGCCGAGTAAAGATGCGTATAGGCGTTCCTTCAAAATCAAAAGCAGACCGGATCTTGTTCTCCAAATAACGCTCGTAAGAGAAGTGCATCAGTTCCGGATCGTTCACGAAAATGACCATCGTCGGCGGCTTGACCGCAACCTGCGTCGCATAGTTGATACGCAGGCGGCGCCCCTTGTCCGTCGGAGGCGGATTAATCGCCACGGCGTCGGATACGACGTCATTCAAGAGATGCGTCTGCACCCGCAGCGAATGCTGCTCGGCGACGTGCTGAACGACCGGCAGAAGCTTGTGGAGCCGCTGCTTCGTTTTGGCGGACAGAAACAGAACTGGCGCATAGGTCATAAACAGGAAGTGATCGCGGATCTTTTTCTCAAACTGGTGCATCGTCTTGTCATCCTTCTCGACGGCGTCCCATTTATTGACGACAAAAAGAGAAGCTTTGCCGGCCTCGTAAGCGTAACCAGCAATATGCTTATCCTGGTCGATGATCCCTTCTTCGCCGTTAATGACGACAAGCACCACATCCGCTCTTTCGATAGCGCGCATCGCCCGCATAACGCTGTACTTCTCGGTCGTTTCGTATACTTTTCCGCGTTTGCGCATACCGGCGGTATCGATCAGCACGTAACGCTGCCCGTCCCGCTCAAACGGAGTGTCAATGGCATCCCGGGTCGTTCCCGCAATATCGCTGACAATGACGCGTTCTTCGCCAAGGATCGCATTAACGAGCGACGATTTGCCGACATTCGGCCGTCCGATCAGTGCAACCCGAATCACGTCCTCATCGTACTCGTCATCCGTCAGGTCTGGCAAAATATCTACAATAGCGTCCAGAAGATCGCCGATCCCGGTTCCGTGACTGCCGGATATCGCGATCGGGTCCCCAAAACCGAGGCTGTAAAACTCGTAAATGTCGTCATTGCGCTGCAAATTGTCCACTTTGTTTACGGCCAGCACGATCGGTTTTCCGGACCGGAAAAGCATCTGGGCTACTTCTTCATCAGATTGGGTTACGCCGCTCTTGGCATCGCACATAAAGACGATGACGTCGGCTTCTTCGATAGCAAGCTCAGCCTGCATACGGATCGATTTCAATATTACATCGTCACCGTCAATTTCAATACCTCCCGTGTCAATGACACTGAAAGGTTTGCCGTTCCATTCGGCAACGCTGTAAATCCGGTCACGCGTCACGCCCGGCTTATCTTCTACAATGGCCAGCCTGTCCCCGACCAAACGGTTAAAAATGGTGGATTTCCCCACATTAGGCCTGCCCACGATTGCCACTACGGGTCTTGCCATAGTCACTCCTCCTGTCAATTCTTACGATAATCATCATAGCAAAAAACGTTTCTTTTGGCTAACCTTTCATAGGAATAGCCGAATGTTAATTGTATTTTTCCTAAGCATACACAGAACCATGCATGGCCGATTCTTTGGCTTTAAAGATCGAACATTTTGAACCAATTTGGCCCAAGTCAGCATACTTGCTGATCTAAAAAAAAATCGGTAAACCCGTGTAAGGGTTCACCGATTTCAATTTTGGAGGCCCAAATCATTTAAATTTGCTGAGTTTGTCTCCAAAACGTTCACCGAGTGTAATGCTGAGGCCTTGGTTGCTGAGCGATACGTTCGGGTTGTCTTTCAGATCATCCTTGTGCGCGCTGCTCTTCGGTGCTCTTTCCGGTCTTGGAGCTGCCGCAGGAGCTTCCTCGGTTTCCTTGATGCTCAGGCTTACGCGCTTTTCAGCCGTGTTGATGTCCAAGATTTTGACTTGAACTTCTTGGCCTTCTTTGAGCACTTCATGCGGTGTGCCGATGTGCTTATGGGAAATTTGCGAAATATGAACAAGTCCTTCGACACCTGGCGCCAGCTCAACGAAAGCACCGAAAGTGACAAGACGCTTCACTTCGCCTGTAACTACATCGCCGGTATGGAACTTGTCGGCTGCGGATTCCCATGGTCCTGGCTGGGCAGCCTTGATGCTCAGGCTGATTTTGCCTTTTTCCGGATCAACTTTGAGCACTTTTACCTTCACTTGGTCGCCTTCGGACACGACATCGGAAGGTTTGTCAACATGATGCCAAGCCATTTCGGACACGTGAACCAGTCCGTCAACGCCGCCCACGTCAACAAAGGCGCCGAATTGAGTCAGACGCTGCACTGTACCTTCGATTTCTTGTCCTTCTTGGAGTTCACCCATCACTTTTAGCTTGTTGGCTTCGAACTCTTCTTCGAGAACGTCTTTTTGCGACAGGATCACTTTGTTGTTCTCACGGTCAAGCTCTTTTACCTTCACGCGTAGCGTGCGGCCTTTATAGTCGCTGAAGTCTTCAACGAAATGACGCTCTACCATGGAAGCCGGGATAAATCCGCGTGCGCCTACGTCTGCGACGAGACCGCCTTTCACCACGTCAGCTACGGTAACTTCGAAAGCGTCCTGAGCTTCGAAATGCTTCTCAAGCTCATCCCAAGCATTTTCGCTGTCGATCGCGCGCTTGGAAAGAACGAGTCTTTCCTTCTCGTCGTCGATGCTGACAACCTTGCATTCCACTTCCTGACCAACCTGCACCGCTTCGGATGCGTTGTCAAGGTGTACGGAAGACAGTTCGCGGACCGGAATGACGCCGTCATATTTATATCCAATGCTTACATAAGCTTGGTTGTCCTCCAGTTTGACGATCGTGCCTTTCACGGTGTCCCCTTTTTTCAAGGATACGAATTGATCCAATTCCTCTTGGTTTACCGCTTCTGCAGTTTCTTGATTTTTCGTTTCTTCCGACATGTCAATACCCTCCTCAATTCAAAAAAACCCATTTATTCAAACCTGCTGACGCAGAGTTCAAAACATCATAAAGCAGTACGAATCATATGTTTCCAATAAGTGCTTGTGTTCATGCACGCCCGGCTAATTCCCCGAAGGTCTTCCGGTCTTCTCCATTTCATGGATCCGGTCCATGATGCGTTCTGTCACCAGCTCGAGCGGATCGCCATCCACCTCGCCGCTTTTCAGGTCATCCAGGACGATAGGTTGTCCACTACACGATTTTCATTTTTTCTGAAAATCTTGTAATCGCCGATAATCGCGGCCGGCACGACGGCGGCATTGCCGCGAAGCGCAAACATGGCAGCCCCTTTCTTGGCGGCGCCAGTATCGGAGAAGCGCGTGCCTACCGGAAAGATGCCCATGATTTCACCGCCGCGCAAAATGGAGATGGAGGTCTTGAAGGACTCTTTGCTGACTCCCCCCCGCTTGACGGGAAACGCTCCAAACTGGGTGATCAGCCATCCCAGTACGGGAACTTTGAACAATTCTTCCTTGGCCATGAACTTGACCTGCCGCTTCACCTTGATCCCTACGGATATCGGATCGAGCAGACTTTTGTGATTGGAGCAGAGCAGCACCCCGCCTTCTTTGGGGATATTCTCCGTGCCGACCGCTTCAAAGCGGTACAACAAGGTGAATATTGCCCTAAGGATATCCCGGCAAAAAACGTAAATCTTCAATTCTTCTCCCCACCCCTGTACGTTTTGCAGTAATCAACGATGGTGTCGACAACCTGAGGTATATCCATGTGAGTCGTATCCAGGACAATGGCGTCATCGGCGCAGCGAAGCGGCGAAATTTCGCGCTCTGCGTCCAGACGGTCACGTCTTTCGATATCCTTCTCAAGCTGTTCAAGTGTCAATCCTTCCGCATCGTTCATTTCCTTGTACCGGCGGAGAGCACGCTCTTTGACGCTTGCCGTCATGAAAATCTTCACTTCGGCATCGGGAAGCACGGTCGTTCCGATATCTCGTCCATCCATCACTATGCCTTTGTGCAGAGCCATCTGCTGCTGCAGCGCAACGAGGTGGCGTCTTACTCCTTCAATTCGCGAGTATTGGGATACCATCCCGTTCACCTGCAAAGAACGGATGTAAGGGGTCACATCTTCGCCGTTGACCAGAACTTTCTGCCCGTCTTCCCCGGGTATTAATTCAATCACCATCTTTTGGGTGAGTTGAAGCACTTTTTCAGGAAATTCCGGTCCAATTCCTTGCTCCATCATAAACCACGTTACGGCCCGATACATGGCTCCGGTGTCCACGTATATGTACGAGAGGGCTCTCGCCACCAGGCGGGCAATCGTGCTTTTGCCGGCTCCGGCAGGTCCATCGATCGCAATGTTGATTTTCAAGTTATCCTCTGTCCCCTGCCTAACCAAAGGGGCATTCCTCCTCAAACATAAGCCTCAAGAAAAAAGCAGGCATTGCCTGCGTCGAGAAAATTATACCACACAACCTATTCCGATGCAAAAACGTCCACCCATTTTACTCTTTCCAATCCCTGACATCCCGCTCTTTGACAGGGATACCGTCAAGCTTGTACACCGGGGACAAGTAAGGTCTGACCGGCTTGATATGAAGCGCCCCCTGTATGAGGATCAGCATAACGACTAGCACAATCAAAGCCCTTTTCACCCATTTGGACAAAACGTCAAAGCATTCCCCGAACAGCCGGAGATACTGCCGAACGCGATCCTGTTCATCCATCAGATACACTCCCTGAATTTTCCTACTAGTGTATCCTTGGCAAAACAAAATATTCCCTCACCCGATCTCTCAGCGGTTCCGAAAATCAAACTGGCGCTCGAAGCAGTACCGGATCAGCTTTTGCCGTTCCATATCCGTAATCGCTTCAAACTTCAGCATCACGATTTTCCGACCGTTTTCGAGCTGCTGGATCCGAACGACGCTGCCCTTAAACGGAACGTGCTCCAGGTTTCCGTTCTTATACGGTACGAGCACCCAGCAGGACAGCATGTCCCCTTCACGGATCGCCTTGTCGGCGTCGCTATAAAAAGAAATGCCGCCCCCGCCGACATCTTCTGTACGCGTGACGAAGCGGATATTGTGTTCGGTCTGAACCGCCACCTCCAATCCGGCATTGACGCGCAAAAAACTTCGTCGCTGGACTTTGCCGATCGACTCGGGCTCAGGCCTGCGGATCCGCACCATGCGGACGACGTCTTCCTTGAAGCCCAGCACGTAAGTATTGAAAAAATTTTTAACGCCGCCGTCGGTCAAAAAATACACCGAAAGCTCGTCACCCATGTGCAGCCGCTTCAGCTGCCCGGTCTTTTCCTGGATGGGCACCTCCATCAGAATGGACTCGTCATCCAAATCCGTGATGCGGGACTTGTACTCCATCCCCGCTTCTTTCTGGTCTCCGGAATCCACGGAGATAAACAATTGATCGCTGATTTTAGGAAACAACAAACTCACCGCCAGCCTGTAAAATAGCATTCTATCCTGATTATACCATGTCTTTGTTCATAGGTAAGCAGTGTTTTTGCGCAATAAAAAAAGCCCCTCGGCTGATCCGAGAGGCTTTGCTCATCACTTGATCCTTGCAACTTTTTGCCTATTTCACCGCTTTTTTATCCGAATCCTTGAGCTCCTCTACGACCCGTTCAGAGCCATCATTGGCATCCAAGTATATCCGGTATCTGGAGCCGTTAATGTTGCCTCCGAATTCGTAGCAGAGAGCTTCCTGGCCTGAATCGTCCTTGATCAGCGCCAGCCGGTTGTAGTTTTCCTTAAACTCGGGATTCAGCTTTTTCCGCGCCTGGCTCAAGGTAAGCTTCGGTTTTGGAATTTTACGCGCCTGGGATTGCTCGTAAACGAGATCGCTGGCCTGGAACCCGGTCACCTCGCCGTTATCGAGCCCGACCCGAACCGTCATTTTTTCCGGGTACACCAGTACGCCGTCCTGCTTGCGCACATATGTGAAGTTGCCCATATTATCATACTGGTCTGCTGTAACGGCCGTCATATCCTTATAGCCTTTACTTTGCAGAAACTGATCGGCCTTCTTGCGGGCTTCTTCCATCGTAACCGCCTTCGGTCCGACCTCCCGGTTATCGGAAAAGGAAATCAAGTGGCCGCCTTGACGGGTGAAGTTCAGCGACAGCGGAGCAGGCCGGTTGTTGGAGCTGACGGTGGCGGTGTACGACGCCCATTCGGTTCCTTTGCCGTTTTCGGTTACTTGAACGTTGGACTGGCTACCTCTCGCGCCGGCAAACTCGGCTGCTTTGCGCTTAATATCGTCGGGAGATACCGGCTGTGCCGACAGCTTTTTCACCGACCGCTTGTCATAGATGCTGGATACCGACGGACCCCAGTTCAATTCCGGGTATTCGCCGACCCTTTTGTCTACCGTTTTGAAGCCGTCGATAATGGTGTTGTCCAGCTTCTTGTCTTCCGTGGCCATCGCGCTTTCCACGTCCATCCAGCGCAGCCGGTTGCTGATCACCTTGGACTGCACGTCCTGGAGATCCTTGGTGATTTGTCCGGAGTTGGCATAGAGCGCCTTCAGGTTTTTGATCTCCTCATTTGACAGCGGCTCTTTCTCCAAATTCCGCATGGAGGTCTGGTAGGAAAACTTCGATATTTTGGACAGAAACTCTTCGGTTTTGTTAAACGGCAGCATGGTGAGCGGCAGCTGGTTGATTTCGTTCTGCGCTTCGCTTGTCAGCCGCCACACGTTGACCAGCCCTTTCCGGTGCATCGCATTGGAAGCCGAGCTTACGGCCAGCGTATTGCCAAGCTCGCTGTGCAGGCGGTCCATATGATAGGACAGGTCATGAAAAGCCCGCTGATACTGGTTTTCCGCCTTGATCAGCACGGCGTTCTTCTCCTGGTTCTCTTGGTACCCCCACACAAACGCTCCGATCATAAACAGGGTGACTATGGGAAATAAAACAGCGCTTAATCGCTTGTACATGTGAAGTCTCCTTTCATCAACTTAAAGCTGGTGTTAGTTTGACTAGAAGAAAGGAGTCTTATGCATCGTTTCCCAGGTATCGGTTCAAAACGGGTCTTCTTCGATATCGAACTGGCTTTGGTTGTTGCACAGGCACTGCTTGAAGCCGGTTTCGATCTTCCCGCGTTCTTTTTGCCGCGCAGCACGTAGCGTTCCCCGCATTGCCTGCAGACGATTTTTACTTGACACGCAAAAAAGGACACCTCCATCCTAAAAAGATTGTATCCGAATGCGGATTGTAACTTCTTAGGATAAAGTGTGCCCAATTTAATTACGTATTAACCTCTTCCTCCCGCTTCAGGAAACGGAACGGGGAGCGGTTGTTGGCCCGGTATACCTTGCCCATGCCTCCGTACCATAGAAAAGCCATCAGCGGGACGATAAACCAGATCCAATAATGCGTCATCGTGCTTAGAATAAAGTCGTAGACCCCGTGCCAGAACCACGGGATGATCATCGAATAGACCAGAAAACGCTTGGCCTTGGCTCCGGTCGAAAACCTCGCTCTGCCGAGGTAATAACCCATCATTACCCCGAACATGGCATGCCCCGATACCGGAAGCAGCGCCCGCAGGAACATCGCCCCGAAGGATGCGTGGCTGTACCAGGCATACATCACATTCTCCACAGTCGCGAAACCAAGCGAAATCGCTACGGCATACACGATCCCGTCGTACGGCTCGTCAAACTCCGTATGGTTGTATATCATGTGAAACAGCACGAACCATTTCAAAAATTCCTCAACAAACGCCGATATGACAAAAGAATCCAGATACGGATTGCCGCCGAGCCCCGTTGTAAGGCCCCGCTGGATGATCATGACCGGAACCACGATCATAAACCAAGCAGAAACACCTTGATCACCATAAGCAGCGGTTCCTGATCGTATCTGTCCTTTAAATAAAAATAGGTCAGTAGGGCAAGACCCGGCGCCAATGCCGACGCAATAACCGAAAACAAAAGCACCGTTCTTAATCCCTCCACTTCCTGGCAGTGACCTTAGCGGCCCTGTCGAATGTAACTCCAGCTTCAAAGCAAAGTTCATCCCATGAAGATGAATCCTCATGGGATGTCTCAATCAGGATAACGGTGTTAATCCTGGCGCTTGAAATGTGTGCAAATGACGTCAACCGCGTTCTCGGCAATGACGACTTTGCCGTATTCCTCAAGTACGGCTTCCGTATAGGATGCAGCTTCTCCGAACTCGGCAAGAACCGCGATCAGCGAAGGAAGCTGATTAGCGTCGATTTCTTCTGGGTCCATGTACAGAACCCATTTATCTCTATAATGATAAAGCCGCCCGGCTTCGGTGATATGTCGTTGAAGTACGTGTGCAGCTTCGATCAGCACTTCGAAGTCGTTAAAAGCATACACGATGGAGTCGCTTTGTTCAAGCGTGACTTCCATTTCGTAAACTTCTTCAGGGAGTTCATCTTCACCCAGTTGACTGTACTGATGATGATCGTATTTCCCCCGGGTCACGATGACGACCATTCCTTGAGCAGGAAGGGCAAACACTTCCACGGCGAGCGGTCCCGTTGCATCAAAGCCCAGTTCGTTATAGGCCTGATCCATCATTTCGGTAAACAGCTCGTGCACCTTCGGGATTTCTTGCCACATGTCCTCCTTCTGGATGCCCCGTTCACTCAGGTCGTCAAACGTAAGGAAAATCCGTATCTTATCTGAGCTTAAGCGTTCTATTTTCATGACAGGATCCTCCTTGTAAGCATTGTTATAACAAATTATGATGTCTCCCATAATATGTGCTGAAAATAGTTCTATGTAAGTATGTTATCATTATATAACCATAAATGCACGCTGTAAAATGGACAAAAAAAGAATCATTTGGAGCGGATAACCGCCCTTTAAATGATTCTAATGGGTTTGACGCGTTTACAATCCAGGTATCACCGTATTTGTCTCTTTCAGAATCATGTCCACTTCCCGCTTGACATCCGGATTGGTGCGGATAAAATCTTTAATCTGGGTGACACTCGATCCCTTGGAATACGAATCGTTGTGAGAACCATGAGCATCGTGACGATGGGACGAGCCCATGCCGATGTTCGCCATGTCCATCATTTTGTCCTTGGCATTGCCGCCCATGACGGACGTAATCATGCGTCCCCGGTTTCTGGACAACAGCGTCGTTGCAGCAGCACCAATCAAAATACCGCCAATAAAAGCAGAAGTGTTCATTTAGGTACAACCTCCTTATGGGATGAAGTCGAATATATTTTGAGCGAATACGGTCCTGCTCATGCGGCATAAATTAAGGAAAGCGAGATGAAATCATGGTTAAAATTACGGCGGCGCTGGCTCTATGCTCACTGCTCATCCTTAGCGCCTGCGGAAACGAGGGACAAAAAGACCAAAAGGCGGTCCCTCCGGCTCAAACAAGCGAAGTACATAAAAATAATTCAAGCGGTACCACAACAAACGGGACGACCGGCACTCAAACCGACGGATCGGGATCGGAAAATTCTCCGGAAACGAACAAGTATCAAACGAATAACGATCAAACGAATCAAGGCAGCGCATCCAAGCCGGATTCCAAGGATCAGCAGCCCTCTACAAAAGCGGTAACGGTGCAGTATCGCATGAATAAAGCCTACGATATCGTTCCGAGTGTTGAAGGGATTCCGAAAAAAGTCGTACTGCTAACCTTCGACGACGGCCCTAAAAAGGCAGAAATGATCAACGGGTTGATCGATACGCTGGACAAGCATCACGCCAAGGCGATATTTTTCGTCAATGGATACCGCGTCAAGCAGCATCCCGAGCTGTTGAAATTAATAGCGGAACGCGGGCAGACCATCGGCAACCACAGCTGGGATCACATCATCCTCAAAAATAAGCCCGAAGCGGAAGTACGCAGGCAAATCGAGGATACGCAGCAGATTGTCAAGGCAACCGTTGGCAAAGCGCCTGTATTTTTCCGTCCCCCCAATGGGGCTGGCGGTGATACCGGCAAGAAAATCGCCAAGGAGAACGGTCTCCTGTACATGACCTGGTCCAACGGCTCGCTCGATTGGACGATGAGCTCCAAAAGCAGCAGCAATGCCGACAAGGTTGTCTCGAACGTGCTGGACCAGCTGCACAGCGGCAGCAACATTTTAATGCATGAGCTTCCGTGGACCGTCGAAGCGCTGGATACGCTCCTTACCAAACTGGAAAGCAAAGGCTACACCTTTGTAGATCCCGAAAGCATCGATACTCAAATCAAGTAAGGAATCATGCAATGCACAAAAAAGCAGCCGGCATTTCGGCTGCTTTTACTCGTTTATCTGTGTTTTTCTATGGGTTCTGTCCTTAGCGTAAGGACATGCATTTCTGCAGGGCAGCACAGGCGGAGCGGAACGCGTCTTGTGCCGAAACCGCGGCTGATCAGCATGCGCGGCCGGCGGACCTCCGCTTCCGGCTGCTCCCATTCAAACCATCCCGAAGCATACTTGCGGTAAAATTGATTCAGCCGGACCGGTCCGAGCCAAGGCAGCGTAATTTGTCCGCCATGGGTATGGCCGGCAAGCACAAGGTCCGCCTGGATCGTCTTCTGCTTCTGCAGCCAGGCCGGGTCATGAACGGCTAGGATGCGGCATTCCGCACCGGCATCACGGACAGGCAGCTGTGGAACCGGAGGATAATCGTTTCGTTTGTACCGCGGATAATCAACACCGGTTAACCAGATGCGCGCGCCGTTTCGCAGCAGAGGAACGTTTTCATCCCGCAGCAAAGTGACTCCGCATGCGTTCATCAGCTTTTCCAAACCTTCGGGATCGGCCTTATAATCATGGTTGCCGTATACGGCATACACCGGGGCGATTTCGGCGAGCAGCCTTAAGTTGTGCTCTACCTGGCTCAGCGGTACATTCCGTTCCATAATATCCCCACCAAGGATCACCCAATCAACCGTTCCAGCCAGCTGCCGAATCGTCTTCCCCGTCAGCCTTCTGCTATGCAGATCCGATATGAACAGGAGCTTGCAGCCGTCAAAGGGTTTTGGCAGCCTCTCCAGCCTCACGTCGGCCTGCTGAACCAGCTCCAGCCTCGCCTCATACGACATCCTGGCGTAAAGCGCTGCAGCCGCAGCCACGACGCCTGCCCCCGCCCAGACGAGCCAGGGGGCTACCATAGATCCTCCAGCGGGGGGGCGCCTTTAATTCCCCAATAAACAAGAAATGCCGTTAAACCGATAAATAAAAAGATTAAAGAGTTCGTAAAATATTTACTGATCTTGATGCGTCGAGAACCGTAAGTGTCCGCTCTTGCCGGAACGGCGGATTCGCCTTCCGTCTCTCTTTTTCCGGCAGTCCGGTTACTCCGACGGGACTGCGGGGCTGCCGCCGAGCCGGAAGCGACTGCAGCAGTTCTGGCGGCCGCCGGCCGCTTCCCTGCATTTCCTGCCGTTTTTCCGCGTCTCAGCGTTCCGGCCGCCCGTGTTGAAGACGTCTCTGCTGCCTTGGACTTGGGCGGAGTCCGTTTACCGGCACCGGCTGAAGGCGCCTTTTTTACCGGTGTCTTCTTCCGATTTTTTCTGTACGTTTCAACTCTGCTCAATTCGCTGTTCATGCTTCCCTCCGAAATCGAATCACTAGCCCGGATACACAATCAATCATAAAATGGCATAAGACCGGGGCAAGCAGTGTTCCGGAATGTATGTAGATATATCCGAGGCCGTAACTGCTCAAAAAAACCCAGCCGGTTGGAATCCAGTGCTTCAAATACCGGACGTGAATGACCGCAAATAATATACTGGTCCAATACGGACCGAACGCATGCTGTACGGCTCCACGGAACAGCAGCTCCTCGCATACCGCCACGACCGCGGAGATGACTATAATATGCCATACGGGACGGCGCTGGAACAGCATGTTGTTGATTCCGCCGTCATCCATCACTTCCTCCGGTGTAATCCGGGAGACGAGGAAATCGACGGCAAACATAACGGCGGCCAGCCCAAGCCCCCATGCTGCAACTTGTCCGGGATGCTGAAGCTGAAACAAGGCAAGCGGATTTCTTCGCTGCAGCAGAATCCATACGAGACCGATCAATAAGGTTAGGCCCTGGGTGATATACAGATTGATCAGAAGTAGACGGTCATTCAGCTGTTCAGGCTTAGCCTGCTGAATTTTGGGTAATTTCCATTTCCTTTTTTTCATGATGAGGCCTGCCTGTCTATTAAGTTTCTGTTACTAGAGTGGTTGCAAACATCCCACAACGTGAAGGTTATACTCCAACATCTGTTTGTGTTCTGCGGGACCCCCGAAATATACGATTTAACTTTGTTAAAAAAGTCCTCCCAGCATTAGAATCATAGCAGATTAAGAGCAGAACATTCAAGGGAAGCACTTTTACCTATTGACACGCCTGATAGGCCCGTGATACATTATGGAAAAATTAATTGAGCGAAACACGATGAAGGAAAGAAGAGGCTTTATCGTCTCCAGAGAGCCGGTGGTTGGTGCAAACCGGTGACAGAGAAGTCATCTTTAGCGTTCCAGAGCAATTGCATTGAACTACTCAGTAGGTGCAGTCGGATGATTCCGTTATCAATCAGGTCTTCAATCGGAAGACCTTGAGGCTGCCGTTCGCGATGACGGCGGTGAATTAGGGTGGCACCACGATAACTCTCGTCCCTTACTACGGAAGTAGTATGCGGATCGGGAGTTTTTTTGTTGTTCAACTAAAGAATAATGAGAAAAAATGCGGTCAGCTGCACGTTCATCCTTTGGCACAGTACCGCGTTGCTTTACGGAATGAACTTAGGCGTCCGCCTGATTGCCTCCCATAGGCTCAGCGGCTCCACTTTCGGCTTCACGGATATGTTCCTATCGGACATGTCCTTATATATAAGCGTTCTAGATATTTAAGGAGGATGGAAACCAATGTTTAAAGTGTTAGTATCGGATCCGATCAGCGATCTCGGAATCCAGCAGTTAGTCGATGCACCTGATGTCACGGTAGAGAAAAATACAGGGCTCTCCGAAGACGAGCTTGCGGCGATCATCGGGGATTATGACGCCCTTCTCGTTCGCAGCCAAACGCGTGTTACCGAAAAAATTATGGCCGCGGGAACCCGCCTGAAAGTCGTCGGCCGCGCCGGCGTCGGCGTGGACAACATCGACCTCGAAGCGGCAACCCAACGCGGCATCATCGTTATTAATGCCCCTGACGGCAATACGATAACCACCTGCGAGCATACCTTTGCGATGATGATGGCACTGGCCCGTCACATCCCACAAGCTTATGCCAAAACGATCGGCGGAACCTGGGACCGCAAATCGTTCCTCGGCGTCGAGCTTCGCAACAAAACGCTCGGCGTACTAGGTATGGGACGGATCGGCAGCGAGGTGGCCAAACGTGCCAAAGCGTTCGGCATGAACATTCTGGCATTCGACCCGTTCCTGACCCAGGAACGCGCCGAGAAGCTCGAAGTGAAGCTGGCAACGGTGGACGATATTATCCGGAACGCCGATTTTATGACAGTGCACACACCGCTTACGCCGGAGACCCGCCATATGATTTCCCGTCCGCAATTTGAAGTGATGAAAAAGGGTATGCGCATCATCAACTGCGCCCGCGGTGGCGTCATTGACGAGATGGCCCTGGTTGAAGCGATCGACGAAGGCATCGTTGCCGGCGCCGCATTCGACGTGTTTGAATCGGAGCCGCCGCAGCAGGACCATCCGTTCCTGAACCATCCGAAGATTATCGTTACGCCTCACCTCGGCGCTTCCACCATCGAAGCCCAGGAGAACGTAGCCATTGACGTTTCCGAAGAAGTGCTGCATATTCTGCGCGACGAGCCGTTCAAGAACGCCGTCAACATGCCGCCGGTGGCACCGAGCATCATGAGCCGTCTGCAGCCTTACTTCTCGCTCGGGGAAAAACTGGGCAGCTTTGCCGCCCAAATTACGAAAAACCAGGCGATCCATGAAATTCATGTGGACTATGCGGGAGATTTGTCCGACATCGACACCCTTCCGCTGACTCGCTATATTGTCAAAGGCGTGCTTGCCCACCACCTTGGCAGCGAAGTCAATATCGTCAACTGCATGCATCTCGCCAAAAACCGTGAAGTCAACGTGGCCGTATCCACGGCTCCTAAATCCAAAGGCTTTACGAACCTGCTTACCGTTACCCTCAAAACCTCCGAAAACGAAGAGCGTCTGGTAGCGGGCACCCTGCTTAACGGCTATGGCGAGCGGATCGTGCAGCTGAACAAGTTCCCAGTCGATATCGCTCCGGAGGGTCATCAAATCCTGATTTCCCATAACGACAAACCGGGTATTATCGGCCAAGTCGGAACGCTGCTCGGCAAGAACGACGTTAACATCGCTTCGATGCAGGTCGGCCGGAAAATTATCGGCGGCGAAGCCATCATGATTTTGACCGTCGACAAAGGCGTGCAGAAAGAAGTGCTGAATGAGCTGACGACGATTCCGGAACTCAACAGTGCCGTCGAAATCGTCCTTTCCTAGTCGGTCCATACTTTATTAAGAACAGCGTAAGCAGGTTCAAGTGAGCCTGGCTTACGCTGTTTTTTGTTGGTGGGTAAACAAGCTGATGTTCCACGTTGAACAAGATTAATCTTTTTTCTTCAACAAAAAAACACCCCGTCAGAGGTGTTTCCTGTTCTTTTTCCATTATTTACGGCTTTCGACAGGCAGCAGCATCGTAAAGGCCGTTCCTTCGCCCAGGATGCTGTCCACCTGAATGCTGCCCTGGTGCGATTCTACGATGTTCTTAACAATGGCTAGCCCAAGACCCGTTCCTACCGATTCCCCGCGTACCCGCGCCTTGTCCGCCTTGTAAAACCGTTCAAACACGAACGGCAAATCCTCCGGCGGAATGCCTACGCCCTCGTCCTTCACCACGATTCGGATCATCGGCTTGTTGTCCGACAGGACACGGTCGGCAAGGATGCTGATCTTCTTCTCTTCAGGTGTGTGCCTGAACGCATTGTCCAGCAGGTTGGTCATCACCTGCTCCAAACGGTCTTCGTCGGCCTCCTCAAGCACCATATCCTCCGTCTTGCGGTCATAAAGGAGCTCGATATTCCGCTCCTTGGCCCGTACCGTAAACTTGCGGTATACGCGCTCGAGCAGCTCGTTGAGGTCAAGCTGCTTTTTGGCCATGTCGACATGCCCCGCTTCCATCCGCGCCATGTCAAGCAGATCCTTAACCAGTCGCCCCATGCGAAGGGATTCGTCATGAATGACCTGAATCAGTTCCTGGCTCTCCTCCGGCGACGCCGCCATGCCATCCAGCAGCGCTTCGCTATATCCCTGCATCATGGACAGCGGTGTACGGATCTCATGCGACACGTTGGCAACGAAGTCCTGGCGCATTTTCTCCAGCTGCACTTCCTCGGTAACGTTGCGGAGCACCGCAACCGCCCCGCGGATATCGTTATCCGAATACAGTGGCGCCATATGAACCGACCAGACGCCCTGCTTGACGTGAAGATTCGTGCTCGTGTCGCCGCTGCCCTCCAGCATATTGTCGAACAGGTCCAGCAAAGGCTCGGGTACCTGCTGTTCTTCCTCCCCTTCGGCGTCCTCCTGGTCCAAGTTCCAGTGGATATCCTTCCATTGGGTGATCAGCTTCTGTCCCGGTGGATTCGTCAAGATCACCTTGCCTGAAGTATCGAACGTAATAACGCCGTCGCTCATACTTCGAAGGACGCTCGCCAAATGCTCCTTTTCCTGGTTCAAGTTGCGGATGTTGTCTTCCAGTTCAGCCGCCATATGATTGAACGTGTTCGCCAGCTTCCCGATCTCGTCGCTCGTATTGATCGACAGGCGCGTGTTGTACTCGCCTTTACGGATCGCTTCGGTAGCCTGAATCATCTGCTGCATCGGCTGCGTAATCTTCGTCAGCAGAAACAGCGCAAAGAAAGTCGTCATCGAAAACCCGATGATCGCCGTGTACGTAAACAGCCGCTTGATGTCCCCGGAGTTCGAATAATTCATATCGATGTATGGAAGCAGAAATAATCCGAGAATAATCAGGATGCATGCTACCAGGCAGATGATGGTCGCCCAGAGCTTCCCGACAAGAGAGGTCCAGAAATTCATGTTATTTCGGTACCTCGAGCTTGTAGCCTACGCCCCAGACGGTGGTGATCATCGCCGCCGACTCAGGTGAGACCTTGTTCAGCTTCTCCCGCAGGCGCTTCACGTGCGTGTCGACCGTCCGCAGGTCACCGAAAAATTCATAGTTCCATACATCCTTCAGCAATTCTTCCCGGGAAAAAACCTTGTCCGGCGAGACCGCCAGGTAATGCAGCAGCTCGTATTCCTTAGGCGTCAAGCTGACCTCTTGTCCGTTCGCAGTCACCCGATGGGCATCGTGCTCAATCACAAGATGCGGAAACACGATGTTGTTGCTCGAATTCGTTTCCTTCGACAGATACGCCGTTGCCGAAGAGCGCCGCAAAATCGCTTTTACCCGGTAAATGACTTCCCTCGGGCTGAATGGCTTCACGACATAATCGTCCGCGCCGACTTCAAAGCCTTGAACCCGGTTGATCTCCTCGCCTTTGGCGGTCAGCATCAGCACCGGCGTCGATTTGAGCTGGCGCAGCCGGTTGCACACCTCGATGCCGTCCATGCCGGGCAGCATCAAGTCCAGCATGATAAGGCCATAATCCTGATTGGAAGCTTTACGGAGCGCGGTTTCGCCGTCCTCGGCCTCCTCGACTTCATAGCCTTCCTTCTCCAAATACATTTTCAGCAAGCGGCGGATCCGTTCCTCGTCGTCCACCACCAGGATCCGGTTTGTATGTTCTGACATAAGACAACCTCAACCCCTTCTATGTTTCTGTGAAGAACTTGTCATAACTCCATGCTAATCTTAACAAAAATCCGTTTCAACATCCAAGCGAGCAATGTGAAACGGATTATTCAGTGCTAAATGGATTGAACTAAAGTAAGAATGTGCTCTAGTTCAATCCATATAAATTGTCATATTCGAATCAGTTTGTACCCGCATAGGAGTGAAGTCCCGCAATGACCAGGTTCACGCCGACGAGGGTAAACATAACCACCAGGAAGCCGAGAACCGACAGCCATGACGACTGGCGCCCCTGCCAGCCGCGGGACAATCTGAGATGCAGGTAGGCACTGTAGAACAGCCAGCAGATGAGCGCCCACACTTCTTTCGGATCCCATCCCCAGAAACGTCCCCAGGCCACCTGAGCCCAAATCATTGCAAAGATCAAGGCGCCGAGCGTAAAGATCGGAAACCCGATGGCGATCGCACGGTAGCTGATCTCATCCAAATCATCAGGGTCGATCCCGTCCAGAAACGGAGAGGCTGCACGTCCAAGCGGCTTGCGCGCGATCAACCGGAGGATTCCGTACAGGATAATGCCGGAGATCACCGTCCAAATAATCGTGTTGAACTTGCGTCCCGCGTTGATCCCGTTCATCCAGGATGGAGCGCTGAACAGCGGCTTCGTCATGCCGAGGAACGGCTGATAGCTTTCGATCTTGCTGTGGTACGGCGCAACAATCGGCGGCAGCTTGTATTCGACGGTCTGCGTAACGCTCGTCGTTTGCCCGGCCGTTCCGGAAGCCTTCGTCTGGGTGAACACGGATTCATAACCGGCTGCACGGAAGGCAAATACCGTAATGATAAATGAGATAACCAGAATGATCGAGAAAAATACGATTTCGACCCAGCGCTGCTGGCGTCTGTCCTTTTTATCCGTGCTGCTGAAATTCACCGTACGAAGCAGGTACATAAAGCCTGCTGCAAATGCGATCGCGAAGAACGACTCTCCGGCCGCCGCCATCGTGACGTGGATTTTCAGCCAATAGGACTGCAGCGACGGAATCAGCGGCTGCACCTCCTGCGGAAATACCGCGGCGTATGCCATGATGATGATCGTGATCGGAACGGCGAACAAGCCGAGTATCGTTTTGCGGTAAATGAGATATACCACCGTAAACGCCACCATGACCATCATCGAAAGGAATGACATGAATTCGTACATGTTGCTGACGGGAATATGTCCGCCGCCCGCCCACCGGGTAAAGAAGTACGTTAGCTCCAGCACCAGGCCGAGGGAGGATACCCCGAACGCGATATTCCCCCACTTCCTGCGGTGCGACTCCGGATCCCTGTTGCTCCACCGGCGGCCCATAATGGCGACCGCGAACAGGATGAACGCCGCGCAGTACAGGAAGAATGCGACGACGAACATGTTGCTGCTGAAATTTAACAATCCACTCATGAGTGATTCCCTCCGTTATCCAAGGACTTCTCGTCCACTTCCAGATTCATTTTGCGAAGTATTGCCGCAATCTCCCGGCGGATGCCGAACCAGTTCTTGCTGGTATGCGCACCGAGGGTCAGGTTCCCGTCGTCAATCCGCAGCCAGATCCGGCGGTGCTGCCAATAGAAGCCGAGTACAAGTCCAAGCATGACGATGGCTGCGCCTACCCAGACAAAAGGCATCGCTTTGTCCACCCGGATGTTCAAATAGGTGGTCGACATCGATAAGTCCACATTTCCCATTCCTTTGACATCCAGCTCAAGCGGAACGCTGCCGCCGTTCATTTTGGCGTTGATGGCATCCTGCTGGAAGCGCTCCTTGTCGATTTGTTTCGGGAAATAGAAATAATGTACGCCTACGGCTGGCAAATTCGGCCCTTTAATCAGGAAGAGAAAAGCCGGCGCGTTTGGATTCGGAGTTTTCGTGACAGGCTGACCGTTCTCGTCCAGCCCAAAATCGTTGTACTTCTCCTTCAACTCAAGCGAATATGGCCCCACCTTGTAGTTCCGCTCAGGATCCTTGATCCTCAGCTGGAACGTTCCGTAATCTTTGCCGGTCTTCTTGTCCACCAGGGAAGGCTTGACCGAACGGAGGACCGGTGTCAAATCGTAGTCAAACTGATAGGCCTTCAGGCCTTTGTAATCCATCGGGTCGTTAACCTCGATATTGTGATGATCAACGGCCTTCAGCGTAGGCTGTTTGGACGGATCATTGCAGTTGGCCGTACATTCGTACAGGGTCGCCTGCGTCTTGAACAGTTTTGGAAGCACCTTGTTTTTGCCCTGAAACTCCTTTGGCAAATCTTGTTCCGAGTAATATTCAACCGTAAACTTCTCGTTCTTCAAATAATACGACGTATTCGGAATGTGCTTGATTTCGCCTTCTGGAAAAGCGACATGCTGATCCATGTGCAGACCGGGCAAGCCGCGTGCCAGCACGGCCAGCAGGAAAATGATCAGCCCGATATGGATGACATAAGGTCCCCAGCGGCTGAAGCGGTACTTTTCTGCGAGTAAAGCGTTATCCAAGGTATGTACACGGTAGCCTCTTTTCTTGATGTGGACGGATGCCTGCTCCACCCATTCCTTGGACTCCAGCTCTACCGGTCCCTGATACACCACGCGCTGACGGGTCAGGAACTGCTTATGCTTCAAAATTCTTTGCTTGGTAAGCGCTTTGTACAATGGCAGCACCCGGTCCAGGCTGCAGATGACCAGCGACGCGCCGATCATGACGAGCAGGAGGATAAACCACCAGGATTCGTACGTATGCGATAGGCCCAGCTTGTAATAAATCCATCCGGCCGTGCCGTAAGTTTCCTTGTAGTACGTTGAGGGATCGATGTTCAGAAATGTGTTTTCCTGGGGGAAAATCGTCCCGAGCATCGATCCGAGCAGGGTCAGGATAATCATGTATACAGCGATCTTTACAGACGAAAAGAAGTTCCAGATCCGGTCTATGAAATTCGGGTTGGCACGCTGAGAGCGTCGTGCCATCCCGTCATAGCGCATCTCCAGAACTTCGTTGGACTCGCGGTCTTGTTCTTCCAATGGCCTTCCGCAAGCCTCGCAGAGCACCGTTCCCACGGGGTTTTGGTGCCCGCACTCGCATTTGGTGTTCTTGAATGCAATAACTTCCTTCATCATCAGGAATTCACCAACTCTTCAATTTGCTGATCAAGAGTTTGCAAATCCAGCTGTCCCAGATGGATCTTATTGATCTTCCCGTTAGGCGAGACAAAAAACGTCGTAGGCAGCGGGGATATTCCGTAGGATTGAATGGCGTCCTTCTCAGGATCCAGCATTACCGGGAAGCTGACATGGACCTGCTTCACAAAATTTTCTACGGCCATCTTGTCCTCGCCGGCGTTGATGCCAACGATGACGACATCCTTATCCTTCCACTTATCATACTGGGCCTGCAGAGCGGGCATTTCCTTCACGCATGGTTCGCACCAGGTTCCCCAGAAATTGACAACAAGCGCCTTGCCTTTATATTCATCAAGCGTATGAACCTTGCCGTCCAGCCCGAGCAAGTCAAAGTTCGGCGCCTTACTGCCTTCCGTCGGTTTGCCATTAGAGCCCGAAACCTGTGTCGTAATGGCGTAACCGCCCAAAATGACAATCAACAGCAGGATAATGATTTGAACCTTTTTTCTAGATTTACCCATGCCAAAAGCTCCCTTTCCATGACAAATCACATATTTTAAGCGCAGAGTTTGAACAACCTATGAACAATTATAGCGAAATAATGTCACAGGTGCTCCGGGAGTATTTGAAAATTATGTGTCCTTCCGTTCTATCTTTTGTTTAAATTTCCCGATTTAGCCATATTTAATAAACTTTGTACTTCATCCTTTGTCAGGTGGCGGTACAAACCGCGCTTCAAATTGTGCAGCAGCAGGTCGCCGAACGCTATGCGTTTCAGCCGGATCACCGGATGCTTGATCGCATCAAACATGCGTCTGACCTGCCGGTTGCGGCCTTCATGAATCGTGATGCTGATTACGGCTTCGTTCTTCCCCGTGTCGATATCTTTATATTCGACTTCGGCAGGGGCTGTCATACCATCCTCCAGCTGAATACCGGCTTTGAGCTTGTCCAGATCGCTGCCATGCGGGATCCCCTCCACCGTCGCCAGATACGTTTTGGGTACATGATGCCGCGGGTGAGTCAGCAGATTGGCAAATTCGCCGTCATTGGTCAGCAGCAGCAGACCTTCGGTATCGTAGTCCAGACGGCCGACCGGATATACCCGCCTAGTATAATCGGTTTACGATTTTTCGTCCTTCCGGGTCGGACGCGCTGGTAATTACCCCTTTTGGCTTGTTGAAAACGATGTAAATCTTCTGTTCGTGCTTGATCGGTTTGCCGTTCACCTTGATGATANCTTGATTCGGGTCCGCCTTGGTCCCCAGCGTGGTTACGGTTTCCCCGTTAACTTCCACTTTGCCGGCCAGAATCAATTCTTCGCACTTACGGCGCGAAGCGATACCGGCCTGCGCTAACACTTTCTGTAATCTCTCCATGTTCAATAGGTCACCTCAACCCTAATGATAACCATCAACAGGATAAATCACAAGTTCGTTCCATGGAAAATCCGCTCCTGGGCAGGTGTCGGAGTGAGGATACAAATAGAGGGGGGAAATGTTGTAGCGGCGTGCCAGCTCCATAATAAGTTTGCTGGCCACGAACAGCTGCTGTTTTTCGGCAGCGCGAAACAGGGTGTATTCGCGGTTAAAATCACCCTGGAGGCAAATATGGATATGGGACGGATCGGTGACGTAAGGGGAAGAAACGACCGAGGCATCCTCCCCGATCCAAAAGTCATACCCTTTCCCGTTGATGGAAGGGCATACGGAATGATGAATGATAAAGCCTTCGAATGTCATGCGGATCACCTCATTTAAACTAGCCTGAGCTTGTTACAGTATATGAGGTGTCCATGAAACCGTTCCACACGGCTGGCCGGTTATCCGAAGAACAGCAGGCAGACGGCAATGGCCGCTGCAAATCCTACCGCATCCGATAAGAGACCGACCTTAAGCGCATACCTCCCGTTGCGGATCCCGACCGCACCCAAATAAACAGTGAGCACGTACAGCGTCGTATCCGTACTCCCTTGAATCGTTGAAGCCATCCGTCCGATCATGGAATCGGGGCCGTACACCGAGATCAGATCGGTGGCGAATGCGAGGGACCCTGTTCCTGTCAGCGGCCGCAGCAGACCCAGGGGCAATATTTCGCTCGGAACGCCCAAATGCTGAAGGAAGGGACCTGTCCAGCCCACAAAAAAATCAAGGGCCCCTGAGGCCCGGAAAATGCTGATCCCTACCATCATCCCGACCAGGTTAGGAATGATTTGAATGGCCGTTTGAAATCCCTCTTTGGCTCCGTCGACGAAGGACTCGTACACCGGCACCTTCTTGGTAAAAGCATAAAGGGGAATAAACGCGATCAGTACCGGGATCGCCCAGGCCGATATCATATTGATGAACGCCACCATACGCCCTGCTCACCCTTTCAGCTCGGATTGGGAGGAAGAAACGGGACCCGCATGCACCGGCGGCTTCTTCGGCCTGCTGCGCATAAATTTGCGCCGGTACCAGCGGTCCAACACGATGGCGGCCAACGTTGCCACGGCGGTCGCCATCAGCGTGGTGCCGACGATATCGGTCGGATTGGCGGACTGATAGTTCATCCGGATCGCGATCAGCGTAGTCGGAATCAAGGTGATGCTGGCCGTATTAAGCGCCAGCAGCGTGCACATCGCCGGACTGGCGGCCGTCTTATCGGGATTCAGCGTCTGCAGCTCCTGCATCGCCTTGATGCCCATTGGCGTAGCTGCGTTGCCTAGACCGAGCAGATTCGCGCTCATATTGGACAATATGTAACCCATCGCAGGATGGTTTTTCGGCACATCAGGAAATAAAAAGGTGACGATCGGGCTCAGCAGCCGGGCTATTTTTTTCAGCAGGCCCGAATCTTCCGCAAGGCGCATCATACCGAGCCAGAAGACCAGCACGCTAATTAACCCGAAACATACTGTCACCCCGGTCTTAGCCCCGTCGAAGGCCGCAGAAGTGACCAGTTCAATTTTCCCCTGGGCTGCTGCAAAACCGAATCCAATCAGAATAAGCCCCAGCCAAATCGCATTGATCATTTCGTATCCCCTCTCCCCAGGTTGTTACGTTAACATCAGGCACCAGGCTGAAGCAGACGCTTCAGTACCACGCTAAACCATTGTCCCCAATTACTTTGGTGAACGGGTGCCATCGTCTGCTCAGCAGCTGTTCCGGACGCCGTTCGTTCCGGCAGCACGCTTCCTTTTCTGTAGACCGGAATTTCTCCGATCTTTTCCCCTTTCAGCGACACCTCGATTTTCCCTCTCAGCCCGAATCTCAAATCCGGCGATCCTTCCTCCGCTTCAGGATAGAGCACCAGCTTCTTGTTGACCTGAGCTTCCTCACCATCGGCAAAAGGGTACTGGAACGTTTGGCTGACGACCAGGTCCTGTCCCTGTACCGGCTCCCCTTTTTCGGTCAGCTGTTTCAGCGGGTAGTATTCAAACCCGTAATCCAGCATTCTGCCGTGGTCGTTCCAGTCGTCCCCGTCATTCAGTGTCACGGCGACCAGCTGCTGGCCGTTGCGGGTTGCCGAGCTGACCAGGCAGCGGAACGCCTTTTTGGTATAGCCGGTCTTGACTCCGTCCGCTCCTTCATAAAGGCGGAGCATTTTATTTTTGTTATCCCATTTGTAGTCCCAGGATTCATTCGGATTCGGAACCTTCTTCGTCGGCGTCTTCACGATTTCCTTAAAAACCGGATTATGCAGGGCATATGCCGTCAGCTTGGCCAAATCGTTGGCCGATGAATAATGGCCTTCCTCGTCCAGTCCGTGCGGATTCATAAAATGCGAATGGGAAAGGCCCAGCATACGGGCTTTCTCGTTCATCAAATATACAAACCCCTCCACAGAACCGCCGACGTGCTCGGCAATCGCCGTGGCCGCGTCATTGCCTGAACGCAGCATCAGCCCGTACAGCATATTTTCCAGGGTCATTTCTTCCCCCAGCTTGAGATAAATGGAAGACCCTTCTTTGCCAAAGGCGTTTTTGCTGACCTTCACTTCGCTGTCCAGCTTGCCATGCTCAATCGCTACGATGGCGGTCATGATTTTCGTCAGGCTGGCGATCCGGAGCTCATCGTCCCCGTGGCTGGAATACAGCAGCCTGCCTGAAGTGACATCGATCAAGGCTGCGGCCTGAGCGTGGGTACCGAGAGCGGGTAAATTTTTCGCGGCCGATGCCCGGCTTGTACCGGCAAAGCCGCTGGCGATGAGCGTGATGACCGCAATCCAGCTCCATATTCGTTTATGCTTGATCCACATGTTATCTTTCCTTTCGGTTCGGAAAATCTTGTACAAGTATATGCTTGGCCTAACTCAGGTATGCCAAACGTGTAAACCAGAAAAAATCGATGCCCTTTTTCAGAAATCGTTTCTTCACAAAAAATCCCTCCCGGCTGACGGAAGGGATTGGCACAGGCTTAAAACAATGAAGGATTGATCTCCGAAGTCGTCGTTTGGGCTGGATTGACTGCACCAGCACCCGTTTGCGTATTCGTTTGGAACATCGACGTGATTTTATCCACCATGGACGGTGCGGAATCAATTAATTTCTCGAATAAATGCGTTTGATTATCGAGCGGAACGATATTCACGCCTGCTTTGCCGACAACGAGAAATGCGATCGGACGAATCGAAACTCCGCCGCCGCTGCCCCCGCCAAACGGCAAGGACTTTGATTCATGTCCGGGAGCCGCGCTCACGCTTTTACTGATATCATCCGCGTTAAAATCACTTCCCCCTGCAGCAAAGCCAAAGCCCACCTTACTGATCGGAAGGATGACGCTGCCGTCAGGAGTTTCTACAGGGTCGCCTACGATTGTGTTGACATCAACCATGCCTTTGATGTTTTCCATCGCAGTCTGCATTAAGCCTTGAATCGGATGCTCTGCCATGTTGATTCCTCCTAGTGTGTTGATATTAAGCTCTGAGCCACAGATGTTAGCTTGCCCATATCCCTTTGAAGTATGTAGGCCCGCCTGCACGGCTGGTACCGTTAAATTAAGTAAGCCTTTGCTATCGCAGAACCTGTTTGGCCAATCGGAACCAATGGATCGGACCTCCCGGTACTTTGAGAATTCGGGCCATCAACATGATGCCGGCATACAAGGCATAACC
>NZ_PCZT01000012.1:501581-506035 GCF_002968895.1 Paenibacillus sp. AR247 | reverse complement strand
AGGCATAACCGCAGGATATGCGAGCGACGCAGGACAGCTCGGTGGCAAACTGCGGCTCATCCTTAAACACCGGAACGACAAAGAGCCTAGGATTGTTTCGCATGCGTACTTTAAAGGAAAGCCAGCCCACCAGGGTCGTTTTAAGCCCCCACACGGTTCCCGTTGCAATCGCAGTCCAGGCTGCATCGCCTGTTGATAAATTGGTGGACCAATCCAGCTTCATAATGTTCACATGCTGCATGGTACGGTTAAACCATTCCTTTAAAGAAGCCGTCGACTGGAGCATAATCCTCACTTCATCTGCCCAATGGTCAATCCGTCTTTTGTTAATATGCGCTTTTCCGGCGGTTTGGCCGCTACGAAAACTGTTTTTACTTTCAAGCCGGAGCATAAAGCCCTTTTTCATATTGGCAAACACCAGGGAAGGCATCTCATAATGCATCTTTACGATTCCATACAGCATCTTGACGTCCAATACGGCTTTGTCATCCTTATTGTGCTTGCTGTACCATAATGTAATGGTAATGCTTGACATTATGATGGCAACCAGCAGAATGATCAGGATAACAATAATGGCGACTACAATCCACACGTATAAACCCCCAAGTCTGTCCTTAAATCTTCCTGTGCATAGTATGGCATTCCCTAATGGAAAAGATTCGGCCACAAGCTTTTTTTGAACGCCAAAGACCCACCCGGGGAATCCGGATGGGTCTTGTTGTTTATGCAGTTTTACGGCACATCGTCAAACGTCAGCTGTCTTCCGTCCAGCTTTTCGAACAAGAGCTGGGTTTCTTCCTCCAGATTATCCGTATCTTCAAATATGGCCGGCTCCGGGAGCGCCTGAAGATTCGGCAGGCCAAAGTAATCGAGGAACGACTTGGTCGTACCGTACAAAATCGGACGTCCGATCGCCTCCGCCCGTCCCGTCTCCTCGATCAGGTCCTTGTTGACCAGCGTCTGGATCGCCCGCTCGGATTTGACGCCGCGGATCTCTTCGATTTCCACACGGGTAATCGGCTGCCGGTAGGCCACGATGGCCAGCGTCTCGAGAGCCGCCTGCGACAGCGAGGATCGGGATGGGGAATAAGCGAGCCGCTCAAAATACGGGGCGTGATCGGGCAGCGTAGCCAGCTGATAGCTGCCGGCAATCTGGACGACCTGGATCCCCCTTTTCTCCCTGACAAAATCCTCCTTCATTTCTTCCAGGGCGTCGGTCACCAGCTCGGGACGATGCTCGACGACCTCGGCAATCTGCTTGGCCGTCAGCCCTTCATCCCCCGCCAAAAAGAGCAGACCCTCAATAATCGATTTCAACGTCGGAAAGTCCATTCGAGAGACCTCCCCCTTTCCATTCCATCACAATGTCGTCGAACAGCTTTTCCTGATAACAAATAATTTGTTTCATCTTCATCAGCTCCAAAATGGCCAGAAACGTCACGACGATTTCATGCCGTACCATCTCATCATGCAGCAGCTTGGAAAACAATAGCTTGCCGCCGGGCCCACTGGACTCCAGGGCATGCACCACCTCGCGGATCCGATCCTTCACCGAAATTTCGTCCCGCTGGATTTTGGCGTAGCTGGTCCGCTTCGACGCCTTGCGCAGCGCCTTCTGAAAAGCCGCGACCAAATCGGAGGCGTGCAGGCCTTTGACCGGATTGTCCGACATACGCGGCACCCACGGCGTTAGATCCTCTGGCTCCTTGGAGTAGATCAGGCTCCGTTCAAATTCCTTTTCCTGCAAATGCTTGGCAATCCCTTTATATTTGCGGTATTCGATCAGCTTCTGCACGAGCTCCGCCCGCGGATCGATTTCTTCTTCTTCATAAAAGTCAAACTCGTCCATTTCAAATACCGGAGGCTTCGGCAGCAGGAGCTTGCTCTTGATCGACAGCAGCGTGGCCGCCATAACCAGAAACTCGCTGGTGATATCCAATTCGAGCTCCTGCATGCTCTGCAAATATTCCATATATTGATCGGTAATCTCACTGACGGGGATATCCTGGATGTCGATTTCCGCTTTGTCAATCAGGTGCAGCAGCAAATCAAGCGGTCCTTCAAACGTCTCCAGCTTGTATAATACAGTGTTCACGGCTTATCCTCCCGTCACTTAAAGTACGCCCGCCAAGCGGGGCTGTGTCCCAATGGCGCTTAAGGCACTTTGCGGACATAAAAAATGCAGTACCCGGAAAAAGGGTACTACATTAAATAAGCACTATTTTAACTGTTTCGTCAAGTTGGCCATTTCAATTGCCGCCACCGCAGCATCGTATCCTTTGTTTCCGGCCTTCGTTCCGGCCCGTTCCACCGCCTGCTCGATGTTCTCTGTCGTCAAGACGCCGAAAATGGTAGGAACGCCGGTTTTCAGGTTGATCGCCGCCACGCCTTTGGCCACCTCGTTGCACACGTAGTCGTAATGGGAGGTTGACCCCCGGATAACCGTGCCGAGCGTAATGACGGCGTCGTACTTGCCGCTTTCCGCCATCTTCTGGGCAATCAGCGGAATTTCGAAAGCGCCGGGAACCCATGCCACGTCCACTTCTTCTTCCTTGGCGCCGTGACGCTTAAGGCCGTCAAGTGCGCCGCCCAGCAGCTTGCTGGTGATGAACTCATTGAATCTTCCTACCACGATGCCGTATTTTAATCCTTCGGATACCAAATTTCCTTCATAAATATGTGCCATGCTTCATCAGCCTCCTGTAATTATTCGGTAGTCGTCGTCAATGAATCGGGCTGCTCAAATTTCAGCATGTGCCCCAGCTTCATTTGCTTCGTATGCAAGTAGTTCTCGTTGTCCTTATTGGCCTGCATTTGGATCGGCACGCGCTCGACGATTTCCAGCCCGTAGCCCTCCAGGCCTTTGATTTTGCGCGGATTGTTCGTCAGCAGCCGAATTTGCCGGATGCCGAGATCCTTCAATATTTGAGCTCCGATGCCGTAATCGCGAAGATCCGCGGGGAATCCAAGCTTCAGGTTGGCATCGACCGTATCAAGGCCCTCTTCCTGGAGCTTATAGGCTCTCAGCTTGTTAAGGAGCCCGATGCCGCGTCCTTCCTGGCGCATGTACAGCAGCACGCCGCGGCCTTCTTCGTTGATCTGCCGGAGTGCGGCTTCAAACTGCGGGCCGCAATCGCAGCGATGGGAATGGAACACGTCCCCTGTCAGGCATTCGGAATGGACGCGGGTGAGCACCGGCTCCCCGGATGCGATGTCCCCTTTGATGAGCGCCAAATGCTCTTTATTGTCCACCGCATTCGTATAGGCGACGACCTGGAACTCGCCGAAGTCCGTTGGCATCCGAACCGATACCTCGCGGGTAACGAGCTTTTCCTATTGTTGCGGTACTGGATCAAATCCTTGATGCTGATCAGCTTGAGGCCATGTTTCTTGGCGATTTGCACCAGGTCCGGCAGCCGTGCCATCGTCCCGTCTCTTTGATGATCTCGCAGATCACTCCGGCCGGGAACGCTCCGCTGAGACGGGCGAGGCCGGCGCGCCGGAGCACGCCGCCGGTTTTGGAAATCAGCGGAAACATGTGGCCTGGGCGCCGGAAATCGGCTGCAGTCGCTTCCGGGTCGGCCAGCGCTTTGGCGGTCAGGGACCGCTCATAGGCGGAGATGCCCGTTGTCGTCTCCTTGTGGTCGATGGAGACGGTAAAAGCCGTGCCGTGATGGTCTGTATTGTTCGATACCATCGGCTTCAGGCCGAGCTCTGCGGCTCTTTCCTCGGTAATCGGCATGCAGACCAGTCCGCGTCCTTCCGTGATCATGAAGTTGATGACTTCAGGCGTAGCCTGATCCGCCAGAGCGATAAAATCGCCTTCGTTCTCGCGGTCCTCGTCATCCACGACGATAACGACCTTGCCTGCCGACAAGTCGGACACCGCATCTTCAATGCGGTCAAACACAAAATCCTCCTTCATGGGTTTCCCTCCTATTCCTGCATGGGCTTATTGGCCTGTCTGTCCTCTTGCCTGCCTCATGCAAATCCGTGTTGTGCTAGCAGCTCCAGGCTGATTCCCGAAGGTTCAGGACGCCCATTCCCTTCCCCTGTTCGGTAGTGAAGCAAATGGTCCACATATTTTCCGAGAATGTCGCATTCCAGATTCAGGGCACTTCCAGGCTTTTTGTCTGCCAGACTCGTCTCCGCAAGCGTATGTGGGATAATGGAAACGGTGAATGTTGTGGCGCTCGTCTTGACCACCGTCAAGCTGATGCCGTCCAGGGTAATAGATCCTTGCGGGATGATATAGCGGAGCAGAGCGGTATCTTCCGGCTCCACTTCGATCAACACCGCATTCTGATCCCGGTCCATCGCCCGGATCGTCCCTGTCCCGTCGGCATGTCCCTGCACGATATGTCCGCCGAAGCGGGCGCCCACCTGCATGGCGCGCTCCAAATTCACCCGGCTTCCAGCCCCAGCGATTTCAAAGTGGAATGGCGGTACGTTTG
>NZ_PCZT01000012.1:499199-501481 GCF_002968895.1 Paenibacillus sp. AR247 | reverse complement strand
ATGTATAAGACGACCTCATTGACAAACAAGCCTGTTTTCACCGCGATATCCCCGACGAGGATCGCCGCGATGAGGCCCATGGCCGAAGCCAGCGGGGTCGGCGTATGCACAGCGGCCAATCGGAGGAGATCGACGCCGAACTCGACCAGCAAAAACTGGGCGATAAGCGGAATTTTGCCCGTATCGTGCGGCCCGATGAAATTTAATTCCGGAGGCTTCAGATGCGGATCGATCACAAGCAGCATCCAGAGCGGAAGCAGAAACATGGAGGCGAAAATGCCCAGAAACCGGACCCACCTGAGATACGTCCCCATAAAGGCCGTCTGGCGGTTCTCTTCGGCATGCTGGCACAGGTCGAAAAACGTAGTCGGCATGACCATCACGCTCGGCGAGGTGTCCACGAACACCACTACCCTGCCTTCCAAGATATGCGAAGCGACCACATCCGGTCTCTCCGAATATCTGACCAGCGGATACGGATGCCATCCCTTATTGATAATGACTTCCTCCAGCTGCTTGTCGCCTTGGGGAAGGCCGTCGATGTCAATACTTTTGATTTTCTTCCGGATGGAGTCCACCTGAACCTTGTCTACAATATCGTCGATGTAGGCAATACAGACGTCTGTCCTCGTTCGCCGCCCGACCTGCACAAGCTCGCTTTTGAATCCGGGGTCGCGGATCCGCCGCCGCACGAGGGCGATGTTGGTAAGCAGCGTTTCGGTGAACCCGTCGCGCGCGCCCCGCACCACTCGTTCAATGCTAGGTTCTTCGGGACTACGGACCGGATAATTCCGGGTATCTAAAATGATGCACGCCCGTTCTCCCTCGATGAATAGTGCGGACATCCCCATCAGTACTTTATTGACTGCCGCGCTGAGCTTGTCGACAATCTCGACCTGAATATGCGGGATGTAAAATTCAAAAAAGGACTTAAGCGCATCCGAATTAAGCTGGTCGGCGGACAAATAGGTGAGCCGCTTCAGTATTTCCAGCATGATGTTGTCTTTGGCAAAGCCGTTAATGAAAAACAATCCCGTGTTCTGGCCGGCGAGGGTCATTTCGCGAAACACGATATCAAAGGATGAACCCAGGCCCACCACTTCCTTGAGCGTGTTTTTGGTCGTCTCCAGGCTTTCCGGAATTTCATCCTTATCCTGCCAATAGATGATGGATTCCTCGACGGTGTCGGACCTTTCCTGGTCGCGTTTTTCCTGCATTCGCTTATCTTCTCCGCCGTCACCCGCTGCCTTATGCTCACCCTCAGCCTGTTCTTCGCCACCTTCACGCCGGCCCGCCGTCCTCCGGGGCTCCTTCCCCTCCTCCGACTGATGAGAAGCGTCTTCCTTCTTCGCTTTCGATTCATCCCCGTACTGCATGATCATCGCAATGCCGGCAGGGTCCTCTACGTTGATTTCCTGATCCTTGTCATCTCTCACGAAGCGTTCCTCCTTACTTTCTGTAAACAAACCAGTCAAACAGGGAACCCGCCACTTTTCCCGTGACCATCGCCATCAAAAAACCGAACAGGTAGCGGGTCATCTGCAGCCTTTTAGCCAAAATGGGCAGCACGTTGAGCACTTCGGTGAGCGCGGCGGCCAGCATTCCGACGAATATCCCGTTAAACAGCCCGATCAAGAGGCTGGCCAGCGGTCCCAAGGATAGTTTCCAGTTCCAAAAGTCGAACACGGTCCCGACCAGCGACCCCGTTACCATCGCCCCTTCGTACCAGTGAACCCGATTATAGGATGAAGTCAGCTGAGCCAGCCTTGGGATCATGTCCAGAACGATGAACAGCGCGATAACGCCGCCGCCAACCGCAATTCCCCCGGCAATCCCGAGCAGTATTTGGATGATCCAGCCGACCAGAATCAAGACGAATCCCCCTGACGGCTCGCGGTTTTCATCCGTTTATATTCCTCGGCAACGACGTACTGGTCGATATTTTCCTGGTACAGAAACATTTCCACTTCCAGCGGGGTCGGCTCCTCGTTCCATTTCTTTTTGAATAAATGGTTGAAGAAAACGACCATGCCAAACCCGATGCCGAAGGAATAAGCCGTCTGGAACAAGTAGGGATGCTCGTCCCGGCGGCCGGTCACCATTTCCACCGTACGGATTTGCACCTCCTGCATGTTCACGTCCGCATGGAAATTCATGATCGTCAGCGCTGACCCGAAGAAAAGGAGGAGCCAGACGAGGATGAATAGGATCAGTGACGGTTTCTTCTCCTTTTTTACCACTTCCACCAAGGAGTGCTTGTTCCCCATCGACTCAATGCGGAC
>NZ_PCZT01000012.1:494946-499099 GCF_002968895.1 Paenibacillus sp. AR247 | reverse complement strand
GCAAGGCACCGTTCAGCCGGCCGCCGCCTTCCACCAGAATCGAGCCGATCTCACGTTTGCCCAGCTCCTGCATCGCCAGGCGAAGATCGACCTGCGGGCCCGATCCGCAGCAGATCGTTTCTACGCCGATCTTCTTAAGGGCTTCCGTCTTATCCAGATCGGCGCGTTCCGTCGTCAAAATGACGGTCGGCGCAGCTCCATCCTGAACCACCTTCGACTCAAGCGGAATCCGCAGCAAGGAATCGACGACGATCCGCACAGGATTCAGACCGATGGCGCCCTGCAGCCGGGTAGTCAGCTGCGGATTGTCCGCGATCACTGTATTTACGCCAACCATAATCCCTTGATGGCGGTGGCGGAGCGTATGAACCTGCTCCCGGGCCGCTTCGTTCGTGATCCATTTACTGTCTCCCGATTCGGCTGCGATGCGCCCGTCCAGCGTGCTTGCTGTCTTGACCGTCACATAGGGAAGCCCGGTCGTAATATACTTGATAAACTTTTCGTTCAAGCGGCGGGACCTGTCACCGAGCAGCCCAACTTCCACCTCAATCCCGCTGCGGCGGAGCAGCTCAATTCCTCTGCCCGCCACCTGGGGGTTGGGATCTTCGCAGGCCACGACGACCCGCTTCACCTTCTCGCGTATAAGGCGTTCGCTGCAGGGCGGCGTTTTTCCGTAATGGCTGCAGGGCTCCAGCGTTACATAGACCGTACTCCCTTCCGCACGGTCACCCGCCATATTCAGCGCATGGACTTCCGCATGGGCGGTTCCCCGCTGCAAATGCGTGCCAAGCCCAACCATAGCCCCGTCTTTAACGACGACGCAGCCAACAACCGGATTGATCCCGGTCTGACCCTGTGCCCGCTCCGCCATATCGAGCGCAAGCGCCATATAAAATTCATCGTTGATGATGCCGTCCATTCATCTCCCCCCTTGTTCGGAATCGGGACATCCCCTCAAAGCTAAGTCTCGGCTTTGGGCGCTTTGCGGATACTTCGCATGTTGTAAATTCCATGGTAAATCACCTTACCATGCGCATCTTTGGCTCCGCGCTGTTCAAACCGGTACTCTCCGGGGGTTCCCCAGGTCTTTGTAAAAAAGCAAAAAGCCCCGGGATGGCTTAAACCATCCTCGGGGCTGTGAGAGACAAGTCAGATACACTCCAATAAGGCTGCAGAATCCCAAAAATCAGGATCAGCCAAATAAGTCATCGGTAGCGTAAAGTCGTCAGCAAACAGAAGCCGTCCCTCCAGGGACAACCTTCTACTATGTGAAAACAACCACGTACACGTGACATCTTATTGGACAGCTGCACTCCGAACTGAAGTGCACGCTTTCTCTCCTTCTCCCATCCAGACTATACTGTCGGTCCCGGATTTGCACCAGGTCCACCGTACGCTAAGCGTCAAACGAAGCGTCCGGGTCACGGACTGAGACGGGCGCCTGAACTGATCGGCTGCCGCGTCATCACCGCCGGTAGGGAATTTCACCCTGCCCCGAAGGATATAACCAATATCAATATGCAATTGCCAGATGGAATGGCTGCCTAGTGGAAGCCCCATCTATACTAGGAAATGTTAACACTGCCTCGGCAAAAAATCAATACGCTCCTTTTCCCGGTCCAGAACAAAAAGCCGCTTGTCCCTATTTGAAACAGGGAAAGCGGCTGATAAATCGTGCGCGACTCGCAGATTAAGCTTCGTATACTTCGACCGTCTTCATCACGTCGCGGCCTTGGAACGCGTCGACGTATTCCATGCCCTTCGTCACTTTGCCGAATACGGTATGCTGTCCGTCGAGATGCGGCTGCGGTTGGTAGCAGATATAGAACTGGCTTCCGCCTGTGTTGCGGCCGGCATGTGCCATCGCCAGCGATCCGCGCTCGTGTTTGTTCGGGTTGATTTCGCAGTTGATTGTGTAGCCTGGGCCACCGGTACCGGTGCCGTTCGGGCATCCGCCCTGCGCAACGAATCCCGGAATGACGCGGTGGAACACCAGACCGTTGTAGAAACCGGAGTTTGCCAGTTTCTCAAAGTTCGCCACCGTGTTCGGAGCGTCTTTTTCAAACAGATCGAGCAGCACTTCGCCGCCGTTTTCAAGAGTGATTTTTGCTTGCTTGGCCATTATGTCAATGACTCCTTTCATGTCTTTCCTGAGTGTTAACAGACATCTTCTAGTTTACTATGAAATCCCGGGCGAAGCAAAATAATTCCGCATTCTTCCTCGTTCTATAAACGCGCAAAAGGACCCCTCTGCATTCCCCAATACAGAGATGATCCTTTATACTGCGCACCAATTCACTTACCAGAGGCGCTGGCGAACAGCGCCTGTCCCCTTAATGCATCTCCTTACTTAAGCACAGCCTGCTTTGCGATCCGCTCAGGAATGACATCGTTGCCGATGATATCCTGAAGGCTCTCGCGGCGAACGACCAGGTCGCTTTGACCTTGGTTCACGAATACGACCGCCGGTTTGCGGATCCGGTTGTAGTTACTCGCCATAGAATAGTTGTAGGCCCCTGTGCACGAAACGGCGAGCAGGTCACCGTTATTGACTTTCGGAAGCTCTGCATCCCAAATCAGCATGTCGCCGCTCTCGCAGCATTTGCCGGCAATGGACACGGTTTCTTCCGGCTTGTCGTTGGCACGGTTGGCCAGCATGGCCTCATACTTCGACTCGTACAGCGCCGGGCGCGGGTTGTCCGTCATGCCGCCATCCACGGCCACGTACTTGCGCACACCCGGAATATCCTTGCTGGTGCCGACAGTGTACAAGGTTGTCCCCGCATCGCCCACGATGCTGCGGCCCGGTTCCACCCAAATTTCCGGCAGCTCGCTTCCCCACTCGGCAAAATGCGTTTTCACCGCGTCGGTAATCGCCTTCACGTACTGGCTGACTTCAAGCGGCGTGTCGCCTTCAACGTAACGGATGCCAAAGCCTCCGCCGAGGTTCACTACTTTGAACTGCACGCCCAGCTGTTCTTTGACACTCTTGGCAAACTCGGCTACACGCTGAACCGCCATCTGAAATCCGTCGACCTCGAAGATCTGCGACCCGATATGGGAATGGACGCCGAGAAGCTCCAGATGCTCCTGAGCGGCAGCTGCTTTGACGGCTTCAAACGCAGAGCCGTTACCGATGTCGAAACCGAATTTCGAGTCGGTTTGGCCGGTTGAAATATATTCATGCGTATGAGCTTCAACCCCTGGTGTGACGCGGAGCAAAATGTTGACCTTCACCTTTTTCTCAGCCGCCACCGATTCCAGCACATGCAGCTCAACAAAATTGTCTACGACGAAGCAGCCGATGCCGGCGTCGATCGCCATTTCCATCTCTTCCACCGTCTTGTTGTTGCCGTGGAAATGGATGCGCTTGGCCGGGAAGCCTGCCTGAAGCGCCGTGAACAATTCGCCGTCGGACACGACGTCTAGGGACATGTCCTCTTCCTCTGCAATCCGGCACATGGCCATGACGCAGAACGCCTTGCTGGCGTAAGCCACCTGGAATTTCAGTCCGGACGCGCGGAACGCATCGACGTATTCGCGGCACCGCGTGCGGACCAGCTCCTCGTCGACGATATAAAGCGGCGTACCATACTGCTTCTTCAGCTCGGTAACGTCACAGCCACCGATTTCCAGGTGACCGTCCGCATTGATTTTACTTGTACCATGTAGAAACATATTATGCATCCCTTCGCTTTCCTTGGAAATGTAAATATTCCATGTGAACTTTTACATCAGTATACCAGACAAGGGAAGAGAATGAATGGATTTTTTGCACAACATTTGTGTTTTCCTACGACTGTTCGCGGTTGTCCGGGTTCTTCGCCATTCGCGTATTATCCCTCGTTTTGTTGAAAGACGGCCTTTTCTTGCTCTCAAGCACCGGGAAGCGCAGCAGCACTTCAGACAGAGCCTTTGCATTAAACGGTATAAACGGCCATAGATAAGACGAGTTGTAAGACCGGTGCAGCGTCAGCAGCAGGATCAGCAGTGTCGTCCCGACGACGAATCCCTGCACTTTGAAAATAGCCACCGCGACCAGCAGCACAAGCCTCACCATCCGGTTGGCCAACCCCAGCTCATAGCTCGGCGTGGCGAACATGCCGATGGCCGCTACGGCCATGTATAAGACGACCTCATTGACAAACAAGCC
>NZ_PCZT01000012.1:492172-494846 GCF_002968895.1 Paenibacillus sp. AR247 | reverse complement strand
TCACGACCCTTCCAGCGGAAATCGGTACGCGGCTGCGCAGCTGCAGGTAGACCGTAGGCAATCCGTGATCAGACATCCAATCACTCCTTTTGCTGCTGAATTACCGTTAGTATAGGAAAAAGGTCTACTTTCTAGTCCGATTTGCATCGCTGCCCAAAAAAAGGAACCGCCTTCCTTTACGGAAGACGGTTCCTTGTTCACTGGGCAATCTGATCGCGGATCAGCTGCAGTATTTTTTTCTCGAGGCGCGAAACCTGTACCTGGGATATCCCGAGCCGGGTGGCTACCTCCGATTGGGTCTGGTCGCGGTAGTACCTTAAATAGACGATCAGCTTTTCCCGCTCCGACAGGCCATCGATTGCTTCGTTCAGCGCCAGTTTATCAAACCAGCGTTCCTGGGATTCGTCGGCGATCTGGTCCATCAGCGTAATGGGATCCCCGTCATTTTCGAACACGGTCTCGTGGATCGAGGTCGGCGGCTTGTTGGCCTCTTGGGCGAACACGACTTCCTCCGGCGTTACCCCAAGCTCCTCGGCCACTTCCTTGACGGTCGGCAGTCGGTCCAGGTGCTTCGACAGCTCGTCCCTTTTCTTGCGTACCTTGTTGGCCATTTCCTTCAGTGACCGGCTGACCTTCAGCGTTCCGTCATCGCGGAGAAAGCGCTGGATCTCGCCGATAATCATCGGAACAGCATAGGTGGAAAACTTGACGTCATAGCTTAAATCGAATTTGTCGACCGATTTCAGCAGGCCGATGCATCCGATCTGGAACAGATCCTCGGGTTCGTACCCCCGGTTCATAAACCTTTGCACGACAGACCAGACGAGGCGGATGTTGCAGTTTACCAGCGTATCGCGGGCCAAGCTGTCCCCGGTCTGGCTGAGTGCGATCAGACGTTTGACTTCGGCATCATCCAAATAAGTCTGCGAACCTTTCTTCACATCAGCATCCATGCGCCCAACCCCTAATTATACAAAGCTTTCTTAGATTCGATCCTCTTCTTCATCTTGATTGATGTTCCGGAACCGGGCTCACTGGATACCTCGAATTCATCCATAAAGTTCTCCATGATCGTAAAGCCCATGCCCGACCGTTCCAGCTCCGGCTTCGACGTATACAGGGGCTGCTTGGCAAGCTCCAGGTCTTCAATGCCTCTTCCCCGATCCTCCACGGTCAGAGTGACGGTATCTCCCACAATTTCCGCAGTGATCGTGACAATCCCCTCGGCATCGCTGTCGTACCCGTGAATGATGCTGTTGGTCACCGCTTCGGAAACGACCGTTTTCAGGTCGCTCAGCTCATCCATGGTCGGGTCCAGCTGTGAAATGAAGGCGGCCACCGTCACACGGGCGAACGATTCGTTTTCCGACTTGGCTGCGAACTGCAGCGTCATGAAATTGCGTTCCATGGCCTTTTCTTTACTCATGACACGACCTCCAGACCCGAGAGCGCATGACCCTCGTTATCGTAAATGGGCATAATTTTGAACAAGCCGGACATATCGAGCAGCCGGTAGACGGTAGGATTGACGTCGCACACCGCCATTTTGCCGCCCTTGGCCTTGATCAGCTTATACCTTCCGAGGATCACACCCAGGCCTGAGCTGTCCATGAACTGAAATTTTTCAGGCTGAGCACCAGATGGTCTGTCAGTCCGCGCTGGATCGTCTCATCCATTTTCATGCGGACATGGTCAGCCGTATGGTGATCGAGCTCTCCCGATAAGCGCACAATCAAGATGTTGCGGTGATGCTCCATTTCCACTTGCAGATTCACGTTTGCTCACTCTCCTCCCTGTCATGAACAACGATTTCTACGGAGTAAAACCGGATTCCTGCATCACGACAAAACTAGAAGAAAACCGCTATCAATCTACAAGAAACAATTTTGATGTCGTCCGTTTGAACAGCTTCCACCATCCGGCCTTGCCCACCGTCTCCGGCGATTTCAGCTCAAATTCCTTCAGCACCTTGCCGCCTTCGTAGACGACCAGTTTACCGAGAACCCTGTCCCTGCTGGACCGGAGCCTTGATCTCCTTCGGTACGACCATTTCGTGGCGGATGTCTGCTGCCTTGGCGTTTTTCTTTGTCAGAACGCTGTAGGTTTGTCCGGCCTTCAAGGTCAGTTCCTTCGTATTGCCCTTGTTCACCTTCACCGTACCCATCACGTCACCCGGATTGAAAATGGTATGCGTGCTGTACTGGGCAAACATATAGTCGAACATTTTGGACACTTCTTCGTTCCGTGTCTTGGTGTTAGGCTCGCCCAGCACCACGGCGATCGCTCTCAGGTTGCCGTTCTTGGCCGTAGCCGAGAGGCAGAACTTCGCCTCGGAGGTATACCCCGTTTTGAGACCGTCGGCCCCAGTATAGAAGCGGACCAGCTTGTTCGTATTCACGAGCCAGAAGGGCTTTTCGGAATCTTTCCGCAAATAGTCCTGATAGGAGCCGGTGTATTTCGTAATTTCCGAATGCTTCAACAGTTCACGGCTGATCACCGCGATATCGTGTGCCGAAGAGTAATGGTTCTCGGCAGGAAGCCCGTTACAGTTCACGAAATGGGTATCCTTCAGCCCGAGCTCCTGTGCCTTGTCGTTCATCATTTGGACAAAAGCCTGCTCCGTGCCGGCGTATTTTTTCGGCCTATCGCCACCGAGGCATCGTTGCCGGAAGCC
>NZ_PCZT01000012.1:486529-492072 GCF_002968895.1 Paenibacillus sp. AR247 | reverse complement strand
GACGCCGCATATTCGCTCGTCCGGACCATATCGGTCATTTTCAGCTTGCCCTCGTCGATGGCTTCCATGGTCAGCAGCATGGTCATAATTTTCGTAATGCTTGCCGGCGGAAGTTTATCATGGCTGTTCTTCTCATAAATGACCGTTCCTGTATCCGCATCCATAAGGATGGCTGACCTAGCATTCGCCGCCAGCTCCACGCCCGGAGCCTGACCGCCTTTTGGCGCTTCCTCGGCATACCCCAGATAAGGCAGCGCCACCGTGGACAGCCCGAAGGACAGCGCGAGCGCCAGTATCGTTTTTTCAAAATAAGTCCCTCCTGACCTATTGTATAGATTGAACTAAAGCTTTTTCATTGAACTTCCTGTTATTAAGGCCTGATACGGCCTATAACTTTCATTTCTTTAGTTCATTTCTATATGGTTCAATTGAAATGGTTACTGTCTTTCAGTTTCGTCAGGATCACAGGAAAATATTCCATGCCAGGGGCGGCTTACGCCGAATTATTTTTGATACACGCAAAAACCCCCGCAGGTGTCTCCTGCGGGGGTTGCTTTGAATAAACGGCCGTGCATATTACATATGAGGGATGACCGCAAGCACCAGGCCGAGGAACTTCTCGCGGACTCTCTCGGTCGTTTCCATGACCTCTTCATGGGACAATGGCTGGTCCAGAATGCCTGCCGCCATGTTGCTGATGCAGGAAATGCCGAGCACTTCCAGGCCGGCGTGCCGGGCCACGATCGTCTCCGATACCGTCGACATGCCGACAGCGTCTGCACCGAGCGTGCGCAGCATACGGATTTCGGCCGGCGTTTCGTACGTCGGTCCAAGCAGGCCGGCATATACGCCTTCGCGAATCGGAATGTTCTTCGACGCGGCCGTGTCCTTCAAGAGCTGGCGGAGCCGCCGGCTGTACGCCTCGGACATATCGGGGAAGCGGACGCCAAGCGCCGGGTCGTTCGCGCCGATGAGCGGATTCCGGCCGGTCAGGTTCAGATGGTCGGTCAGGACCATCAGGTCTCCCGGCTCGAAAGCCGTGTTGATTCCGCCGGCCGCATTGGTCACCAGCAGGCTTTTCACGCCGAGCTCTTTCATGACCCTTACCGGGAAAGCCGTCACCTCCGGGCCGTAACCCTCATACATGTGGAAGCGTCCCTTCATTAGGACGACGCTGCGTCCTTCAATCGTACCGAGCAGAAGCTCTCCCGCATGGCCTTCTACTGTCGACACCGGAAAATGAGGGATATCCTCGTAGGCAATGGATATGCCGTCCTGGATCAGGTCAGCCAGTATTCCGAGACCGGAACCGAGTATGAGGCCCACTTCCGGTTGAACGCCTCCCTTGCTCTGGATAAAGGCGGCTGCCTCTTGAATTTGCTTCAGCTGTGTCGTTGACATGCGTATAATCTCTCCTAATCGGTATTGGAATGATCCCGTCCACGGGGATGGTGCTCTTCATAAACGTCCTTCATCGTTCTTTTCGTACTTGTGGTGTACATTTGGGTCGTCGCCATATCGGCATGCCCCAGCATCTCCTGTACGGAGCGCAGATCGGCTCCGTTCTCCAGCAGGTGCGCGGCAAATGAATGCCTGAGCGTATGCGGCGTAATCTCGCCTTCGACCTCCGCATCGGCGGCGTATTTTTTTCAACACCTTCCAGAATCCTTGGCGCGTCAGGCGGCTGCCGGTCAGGTTCAGGAACAGGGCTCTGTCGTCCGAGGAGGTTTCCCGTACGAGCGGATCCCGCATTCCGGTTATATACTCCTTGACCGCCCCGGCCGAAATCCCATTGATCGGAAGCACCCGTTCCTTGCCTGCGCTGCTTGTGCAGCGGAGGAAATGCATGTCCAAATTGACATCGTCCACGTTCAGGGAGATGAGCTCCGATACTTTCAAACCGGTACCGTAGAGCAGCTCCAGCATGGCTTTGTCCCGAAGCCCCTGCGGCGCGGAAACATCGGGGGCTTCCAGCAGCCGGTTCACTTCCCCGATGGACAGAACTCTTGGAGGCTTCTTCCTCCTCTTCTCCAGCCGGGGAGCGTCGAGTCCAAGACTCGGATCCTGCCGGATGACGGATTCCCGGATCAAATAATGAATAAAAGACCGTACGGAAACCAGCTTGCGGGCGAGCGTCGCCGGGGCCATGCGCTCCTGCTTCTTCAGGTTCAAATACATTTGGATATGCGTCCGTTTGACCTGATCCGCCGAGTTCAGCCCTCGTTCCTCTACAAATTCCACAAACTGACGGACATCACGGGTGTACGATTCAAGTGTGTTACTGGACAGCCCTTTCTCCTCACGGATGTACCGAATGAAGGGCTGTACATACTGCATCATGTTGTGAAACAGCTCCTTCGGGTTCTTTTTGGATTGACGTATCTTCGTCCTGTTCTACTTCGACAGCAGGGCGGACGTCCCCTGCCGGAGGCATTATTCACCATACCAAAAATAAAAACGGAGCCTGTCCCCCATCCGTTCACCGTTCTGCTTCCCGTCACCGGACTGGAACGCCTTGACGGCATGACCCTCCGGAATGCGGTAATGGTCCACCGGCGTAATCCAAGCGGTGAACAGGGTCAGCACATGGTAGAACATATAGGCCAAAGAAACAAACACGATCAGAAACTTTAGCACGGACAGCCATTTTCGCAGCGGAATGATCATCCCGGAAGCACCTCACATTCTTGAAGGAGACGCCTCTCCTTCCCGTTCATCCTTGCTATATCCAGCATATGAACGTTTGTCCTTATGTATGCCCCAGGACGCACCGACCAAAAAAGCCCCCTTCCGGCAGCATGCCGGGCAGAGAGCTTTGATCGTCAAGATCATATTATAAAATCGTTGTATGATTACTTGTCATCGCTGCCGCCGTTGTCTTCCTTCGCCTTACAGCGGTAGCATACCCCGTGGAAATCAAGACGGTGGTCCGAGACGGTGAAATTGAATTCCCGTTCAACCCGCTCTTCCAGCGGTCCAAGCCAGTCCTCGCGGATCTCATCCATGCTCCCGCATTTCACGCAGATCATATGATGATGGTGATGCTTGGCCGTATCGGTGCGTAGATCGTATCTGGCTACACCGTCGCCAAAGTTGATCTTCTCGACGACATGCAGCTCGCTCAGCAGCTCCAAGGTACGGTACACGGTTGCCAGACCGATTTCCGGAGCCTTTTCTTTCACAAGCATAAATACGTCTTCCGCACTCAGATGGTCTTCTTCATTCTCCAATAGTACTCTGAGGGTAGCTTCCCGCTGGGGTGTCAGCTTATAGCCCTGGGATTGTAATTGTTGTTTGATTTTATCGATCCGTGCTTCCATTGTCTCCCTCCCCACAGGAAAATCTCTGCACCTATCTATAACCGCTTCTCTCATTATATGGGGAGTTGCCAAACAAAGTCAAACGCTTTTGCCTCACATACCGGTGATGGCCGGAGCGTGGATCAGCATGGGCGTCACCCATCTCATCATCGTGGGAGTCACCCAGGTTTCAAACGAGGAGATGCCGAGCATGATCAGGCCCATGACGAGCGTCATCCCGACATACGATGCAAATGGGCGGGTAATGTTGCCCGGACGCTGGAGCATCACCCGGTTTTTAATAATATGAAGCGAAAAGGCGATCGCCGATACGCTGCAAACGATCAGCACCGGAATGATAAGCAGGTTCGGCGGAGCCACCGACACCAGCGCAAACAGCAGACCGTGCCACGAAAATTGGCCGACCAGGTAGCCAACCGTAAAGCCGACCAGAACGCCTTTCAAAAAATCGAGGATCAGAATGCCCGGCAGGCCGATGACCGACAGCCCGAGAATCCAAATCAGACCAACCCATTTCAAATGCAGCCCGGCGATGTCCCAGTAGGAGTGCGCAGGCTGTCCGGCCTCCGCTCCCTGATTAACGGTTACGAAAAAATTGCCCAAATACCGTCCCAAGTCCTGCTGCTGTTCAAGGGAAAGAGCATTGACCATGAGCGCGCCGAAGATGACTCCAACCAGAAACAGTACGGCGACAAAAATATACAGGATGTTTTGTTCTTTCAGGGCATGGCGGAAAGCTCGCATGCAGTTTCTCCCCTTTCCAATCGCATACCCTTACTGTATGAAGGCAAGTCCCAAACTATGTCTTGGACACGGACGACCCTTCCACTTTCCCGTAAGTTCCCCCTCCGCCTGAGGTCAGCTTCAGGGTGCCGTTTCTGGCCATGACGATCATCCGCGCCAAATCGGTGCCCACAACCTCGGCAATTTCTGCTTCACCCGCATGGTGGAGAATCGACATTTCTGTACCGAACCCCTCCAGCAGCTGCTTCATTTTGGCCTTGCCGAGACCCGGAATGAACTCAAGCGGAACCTGGTAATGATATGCCGGCCGGAAGGCAGGCATGTACGGCTCTTTGCGGTCGGCGATATCGAGGATCCGGTCGAGCACCCCCTGTACCCGCTTGGTGCTGCCGCAGAACGGGCAGCCTGCGCCCCCATGTTCGATGTCCAACACGCGGCTGCAGCCATGGCAATAGGTACGGTGGTACTTGCCCAGACGCGGATTGAGGCCGTAGTTCCCTGTCACGCACCTGCCGTCCACCCTCTCCATCGCCTTGCGGAATTCGGCAAAGGTCGGCTCCGCCAAACGGATCCGGTTGTACTCGCGGGCGATTTTACCCAGGGAATGGGCATCGGAGTTGGTTACAAACGTATACGGATCGAGCTCCGATATCAGTCCGGCCATTTCCGAATCGGAGCTCAGCCCAAGCTCGATTCCGCTCACAAGCCCCGGGTCGAGCACATGCTCCATTCGCGGCGTCATGCTGCCGTACAGGCCTTTATGCGGAGTAAAAACGTGGGCGGGAATCATGATGCCTCCCATGTCGTACACCTTAGCCTGCAGCTCCCGTCCGGAAACGTAAATGCGCTGTGAGCTGAGGTTACGTTTTTCATATGGCCTGACATCCAGGCCGTAAAGCGCTGCATCGTAGACAGGTCCGTAAAATAAACGAGCAGATGCGCAGCGCCCTTACCCTGTTCATAGATTTCAATTTCGGAGCCCAGAAGAATCGTGGTTCCCCGGTAGGCGATCCCACCGCCCTGCACTTCATTCATTTCACCGGATTCCAGGCAGTCGATAATGTCCTTCTGGACGACCGGCGAGTGGCAGTCGATAATGCCTACCAGCTCGATCCCTTTGCGCTCCGACGCTTCCTTGGCGATGTTCGCGAACGTCAGATTGGAGCTGCCGCTGATTTTGACCGCATGCCCGTCGTTCGTCCTGCCGATATGGATGTGCAGATCCGCAAAGTATTCGCTCAACATATCCGACTCGTATGCAAGCTCTTGGTGACTGACACGTTCCGGACTGCTCATACGCGGAATTCACCCGTCAGCTTGTTCAACTTCCAGGCGTACACCGCCATAAGTGTCTTAGCGTCGCTGATCCGGCCTTGCGAAATCGCCTCCAGCGCCTCTTCCATCGTCAATTCCAGCAGCTCCACGAACTCGTCTTCATCCGGCGCCGCATCGCCCCCTTGAAGATCATGTGCCACGTAG
>NZ_PCZT01000012.1:481344-486429 GCF_002968895.1 Paenibacillus sp. AR247 | reverse complement strand
AAAAGGAGTGAAGCAGCTCCAGGCGGCCGCATGTATACCCCGTTTCCTCCACAAGCTCACGCTTGGCGGCTTCCATCGGGTCCTCCCCTGGCTCCAGCTTCCCTGCCGGGATTTCAAGCTCGCACCGTCCCATGGCCTGGCGATACTGGTCGACCAGAATCATCCGGTCATCCTTGATGGCCAGAACAGCTACCGCACCGGGGTGGCGGATGATTTCCCGTGAAGCCGTTTTGCCGTCGGGAAGCCGGACCTTGTCAATCTGCAAAGATACGACCTTTCCCTGAAAAATAGATTCGGTGGACAGGGTCTCTTCCTCGAGATGTTTGGACGGTTTCTTCATATGTGGCAAAGACTCTTTCATTCTATGATCCTCCTTTTAGTACGTGCTCAACAACCTCTTATATTTAAAACCTAGCATTTTTGGCCATGCTGACACATATGGTCTTATTATAACAAACTTCACCCCAAGGAAAGAGGGATCCCTTCATGAAAAGTTACCGTACAGCGAACTCGGTCCATATGGTAGGACGGGCCTGGCAGATTAAAATCATGCTCCGCCAATTGCAGAAGGAATGGAGCCCCGACACGCCGCTGCAGCACATTTTGCAATCGCTCGCGTCCTCCCGGCGGGATCATTAAGGGACGGATGAATCTTTATCCTTTAATATCCCCCGAAATTCCCAGGTTTTTCGGATATGATCTAAAAACGATAAGCGATTTAACTTTTTAAACATTTTTTTAGCATTCCCGCCAACTATTCACTCACCAGGTTGTTCTATATATTGGAGGGTACAATTATGACCAAAGATGAATTGATGACGCTGCTGCAAGCCTACCCGATTTCCCCGTCCCTGCATTTTAAGCTGGGATTATGGTATAAATCGCGCGGACACAACAGTGAGGCGATGACGCACATTCGGACGGCTCTGACGCATGCACATGATAACTCCGGAAGTTTGCCCCATGCTGAAAGCTTTGACGAAGCGCAGGGATGGCTCGAGTACGGAAGGCTCTTATATGCAAGCAGCCGTACCGAGGAAGCCGAAGAAGCTTTCCGCCGGGCGGTCAATCTCGGACAGCATCATCGGAAAACGCTCGCGGAATGGGGAGCACTGCTCTACGATGCCGGAAAGACAGATGCGGAAATATGCCGGCGCCTTCTGGAAATGGTCCCGCTCTCAGACACGACCGAACTGCAGGTCGGCCAAACGCTGGCGGATCTGGGCGCGTACGAGGAAGCCTTTGGCATCCTAAGCCGTTATACGGATGACATACGGTTCAATGAATCCGTTCAACTCATTTATATTTTGTGCCTCATTCACACCCATCAATTCAAGGAAGCGCACGCGCGGCTGACGCAGCGAACGATGGACCCGGACAAGGTCGTGGTCAAGTCCGCTTCCCATTCCGTTACCGCATCCCATGCGGCATATTTGTGCTGCCGTGCGCTTCAGGAGGGCCGGGGATTGCCCGAATTGTCCAGGTTTAACCGGCTGGAAACAGCCAAGTCCGCGATCGTGCTCGGCATGGTGGACATTGGGATGTCCCTTCAGCCCGAACCCTCGTTCCATGAATCCAGCGAATTGATTTATACCCTTTACCGGGAGGGCTATATTGAACAGGCCAAAGCGCTCCTGAACAAACTGGAGGGAATTCCGACGCACGAGAGAAGCCAGAGCTCGCTCGAACTTTGCTTTATCGCTGCTGAAATGCTGTACGATCAAGGTGACTTCGCCAAAGCAGCGCAGCTGTTCGAGTCGATCTATGCAACGGATCCGTCCCACTCCTTGGCACGGTTTGCGGCAGCCTCCTGCTTCCTGGAGGAGACCCGCAGCTCTTTGGATCACAGACAGGAACGTCAAGTGATCGGAAGTGAACTGTATTTTCAAATTGACGAATATTTGACGAATATCACCCTGGCTCTGCAAATTATCCAATCCACCAGCTGGCATACGGTATGGACCCCGGCACAGCGCAGAAATCATCCTGCCGCGGATCGCCGGCGTTATGTTCACTAACTTGTGAGCCTCCCCGTTATCGTTGGCCCGTGAAGAAGGATGAGCCCAGCAAAAAAGCTGTTCCAGCGCGGTTTGCCGCATGCATGGAACAGCCTGTTTGTGCAGGTTCATTCTGCTGTATAGAGTTAAAGCTATGATTTGACAGTTTCCTGAATGATGCTGAGCACCATTTCAGCCGCTTTGACCATATCCTCCGCACGGATCCGTTCCTTCGTCGTATGTATGTCCTCATAGCCGATGGCTAGATTCACCGTAGGAACTCCGAGCCCGTTGAAAATGTTGGCGTCGCTGCCGCCGCCGAACGGACACTCTTCCGCTCAGTCCAAGGCGGGATACACGATTTCGCTCCGGAACTCACACTGGGCGCCGAACTCGCGGACGGTCGTTTCGAGCGCTTCCCGCATGTGGGCGATCTGCTGATCGACCTTTTCCTGAACGATGCTTCGCGCTTCCGCATCAAGCTGGACAAAATCGCACACCACATTGGTCGCTCCACCACCGGAAAATTTACCGATGTTAGCTGTCGTCTCCTGGTCGAGCCGGCCAAGCTTCATTCGCGACACCGCTTTGGAGGCGACCTGAATGGCGCTGATTCCGTCTTCCGGATTCACGCCGGCATGCGCCGATTTGCCAAAAATCTTCATTTGGATTTTAGCCTGGGTTGGTGCCGCAACGGCAATCGATCCGACCTCTCCATTGGAATCGAGAGCAAATCCAAGCTCGGCATCCAAATGCTGCGGATCCATCGAACGTGCTCCCAGCAGTCCAGACTCCTCACCGACGGTAATTACGAATTGTATCTGTCCATGGGGAAGCTGCTGCTCCTGGATAACGCGGATCGTCTCAAGCAGAACCGCCAGGCCCGCTTTATCGTCCGACCCCAGAATCGTCGTCCCGTCACTGCGGATCCAACCGTCTTCTCCCAGGACTGGCTTGATCCCTTTGCCCGGGGCTACGGTATCCATGTGGCAGGTGAACAATAGCTTCGGAGCTTCCGCGTCGCTTTCCCCCTTCCAGGTCACGATCAGGTTGCCGGCGCCATGTCCGGTTTTGGCCTGGGAGTCGTCTTCAACGACCTCCAGTCCAAGCTGTGTAAATTTCTGCTTGAGCAGCTCGGCGATCTCCGCTTCGTGGCCTGTTTCGCTGTCCACCTGAACCAATTCCATAAACTCCTGTATCAAACGGTCTTGTTTAATCAATGGACTTTCCTCTCCTTCGGCGTTAAGTTACAATAGTACATAGGTTGTCCCGGCTCGACATCGAGCCTTCATTAATGATGAATAAAGGAGCTATTTATGCAACGAAAAAAATGGTTTCGCGTTTTTGTATACCTCATGCTCATTGCCATGGTCGGATCCGTCGTCTTTGGGCTCGTCGAGTCCTTAATAGCCCGCTGATCTCAGCGGGCTTTCCTCTGCCCCTTGGGCTGAAACGGCCTCAAATCCGAATACCTCGGTAAAGAACGGAACAATCTCCTCCGCCACCTGCTCGACCGCGATCGGCTTTCCAATACAGTCCTCAAGCGACGTTACGCCATACTCCTGAATTCCGCACGGTATAATGCCCTGAAAGCCTTCGTTTTGAATGCCGGACGTTATGTTGAAGGCAAACCCATGGCTGGTCACGAACCCTCTTTGGTGTTTGCATTTGTTGAATTTGACCCCGATAGCGCAAATTTTCAGATCGCCTACCCAGACACCCGTATATTCGGGCTTGCGGCCAGCCTCGATCCCGTAATGCGCAAGGTAATTGATGATGACCTGCTCCAGATTGCGCAAATAGCCGTGCAGATCCAGTCCTTCCTTGCCCGCCAGCAGCAGCAGCGGATACCCGACCAGCTGCCCCGGACCGTGATAGGTAATGTCGCCGCCGCGGTCGATTTCAAACAGTCCGATGCCCTGCTGCTCCAGCTGTTCCTTGCTGAGCAAGAGATGCTCCGGATGCCGCTGCGATCCGATCGTATACGTCGGTGGATGCTGCAAGAGCAGCAGGGTTTCCTGCTGCTCTCCAAGGTCTATGCGGCTGACGATGCTTTTCTGCAAATCCCAGGCCGCACCATAATCCATCATCGGCGTATAGGATACTTCAAGTTTGGTTGTCATGACTGCTTCACGCCCTTTCAGATGATGACCAAGCTTTCGTAGACTTCCTCATTAGTAAACTTTGGTATCCAGCGTATAACCTTCCACGTTTTCCTTCACGCGCTGTAGGAAGCGTCCGCAGATGACACCGTCCAGAATCCGGTGGTCCAGTGACAGGCAGATATTCGCCATCGAACGGACGGCGATCATGTCGTTGATCACGACAGGCCGCTTTACGATCGATTCGAAGGTTAGGATGGCCGCCTGCGGATAGTTGATAATCGGGTAAGACAGGATCGAACCGAACGACCCGGTATTATTCACCGTAAAGGTGCCGCCCTGCATATCCTCCAGCTTGAGCTTGCCCTGACGCGTTTTGGTCGCCAGTTCTTCGATTTCACGGGCGAGACCGGCAATGTTTTTCTGGTCGGCCCGTTGAATAACCGGCGTCATGACGGAGTCTTCCGTGCCGACGGCGAGGGAAATGTTGATGTCCCGTTTCACAATGATCTTGTTGACCGCCCAGACCGAGTTCATGATCGGGTAATCCTTGATCGCATTGACCACAGCCTTCAGAAGAAACGCCAGATAGGTTAAATTATAGCCCTCTCTGCGCTTAAATTCATCCTTCAATTTGTTGCGCAGCAGCACCAGGTTGGTTACGTCGACCTCGATCATTGTCCAGGCATGCGGAATTTCCGACACACTTTGGCGCATGTTCGTCGCAATGGCGTTACGGATCGGGGTGACGTCGATCATCGTCTCGGCGCGCCCGTTCTGGTCCTCGAGTTCCACAGCCGGAATACGCGGCGACTCGGTCATATGCAGACCTGACTGCCGGCTGGATGCCGGCGGAACCGGGATGTACTGCTCCGGACGGACCGCAGGATTGGCATGCGGCAGCCCTACGAACGGAGAATGAACCTCTTTCTTCGCCGGAGCTTCGGCAGCTCGGCCGGTTTCCACTGCCTCACCGCCGTTTTCGA
>NZ_PCZT01000012.1:455624-481244 GCF_002968895.1 Paenibacillus sp. AR247 | reverse complement strand
ACGGCGCTCAAATTCACGCCATGCTCGGCTGCCAGGCTTTGCACCGCTGGAGAATACCGGCCGCGCATGGACTGGTCTCCAGAGGCTTCAGGCTGTACTGGGGCCGGTGTAGTACGCGGCTCCGCCTGCGGCCGTTCCTCCGCCGGAGCCCCCGCAGCACCTGCCGCCGCAATGCGGCAGATAACCTCGCCGACGGCGACGGTCTGGCCTTCCTCGGCGACCCATTCTCCCATAATCCCGTCCACGGTGGACGGGATTTCCGCGTTGACCTTATCGGTGATGACCTCACAGATCGGCTCATACTGTTCCACTTTATCGCCAGGCTGCTTCAGCCATTTGGCGATGGTGGCAGACACGAGCGATTCTGCCAGCTGCGGCATCACCATATCGGTAAACTTTTGATTTGACATATTTTCACTCCTTCATACGGCAATTCTCAATAAACCGCCAGTTCGTGCATGGCTTGCTTGACCTTATCCTTGCTCAGCATAAAGAACTTCTCCATCGGCGGACTGATCGGCATGGCCGGTACGTCCGGACCACACAGCCGCTTGATCGGCGCATCGAGGTCGAACAGGCATTCTTCCGAAATAATAGCGGACACCTCGGCGCCCACACCGCCCGTTTTGTTGTCCTCGTGTACGATCAGCACCTTGCCGGTTTTGCGGACCGCCTCAATGATGGCGTCACGGTCCAGCGGCTGCAGGGAGCGCAGATCCAGAATATGGGCCGAGATGCCTTCTTCTTTCTCCAGCTCTTCGGCGGCTTGAAGGCAGAAGTGCAGCGGCATGCTATAGCCGATGACCGTAATGTCGGTCCCCTCGCGCAGCACGTTAGCTTTGCCGATCGGTACAGTATAGTCGTCCAAAGGCACGTCGCCCTTGATCATGCGGTAGCATTTTTTATTTTCAAAAAACAGCACCGGGTCCGGATCGTTGATCGCAGCTTTCAGCAGTCCTTTCGCGTCATAGGCGGTAAAAGGCGCTACGATTTTCAAACCGGGGGTGCCGAAAAAGATCGATTCCGGGCATTGGGAATGGTATAATCCCCCGAAAATGCCTCCGCCGATCGGCGCACGAACGACGACCGGACAGCTCCAGTCGTTGTTGGAACGATAGCGGATTTTCGCGGCTTCACTGATAATTTGGTTCGTTGCCGGCAGCATGAAGTCGGAGTACTGCATTTCCGCGATCGGCTTCATGCCGACCATGGCCGCGCCGATCGCAACGCCGGCGATAGCGGATTCCGCCAGCGGCGTGTCGATGACCCGCTCCTCGCCGAACTGGTCCTGCAGGCCTTTGGTCGTCGTGAACACGCCGCCTTTAACGCCGACATCCTCACCGAGGACAAACACGTTTTCGTCTTTTTCCATTTCTTCTTTCATTGCCAGACGAATCGCATCGATATATTCCATTTCGGCCATTAGTATACCCCCTCTTCGCTATCGCCCGCATACACATGCTTCAGCGTATCCTCGGGTTTCGGGAACGGAGCATTGTCGGCCGATTCGGTTGCTTCCTTGATCTCAAGAGCCAACTGTGCTTGCAAGTCCGCATCCTTTTCTTCATCCCAAATGCCGCAGCTGATCAAATATTGTTTAAAACGGACAATGCCGTCTTTTTTCCAGTTCTCTTCTACTTCTTCTTTGGTCCGGTACGCCAAGTCGTTATCCGAGGTGGAGTGCGGTGACAGGCGGTACATCATGGCTTCGATCAGCGTAGGTCCTTCGCCGCGGACAGCGCGTTCGCGCGCTTCCTTCACGGCTTTGTAGACCGCGAGCGCATCGTTGCCGTCCACCCGGATGCCTGGAAACCCATAGCCGAGCGCCCGGTCGCTGACTTTGCCGCTGATCTGCTTATGAAGCGGGACCGAAATGGCATACTGGTTGTTTTCGCACATAAAAATCACAGGCAGCTTATGAACGCCCGCAAAGTTGGCTCCCTCGTGGAAGTCCCCTTGGTTGCTCGAGCCTTCGCCAAAGGTTACAAACGAAACGATATCCTGTTTTCTCATCTTGGCGGACAAAGCTACGCCTACGGCGTGGGGCACTTGGGTAGTGACGGGGCTTGAGCCCGTTACGATCCGAAGCCGCTTGCTGCCAAAGTGTCCGGGCATTTGCCGCCCGCCGCTGTTCGGATCCTCAGCCTTCGCAAAAGCCGACAGCATCAGCTCGTACGGAGTCATTCCTACCGATAAAACAAGTGAATAGTCGCGATAATAAGGCAAAAAGTAGTCCTTTTCCCGATCCAGCGCAAACGCCGCGGCGACCTGGGCCGCCTCCTGACCGATTCCCGATACGTGAAAGTTAATCTTGCCAGCCCGCTGCAGCAGCAGGTTACGCTCGTCAAATTTGCGCCCGAGCATCATATATCTGTACATGTCGATGACTTGGCCGTTGGTGAGTCCAAGCTGTTCATGCTCATGTGGCGTGTGAACAGTACCCTGATCATTCATGGGAGGTACCTCCTTATTTTAGAGCCTGCAGTCTGTCCCTGATCTACTATTAAAACCTGGTACTAAGACTTGGCTTAACCCTATTATAATCATAACTGCGGTGAAAAGAAAAGAACCGATTCTAAATTTTGGTCTTACATTCCGATGGATTTGCCGTCTACAGCCAGCATCGCCTCGCCCAAAATTTCCGAGAGCGTCGGATGCGGATGCACCATCTGTCCGATCTCCCAAGGGGTTGCATTCAAAAATTGGGCCAATGCCGCCTCGCTGATCAGGTCGGTCGCATGGGCTCCAATCATTTGCACACCTAAAATGTCATTTGTCTTAGGATCAGCTACTACTTTTACGAATCCTTCCTTGCTCCCCTGTACCAATGCCTTCCCAATGGCCTGGAACGGGAATTTGCCGACCTTAACCTCGAATCCGCGGCTGCGGGCTTCCTTCTCGGTGATGCCGACGCTGGCCACTTCGGGTCTTGTGTACACGCATCTTGGAATCAGATCCGCATCCCCCGGGTGAACTTCTTCACCTGCCAAATGGTTGACGGCCGCAATTCCTTCATGGCTTGCCGCATGCGCGAGCTGCAGTCCGCCAATGACGTCGCCGATGGCATAAATATGGGATTCGCCGGTTTGATAATGTTTATTGACAGCTATAAAACCGCGCTCCACCCGGACATCCGTGTTCTCCAGACCGATGTTCTCCACATTCGCCTGGCGGCCGATCGACACAAGCAGCTTGTCCGCTTGAAGCCGTTCGGTTTTTTCCCCAACACGCACATCGATGTGCACCTGATGATCCGCTGCTTCGTATGTCTCCGTCTGCAGCTGGGCCCCGGTAACCATTTTGATGCCCCGGCGCGAAAACGACTTCTGAAGCTCACGGGCCACTTCTTCATCTTCTGCGGGAAGCAGCTGGCCTGCCGCCTCCACAACGGTGACCTCCACGCCGAAATCGTTCAGCATCGAAGCCCATTCAACACCGATCACGCCGCCGCCGACGATGATGATGGACTTCGGAAGCTCCTCCATTTGTAGTGCCTCGTCGCTAGTCAAAATATGTATTCCGTCGGGTTCAAGTCCAGGCAGCACTCTTGGACGGGAGCCTGTGGCGATAATCAAATGCGTCGGAACCACCGTCTCCATCTCCCCATCCGCAAGTTCCACAGCAACGGCACCGACTTTTCGGCGAAACCCCTTGGTGCAGCTGATCTACGATCGCTTCCTTCCGCGCCTGAACCTTGGGAAATTTGAGTGCGGCCCCTGCTGTTTCGATGCCGTAGCTCTCGCTTTCTTTGATCTCTGCGTATACTTCCGCGCTCCGCAGCAAAGACTTACTTGGAATACAGCCTCGGTGCAGGCACGTTCCTCCCAGCTTGTCCGCTTCGATAATAACGACTTCCTTGCCCAGCTGAGCTGCGCGGATTGCAGCCACATAACCGCCGGTACCGCCGCCCAGAACGGCTACGTCACATGATATTGTCATTGTCCATCCCCCATCTTAACATGTTTATATTGAAACCATTTGGCGCATAACTTATGACAAGTTGTGCCCGGAGTAAGAAGCACTCCATCGCTTTTATATTGTACTCGGTTTTCACCGCATTACAAAATGTTATCACATGTCCGGAAATAGACAAAGATTCGCCGGACGAGTTATGATATAGTGGACTAAAACAGGCCAACAGGAAGGGATTTTTCATGAAACTGATTATTTCCCGCTTTATCGCCATCCTGATCCTCGTCATTCCGGGACTGGCGGCAATGACCGGATTTTTGTTTATGAAAGATGCGGTATTCGAATATTATTCGCTCCACGGCGATGCGAGCGTCGCCCATCCGTCGTTTGCGTGGGGACATTTTGTGCTCGGCCTGCTCCTGTTCGTGGCAGGGATGAGCTTTCTCGGCGGCTGGATTCTGTTCCGGGACCGCAAACGAAACTATGTAGGGCCACGTTTCAAAGAGAAGCGCAAGCCCAAACCGCCCGTACAATCATCATAATGCCGGATTCCAAGACCAGGAATCGAACAAAGAACCCCGGACTGCAGATTTATCTCAGAACGGGGTTTTGTTGTTGGTCCGAATCTTGATCGGTTTCGCTGGCGATAATGTCAAGAACGATGTCCTCCTTCACCAATCCATACTCCGGATTCCCCAGCACCGGAAGATTCGTCAACATTCTGCTCGTTAAGACGACCTTCAGCTCGTTATCGCGGTTGTAAAGCACAGATTCGACCACAAAGAAATTGTTCAGTAATCCCGCAATGATTGCGATTTGCTGCGGGCTCAATTTCGGCGGGGGCACGCCGGCTTTGGCATACTTTACAACCGGTTTTGCCGGCTTGCGCCGTTTCTTATTATCCATGGACCGGTTCACCCAATCACCCCGCTTCAATGTATTCCTGCTCACTTTAGGATATAGCGGATCGTGTGAATTGGTGTATCCCAATTTGCCGCAAAAGCTGCAGCAAGCGACTAGACATGAACCGGACCGGATAAATTATTCGTACAACGCCTCTCTCAGCTTGGTGGACATCCGTGATTCCTTCGATGAGGACTTCAGCAGCGTGAGCCGCAGTTTATGGTTTTGCTGAACCGCTTCTTCGAGGTCCGCGAACAGACTGCTGACCAGATCTTCCACTTGCGGATCCTTGCCGAGCTCTGCTGTCAGTTCAGCGATCCTCGCTTTATAGGCGTCTATTTTTTCCTGCATGATGCCGTCTCCTCCAAATGCTCATTCGATCCTTCTTAATATTAACCATACCACGGCCAAACGCCTGCACGCCACTTTCGGTTATTTTTGTAGCCATGTCCGTTTTAATTGTGGTACTCTATAAAAGTCGCAATTTTTCGTGTTTTGTCATCATATAGAACATGAACGGGTTATGCTAACGGGAAAGGAGCAGGCTGAACGTGAATAAAGGACGGATTACCGTAATTACGGGACCCATGTTTAGCGAAAAATCGGGTGAACTTATCCGCCGGTGCCAAAAACTGATCCAATACGGGCGGAAAAAGCTGGTGGCATACAAGCCCGAGGAGGATCAGCGCTACGCGAAGAACGAAATCGTAAGCCGGATCGGATACCGGCTGCCAGCCATCTCCATTCCGCGGCAGTTGACCGCTGACATCACCGCCAAAATCTTGGCGGAAACCGCTGACGCGGATGTGGTCGCTTTTGATGAGGTTCAGTTCTTCAGCAAGCCGATCCTTGGCCTGGTGGAAGAGCTGGCATACAGCGGGAAGCATGTCATCGTGGACGGACTGAATCTGGACTATCGTGGAAAAGAATTCGGCTACATAGGCGGGCTGCTGGCCATGGCCGACGACATCCAGCTGCTGACCGCCTTTTGTGCGGTATGCGGCAGCCCGGAAGCCGTGTTCACACAGCGGATTGTCAACGGCCACCCCGCTCCGCTAGGCTCGGTAATCATGATCGGGGATTCCGATGATTACGAGCCGCGGTGCCGGTGCTGTTTTGTTCCACCGCATAAGGTCAGTGCCAAAGGAAGTGCCTGATGTAGAGTTTTTTTTATGATTCCCAAACATCGTCCATCAGCTTTTTGATTTCGTCCGTGCGCCGTTTAGTTGCAGCCGGATCGGTCACCCATTTTCCGTCCTTCAGTTCCACAGCGTCTCCTACCTTCACTTGAGGATCCACTTGTTCACGGGGTACGGCCTGGATGTTACCGTCCACTTCAATGCGGCAATACGGTCCTTCATAGCCTTCGACATATCCCGTCATCGTTCTCACCTTTCCGTTCGGAATGTCACCTTCTGCCCATTCGACTCCGCTTCAATCGTTCCCTGAAGATCGTTACGGTATACCTTGACGCCCTGCTGCTTCAGCCGGTTTAGAATGACGCTTTTCGGATGGCCGTATGTATTGCCTGCACCTACCTGTATAACCGCATACTTCGGATGAACCCGTTTGAGAAATGCGAGCGTGGTCGACGATTTGGAGCCGTGGTGCCCCACCAGCATGACATCCGCCTGCAGATCCGTTCCGGCGTCAAGCATATCCCGTTCGCTGTCCGACTCCGCGTCACCGGTCAACAGAAAAGAAGTGCGGCCGTACGTTATTTTCACCACAGCGCTCATGTTATTCGAGTCGTCATAACTTTTGCGGGGCGCCAGCATATCGACATGAACCTCATCGTCCATATCCCAAGAGATCCCGGCCTTGGCCGTTTGTACCTTCAGTTTGGCATTTTTTACGGCACGCAGAACGGATTCAAACGTTTTCGTATTGGCCTGTGCTTTCGGCATATAAATGCGGCCCACCGGAATGTGGTTAATGACCGCATCCAGCCCGCCGATATGGTCGGCATCCGGATGAGTTCCAATGACCGTGTCCAGCTTGGTGATACCGTATTGCTCCATATATTGCAGCATCAGCTCTTCTTTGTCATTGTTCCCGGCATCAATCAGCATCGTTTTACCGGAAGGGGAAATAATAAGCTGAGAAGCTCCCTGCCCTACATCCAGAAAAACGACCCGAAGGTTACCCCCGCCGGTGCTCGCTGGGGTGCTGTTGTTCTCCGGTGCCGCCGGGTTGATCTCCAGACTGCATCCGCTCAGGATCAGCAACGCCGTGATGACGCCTGTCAGCAGTAAAGTGGTTATCTTGGATGTCTTCATCATCGTTCCTTTCACGGCTGTAGCCTTAACAAGTTAGTAATAACTGCCAGAACGTTATCTTATCACGAACCGTACTCGGGGTACAAGGCGAACTGAGCATCACCTGCTTGAAGAAGACCGTTTTTAAAAGTGTAGCTTAAGGTTAAATCGCCGATAAATTCAGCGGGGGACACCTGCACGGCCGTAGTCGCTTTCAGGGTATTCCCCTCAAGGGTATACGTCATAACGCTTCCGATCCCCGGCGGGTACTTTAAAGGGCCGGACTGCAGTTTGGATATAGGGATGACCGTCCGCTCGCCGCGAATATCCAGCTCGATTTGCTTGTCCGTCACTTTACTGTCGAACTGTTTTAAAAACGCCGTATATGCATCCTCTACAGGTATGGGGTCTGCTGTTTCGGCATACGCGAGCGGATTGGAAGTATAAACGCCGGTTCCATATCCTGTCGTTAAAAAGATAACAATATCCTTCTTGCCGTCCCCCGTCAAATCGGCCCTTTCGATGATTGGAGCATAGCTTGGATTGTCCACATTGTACCCAGGGATGTGACGGCTGAAAGTCTGAGTCTTCAGCGTTAAGTTTTCATATGTTCCCGATTCGCTGGCATCTCCGCTGATCTGTATCGTCTTGTCGTCAGATTGTGCAAAGGGGACCTGTTTCTTGTCATTAATTCGAACCGTGTTGCTTTGGCTGTCATAGGTGACTTGTTTGCCAAAAAGCTTTCCGAAGGTTTGCAAGGGTATCATAATTTCATCATCTATGTGAACGGGTGCCTTTTCAGTCACCCACTCGGTTCCGTTGAGCATCACTTTGATGGGGTCCGGTTTCGCCATGACCATAATTGACGTTGCCGACAACACCATCGCAGCCGTGGTGGCAATGATCCATCCTTTAGCTTTCAATGTTAAACTCCTTCCCGTATTCGCCCAGCAAGGTTTCCAATTTTTGATAATAACATAAGTGTAAATTTAATCAGGCTTGATATCCAGATAAAACTTTGTAACTATATGGAATGAACGAAGAAACCGCAAAATTTTAGTTCAATCTATATATCATTACCCTTTTCAAAATGAAAATAATGGATATCGGAATTTTTTTGGAACAGATGGATCTTCATCAAATAAAAAAACGCCATACTATGATCATCGTCATAGTATGGCGTATTCTTTAGGGTCATGCTATTCCTTTCACGACACCTTATGCTCAATGCGCAGCTTGTCGGCCACCATCGCGATAAACTCGCTGTTGGTCGGCTTCGATTTGCTGATGTTGATGGTGTAACCGAACAGATGGCTGATCGAATCGATGTTGCCGCGCGTCCAGGCCACCTCGATCGCATGACGGATCGCCCGCTCGACCCGGGATGGCGTCGTTTTGAACTTTTCGGCGATCGCCGGATACAGCGTTTTGGTAATGGCACCGAGAATTTCGATGTTGTTGTACACCATAGTAATCGCTTCGCGCAAATATTGGTAACCTTTGATATGGGCCGGAACGCCGATTTCATGAATGATGGACGTAATATTGGCGTCAAGGTTTTTCCCTTTCGCCATCGGAACCACATTGGATTTGTTCATTGATACCGTCATATTGCCTGTCGTGATATGCTGCTGCCCCACGAGCTGACGAATACGGCTGGCTAGAACCTCCATGTCAAACGGCTTAAGAATGTAGTATGAAGCACCGAGTTGTACCGCTCTTTGGGTGATGTTCTCCTGGCCGAAAGCAGTCAGCATAATGATTTTAGGCTGCGGGGACAGATTCATCTCGCGCAGTCTTTCGAGAACGCCCAATCCGTCCAGATGCGGCATAATAATGTCCAAAATCAGCACATCCGGTATTTTTCTCGATTCACTGATCATATTTAGCACTTCCTCGCCATTATAGGCGATTCCCGTTACCATCATATCGTCTTGCTCGGTAATATATTCCGCAAGCAAATTCGTGAATTCCCGGTTGTCATCCGCCAACAATACCTCTATTTTTTGCACTGGCTGCTTCCTCCTTAGAATCGTATTCCCTTATTTTTCTGCAGAGATAAGTTTTCGACACCCAGCATTAAATTCCTTCTGTCGAAAATTATTTTTGTTTATTTTTTTACCTTGTTGAATTATAATTAATATTTTCATCCATTATTCTAACTATTTCGCGATGAAACGACAAAAAGTCTTAAGGCTACACGGCCTTAAGACTTTTTTGAGTACTTCTCGATTGAGGGAGAACTCCGGAATCCTGAAGCATCCACTCGATGAAACATCCGTAACCGGACCGCGGATCGTTAACGAACACGTGGGTCACCGCTCCGACCAATTTGCCGTCCTGCACGATTGGGCTTCCGCTCATCCCTTGAACGATGCCCCCGGTCTTCTCCAGCAGCCGCGGATCGGTAATTCGGATGACCAGTCCTTTGGTGGCCGGTGATTCCTGCTTCGCCACATGTACAATATTGACCTTGAAACGTTCGACCTGCTGCCCATCCACCACAGTCAAAATTTCGGCCGGGCCTTCTTTAACCTCCTGGGCGAATGCTACCGGGATGCCTTCTTTATACAAGCTGTGCTCCGGATTCTGGTTCATCTTGCCGAAGATTCCGAAATGCGTGTTGCGCTCAATATTACCGAGGATTTTACTTTCCTTGAGAAAATGCGCTCTCTTCTCGCCAGGCTCGCCATCTTGGCTCTTCGATATCGAGGTTACGCTGGACTGCAAAATTTCACCGCTGCCGACGGAAATCGGCGTCTGCGTGTTCATATCCGTAATGACATGGCCCAGAGCCCCATAAACGCCTTGATCGGGAGCATAGAAGGTTAACGTTCCGACGCCTGCGGCTGAGTCGCGAATATACAGTCCTAATCGCCACACCCTGTCTTCCAGGTCATATGCGGGGGACAGCTTCGTGCTCATCTCTTTGTTTCCGCGTTTGAATTTGATTTCGACCGGTCGCTTGCTTTTGCCCGCCTCTTCGACTACTTTGGCAACTTTTGCGACATCGTCCATCGGAATCCCATTCATGTGGGTCATTAAATCACCCAGCTGGATTCCGGCATTCTCACCAGGGGACACCTTTGTATCGGCATCCACGCTGACCAGGTGATGCCCAACGACCAAAATGCCCGCCGATTTCACCTTCACTCCAATGGTTTGTCCTCCCGGTATAACCTTAAGTCCGGGTACGACATGGATCTGAACGGTTTTAAAAGGGATGGTTCCGAATAATTTCAAGGTTACTTTCGCCATTCCGCTGTGCTGCGGCGTCAGCTGCAATGGACGCCCTGGAGTCACCTTGGCGGTGACGGCGGAACCGTTGAGATGCAGAACGCCAGGACGGTCGACGGTAGCTTGGGCTGTCACCGGCATGGAGAGCGCTTGTGCCGTTCCCGCAAACATCCTGATTTCATTCGGAATGGCGGCCAGGCTTTGTACCGGCTCTGTTGTTCCTAAAAAACAAAGAAAGAAGACAATGAAAAGACCGAGCATTTTATTCCTGAGGCTGGAGTTCAATGGCTGTCACGCTCCCTTTTGCTTCTTTCGCTTGACGAAAGGTGGTCGCCAATTGCGTACCTTTAAGATTACCCCGCCTCTAGGCTTTTATTACTGTCAATCATTACTCTGGTGCGGATTTGACGGCTTTCCGCTCGTCCGCCAGCTTCAGCATTTCTTGGGCATGATGGAGCGTTTTCTTCGTAATTTCCACCCCGCCGAGCATCCGGGCAAGTTCTTCAACCCGGCCCTTCGTCGAGAGCTCTTCCACGTGCGTCATTGTACGTCCTTCATCCACATTCTTTTCGATTAAATACTGATGATCCGCCATGCAGGCCACTTGCGGAAGATGGGTAATCGAAAACACCTGGCAGGTCTCAGCGAGCTTGTTCAGCTTCTCGGCGATGGATTGTGCCGCTCTTCCGCTGACCCCCGTGTCCACTTCGTCAAAGATCAGCACCGGAATGCGGTCATGGCGGGCAAAGATGCTCTTCATCGCCAGCATCATCCGGGATAACTCACCGCCTGACGCGATCTTGCTGAGCGGCCGCAGCGGCTCGCCCGGGTTCGGGGATATCATAAACTCAGCGGTATCAAGTCCCTGTCTGGTGAGCCGGATCTTCCGGCCGTCGACCTCGATCCCCCGCGGATCATCAAGCCGCTCCAGACGGACTTCCAGCGACGTTCGCTCCATGTGCAGGTCCTTGAGCTCGGCCTCGACCTGTCGGGCGAGATCCGCAGCACACTGCTGCCTTGCTTCGCTTAGCTCCAGCGCGGATTCAACCAGTCCGTTCAGCAGTCCTTCCCTTTGGGATTTCAGCTGCTCCAGACGCTCATCCTTGTTCTCCAGCAGGCTCGTTTCCTGCAGGATCGATTCGTAATAGGCCAGAATCTGCTCCACGCTGTCCCCGTATTTACGGCGGAGTGTGGAGATGAGATCCAAACGCTGCTCCACCTCTTCCAGCCGCTCAGGGTTAAACTCCACCTGATCCCGGTAATCCCGGAGCTGAAAGGCAGCGTCCTCCAGCTGGTAAAAGGCGGACTGCAGCTGCTCAAGTACCGGCCTCAGACCCTTCTCATCATACTTCATGACGTCTTCCAGACGGGAAATGGCCGTGCTGATCACGCTGATTCCCTGATGCCCGTTCAGCAGCTCATAGGATCCCGATACCGCATCCATCATTTTCTCGCTATGGGATAGCTTGACCCTTTCGTCGCCCAGCCATTCATCTTCTCCGGATTTTAATGAAGCGGCTGAGATTTCTTCCAGCTGGAAACGATATAGATCGAGCATCTGATACGCTTTCTGGCTGGATTCCATCAGCTCCCGGAGCTCCTTCTCCACTTTGGAGAACGCCGCATACCGTTCCTGATATTCCCGTTTGATCGGTCCGATCAGCGTATCCCCATAAGTATCCAGCAAGCTGAGATGCCTGTCTGCGCGCAACAGGTTCTGATGCTCATGCTGGCCATGTATGTTGACTAGCTGCTCGCCGACTTCCCGAAGCATCGTCAAGTTAACGAGCTGCCCGTTGATTCTTGACGTGCTTTTGCCCTGAGACGTCAGCTCCCTGCGGATGATTAAATGCTCTTCATGACTTCCTCCGACACCGATCTTGGCCAAGGCCTCCCACACGGGATGGCCTTCCTGCAGCTCGAACATCGCTTCAATCTCTGCCTTGTCGCAGCCGTAGCGGATCAAGTCCGCCGAGCCTCTTCCTCCGGCAATCAGCCCCAAAGCATCGATAATGATGGATTTCCCGGCACCAGTCTCCCCGGTCAGGACGTGAAAGCCGGGATGAAAATGGACGTCGACGGATTCGACGACCGCCAAGTTTCGGATACTCAATGTTAAAAGCATGATAAAAAGCGCACCTCCGCTAAGGCAAATCTATAATTTGTACTATGAAATAAAGCTGTTGATCATCTGGACCAGCCGCTCGCTGTCCTCATTCGTCCGGCAAATGATCAGCGCCGTGTCATCGCCGCAGATCGTTCCCATGATTTCGTTCCATTCCATGTTATCCAGTAAGACGGCAACGGCATTGGCCGTTCCCGGCAGGCACTTCATGACGACCAGGTTGTTCGTGTAATCGATGTGCACGAAATTGTCCACCAGTGCGCGCTTAAGCTTCTGGATCGGATTGTAGCGCTGATCCGTCGGCAGTGAATATTTATACCTGCCGTCATCCATCGGCACCTTGATCAGCAGCAGTTCTTTGATGTCCCTGGACACGGTTGCCTGTGTCACCTGAAAACCCGCTTCACGCAGAGCCTCCACCAGCTCGTCCTGGGTCTCGATCTCCCGCTGGGTGATAATCTCGCGTATTTTGATATGGCGTTGTCCTTTCATAGTGGCCTCCCAAATGTTAGTTGCTCATATTTAATCATCATAACCATTCCAGTCCTCTTCATCCCAATCAAAATGAATACGCCGGATTTCCCCTTCGTCGGCATCGACGAAGAGCACGCCGCCTGAGCCCGGATACAGCAGAAAATAGGGCAGCAGACGGTCGCGCAGACCGGATCCGGTCCATTCCAGGGGCAAACGCCTTCTGGCGACTTTCACAAGGTACAATACCTCGTCATCGTCCCTCACGACATAATCGATAAACAGGCGGCTGTGATATTCCTCCCCGTCCGCCTCAAACAGCAGCGGGATCTTGATTTTGCCGCCGATCACTTCATAGCCTGCCTCCTCCAGCAGATCTACCGCGGGATGGTCATGTATCTGTTCGTTAATCGGCATTTCCGGTACGCGGGCAGGCAGAGGGTTAAACAGCCATGATCTCAGACCGTACGCGATCCAAACGATCAAGAGCACGCCGATCAGCACCATGACCAGCAAGTCTGCACGTCCCTCCATCCTCATCACCTCGCCTTGGTATTCGCGGAAATGCGGAAGAATCCCTTTTTTAAATGTATAAAAATCCGTTTTTCGAATGTATAAACGCATATAAACAAGCTCATTATAACCCAAACAAACGTTCTCATCAATCGTTATTCCAAAGTTTTTGTGTCAGTAGAATGATGACCGTCCCTACAAAAAGAACTCATCCCTTGGATGAGTTCCCTGTAAACGTATGGCGTGCCTGCGCAACTACATCAGAAACCAAAGCCTGCAGCTCTTCTTCGGCTACAGGTTGTCCGGCTGTATCCGATGGGCTCGCGGGCACATGCCAATGAGCGAGAAATTCGATATTTCCTTCACCGCCGGTGATCGGCGAAAACGTTAGTCCTTTTAGAATAAAGCCTAACTCAGCGGCAAAAGACAGCACGTTCATCAGCACCTCGCGGTGAACTTCAGGTTCCCGGACGACGCCGGACTTTCCGACCTTCTCCCTGCCGGCTTCAAACTGCGGCTTAATCAGCGCGGCCACGTCGGCCGGTTTGTTCAGAAGCGCCATCAGCGGGGGCAGGATGATGCGCAGCGAAATGAAGGATACATCGATGCTGGCAAAATCCGGGGAAGGGCCTTTCAGATCCTCGGGCGTCATGTAACGGAAGTTGGTCCGTTCCATCACGCACACCCGCTCGTCGTTTCGCAGCGACCAATCCAGCTGATTGTACCCGACATCAATGGCGTACACATAGCCGGCTCCGTTCTGAAGCGCGCAATCGGTAAAGCCGCCGGTGGATGACCCGATATCCAGCATCGTTCTGCCGGTCAGATCGATCCCAAAGGTTCGGAGCGCCTTTTCCAGCTTCAAACCGCCGCGGCTGACATAAGGATGCACCGCTCCCTTGACCCTAAGCGGCGTATCGCGCGGAATTTTAGTCCCCGCCTTTTCGACCGGTTCTTCTGCGGCTAAGACCAGCCCGGCCATAATCGCCGCTTTGGCTTTTTCCCGGCTCTCATAAAAGCCCTGCTCAACGAGCAGGACATCGATTCGTTCTTTAGGCAAATTCATCGTTATCTCCTGACTGCACGGCGATTTCGGCGTCCATTAGGAAGGAAACTGGGTTTTGCCGATCTCGTAAGGATGCAGGGACATCAGCTTCTTGATCTCGCCGACTACTCCTGCCGCCGTAAGACCGGTCTCCTCCCGCTGCTCCTTCACGCTGCCATGCTCGATAAAGCGGTCGGGCACACCCATCAAGGACACTTTCGTGTCAAATATATGCTTCGAAGCATAAAACTCCAGTACGGCACTGCCCAAGCTGCCCGCTTCGCTGGCTTCCTCAAGCACCACCATATTCGTGCCGTTCTCGGCAAGCTCCAGCAGCATTTCTTCATCCAGCGGCTTCATGAACCGGGCGTTGACCACCTGCAGATGAATACCTTCCCGTTTCAGCTGGTCCGCTGCCTCAAGCGCAACCTGAACCATCGGGCCGCAGGCCAAGACGGCGTATCCTTCGCCTTCACGGACGGTTTCCCATTTGCCGATCGGAATCGGCACAAGCTCCTCGTCCAGATGAACCCCCAGGCCGTTAATCCGCGGGTAGCGGTAAGCAATCGGTCCGTCGTTATACTCCAGGGCGGTTTTCATCATATGTCTCAGCTCGTTTTCATCCTTCGGCATCATCATGACCATATTCGGAATGTGGCGCATAAACGCGATGTCAAACACACCCTGATGCGTCTCACCGTCATCCCCTACGTAGCCGGCCCGGTCGATGGCGAACATGACGTTGGCGTTGTGGCGGCAAATATCGTGAACGATCTGGTCATACGCACGCTGCATGAACGTGGAATAGACGGCGAACACCGGCTTCATGCCCTCCATCGCCAACGCGGCGCACATCGTCGCCGCGTGCTGCTCCGCAATGCCGACGTCGATCATGCGGTCCGGAAACCGTTCGCTGAACGGAATGAGACCGGAGCCTTTGGGCATTGCAGGCGTGACAGCGATGATGCGGGAATCCTGTTCACCTAACTCGATCAGCGTCTTGCCGAACACGTCGGTGTACATCGGATTTCCTACCGATTTAAGGACTTGGCCAGATTCGATTTTGTACGGCGTAATCCCGTGCCATTTATATGAATCCGCTTCTGCGGGTTTATATCCTTTGCCTTTGGTGGTAAGCACATGCACGAATACCGGTCCGCGCACGTTGTCGGCCTGCTTGAACGTTTCGATCAGCTTGTGGATATCATGGCCGTCCACCGGTCCGAGATAAGTTAAGCCCAGCTCTTCGAACAGCACGCCGGGAACCATCATGTATTTGAGGCTTTCCTTCAGCCTGGATCCGGTCTTGGCCAGCATGCCGCCGATCGCCGGGATCTTCTTCAGCATCATCTCAAGCTCGTCTTTTGCACGCAAATAATGGCGGTCCGAGCGGATTTTGCTCAAATAGTTATGCATGGCGCCGACGTTCGGCGCAATCGACATCTCGTTGTCGTTCAGAATGACCATCAGGTCCTTCTGTTCATGTCCGATATGGTTCAAGGCTTCGAAAGCCATGCCGCCGGTGAGCGCACCGTCCCCGATCATGGCGATCACTTTGTTGTTTTCCCCTTTTAAGTCCCGGGCAACGGCCATGCCGATAGCCGCGGACAAAGAGGTGCTGCTGTGCCCGGCTTCCCAGACGTCATGCTCGCTTTCGCTTCGTTTGACAAAGCCGCACATCCCCTTGTATTTCCGCAGCGTGTCGAACTGATCCATTCGGCCCGTCAGCATCTTGTGAACGTAGGCTTGATGTCCTACATCAAAAATAAATTTATCGCGCGGGCTGTTGTAGCAATAGTGCAGGGCCAGCGTGAGTTCCACCACTCCCAGATTTGATGCGAGATGCCCCCCGGTGACCGACAGCTTCTCAATCAGAAATTGACGGATTTCGGCCGCCAGAGAAGTGAGCTCGTCAACCGATAGTGATTTCAATTGTCCTGGCTCGTTAATTTGTGGAAGCAGCACGGCAATCTCCCCGCTTTCCTTCGTAATTAGTGATATGGTTATCCATGACATTCTTCCATGATTAGATTCTTTTCGCCATTATATCATAAAATGCCCATCATACATAAAGCATCATGCTCTAATGGTCCCTGTGCATTAAATAATCGGCGATCTCCAGCAGGCGCTCCGGATCCTGAAAACCGGCGTTCAAGACAGCCGCTTTGGCTTCACGGGTCAGTGACTCGACCTGCTGCTGCGAAGCTTCCAGACCGATAAAATAAGGATATGTCACCTTCTCCTGCTTGATGTCGCTCTGTGTCTTCTTACCCAGTTTTGCCTCGTCTCCAACCAGGTCCAGGATATCGTCCTGAATTTGAAAGGCGAGCCCCAGGCGGCTGCCAAACGTACGCAGCGCTTCCAGCTCGCGCTCCGAGCCTCCGGCAATCCGTCCGCCGGCAAGGAGGGAGAAAATAATCAGATCGCCCGTCTTGTGCTGGTGGATATACTGAAGATGCTCCAGATCCGTGACTCCCTGCTCCCCTTCCATATCGGCCGCCTGTCCGCCAACCATGCCTCTTGGACCGGCCATCTCCGCGAGGTCCTGCACAATGGCCAAAATCGGGGCCGCATCAATGCCATGCTTCGCCGAGATTCGGGCGATCGTGTAAAAGGCATGCGTCAGCAGGGCGTCTCCGGCCAGAATGGCGGTAGCTTCGCCATATACTTTATGATTGGTCAGTTTGCCCCGGCGGTAGTCATCATTATCCATAGCCGGCAAATCATCATGAATGAGCGAGTAGGTATGTACCATTTCAACGGCGCATGCCGCATCAAGGGCCGCCTCCCCGTTGCCTCCGAGCGCTTCGCAGGCTGCAATCACCAGCAGCGGACGGAGCCGCTTTCCTCCGGCCATCAAGGAATACGTCATGGATTCCTTTAAGGAAGAAGGAACCTGCCAATGATGCGGCAGGCTGTCCTCCAACGAGGCGGTTACTTTCTCGGAAATCTGCTGCATGTATTCCTGGAACGAAACCCGGTCACTCAAAAACTTCACCGCCGCTCTGATCGAGCTGTCCGCCGCCGAACGGCTTCTTGCGAAGCTCCCCATCCTCTTCAACAATCATCTCGATTTTCCGTTCCACCTGTTCGAGCTTCTGCCCGCACAGCTGGGACAGCTTCATCCCCTGCTGGAACAGCTCGATCGCCTTTTCGAGCGGAACGTCGCCGTGCTCCAGTTCTCCGACGATATCCTCGAGCTGAATCATTGCGTCCTCAAAGCTGAGCTCTTTTTCATTCCCCATGTTCCTGTGCATCCTCCTTCAGTTCCCATACCTGGCAGGATAACTGGCCGTCGTTCACTTTGATCTGGACCACGTCGCCAGGCTGTACCTCATGAATCGATTTAATTAAACGCTTCTCCTGCTCGTCATAAACGAGGCTGTAGCCGCGGGCCATGACTTTCAGCGGACTGAGGGCATCCAGTTGGCGCACGCCGGAAGTAAGCTGGGATTTCTTGTCTTTCAGTATGTTCTGCATCGACTGAAGCAGCTGCCGGCGCGCCGCATCGTTGCGGCTCCGGGCCCCTGTGAGCTGCTCCTGCGGATTGTACCGCATCAGCGCATGGTACATGCGGCTTCTCTTTTCCCGGTTCAGCTGCACCCGGGAACGCAGGTTGCCGCTAAGCCGCTGGCGCAGCATATCCAGGCGCTCCGCATGCTGCAGCATGTAGCGCCGCGGATGCAGCAGCACGGGCGAGCGCTGCAGTGACGCCAGCTGCTGGCGGCTGCGCTTCACCCGCTGCTGAAGCAGCTGGAGCAGCAGCCGTTCCCGCTGCTGCAGCCGCGCCTTCAGCTCGCCTGCATGCGGCACGGCCAGTTCCGCGGCCGCGGTCGGAGTCGCCGCTCTCAGGTCTGCGGCGAAGTCCGCGATCGTGAAGTCGGTTTCGTGTCCGACGGCCGAAATGACCGGTATATGCGAGGCGCGGATCGCCCGCGCTACCATTTCTTCGTTAAAGGCCCACAGCTCCTCCAGTGAGCCGCCGCCACGGCCGACGATCAGCACGTCCGCTTCATCCAGCTCGTTCATCGTGCGAATGGCCTTCACGATCGAAGGAGCGGCCCCTTTTCCCTGGACCAGGACAGGGGCGAGAATGATCCGCGCCCGCGGGTAACGCCGCTCAAGCGTCGTCATAATATCGCGTACGGCCGCACCTGTCGGCGAAGTGATGACGCCGATCGTCTCCGGAAACTCCGGAATCGGCCGCTTGCGGTCTGCAGCAAACAGCCCTTCTTTCTCCAGCTTTTCCTTAAGCTGCTCATAAGCCAAATACAGGCTGCCGATCCCGTCGGGCTGCATTTGGGTCGCATAAAATTGGTACTGCCCATCCCGCTCGTATACCGTAACGTTCCCTCTAGCGATGACCCTTGAGCCCTCCTTGGGTCGAAACGGCAGCCGCTGGTTGTGGGAGGCAAACATAATCGCTTTGATGCGGCTCCCTTCATCCTTGAGCGTGAAATACATATGCCCGCTGGAATGGTGGGTAAAATTCGATATTTCCCCCCGGATCCAGACGTCGGACAGCAGACTGTCCGAGTCCACTGTCCGAGTCCATCTTCATCCGGATATAACGGTTCAAGTCCTTGATTGAAAAATACGCTGCGGCTCCATGGCATCCGCTCCGTTATGCCAATCCGTGATGGCGTTTGGCCGCGATCAGGGTGTTCTGCATCAGCATCGTAATCGTCATAGGTCCTACGCCGCCAGGCACCGGCGTGATCGGGCCCGATACTTCCTTAACGCTTTCGAAATCCACGTCTCCGGCCAGCTTGCCGTTCTCCAGCCGGTTCATGCCCACGTCGATGACGACGGCACCCGGTTTGACGAAGCTCGCATCGATGAAATTGGCCCGACCGATCGCAACGACCAGGATGTCAGCCTGACGCGCAATATCCGCCATGCCGATCGTCCGGGAGTGGCACATCGTCACGGTCGCGTTTTCGCGCTGAAGCAGCAGCGAAACCGGTTTGCCGACGATATTGCTGCGGCCGATGACGACGGCATGCTTACCGGCCAGCTCTACACCCGCACGCTTGATCAGCTCGATGACGCCTGCCGGCGTGCATGGAAGAAGGCTGTCATCTCCGATGACCAGATTGCCGACGTTTACCGGATGGAATCCGTCAACGTCCTTGTCTACCGCGATCGCGTTAATGACTGCCTTCTCGTCAATATGTCCGGGAAGCGGCAGCTGGACGAGGATGCCGTCAATGGTGTCCTGCTTGTTCAGCTTGTCCACCAATGCAAGCAAATCCTCCTGAGTCGTCGAAGCCGGAAGCCGGTGAACCTCCGAATAGTATCCAAGATCGTGGCACGCTTTTTCCTTGTTTCGCACATAAACCTGGGAAGCCGGGTCTTCTCCTACCAGCACGACGGCAAGCCCCGGAGTGGCGCCTTTGGCGGCCAGCTCCTTGACTTCGGCGGCAATTCCGGTCCGGATATCCTCAGAAACCTGTTTTCCATTGATAATAGATGCTGTCATGTCGCTCTCTCCCCTATGTTTTAGATTGGCAAAGCGGACGGCTAAGCGTCCTTATGCAAGACTATGACTTCAATTGATCCAGCTCGCGGATCATGTTCCCCAGAACTCCATTAACAAACTTGCCCGAATCCTCGGTTCCGAAATGCTTGGCCAGCTCGATCGCCTCATTTACGGCAACCTTGGCCGGCACGTCGTCGCGATACAGCATTTCATAGGCGGCGAGGCGGAGGATTTGGCGGTCCACTTTGGAGAGGCGGCTCATTTGCCAGCCCTTCAAATAATTTTCCAGCAGGTCGTCCACCGCTTTTTTGCTGCCCCAAATGCCGTTTACGAGCCCCAGTACAAATTCCTTCAGTTCCGCTTCATCGGTGATGGTCCGCTCGGTATCATTTTCTTCGGCAGCATCCTCCAGCAGCATTTCCAGCGCTTCTTCGCTTGTTGCTTCGTTCATTTCCATCTGATACAGGCACTGAACGACCAGCTCCCTGGCTACACGTCTTTTCATCATGTTCCTCCTAGAACCTTGAAATTTCCTCTTGTCCTTATTATGGGTCACCGCGGGAATAAAAACATCGTGATTTGCACAAAAAAAACCGTGAGCATGTCAATCTCCAGAATATGGGCTTCAAGAAGCTGCAGCTCTTTTTCCGGAGAAAGGCATATCACGGGTTCATTTGAACGGGCGCCAGCGCTCGGAGAGCCACTGACCCATTTCCCGCCAGCGGAAAAAGGAATCCATCCGAAGATCCTTCCTTTTGCCGGCAGAATATCCTATGAACACTACCAATGCAAAGAACAACATATCCCAAAAACCCGCAAACAAATAAATAAAACCGAAAAAAATACCGCCGGCAATACCGGTAATCCGTCCTTTGTGACTCTCCCAAATTTCTTTCCAGATCACTCGGAGAATTCACCTCTATTCCACTCTACTCTTGATCACTGGTGCATGGGCCACATTCGCTATATATACCGCCACGTTAGAGACCGGAATGCCTGTCGTTTCCTGAAGGTGATCATGAACCTGCTTCTGCACGTCGGTGGTCATGGCCGGGATGGACACATCGCCGTCAACGACGGCGCGAATCATGATTTCAAGGCCCGCTTCCGTCACATGGATCCTGGCCTTCAGGTCCTTGACGCCTCGCACCCGCGAAGCCGCCTTGAGGCACAGGTTCTCGATCGTCTCCACCGAGATCTGAATGTCGCCGAATTCGGTCCTCTGGTCAATGGAGTGGACATGCGTTCTGTCCGGGCGAATCGAGATATAGAAGAAGCGGATACTGAGTAAAAAGAGGATCACCGCCGCCACGATGACCGTCAGCTGAAGCTCGGCTGTGTTCAGCAGTTCATCCGGAGACGGAACCAAATCACTCATGAGGAGGATGGCAAATACACATATTACTCCGATACTCAAGCTGTAAATAAACAGCAGAAGTCTGTCCAGTATCTTAGCCACGAACAGCACAGCCTCCTTAAATTAGAGTAAACCCTCGACATTTCGCGTGTCGGGGGTTATGGTGACCAATTGAATCCTTTATTTTACGCGCTGACTGTAATCAACGTCTTCGGCTCTCTCCGCGTTTTTGAAGTAAACATCATGGATATGCACATTGACTTCAATGACCGTAAGGCCTGTCATCATTTCGATGGAGCGTTTGACATTGCGCTGGATTTCCGTCGCCACTTCCGGCAGGCGGTTTCCGTACTCGATAATAACCGAGACGTCCACAGCCGCTTCGCGCTGGCCGACTTCCACCTTCACGCCTTTGGACAAATTTTTGCGGCCAAGCAGCTCGGCGATGCCTCCGGCAAATCCGCCGCTCATGCCGGCGACGCCCTTCACTTCCACCGTAGCCAGACCCGCGATCACTTCAATCACTTCAGGTGCTATTTGAATTTCACCGATGTCCGTACGTTCAAATTCACTCGGTAATGTGCTCATCCCTGAATCAACACACCTTTCAGATAATATATAAAACCGCTTCAGACGAAAGCAGGATTGCCCCTAATCATTCATACTATACCATTTGGGGAACTTTATGACAAACAATCCGAAGCAGGCGTCAGATTTCGTTTTCCTCCAAAAACTTGATGTCAAAATCGCCGCGGTTGAACACCGGATGCTCCATCAGCTTCTGATGGAACGGAATGGTGGTGTGCACGCCCTCGATGACGAATTCGGACAGCGCCCGCTTCATCTTGGCAATCGCCTCCTGACGCGTCGGCGCCCATACGATCAGCTTCGCGATCATGGAATCGTAGAACGGAGGAATGCTGTAGCCCGGATAAGCCGCGCTGTCCACCCGTACACCAGGACCGCCCGGTGGCAGGTAAAATTGGATTTTGCCCGGAGCCGGCATAAAGTTGCGGTCCGGATCTTCCGCGTTGACGCGGCATTCGATCGACCAGCCGTTAATTTGAACGTCTTCTTGCGTAAACGACAACGGGTGACCTTCCGCGACCGAAATCATTTCTTTGATCAAATCCACATTGGTGACCATTTCCGTAACCGGATGCTCCACCTGAATGCGGGTGTTCATTTCCATGAAGTAGAACTGGCCGTCGTTGCCGAGCAGAAACTCGAGCGTGCCCGCACCGGAGTAGTTAACGGCAAGGGCGGCGCGGACTGCGGCTTCACCCATCCGCTGACGAATGTCGGGGGACAGCACCGGACAAGGCGCTTCCTCGATCAGCTTCTGGCGGCGGCGCTGCACCGAGCAGTCGCGTTCGCCCAGGTGAACGACGTTGCCGTGGTTGTCGGCAATCACTTGAATCTCAACGTGCTTCATGCCGGTCAAATATTTCTCCAGATAAACGCCGGCATTGCCGAACGCCTTTTGGGCTTCCTGCTGTGCCGCCGTGATTTGCTTAATCAGCGCCTGCTCGTCCTCAGCGATACGGATTCCTTTTCCGCCGCCGCCGGCCGTCGCTTTGATGATCAATGGGTAGCCGATGTCCCGGCCGATCATTACCGCCTCATCCAGATCCTCAACCAGGCCGTCAGACCCCGGAATGACCGGCACGCCGGCGCTCTTCATCGTCTGCTTCGCAACCGCTTTGTCGCCCATCTTGTTAATGGCGTCAGCCGAAGGTCCGATAAAGGTAATGTTGCAGGACTCGCAAATTTCCGCGAAATCGGCATTCTCGGCGAGAAATCCGTATCCCGGATGAACGGCGTCGCACTCCGTCAACGTGGCGACGCTCATAATGTTGGTGAAATTCAGGTAACTGTCTTTCGAAAGCGTAGGGCCGATACAGTATGCCTCGTCCGCCAAACGGACGTGCAGCGCTTCCTTGTCGGCCTCCGAATAAACCGCAACGGTGGAAATGCCGAGCTCGCGGCAGGCCCGGATAATCCGGACTGCGATTTCACCGCGGTTGGCAATCAGAATTTTTGAAATTTCATGCAAGTAACCTCCTCCATTGTGCGGTGCCTATTCCGACTTCACCAGAAACAGAGGCTGCCCGAATTCCACCAGTTGTCCGTTCTCCGCAAGAATCTCGACGATGGTGCCTTTTACTTCTGCTTCGAGCTCATTCATCAGCTTCATCGCTTCAATAATGCAAACCGTCGTTTTCTCGTCAACGCGGTCACCGACGCTGACAAACGGCGCGGCGTCCGGAGAAGAGGCTTTGTAGAATGTTCCTACCATCGGGGAGACGATTTTATGTAGTGAGGAAGAAGCTGCATCCGGTGCTGGGGCCTGCGCATTATCGGCGGGTGCCTGTACGTATTGCGGAGCCTGCTGTGCGGCAGGGGCCTGTACAAATTGAGGCGCAGCCTGAACGCTAACCACTTCGGTTTTGCCCGGCTTGCGGATGGAAAGGCGTGCTCCTTCTGATTCAAGTTCAAGTTCATGTACGGAGGTCTCATCGACCAGCTTGATCAATTCTTTATCTCGTTCAATTTAAACATTCGCAATTCACTCCTTCAGCTGCGTGGAAGCCGTGGCTTCGGACAATTCATACACATAACGATAAGTATTATAACATAATCGGAAGAAATGGAAAGAGTCCTGGGCTGTCCCGGACTCTTTCGACGATATTTCTGTTTTTCCGCCATTTTACTCGGAGACGACTTTCACGCTGACTTTGTCCTGGGTCACTTTCAGCTCTTTCATCACCAGCTGAACGATGCCCGCTGCCTGCTTGGCATCCATTTTGTCGCTCAGGACGAGCACTTGGTACTTGTCGTCATTTTCCTTCACGAATGCGTTCGCAAAGGAGAATTTTTGCTCCAGCTCTTCCTCGATGCCTTCGATGATCGTCTCTTTGTTTTCGAGCGCCTGCAGTTCCTGGCTCGCCTTGGCCGAAGCTTCGCTGTCCTTGCTCATGTCATTGATCGCCGCCATCAGGTCGTTTGTTTTTTGAGCATTCGTCTGCGACCGCTGCCATTGAAGAGATTCGAGCATGCTGCTGCCTGTCGAAGCCTGTGAAGCCACTTCCTTCAGGATCTCATCGTCCGTTTTCTCCGTGCTTGCGGTTGTCTTGCCGGCGTCTGTTTTACTTATGGATGCCGTTTTATCGTCCGCAGCCTTGTCGGTTGCCGCTGCGCTCTTTTGTCCGGCGTCAGCCGTATCCTTGGCTGTGTCTTTGGCTGCGGCGTCCTTATCGGCCGTGCTGCCAGCAGCGGCGGTATCCTTCGTCGCATCCTTAGCCGCGTCTTCCTTCGACGTATCCTGGGCTGTATCCTTCGCAGCGGAACCGTCGGCCTTGCCCGCATCCGCGGTCTTGTCACCCGATTGGCCCGATGTCACAACTTCGTCTACGACAACCCCGTTGTCTTTGCTGCCGGCCGAGGCCGTCGTCTTAGCGTCTTTGTCGGTCTTGCTGTCCACCTGCTGGCTGTCAGCGACAGGCGTCTTCGACGTCCCGGAGTCCTCGGTAAACAGATAATAAGCGGACAGGACTACCATCAAACTGAGCATCGACACCAACCAAATCGTTTGTCTTTTACTGTTCATTCGTTAAATCCTCCTCATAAGTCAACTGGATTATATCGGGGAAATCGGCTTACCCCTGCTTGCGCGGAACGACGGAGATCCGGTAATCCGGTACGTTCAGGCCTTTTTCCACCGCGTCCACAATCAAGTTGCGAACCACTTCGTTCTCTGCACCTTTGGCTACGATCAGCACCCCGCGAATTTGCGGCTTTACCTTTTTCGTAATGATCGGCGTCTGCGTTCCCGACTGCTCGTAGGTGACGATCTCGCCATCCCGGGTATACTGGGTCGTATGGCGCTGACCGCCGTTCGCGTCGTTTTCTTCCGACTGCTGCTGGGAGTCTTTCACATTCCGTTGATAGACGATCTCCTCCGTGGAATCCACCGTGACCATGACGTCCACCGTGCCTACGCCAACGATTTTCTCCAAAATGTCCTTCATCCTGCCTTCGGCCGCTTCCTCAATCGCTGCAAAGTCCGAAGTCTGACCTGCCGAGCTCTGGAACGTTTCCTGGGACTCAGCCCCAGCCGGAGGCTCCCTCCCTATGTTTTCGTTATCGAGTTTCTTCACATTGACAAAGGAGTTGAACAGCACGATTGCCACTCCGATCAAGCCGACGATAATCAGCCACCTGAACGTATGTACCCGCTTCGTCCCTCCCTGTCCGCCCCCCAGCCATTGCTCAAGCTTCTTCAGCCACTTCCCCATCGTTTCACCTCCGCCTTCA
>NZ_PCZT01000012.1:433825-455524 GCF_002968895.1 Paenibacillus sp. AR247 | reverse complement strand
AGGCNGGTTTTGGAGCCGCTGCTCCCGGCTGCCGGTCCATCTTGCTGATCGCTGCGCTCAGCTTGTCGAGCGGGTCGTCGGTCACGATCCGGATCAGCGGATTCAGCAGGGTGACCAGCACGAGCAGGCTTAGGACCAGCTTGACGTATCGTTCCATGGATCTGCTTGGCAGCAGCATATCAACGAAGGTGGCGAGCAGCACAACCATGATGACTTCTTTCAGCCAGTTTCCAAGCCATTCCACGGGCTTCCCCTCCCTTCACCGCATCATGACGGTCACGTTGCCAGCCGTCAGCATGATGGTGATCGCCAGGAAAAACATCAGTCCGACCGCCGCCAGGGCTGCAAAAACGTAAATCATGCTTTTGCCGATCGTGTCCAGGCAGGCGGTGATCGGGGAATCGCCGAGCGGCTGCATGATGGCTGCCGATACTTTGTAGATCAGCGCAAGCGTCAGGATTTTGATGGCCGGAAAGGCACAAAGGAACAGGATGATGATGACGCCTGCCAGACCGATGGAGTTTTTCACCAGCAGCGATGCCGAGATCACCGTGTCCGTGGCATCTGCAAACATTTTGCCGACGACCGGAATGAAGCTTCCGGAGACGTATTTGGCCGCCCGGATCGTCACCCCGTCGGTGATGGATCCCGTGATTCCCTGCACGGAGATAACGCCGAGAAAGATCGTCAGCAGCACCCCGAGCAGCCCCACGCTGATGTTGCGCAGCAAGTTCGCCATCTGCGTCAGCTTGTACTTATCCGACAGCGAGCTGACCAGATGAAGCACGGCTGAGAAGAAGAGCAGCGGAAACACCATGACGTGGATCAACGTTCCGATCGTATTGATCATGAAGATGATCAGCGGATGCGTAACCGACACGGTGACGATGTTGCCCATCGAAGCCAGCAGCGCGAATAGCAGCGGTACCATCGCCATCATGAAGTCGATCATCCGGTCGATCGCCTCTTTGGCATAACCGATCGCGACGTTGAAGCTGTTGATGGCTAGCACGATAATAACCATATAGCATAGGGCGTATGCGACTTTGCTCACCGTTTTCCTCTCAAAAGCCGCCTGAAGCGTCTCCAGAATCATGCTCATGATGCTCAGGATGACGATCGTGACGAGCAGCTTGCCGTTGTACAGCACCTCATGCCACATAAAGGTCCCTGCCGCGGTCAGCACCGATTTGAGACTGAAGCCGCTGCCGCCGGGAAGGAGCATATCCATGAAGGATGGTGTTTTCTGGTCCGGAAAAAATCCCCCGTATTCCTTCATCAAGGTGTCCCAGTACTTCTCCACCTGATCCTTCGGCAAATTCTCCGCCTGGCTCTGGATCAGCTGATCCGTGGGTGAAGCCGCAAAGACCCGGGTGATTCCTGCCACCATGAACACGATAAACAAAATAACGATGTGCATCTTGTCCGGCAGCCTCTGCAGTCCCGGCATGTCTTCACCCCTCTCCTTCAGGCTGGCAGCAGCTTAAGCACCGTTTCGATGATAATGCCGATAATGGGGATAGCAAGCACCATGATCAGCACCTTGCCCGCGAGTTCGATTTTGGAAGCGATGCTTTCCTGCCCGGCGTCTCTGACGAGCTGCGCCCCGAACTCGGCGATATAAGCGATCCCTATAATTTTCAGTATCGTTTTCAGGTAGATCATCTGGACTCCCGATGCCTCGGCCAGCCGCTGGAGCTCCTGGATCACCATACCGATTTTGCCGATCAGGAACATGAAGATCAGCACGCCGGTCGCGGCGGCCAGGACGAAAGCGAACATCGGCTTGTGCTCCTTGATGACGAGGATCAGAATCGTGGACAGAAGCCCAAGGCCTACCACTTGAATAATTTCCATGGTTAGCAACCCCTACTGGAACAAAAGATGGTTTTGATCTCTTGCAGCAGGTTATCGAGCAGCCGGACGACCATGAACAGCACCACGACAAAACCAATGACCGTCACCCAATGAGCCATATCCTCTTTTCCCATTTGCTTCAGCACTGTGTGAATCATGGCAATGATGATGCCGATTCCCGCAATCTGGAAAATTGCGTTCACTTCAAAGTTCATTCCTAGGCACCTCGCTAAAAGATCAAAATAACGATCAATGCTCCGATGAGCAGCCCGAGACTTTTACTGATCTTCTCGTATTTGGCCTGGTCGTCCCTGGCTGTTGCTTCTTCATGCTTCAACTGCTCGACGGCCAGCTGGATGTGCTTGATTTGGTCCTGCCGGTCGCTTGTCCCGAGCGTGAAGCTGAGCTGATGCAGCACCTCGCGTTCAGGTGCCTTCATGGAGGTCCGCTTCCAGTTCTCATGGAGAGAACGCTGGAGGCTCTCCTGGGCAGTCAATCCTGTGGCCGGTCCCATCTCACGTGCTGCATTCAGAAAAAAGGTATGGAGAGGCTCCCGCATTTGATCCGCTATTTTGCGAAGTGCTTCCGGAAGTGGGGTAAATCCATAGGTGATTTCGGTCGACAGCCGCTGCAGTGCCAGAATCAGTTCCCGGATCTGCTTCGGCCGGCTGGCAAACTGCCTGGCCTGATGGAATCCGGCCAGTGTGCCGGACAGCAGAATCAGCACAGCGCCAAAAAGTTTAAGCAAGGAAGTTCACCCCTCTCTGGCTGCCCGTCTGAAGCTGTAGCGGCCGGTGCTGCTGGTCGAGGATCCGGCAGCTTAACCCTTGTGCCTTCCTTTTTAAAAGAACGTACCTCTCAAACATTCCGGTTTCTATGAGCCCGGCCAGGGCGGGCCGGTGCTTCAGCTCTTCGATGCCGCCGGCATGCGCCGTGGCGACGACCGTAATGCCCGCATGCAGCGCCTCCGTCACCGATTCGGCGTCCTCTCCCCGGCCGATCTCATCCACCATGAGAACATCCGGCGACATGGACCGGATCATCATCATCATGCCTTCCGCCTTCGGACAGGCATCCATCACGTCGGTGCGGGGTCCGACGTCAAAGCTCGGCACGCCTTTGAGGCAGCCGGCGATCTCGGAACGCTCGTCGACGATGCCCACCTTCATCCCCGGCAGGCTGGATTTGCCAAACCCAGGGAGCCCGCTGCTGATCTGTCTCGCCAAATCCCGCAGGAGGGTCGTCTTGCCCTGCTGCGGTGCCGAGAGCAGAAGTGTATGCCGAATCCTGTTTCCTTCCCTATCGATCAGAAAGGGGAGGATGCCGTCAGCGGCACCCTTCACTTCCCGGGCAATCCGCACATTGAATCCGCTGATATCGCGGATATGCTCGACATGTCCGGCGTGAAGCACCGTTCTACCTGCCAAGCCGATGCGGTGTCCGCCGGGAATGGTGATAAAGCCTTTGCGAAGCTCTTCCTCCATCGTGTACAGCGAATGGTTGCTGATCAGATCGAGCAGCCTTCGGCTGACCTCCCGCTGCGGCTTGTACGCCTTGTCCGCATCCAGCGTCAGCGTGCTTTGTTCCGTAACATAGTGGTGTGAGCCTGCGCCGTTGATCTCCAGCGGCCTTCCTTCACGGATGCGTACCTCCTCCACGACGCTCAGAATATGGTGAGGGAGCTGGTGAAGGATCGATTTGACCGGCTCCGGAAATAACTCCAGCCAGTTTGGATTTGTAATAGGACCACCCCCGTGCTGCCTTTCTCCTGCAAGCTTGTTCAACTTCTGATGGATAAACTACTAGATGTTTTCTTACTTATGTCTATGCTTGGCCCCTAAATTTATGACCACTGTAATCTATCATTTTTTGAGAATGCCGATTAAGAGACAGGACACGCCGAAAAAGATCCACGCCATCTTTCCCCAGGAGAGCTTATCAGCCACGCCGATGAGCCCGATGGAAGTCGTCAGGATGAGCACCGTCGGCCCGACGAATGCCAGCAGGGAATTGACCGCCAGCGCCTTATCTACCTGAGCGAGCTTTAGCATCAGCAGCGCGGCGGCGATTTCCAGACTTCCGGAGATAAAACGCAGCGTAGCCATGCTGAGCACGAACTTGTCCACTAAAATGACCCCCTTTTGCGAGATTGTACTTCTAACCTCATAGATATGCGGGACTCTCTTTTTTTAGTTGTCTTTTACAAGAAAGATACGGAAAATAACTTGGCAAAAAGGAGCTGCCGCACTGATTATCAAAAGAGTCAAGTCAAAGCCTCTATTTAATAACTCCTATATTCGGAACAAAATGCTCCGGGCTTGCATATATTGTTTGGTGAAATACCTATCCGCTTGTCAGTTGCCTGGGTTGGATCCGTCTGCAGACAAACTGCCTGCATCCGGCCGACCAAGAGAGGACCGTTCAACCATCGGCATCTTCAGGGCTAAGCAGCTGAAAGAGGTGTCGTATTATTTACAGATGCATAAGGAGGATTTATCCATGCGGGTGGATGTCATTGCCAATGTGGACGAAGTAAGATCGGAGGAGTTTGTGCACAAGAGCGCCGTTGTGATTGACGTGCTGCGGGCAACCAGTACGATGATCACGGCTCTGGCCCAAGGCGCTACCGGGCTGATGCCCGTGGAGACGGTTCCTCAAGCCCAGCAGATGCGGGGAGACCAAACGTTTGTCGGTGGAGAACGGTATTATAAAAAAATCCCCGGTTTTCAGGCCGGGAATTCGCCGCATGATTATATGACCCCTGAGGTTGCCGGAAAGCTGGTGGTGCTGACCACATCGAACGGGACCCGAGGGCTGCTCAAATCCCATAAAGCCGCCAGAATATTTGCCGCTTCATTTATGAATGGGACGGCCTGTGCGTCAGCTCTGTTATCGTTCGGGAAAGATGCCATCCTGCTGTGCTCGGGATGCCGCAACGATTTTTCGCTGGAGGATGGCCTGTGCGCGGGAATGATCATCGATGCGATGGAGTCCATTTCGGAAGCGCCGCTTCAGCTGAATGATCTGGGCCTAGCGATGAAGCATGCGTACCGGCAGTGCAAGGGATCCCTGTTTGAAACCGTAATGGAAGGATGCGCGGCGAAGCAGCTGGTCAAGCTGGGATTTACGCATGACGTCGAATACTGCACAGGGATCGACACGGTCCCTGTCGTGCCGTATGCCAAGTCGGAAATGATCCTGACGCCGTTGTTCGCAATTGCTGCGGACCGCGGATAATCCGAGCCGCGCTGAAATAAACAAAGCCGCCCCCTGCTGTGGGGACGGCTTTTTGTATGAGTATTTGCATTCTGACCTAGCGGCGGTCCTGTGGGCCTCCCACAAACACCTGCGCATCGGTATCGAGGTTGTAGGCGGTATGAAGCGCACTGACGACCTGCTCCAGATTGCCGCCTTCGATGACGCAGGACGTTTTAATCTCGGACGTGCTGACCATTTTAATGCTGACGCCCTGCTTGGAAATGACATCGAACATTTCGGCGGCAACGCCGGGATGGCTGATCATGCCCGCACCTACGATCGATACCTTGACCAGATTGTCTTCCGAGGTGACTTCACGGTACGGAAGGGTGGATCTCAAATCCTTGATGACTTGAAGTGCCTGGCCGCTCTCCGACAGAGAGGTGGTAAAGGAAAAGTCCGCCTTGCCGTCCTGAACGCCGCTCTGCACGATGATGTCCACGTTGATGCCGGCGCCGGCGAGCGCTCCGAACACCGTGGCAAGAACGCCGGGAACGTCTTCCACTCCCAAAATACTGATTCTGGCCACATTTTTATCATAAGCGATACCGCTTACCACTACTCCCTGCTCCATGCTGGTTTCCTCCTTCACAACCGTGCCTTCATTATAGTTAAAACTGGATCTGACGACGAGCTTCACCTGGTGATGCTTCGCGTACTCCACCGCGCGCGGATGAAGAACGGCCGCCCCCAGGTTGGCCAGCTCCAGCATTTCGTCATAAGAAATTTCCTCAAGCTTGCGGGCGCATTTCACGATTCGCGGATCGGTCGAATAAATGCCGTCCACGTCGGTATAAATCTCGCACACGTCGGCGCTAATCGCCGCAGCCAGCGCAACGGCTGTCGTATCGGATCCCCCGCGGCCGAGCGTCGTGATTTCCCCTTCTTCGGTCATGCCCTGGAATCCGGCCACGATCACGATGTTTCCTTCCTGCAGGGCTCCAATCACCCGGTCCGGAACGATATCCATGATTCTCGCTTTGCCGTGCACCGGCTCTGTCCGGAATCCCGCCTGCCAGCCTGTCAGCGAAACGGCGCTGCGGCCGAGCTGATGAATGGCCATCGACAGAAGCGACATGGAAATCTGCTCCCCGGTGGTCATCAGCATATCCATCTCGCGTGCAGGCGGATTTGGATTGAGCAGCATCGCCTGATCGATCAAATCATCCGTCGTATCCCCCATCGCGGAAACGACTACTACACACTGGTGTCCTTCGTCCTGTTTCTCGACGATACGTCGGGCCACGCGCTGCATGCGCTCAATATCTCCGACGGAACTGCCTCCGAATTTCATGACGTACAGTGACAACTTCGATTCACTCCCCACTCATTGTACAACTGGGCATTATGCAATCATTTCCCACGCCGGTAAAACCGCCCGATCCTATTTCTATATGCGATCAGCACCCTTTTCGCCAATAGACTGGCCATGGTGAAAAAAGCAGGATCTCATGTTGCAAAATGCTGACAACTGTCTAATTTTACGCTTTAAACTAGTATAATACGAAAGTATGCCCGATTGTTAATGTTTTTTCATGGGATTATACAAAAAATCCTCCTTTCAGAAGGAAAGGAGGATCGGCTTAGCCCTGTCGGGTGTTAAGCAATTCTATCGCCGGCTTTACGCGCGGGAGATATATTTGCCTTCACGGGTGTCGATCAGAAGCACATCGCCTTCATTGATGAACAAAGGCACCTGAACGTTCAGGCCGGTTTCCAGCTTCGCGTTCTTCGTCGCCCCTGTAGCCGTATTTCCTTTAATGCCCGGCTCGGTTTCAACAACCTTCAGCTCGACGCTGGTCGGCAGGTTGATCCCGAGAATTTCGCCCTGGTAGCTGACGATATTCACGTTCATATTCTCTTTGAGGAAGTTCAGTTCCCACTCCAGCTGATTGCTGTCCAGCGTGAACTGGTCGTAGGTTTCGTTGTCCATGAACGTATGCTCTTGACCGCTTGCATACAGATAAGAAACGCCGCGGTTTTCGATGATGGCACGGCCGATCGTTTCACCTGCGCGGAATGTGCGCTCAACGGTGTTGCCGTTGCGGAGGTTTTTCAGCTTCGAACGTACGAAGGCAGCCCCTTTACCCGGTTTAACGTGCTGAAAATCGAGAACGGTAAAGATGTCGCCATCGACTTCCACCGTCAGACCTGTTTTAAAATCGTTAACTGAAATCACTGAAATGCCCTCCTAAAGGTTTAAGTATATATTGCATTTATCACGCCGGTAATACGGTGAAATCTTTAGACGAATGCGTCAAGATCACAATTCCCGTCTCCGTGATCACAATATCGTCTTCAATGCGCACGCCACCGAGACCCGGCAGGTAAATACCCGGTTCCACGGTCACGACCATACCCGGCTTAAGTACATCGTCGCTCAGCTTGGACAGGCGAGGCATTTCATGAACCTCCATGCCGAGGCCATGCCCCGTGCTGTGGCCGAAATTGTCGCCGTAGCCGTACTTCGTGATGATATCGCGTGCAAGCGCGTCCGCTTCGCGGCCGGTCATCCCCGGCTTGATGTTCTGAAGTGTGTGGAGCTGGGCTTCCAGCACAATGTCATAAATTTCTTTAAGCTTCGGATCCGGATCCCCGATCGCAATCGTCCGCGTCAAATCGGAGCAGTATCCGTCAAGCAATGCGCCGAAATCGAACGTGATGAGCTCGTTTCCGGCAATCACCCGTTCGCTGGCAACCCCGTGCGGCATGGCGGAACGCTCTCCGGATGCGACGATCGTATCGAAGGAGGATGAAGTGGCACCGTGGCGGCGCATGTAAAACTCCATCTCCAGGTCGACTTCCCGCTCCGTCATTCCCGTCTTGATAAACCCGAGAATATGCTTGAACGTATCGTCGGCCAAGTCCGCCGCTCTCTGCATCACCTTCAACTCTTCTTCATCCTTGAAGATACGAAGCTTCTCCACAAGGCCGGAAACCGGCACGAGTTTGATTGGCTTAAGCTGCTCCGCGTAAGCGGTGTATCCGGCAAAAGATACGTCATCCTGCTCGAAGCCAAGCTTGCCGATGTTTGCGGAAATCAACAGCTCCTTTACCGTTTCCGTGACCTTCGGCCCGTGCTCGACGATCGTAAATCCCTTCGCTTGCTGCGGTGCCTGGGTCATGTAACGAAAGTCGGTCAGCAGGTACGCATCATGCAAAGTGATGAGGACGTATCCCGATGAACCGGTAAATCCCGTCAAATAACGGCGGTTAATGGAACTGGTTACAAACATGGCTTCCACATTGGATTGCTGCATCGCTTCACGCAGCTTGTTCACTCGATTGATGCTCATCGTTACACTCCTCTCTCATGTACAGCTTTCCCCGGGGAAAGAGGCAGCGACTACTGTCCCTGACTTTCCAAGTGGCGCAGCAGTGCCATCATGCTTTGACCTACGGCCACGGGAGCAATCACGGAAGTATGGCGGAACGTCTCCCTTGCGTGAATGTTCGACAAATGGACTTCCACCGTCGGAATTTTAACGGAACTGATGGCGTCCCGGACGGCATAGCTGTAATGAGTCAGCGCGCCCGGATTCAGAACGATGCCGTCGGCATGACCCAGCGCGGCGTGGATCCTGTCAATGATATCTCCCTCATGGTTGGACTGATAAAATGTGACGGACACGCCCAGGGCCTCCGCTTTCTCAAGCAGGCCTTCTTCAATCGACGCAAGACTTTGAGAGCCGTACACGCCAGGCTCCCGGAGTCCGAGCAGATTCAGGTTCGGTCCGTTGATCACCCAAATGGTTCTCAAAATGGTATTCCCACCCTTTGTCGTCAAATAACCATCTGCTATTTTAACATAGGGGATGTCTTCTTGAGAAGTTTTTTTGCTCTAGTGCGCCTTCGCCCTGCCGGGTTCCCGTTTGCGCTCATCCGTAAATTCGAAAGCCGCTGTGTATCCGATGAACAGTCCCCACAGCAGGTACAAGCAAAATTCGGTGATGATCGTGTTCCAGGTCAGATGGTTGAGACGATTCATCATACCGAGTGCGGGACCCGCCACAAACAGGACAGCCCACCAGCAGATACCGTATACAATACCCGGCCACGGACCGGCCAGCTTCCGGAACAGCAGCGTATAGATGACCGCCGCGACCATGGAAAACGCAATAAAAAAGAGCCAGCCAAGCAGATCTCCTGACCCGCTTTTCAAAAAAGAATGCTTGAAGAAAGGCTCGGCCAAAAAGGCCGGGATGACGATGGTGAAACGCAGCCAATGGAAAACCCAGTGGACCGCCCCCCAGAGCAACCCGGCAAAAAAGCCGAGCTCCAGCGAAAAGCTGAGCGGATTGGTATGGCCAGTATTCGTATGCTGCCGGAAGGCAGCTCCCTGTGAACTCACTTTGAATATCACCCTTTTTGTTTTTCTTAGTATGTTCATTTGGGCCCGGGGCTAATCCAACTAGAAATCGCACGGGAAATTCGTTACAATAAAGGCATCACAACTAATCATTCGGGGAAGGTGAATTGTTTGTCGGAGCAATCCAAAACGGTCAGCTACGGTGGCCAAGCCGTCATTGAAGGCGTTATGTTTGGCGGTAAGCACGTCAATGTCACCGCTGTGCGGCGGAAGAATCAGGAGATTACATTTTTGGAGGTGCCGCGCGAGGATAAGCCTTGGGTCGGCAAATTGCGCAAAATCCCTTTCCTTCGAGGTATTGTCAGTATTATAGATGCAAGCGCCAAAGGTACGAAGCACCTGAATTACTCGGCGGAATCCTACGCGGATGACGAAGTGGAGCCGGAGGAGCGCGCCAAGCAAAAGCAGAAAGAAGAATCCGGCTGGAGCTTAGGGATGATTATCGGCGTTGCCGCAGTCGGCGTGCTTTCGTTTCTCGTGGGCAAGCTGGTGCTGACGCTGGTGCCTGTATTTTTAGAGAATTTCATTTTCGGCAAGATGTTTGACAACTATATCCTGCATAACCTTATAGAAGGCGGCATTAAACTGCTGCTGCTGCTCGTTTACCTATGGGGCATTTCCCAGACCCCGGTGATCAAGCGGTTGTTCCAGTACCATGGAGCGGAGCATAAGGTGATCAGCACCTATGAAGCGGGTGAAGAGTTGACGGTAGCCAACGTGCAAAAGCACAGCCGTCTGCATTACCGCTGCGGCAGCAGCTTCATGATGCTGACGATCGTACTGGGCGTACTGATTTATTCGCTCGTTCCGTGGGATAATATGACGCAGCGGGTTCTGCAGCGGATCATTCTGCTTCCGGTCGTCATCGCCATTTCGTTTGAGTTTCTGAAACTGACCAACGCGCTTCGCGACGTACCGGTGCTGCGGTATCTCGGTTACCCGGGCCTTTGGCTTCAGCTGTTGACGACGAAGGAACCGAAGGATGACCAGGTTGAGGTGTCCATCGCCTCCTTCAACCGCATGCTTGAGCTTGACGCCCAGATGGAGAAAGCTCCGGGGGCGGAACAACCTGTGAGAAACGGAGTCTTGGATCCCCTGAAAGGATGAGATGACATGAAAAGGCAGGCTGTAATTTTCTGGATTGCCATTGTACTGGCAGCCATCGGACTGCTCGGCAACATTTTGTTTGGCGGTGCAGGATCGCTTATGAATTTGCTTGTGCCCTTGATCGTGTTCGGTGTCGTTTTCCTGCTGTACAAATTCCCGCCTGCCCGTTACAACAAGCGGCCCAAGGTTAAGCCGTCCCAGCGGACGATGGAGAAATACAATGCGTCCAAACGCGGTCAATCTTCGGCCAAGCGCAAAAATTACCCTTTCCAGGTGATTGAAGGCTCAAAGGGTAAGAATGACGATCAACAACCGAAATACCACTAAGCGCAGTTTGAAAATATCAAAAACAAGGCATTCGCCCCTCCTTCTAAAGGAGGACCAGCGAATGCCTTTTATTTTTTCTTCGATGTCACGGCTTCCAGCCCGCAAAAAACTTTTTCCCTGCCTGCATGCCGGACTCATACAGCTGCTGGCTTTCTTCCGGTGTAATATGAAACTGCGTCGTTCCAACGCCGAGAGTCGGAATTTTGATCGTCCGGAAACGGTTTTCCTGCTCGATGTACCGCTCATCATGAGCGGACAGCATCGTTTCAAACATCGCCTGCAGCATGCTGATCGGCCCGCGGATCAGATGCGGCTTGTTTGTGGTCCTGCCGACCATTTGAAATCCGATCGTCGGAACCGGCTTCTGCCCGGCCCCTTCCGCAGCGTCGTCAAAGAGCCACAGCGGGAAGTTGCTGAGCAGCCCTCCGTCTACAATATAGACAAACTGGTCGACGAACGATTTTCCCCTGGCCGCTTCGCCTGTCATTCTCAGCATGACCGGATCAAAAAAGTACGGAATGCTCGTACTCATCCGGATCGCCTTGGAAACCGCAAACCTCGACGGGTTGGCGCCCAGCTTGCCCAGGTCTTCGGGGAGCACCAGAATGCGCCCGTTCGTAATATCCGAGGCGATGATCATCAGCTTGCCTTGTGGGATATCCGCAAACGTCTTGACCCCTTTGGCCGCCAAAATATGGTGGATCCAGACTTCGAGCGCTTCCCCTGAATACAGCCCTTTCTTCAGCAGCAAGCGCGCGGCGGGTCCGATCACTTTGGTACTGAATATGGGCGCGCGGTGAAGAAAGGACTCAAAAGGGGTCGTCTTCACGATCTCGCTCATCTCGTCGGCCGAAAACCCTGCCGCCAACAGCGCCGCCACAATGGAACCCGACGAGGTACCCGCTACCCGGTTAAACACAACGCCGGCTTGCTCCGCAGCCTTGACAGCCCCCGCCAGTGATATTCCTTTCACTCCGCCGCCCTCGAACACCGCGTTGACGATCATAATAAAACCCCCGTGTCTCAATATCCCACAGTAAGATATGAGCACGGGGGTTCATTCATGACAAGGTTCTATGAATTTATCATTGCTGGTAATAGGCGGTCAGTGCCTGAACGATGCCAAGCGGATTTTTGATCAAATCCTTGGCGCTGTAAAAAATGCTGCCTTTGACTGCGTCGTATTTGGTATTGTATTGAAGCTGGTTGATGATCTCCTGCGCCGACTGCCACCCAGCTTCGGCAGTTCCCAGCTTGTACGGGGCATGGCCGATATAGAGATCCACGCCGGTGCCCTGCACTTCTTGCGCCCACCAGTCGACGAGCTTGTCGTACTGGGCGTTCTTGAAGGACATGCTCCAATAAATTTGCGGTGCCACGTAATCGATCCAGTGCTGCTTCACCCAGGTTCTCACATCCGCGGACATGGAGTCGTACGCCGTAACGCCCGCTTTGGTATCAGAACCCGTCGGATCGGTAGACTGGTTGCGCCATACGCCGAACGGGCTGATGCCAAACTGAACGGCTGGCTTGGACGCGTGAATCGACTGGCCCAGCTGCTGCACGAACTGGTTAATGTTATCACGGCGCCAATCCGCTTTGCTCAAGCCCTGCGTATTGTATGCCTTGAAAGCAGCATCATCGTTAAACGTTCCGCTCGACGGATAGAAATAATCGTCCAGATGAACGCCGTCGATATCGTACTTGCTTACCACTTCCATCACGACGTCGATAATATGCTGTCTCGCATCCGGAATACCCGGGTTGATGATCAGCTGGTTATTGACGGATACGACCCAGTCGGGATGCTGAACCGCCACATGATTGGCCGCCAGCTTGCTTGTGGTCGTGTCCAGATTCGCCCGGAACGGATTGAACCAGGCATGGAACTGCATCCCCCGCTTGTGGGTTTCCTCGATCATATACTGGAGCGGATCATATCCCGGATCCTTGCCTTGAGTGCCGGTAAGCACCTTCGACCACGGAACCAGATCCGACGGATACAGCGCATCGCCGGCCGTCCGAACCTGGACGAACACCGCGTTCAGCCCCATGGCCTGCAGCTTGTCGAGCAGAGCGCTATATTCCTGCTTCTGCTGCTCGATTTTGCCGTAAGAGGACGTTGTCGGCCAATCCAGGTTGTACACGGTCGAGATCCAGGCTCCCCGGAGCTGGCTGGAGCTGCTTCCCCCGCCCTCAGCAGGCGGCTCGGTAGGTATGTAAGCACTTGATGTTAAGGTAATCGTTTTTGCCACCTGGTCCCAGTCTACCTGCAGACCGAGCTGTTCGCCGACAAAACGGAGAGGGACCAGCACGCGGCCACCCCGAAGCTGCACGGAGGCATCAAGGGCGACAGAGGCTCCATCCGCCCCCAGCCCTTCGCTGATCACGCGGATCGGAACCATCGTCACATTCACTTTTGGCATGATGTACGGAGGGATATCGCTGACCAGCTGCTTCCCGTCCAGGACCATTGTGATGTTGTTTGCAGCCTTCGCCTGCTGCCCCGTAAACGGAATCAGCAGCACCAACAGCAGCGATGCCACGATCCACCTATGAAACTTCCGAAACGCCATTCTACTAATCCTCCACTATTGATAGATTTGCGGGTAAAAAAATCGGTCATTCGCGCTCTCTAGAGATCACTAGCCGGCATCAGACAACCTTGGAATCATGATCTGCTGTATAAAGCGCAAACGACCGATCGGGCAGAAAAGCTGTAACCTTTGCTGCGTGTGCAATCCGGATTTTGCCAGTCTTGGCTCGAAAAATTACCGGATTACGTGCTGGGAATGAAAGAGGCACCTGTCGTTTGAGGGTGCGGACAGATGCCTTGTTTACGAATCGCTGACCAATTCATTATGAATGTTCCGCAGCTCCTCCAGACGCTGTCCATCCCGGCGGAAATACTCCACCAGCGTCTCGATACGCGTTATGGAATCCCAGCTTAAGTGATGCTCGATGCCTTCGACATCTCCATAAATATTTTCCTGCTGAACCCCGATCATCGTCAGGAATTCCTCCAGAAGCTGATGCCGGTCAACCAGGCGTTTGCCCATTTTCTTACCTTTGCTAGTCAGAACAAGGCCGCGGTATTTTTCATAAATCAAATATTCGTCCTTGTCCAATTTCTGGATCATTTTGGTAACGGATGAGGGATGAACCTCCAAGCCTTCGGCAATGTCCGAAACACGCGCGTATCCCTTCTCGTCAATCAATTTATAGATACGCTCCAAATAATCCTCCATGCTGGGCGTTGGCATTATATTCCCTCTTTTCTGTAATAAACGTCAATCATCTGGCCCGATTACCTGCTCTTGTAATGATACATGTTCTCAAGAGGACTTGGCAAGTCCTGCCGCCTGCCGCGCTTCCCATCCTGATCAGTAATTGCCACGGTTTGCCCCTGCTACCCGCACACATACTAAACCGAAGCACTCATATTTTCCTCGAAAGGAGCCGTTCTATGGGTACTGGCGTTAAAGAAAAGCCCAGGCGGACGCTGCGGCCGACCAAGCCGTTTGTCCCCGATCTTGTTTATTTTGAACCGGATGCGCTGAACTATCCCAAAGGCCAGCACATCATGGAATGGGTCAAGTCCAAAGACATTCCTTACCGTATGACCAGCTCTCATAACCGGATCACCAATTTACCAGGCGAAACCGATCAGGAAAAATATAGGAACGCCAAACGAACGCTCGTCGTCGGCGTGCGGAAAACGCTGAAGTTCGACCAGTCCAAGCCTTCGGCCGAATACGCCATCCCGATCTCAACCGGGTGCATGGGTCACTGCCATTACTGCTATCTGCAGACGACGCTCGGGGCCAAGCCCTATGTCCGTGTCTATGTGAACACACCCGATATCATTGGCGCCGCCAAGCAATACATCGAGGAACGCGCGCCGGAAATCACCCGGTTTGAAGCCGCTTGTACTTCTGACCCGGTGGGACTGGAGCATATTACAGGCTCCCTCGCAGAGCTGATTACCTTCATGGCCGGCGAAGAATTTGGCAGACTCCGGTTCGTGACCAAGTATCATCATGTCGATCCGCTGCTCTCGCTGAAGCATAACGGCCATACCCGCATCCGGTTCAGCATCAATTCGGACTACGTCATCCGCAACTTCGAGCCGTCCACTTCGCACTTCGAGGAACGGATCGAGGCCGCGGGAAAGGTCGCCAGGGCCGGCTATCCGCTCGGTTTCATCATCGCCCCGATCATTTGGTATGACGGCTGGCAGGACGGCTATGCCGAGCTTCTGAAGCGTCTGGCGGATACGCTCCCGGCCGAGGCAACAAAGGATTTGACGTTCGAAATGATTCAGCACCGCTTCACGAAAACCGCCAAAAACATCATTGAGCAGCGCTATCCCAAAACCAAGCTGGAGATGGATATCGCGAGGCGCAAGCAAAAATGGGGACGCTGGGGCCAATTCAAATACGTGTACCCGGATGAACAGCAAAACGCCCTGCGCGAGTTTATCACAGAGCGGATTTTTGAGCACTTTCCGGAAGCTACCATCGACTACTTCACCTAAAACTTAAGCCATTCGGGCGTGATGGCCTGCAGCCAAATCGTAATTTTGGTCATTTGATTCGTGAACAGCAGTACACCCATAAACAGCATGAGCGCCCCGCCGATTTTCATCATCATCCCCGAGTACTTCACAATCCACTTGGTGGACCCGATGAAGAAGGCAAGCACAAAAAATGGAATGGCAAATCCGACGGTATAGGCCGTAATCAGCGGAAACCAAGCACCGGGTTCGGTCGTTGCCAAAGCGATGATTGCCGCCAGGATCGGGCCAACGCAAGGAGACCATCCGGCAGAAAAGCCGATCCCGAAAATAAAAGAACCTATGTAACCTGCGGGCTTGAACTTCAGATCCATCTTAAACTCGCGCATCAAAAAGCGCGGCTGAAAGATGCCGATCAGAAACAGCCCCATCAAAATGATTAACAGCGCCGACAGCTGGCGGATCAGATCCCGGTTGTTGTTAAAGAAGCTGCCGAACAAGCCGGCTCCGACCCCGAGCGTATAGAATACGGCGGAAAAACCTAAAATAAAGGCCAGCGTATGACTCATCGTCCGGTAACGGACTTCTTTTTTGTTCTGCTCCGTCTTCAGCGTCTGTACCGACATTCCGGTAATGTAGGAAATGTAGGACGGATACAGCGGCAGGCAGCACGGAGAAATAAAGGAAGCCAGTCCGGCGAAGAAGGCAAGCCATATATTCAAGTTTGACAAGGACAAGTACCTCCTACGTTGATAATCCCTTCTTGCCCGCCATCGTCAAGATCAGCAGTGCAATCAGCAGCAGCACGATGGTTGCTCCCGGAGCCAGGTTCCAAACGCCGGCAATCACAAGTCCCCCCACAACCGCAATCTCCGAAATGACCACCGACAGGATGACGGAAGATTTGAAGCTTCTGGCGATCAGGAGGCTGATAGCGACAGGAATGGTCAGCAGTGCCGATACGAGCAAAGCGCCGACGATTTTGATGGCCGTGCTGATGACGAGGGCCGTCAGGACGGTGATCAGCATGTTCATCATGCGCACAGGCAGACCGCTTACGCTTGCGGCGTCTTCTTCAAAGCTCAGCAGGAAAAACTCTTTGAAAAAGAGCGTAATAACGACCACGACGACCAGCGTCACAGCCCCTACCACGTACAGATCCTGGGTATCCAGCGTATAAATGCTGCCGAACAAATAGCTCATCACATCTGTATTGTAACCCATCCCGAGTGTGAAAAACAAAGAAGCCAGCGCAACGCCGCCGGACATAATGATCGCTATCGACAGCTCGGCATAGCTTTTATAAGCTTTTCTGAGCTTTTCTATCGCAAAGGAAGCCAGAACCGCAAATACAAGACCTGCCCCCAGAGGATACAGATTAATCAGAAAACCGAGCGCCACCCCGGCGATCGTGACATGCGCCAGCGTGTCCCCGATCATGGACAGGCGCCGCAGCACGAGAAAAATGCCGATCAGCGGTGCGGTGATCCCGATCAGCAGACCGCCGGCAAGCGCCCTTTGAAAAAAATCACTGAGGATAATTTCTATAGCCAACAATAACGACTCCTTCGGATGCTTTTAATATGTTGTAAACGATCGTGCTTTTATGACAATGAGTGCTGCAGGTCTTGAACCTCGCAGTCCTGAATCTCATGGGAATGTCTGACGAAAAATTCGATCTTGCCGTTCTTCTGCTTCGGCTTCTCGCCCAAATATCCCTCGATCATGTCCATATCGTGCGACACCATCAGCAGCGTCATATGATGATGCCTGTGCATGTGGGTAATCAGCTCGAAAAATCCGGCCTGTGTCTCCGCGTCAATGCCCACCGTGGGCTCGTCCAGTATGAGCAGATCCGGGTTGTTGATCAGCGCCCGCGCCAGGAAGGCACGCTGCTGCTGACCGCCGGACAACTCACCGATCCGTTTGCCGGCAATGTCTTGAATCCGCATCACCTCAAGCGCATCGTCACACTGCTGCTGCATGTGTCTGTTTACCCGGCGGAACAGGTTTTTATTATTGTACAGCCCGGAAAGGACCACCTCGCGAACAGTAGCCGGAAACAACGGGTTAAACGAATTTTTCTGCGGGACATAGCCTACCCGCTCCCAGTCTTTGAACCTGCGGATCGGCTGGCCGAACAGCCGGATGCTGCCCTGGCCGCTGGGCAGAAGGCCGACGATCATCCGCAGCAGCGTCGTCTTGCCCGCCCCGTTGGAGCCGATAATGCCGACAAAATCGCGTTCTTTCACGGTAAAGTTCAGATCGTGGATGACTTTTTGGTCCCTGTATGAAAAGGAGATGTTCTCCATCTCGATAATCGGTTGATGACAATCGTCAATCATCGGCGTAAACATGCGAAATCCGCCTTTCTGTTAGTTGCTTCATTTATTGTAATGCGAGAATGAGATTATGCAAATTTTTGTCCATCAAGGTAAAATAGTCGTCGCCCTTCTCCTGCTCCTCCTTCGTCAGTCCTTCGAGGGGATTCAGGACGGACACCGTCGCTCCGGTCTCGGAAGCCAGCGTTTTGGCCAGCCGGTCGGAGACCAGCTCTTCGAAAAAGATATATTTGATTCCTTCCGACTTCACCAGGTTCGACAGCTCCACCAAATCGCGGGCCCGGGGCTCGGCATCCGGCGACAAGCCCATGATGGGATGCTGCTCCAAGCCGTAATCGCGGCACAAGTAGCCGAAGGCCTGATGGGATACGACGATTTTGTGATGCGGAACCTGCGACAGCTCCGTCTCGAACTTGCGGTCAAGCTCCTGCAGCTTCCGGCTGAGCTCTGCATACCGCGCTTCGTAAGCCTGCGCATGCTGCGGATCGGCCTCCACGTAGCTGTTCTTGATGTTCTCGGCCATAATGATGGCCGATTTCGGGCTGACCCAGGTGTGGGGGTCGATGTGATGCTTGTGTCCGGTCCCCATGCCCTCGCCTTCGAGATCATGCCCGCCGTCTTCTTCGCCTTCGATCAGCTGGATGCCCTGGCTGACCTCAACGGCCTTCACCTTGGAGTCCCGGTTCAGCCCTTTCAGAAAATTCGGTACCCAGCCTTCGAGTCCGGCTCCGTTATATAAAAACAATTGCGACTTGGACGTGTTCACGATATCCTGGCTCCGCGGCGTCCAATCATGCGGTTCAACGCCCGCCGGCAGTAAATTGATGACGTTGGCGTCCTCGCCGCCGATTTCCTTGGCAAACTCATAAATCGGATAGAACGTCGTAATGACATTCACTTTATCCGGATCCAGCTGTGCGTTCCCTGAGTTATCGCAGCCGGCAAAAACCAGCATGGCCATCAGAAGAAACGAAGGCGCCAGAATCCGCTTGATCACATTTCTCATATTCACAGATGTACGCTCCCACTAATCGTAACTTTTACTAATAAGATTATGAATGGGCTTATTTTATTTGTCAACCTTGGGTGCAAAATTACCAAAGGAAAGCGAACGATACCTGCCGTGGAGTTCTTTGGAGCTTGTCGTGTCTCCCAAGAGATCGATATACCTGGACGACAAAAAGACGGAAGCCCGCTGCTAACGGGATTCCGTCTTCCTATCGACCATACTTACTTATAGGTGCACTATACTTCGCGCCCTACTTCACGACCGCTCCGTTCGGCATGCTGTCCGGCACCGTCGCTAGCGTCAGCTGATCGCCTTGGGATGCCGCCAGAATCATGCCCTGCGACAGCTCGCCGCGCAGCTTCACCGGCTTCAGGTTGGTGACGCAGATGACCTTGCGTCCGACCAGCTCTTCCGGCGTATAGAACTTCGCGATGCCCGACACGACCTGCCGCTGCTCGAAGCCGAGATCCAGCTGCAGCTTGAGCAGCTTGTCGGCTTTCTTGACAGGCTCGCAGGCGATAACCTGAGCTACGCGCAGTTCGACCTTGGCAAAATCCTCAATGCCGATTTCTTCCTTCAGCTCAGGCACTTCCTGCGGAGCAGCCGCTTCGGCCGCCTTGCCGGCTTCCGCTTCCTTCGCGGGAGCTTCGGATCCGGTCATTGCCTGCTTGATGTACGCCACCTCTTCTTCCGCGTCCAGGCGCGGGAAGATCGGGTAACGGCTGCAGCAGGATCGAGTCCGATCCGCAGGCTTTCGACGAGTGGGTCATGACAGACGCCAGCTCTTCGCGTCTCGCCTCATCTTTTGCCAGCGCCCAAGGCTGCGTTTCATCGATATATTTGTTGCTGCGGCTGATAAACTGGCCGATGGCCGTCAGCGCAACGGAGAACTCCATATTTTCCATCGCTTCTTCAACTTTTCCGTAAACATCCTTGGCCGCTTCCTCGAGCGACGCGTCAAACGGAGTTACGCCGGAGCGGTACGCAGGAACCCGGCCCTCGAAATATTTGTCGACCATCGCCACCGTACGGTTCAGAAGGTTGCCGAGGTCATTGGCCAGATCGGAGTTGACGCGCTCCACGAAGCTCTCCGGCGTAAACGTGCCGTCCGCGCCGAACGGAACCTCGCGCAGCAGGTAATAGCGGAGAGCGTCCAGACCGTAACGGTCGATGAGCGTGACCGGATCGACGACGTTGCCTTTCGATTTGGACATCTTGCCGTCCTTCATCAGCAGCCAGCCGTGAGCAAACACTTTCTTCGGCAGCGGCAGGTCCAGTGCCATCAGGATGATCGGCCAGTAGATCGTATGGAAGCGGACGATTTCCTTGCTCATGAGATGAACATCAGCCGGCCAGTATTTGTCGAACAGGCTCGTGTCTTCCGAGCCGTACCCCAGCGCGGTGATATAGTTCAGCAGCGCGTCGATCCAGACGTAAACGACGTGCTTCGGATCGCTCTTCACCTTGACGCCCCATTCGTAGGTCGTACGGGATACCGCCAGGTCTTCCAGTCCCGGCTTGATGAAATTGTTGATCATTTCGTTCTTGCGGGACACCGGCTGAATAAAGTCCGGATGGTCCTCATAGTATTGGAGAAGCCGGTCCACATATTTGCTCATCCGGAAGAAATAGCTCTCTTCCTTCACGCGTTCCACCGGCCGGCCGCAGTCCGGACATTTGCCGTCTACGAGCTGCCGTTCCAGGAAAAACGATTCATCCGGCGTACAGTACCAGCCTTCGTACTCGCCCTTGTAGATATCGCCCTGCGCCTGCAGGCGTTCGAACACTTCCTGAACGACCTTCGTATGGCGCGGTTCCGTTGTCCGGATAAAGTCGTCGTTGGAGATGTCGAGCTTCTTCCACAGCTCCTTGATCCCCGCCACGATGTCGTCGACGAACTGCTGCGGCGTTTTGCCTGCTTCAGCCGCTTTGCGCTCGATCTTCTGACCATGCTCGTCGGTTCCTGTCAAATAGCGCACATCGTAGCCGCGCAGCTTCTTGTAACGAACCATCGCGTCGCCGGCCACGGTCGTGTATGCATGCCCGATATGCAGCTTGTCGCTGGGATAATAGATCGGCGTCGTCAAATAAAATGTTTTCTTGTCAGCCATCGTTCATCTTCCTTTCCAAAATCGGCGTTCCTGTATCTTCTGTGTGAACACAAAATAACCCCACGAAGTGGGGCTTTTGCTGTGATACCCTGTTCAGGTACTGTGCGGGGGCCCCGAGGATACAAAAAACTCCCGCCCCTAATGGGACGAGAGATTCCTCACGTGTTACCACCCAAATTCCCTGCGCCTTCACAGGCGGCAGGCTCCATCAGTACCGGCCTGTCTCAGCCGCGCACTGTCCATTATCGCTGGATCACGCCGCTCCCTTACGCATTCTCTAATTAAGAATGCTGCTCGAAAGCGGTTCCTCCCGGACCATCTTCGGAGACTTCGCTTATACCGGCTCTCAGCTGCCCCGGCTCTCTGCAATAAGCTACCGTTCTCGTACTCATCCGTTCCTCGGAAATGTCATATATTCCATAATATACTGAACCCGGATGCCGCGTGTCAAGTCAGGTGTCCCTCGCTTTCGGAAGGATGAGGGCCGCCTGCGCCCCCCTTCTCCTTCCGCGGGGGAACCAGATCCACGCCCCCCGGATGAAACGGATGGCACTTGGCGATCCGTTTCATGGCGAGCCAGGATCCTTTGGCGGCCCCGTGCACCTCGATGGCTTCCATTGCGTACGCCGAGCATGTCGGGTAGAAACGGCAGGTCGGCGGTTTTAACGGCGAAATGTATTTGCGGTAAATGACGATGGGACCTTGGACGATTCTTCGGGATACGCCCATGGCATTAATGCTCCCCGCTGCGCCCGGACACCGGATTGACACTCAGCCCCGCATCCGCAGGCTGCCGGCAGTCT
>NZ_PCZT01000012.1:409162-433725 GCF_002968895.1 Paenibacillus sp. AR247 | reverse complement strand
CGTTGCCTTTCTTGACCACCTCAAGGTTTTTCCAAAGTTTGTCTTCGGTCCATTCCTTCTCCATCTTGCTGCCTTCGCCGTCGCCGGTTTCATAGGTAAAGTAGAACAAAATGTCGCCGTTCATGTCCGGAATGCGCTCTTTGCCGACATCGTCAGAGAATCCGGGATTATCCTGTACCGCCGGGCGGGCGAGGCCCACTTCCTTCAAAATGATGCCGGAGAACGTATCGTTATAGTAAATCCGTGCCTTGCCCGGCATAAACCGGACCATCGACACTTTCGTGCTCAATTTGTCGCCGATCTGCGCTTTCACGTCAGCCACATGCTTATCATAGTCGGCCAGTACCTGGTCGCCCTTCTCTTTCTCGTCGACCGCATCGGCCCACAGCTTAAAGTTTTCCTTCCACTCACCGCGGAGCGTTTCGGAAAATACGGTTGGAGCGATGGCGGACAGCTGCTCGTAAATTTTCTCCTGGCGCATTTTCGTGCCCAGGATGAGGTCCGGTTCGAGTGCAGCGATCGCTTCCACGTTCGGCTGGCCCTCGTCGCCTACATTTTCTACGCCCTGCATTTGATCCTTAATATGCGGATACCATGGATCGCCGGTCCAAGATTTGACGGCGCCCACCGGTTTGATGCCCATGGACAGCAGTGCCTCGGTTCCTTCGTTGGTCAAAACAACGATTTTCTTCGGATGTGCGGGTACTTTGACCTGCCCCATAACCGTCTCTATCGTGCGGTCTGCATCGTTGGCAGCTCCCGCTTCCGTACTGCTCTCTCCTGTACTTCCGGAAGCGGTGCTGCCGCTGCCGCTGCTTTGCCGCATGCGGACAGTACCAGCACAGCAGCCAACAGCATAAGTATAAGGCCGTTCCATTTTCTCATAAGTAAAAGCTCTCCCCTTCTAATCTCCTGATAATGATTCTCAGTATCGTCCTAATCCTAATTCATAGCGCCGGTAATGTCAATAAACTTCCTGTATGGAAGTGCAAATAACAGATATTGAAATTGAGAATCAGCCTCATTGACAAGCCTATGCGCTCCACTTAAACTTTAATATGTTACTTGGAATGAACTAAAGAAATGAATGATATAGGCCGTATCAGGCTCTTATAACAGGAAGTTCAATGCACAACTTTAGTTCAATCTACTTATTTACAGCCTGATTGAAAAGAGGGGTATGCCGTGCAGCCGGAATGGTTACATAGATCATCTGCCAAATGGACCGGTTTGATCGCAGGGCTCGTCCTCCTGCTCTTATGTGTTGCTGCGAGCATCCTCTTTGGCGTGCACAGCACCAATTGGAGGGAAGTTGTCGAAGCCTTTACTTCGTTTAATGGAAGCAATGAGCATATTATCGTTCGGGACGTTCGCGTGCCGCGCGCGCTGATCGCCGCCTTCGTCGGCGGAAGCCTGGGAATCTGTGGCGTGCTGCTGCAATCCCTGACCAAAAATCCGCTTGCGGATGCAGGGATATTCGGCATTAATGCCGGCGCCTCCCTACTTGTCGTAGCTTCATTCGTCCTGCTCGGCGTCAGCTCGCTCGCTTCCTTCACCTGGATCGCTTTCCTCGGGGCGGCTGTCAGCTGCCTGTTCGTATTTATTCTCGGCTCCGCCGGGAGGCAAGGCTTAACGCCGCTGAAAATCACGCTCGCCGGGGCAGCCATTACCGCCTTCTGCAGCTCGCTGACCAACGGCATGCTCATCATTAGCGGCCGGGCCATGGAGGAAGTGCTGTTCTGGATGTCCGGTTCCGTTGAAGGCCGGAGCCTGAGCATTTTGCTGGGGCTTCTGCCTTACATGCTTGCCGCCTGGATCGTCGCCCTTCTCATCGCGTCGTCCGTCAACACGCTCATGCTCGGCGAGGATGTGGCACGCAGCCTGGGCCAGAAAACCGTACTCCTCAAGCTGACCATGGGACTGCTTATCGTCGTGCTGGCAGGCAGCTCGGTCGCCGTCGCCGGGCCAATCGGGTTTGTCGGGCTCGTTATCCCGCATATCGCCAGAGCCCTCGTCGGCCGGGATACCCGCTGGCTGGTCGCCTACAGCGCGCTGCTGGGCGGCATTCTGCTCCTTCTTGCGGATATTGCGTCCCGCTTTATCGCCATGCCCAAGGAGATCCCCATCGGCGTCATGACAGCGATCTTCGGGGTGCCATTCTTCATCCACGCTGCGAGAAAGGGGTTGCTTCGCCAATGAGCCGTTCATCCAGACCGAAAGGCCCCATCAGCGTCCGCATGGGCGGGGATGCGGTTTCCTTTCTCACATCGAAGCGCCAGATTGCCATCCTGTGCATTCTAGCCATTGTCCTTTTACTTGCGGTCATCATCAGCATCGGCTTCGGCACCAAATACGTGAATCCCTGGGAGGTGACCCAGGCGATCTTCGGCCAAGGGAACAAGCTGGACGTTGTGGTCGTGCAGAAGCTCAGGCTTCCCAGGGTCATCGTCGGCGCATTGGTCGGGGCCTGCCTCGCCATGTCCGGGGCGATCACGCAGGGACTGATCCGGAATCCGCTGGCTTCTCCGGACGTCATGGGCGTCACGAGCGGCGCCTCTGTCGCGACGACGGCCATCATTACGCTGATTCCGTCGGCCAGCGTCTTCTGGCTGCCGCCGGCCGCCTTTGTCGGCGCCGCGCTCACCACGCTGCTGATTTATGTGCTCTCGTGGAAAAAGGGCGTCAACCCGCTCATGCTGGTCCTGATCGGCGTCGGCATCGGGGCGGTCGCTTCGGCCATCTCCACGATGCTGCTCGTCACAGGCCCGACCGACGTCGCCCAGAAAGCCTTCAACTGGCTGCTGGGCAGCGTGTACGGCAGTTCCTGGAAACATGTCAACATGATGCTGCCCTGGTTCATCGTGCTGGGCGTGCTCAGCCTGATCTTCGCCCGGCGCATCAACATGCTGCAGCTCGGCGACGACTTGGCCGCCGGGGCCGGCAGCCGGGTGGAGCGCGACCGGACGATCCTGCTCTTCATGGCCGTCGGGCTTGCCGGGGCAGGCATCTCCGTCGGCGGAGCGATCGGCTTTGTCGCCCTCCTCGCCCCCCACATCGCCCGGAAGCTGATCGGATCGTCTTACGGCTCCCTGCTTCCGGCCAGCGCTCTAAGCGGGGCCATCATCGTTGTCGTGGCGGATGTCCTCGCCCGCAACCTATTCACCCCGCTGGATATTCCGGTCGGCGTGTTTACATCGGCTGTCGGCGCGCCGTTCTTCATATTCCTGTTATGGAAGAGCCGCAGCTCTTCCTAGTGCAATACGGCAGCGAATGCATTATAAAAAAGACAAAGAAGACCCCCATCTACCGCAGCTGCAGTGGATGGGGGTCTTTTCATTGCCTATAAGAATAAGAAAGAATAATTGCTGTCTTCCATAATCAAGATCCGTTTACAGCTTTCGTTTACTGCTTCATCTGCGGCATCGGCATCAGGAGCAGGTTAATCGGCAGGTTGCTGCCCGGCGCCGCCGTGTACCAAATTTCTACGCTTTGCTCATAGTTTCCGGTACGGTACAGAACGCTCGTTTCGTTCGGGGCGTTGACATCCTGGGTGTTGTTCGCTGCCTGCACCTGCTGGCCGTTCACCAGAAAAATGCCGTTGTATACGCCGCCGCGAGGGTTAAGCGTAATCAGCGTATTCGGAGCGACGTGGTTCAGCTTGATTTTGTACAATACACCAAAGTTGCCTGCATTCGAAGCTTCGGTTCCATAGATCCCGTCCAGTCCCTTCAGGTTCGGATCGATGTTATTGTCGCCGAGAACGATACGTGTCTCGGTGCTGCCAAGCACTTCGTCGGTCGACATGTTCACGACGGAATTCGGATACGTGCCCCGGTTGTGTACGTCGCGGTCAAGGGCCGGAAGGAATGGCAGCGACTGCAGCGGATCCTTCGTGGCGTCGAGCATAATGACGCTGTATTTTACCGGATAGTTGCTGAATGCGTCCGCCAGAACGGAAATGCCTTCACCCGGTTTCATTTTAATGTTGTTGATGTTCGTCATAATGACCTTGCTCTCGCCAGGGGCGAGGGTGATATCCTGACGGCCCGAACCGCTCGTCATGGAATCAAAGTAGCGCATCACGGATGCTCTGCCGTGGCCCGTCGCATACGGGCTAGGTCCCCCCATGCCGAAGTTCTGGATGTTGATCGTGCTGCTCATATCCAGCATCGTGTTGGTGGCGATGACGTAAACCTGCATGTTTTTATTCGTAGCATTGACATGATGGAGCATGAACCGGGTGCTTCCGAGCGCCGTTTCCTGATACAGGAGGCCTTCGGAATATACCGTCTCCGGACTGTTGCTGCGGATCAGCGTGGCTGGATCGGAAGTTGTCGTAAAGGTCGCCGTTTTCCAGCTAGGCACCGATCCGCCGTTGAACGTAAATTTGTCTCCCACCGGCGTAAAGAGCTTGTTGAAATCGTCTTCGGTGTACAACGTTTCGTTCGTAATGACGACGGTTTTCTGGAATTCGCTTACCGCGCCGTGTTTGTCCGTTACTTTGAGCCGGATCGTCTGCGGTCCAGGCTGGAAGAACGCCTTGCGGTCGTTCAGCCATTCGCGGCTGACGATCGCGTCTTCATCATCCGTACTCTGGTCGGTAATGGTGATCAGTTCACCCATTTTGTATTGTTCTTTGTCGGTTGTAAAACTGGCCACCGGCGGCTCGTTGGGCTTGATCACGTTCACCGTGATGCTGTACGGATCACTCCACTGTCCGCTGGAATCCTGAACATAGTGAGTTACTGTATGCGGTCCGGCTTCTTGGAAAATGTCCTCTTTCCCTTCCCAGCGCTCGTCAACAATTGGCAGTCCGTTTGGAGAGGTCGCTTGGGAAATGTAGTTCACCGTCGTCTCACCTGCAAAAATTTCAGTTGGACCAACGCTGAACGTGGCTACCGGCTTCGTCGACAGGTTCAGAATAACGCGCTTTCCGGGCTGGTCGACCGTGTAAGGAATGCCAAGCGCCTGCGTGATCGACGTGAGCGGGACCATAAACGTATTTTTGTACTGATACGCAGGGCCCTTCATCGGTTTCGCCACGCCGTTAACACGGTAGCTGCTGCTGTTCGTTTTGAACCGGAGCTCGTTGTTATCTTTAATAATAATCGTTTCTTTCGTCTTGGCGTCATATGTCAGCTTCAGGCCGACGCGCTCCACCATGGCGCGGATCGCCACGTAAGATACGCCGTTCTTGACGGCCATCGGCTGGCCTGCCAAGTACAGTTTGCCGTCCTGGTACATTTTGTTGCTGTTCATCATGAGGATCAGCTGGCCGGCCTGACCGGTTGTCGTGCTTCCCGTCGCCGTAATTCCCTGCGGATCGGTAGTTGTTGCCGTGCCGCCTGCCGTACCTTCGGACTGTCCTTCGTTTCCTTGCGTGCCTGCATTTTGGCCGTCCGCCGCTTGGCCACCGTCATTCGCGTTCCCGGTGCTGCCATCGGTTTGACCGGAAGTGCTTGTTCCGTCTGTCGTGCCGCCGTTCTGGTCAGCGCCTTGCCCAGTGTTACCTGTGTTTCCGGTCGTTCCCGCGGTTCCCGAGCCTGTGGAGTCTTGGCCGGAAGTTGTCGTAGTGGTGCTTGTACCGCTTTCAGTTCCCGTCGTGCCTTTCGTTCCCCCTGCATTTCCGGTTGTACCCGTCGTGCTGGACGTGCCTGCAGTTCCTGTTGTTCCGTCCGTGCTTGCAGCGCCCGAATTGCTGGAATTGCCAGTATTGTTCGTGCTGCTCGTGATGTTATTGGTGACTGCGCTTGCCGCTGCATTGTCTACACCTTGGACCGTTCCCGCATTTTGCTGGACCTGTACCGCGGTTTCCGCGCCGGCCGGCAAGACCAGAGCGGTTTGTGATGCAGCTAACACTGCAATCATGGTCAATTTCTTGAAATTCATCTCCAGACTCCTTCTACTCCCGTTTTTAAATCACGTTCTCTTCTAGCGAGCCTCCCGACCCCATACAAAAAAAGAGGCTGAAGCTAGTTCCCCCCGACATCAGATCCATCAAGCTTATTTTTTTCTGATATCATTGAAAAGACATAGTATTAGACGCTTCATTCCCCGAAAAGTTGCTCTCGATTTTACAGATCTCCAAAAGAAAAAAAGGAAGGATATCCCAAATGGACATCCAACCTTTGGTAAATCTATACCGCATGCCTTTTTCTTGCGGATTATCACGCTCACTAGGACGCCGTGGTTTGACTGCCAAGGCTAACCGGCAGCGTCCCTCCTGCCTTAGCATGCCCCGTTAGAATGGAAGCCAGCCCTTCCATAAAATAAGGCGTATTTTCGTAGCAGCACAGGTATGCCGGCGAGGCCGGTACCGCCGCCAAATCGTACGGGTTGCGCGTGGAGGCCACCACGAGCCGCTGCGGCTGAAGCGCGATCAGCCCTTCGACGAGCCTGCGCTGACCTGAAGGAAGCTCGCTGCCGGCCGTGTATGTGGCGACGACGACCTGACGATATCCTTGGGCGGCGGCCAGCACCTTTTCGACCTCGTGCAGGTCCGGCTCCGCGCTGATCGTCAGCTCATTTACGTCCTGTATGTATTCCGACAACGCCTGCCCGAGGGTCTTCGCTTCCGTCCATGGCTCATCCACCTGTGTTTCCGAGCGGAGCTCCGGCCACACGACAAGAACCCGCTGGTCCTCCTGAAGCGGAAGCTGGGCTTCGTCTTTGACGAGCGTAATGCTGCCCGCTGCCACTTCCCTCAGCAGCCGTTCCGTTTCCGGCTTTTCGTGCCGTTCAAGAAAGGCTGGCGTGCTTTCTTGGGTACCTGAAGGCTGCAGCCGCTTCTCCTTCAGCTTCAGGACCCGGTTCACGGCAGCGTCAATAACGCTCTCCGGAATTCTTCCGCTGCGCACAGCCGCCGTGACCGCTTCAATCGCTTCGATTTGATCCTGAAGCGTATGGCTGACCAGGACGATGTCCGCACCCGCTTCCACGGCAAGCACCGCGCCTTCGCCCACGCCAAAATGCTTGGCAATCGCGTGCATTTCCAGGCAGTCGGTCACGATGACGCCCTCGTAACCGAGCTGCTCGCGGAGCAGGCCGGTGAGCACCGCTTTGGACAGCGTCGCCGGAACCGCCTCCTTCTCGATGGCCGGGAAGACGACATGTGCCGTCATAATGACGTCCACCCCGTCCCGGATCGCCCGGACGAACGGCTTCAGCTCCACCTCGCGCAGCCGCTCCATGCCGTGCTCTACCGATGCCAGCCCCAGATGGCTGTCGACGCTGGTATCGCCATGCCCCGGAAAATGCTTCGCTGCCGCCGATACGCCGTGCTCCTGGTACGCCCGAATGGCGGCCGAGCCGTGCTCTGCCACCTGCTCCGGATCTTCGCCGAACGATCGGACGCCGATGACCGGATTCCGCGGGTTGTTGTTCACGTCAAGCACTGGCGCGAAGTTCATATTGATCCCCAGCGCATGCAGCTCCTGGGCACTGATGGCGGACACCCGGTAGGTAAAATCCGGGTTTCCGGTCGCCCCAAGTGACATGTTTCCCGGAATGCGGCTCACCCTGCGATGGTCGATGCGGGCCACCATGCCGCCTTCCTGGTCGATGGCGATCCACAGCGGCAGCTTCCCCTGCTTCGCAGCCATCTCCTGCAGGGAGGAAGACATCGCGGCCACCTGTTCCGGCTCGCCGATGTTCCGGCGGAAATAGATGACGCCGCCTACATGGTACTCTTCGATCAGACGGCGGATTTGCTCATCCGGCTCCTGTGCGTGGAACCCGCAGATGAACATTTGCCCGATTTTTTGCTCAAGCGTTAGATCCGATACTAACATGACATGCCCACTCCCTATTCATATATTGCTCCGCCGATACGTCCGCTACCCCGCCGTTCTTCCCTTCGTCTGGTCACGGAATTCGGACGGTGTCAGCCCGGTGTGCCGCTGAAACACTTTGGTAAAGTACCTCCGCTCCTGGTAACCGATGCTGCTGCCGATTTGCGTGATGCTTTTGTCGCTGTGGGTAAGCAGATATTTAGCGGTTTCGATCCGTTTCCCTGTCAAATATTCGACAAAGGTGACGCCGAGATGATTTTTGAACAGCAGGCAAAAATAGCTGCAGCTGATGCCCAGGTGTCCCGCCAGCTCCTCGATGCCCAGATCGCTGCCCAGCCGCTCGCCGATATAAAGAATCGCATCCGACATCAGCTGCTGCGGGGTCTTTCTTGCCCCACTGTCGCTGCTGTCCTCCTCAATCCGGGCGACGGTCACCTGGAACGGATCGCTGCGCCGTTTCCGGAGAATATCCTCACGGGCGGAGCGAATCGTATTCTCCAGCTCCTTGTAGTGGATCGGCTTGCAAATGTACTCCCTGACATTATACTTGATCGCCTGCCGGGCATACTCAAATTCCTGATATCCCGTCAGCAGAATGATTTCGGCGGCGGATCCGCCTTTGCGCAGCTCGCCGATCAGGGTCAGTCCGTCCATCACCGGCATGCGAATGTCGCACAGCACGATATCGGGAGTATGGAGACTGCAAATGTCCAGCGCCTCCTGTCCGCTCCGGGCGGTGTACACCTGCATCTGCATGTCGTTCCACGGAATAACGCTTTTCAGATTGTTCAGAATCGGGGCTTCATCATCAACCAGCAGCACGTTCAGAATCATCCAAGTCCCTCCACTCGTTGTCTGGTATGATACATTGAATTATCGTTCCGGTGGTCCCGGACGAACAAATGAACAACCCGTATACATCGCCGTAGTGAATCCGGATGCGGTCGGCCACGCTGCGTACGCCGAGTCCCCTCCGCTCGTGGTTCACCTGCATATCCTTCACTTCCGGCGGTTCCCCGCCATCGCTCTTCATGTATTCAAAAGCCGCCAGCTGCCGCGGACTGATGCCGATGCCGTTGTCCTGTACCTGCAGAACGAGCCGGCCGCGCTCTTTCCAGCAGGACACATAAATCATGCCCTTATAGCCGATCCCTTCAAAGCCGTGCTGGATGCAGTTCTCGACGAGCGGCTGCAGGGTCAGCTTCAGCACGCTGCGGCTCCGCAGCTCCGGCGGAATATCGATCTCATATTCAAACAAATCCTGAAACCTGAATTTCTGGATTTCCAAATAGCTCTGCAAATGCTCGATTTCCTGGCCAAGCGTAATCTCCTCATTGTCCTGGATGCTGATCCGCAAAATGTTGCCAAGCCGGTGCACCATTTCGCTGACCTTCTCCCCTTCGTTCTGAACCGCAAGGACGTTGATCGACTCGAGCGTATTGAACAGAAAATGCGGCTTGATCTGGGCCTGGAGCACCCGCAGCTCCGCCTTCGCCTTCTGCTTCTGCTCCTTCTGGATCTGTTGGAACAGGCCGTTGACCCGTTCAACCAGATCGTTAAAACCCTTTGCCAGAATATGCAGCTCGTCTTTGCCCCGGTGATGCACCTGGACATTGAAGTCCCCGCCTTCCACTTTACGCATGAAGCGGACGATGACCGCGATCGAGCCGGTAATCCGGTTCATGAAGACCATGTTGAAGGTGACCGCCGCCAAAAGGCAGACGAGCGTAATGCCGATAAACCATTTGGCAAAGACCAGCGTTTCCTGTGACAGGGAGCTCCACGAAGTGACGGAAACGAGACTCCAATTGTATTCTTTCATATGATAAATCGAAACGATGCTTTTTTCCCCGTTAAACGCCGTCTTGAAGCTCTGAAAATCACCGCCGAACTTGACGTCCCTCTTCATCACGGACTGGATGGGCTGGCCGTCCAGCACTTTATTCGGATCATACAGAATAAGTCCTTTATCGTTCACGAGCATAAAATCGGTGGACTGCATATCTCGGTTTAAAGACAGGTTGCGGAAGATCAGCTCGATATCCCAGTTTTTGATTTGGGTCACCAAAATCCCGATATTTTTAAAATAGCTCAGCTCCTTGATGAGCCGAATTTGTGTAAACACCGGGTCGGATCCGGTGATTTCCGGGTATTCATGCGGTCCGAGCCATTTGGGGACCCCGTTCAAGGCCATAACTTCTTGATATAACGGATGGGCTTTAAACTCTTCGAATGACAGCGTATTAAAGTCTTCTTTGGTGAAAATAGAGACCGTGCTCGACGGCCCGCTGCCCTGCAGGTTGTACAGATAGGCATAACTGATGGCAGGATGGTTGTACAGCAGGCTCCGGAAGTTGCGCTGGCTGTTGTTCAGGTTCAGCTGCTCGGCATCGTTCAAATCCTGTTTGGTCGGGTCCTTGGCGATGAGCGCCATATGAAACACCGAGGTCGCGATGCCGTTATCCGTCACGTTGTCCATCTGCTTCAGCACGCTGTTGATGCTGTAGCTGATGGCTTTAAGGGAATATTCCGTCTGCCGGCTGTATTTGGTCTCAATCGAATGAGAGGTCACCATAAAGGTGACGACGCCCAGCACGCACAGCGGAACAATGATCAGTGTAACAAATGCCGTAAACAATTTTACCCGCAAATTCATTGGCATTCATCCGTTTCTTCGCATGTTATCCCTTAACACTGCCTGCTGTAACACCTTCAATGATTTTCTCCTGAAGGATCGCGTAAATCACGATGACCGGTACGACGCTGTAGACGATGCCGGCTGACATCTGCGCGTAATTCATCTGGTATTGATCCCGGAACTGCACCATCCCGACCGGGAGGGTCCGCAGCGAATCATTGGAGAGGAAGTAGTTGGCTAGCAAAAATTCGTTCCAGTTGCCGAGGAAGTTCACGATAAACACCGTAACCATGGCCGGAACCGTCAGGGGTACGACAATTCTAGCAAATATGCCCTGGGCTTTCAACCCGTCCATGACGGCCGCTTCCTCGATTTCGCCCGGCAGGGACCGCATGAACGCCGCCAGAATGATGACCGAGAACGGGAGCGCGTTGGCGATGTAAGGAATGATGAGCGCCAGATGCGTATCCAGGATCCCAAGCTTGCGCACGAGCAGATAAATCGGGAGCATAAGCGCGTTGTTCGGGATGAGCATCCCGACCAGGATCAGGCCGGACAGCAGCGCGCTGATTTTGAAATGCCGCATGCGAGTTATCGCAAACGCAAACATCGCGGCGATCAGGATCGATACGACGGCCGACAGAATCGAGATATACAGACTGTTGAAAAAATAGGTGCTGATCTTGGCGTTGACCCATGCCTCCACGTAATTACCTAGTGCAAACTGCTTTGGTATGCCGAACGGGTTCAGGGCGATCGCATTGTTATCCTTTTTGACCGAAGAGAAAAGCACGAACAGGAACGGGAAAAGAATAACCAATAAGTAGGCCATCAGGACGATGTGGGGCAGCAGTTTTTTGAGCCTGGTCATCAGTATTCAATCCTTTCGCTGCGCCTTGCAATCAACAGTTGGTACAGGGCGGTCAGTATTAATGTAAAGACAAAGATGAGAACAGAAATGCTGTTGCCGTACCCGTATTTGAAGTTGGTAATGGCATATTTGATCATGTAGGTGGCCATCACGTCGGTCGAACCCGCCGGTCCGCCCTTCGTCATGACGATGACGATGTCCGCGGCTTTCATCGCACCGGCGATGGACAGCATAATGACGACGGAGATGATCGGCTTAATGAGCGGCAGCGTAATGGAGAACGCCCGCTGTACAGCCGTTGCGCCGTCGATGGCGGCGGCTTCGTCCAGCTCGCGGGGAATGGAAATAATGGCGGCGAGCACCATGACGATATAAAAGCCGGTCCACTGCCAGGCATTGGTAATCAGGATGGACAGCATCGCGTATTTTTCGTCGGACAGCCAATACAGCGGTTCGATGCCGAACACTTTCAAAATATTGTTCAGCAGCCCGATGTTCGGCTCATAAATAAAGCCCCAGAGGATGCCGATCACGGCCGTGGACATGATCGAAGGCAAAAATACCGCCGTCTTGTACAGCCCCTTCAGTTTTTTGACATGGGCGATCAGGAGCGAAAAAAAGACGATCAGCGGCACTTGGATTCCGCAGGAAAACAAAATGAAATAGCCGTTGTTTCGGACCGCGGTCCAAAACCGCTTCTCCGTCAGCGCCTTCACGAAGTTGTCGAAGCCGATGAATTTCGGATCGCTGGATACGCCGTTCCAGCTCGTCAGGCTGTAACGGATCGAGCTTACAATCGGATACAGAAAAAACATGGCAAACAAAATCAAGCAGGGAAGAATAAACAGGACGTAGAGCGCAGGATTCTTCAATGCTTTGTTCATGGAGTTCCTCCCAACGCGGGCGCTTGGTCGTCCGCCCGAAAAAATGTCATGCTCCCTCAGACTTGAGGGGGTTGAGTAAAAAACAGGTGCCCCGGTTTGACCCGAGGCACACCGCATCAGCTGCCGTTATTCTTCCAGGGAATTCGCTTCCTCTTGTGCCTTCTGGAGCGCTTCGCCCATCTTCTCAGGCGTCGTCTGGTTGCCGATCAGCTTTTGAATCTGAATGTTGCTGATTTCCGTCGTCACGTCAGCCTGTACGAGCGAATCGAATGCCGGGAAGGAGGATTGGGCCGTGTTCAGCACGTCGACGATTTGCTTCATCAGATCGTCGGTAATGCTCGACTCCAGCACAGATGCGTCCAGCTTCATGGCCGGCAGGACCCCGTCTTCCACCAAGCCGCGGATCTGCATTTCCTCATTGAACATGTTCTTGATAAAGGCTTTCACCGCTTCCAGCTTGCGCGGATCCTTGGCGACCGCGGACGAGAAGCCGTAGCCGTTGTTGACGTCGCGCATCAGCGCCGTCTGATCGCCTACGCCGCCGTCCACCGGCGGAAGGTTAAAGAAGCCGACTTTACCGATCATGCCTTCGCCGGATTCCCCTTGCTTGAACACCGAAGACTTCCAGGTTCCGTCATACATCAAAATGGCTTCCCCGCTCGTAAATTGGGTCGTGTACTCGGCATATTCAAAGCCCAGCTCGCCCTTTTTGAAATAGCCCTTGTCGACCCATTCCTTATGCTTCGCAAACGCCTTGACCATGTTCGGATCGTTCCATTTGGCTTCGCCGGTAGCAAATTTGTTCGTAATGTCCGGTCCCGCGTAGCGCGACCACAGGTGGTTGGTCAGCATCAGCGGCACCCAGCCTGCCTTGGAAGCTGCCGCCATAGGCACCTTGCCGTCGGCCTTGATCGCGGCCAGCTGCTCTTCCAGCTCGGCGAACGTTTTAGGCGGCGCCCAGCCCTTTTTATCGTAATACTCCTTGTTATAGAAGAAGCCTTCACCAGATCCGCCGATCGGCAGTCCGTAGACCTTACCTTCGTAAGTGAACGGCTCGAGCGAGCTGAACTTATCCTTGATCCCCAGCTCCTCAATGATCGGCGTCAAATCAAGCAGCTTGCCCTCTTTGGCGTACACTTTGGAATCGGGGCTGCCGAACAGGTCGAAAATATCCGGTGGATTGCCTGCCGCCATTTCGCCGCGCAGCTTCTCTTTCCGGTTGACGTCGGATTCCACGCCATCCAGCTTAAACGTTAACCCTTCGATTTCGCCCTCCGTCTTTTTCACGACGTCCTGCAAAATGGCAAAACGCTTCTCTTTGTCCTGGCCAACCTGCGTATGTCTCAGTGTCAGCTCGAACGGTTCGGCCTTTTGCGCTTCCTCCGTCTTCGGCTCCGTTCCCGATGAACCCCCGCCCGTCTCTCCGGCCGATTTGTTATCGCTTCCACAACCGGATAACGCGAGCGACGCCGCAAAACATAACGAGATCAGCAGCATCAAACTTCTTTTCATCTTCATCTGCTTAAGCCCCCTTAGCAATCTGGTTTACATGCTTAATTATAAGAAGCGGCCGCCAGATCCGTAAGGAGAATATTCCGCTAATGCAGGGGGAAAATCCTCTACACCAAGTGAAAATAATCACATTGTTAGAAATTTGACACTTTTCGCCCGCCCGGCGCGCACTCAGCCGCTCGTATTCCCGCTATAATATGGATAAAGGCAATCACATTACAGCAAGCCAAAAGGGGAAATGAACGATGAGCACACTGCCTGCACTCGAGGACACGGTCCGGAATACATGCTGCTTCTCGGACGCCAACTTCACACGGATGCTTTCCATGATGACGGAAATAAAGATGCCTGCGGGTTCCCACCTGTTCTGGGAAGGGGATGCTGCCGACAGATTTTACTATATCTACAGCGGATGCGTTAAATTAAGCAAATCCTCGGTCGAAGGGAAAGAGCTTATCGTCTATATGTATACAAGCGGCGATATCGTCGGCCAGGCCGACCCGATCGGCAGCCGTACGCACAGTTATACCGCCGAGGTGCTTGAGGACAGCGTCGTCGGGGTGATCGACCAGCAGGATATGGAATTCCTCATTTGCCAGGACGGCGCTTTTGCAATGGACTTTATGAAATGGATGGGCAACCATCACCGCCTCACGCAGACCAAGTTCCGGGATCTCATGATGTACGGCAAGCCCGGCGCGCTCTGTTCGACACTGATCCGGCTCGGCAATACGTACGGAGAACATGCCGGAGGACGTATCATCATCCGTAAAAAGCTTACCAACACGGATCTTTCGAACCTGATCGGAGCTACGCGCGAAAGCGTCAACCGGATGCTGGGCGACCTCCGCAGATGCGGTGCGGTGGACATTGTGGACGGCCTGATTGTCATTAACGACATTTCTCATCTGCAGGGCATCTGTCACTGTGAGTATTGCCCGAAGGAAATATGCCGGATTTAAGAGAAATCATCGCTTCCCTCTGCGTGCAGCGCAGGGGGTTTTTCATGCGCTAAAAGGAGGCTGTATCCCTTCGATTCCTTTCTCCCCCTCTAATTATTCTCTTTTCACCCTTCCAAATACCTATATTCATTAAAGCGCTTTCTTCATATACTATTAAATGATTCTTAAGACCTATATATAATGCGGAATAAAGAACCGATCAATTGGATAGCACCTATTTCCAAGGACTCATCCACTACGCAGATCTACCTATTATGTCGTGGACCTGCTATCAGACTACAGATCCTTGTAAGGAGGACTGAGATCCGCCAAAACCAGGAACATCATAAGTATTACCCGCTGCCAGATCTGGTCATAAGGAATCGTGTTTGTCGTGAAAGAGGGTCCATCGAATCAGGTAGTACCGCACATCACATAAAGGAGTGTACGATTGTCATGTCAAGTAAATATTCATTGCGTTCAGGATGGATTGCCGCCTTCGTTGTATTATGGTTTGCCGCGGGTCTCTTCCCCGGAAATGAGGCTAAAGCGGAAGGTTACACCAAAGCCACCTGGCTGTGGAACACGGTGCTGATCAAGACGGAAGCCAAGGAGATGTTGAAATTTTCGGCCGATCACGGCGTCCGTACGATTTATCTCCAGACCAACAGCGATATTCCTGCTTCCTACTATAAGAGCTTCATTAAACAGGCCGGAGCTTTGGATATCCGGGTCGATGCGCTCAGCGGCGCCCCGTCCTGGGGACTTACGTCGGAACGTTACAAAATCACAAGCTTCCTCGATTGGGTGAAGGCGTACCAGAACGGCGCTGCAGAGGACGAGAAGTTCCAGGGCGTTCATGTCGACATCGAACCCCACGTGCTGCCTCAATGGAAGTCGGACCAGACCTCGGTCATCCGCCAATGGCAGGAGAACGTCCAGTATTTAACCGATAATGTGCGTGAAATGAATCTTCCAGTTGCCGCCGATATTCCATTTTGGCTCTGCAACTATACGACAGCGGACGGAACAAGCACGCTGAGCCGCTTCATGATCAGCCAATATGACGCCGTTGCGATCATGTCCTACCGGGATACCGCCGACGGCATCTACAGCACCGCCAAGCGCGAACTGGAAGAGGCGAACTATCTCGGCAAGCCGGCCTTTGCTTCTGTCGAAACGAAACCGAGCAGCGAAGGCGAATTTATTACCTTCTATGAGGAAGGAAAAGCTTATATGGACTCCCAGCTGGGCAAGCTGCAGCAATTGGCGCAGGTCAATACCTCATTCGCAGGGGTGTCCGTTCACGACCTCGACGGCTGGAGATCGCTTAATGACTAACCCGAACCGCAGAAAAGCCCCTGAGTGCCTGAATAAACGGCGCCTGGGGGCTTTGTCTTTATTTATGCGACCGGATCGATCTGTACGGCAGCCTGCTTGCCGCTCACCTGGATGCCTGTTTTGGCGCGGCCCCACTCCTTTAATTCCCGAACCAGGTCCTCCAGCAGGACCTTGGCGGCGGCGCCCTCCTTGCCCTGCACCCGGACCACCAGCATGACGGCATTTCCCGCTTGTAATATTCGCGCGGCCTGCTGCTTCTTCGTATCCAGATCGTGCTCCTCGATGTTCGGGGTCAGCCGGATCTCCTTCACCTTTACTACCCGGTCGGAAGATTTGGCTTTGGCTGCCTGGGCTTCCTTCTTGGCGTCGGCGGCAGCCACCAGCCGGCAAGGCGGCGGACTGCTCATCAGCGACGTGCAGACGAGGTCTACTTTCAGCTTGCGGGCCATGGCCAATGCTTCCCTGGTCGGGACGATTCCGATATCCTCGCCGTTCAAGCCGGTTAATTCCACCTCAGAAGCCTTGATCTTCTCATTCATCCACATAGGGGTACCCTTCCTTTTACACACGACATGTATCATTTAAACCAGACGTTCATTTCACATTCGCTGTCTGCCCAATTCGGGCTTGTCCATTTGCTTGTCCGTTTGCTTGTCGATTTGCTTGTTTTGCTATTATACGCTTGCCCGTTCCAGCCTGATTTCCACTTCATCCTGCGGCGTCAGCTTCATCTCCAAACCGCTGTCCACCAGTTCCTTCCCGTTCACCTTGACGACCCACTTCTCCACCGATTTGGGACTGTACCCCTGGACGGTGTCTACGTACATTTTATTGTCCGTCAGCTTCACGAAACCGCTGTGCGCCATAACGTCTCTGACGCTTTGATTATTGGTGTACGGAAATACATAAGAATGCGTCATATCAGGCTTCATGGACCCGCCGTCCAGCTTCAGCACGGTAAATTCAATAAGTGGAGATGACCTCCAGTTCTTCTTCTGTGAAAAAGGAGTGTCGCCGAGAAAGGGGTGAAACATGGTGATTTCTTCGTATTGGGACCAGATGATGACCTGCAGCAGCATGCTCTGATGCCGGCCGTTGTGAAAGATGTATTCATGCTTGGACGTTCTGTCCGAGGCATGATTCGCATCAAGGCTCTCGACATTATGCCGCTCGCAGCCGATGCATTTCCAACCCGTAGGACCTTGAATCCATTTCTGAAAAATCGTACTGCTCTTGTCTTTGTCTTCGTCGGCAGGTGACGCCTGAGCAGGCCTGTCTAAGGTCCAGCGTTTCCAAATCGATTCCGGCCAATACCGGCTCAGCATGCTGAGTGTCTTATCGTAAATGCCCCGAACCTTGACCGAAGCGCTTTCAAGCTCGTGTACATCGTCCTTGCCGTACCCGATTCCCTGGGAGAATATGATCTTCCTCATCGTCATCCGCCTCCTTATACGCCGAAAAGGCAGTTTTTTACCAATTATACTACAGACTCCGTCATTTGGTGCAAGTCTTTTCCTATAATTAACAAAAACCCTCCTTAATGGAAGGAAGGTTTGTCGTTAACGGGGTTCCCGCAGAACCGTACCTTACGGACGGTTTTACAGCTCAACCCACTGTTCTGCCCACTCTTGAACCTGCTCCATAACAGGACGCAGCGCTCGGCCTTTATCCGTCAGCTCATATTCGATACGGACAGGCGTTTCGGGATAAACGTGCCGAACCAGAATTCCTTCCGTTTCCAAGTCTTTCATGCGTTCGGACAGCATCTTATCGCTCATCGAAGGAATTAATTTCGATATATCCTTGAACCGTTTCGGACCATCCATCAGGGAAAAGACGATCAAGCCGTTCCAGCGTTTTCCTAATATGGAGAAAGCATTTTCGAATCGCGGACACATGTTAAATTGTTGTTGATTCATGATCTTCACCTCTTTACAGAATCCATGTAAACAGTTACGTCTCATGAACGCTTACATTAAGTTAGTATATTTCATTTTACCACATTTTTGCGCAAAATGAAACAAGACAACTGCTGGAAAGCTCCGCAAATGTTCTTTCCCTTGCAAAACGGGACTCCCGATTCCTTGTTGATCCCATGATTTGCAGATCATCCGAAAATCATGCATGCTCTGCAAGCAAGCAAAAAAGCGGCGGTTGGACCGCCGCTTTAGGCTGATACGCCTTGCGAAAGCTTACAATACTGCCGCCGGCTTCAGCTCTCTGACCGGCTGCATGTTGCCGAATACCGGAGCCGACGTTTGGAGAGGATATGCCCAATTGATCGCGTTGGCGATGACTTTCAGGATTTCCGGCTGGTAATAGGTCGGGAACGTCTCATGGCCTGGACGGAAATAGAAGATCTTCCCTTGGCCTCTGCGGAAGGTGCATCCGCTTCTGAACACTTCGCCGCCTTCGAAATTACTGATAAACACGAGCTCATCCGGAGCCGGAATATCGAAAAATTCGCCGTACATTTCCTCATGCTCGAGAATAATCTTGGCGTCAATGCCCATGGAAATCGGATGGGACGGGTTCACGTTCCAAATGATTCCATGCCGCCAAGCACGCGTTTTACGACACGCGCCACCACTTCGTCGCTGACCTGGTCGTGGGCCATATGGCCCCACCATACGAGCACGTCCGTGGCATTCAGCACTTCTTCGGTCAATCCATGCTCCGGCTGGTCCAGCGTCGCCGTAGTAATCGCAAAGCCGTTGCCGTCCAGCCCTGCGGCCAGTGCGGCATGAATGCCTTCCGGATAGACTGCCTTCACTTCGTCGTGAATATTTTCATGAACGAATTCGTTCCAAATGGTTACATTAATCAATGGTTTATCCCCCTAGACCCACCACATCTCACCGAGTGGCTCTTCAATAAGTACTTGCTGCAGGTTTTGAACGGCTTTGGAGAAGCCTTCTTCAACAGACATCAGGCCGTCTTCATGCTCGATGCTGACGACATAATCATAGCCGACGAGGCGCAGTGCGCTGATAATGTCAGCCCACGTTTTCACATCGTGGCCGTAGCCTACGCTGCGGAACTGCCATGCGCGGTCCAGCATGTTCGTGTAGGACTGCATATCGGTCAGGCCGTATTTGTTAACATTGATCGGATCGATCACGGTATCCTTTGCATGGAAGTGATGGATCGCACCCTCACGGCCCAAAATGTGGATCGCCTGCACCGGATCGATACCCTGCCACCACATGTGGCTCGGATCCAGGTTGGCGCCGATCGTTTCGCCGGCAGCTTCGCGCAGGCGGAGCAGTGTCGCAGGTGTATGCACCGAGAATCCGCCGTGGAGCTCAAGCGCGATTTTTACGTTATGCTCTTTGGCAAACTTCGCTTGTTCGGTCCAGTAAGGGATGACTTTGTTCTCCCACTGCCATGCGAGCACTTCCTGATAATCGTTTGGCCAAGGCGCTACCGGCCAGTTCGGATATTTGGCATCCTCATGGTCGCCAGGGCATCCGGAGAACGTGGTGACCACTTCTACGCCCAATTTCTCAGCCAGCAGCACCGAATTCACGAAATCCTCGTGGTCGGCTTGAGCCAGATGCTTCTGCGGATGCAGCGGGTTGCCGTGGCAGCTCAGCGAGCTGATCGTCAGGCCGCGGGACTCGATTGCGTCCTTGAATTGCTTCAATGCGGCTTCGTCCTTCAGCAGCTCCGCCGGCTTGCAGTGCGCGTTGCCGGGATTGCCCCCTGTTCCGATTTCAACAGCTTTCAATCCTTTGGAGACGACATAGTCCAAAGCGTCCTCCAGTTTGCGTCCACCAAACAATACCATAAATACTCCCAGTTTCAAGTGTACTCCTCCTCATTCTTGGTTATCGTAGCTATAAATAATTGCTTCTATGCAAAGGATGACTATTCCTCAAAATAAACGGCTTTGCCTGTTTTGGCAGACTCGTAAATGGCTTCCAGAATCTGCGTGACCACATAGGCCTGCTCCGGCTTGACCACCGGCTCTTTATCTTCCAAAATGGCTTCGAGCCACAGGCGCTGCTCTTTGTCGGCATCGGTCTCTGCCGACCCGGAGTAGAAGGCTACGCCGCCGGCGTTCAGATCCACCGTAGTTTCATAGAGGCGGCTCATTTTCTCGCCGTTGATGCGCAGGCCGTCCTTCATGTCGGCCCCGCCTTCCGTGCCGGCAAGAACCGTCTTCGCTTCCCCGGTTTCCACGACGTTCAGCGCCCAGCTGGACTCCAGCACGATCGTTGCGCCGTTCTGCATCGTGATGAAACCGAATGCGGAATCCTCTACCTTGAACTCTTCCGGGTTCCACGGGCCGAACGCGTTGGCCGCATTCTCTTTATGACCCAGCTTGTGGAAGGTGCTCCCGAGCACGCTCTTCGGCTTATAGTTGTCCATCAGCCACAGCGTCAGGTCGAGCGCGTGGGTGCCGATATCGATCAGCGGTCCCCCGCCCTGCTTCTCTTCGTCAAGGAACACGCCCCAGGTCGGAACGGCACGGCGGCGGATGGCCAACGCTTTACCGTAATAAATGTCACCGAGCTCCCCGTTCTCGCACAGCTCCTTCAAGTATTGACTGTCGTTGCGGAAGCGGTTCTGGTAGCCGATCGTCAGCTTCTTGCCGGTGCGCTTGGCGGCTTCCACCATCGCTTTGGCCTCGGCGGCCGTCTTGGCCATCGGCTTCTCGCACATGACATGCTTGCCGGCTTCCAGCGCCGCCACCGAAATGACGGAGTGGGAATCGTTCGGCGTACATACATGAATGACGTCGATGCTTGCGTCCTTCAGCAGTTCGCGGAAATCTGTATACACTTTGGCGCCTTCTGCGCCGAATTCGGCAGCGGCCTTCTCGGCGCGCTCCTGCACGATATCGCAGAACGCGACCATTTCCGCCTGAGGCTGCTTCTTGAGACTCGGCATATGCTTGCCGTTGGCGATTCCTCCGCAGCCGATGATGCCGATTTTCAGGGTTTTGCTTGAGCTAGACATTTACGGGTCCTCCGTTTCTGGCATAAGATTTGATCCATTCCATGCTGGCTGCAATGCTTTCGAGCGGTGGTCTTTCACAGAAATCCTGCTCCACAACGATCCATTCCACGCCGGCTTGGTCCGCTGCTTCGGCTACGGCTTCCAGGTTGACTTCGCCTGCGCCGAGCTCGACCGTCTGCGGCGTGCCGTCCTCTTTCCGCTTGACGTCCTTCCAGTGCACAATCGGAAGGCGTCCCGCATACTTCTCGATGTACTCCACCGGATCGTAGCCGGCAAAATATACCCAGCACGTATCCAGCTCCACCTTCAGCAGGTCGGCGGGCACCGCTTCGTACATCGCGTCGAACACCGTCTCCTCGCCGCGTGTTTCCGTAAATTCAAAATCGTGGTTATGGTACAGCAGTGTGGCCCCCTGCGCAGCGCATTTCTCGCCGATACGCTTCAGGTTGTCAAACACCTCGTCCCACTCGCGCTGCTCCTCACCAAGGTAAGGAACGATCAGGCTGCTGCTGCCGATCTCCTTGTTATAGGCGATTTCCTCGTCCAGTGCGTTTTGCATCCGGTCATACGGCGTATGGGTCCCGATGGCGACCAGACCGTTCTCGTCCAGCAGCTTCTTGACCTCGGCGCTGGAGCGTCCGAAGAAGGTGTGGAATTCCACGCCCTGATAACCCAGCTCTGCTACTTTCTTCAACGTACCCTCAAAATCCTTTTCCATTTCTTCACGAACCGTATATAACTGCAGGCCAAGCTTCAACATATTGGTTCACCCCTGTGTTCGCTTATAGGTCATCTTATTGAGATGACCGTTATTCATGGCTGCTCGCAAGTACGACATGGCTGCCGCTGATGGATGACTCTTCAAAAGCATACATGGCTTCCAGCACGTGGTAGGCCAGGTTGCCGTTGGCCCGGTGCTTGCGCCCTGAGAGGATCGCTTCGACCATGTCGTTTACACCGCGGCCGCGTTCGTTCTGGGTGCTCTCAAAAACGGGCGTCAGCACTTCCCATTCGCTGGAACCGCTGCGGCGAAGCTTGACGTCGCCGTTAAAGAAGTTCGGATCCGGCAAGCTGAGCGTTCCTTCCGTACCGTAAATTTCAATCCACGGCAGATTGGCCCCAGCTTTAATATCAAAGCTGGTTATCATCGTGGCGATGGCGCCTTGTTTAAAATCGATGGTGCCGGCCAGATGGGTCGGTGTCTGCACCTGAATCTGCTGGCCGCTCTTCGGCCCCGAGCCGATGGTCCGCATCGGGATCTGGGCACCTACCGAAGCGCTGATCCGGCGGATCGAGCCCAGCAGCTCAACCAGCGCCGTCAGGTAATACGGACCCATGTCCAGCATCGGACCGCCGCCCGGCGCGTAGAAAAATTCAGGATCCGGATGCCAGCCCTCCGGGCCGCCGCCCATCATAAATGCGGTTGCCGCCACCGGTATGCCGATCTTCCCGGCTTCGATTGCCGCTTTGGCGGTCTGCACGCCTGATCCGAGGAACGTATCCGGCGCGCTTCCGGCGCGCAGGCCTTTCTGCTCGGCCAGTTCAACCACGCGCTTGCCGTCCTGCAGCGAGGTTGCCAGCGGCTTCTCCGCGTATACATGCTTGCCGGCTTCAAGCGCCGCCAAATCGATGGAGGCATGGCTGCCGGGAATCGTCAGGTTGATGACGAGCTCAATCTCTTGGTCACCGAGCAGCTCATCCACGGTGTATGCGTTTGCAATCCCAAACTCTTCAGCCCGCGCTTGGGCGCGTTCAGTCACCAGATCGGCAACCGCCACCACTTCAACAACCGGGCTTTTCTTTAAATTCTCCAGGTAAATAGCACTGATGTTGCCGCAGCCGATAATGCCGGCTTTCATTTTGTTCTCCACGAAAGTCACTCCTTACGATGCTGAATGCGTATTCAACAATCTAGTAACATGGTATTCCGAATTTATTTATATTAAAATGAATTATATGATCGAAACATGAACAATCTGGTCATATTTTTTTGATTGCAAAGGGAGCCCTATCATGTCCACCCAAGATTCAGTGCACATTTATACAGCAGGATTTTCATTTCATCATAAACCGTTCTACATGAGCGAGATGGACGGCGTTAAAAATTACCTCATGCGTCTGCAGACCGACGGAAGATGCCGCGCACGGGTAGACGGTGAGCTTGTTCCCGTCGAATCGGGCGATCTGTTGATTTATTCCCCAGACGAGCCGTACGAGCTGTTGATCGGCGAGGAGCCGAACGCTCAGGGCGAGCTTGCCGTAGAAAGCGGCGACTATCATATTTTCTTCGGCGGGGAATGGATCGACCAGTGGTGGGCCAAGCAGAAACGGCCGACGCGCATCCGCGTCCCGCTTAACGAGAGCCTGCTCAGCCTGTTCCGCCAGATCGTGCTGGAACAGCGGAGAATGTCCAACCCGTATCCCGAAATATCAGGATACTACATGCGGATTTTATGCCTCGAAACGGACCGCCTCCTTAGCGAGCATCCCTCCACGACCCCGAGAACGTACCTGGCTTACCGCATGAAGCATTTTATTGAAGAACACGCCTCGTTATCCTTCAAGCTGGAGGATGTCGCTTCACATGTCGGCATCAGCGTCTCGAGGGCGGTCCATCTGTTTAAGGAAGCCTTCGGGACGAGTATTATGCAGTATACGCTGGACGTCCGGCTGGAAATGGCCCGCGAGCGGATCGTGTTTAGTCCGATGTCGCTCGAAGACATTGCGGAAACTTCGGGATTCGGCAGCTATACGTATTTCCACCGGGTATTCCGGTCCAGGTTCGGCAAGTCGCCAAAGGAATACCGCATGGAGAACAGGGAGCAGATCCAGACCGGGATCGGCGTCCGTTCGCCGAACTAGAACATCGGATAAGACAGGCTGAAGCCGGCGCGGATAAGCGCCGGTTTTTTTGTGCTGCCTGCTTCAGCATCCGCCCTTTTTTCCCTTTTTGTGTCAGTTGTCCGTGGGGCAGCTTTCACGATACAACCATACACTGGTATGACACTATGCTAAGGTGATGAGGAGGGAAATCAAACGCCATGAACAAAAAAGGAGCCGAGAGCGATCCCGCCGCACCCAGATCCGTTTGCATCCCGTTACCGAGCAGCGCATCGCCAAAATGGTGGTCCGCGTGCTGAAGAAAAACGGCGGAGGAACACTGCAGGTACCGGCTCCCCTTCCCGGCGCGGCAACAAGTCTGCCAGGCCCTCCCGTTTCTGCCGAAACGAAAACAGCCCCTTCCGAACAACCGGACGCGGCGCCAAACGTTCTGGTTGAATTGGACGGAGCACGCACCCCCCCGGGCCCGGTGGATATCAAACAAATGAAAGTTCTTGTGCGGTCGCTGCTCTCGGAAGATAGCCATTGGCATACCGAACAGTCCATTCTTGACGGGCTCAGGCTCGTCACACAGACGGCCGCTCCCGTGAAGCACCTCTGTAACCTGCCCGCAGGACTGACTGCCATTCCGTTCGATCTCCTGCTGGTGCTTGGCAATCCTGATGCGAACTTTTTTGACGAATTGCGGGATCCGGTCCTGTCCGGCTCCCCAGCAAAAGCGGTCTGGCTGGCGGATGCCGCCGCGCCTGCCGAACAGCTGCCTTCGATTGCGGATGCATT
>NZ_PCZT01000012.1:406667-409062 GCF_002968895.1 Paenibacillus sp. AR247 | reverse complement strand
ACAAAAAAGTGTTTGCCATGGGCTTAGGATGGCAGCCCGAAGACGGCGTAACCTGCGTGCGGCCGCTGGCCGATATCCAGGAATATTATAACGGGGCCACCGTAATCATTTATGCGCAGCCGGAGCCCGGGCAGGTTTTGGCCATTGGCGCGTGCGGAGGCTTTCTGCTGGCGGAGAACAATCCCAACCTATACGAGTACATGCGGCCGGACGAAGATATCGTCATCTTCCGCTCCGCCGGCGACCTGCAGGAAAAACTCGGCTATTATTGGGACCGGCCCGAGCTTATGCGGTACGTGTCGACCAACGCTCTGTACGGCAGCAAATACCGCAATTCGTGCCTGCAAATGGTGCTGAAGCTGCTCCATCTCGCCGCCCGGCGCTAAGACTGCACCCCATCCGGGCAGCCTGCAGGGATCAGGATTGAACCGCCGCCGAAGTTGTATGGGAGGTAAGTCAACTTGAAGCTTATCGCGTTTTTACTTCCGCAGTTTCACCCGATACCCGAAAACGATTTGTGGTGGGGAGAGGGTTTTACCGAGTGGACAAATACCCGAAAGGCCGTCCCCTTGTACCCGGGGCATAAGCAGCCCAATGAGCCCTTCGATCAGTATTACTACGATTTGACCGACCCTGCCGCCCGGATGTGGCAGGCGAACACCGCCCAGTCCTACGGGATTTACGGCTTTTGTTATTACCACTACTGGTTCAAAGGCAAGCGGCTGCTCGAAAAGCCTTTTAACGAAGTGCTGCGGCTGGGTGAGCCCGGGATCCCGTTCTGCCTGTCCTGGGCCAACGAGCCGTGGACCCGGAGATGGGACGGCGGTGATCATCACCTGCTGATGCCGCAGGATTACGGGGATGAACGTGACTGGGAAGAGCACTTTTATGCGCTGCTGGATGCCTTCCGGGATGAGAGATACATCCGTGTTCAAGAGAAACCGATGTTTATCATCTATCGGCCCGGTAACAAGCAAGCCTGGAGTTCGAACCGCACTATACGTTCGGTCACAGCCGTTCCCAGCAAATCTGGAGCTATGTCAATACGTACGGCGGCGATCCGCACATCGCTGTGGATTATGATCATGTCTGGGAAAACATATTGAACCGTTCGCCTCATCGTGCCGGGGAGATGATTTTCCCGGGCGCTTTCGTCAACTGGGACAACACCCCGCGGCTCGGCGCCAACGGGCAAAGCAGCATGGGGGCTTCCCCGCGCAAGTTCGGCTGGTATCTGGCGAGACAGATCGAAAGGGCAAGCCGGCTGTACCGCAGCGAGTTTCTGTTTATCAACGCCTGGAACGAATGGGCGGAGGGAGCTTACCTTGAACCGGACCGGCATCACGGCTATCAATATTTGAAGGCGGTGAAAAGTGCGCTGGAAGCATCCGCGGGCTATATCGGCCGCAAATAAGCTCTCCCGCCCTATGAGCAAAGAAGCCATGCCCCCGATACGGGGCATGGCTTCTGGGCTGCTTTACCATTCGATGCCGCAAAAATTGCTTATTTTTCGGCTCTCGCCGCGATCGTTTCGGATACGACAAACGCCAAGTCTTCGTTACCGAACAGCGACAACACGCCAAGCACAGTATCGTCCGGAATCGGCCCGGCCTCCTCTTTAGGTACGGTCAGGTCCAGCACTCGCTGCAGTCGCTCGTTGTCACCCTGCTGCGGGTACGCCTGCCGGTACAGCTCCAGGGGGTCCAATCCGTGATTGACGCACCACTGGGCAAAAACCAGGATCATCATATCCTCATCCTGCCGGTAGCTTTCCACGATGCCTTCTTCCAGCGACTTCTGCCGTTCATCCATTGTCAGTTCCCCCCTTCTGCTGCTCCGCCAGTCTCGATGCCAGCTCATGGCTGCGCATGACCCGCTCGGCGCGAATAGTACAGTCTTCCGGAGAAGTAAGATGCTCCAGAAAATGATCCACGGCCCCGCTGAAGCCGCGCCGATGCAGGATCGTATCCCAGCTTCCAAATTCGCGGGTCTCGGGCGGCCTTCCCTGCTCACACAGAACCGCATGCTCCAGATTAACGACTTCCGCCGACCGGCCGCTTCCGTGCAGCTCGAGCTTCTCCATATCCGCCCCGGCCTGCCGGATCATACTGTACCTTCCTGTGACGTTCCGGCCGAGGCCCAGATCGCCGGAGGTGTACAGCAGCCGGCCCTGTTCATCTTCACTTAGATGGTGATGAAGCAGCTCGTAGTCACTTCCGCCCAGCCAGAGCAGCAGGTCCAGCATATGGATCAGATCGTCGTAAATCGTGTCGCTGCTGCTCCCCTTCTGCAGGGTGGTTCGGTGCTTGGCTGTAGCGGCCTGGACGAATCCGCCGGTCTCCTCGACCCATGCCTTTGCCCGCACATATAATGGAGCAAAGCGGCGGTTAAAGCC
>NZ_PCZT01000012.1:395180-406567 GCF_002968895.1 Paenibacillus sp. AR247 | reverse complement strand
GTAAGTCTGCGTCACGCGCTGCACCGTAGCTTCGGAGCGGCTCATCACCCCGGCAACCTCCACCTTCTCGTGGTGGGCCAGCAGCGGAAGATATACCTTGTGGGCGATATCACCGAGCCCCGCCAGCGCAACCTTCCGCTTACGGTTTATTACATTCATGCCTATGGTCCACCTTTCTTCAATCCAACGAACCTTCCGGACATGCCGGACAGATACCCATTATACCGCTTTTGGCCGGCAAATTTAAGCCGTTACATCGACTCTGCCGCCCGGTTTTCCTTCTGCTTTTTCTTTTTGGTCATCAGTCCCAAAGCAACGACGGCGGCGATGACCACCACTTCAAACCCGTATTTCAGGATCGGGCTGGCAAACCAGTCGTGAATCAGCGGCTCTTCCACCAGCATTTTGGATGCCGTCCAGGCGAGCACCGCCGCGCCGATCGTAATAATGACCGGGAAGCGTTCCGTCAGCTTCAGGATGATCGTGCTGCCCCATACCATAATCGGCACCGAAATCGCCAGTCCGATAATGACGAGCAGGAAGTCTCCATGGGCCGCTCCGGCTACCGCCAGCACGTTGTCGAGACCCATCATGGCATCGGCGATAATGATCGTGCGGATGGCTGCCCACATTTGGTTGCCTGCGGATATGTCATGCTTTTTTTCGTCAATCAGCAGCTTATACGCGATCCATATGAGCGCGATTCCCCCGACAAGACGCAGTCCCGGAATCAGCAGCAGCTGAACGACCAGCAGCGTGGCGATGACCCGGATGACGACGGCGCCCACGGTCCCCCAAATAATGACTTTTTTCTGGTCTTCTTTTTTGACGTTCCGCGCGGCGAGTCCGATTACAATGGCGTTATCGCCGGCAAGAACCAGGTCAATGATGACGATGGACATGAGCGCTGCCCAAAATGCCATAGTAAACAATTCCATACGATTTCCACCTTTCTGTTGTTTGAGATAGAATGATTAGTCGCCGCACTAAAAAAAGCGCCCCTTACCTTCATTAGGTAAAACGGCGCTTTTTGCCCACCAAAAAAGACCTTTACCTAATGAAAAATCAGGCAAAGGTCTCGCAAAACAACATAATCGTTGCCAATAAAGCCGGGGATACCGATCCCGTAATGACGACTTTATTGCATGAGCTACTCCCCTTTGGGAACTATTCACTTGTTGGAACCATTATAGCAAAACTCTAAGGCAATTACTATGATTTTTATTCATTAATTTTTGGTATGATGGAGATTATAGGCTAAGTGGAAAGGAAATCACGATGAAAAAATGGTTGCTGCCCCTCTTGTACATCCTTCTGCTCGTTTGGGCTTTCCTGTACCGGGACGCGATCATGGAGGCGCTGGGCGAAAGGCCGTCATTCCTTCTGCTGGTCGGAATAGCCGCCCTGGTCGCCCTGTTCCCTGTCGTTCCCTATAAGCTGGTCATCGCGGCGCTCGGCTACGCTTACGGTACCCTGTGGGCGGCGATCGTCTCATGGATCGGAACGATGCTGGCGGCCACGATTCTGTACGGACTTGTCCGCTACCTGTTTCGGGACCGGGGCAGGAGGTATCTGGAACGGATCAAGCCGCTGCAGACTTTCACCGCATTCATTGAAACGCATCCGTTTGTCAGTATCGCCGCCGCGCGGGTTATTCCGATCGTTCCGCAGATGGCGGTCAATATATTCGCCGGGGCCGCCGCGCTTCCCTTCTGGAGCTACACCGCCGCTTCCGGGATCGGCAAAGTGCCGGGCATCCTGTTATATGCCTACCTGGGCGGCAATCTGTCAGCGCACCCGTGGATCTCCGCCGCTGCGGCATCCGCTTATGTCCTCTTGCTCGGACTGATCGCGGTAATGTACCGCCGCCTCTCCCGCACGAGACCGAAATAACCGGGCACCTTGGTTCCCTTGCGCGGATGGATTATAATGGAGTTGTACACCTTACTTACGATTTGAAAGAAACGGAGTGATATCATGAGCGACGTACAGCCAGTTGAACATAAAGCCACTTTTGCGGGTGGATGCTTTTGGTGCATGGTAACCCCGTTTGAGGAGCTGCCGGGCATCGTCAGCATCGTGTCCGGATATACCGGCGGCCATAAGCCGAACCCGACTTACGAGGAAGTATGCTCTGAAACGACAGGGCATGTGGAAGCGGTGCAGATTACGTTCAACCCGGACATTTTTCCTTATGAAAAGCTGCTCGAGCTATTCTGGCAGCAGATCGATCCAACCGATGCGGGCGGGCAGTTCTACGATCGCGGCTCTTCCTACCAGACCGCTATTTTCTATCACAGCGAGGAGCAGCGCGAGAAGGCCGAAGCGTCCAAGCAGGCGCTCGAAAGAAGCGGCCGCTTTGACAAGCCGATCGTTACGCCGATTTTGCCTGCCGGCCCGTTCTATGAAGCGGAAGATTACCATCAGGACTACCACAAGAAAAACCCGGGACATTACAAACGGTACCGGAAAGGATCGGGCCGCGATGACTTCCTGGAGAAGCACTGGGCTCCCAAGATAAACAAGGAAGAGCTGAAACAGCGCCTGACGCCGCTTCAATACGAAGTCACCCAGAACAACGCCACGGAGCGGCCGTTCCAAAACGAGTTCTGGGATCATCACGGCGACGGCATTTACGTCGACATCGTGTCCGGCGAGCCGCTGTTCAGCTCCACGGACAAGTATGACTCGGGCTGCGGCTGGCCGAGCTTTACCCGGCCGATCCGCGACTACTCCATTAAAGAGAAGCTGGACATGAGCCATATGATGGTACGGACCGAAGTGCGCAGCAAAGGCTCGGATTCCCATCTGGGCCATGTTTTTGACGATGGGCCGGGGCCGGATGGCCTCCGCTACTGCATCAACTCCGCGGCGCTTCGCTTTATTCCGAAGGAAGACCTGGATAAGGAAGGATATTCCGAATATAAAGTGCTGTTTGAATAAACGGCACTGCCGCTCTATTTTGAGACCAGCAAGCGATAGCCGCTGGGGTTCGTTCTTTATACGAAAAGAGGGTAAGGCTTGCAGCCTTACCCTCTTTTTCATGCGCGTTCCTTTTTTCCGGCTGCTTTAGGTCAGCCGGAGATAAGCCAGCCGATCCAGAACGCGCAGGGAACGAGCAGCAGCTGGGCCGCGATCGTCCCGGCGCAGCGGGATACGAGCATCAGGCCGAGCACCTGATTCATCCGCCCCAGACGCGACTCTCCCCGCAATGTCCGGTCCGACAGCAGGGCGATCCGCGGGTCGACGAGCAGCGTCAGCAGAATCGTCGCCACCCCGTTGATTAGACCGGAGGAGGTTGATGCCGCCAGCCGGGATGCCGGCCATAGATAGGCGGCATACAGCGCGGACAGCACGCCGACGGTATAAATAGCCGTGACGGCCATATTAATCGCCATCAGGCGTCTGGGCAGGCGGCCTCGAAACAGGCTGCGCAGCATCTGGAGATTCGGCAGCTTGACGTACGCCGTCCCGTTCTTCCATTTTCGCCCGGCGGTCAGCTGCTTTACCATTTGCGGGATGGAACCGGCGGCCTCCAAATGGACGACCAGCCGCGAGCAAATCCGCACCACGCTTGGAAACAGCAGCATGGCTGCGGCTGTACCGGCTGTGGCGGCGGCGATGATCCAATGCAGCCTCGACTCCAAATGAAAGGAGGCCGACGCCAGCGCCTTGTCCACCATGCTGCCGACCATAGGTCCCTGCGCCATGTTGGAAGTCCTCGACACGATCACAAGCAGCCCCGACAAGGACAGGGCCAGCGTAATCCGCCGGCTGCGCAGCCCGCCGAGCCGCAGAGCATAGGAAAGGCTGTCCACGGTATGGATGATCCCTGTCAAGAGCAGTACCAGCAGCATCTGCATGATCACGATTCCTCACTCCTTTATTCTCAATCTTTTCCATTATAATGCATATCGGGCGGATGAACATCGTTTGATTCGCGCGGCGCCGGGTAATATAGGGGTAAACGAGAACTGGTTTGGAGGGATGGACAATGCCTTGGAATAAGCATGATTACCCTGTATCCATGAAAAACTTGGAGCCTCGGGTGCGGAATAAGGCGGTCGAAATCGCCAATGCGCTGCTCGAGGAAGGCTATGAGGAAGGGCGCGCTATTGCCATCGGCACCGCTCAGGCGGAAAAGTGGAATGAGGACCACCCTGCCGGTGAGGAAGGGCAATCGAAGCATGCATCTGGCCGTTCGGATGACGAGCGGGACGAGCATGACGAGCACGCCGGCAAGACTTCCCGGTCCCGCAGCGGCCGGGGCGGCGATGCTGATGTCCATGTCGTCACCCATGAGGACGGATGGGCGCTCAAGGTGGAAGGCAAAGACAAGCCCTTGTCGACTTTTGGATCGAAGAAGGAAGCCATGAACGAGGCGGAGGACTACGCCTCGAAACACGATGTCCATGCCATCGTTCACGGCAAAGACGGCAAAATCGAGAGCAATCGAAGTTATTCGTGATGCTGTTCTTGCCAGCGTTCACGCAAGACGGCAAAACCGAGCGATTCGTGGTATGTCTTCGCGGGGAGGCTCCTTACGGTGCCCCCCGCCCTGCCATACCTGCCATAAACAGCAAACCGCCTGATTCCCTAAGGAACCAGGCGGTTATCTATCAGTGGACACTCCGAACTTTGTGAACGGGTTTGGCTGCAGGCTGTTTCNGCCCCGNGGTCATCTTAGGTGCGGCATCTCCCATGCCGGCGAGGTAAGNTGCGCACGAAACGNGACCGTATACGTAATCAGGTTGCCGTGAAGATTGATGTCAAGCGCAGAGTAGCGTTCCATCAGATCGTAAAAAACGGAAAACGAAACGGTCGCCACAAGCGTGTTCACAATAAATTTGCGTCCATTCAGCAGCAGCGCAACGAGGATCACCGGAATATCCAGGATCAGCACAGTCACTGCCGGGTCAAATCCGAATGCGTACTTGCCGAGCAGCGACAGGCCAACGAAGCCGCCCTCGGACAGATGATTCTGAAAATTAATGTGATAATACGTAAAAGCCAGCAAAAAAGTACCTAACATCATAATAGCGATTGGTCGAAGCGTTGAAATTACATGGTCTTTCTTCCTCATACAGGTTACCCCTCATCGTAGTTAGTTGGTCAGGGACGCGACTAACTTCCGCGGGAAGAAACCTGTAGGACCGAGTCCTTCGCATCTTAAGCTTCCTTCTTTCGCGAGAAGTTTGTCACAACCCAATATCCGGGCGCTTGTTCTCTACGATGGAAGCTAAGTGTAAGAGAGATCATAACGTTTCCAAATCGTCCTTTGGGGAATGTTCCTTCGGGGACACATGGTATCCTGATCCTTTCTTTTGTTTGATAACTTCTATACTTATTATACCACAGTTGCACTGCCTGCTAAACAGCTTGCTGAGGAGAATGCGTTAGAAACGTCTTTCGTCGTGCATTCCAAGAAGCCGGACCGCTTTTATATGATAGTTTTGGTTGCGATATAAGGAAACCAGTCTCCGAAACTTATAATTTTCTTATATCTAAAAGAAGGGCTTCTATGCCGCAGGCGCTGTCATCCAGATTTCAGGAATGATACCGTGATACCGTGTCATATCCTATGCCCTATTCCGTCGGATCATGTCTTCAGAACGTAAATTCAAGTTCACACAATGTCAATTTTTTATGTGACTGAAATCACAATAAAGGGTAATCGGCTTTTCTATACTTAACTTATGAAATCGTTAAATATTACGTTGAAAGAAGGAGCCCTTTATGCTGAGCCAACAAACCATTGATACGATCAAATCGACCGTTCCGGTACTGGAAGTACACGGACAGGCCATTACATCCGTCTTTTATAACAATCTCTTCAAGGATCATCCAGAGCTTCTGAACATATTCAACCATGCCAACCAGCGCCAAGGACGGCAGTCGGCCGCCCTGGCGGGCGCCGTCTATGCCGCGGCCGCGCATATCGATCATCTGGAGGATATCATTCCAGCCGTCAAGCAGATCGGGCAGAAGCACCGGGCGCTGCAAATCAAGCCGGAGCATTACCCGATCGTCGGACAGTATTTGCTTGGGGCCATCAAGGAAGTTCTTGGCGATGCGGCCACGCCGGAAATTCTCGAAGCCTGGAAAGAGGCTTACGGCGTCATTGCAGATGCATTTATCAGCGTGGAAGCGGAAATGTACCGGGAAGCTGAAGCCGCACCGGGAGGCTGGTCCGGTTTCCGCCCATTCGTCGTGGAACGGAGAGTGAAGGAGAGCGAAGTGATCACTTCCTTCTATTTAAAACCGCAAGACGGCGGACCGATCGCCTCTTATTTGCCGGGACAATACATCACGGTCCGCGTTCAGCCTGAAGGCCAGCCGTATACGCAGATCCGCCACTACAGCTTGTCCGCCGCGCCGGGCGGTTCTTCCTACCGGATTTCGGTGCGCCGCGAAGATGCCGCGCCAGGTAAACCGGCAGGCGTCGTCTCCAACTATCTGCACGAGCACGCCCAAGAAGGCACTGTCCTTGAAATCAGTGCACCGGCGGGCACGTTTACGCTGGATCAGACCCAAGACATTCCCGTCGTGCTGATCAGCGGCGGGGTCGGCCTGACGCCAATGGTCAGCATGCTGGAGACGCTGCTGAAAGAACAGCCGGCCCGTAAAGTCACTTATGTTCACGCCGCGATTAACGGAAGCCATCATGCGATGAAGGAGCATATCGCCGAGCTTGAAGGCGCGCATCCGCAAATGTCCTCCTACCTTTGCTATGAGACACCGCTTGAGGGCGACAGCTGCCATAAAACCGGATATATCGACGCTGCATGGCTGCAGCAAATCGTCGATCCAAACGCTGATTTTTACTTCTGCGGCCCGGTTCCGTTCATGCGCACCGTCTACAGCGCCCTTAAGGAGCTGGGAATCCCCGCAGAGCGGATCCATTACGAATTTTTCGGCCCCGCAGGCCAGCTCGACTAACTTATCGGCGGCGGGCCACGCTCGGTTAGCTTATCAACTGGCGGCATAACCCGCCTATCGGACTACGGCGTCATTTGAGGCCAATGCAACGCACGGATTGGTCAATGCAATGCGCTGAGTTAGCTAATGCGAATCGTTGATTTAGCCAATGTGATTTCCAAACCGGCCAATACGATTTACTAAAATGCACAAAGGGGCTGCCCCCAGGTTCAGAGAACCTGAATGGGGCTGCCCCTTTGTTTGTTTACCGGACCGTTCGCGTATGGCGGATGGCTGGATGGCGTTATGTTAATGCCCTCGAAGCAGCCGGTTGATCGTTTCCCTGCGTACACCGATCAGCTGGCCGATCTCCTCCTGGGTCAGCAGCTCGGTAAAGTGGATACCGTGGGCGTAGCTGTCCAGCCAATCGGTCAGCAGCGCCAGCCTCTCGGCCGGAGTCCCGACGGTTAGATGGTCGATCCGCTGCTGCATAAAGCGCACCTTTTCCTGCAGCAAAAGGGCGATTTCAAGCGCCTTCTCCGGGTGCTCACGGAGCTCGCGGTACCACTCCTCTGCCGGAATTTTCTCGACTTCGCTGCGCATCAGGGCCGTTGCCGTACCGTGGATATCCTTCGGGGTGATGAGCGAATGGTGAGGCACCGTTTCCCCCGGATAAAGCACGTTAAACAGAACGCTGTTCCCGTTTTTATGGAGCCGTGTTACCTTGAACAAGCCGCTCTTGATATGGTATAAAAATTCCCCGCTGTCCCCCTGTCTGAATAATATTTCTCCTTTGTTCAAAAACATGATTCTTCCTCCAACCTAAAGTTCCGCGATTCCAAGTTTTTTTGTTCAATGCCGCTTCTGCGAAGCTAACCAGGGTCTCATCGCAACATATAAAATTTTGGCCTCTGTGGAGCTGACAACCGTTCCCCGGCTATCATTACGGCTCCACGCTTTCCCGGCTGCGATAAAAATTCTAAGAGTGCATTTGATAAACGCTTCTCTTTATTATACCAAATCCACTCGTCCGGACCGAAACGCTGCGCGCTTCCATAAATTCGTTATTGCCTTCCCGAATACTTTTGCCTTAACATGAGTATAATTAGAACGTATGTTCCTATACTGTCAGTAAGGAAGTGCCATGCCTCATGAAAGCATCCCTCTCCCCTCCGGCCCCCTCGGAAGAAGACGGCCGTCTGGTCAAAGCCTACCTGCTGCACGTGGTTTTGCTTGATGCGCTGGAGCAGGACGTTCGCCTGATCGGCACTGTCCCGCTGAAGATGGCACAGCTGTATATCCGGGCCCTGTCGTCCATCCAGGATCAGATTATGGCGAGCCTGACTTCGATCCGCCGCGAGATGAAGGCCCGCGGGATTCGGGTCTACGAGGAAACCCGGACCGCCAAGGGCATTGAGGCGTCGTACCTGTGCCGCGGATACCAGCGGCGATTCGCCATGCTCTGGACGTACGTGCAGGCAGAATCGGGCCTCGTGCTCAGCCGTTATCTCGGCATCCGGCTGCCGGATGCCTGAAGTGAAGCCCCCGTCAAGCGGGGCCTTTTATATCGGTGTGCGATGTACATTCAACCTTGTGCGGTGCCGAGGCTGCTCTCCATCCACGAAAAAAAGCGTGCGAATGGTTTCCCTCTTCGCACGCCTGATTCCATTTACTGATTGGACTTCTCGGGCTTCTCGTCCGAAGCCGCTGAAGCGATTTTGTCCTGCCAAATTTCATAATGGTGTACCGCCAGTCCGGCAAAGGAAGGATGGCTGTCGCCCAGACTGTTCACAGACTTCATCTCTTCCTCCATCACAGGCACGGCCTTGCCAAAAAACGTGATGTGCGAACCTTCTTCGGTGTCACCCAGCTCCATGCCGATCCATACCGATTTACCGAGCTGGTCCGCTTCATCCAACTGCTCGCGGGCCACATCGTAAATCTTCCGTCCACTGTCCCGGTACGACATGACGGCGACGGCATCAAACTGGCTGATCATCCACCGGCTCAGGTTCCCGCTGCCGTTGGCATCCTTAACGTTGCCCAGCCAGAAGGGAACGGCCGCACTCATGTACAGGCCCTTCTCCTTGCCCTGGGCTACCCATTTTTCCACATTGCTGCTCCATTCGCGCACTACGCCGTCCTGATCCCTCTCCCAGCGTCTTAACTGATAGGGCTCCACATCCAGCTGGATGCCGGCAAACTTCTCGCTTGGGGCTGCTTTTGCATTATAATCAAACACCCACTGCAGAAATTGATCCGCCTCCCTGCGCTGGCGTTCATAGGCCCAATCGGGCTGCCCGTCCAGCGCGTGCACGGCAATGCCTTCCTCATAGGCTGCCGCAATAAAGCGGCGGTAGTCCTCATCGCTAACCTTTTTCTGAACCTGAAGGAAGATCGTGCCTACGTTCTGCTCCCTGCAGAATGCTATAATTTTGCCGGGATCCTTGATCAGCTCGGTATCCCACAGCCAGGTCGCTTTTTGATCTTCCATTGTTGACGATTTTAACAGGAGAGGCAGGAGCAGCAAGCCGCAGATGACTAGGATCACCGGGATTTTCGCTTTTTTGAGCAGCTCTCCCAAACCATCCCCTCCTTTATTATACGATTAACGCCACATCCGGCTCTTCCACGTGCTGCACCGAATGTCCGATTTTATAAATATGAGGCAGGGTGTAGTTTTTGAATGCATTGCGCGTATCGATGATCGGCACGCCCATCGCCGCGATTTCCCCGTAGTCGAGTCCGCTGTGGTTGGTGATCAGCACCATGCAGTCGTATTTTTTAAACTGCGCCGGATCGTAGGCTACGCTGTGCACGGTCTCGCCGTGCTTGTCGCGGAAGCTGACAGCGTACGGATCGTAGTATTCCACGTTCGCGCCGTTCTCTTTGAACAGCTCGTAGACTTCAAGTCCCGGAGATTCGCGCAGGTCGCTGATGTCCGGCTTGTAAGCCATGCCGAGAATAAGGATCGACGATTTCTTGATGGACTTTGCGTATTCGTTCAGAATCGTCGACGTCTTGCCAATAACGTAATACGGCATGTTGTCGTTGGTCGACTGTGCCAGCTCGATAAACTTGCTGTAGAAGCGGAAGCCTTTCGCCTTCCACGACAGGTACATCGGATCGAGCGGAATGCAGTGTCCGCCGATGCCAGGACCCGGATAGAACGGCATAAAGCCGAACGGCTTGGTCGCTGCTGCGTCGATGACTTCCCAAATGTCGATGCCCATGCGGTCGCACATCATGGCCATTTCGTTGATGAAGGCGATGTTTACGCTGCGGAACGTGTTTTCCAGCAGTTTGGACATTTCGGCCACTTTCGGCGAAGTGACAGGCACCACCGTCTGTACATACTGGGAGTAGAGCGCCGTTCCCAGCTCCAGGCAGGCCTCGGTCGTACCGCCGATAACTTTTGGCGTATTGAAGGTGTTGAAGCGCACATTGGAAGGGTCCACCCGCTCCGGAGAGAAGCAGAGGAAGAAGTCCTCGCCCACCTTGTAGCCGAGCGCTTCGATTTCCGTCTGGATCAGCTCTTCGGTCGTACCCGGGTAAGTCGTGCTTTCCAGGGTAATCAGCATGCCTTTTTTCATGTGCAGCTTGATTTGATCCACAACGCTCGTAATGTAGGACGTATCCGGATCCTGGTTTTCGCTGAGCGGTGTCGGCACGCAAATGCTGAGCGCGTCGATGACGGCGATCATGCTGTAGTCCGTCGTCGGCTTGAAGCGTCCGCTAGCCACGACCGCGGCCAAGTCTTCGGAAGAGATATCGGTGATATAGGATTCGCCCTGATAGATTTTATCGATTTTCGCAGGATCCACGTCGATACCGATTACGGTGAAGCCCTGCTTGACCATTTCCACGGCCAGCGGAAGTCCTACGTATCCCAGTCCTACTACGCCCAATACGGCCTTTTTGGTTTTAATTCCTTCCAACAACTGCTCATATTCGTGATTCACAAGCACTCAACCTCCATTAGATGTAAGTTTTGGTCTGCTGCTAAGTAACGCTCAAGAAAAGCGGATGATTTAGTGAAAGCACCGGTGTATACGGGCATCCAGCTCTACCGGAGAGAAAGGCTTGGTCACATAGTCGTCTACTCCGTGTTTAAAGCACTGGCTGATGGTTTGCTCCACGCGCTGTTCGGTCAGCACGACGATTTTCGGCGTGTTGTCGACCGGCAGCTGCTGGATTTGGTGAATGAACGGCAGCCCGTCAATCCCGTAAAGGTTGAGCTCCGTCAGCACTAGATCCGGCTCCCATTTCTCGATCAGCTCCAGGGCGGACGTGCCGTCATGAGCGGCAAGCGTCTCGTAGCCCTGCATTTTCAGACGAATCTGGAGAAACTCGCGGACGGTGGCGTCATTGTCGACGATCAAAATTCTTCCGGCCTCTTCCGCAGCCTCCTCTTTCGTAAATATATGAATATCGGACGATGTGCTGAGCTTTGTGGACTCAGCCATCTG
>NZ_PCZT01000012.1:387162-395080 GCF_002968895.1 Paenibacillus sp. AR247 | reverse complement strand
TTTGAGAACGCCAGGCGTAGGTTCGACCTGCCCCGGGAATACGGTCAGCGTAATCCGCGGATCGGCATCCTTCACCGTCTCCTGCAGCTGCTGCTTCAGAAGCAGCGCCTGGTAATGGGCCGCATCCGTTATTCTCAAGCTTCTTGCTCATTTATAATGCCCCCCGATTTTCATGGACCGCTCCGCCGCCTGGCCGGCGCCCGTAAGCGAAGAGGCTCTTACGATCGCCATGCTGCCGTACCGCTGCTTGATATGGTCCGTCGCCTTTTCCAGAGCCCGCAGCCGCTCCTGGTCTTCAAACAGCGTCAGCTGGTAATTCCGGTCGTCGCTGAGCTCGCTCAGCATGACCCCGGCGCGCCTAACGGGCATGCGGTCCCAATGCTTATAAAAAATCGTTTTTACGGCTTCATACACCTTGTTCGTGTTGTTCGTGGGATCCGGCATCTTCATTTGCCGGGAAAAGCCTGTCGGCGCGTCATAAGGGCTGCACATACAGCTGACCGTGACGACCGAGCCCATGTATCCCTTCCGGCGGCAGTCGCGGCATACTTCTTCCGTCAGCTCCAGCAGGATCGTGTCGACCTCCTTGGGGATGGCGTAGTCCCGGGGCAGCGTCATCATATGCCCGACCGATTTGGGAGGCTTGTCGAACGTTTCCGGAGTCACCTTGCTGTCGTCCATGCCGTTGGCGGTGCGCCACATCACTTCGGCCTGGATATCCGACTGCTTGCCGAACCGCGCCCGGAATTTATCCTTCAGCTGGGGAAGAGGCGTTCTCGCCACATCCCCGATCGTCGTCATGCCGAGTTTGGCAAAATGGGCCGTCATGCGCGAACCCACTCCAAACATTTTATGGACCGGCTCCGGCCACAGATTCTTCTCGATGTCGGCTTTGGGCAGTATAAAAATGCCCTCCTTGTTCTTCTTCGCCCAAATGTCGGTGGCGATTTTAGCCAAAATTTTGTTCGAGCTGATGCCGACCCGCACCCAGACTCCCGTCTCCTCCATCACCTTCTGCTGGATTGACTTGGCAATGCTCACGGGGTCGCCGAAAAGAGCCAGGCTGCCAGTCACGTCCAGAAACTGCTCGTCGATGCTGAATATTTCGACCAGATCGGTATATTCCTCGTAAATCCGGGTAATCTGAAGCGAGACATCGATATAATGCTGCATTCTTGGACGCATAATGACGAGATCCGGGCACTTCTTGAGCGCCTCCCCCAGCCGTTCGGCGGTGGATACCCCATAACTCTTGGCGATCGGGCATGCGGCTAGAATGATGCCCGATCTGCGCATCGGGTCTCCGGCAACGGCGAGCGGCCTGTCTTTATACTCCGGATGATCCGCTTTCTCTACGCTTGCATAAAAGCTCTGACAATCGGCCAAAAATATAATTCTCTCCTTTGATCTGCTCAAGCGCACACACCCTCCACATCCACTTTGGCATTTCGTTAAACCGGTTTGGGCCGGGCAGCTCCGAGAAGCTCTAGCTCCCTAAAGACCGCTCGTCGAAAAAAACGATCCGGGCCGCTTCCCTCTCCACGAAGCAATGCTCACTCGGTAAGCGAACGTATATTCGTATTATATACCAAACACATGTTCTCTATGCAAATGTATTTTTTGACAGCCTTCCCTTCCTGCTGGCAGACAGGCTGGCGTAAACCGGCATCCCGCGGTACACTGTTTACAACGATCATTCCACAAAAGGGGGAGTGCCTGATGTGCGGCCGTTATACACTGACCGTGTCGATGGAAGAATTGATGCTGCGCTATGAGCTTGAGCTTGCGCTGAACTTTCATCCCCGTTATAATATCGCTCCGGCGCAGAACGTACTGGCCGTCATTCATGATGGAAGCAGCCTTCGCGCCGGTCAGCTTAAATGGGGGCTGGTCCCGTCCTGGGCCAAAGACAGCAGCATGGGGAGCAAGATGATCAACGCCAGAAGCGAAACGCTGGCGGACAAGCCGGCCTATAAGCTGCCTTTTGCGAGGAAGCGGTGCCTGATCCCCGCCGACGGATTTTATGAATGGATGAAAACCGACAGTGGCAAAGTCCCTTACCGGATTACCCTCCGGGGCGGGGGTATCTTCAGCATGGCCGGCCTCTACGACACCTGGCTGCAGGAGGACGGCAGCAAGCTGAGCACCTGCACGGTCATCACTTCCGGGCCCAATGCGCTGATGGCGCCGATCCATGACCGGATGCCCGTCATTTTGCGCCCGGAGGACGAAATGGCCTGGCTGGACCGCGGGCAGACGGACGTAAACGCCCTGCAGAAGCTGCTCGTGCCCTATCCTGCCGAGGAAATGGAAGCTTACCCGGTCTCAAGGACGGTCAATTCGGTTAAAAACGATACGCCCGATTGCATCGAACGGGTACCGGAAGGCGCGTAACCGTATATATGCAAAAAAAGCGCCGCCTTGCGCGAACCTTTACGGTCCGGCTGGGCGGCGCTTTCTGGATTCTGCCTCCTGTATCGTCAGAAGGCAGTCCGGTGCTCCATCATCTGCTAAGCCAATTTATTCAACAATCAGGGTCCCCTTCATATCACTGTGGCCGGCACCGCACATGACGGAGCAGTGGAACTCATGCTCACCTGCTTGATCGGCGGTAAACTCTGCAGAGCTTGGCTTCTGCAGGTCCACGTTGAAATCGGGAATGGCCAGACCGTGGTTTCCATCTTTGTTCTCCAGCGTAATTTTGACTTTTTCGCCCTTTTTGACCTTGATCTCGGATGGCTCAAACTTAAAGTTTGACGCCGTCACCTTGATTTCCTTCACGCCGTCCGAGCCGCCGGAAGACGAAGACTCGTCCGACGAGCCGCTCCCGCTTCCGCCGCTGCTTCCGCAGGCGCTAAGCACAAAAACCAGCAGCAGCGTAAGTCCTATCAGCATCCATTTTTTCATGTTAAATCCCTCCATTTAAAATAAATAAGTATGTTGTTCTGTTATCCTTCCTGGCGGCGCCCCGCATCTTGCTTCTCCTCATCCTCTTCCGTCAGATGCCGCGCAGAGCTGCGGAATTCGTGAAGCGTCGTCCCCACCGCCTTGCCGAGCTGCGGCAGCTTGGACGGCCCGAACAGCAGCAGGACGAGCAGCAGCAACAGCAGCAGCCCCGGTATTCCGATCGTCGAAAGCATGGCCGATCCCTCCTTTTCCATGAAGTCGCATGACCTTCATCGCAGGCCCTAAATCGCTGCCTGTTCAGACAAGCATGCCTCCCTGTTTCAAATACTTCTGGATCCCTTCCGCCGCCCGGTAGGCAAGCGCGCCGACGGTATCGGTCGGATTGTAGCCGCTGTTATGCGGAAATGCCGAAGCACCTACCACAAACACGTTTTCCGCGTCCCACATCTGCAGGTAACTGTTCACCGCCGACGTTTCCGGGTCCGCGCCCATAATGACCCCGCCGGTATTGTGGGTGGATTGGTAAGGAACGATATTGTAAGGATCTAGCTTGTCCTTGACCTCCACATGGGAAGGACCCATCTCCTTCATGACCTCACCGGCCTTGTCTGCCAGAAACTTCGTCAGCTCACGGTCCTGATCTTCAAAATCAAACGTAATCCGCAGCAGCGGTTTGCCGTAAATGTCCTTATAGGTCGGATCGAGATCCAAATAGTGGTGCTTCCAGGGCAAACTTGCCCCCTGCGTCGCTACGGTCAGCACGCGGTTGGCGTACTTCAGCGTGGTCTTCTTCCATTCCTTGCCCCAGGTCGGCGTGCCCTGCGGCGCCGGGTGTTTTCGATCGGGCGCAGGCCGTTCTGGCTGATCCGGATGCCCGCCCCGTGCAGAAACTTCAAATCGGAGTGGTCAAAGTTATCCCCGTTGAAGTCGTCGAACTCCATCCCGAGCGCCCCGGCGCCCATGAACGTGCTGAATTCCTCATCAACGTAAAAGCCGACCGCGTGACCGGAGTTGACCTGATACGCATAATTCCGGCCGATCGTTCCCCGGCCGGTTTTCCGGTCATAGGGCGTTCCGAGCTTGGAGCTCAGCAGCAGGCGCACGTTATTCAGCACGAAGCTGCCGAGAATGACCACATCCGCCGGCTGGGTCACCTCTTCCCCGGTCACCGTGTTGATGTACACTACCCCGGTCGCCTTTTTGCCGTCATGGAGAATTTCGGTCACGTTCGAGAACGTGCGCACCTCCAGCTTGCCGGTGGCCATCGCCGTCGGGATCACTGTCACGACCGGATCCGCCTTGGCGCCGTACTCGCAGCCGAACCGCTCGCAAAATCCGCAGTACTGGCAGGCCGCACGGGAGACGCCGTCCGGATTTTTGTAGTTCTCGCTCAGGTTGGCCGAAGGGATCATGTACGGATGGTACCCGAGCTTTTTGGACGCCTCTTCGAACCTTTGCAGGATCGGCGTTTTTTTCATCGGCGGAGTCGGAAACGGATGGGACCGTTTGCCAAGCATCGGGTTCGCTTCCGATTCCCCGGAAATGCCGGCCATCTGCTCGAACTTGTCGTAATACGGCTCGATTTCATCATACGTGATTCCCCAGTCCTGCAGCTGCATGCCGGCGGGAATTTTGCCTTTTCCATACCGATCGACCGTCTGGCTGTAAATCTCAAAGTCATACGGCAGGAAGCGGTGCGTCTGCCCGTTCCAATGCGATCCCGCGCCGCCGAGCCCGTCCCCCAGCAGGAAGGAGCCATAGCTGCGCATCGGCAGCGCCCTCATCGATTCCGTATTGCGGAACGTGATCGTTTCCTTGGACAAGTCCTGCATCAGTTCAAAACGCCGCGCATACCGCAGCTCATCATGATCCATGAAATAATCTTCCGTACTCCGGCTTTTTCCGCGCTCCAGTCCGACGACCTGGACGCCCGCTTTGGTCAGCTCGGCCGCAATGATGCCGCCGACCCAGCCCATTCCAACAATAACCACTGGTACTTTAGGTAATTTGGCCACGTCTGATGTCCCCTTATATCTGTGAAATTTATTCGCTCATGTGAGCCTGCAGGCTTTTCGGCTGGATTTGGACCAGCCCTTCCTTCGTAATCTGCTGGGCGTAGCTCATCTGGTTGCCCGGAAAATTCCGCATTTTCCACCCGTTCATATTCCGGTTGCCGCCATAGAGCGGATCGGCGTATACGCCCTCGATCGTCAAATTTTTCAGCATGTTGAAGAAGCTGCTGCTTGTCACCCCGCGCATGGGGAATTTGTCCCCTTTCTCCATAGCGGTCAGCACTTCGTCCTGCTGCTGGCCCTCAAGCTCCGTAAAAGCCTTCTGGTGCTTTTGCTGGCAGTAGCTCTTCAGTCCCTCCAGGCCCAGCGTGAACATCTCGTTGCGCTTCAGCCGCGACTGCTCCCCCTGCGTTGTCTGGGCCTGGACAAAAGGACCCATCATATAGTCCCGCGCGTTATACCCCCACGGGCCTGCGAGCTGATGATCAATAAAAAAGGCGACGCCCAGCGCCTTGGCACCAGGACCGTTCTCATCTTCGGGATAAATCCTTTCGACCGCCGCTTCGGTCATTTTAAACTGCTCCTGGTTAAAGAACATCAGCGCATCCTGCAGCGAAGCCTCAGGCTTGCTGTCGGCAGGCGCCGTCTTGGGAGCCTGATTTTTCTCCAGACTGTCCGTCAGGACGCCCCCGAACACACCGCCGACGACCAGACCGCCAAGCGTCATTCCCGAGGCTTTCAAAAATTTCCGCCGGGATTCATCCGGTTCTTTCGACCGGGCCGGCTTGCTGCTCTTCCCCAATTTCAGTCCTGGCAACATGATCCCTCCAATTATGAATATTGTGGATGCAATAAAGAAGACCACTTCGAATCAGTTACCCAAAATTTCTCTGTTTCAAACGCAATATCTGACATCAGACGTCATATTGTGACCAAATGACTAGGACGAACCTCGCGGTTTCCATCACAACCGCCGCATTGATCTTCAAAGGAAGAGAGTCCGCAAATCACCTGACAGCCTAATACGTCAAGAAGTTCGGGCAGGTTTCGCTGCTGACTGTTTTGAATACAAAAAAAGCCCCCGGGTTTCTCCCGGAGGGCTGCATTCTAAGCGCTTGTATGCTTTTTTAGCGGAACATTCCCCACAACTTGATCAGGTGGAACGTATTGTTGGGATCGATCTTTTGGGCGATCACAAACCGGACGATTTGTCCTTCCTCGGCGCCGGTCAGCTTCTCGTTCAGGATGGACGATGCCGACTTGACCAGCCGCTGTACCCTGGCCGGATCCTGCAGGTCCTGTTTGTTTACGCCTTCGATCAATTTTTTAATGCGCTCCTTGGTGGCCGGATTTTTCATCTTCAGCTTGATCCGTGCGACCAATTGGGGGCTGATTCCGTACTGCTGATAACCCATATTGGCACCTCCCGTCTAATGCAGTCCAACTAAGTATATGACGGGAGGGGTTGTCCACTGACCTAATCGACCAAATCTCCTTGAAATATCTGCTCCTGCTGCAAATAGTCCCGCAGAGGCCCGTACGCCGGGGAGGTCCAAAACGCCGGATCCGCCACCAACCGGGCGGCGTCATCTCTCGCCTGCTCCAGCACGGCAAAGTCGCTCACCATGTCCGCCAGGCGGAACTCGGGCAGACCGCTCTGCTTCGTGCCGAAGAAATCTCCCGGTCCGCGAAGATCCAAGTCGCGCCGGGATACTTCAAAGCCGTCGTCCGTCTCGGTCATGACGTTCATGCGCTCCTGACCGACCTCCGACTTCGGATCGGCGATCAGCACGCAGTAGGAAGCGTGCTCGCCGCGTCCGACACGGCCCCGAAGCTGATGCAGCTGCGACAGGCCGAAACGGTCCGCGTCCATAATGACCATCAGCGTCGCATTCGGCACGTCCACCCCGACCTCGACGACGGTGGTCGAGACGAGCAGCTGCACCTCGTTTTCGTAGAAGGCCCGCATCACTTCCTCCTTCTCGGCCGGCGTCATACGGCCGTGCAGCAGGCCCACCTTGTAGGAAGGGAACGCCTGCTGCATCTGGACATGCAGATCGATCGCGTTCTGCACGTCCAGCTTGTCCGACTCCTCGATCAGCGGACAGATCAGGTACGCCTGGCGCCCCTGGTCCACCTCGCGGGCGATGAAGCCCAGCACCCGGTCGAGCATATTGTGCTTGACCCAGTACGTCGTGATCGGAATCCGTCCTTTCGGGCGCTCCGACAGCGTGGACACGTCCATGTCGCCGAACGCTGTAATCGCCAGCGTCCGCGGGATCGGCGTCGCGGTCATCGTCAGCACGTCCGGATTATACCCCTTGCGCCGCAGAATGCCGCGCTGGTTGACACCGAACCGGTGCTGCTCGTCGGTGACCACTACGCCCAGCTTGCGGAAAAACACGTCCTCCTGGATCAGGGCGTGCGTTCCGACGACGATGTCGGTCAAGCCCATCTGCAGCGAGGCGAGCAGGTCCTTGCGCTTGCGCCCCGTAACGCTGCCGGTCAGCAGGCCGACGGTGATGCCGAACGGCTCAAACAGCTTCTGCAGCGAGCGCGTATGCTGCTCGGCCAAAATTTCGGTCGGCACCATCAGCGCGCCCTGATAGCCCGAACGCACCGACGCGTACAAGGCGATCGCCGCCAGCACCGTTTTGCCGGAGCCGACGTCTCCCTGCAGCAGCCGGTTCATGCAGTGCGGCGAGCGCATGTCCTGTAAAATTTCGAGTTCGACCTTCTTCTGCGCATCGGTGAGCTCGAACGGCAGGCTGCGCACGAACTCGCGCATCGTTTTGTTGTCCACCGTATGGACGACGCCGTCCATACGCTCCCGGTTCAGGGCGCGGAACGCCTGCATTTTCAGCTGAAACAGAAACAGCTCCTCGTAGACCATCCGCTCGCGACCCTGCTGCCCTTCCCCGGTATCCTGGGGCTGGTGGATCGTGGCGATCGCCTTTTTCCGCGGCATCAGATGGTACTTCCGCAGCAGTTCCTCCGGC
>NZ_PCZT01000012.1:380520-387062 GCF_002968895.1 Paenibacillus sp. AR247 | reverse complement strand
TGGGCCGCATCCAGCGTAAGTCCCGGCAGCAGAATCGCCAGCGTCCGGGTTTGCGCATCCTTCAGCACCTCATAGTCGAGCCCGGAACCATGCTGCAAAATCTCCCGAACCCGCTCTTCCAGCTGCGGGGGGTTCGCACTGCTGTACAGAAACATGATTCCGCAAGTGTCCGGCGACGTTTCCTTCAAACGTTCTCCCAGATGGTGGTACACATCGGTCGTCTGTTCTCTCTGTAAAGTTACGGTTTGCGGCATAATCCACTCCCACCTCTCTCAAATGTATAAATCTTTGAATCGGGGCCCATCAGGCCGTTTTGCTTTCTTCGCTCCAGCTTTGCCGGGTCATCGTTCCCCAGGAATTGTTGTTCTGGAGATACTGGATATGTCCTTGGACGCGCCACAGCACGCCGAGCTGATGGTATCCGAAAAACTTCAGCGCGGAGAACAGCAGCATTTTCCACAGATCGGACAATTTCTTGTATCGCCGGAAGGCGATTTCCTCCAGGATGATGGCACCGACGCTGAGCAGATAGCCGCTCAGGAAGTTCAGAAGGAAGAAAGTCAATAGAATGCGCCAGTGAGTCATGTCCAGCAGCGTATATCCTACCAGAGCCAACAGGCCCGTGATTCTAAAATAAGGGTTTAACGTTTCAAACAGGACGTTGTAAGGCATCGTGATCATACCCATGACCTTGTACTTCGGATTGAACAGCATTCCGCGATTCTCGATCATGTTCTTCAGATTTCCCCGCCCCCAGCGCTTGCGCTGGTTGGAGATGATCTTGTACGTATCCGGTGCCTGCGTCCAGCAGACCGCTTCGGGGCAAAAGGCCACCTTGTACGGAATTTTATGGCTGAGCATATACCGGTGAAGCTTGATGATGATGTTCATGTCTTCTCCCGGATAACCGCCGCGGTACCCGCCGACAGCAATGACATAGTCCTTGCGGAACAGCCCGAATGCGCCGGAGACGATGATCAGGCCGTTCATTTGGCTCCAGCCGATCCGTCCGCCCAGGAAGGCTTTCATATACTCGATGGACTGGAACATCGGCCAGATCTTGCGCGGCAGCGACACTTTCTGCACCGCACCGTTCTCGATCAGACAGCCGTTGGCAATACGCACGTCGCCGCCGATCGCCACCATTTCCTCCGGATTCTCCATGTACATGCGGGCCATGCGGATCAGGGCGTCCTTCTCCAGCAGCGAGTCCGCGTCGATGGAAGAGATCAGCGGATAATGCGACAAGTTGATACCTGCATTCAGCGAGTCGGCCTTGCCGCCGTTTTCCTTATCTATTACAAACAGGGAGGGATAATCGGGATTATGATAAACGCCTCGAATCTCCTGCGTGTCGATCGTCCCCCGGAACTCCGGATTCGGCATTTTCTTCAGCCGGAACTCCTTGATGAGCACATCCACCGTATTGTCGCTGGACCCGTCGTTAATCACGATGACCTCGTAGGTCGGATAGTTAAGCGTCAACAGGCAGTTGACGTTCTCGCTGATGGTCAGTTCCTCATTGAAGGCCGGCACCAGCAGTGATACCGGCGGCACCAGCTCCGAGCCGGACAGCGTATTGTAATTGGAATATTTGGACCTCCGGTAGATGGTCCCGATGTTCCGGTACGACAGGATCATAATGGTAAAGTACAAAATGTTAACGATCATGACGTAATACACGGCGACCATGCCGTAATACATAAGTATGTCTCTAAGCAGAGTAATCCCCTCCTACAGCGGCTACCCCGCCAACCCGTTTGGCCGGCTGCTTCACGCCGAAATAACGGTCGTACAGAAGCCGTTTCTTGTTGTAAGCCACCATTTGTTCGATCGCGCTGTGCTCGCGCTCCTTTTCCATCACCAGCTCGATCCGGTGCAGCGCAGCCTCGCGCTGGATGCCGGCGCCGGTCAGCGCGGCCTGGCACAGGGCCTCAAAGCCGGCTTCTCCCAGCTCCGCCAAGCTCTCGGCGCTGTTATAGCGCACCTTCCAGCTGGAATCGCGGAGCGCATCGGTCAGCAGCGGAATGCTGCCTGCGGCGTGCAGCTGGCCAAGCGCTCTGGCCGCCTCGGCCCGGACTTCCCAGCTTCGGTCGCTCATCAGCTGGGCGATCGTATCGTCCTTGAGCGCTGGATTCGTCGTGAGATACAGCTTGACCGCTTCGGCGCGAACGTCCTTCTCTTCCGCACCGACCAAACGTCCCAGAACCGGCATGACTTCCGGTACAGCCTGTCCCCACATGGCTACCAGTCCCACCTTGACCAGCGCGGAATCGGAGTCGTTCAGCAGCTTTAGCAAAATCGCACTTGAATCGAGCCCCGTCTCCAGCATAATATCCGCCGCCAGGTTATGGATCGGCTTGCCGTGAGACAAGAGGGCGCGCAGCATCTGGAGCAGATCCTCGCTGTTATCCGCCGCTTTCGCAATGGAGCGGGCCATAACGATCGACAGCGAGCTGTATTTGCGTTTTTGTAAGATGTTCTGCAGCAGCGGCACCGCCTCCGGCGCGCGCATGCCTCCCAAACGGTAGGCCGCCTCCAGCCTCCGGCCGTACCGGATGCTGCGGAGTGCTTTCAGGTCCTCCTCCACAAAGCCGGCCTCCCGGCACAGCTCGATCAGCTTGAGACGGTAATCGCCTTTAAACTGCTCGATCCACTCGATAAATTTATCCTGAATCACTCTCTTCTCAAGCTTCTTCAGCTTGCCGGGCGGAAGCCTCAATTCGACATTGTCCTGCAGATTGGCTTGAACGTACACAAAGTAGTCATGATGCTTCTTCGCATACGCTTCACGGTTCCGAAGTTCCCGGTTATGCGATATTTTCATCTGGAGCAACAGCAGAATCCCTAGGGCAATCAAGCCGAGGCACACATAGATGAAAATATAGGCAACGGTTAAATGAAACATGTTAGCAGGTTCCTCCTTTTTAGAAAGTCAATTCTCCTACTCCTTTTTCTCTTTAGGGCCGGAAATTTTCGTAAAAGCATCCTTCATGATGTAATAGCTCTGCTTCAACTGTTCACTGTACTGCACCGTGTCCCACTGCTTCCAGGTATACAGCGGCAGGCTCTGCACGTTCAGCGTCTTCTGGTCTCCTCCGGGCCAGGACACGCCGCTTCCGTCACGCTGGACGATCCACGGAATAAGCCGTATCCCGTCGGTTGTGGTCGTGCCGAAGTAACTCCGTTCCTTCAGCGGACCGTAGTCGATCACTTGCAGGGAGCTCGGATCCGAGAAGCCAAGCAGCATCCACGGGATTCGCATCTCTATCGAATCACCGCTGTACTGCCAAGAAGTCAGCGAGTCGAACGTCTCCTTGCTGCGGTCCGTCGTCCCTCTTTTCAGCGTACCAATCGTCTTGTCGATGAACGGATGCGAAAAGCGCGTATCCGGCGGATTCATGAGCAGGCTGATCGCCAGCTTCCACGGATGGAACGGCGCCGTGTTTCCTGCCTCGGCCTCGGGCAGCATCCAATAACCGTCTTTGCCGTACAGCCGCTGGTGAAAATCATAATCGGCCGCGATTTCCACCTGGGACTCCTCGTCCTTGCCGATTTCGATCAGCGTCTCGGGCGCCCCGCCTTCCAGCTTCCTCCCGGGAAGCTGCTTCGCGGACGGCTGGTTGCCGCCTGTGATCGTGTCGGCACCGATGTAGAGCTTCGACTTGGCCGGATCAAATGGATGATCCAGCTTCATGCCGATGTACAGGTAGCCCTCATCATGCGTAATTTTCATATCCTGGACTCCCGGGATCTTGCCCTGCCAGTGCTGTACTTCCCCTTCCGGGAGCCTGTCCCAGTCGGTGAGATTGCCGTCAATCGTAATCAGCTTCTCCTTGCCCGGCAGCATGCCGAGCAGGCCGAACATTTTCTCATTGGTCAGAACGTTGATCCAATAGGACCTCCGGTCTTCAGGCAGCTCCATCGGCATCGTGTTCCAGGTTTTCTTGAACCATTCGTCCTGCCACATGAACAGGATGGCCCCAGCGTAGCCTTCGTCGTGAATGTCTTTGGTCAGGGATGCATCGATCTCTCCCTGCTCCTGTTCGTTATGGCCGCCCTGGTCGCGCCCTCCGGCGCCAAAATGCGACACGCCGACAGAAGAAGGAACACCGTACTCCGTGACCATCAGCGGCATGTCCTTATACTTGGCCTTTAGCTGACGGAGATAAGCTTTGTAGGTATTGTAGTTCCCCTTGTCGTCCTTGATCGTCTGGAGCGTCGAATCCGTCCGGAAAAAGTCCGGGTAATACGGATAGACGTGATAGGCTGCGAAATAACCGCCTTTCCAGCCGGTAGGCTGAACATGCCGGGCATCAACGCTCGCCATGTCTTCCTCGAACAGCGGTTCGCCAGGGTGGCTGAGCACATCGGTCGTGACCCAGTTCGTGAAAGTCACGGGATGCTCCCAACCGTAATGCTCCTCCTGCTCGGCCGTATAGTCAAGCAAGCTGGCCAGCCAGTTTTCGAACGGAGCCGCGTCTTTCGTACCCGAAAAATACTTGCCCTGATAGGCTTTCACGTCGCTGTGCACCTTGTTCGTATTTTTGACCATACCTGGATCCCATTCGGTTCCAAGATGCCATGCCATCAAGTACTTTCCGGCATTCGCCTTGTACTCCCCGCTTGCCGAACCCTGCTTCTGCGGAATCGTGACATCGCCGTATACCGCGGCAACCGCCTTCTTGATTTCCTCTTTGAACTGTTTCGTAATATCCCCCGAATAGGCGTCCTGCTGCTCGATCAGCTGTTCTTCAGGCGACCAGATCCCCTGCATAAAATACAGAGGGTCGTCCCCCTTATCTTTGTTGTACTTGACGAGAGCCTGATAGAATACGGGCTGGTGAATCGTGTAGACCCGTATGACGTTAGCGCCCATGTCGTCAATTTCTTTAAACCAGCGCAGATAATCTTCCTCGGTCGCCGGCAGCTCCCCCGGAAAATGTCCCGGCACCGTGGCGCCAAGATTAACGCCTTTAACGAATATCTCTTTCCATGTCCCGTCCTTCTCGTACTTCAGGAAACGGTCCCCCTGGGTTTTAAACGTAAATCTCGTACCGTCCGGATCTTTGTAGGCCGCAGCCGTCGGGTTCTTCAACATCAGTCCCGCCGCCCCGCCTCCGGCTATGAGAACCGCAGCCGCCGTGATCCAAATAAATAGTGTTTTACGTCTGATCATCGCCTCTTCGTTCCCACCTCGTTTTCGATTTTTGCCTCATCGGTCCGGGGCTTGGCCTTCGCCTAAATCTAATTTTTAACTATTCGGCCCCGATCTGTAAACTAGGCTAGTAGTTGGAAATTTCCCACCCCGCCGACCTAGCCCGCCACTCCCTCGTGCGGACCATAGAGCCCTGCCATCCCCTGTCAGCCGGCCCCGTTACGAATGACAAAGAAACGTTAACCAAGCCTTGAGCCGACAGGTTAACTGGACATTTATACGCCTCAAAATTGCTAAAGTTGTGGTCTTTTTAACAGCTTTATCCATAAAGATTACAAAATTGATACCATAGTCCGATAAAGCGACAGCGAAAAACCGCGTCACATCAACGTTTGCCAATTTATGTCACATCACAAAAATGAGAACGTAGTCCCGTGTAGGACCTCCTGTCTTTTTTTCACCAAATCATTCCAATTACTGGATTCCAATTACCAGACTTTTCGTTCATTTTTATGGTCCTTCCTCCCCGTTCCCCCGCTCCTTTGTAACTAGGATCATCGGGCAGGTTTTTCAAAAATCAATCGCTATGGGGGCTTTTTTTAAAATCGCAATTTGTTGAAATTTACCATTGGCGGCCTTTCCCCCGCCGAATTGCAAAACGTATGATCCCCCGGATTTCCAAAATAGGAAACAGGCCCCATTCCGTTCCTGGGCGTTCCACTCCCATACCTACCCTGGATCCCGGCGGCTGAACCTGGTAATTTCTGCTGTACGCTTCCTATCCATCGTTATGGCCATAGCGGCCTGGATGTCCGCCGATCCTGATCTCCCCAGGTACGGCACGGCCAAAAGCCCGTTGTCTCCCAGACAAGACAACGGGCTCCATTCGGTTATTTCTGCTTATGATCCTGCAGACGGGCGTACAATGCCGTAATCAGCCGGTCCGAGTACCGTCCGATTCTTACGCTGACCTCCGTGCGCATATAATCCCGCGTGATCGTGAAGGTATCCTCATACCCATGAAACGAATACCGGTACCAGATCATCTCGGTGTCCTTTCCCTCCTGGGTCAGATCGATGCGCTCATCGAGCATGGTTTGCTCCACCTTGGACAAATCCTTCTGGATGTCCTGCAGCAGGACCTGGGCCACCTTCGAATAAAGGTGCTTCAAGGCCTCGCTTGACGCCTCGATCGCCTGGATCCGCTTCTTCACAATCGATATCATGACCGGAAGCAGGATTCTGTCCCGCATCAGCTCCAGGTCCTCCCTGCGGGGCGGCCGGTGCTCCTCCGGCTGCTGCGAGCGCCGCTTCAGCAGTTCCTCCCGGTGCTGTGGCAGCATCATGCGGCTGGATTCCCAAATCCCGTTATTCTCAAGCTTCT
>NZ_PCZT01000012.1:364772-380420 GCF_002968895.1 Paenibacillus sp. AR247 | reverse complement strand
TTTGCCGACGAGCACGATTTCGCGCCCGGAGGTCAGCTGATCCTCAGAAATGCCGATTGACAGGTGCGGTGAACATCCATTCCTCAGCCATCATTTTGCAGCTGAGGCGGGACTTTCGCCCGTACCGCTGCAGTACAGGAACGCCCATCACCTTCGCCTGGATCGTAATTTTGTCCCCGTCCTTCACGTCCTGCAGTGAACGGAGCCGGTAATCCTCGTACCGGAACGGATAATATTCCAGCAAATCCTTCACCGTAAAGATGCCAAAGGCGTGAAGCTCCCCTTCCTTGAGGGCACTCACGCCGCGGACCTGCCGTACCGATATTTGTTCAAGACTCAGACTCATGGTTATCCCTCATTTAAGCGGGCCATATAAACACGGCCAGCGTCCCGGGCCCGACATGGGTTCCGACGACCGGTCCGATGTTCGTCAGAACGACCTCCTGCAGCCGGAAGTCCCGCGACAGATCCTCAAGCACGGGCTCGGCTGAAGCCGGGTCGGCCGTATGGCCCACTGCCACATTGATGTTTTGAACGCCGCCCAAATCCTCCCGAAAACGCTCCAGGATCCGGGCCAGCGCCTTCTTGCGGCCTCTGACCTTCTCCACCGCATAAATAATGCCTTCTTCGTCAATGGACAGAATCGGCTTGATGTTCAGCAGGTTGCCGATCATGGCCGCCGCCTTGCCGATTCGTCCTCCCTTTTGCAAATATTCCAGCGTGTCCACGAGAAAATACAGCTTGCGCTGCCTGCGCACCTCTTCAACGGAACGCACGATCTCCTCTACGGTTCTGCCTTCGGCAGCCAGTCTGGCTGCATGCACGACCAGCAGGCCGAATCCGTAGGACGCCGATTTGGAATCGACGATCGTAATATCCGGGTCGCCCTCCAGCATGGACTTGGCAATCGTGGCCGATTGATACGTGCCGCTAAGCCCGGAGGAAATATGAATGGAAATAATCGGCGAGCCCGGATATTCATTCATAATTTCTTGATAAACCTGCATATAATCTGCTGGAGAAGCCTGCGACGTGGTCGGAAGCTGCTCGGACTGGACAAGCCGTTTGTAGAATACCTCGGCGGAAATATCCACGCCGTCTTCAAAGGTATCCTCGCCGAACATCAGCCGGAGCGGAACGACGTGAATGTCATGCTGCTTCGCGATATCTTCGGGTATATCGGCCGTACTGTCCGTTACAATTACCGGTTGGGTCATCGAATGGGGCCTCCTTCATTTTCATTCAAACTTCGATCTTCGGTCCCAAGGCTGCTCTTCAAGATTCCACTGAAAAAATGTAATAGTACAGCGGCTGTCCGCCCTGATGCACTTCAATTTCCGCATCCGGGTACTGCTCCGCCAGCCAAGCGGCCAACTCGCCCGTCATTTCCGGGTTCGCCTCTTCCCCGGCGAGAATGGTCACAATTTCGTCCCCGTTCTCCAGCATCTTGGTCAGAAGCTCCTGGCATGCAGGCAGAAGACCTTCGGCAGCCGTCACGATCTTCGAATTTTCGATGCCGATAAACTGGCCGGCTTTAATATCCAGCTGATCGATTTGCGAGTCGCGCACAGCGTAGGTCACTTGACCCGACTTGATCCGGCCGATCGCTTCCAGCATGCTGCTCGTATTCGTCTCCTCGGAATCTTCCTCCGAAAAGGCGAATGCCGCGGCAATGCCCTGAGGCACCGTCTTGCTCGGAATGACCTTCACGCTGCGTTCGCCCTCAAGCAGTTCTCCCGCCTGCTGGGCGGCCAGCACGATATTGGAGTTATTAGGCAAAATGTAAATATGGTGCGCGGAAATGGACGCGATCGCGTTCACAAAGTCCTCCGTGCTCGGGTTCACCCGTAAGGTGCCAGTTCATCGGCCGGCGGCTCGGCAGGCGCCTCTTCCGGCGTATGGTCCATCGATTCGACCGGAATATCGGCAAAAACCTCCGGCATCGGCGCGATGTCCATCCCGGCCGACAGCAGATCCCGGTGCTGCTCGCGCATATTCAGAATATGAATCTGGGTAATTTCGCCGTAACGCAGCGCCAAATTCAGCACCTCGCCCGGTGCTTTGGAATGCACGTGAACCTTGATGATCTCATCATCGGCAATGACGATAATCGAATCCCCGTTCATTGACAACGCTTTCCTGAATTGATCCTCGTCGAAATGCGTACCTGCCGCATCCCCTAACTTCCGGTTAATGAAAAATTCCATATCATATAAAAATTCGATATCTTCCGTTTCCAGTCGGGACTGCGCAATATCCGGGACTTCTGTCGCCACTGGCGCTGGCTTTACCTGGGTTCTTGCTGCCGCCGGTTGATCCTGGGCAGGCTGTACCGCACTCGGTGCCGCAAAGGACTGGTAGTCATAGCCGCCTTCGCTGACGCTGTGCAAATATTGCAAAAATCCCTCGTAAATATAAACCAGACCTTGTCCCCCCGAATCGACAACCCCCACCTGCTTCAGGACAGGGAGCATCTCCGGAGTCTGGGCTAACGTTTCTTTTGCTTTGGCGAGCACCTGTTCCATGAGCTCCGTAATATCCGGTGTGCGCCGTGCCAAAAATACCGCATGCTTCGCGGCTTCTTTCGCAACCGTCAGGATCGTGCCCTCTACCGGCTTGACCACCGCCTTGTAAGCTGCGTCAACTCCGGTCTGCAGCGCCTGCGCGAACTGAACCGCATTCAGTTCATCATAGGTTGCGGCGTAGCGTCCAAAGCCCCGGAACAATTGGGAGGTAATCACGCCGGAGTTCCCCCGCGCGCCCATGAGCAGTCCCTTGGACAGCACGCCTGCGCTGTGCCCGATCGAATTCGAATTGTTTCTCTTCAGTTCAGCGACACCGGCACCCATCGTCAGATTCATGTTCGTGCCCGTATCACCATCAGGTACCGGAAACACATTCAATGAATTGACATGCTCGGCATGCTGCTGCAATTGTTCCGCCCCAGCCAGAACCATAGCGGTAAAATCAGTTCCATTCAAAGAACGCTTACTCAATGATAAATCCCCTTCCTAGCTTGATCCCTAAGCCATTGGCGTCCTTATAAATACGAATCAATGCACGTTTTCGTTTCGCCATTCGTCCAATTTTCGGATAATCCTATTCAAAAAAATAAATGTTAATTGATCCCATCTCAAAATAGTATGGGCTAATCAACATTGTACTATAAGACACCCCAGAAATAAATGTTTTTGCAGGCGGTTGACGAAGCATTTTTTGCTATGATAAAATATACAAGTATTGTTTTATGCAGGTGTTTGGAGCTAAGGAGGTGTAATCTATGTCTCGCAAATGTTATGTGACTGGCAAAAAACCAGGCAGCGGTAACCACGTATCCCACGCTAACAACCGTAACCGTCGTTCTTGGGGTGTAAACGTTCAAAAGGTTCGTATCCTCGTTGACGGCAAACCGAAGCGCGTTTATGTAAGCACTCGCGCGTTGAAAGCAGGTAAAGTTACCCGCGTTTAGTAATGACATATAAGCAAAAAGCACCTAGTTTCCAGCAGGTGCTTTTTTAATGCCTTTGGCCGGTATCAGTTGGCAGCCATGCCGCTGGCATCTGTCAGAGGTTTTTTTTTGAAATATAAGGGTCAATCCGCCTGTGTTCTTATACCGGCCTTATATTTCATCCGCGAAACGTGAGCTCCGCCTGTAAGAAAAAACGTCTATTGATGTGCTCTCATTGGGAAGACAGACCGCGTGAAGCAGAAGTTTTTCTTGCGATCATAGAATCGTTCAGCTCCGCTGATACTTGTTTGTTCTATGATCTTCAATAAGGCGAAGCCGTTTACGGTTTGTGCAAGCGGCATACCAAAGGGTATCAAGATCAGCTTTTGTGAAACGTGTTTAAAAGAGCCTTCACGAATCCTCCCAAAAACTTTGGCAGCTTAAACGTATAAAATTTCATATCTCACCCTCCCCATCATTCTCATGTCATCACGGTATGGTATGCCCTGAACCAGATCAATGTTAAGACGGAACAAAAAAAAGGTTACATGAGAACCTTGACTCATGTAACCATATGTATGCTCAAAGAGCACGCCCTATTCCTTAAGCCTCAAGCTGAAGCCGGAGACAATTGATAAAATTGGTAGACCGACAGCATAAAGATAAACAGCAGGTAGTACAGGATCGAAAAGATGACGTAGCCGATCCTTAATCCCTTGCGTTCGTTTTTCCGGAAATAATAAATGGCCAGCACCACCGCGATCAGCGAGGCGATGGCATTAAACGGCGATTTCAGAATGGAAAATATACCGAGTAACAGGCCTGTTCCGATACTGGCCAAAGTCAGATACAGCGCGTCTTTGAATTTCATGAAATTATTTTCCCCCGACGCTGCGGCGGATGGCCGAAATGGCAGCGGCTCTGTCGGGCTGTGCGTACACGGCACTTCCCGCCACCAGCACGTCGGCACCCGCTTCGGTTACCAGCGGCGCCGTCTCGGACGTAATGCCGCCATCCACTTCGATATGGACGTTAAACAGCGACAGTTCGTTGAGCCGCTGGCGGATTTGGCGGATTTTGTGAACGGTGCGCGGAATGAACGCCTGTCCGCCGAAGCCCGGGTTAACGGTCATGACCAGCACCAGGTCCAGATCCTCCAGCACTTCGCTGATCGCAGACGCCGGTGTGCCCGGATTCAGGGCAACCCCCGCCTTTACGCCCAGCTCTTTAATCATATGCACAACGCGGTGCAAATGCGTGCAGGCTTCCGCATGCACTGTAATGAAAGCGGCTCCCGCCTTGGCGAAATCAGGGATGTACCGCTCCGGATTCTCGATCATCAGATGCACATCCAGCGGCAGGGTCGTGTGGGGGGCAATGGCGCTGACGATCGGCGCCCCCAGCGTAATATTCGGCACAAAGTGCCCGTCCATGACATCCACATGAATCCAGTCGGCTCCGGACTTCTCCGCTTCGGCAACCTCCTGACCCAGTTTGGCGAAGTCCGCCGACAATATCGATGGTGCGATTTTAATCATCGTGTTAATACCTCCGCTTCTTTTCTTTCATTTCCGTATAAAACTGCACATAATGCTCGTAGCGGCTTAATGCGATATCCCCGCTCTCCTTCGCCTCAATGACTTTGCAGCCCGGTTCGTGCGTATGGCTGCAGCCGCGGAATTTGCATTGCTCCGCGTAAGGCGCGAATTCCCGGAAGCAGGTGGACAATTCCTCGACGCCGAGCTCCAGGAAATCGAGCTGGCTGAATCCCGGCGTATCGGCGACAAACCCGCCGTTATCGAGCTCGATCAGCTCCACATGGCGCGTCGTATGCTTTCCCCGCCCCAGTCTCATGCTGATGGCGCTCGTCTCGAGGGAAAGTCCGGGAACGAGCCGGTTCAGAAGCGAGGACTTGCCGACGCCCGATTGGCCCGAAAACACGCTGATGACGTCCGTAAGGCGTTCCTTCAGCTCGCTGCTTCCCAGGCCGGAACGTGAACTCGTAACCAGAACCTCATAACCGATCCGCTCATAGAGCTCCTTGACGGCCATTACCGGGTCCTGGGCATCCGTATCCGCGGCAAGCAGATCCTGTTTGGTGAGACAAATGATCGTCTCCAGGCCGGAATGCTCAATATGGACCAGAAATTTGTCAAGAAGGGACAGGTTGAGATCCGGTTCGCGAACGGAAAACAGCAGGACCGCAAGCTCCGCATTGGCAACGGGCGGGCGGATCAGTTCGGATCGGCGGGGCTTGATCTCATCCACCATCCCCTCACCATTCTCGGTAAGGGAGTACACCACATGATCCCCGACAAGCGGAGAGGTGCCTCTCTTCTTGAAGATCCCCCGNGCGCGGCACTGTACGGCTTCGGCGCTTCCTACGGCTTTTCCGTCTCCAGCGGTTTGACATAGTAGTATCCGCTCAGAGCTTTCACGATTACTCCATCAGGCATACATTGCAAGGCCTCTCTTTCTTTCCGGCTTCTGCCGGTGAGGCAGGGCCGGAGATAATATGATTTGTAATCCTTAAAATTTACTGATATTGACATCTTTATAAAATGTCCTCGTGACCCGGCGGTTATCTGTAAATGACGTTTTCGGTGTCGGGGCCCTTACCCTTGTCCTTACCTTTGCCCTTTCCCGGGTGGTCGTTCAGAAATCCGGTCTCGTCTGATCCTTGATTATCCCCGTTGCCGGAATCTCCATGATCACCGGGATCACCCTCATGGCCTGGATCACCGGGATCCTCGCCCCCCATGGCTGGGAGCTCGATCGTCGGAACGGTGCCATTTCGTACATCGGTATACCGTACCGAATACGTATCGAACACCTGTCCGTCGCGAAGCACCGTGACGACGGCGTCCCTGTTCGGATCGACCACCAGATCGATCGGCAGCACCTGCGTCGTTTGGATCGTCTTCGTTCCCCAATCGACCGTTTTGCCTTCGGTATGGGCGTCCGAGTATTTGATCTGGATTTTCGTATTTTTGCCTTCCTCGACCGGAGCCACAGGCAGGTTCAGCGTATAGTTCAGGGCATCCGCCGGGTAGCCTTTGCTTATCGTGAGCGTGATTTCGGCGTTCGGCGTGGCCTGGGTATTCGGGTCAAACGGGAACTGCTTGATGACTTTCCCTTTTTCCACCGTATAGCTGTCTTCCTCGACGACCCGCAGCAGCTTCAGGCCGTTTTTCTCGATCAGGTCCGTCGCTTCCTGCTGCGTTTTGCCGATTAGATCCGGCATTTTTATCGTTTCCTGGCCTTTGCTGACCACTAAAGTAATTTGCGTATTATCTGTATCGATTTCAGCATTGGCTCCCGGATCGGAGCTGATGATCAGTCCCTTTTCAACACTGTCGCTAAAATCCTCATCCTGCTTGATGTTATCGTCTTTGATACCCTTGGCAAGCAGCGCCTTTCTCGCATCATCAAACGTCAGGTTCTTCACGTCAGGCATTGACACCTTCGGCTTCTCCGTGCTCACCGTCAGCTGAATCGCCGCGCCTTCTTTGACGACCGTGCCTTCCGGTCTGCTCTGCTCATAGACGACGCCATTGCCAAAGTCCTTGTTGTACTTCCGGATGACCGGATCTTCCACCAGCAGCCCCTTGTCGCTGAGCGCTTTGCGCGCCTGATCCTCGGTCATGTTAATGACGCTCGGCACGGTGACGTTCGGCACGACAAGCTTCTGGTTGACGTACCACACCACACCGGCCAAAGCCAATAGAACGACCAGGGTCAAGCTGATCCACAGCGCCGCCCTGCCCGACTTTTTCTTTTTTGGCTTGCCTTTGCCGACCATCGGCTCGTCCGCCTCGTCATCGTCCTCCACGGCCTGCGCTTTCGCTCTCGAAATGGAGCGCGGCTGGGGCTTGATGGCCGGAATGACGCGGGTCCGATCCTCATCGTCCATATCGTCAAACTCGATCTTCGGCTCATTCCGGCGCTCCGGCAGCAGGCAGGTCTCCAGGTCCTGAAGCATTTCCTTGGCCGACTGGTAACGCTCCTGCGGATTTTTGCGCATCGATTTCAAAATGATGTTCTCGACGCTCTGCGGAATGAGAGGATTCACCTCACGCGGTTCCTCAAACTCCTCTTGAAGATGCTTAAGCGCCACGCTGATCGGGCTCTCCCCCAAAAACGGCAGACGTGCGGTCAGCATCTGGTACAGTACGATACCAAGAGAATATAAATCCGACTTTTCCCCGGTCACCACGCCTTTGGCATGCTCCGGAGAAAAATAATGTACCGATCCGACCACCGAACCCGTCTGCGTAATTGTCGTCGACGTAACGGCACGGGCGATTCCGAAATCCGTTACCTTTACCCGGCCGTTGCGGCCGATCATAATGTTATGCGGCTTGATATCCCGGTGAATGATTTGATTCTGATGCGCATGATCCAGCGCGTCGCAAATCTGTGAGGCGATTCGCACCGCTTCGTCCACCTGCAGGGGAGCCCGCTCCTTGATGATCTCGTCGAGATTATGTCCCTCGACGTATTCCATAACGATATAATGAATGTCGTCTTCCTGGCCCACATCATAAATGCTGACCACGTTCGAATGCGATAGCGAAGCCGCTGACTGTGCCTCCCGGCGGAAACGGCGAATAAATTCCTCATCGTGCACAAACTGTTGGCGCAGCACCTTAATGGCTACGTTCCTGCCCAATAAAATATCATGAGCTTTGTAAACGAGTGCCATTCCGCCGCCACCGATCCGCTCGATCACCTCATAACGACCGCCCAATTCGTGTCCGATCATGAATCCCACTCCTTTATGCTTTGCCCGGCGACTTCGTCTTGAAGTTCGAACAGGGCGACGGTAATGTTGTCATCGCCTCCGGCGAGAAGTGCCAGTTGAAGTAAACGGTCCGCTCTTTCTTCCAGCGGCAGCTCGCGGTTTCCGGATATTTGCCCGATGTGCTCGGAGCTGACCAGATCGCTTAAGCCGTCGCTGCACAAGAGCAGCACCTCTCCGGGGGAGAGGCTGATGGGATACAGGTCCACGGACACGTCGGCGTCCGTTCCAAGCGCGCGCGTAATCGCATTGCGCATCGGATGGACTTTCATATTCTCCAGGCTGATTTGTCCGCGTTTGTATAATTCATACACCAGTTTATGGTCTTCCGTTAATTGGACGACCTCGCCGCCGGCAACCTTGTAGGCCCGGCTGTCGCCGATATGTCCAATGTAGCCGGATTCCCCGCTCAGGAGCAGGGCCACGACCGTCGTTCCCATGTTGTAAAATTCCTCGTGTTTGGAGGCCTCGGTATAAATCACATCATTGGCGTGCAGGATGGCGTCGCTAAGCGCGGCCTTCAAGCCTTCCGGCGAAATGCCGGATTCCAGCGAGGACAGGTCGTCCGTCATGGTTTCGACGGCCAGCCGGCTGGCCGTATCGCCTGCCTGATGCCCTCCCATGCCGTCAGCGACGATCCCGAGGGTATAGCCCTGCGGCAGCTGGCCGACCCATACCGAGTCTTCATTGACCGAGCGAACCCGGCCAACGTTACTGACATGAACAGTTTTGATCAAATTCCTCTCACCTCAACTCCATGTGCTTGGCCCGCAGCTGTCCGCAGGCAGCCGCGATATCGTGGCCCTGCTCGCGGCGGATCGTCACGTTCACGCCGCTATCGGCGAGAACCCGTTGAAACTGGAATATATCGTTACGGGACGTTCTGACATACTTCCGCTCCGGTACGTGATTGACCGGAATCAGGTTGACGTGGCACAGCATATCCTTGAGCACGTTCGCCAGCTCCTGGGCATGCTCCGGACGGTCGTTAACGCCGCCGATCAGCGCGTACTCAAACGTAATCCGCCGGCCTGTTTTGGCCAGGTAATAGCGAAGGGATTCCATAACATCCTCGAACGGATAACGGCGGTTCACGGGCATCAGCTTCGAGCGGAGCACATCGTTTGGCGCATGAATGGAAATCGCCAGATTGACCTGGGTGTCCTCGTTCGCGAATTTATAAATGTTCGGCACGATCCCGCTCGTGGAGACGGTAATATGCCGCTGCCCGATGTTCAGTCCTTTTTCATGAATCATAATACGCAGGAACTTCATCGTCGCTTCATAGTTTTCAAAAGGCTCGCCCGAGCCCATGATGACGATGCTGCTGACGCGCTCCCCTTTCTCGTCCAGAATCTTCTGGGCCTGCACCACCTGGGCCACGATCTCCCCGGCCGTCAGGTTCCGCTTCAGACCGCCCAGCGTCGAGGCGCAAAAGGTGCAGCCGATACGGCAGCCGACCTGGGTCGTGACACAGATGCTGTTGCCGTAGCTATGCTTCATGATGACCGTTTCAATCGCATGGTCGTCATGCAGGCCGAACAGAAACTTGACGGTTCCGTCCTTAGATTCCAGCTTCGTAATTTCCTGCAGCGTCACAAACTGGAACTGATCGTCCAGCTTTTTGCGGAGCTCCTTGGAGAGGTTCGTCATTTCGTCGAAGCTGTTGACCCGTTTGACGTAGAGCCAGTCAAAAATCTGGCCGGCGCGGAACGCGGGCTCGCCGTTTTCCTTCGCCCAATCTTGCAGGTCTTCCAAATTCAAATCATATATAAAAGGTTTCATCTTCACCACACCTGTCTTTTCATTCATATGCTTATTGTTTCTCATTCTTCCTATTTTAACACAAATAAAAGTAGCGGTAAAAGAGAAAACCCGCCAAGCTCGCGCCCGGCGGGTTACAGGAAGCAGCGGCTGCCCGTGCGGGCGGTCCGCTAGTTTAGGAGAGTCTCTGAATCCGTGCAATGTAAAATCCGTCGCTATGAAAATGCTGGGGCAAAATCTGTACGCCGCCGCCCCGCGGCAGCGCCGTGCCCAGCAGCCGTTCCCAGGCAGGGGGCGCTTCCGGTGCTATGGCGAACTCCGGGTGGTTCCGCAGGAACCGCTCGACGTTCTCTTCGTTCTCCCGCGGCTCGATCGTACACGTGCTGTATACGAGAATGCCGCCGGGCCGGAGCAGAGCCGACACCGATTCCAGCAGCCGGTACTGCAGGGCCGCGATCTCCTCGATGTCCCCCGGGGTTTTGGCCCATTTCAGGTCCGGCTTGCGCCGGATAACGCCAAGGCCGGAGCATGGGGCATCCAGCAGAATGCGGTCGAAGGACGCCGCCGGATACCGTCCGGCCAGTTCCAGCGCATCGCCGGTAACCGGCTCGATGGCGTCCAGCCCGAGCCGCTCGGCCTGCTCACGGATCAGCTTCTGCTTATGCTCGTGCAGATCGTTGGCGATGATCTTCCCCTCGTCCCGCATCAGCTCGGCCATATGCGCCGTCTTGCCTCCGGGCGCGGCACAGCAGTCGAGCACCCTCATGCCGGGCTCGGGACCTACCGCATCCCCGACCAGCATCGAGCTCTCGTCCTGAACGGACAGCTGGCCGTCCCGGTACCAGCCGGTCAGAGCCATGTTGCCCCCGCTGCGGACGAGAATACCTTCCGGCGTAAGCGGAGACGGCACCGCATCCATGCCTTTCTCCTCCATCTCGCCAAGCAGGCCGTCGCGGCTGATCATCGTCGTGTTCACCCGGACGCTGACAGCAGGAGGCTCGTTGTTCGCCCGGCAGATCGCCTCGGCCGCTTCTTCCCCGTACTGCCCGATCCAGCGCTGAACCAGCCATTCGGGATGGGAATGCTCCAGCGCGATCCGTTCGGCCGGTCCGAGACTTTCCGGCAGAACCAGCTTGTCGGGACTGCGCAGCACGTTCCGGAGCACGCCGTTCACCATGCCGGAAATACCCTGGTGGCCGCGGCGCTTGGCCAAGTTCACAGCCTCATTGACCACGGCATGGGAAGGAATGCGGTCCAGGTACATGATCTGATACAGACTGAGCCGCAGCAGGCTTCGCACCCAGGGTTGCAGCTTGCTCACACCTTTGCTGACAAAGCGGTTCAGGAAATAATCCAGCGTGTTCATCCGGGAGATCGGACCGTACACGAGTTCGGTCGCAAGGCCGGCATCCTCGCGCGACAGGTTCGCGCGCTGCAGCGCAGCGTTCAGCTGCAGGTTGCTGTAGGCGCCTTCCTGCTCTACGCGCGTCAGGATATCCATCGCCAGCTCGCGCGCCGAGGGCTCGCGGCCCTTCCGTTCTTGGGTTCCGCGTCCGCTCACTTCAGCACCGTCCCGGGCGTCATGCTGGTTCCCCGGATAAACTGCCCGGCATCCATCGCCTTCTTGCCGCTCGGCTGAATATCGGTCAGCCACAGGGCCCCGTCGCCGGTTTTTACTCAATACCTTCCGGCGTAAGCTGAAGCACCGTTCCCGGATCCGCTTCCTTGGAGGCCTTCTCCCCTTTGCGCGAGCCCCAGACCTTGAACACGTCATCATTCCAGAATGTAAACGCCCCGGAAAAAGGCACCAGGCCGCGAATTTGATTGTAAATATCGCGCGTCGACTTGCTCCAGTCGATTTTCTCGTCCTCACGCTTCAGGTTCGGGGCGTATGTAGCCTGCGAGTCATCCTGCACCGTCACAGGGACGCCGCCTTCCAGCAGCCGCGGCATCTGTTCTTTGAGCAGCGCCGCCCCGGCGGTGCTCAGCTTCTCGAACAGCGTTCCCGAGGTATCCTCGTCGGTGATGGGTACCTCCACTTGGGCGATCATATCGCCCGTGTCCAGCCCTTCGGCCATGTACATGAGCGTAATGCCCGTCACCGTCTCGCCATTGATGATGCAGCGCTGAATCGGTGCGCCGCCTCTGTATTTCGGCAAAAGCGAGCCGTGAACGTTGACGCAGCCCTTGGCCGGCAGATCCAGCACCGCTTTCGGCAAAATTTGCCCGTAAGCGGCCGTAACGATCAGGTCGGGCTTATAAGCCGCGAGTTCGCTTACCGCTTCGGGATTGCGCATGCGCTGCGGCTGCAGCACCGGCAGACCGTGCTCAAGCGCCACTTCCTTGACGGGCGTCGGCATCAGCACCTTCTTCCGTCCCTGCGGACGGTCCGGCTGCGTAACGACGGCCACGACGTTATAGCCCTCCGCAAGCAGCATGCGGAGACTGGGAACGGCAAACGCGGGCGTCCCCATAAAAACGATATTCATCAGGCATTACTCCTTTCCGGCGCGTTCCGGCGTATACTCATACACTCTTTCTGCAATGTCGGTAAAGAGCACGCCGTCCAAATGATCGATTTCGTGCTGGAAGCAGCGGGCCAGCAGGCCGGTGCCCGTAATCGTCACTTCCTTGCCGTTCTCATCCAGCCCTTTCACCGTAACCTGCTCGGCACGGCGGACGTCTCCGTTTAATCCGGGAATGCTCAGGCAACCCTCTGGGCCGAACTGCTCGCCATCCTTGGCTACGATTTCCGGGTTGACCATCTTGATCAGGCCGTGCTCATCGCCGACATCGACGACGATCAGTCTCTTCAAAATGCCGACCTGCGGCGCGGCCAGGCCAACGCCCTCCGCGTCGTACATCGTGTCCGCCATGTCGTTCAGCAGCTTTTTGACATTAGGGGTAACTTCTTTCACTTCTTTAGCGGTTTTATGCAAAACCTCATCCGGTTCTTTCACAATAATTCGGATCGCCATGCTGACACCTTCCTTATCGGGTTCAAATATTCATTGTTGGTTATTCATCCATGATTCCATATGATGACGGTACGCCGCTTAGGTGCTACATCAGCATTTGCGGGTCTACATCGATACTGATTTGAAGCTTCGGATTCTGCGCGGTATCCTCGAGCTGCTCGGCGGCTTCCCTGACCAGGCCGACAGCGTCGATGGTCCCACGCCATTTTATCATACATTGAAATCTGTATCTATTTTTTATCCGGGGCACAGGAGATGCCACCGGCCCCAGCACGTCAAAAGCGTCCGAGGTCAGCCGGTCCAGGCTGCCGTACCAGCCCTTCTGCCGGGCTTTGCCCTGGAGGACAGACACCATGTTCTCCGCCATCCGGACGAGAAACGGCAGCTGCTCATGCGACAGCGTGACCAGAATCAGCCGGCAGTACGGCGGATAGTGCAGGTTCCGCCGATGCTTCAGCTCCTCCCGGACAAACGAATCGTAATCATGCCCGCTGGCGTGAATAATCGAATAATGATCCGGCGTATAGGACTGGATCATGACCTCCCCGGGCAGCTGGTGGCGGCCGGCGCGGCCGGCGACCTGGGTCAGCAGCTGGAACGTCTTCTCTGCGGCCCGGAAATCCGGCAGGTTGAGCGCCGAGTCGGCCGTAATGACGCCGACCAGCGTTACGTCCGGAAAGTCGAGCCCTTTGGCCACCATCTGGGTGCCCAGGAGTACGTCCGCTTTTTTGTCCCGGAACTGCTTCAGCAGCTTCTCATGCGATCCCTTCTCCGTCGTGGTATCCACGTCCATCCGGATCACCCGGATCCCCGGAAACAGCTTTGCAAGCTCTTCCTCAACGCGCTGTGTACCGGTGCCGAAATAGCGGATATGCTCGCTTCCGCATTCCGGGCACACGGACGGCGCCGGCTCGGCATAGCCGCAGTAATGGCAGCGGAGGTTGTTCGATTTCTGATGGTACGTCAGCGAAATGTCGCATTCGGGGCAGCCGGCCACGTAGCCGCAGCTGCGGCACATAACGAACGTGGAATAGCCGCGCCGGTTGAGCAGCAGCACGGTCTGCTCCTTGCGTTCCAGCCGGGCCGCAACCGCCTGATGCAGCGAACGGCTGAACATGGAGCGGTTGCCTTCTTTTAATTCTTCCCGCATATCGATGATTTGTACCCCCGGCAGCTCGTTACCGAGCGCCCGGGCTTTCATCTCGAGCAGCATTGGCGCAAACTCGTCATTCGCCTGCGATCTGGCGGCATGGTAGCTCTCAAGCGAAGGCGTCGCCGAGCCCAGAATGACCGCTGCGCCATGCTGCATCGCCCGCTGGACGGCCACGTCCCGGGCATGGTATTTCGGGCTTTCTTCCTGCTTGTACGACGTTTCATGTTCCTCGTCCATAATGATAAGCCCGATCTTGGCAAACGGCGCGAACACCGCCGATCTGGCGCCGATGGCGACGGCCGCCCGGCCTTCGCGGATTTTACGCCATTCGTCGTAGCGCTCCCCGCCCGACAGGCGGCTGTGCATGACGGCGACCTGGTCGCCGAAGCGCCCTTTGAACCGTTCCACCATCTGCGGTGTCAGCGAAATTTCCGGCACGAGCACGATGGCCTGCCGGCCCTGCTCAATGCAGCGCTGGATGCTCTGCAGGTAGATCTCGGTCTTTCCGCTGCCTGTAACCCCATGCAGCAGAAACACCCCGTGCCGCTGCGCATCGAGCACCGAGACAATACGGTCATAGGCGTTCTGCTGCTCCGCGGTCAGCGGCAGCGGATCGCTTGGCTTAAACCAGCGACCCCGATAAGGATCCCTGAACGCTTCTTTGTCTTCAATCGTAATATAACCTTTATCCGCCAGCCCTTTCACGGTCGCGGCCGACACCTGCATCGTCGCCAGGACATCCTTCAGCGCAAGCGGAAGCATCTCTTTCATTTCCACAATAAACTGCAGCACCTCGCGCTGACGCTGTGCTTTCGGTGCGAACGACGCCAGCGCGGCCTCCGCTTCGTCCGGCGTTACCGCCAGATCGACGGCTTTCAGTGTCTTGATCTGCAGCTTGTCCTTGATGGATTGGTTTTCCTGCAGCACGCCCCGGCGCAGCAGCGATTTGATCACTGGTGCGCTGTCCGGAAACTGCCTGCTCAGCTGCTTAGAGGTGACCTCACCCTTTTTTCGACGAAATCAAGAATCGCCCGCTCGCCGCCGGAAGGCTCCAGTTCCAATTCGAACAAGCCGCCGGAATACAAATCCTCAGGCTCCTTCGGCTGCGGGGTTCCGAGCGAGATAAACCGTTCGGCCTTGCCCTTGAGGGCCGTAGGCACCATGACCTGAAGCGCCGTAATCATCCGGCAGGCATACCTGCGGCTCATCCACCCGGCCAGTTCCACCAGCTCTTCGGACAACGGCGGAATGACATCAAGCACTTCCTGGATGGCTTTAAGCTTCATGCCGGCAGCCGCCGGCTCCGGCTCAAGGCCGACCACGAATCCCTGGACCGTGCGGTGGCCGAACGGCACACCGACCCGGCTTCCCACCTCGATCCATGCCCGCATGGATTCGGGAATGAGATAGTCAAAGGGACGGTCGGTATCACGCACCGGGACGTCGACGATCACCTTTGCCACACGCATCTCCATCAGGACAAAGCCCCGGTCATCCGGGCCGC
>NZ_PCZT01000012.1:360659-364672 GCF_002968895.1 Paenibacillus sp. AR247 | reverse complement strand
CTGAAGCCGGCTCCCTCCGCCGTTACGTCATTGGCCACGATCAGATCGGCGTTTTTCCGTTTCAGCTTATCCTGGGCATATTTCTCCACATCATTCGTCTCGGCTGCAAATCCGATCAAAAACTGCGTTGTCTTCGTCTTGCCGAGCTCCTCCAGAATATCCACCGTTTTGACGAGCTCGAGCGTCATCGTATCCCCCGACTTTTTCATTTTGCTTGCTGCCGTCACCTTCGGACGGTAATCCGCGACAGCCGCCGCCTTGATGACCAGGTCGCTGTCCTCCCAATGTTCCAGCACCGCCCGGTACATATCCTCGGCGGACTGGACTTTCACCGCGTCCACGTCTGAAGGGGGCTCAACGTCCGTATGGCCGTAAACGACATGCACCTCCGCCCCCATGTCTTTGGCGGCCTTGGCGATGGCAAACCCCATTTTCCCGGAAGAATCATTGGTGATGTAACGCACCGGGTCGATCCGTTCCACCGTTCCGCCCGAGGTAACGATGACCTTTTTCCCGCGGAGCAGACCCTGCCCTTGTACGGATTCATTGTGAGACGCAAAAAAGCGCTCCACTACCTGGACGATCGTTTCCGGCTCCTCCAGCCGTCCCTTGCCGACATAGCCGCAGGCAAGCAGTCCTTCGCCGGGCTCGATCATCATCACGCCCCGGGACTCGAGCAGCCGCATGTTGGCCTGAACCGCCGGATGGGCATACATATGCACGTTCATGGCCGGTGCGATCATGACCGGCGCCTCGGTGGCGAGCAGCGTCGTCGACAGCATGTCGTCCGCCAGACCATGGGCCATTTTTGCGATCATATTGGCTGTAGCCGGTGCGATGAGAACGAGGTCGGCCTCATCGGCCAAATGGATATGGGAGACAACGGATGGATCGCGCTCATCGAACGTGTCGCTGTATACCGGATTTTTGGACAGACTCTGAAAGGTCAGCTCCGTAATAAACTGCTTCGCTGATTCCGTCATGATCACGTGGACATCTGCGCCTTTTTGCACCAGCTTGCTGCACAGACTGGCCGCCTTGAACGCCGCGATTCCACCCGTCACGCCGAGCACGATGGTTTTGCCGGTTAACATACGATTTCCCCGCTTTCCGTTTCATTTAGATAGAGAAAAAATACAACCTTGCGGTTGTATCTGGAAGACGTCTATACGCTCTTGCTGCAAACTTAATATGAGTTCTTGTTAGACCTGCCGCATAACAGCAGAAAAAGCCCCGTCCCGGGAAGAACAGGCTTACGCCTTATTCTCATCCCGTTCGGCGACCGGTTCCGGAATCACCCGAAGCAAATCCCCATAAATTTCCTCAAGCGCCACGCCCACGTATTTGTGGGATCTTGGATGCTTCAGGTCGGTCTTTGCGCCCTCGCGCAGCTGTCTCGCACGGCGGGAGGCCGCGACGACCAGCGAGTATTTACTGTCGACTTTATTCATCATTTCATCAATCGATGGGTACAACACTTGGCGACACCTCTTTTATTATTCTCAAATGGAATGCTGTCTTCGTTTATTTCTTGATTTTACAATGTTCGGCGATAATAATCGATTCTATTCGTTTGCAGGCGCAATCAATCTGGTCGTTAACCACCGCATAGTCATAATGCTGCATCAAATTGATTTCGTCAACCGCCACCGTCATGCGGTGGTCGATCGTCGCCTGGTTCTCCGTACCGCGCCCGATGATCCGGTCCTTGAGTTCGTCCAGGGAAGGCGGCAGCAGGAAAATAAATACCCCCTCGGGAAACTTCTGTTTGACCTGAAGGGCACCTTGTACCTCAATTTCCAGAATAATATCGTTTCCGCTTTCCAGCGTCTTCTCTACGAAATCGCGCGGCGTTCCGTAATAGTTCCCCACGTACTCCGCATACTCCAGTAGCTGGTCGTTCTGCATCATATCCAGAAACTGGTCACGGGTTTTGAAAAAATAACTTGACCCCGTTCACTTCTCCCTGGCGCGGACTCCGTGTCGTCGCCGATACCGAATAGACCAAATCCGGCAGCTTCCCGCGCAGCGCGCTGCACACGGTTCCTTTACCGACCCCGGAAGGTCCTGACAATACAAACAATATCCTTTTGACATATTATCCCCATCTTGTTATTCGTCATTATCGTCATCTTTGCTGGACAGGCGATGAGCCACCGTCTCCGGCTGCACCGCCGACAGGATGACATGGTCGCTGTCCGTAATGATTACGGCGCGCGTCCTGCGCCCATAGGTCGCATCGATCAGCATGTGACGATCTCTTGCTTCCTGAATAATCCGCTTAATAGGCGCTGATTCGGGGCTTACAATCGAAATGATACGGTTAGCCGATACAATATTCCCGAAGCCGATGTTAATGAGTTTGATTGCCATATTCAGGTTCTTCCCCCTATTCATTTGACTCTCTCCTGTTTTCTGTCGAAATTGTGCCTTACTCTATATTGGCCAGTTGCTCTCTAATTTTTTCCAGCTCCGCTTTCATTTCGACAACACGGTTTACCAGAGTCAGATGATTGGCCTTGGATCCAATCGTATTGACTTCCCTGTTCATTTCCTGAATCAGAAAATCGAGTTTTCTTCCGACCGGTTCATCCGCACGAAGTAATCCTTTGCATTGCTCAAAATGGCTGTGCAGACGTATCAATTCCTCATCGATATTGCAGCGGTCTGCAAAAATAGCAATTTCCATGCCAAATTTATGTTCATCAAAAGCAAACGAACCGTCATTCAGTTCAGCCAGCCTTTGTCTGAGCTTATTGCGGTATTCTTCGACTACGCTGGGTGCGAGCTGTACCATTTCTCCGTGAAGCTTCTCCAGCCGGTTCAGGCGCTGCTCCACATCACGAGCAAGGAAGCTTCCTTCGGAAGTCCTCATCGCGACGAGTCCTTCCATGGCCCTTACAAGACCTTCTTCAAGCACGCGTCCCCACTCTTCAGGCTCCGGATCCTGGTTTGTCCCGACTTCCTCGGGTGTGAGAAAGACGCCCGGCAGGGACAGCAGGTCTCTTACCGTCAATTCGCCGTTCAGGCCATGCCTTTCGGATACCTCACGCGCCGCCTCCATATAAGTATTGACGGCTTTATGATTTAACAAAACAGGCGGAGCGGTATTCTCTTCCGCCTCCTTGTTAATAAAGACATCGATCCGGCCGCGCTTGACAAACCGCTGTACCGTTCTTCTCAAAGGGTCCTCAAAGCGTGTCCATTCACGCGGCAGGCGTATGACCACTTCGCAGTATCGGTGGTTCACGGATTTCACTTCAATTTCCACTTTATACCCTCCGAAATGAAGGGCGGATTGACCGTAACCGGTCATGCTGAAAGACATCGGCACCACATCCATTACACTATTGTAATTGATAACTATCTGTGAAACAAGGGGGACTGCCGGCGTCCGGATTTCTCCCACACATGGCTGATGAGCTGGGCGCTCATGTCATACAGCATAAACGGCGTCATTAAGTAAATTCCGTTAAAATGCTCCATCGCCACGTCGAGCAGCTCTTTGGCAATGGCAACCCCCATGGCTCTTCCTTCTTCACCTTCCAGGCCGCTCATCCGGCGGCGCACATCGTCCGAGAGCTGAATTCCCGGCACCTCGTTGTGCAGGTATTCCGCATTGCGCCCGCTCGCCAGCGGCATGATGCCGAGGAAGATCGGAATGTCGAGGTGGCTCGTCGCTTCCTTCAGCGCGCGGATCAGCTCCGGATCGTACACCGGCTGGGTCATGATATAATCGGCGCCGGCAGCGATTTTGCGTTCCAAACGCAGCACGGCTTTGTCAAGATGCTTCCCGTGAGGGTTGAACGCCGCGCCGACGACGAAGTTCGCCTTTTGTTTGAGCGGCTTGCCGGAGAAGGCGATTCCCTCATTTAACTGCTTGATCATTCGTATAATCTCAAAAGAAGTCAAATCGTATACGGAACTCGATCCCGGCAAATCGCCGAAGCGAGCGGGGTCGCCCGTGACAGCCAGCACGTGATCGATGCCAAGGGCGTCAAAGCCCATAAGGT
>NZ_PCZT01000012.1:353577-360559 GCF_002968895.1 Paenibacillus sp. AR247 | reverse complement strand
CACGTGATCGATGCCAAGGGCGTCAAAGCCCATAAGGTGCGACTGCGTTCCGATCAAGTTGCGGTCCCGGCAGGCGATGTGCACCAGTGGGCGCAAACCGGTCTCCGCCTGCACCAGATGGCCGAGAGCCATATTGCTCATCCGCGTAACCGCAAGCGAATTGTCGGCGAGGGTCAGCGCGTCCGCCCCGGCATCCTTCAGCACCTGCGCCCCCTTCATAAATTTGGCGATATCCAAATCGCGCGGAGGGTCCAGCTCCACGATGACGGTGTGACGCTCTTTGACGAGGTCGACCAGATTCGGGTTGCCGCCTTTGCCTTCACCGTCGCCGTCTGGCGCGAGATGTTCATGGATTTCGATCGGGGCAGGGGCGATGTCAATTGGCCCGTACGTAATCGGCTGCGGCTCGTACCCCTGAAGCGCAGACGAAATCGCCGCGATATGCGCGGGCGTCGTCCCGCAGCAGCCGCCGATGATCCGGGCGCCGAGATCGGCGAATTTCACCGCCATCTGGCCGAAATAATCCGGTTTGGCCCCGTACTGATATTCCCCATCCACATAATCGGCGACCCCGGCATTCGGATACACCGACATCGGCACGGACATGTGGCCGCCGAGGGTCTTCATCGCGCTCATAATGCCATTAGGGCCTGTGCGGCAGTTAAAGCCGATCACGTCCGCGCCCTGCTGCTGCATCATCCGGAACGCTTCCGGCATCGTATAGCCGTCCAAGGTCCGGGCTACATCCTCAACCGCGAACTGGCAGATGACCGGCAGCGGGCTGAGCTTGCGCACGATAGACAAGGCCAGATACAGTTCTTCCACATCGTAGAAGGTTTCGAGCAGGATGCCGTCCACTCCTTCTTGCAGAAGGGCCTGAATCTGCTGCTCGAAATATTTCTTAAGCTCGGCCGTCGACACGTTGGTCCGTTTGCCGCCGCGGATGGAACCGATGGCTCCGACCACATAGCCGGCGGTTCCCGCTACTTCCCGTGCAATCCGGACACCCGCCCGGTTGATATCCTCCACCTTCGACTCCAGGCCGTATTTGGACAGCTTGTCGAAGTTGGCCGAAAACGTATTGGTCTCAACGATTTGAGCCCCGGCCTCCACATAACGCCGGTGAACATCCTTGATGACCTCCGGTGAGGTCAGGTTCAGTTCTTCATAGGAAATTCCCACAGGAAAGCCCATTTGATATAGAAAAGTGCCCATCGCTCCGTCGCCGATCAGCACTTGTTGATCCCACGCTTGACGCAAATCCGGTTTCATGTTGGCTCCTCCACCCCGAAAAAGTAGTTTCACATTAATGTATCATAAATCAGCGCACAAGATAAGTCATAGAATCCTCCAGTTATTTTACTAGAGTCGGATTTGGACGATCTGCACCTCCAAGAAGCAGGAAAGCCCGGCGGATCGTATCCGCCGATACGCTCCCCGGGCTATTAAGGTGTTAATCTCAGGTTTTTCAAAAGTCCGGGCGACTAAACGTCCTGAACGCTTCCCATATACACGACAGCCGCAGGGCCTGTCATATAGACGTGGTTGTCTTTCTCGCTCCACTCGATGAACAGGTCTCCGCCTTTCAGCCGGATCGCTGCCGACCGGTCGGTTAAACCGTTCAGCACGGAGGATACGAGGGTTGCACACGCCCCGGTTCCGCAGGCCAGCGTCGGACCGGCGCCGCGCTCCCAGACGCGCATGTCCACGGTACCGCGGTCCTTCACGGTCGCGAATTCGACGTTCACCTTTTTCGGGAATACTGGGTGCACTTCCAGCTTTGGCCCCCAGGTGGCGAGGTCGAAATTCACCGCATCGTCCACGTAAATGACACAGTGTGGATTGCCCATCGACACGGCCGTAAACCGGAACTGCCGGCCGTCAGCCTCGATCGGCGCATCCACGACCGGGTTCGCGTCGATCGTCGTCGGTACGCTCAATCCATCAAGCATAGGCTCGCCCATATCCACCGTGACGGTGGCGGCCAGGCCGTTGTCCACATGGATCGTTACCGGCTGCACGCCCGCTCCAAGCGTTTCGATCGTAATTTGCTCACTGCTGACATAGCCGTGGTCGTACACGTATTTTGCCACGCAGCGGATGGCGTTGCCGCACTGCTCCGCTTCCGAGCCGTCCGAGTTGATGATGCGCATGCGGAAATCCGCCTTCTCCGACGGCAAAATATATACCAGTCCGTCCGCTCCGATGCCAAAATAGCGGTCGCACCATTTCAAGGCGAGCTCTGCCGCGTTGTCCGGCAGAGCCTTCTCGCCGTAGATAACGATAAAGTCGTTCCCGAGTCCGTGCATTTTTGTAAATTCCATGGATGGTGCCACTCCTTTGTTATGCTAGCTTTTTACTGTCCACTAGCATACCTCAAAGGACCGGGCCGTGCTATTGACTTTATGCAGAAATGTTTGTACTTTTCGCCACGAGGCGGCCGCTTCCCCGCCGCTTGTTGCGTCTTCCGCCCCATACGCTGCCGATGCCCATCAGGAAGGTAGGCACGCCGGCGCCGACGATCGTAATGCACCATTCGCGGAAGCCGAGCGGCACGGTTTTAAAGATCGGCTGCAGCGGCTCGATGTACATGACGCCGAGCATGAGCAGGACCGAGGACAGCACCGCCAGCACCAGGTACTTGTTTTGCAGCGGGTTGCGGTGGAAGATCGATCTGGAGCTCCGGCAGTCGAACACGTGGATGAGCTGGGCCATAACGAGCGTGGCGAAAGCTACCGATTGGGCTTTGGTGACCTGAGCGGCGTTGTACGGATCCACGCGGAGGGTGAGCCAGAACGCGCCGAGCGTGCACAGACCAATCAGGAAGCCGCGGCTGATGATCTTCCATCCCAGCCGGCGGGCGAATATATTTTCTTTGGCCCCGCGCGGCTTGTGCTCCATGAGGTCCTTCTCCGGCTGATCCACGCCAAGGGCCATCGCCGGCAGGCCGTCGGTCACGAGGTTGACCCACAAAATCTGGATCGGCAGCAGCGGCAGCGGCAGGGCGAGCATCATCGCAAAGAACATCGTCAAGATTTCGCCGACGTTCGATGCAAGCAAATACCGGATGAATTTGCGGATATTCTCATAGATGCTCCGGCCTTCCTCGATCGCCGCCACGATCGTCGAGAAGTTGTCGTCGCTCAGGATGAGCGCCGATGCTTCCTTGGTGACGTCGGTACCGGTAATGCCCATGGCAATGCCGATGTCGGCCGCTTTGATGGCCGGCGCATCGTTGACGCCGTCCCCGGTCATGGCAACGACATGGCCTTTGCGCTGCAGCGATTTGACGATGCGGAGCTTATGCTCAGGCGACACGCGCGAGTACACGTACACGTTGTCGACCTTCGCATCGAGCTCCTGGTCGTCGATCTGCGCCAGCTCCTGGCCGGACATGGCTTCGCCTCCGCGCGGCATAATGCCAAGCTGCTGGGCGATCGCCTCGGCAGTCGTGCCGTGGTCGCCGGTGATCATCACCGTCTTGATGCCAGCGCGGCGGCAGGTGCTGATCGCATCGCGCACTTCCCGGCGCGGCGGATCGATCATGCCGGCAAGGCCGACGAAGACGAGCTGGCTCTCGGCGTCCGCTTCGCTGTCCAGCGAATCATGCGGGCGCAGGTCGCGGTATGCCGTCCCCAGCACGCGAAGCGCGGAGGAAGCCATCTCTTCGTTGGCGGCAAGCACCTTCTGCCGGAGCGTGCCGGTAAACGGCACAACGTTGCCTTCCCACAATATATAAGTGCACTGGTTCAACAGCACGTCAGGCGCGCCCTTAGTACCCTTGAGGTTCCTCCTTGCCCTTGCGCTTGCCGCGCGACTCTGGAGCCGCCGTCTCGTATATTTCCGCGTTGTTGCACAGCGCGCTGATCTGGAGCAGCCTGCGCAGCCCCTGGTCGTTCTTCACGTCGACCGGCTTCTTCTCTTCGAGGATTTGTCCGGTCGGCGCATAACCGTCGCCGGTGACCTCCAGGCTTCTTCCCCCGACCCATACGCGCGTAACGGTCATTTTGTTCTGCGTCAGCGTTCCGGTTTTATCGGAGCAGATGACCGATGCGCAGCCGAGCGTTTCGACCGACGGCAGCTTGCGCACGATCGCTTTCCGCTTGATCATCCGCTGCACGCCGAGCGCCAGCGCGACGGTCACGATGGCAGGCAGTCCTTCGGGGATCGCGGCCACGGCCAGGCTGACGCCGGCCAAAAACATGCCGACGGCAGGCTGTCCATGCAAAATGCCGGCAACGACGACCATGACCGTAAGCCCCAGCGACAGAATGATGAGCATTTTGCCGAGCTGCTCCAGGCGGTGCTGAAGCGGCGTTTCCTGCGAGTCTGTATTCTGGATCAGATCGGCGATTTTCCCCATTTCCGTATCCATTCCGGTGCGGACGACAACATGCTTGCCTACCGGCACCGATTCCCCGGTCAGCGCGGATTCTTCAATATAACAGCTGCTCGTTTCCAGCCAGCGGACATCGGCGGGCACACGGTCTCCGCTTTCCAGCAGAACGACGTCCCCGGGAACGAGCATTTTGGCCGGCACCTGAACTACCTTGCCTCCCCGAAGCACCTTCGCTCCCGGAGCGGACAGCTGCTTCAGCGCGCGCAGGGAGCGTTCCGCCTTGAACTCCTGGATGAAGCCGAGGACCCCGTTCAGCAGAATGATGGCGATAATGGTGATGGCGTCCAGGTATTCGCCGAGGAGGCCCGAAACCAGCGTTGCCCCCATCAGCACCAGCACCATGAAATCTTTAAATTGGTTCAGAAATAAGGCCAAAGGAGAAATACGCTTTCCTTCCGAAAGCTCGTTCCATCCGTTTTTCTTCCGTCTTTCCTCCGCCTCTTCTTCCGAAAGGCCCTGCTGCGGGTGAACGCCGAGGACATGCTGCAGTTCTTCCGCGTCCAACTGATGCCATTTTTTTTGTTCCATAGCTTCCCTTTCCCTCCCGGTCTTTGTGCGCTGCCGGTGTTCAACAGCTTTTCCACCTGTTCTATCGTAAATGTATTCGGACAGGGCCTAAAATATCACAAGCCTGGCCTCTTAAGTTTTTGGCCAAACTATGGCATCATAGTATGGAGGCAATCGTAACCAAGTACAGCGTAAAGATGGGAGATACACTATGGCATTAGATGGAATCGTAACGCGGGCCCTTGTCCATGAGCTGCAAAGCATTCAGGGCGCCCGGATCAGTAAAATATACCAGCCCAACGATCACGACCTGCTCTTTCACCTCCGGACCCGGGAGGGCAACGCAAAGCTGCTGCTGTCGGCCAACCCGACGTATCCGCGGGTGCACTTCACCGAGCGAAGCTTTCTGAATCCGCAGGAAGCGCCGATGTTCTGCATGCTGCTGCGCAAGCACTGCGAAGGAGGCATCATCGAAGACATCCGGCAGGTTGGAATGGAGCGAATCATTCATATTACGGTCAGACAGCGGGATGAGCTGGGGGACGTCTCTTCAAAGCAGCTCATCATCGAACTGATGGGCCGGCACAGCAACATTATTTTGTCAGACCCTTCGAGCGGGACGATCCTGGACGGCATCCACCATGTCACCCCGAGCATCAGCAGCTACCGGGTCGTCATGCCGGGCTTTTCCTATACGGAGCCTCCGCAGCAGCATAAGCTGAATCCGCTTGAGGTTTCAGGAGAGCTATTTGCACAAAAGTATACCGAGAAAGCGGACGCCGAACCGATTTCGTGGATCGTGGATACGTTCAGTGGCGTAAGCCCGCTGGTTGCACAGGAGATCGTGCACCGCGCCGGCCTTCAGTCCTACTCGGAAGAAGGGCCCGAAGCTGGCGAAGCACGCCGAAGCGCCCTATGGAACGCCTTTACCGGGCTGATGGACAGCGTCAAACAGCAGGCGTACCAGCCGATGTCAGGGGCGAACGCCAAGGGGAAAATGGTTTTTTCCGCCATCGATCTGACGATGATTCAGGAAGAGGTCAAACGCTATGAATCCATCAGCACATGCATGGAGGATTATTACGGTGAAAAAGCTGAGCGCGACACCGTCAAGCAAAAAACGAGCGATCTGCTTCGTTTCCTGCACAATGAGCGCGCCAAAAACATTAAAAAGCTGGACCACCTGCACGCCGATCTGGAGGAAGCCGCCGATGCGGACCAGTACCGGATTTACGGCGAGCTGCTGTTTGCCTCCCTGCATACGATTGCAAAGGGGGACAAGGAGGCGGTGCTGACCAACTTCTATGACGAGGACCAGAAGGAAGTGGCCATTCCGCTGGACCCGCTGCTCAGCCCTTCCGATAACGCCCAGCGGTATTTCAAGAAATATAATAAGTACAAAAACAGTCTGGCCGTCATCGACGAGCAGCTTGCTATAACGAAGGAAGAGATCCGCTACATGGATGACCTGCTCCAGCAGCTGGCCCATGCATCCATGAACGATATCGACGAAATCCGCGAGGAGCTTGTCCAGCAGGGATATCTCCGCGACCGCAGCAAAAAAACGCGCAAAAAGAAGAAAAACGACCGCCCTACCCTGCATGTATTCACATCATCCGAGGGCATCGAAATTTACGTAGGCAAAAACAACCTGCAGAACGAATACGTGACCAACAAACTGGCCAGCGGCAGTGATACGTGGCTGCACACCAAGGATATCCCCGGGTCCCACGTCGTCATCCGTAGCAGCCAGTTCGGGGACCAGACCTTGGAGGAAGCCGCCCAACTGGCCGCGTACTTCAGCCAGGCCAAGGAATCCAGCAGCGTGCCGGTCGACTGCACCCTGATCCGCCATGTGCATAAGCCGAGCGGCGCCAAACCGGGCTTTGTCATTTATGATCACCAGCGGACGCTGATCGTCACGCCTGACGAGGAATTGATCAAGTCGCTTCCGAGCGTCATTAAATAATCATACAAAGCTTTAGATTTCTAATTATAGAAAGAATGCGGTTGAACCGTGCTCAATGAACGTCCGTAAGCTTCAGCCCCATAATAGAAAAGGCTATATCCTCCGTT
>NZ_PCZT01000012.1:349445-353477 GCF_002968895.1 Paenibacillus sp. AR247 | reverse complement strand
GTTCACTCTTGCCGACGACGAGCACGTACGGCACTTTTTCCAGCTCGGCTTCGCGGATTTTATAGCCCAGCTTCTCGTTTTTGGCACTGACCTCAACCCGGATGCCCTCTTTCGCAAGCGACTGCTTAACCTGATAAGCATAATCCAGATCGTGCTCGGAAACCGGGACGACTTTGGCCTGGACCGGTGCCAGCCACAGCGGAAAAGCTCCCGAGTAATGCTCCGTCAGAATGCCGATGAAACGGTCGATGGAGCCGTAGACGGCGCGGTGAATGATGACCGGGCGATGCTTCTGGTTGTATTCACCGACATAGCTGAGACCAAACTTCTCCGGCATTTGAAAATCGAGCTGGATCGTCCCGCACTGCCAGCTGCGCTTCAGGGCATCGAGAATATGAAAATCGATTTTCGGACCGTAGAAAGCTCCGTCCCCCTCGTTCAGGCGGTATTCGATCCCCCGCGCTCCAGCACGCTGCGCAGCGACTGCTCGGCCTGCTCCCACAGCTCATCCGAACCCATGGAATCCTCCGGCCGCGTCGACAGTTCGATCCGGTAAGAGAAGCCGAATATGCCGTACATATAGTCGATCAGGTCGATGACGCCGGCGATCTCCTCCTCGATTTGGTCAGGTCTGACAAAGAGGTGTGCGTCATCCTGGCAAAACGTCCGCACACGCATCATGCCGCTCAGCGCGCCCGAATATTCGTGGCGGTGAACCTGTCCGAACTCGGCCAGCCGGATCGGCAGCTCGCGGTAGGAGCGAAGGCCGCTTTTGAAAATCAGCATATGCCCCGGGCAGTTCATCGGCTTCAACGCATATTCCGTCTCGTCCACCTGGGTAAAATACATGTTGTCCTTGTAGTGATCCCAGTGCCCGGATTCCTCCCACATCCGCTTGTTCATCATAAGCGGGGTGCGGACCTCTTCATATCCTCTAGCGGCGTTCAGCTCACGCTCCAGCTTCTCCAGCTCATTGCGGATGATCATGCCTTTAGGGAGGTAAAACGGCATGCCCGGCGCTTCTTCTGAAAACAGGAACAATCCCTGTTCCTTGCCCAGCTTGCGATGGTCGCGCTTCTTCGCTTCCTCGAGCATGTGAAGATGCTCGTCAAGCTGCGCCTTCTTGGGGAAGGCGGTGCCGTAAATCCGTTGCAGCATCTTGTTGTCCGAGTTTCCGCGCCAATAGGCTCCGGCCACGCTCAGCAGCTTGAACGCTTTGATTTTGCCCGTGGAAGGAAGGTGCGGTCCTCGGCACAGGTCCACGAACTCTCCCTGCTCGTAAATCGAAATTTCGGCGTCCTCGGGCAGGTCCCGGATAAGCTCAAGCTTCAGCGGCTCCTGCAGCTGCGCGAACNGGTCCAGCGCTTCCTTCCGGCTGACCGCCTTCCATTGAAACTGATGACAGGCAGATGAACCTCCTACTATAAGCCATAAAATCGGGTCTTATCCGGTACGTCGCTCGAATATTCCGTTTTGATCTCGTTGCGGTAGGAGCGTTCGATTTTACGCACATAGGAAAGGCGCCGGATATTTTTAGCTACTTCCTCGGCCCGGTCCGCATTCACGTACATGACGACATAGTGCATCCGGCGAGATATATAGTGAACGGTCCCGTACTTCTCCAAATTCCGCGCTGCCTTGATATCGCTAACCCAAATGATATACCCCGTCCGTTCTGCAAACATGATTTTCCCACCTCACTTATACTGGCTCTCTATATTTTACCCGCCGCAGGAGCATTTGCCCCCGCCGCCGCATCCTTTAAGATGCGAATCGTTGCCCGGCACCTTGATCGTTTCCGATACGGAATAAGCGATCATTTCGGACATTTGGTGCAGCATGTCATCCAAGTTCTGCTCAGCCAGCTTGAAGCGTCTCACTTCCTCGAACTGCTCCAGCTGCTTCTCCACGGCGTTGACCTCATCCTTTGCGCTGTGGTAATTCGGATGGAAATGGCCGAAACGCTGGGTCTCTTCGAAAAGCTCCTTCTTCTTCGCCAGAAGCCGGACAAGCTCCTGTACGGCCGGATTGCTGCCAACCTGCTGCTTCCAATATAAATAATCGGACACCTCAACCGACTGATTGATCATATCGCCTAATTCATAGGCGTTCATCAGCACGGCTGCCATGTCGACCGTGTTGATCTCCGATACGCTCATGAACTTCATCTCAATTCTATAAGAATGTTCTCCTCCGTCTGGAGTAGACTCTTTTATCATATCATAACCTTTGGCCCATAAGAAGAGGTTTGAACGCACTTCCTGCGGATACCCTCAGGTGAAAGAAGGCACAATCAGCCGGATTTGCTCCCAATCCCCCAGCGAGAGCAGAGCCCCGTCCTCATAACCGTCCCGTTCCGGATCGAAGAGAGTTCCTTCCACCGCCCACGGGTGGCTCCGAATCGTCCTGGGGATGAACTCCAAACGGCTGCCCCCGCGGGATATGAGCACCTTGGTCTGCCATTCCAAGGCTTGTTCCATAATGTGCTGGGCCGTCGTTCCGTGATAGTTCCGGAAATCCTGGGTCCACATTTTCGGAACCTGCCCGTAGCCCGGGAACAGGGACTCCGGCTTCGGAATGTCGGAATCCGGCTCGAAATACTGGATATTCCGGCCGCTGTACACCAGACCGCCGGCGGCGGAAAGCCCGGTTTGGCGGAACTTTTCTTCATCGATCCGCTGCCCCGCCAGATCCGGTGTGGAGTCATGGATCAGCGGATATGTGGAAACGGTCCGGCCGGGTTCAGTGATCGCCTTTAAGGGCGAGAGCCCTGACGAATCCAGGATTTTCCGCACTTCCGGCACCGCGCCGCTGTTCACGAGAAAATGCTTCGGACCGATCCTCTGCAAATGACCCTTCAGTTTCGGGTGCGCTTCGATCCGATTGCCGTCTTCTTCAGCCGAACACGACAGCAGCATGGCTTCCTCAAAGCGGGTCCGGCCGATTTCCCGGCCCCACTGCTCCAAAGCCAGCCTTACGTTCTCCGGGACGCCGCCGCCCGAGAAGTTGTCCAGCAGCTGCGTCATTTCGGCCGCGCTCATGCCGTTCTCCACCGCCCGGGCCGTGCTGCTGCGGGTCAAACGGTATATCGACATCCGTTCGCTCTGTACCCGCTCCGAGCAGGCAAGCAGCTTCCATCGGATCCGGTACGGCACATCCGGTGGAACGATGACGTCAAAATCCGGCTGAACATAGAAGCGCCCCTCTCCCGCCATCTCCCGATCTTCGCCGCCCGAAACCAGAACGAAGGCCGGATCTATGGCCCACCGGAAACAGCAGCGTCCGCTGCCGTCCTCACCGGTATCGCCCCAGCCAAACCCCGCCATCGCCGTCATCCATGCCCGGACCCCCGCTTCCGAAACGGACCGGGTGAGCAGAACCTCCTGCTCCATCCAATCCAGCATATTCGTCATATCGTACCAGACGCCTGGTTGGAAAGAAGGATGGCAAAGAAGGTAGCGGAAATGCTGCAGTGCCGGGCTGTTTATGCCGTATCGGTCCAACACCGCCGGGAGCAGTACCCGGTTCATCTCCTGTTCAGACAGGTTCAGCCACTCGCCGAGCCGCTCCTCTTCCAGCACAATCCCCTGGCTTTCTTTCACCGCAAGGCCGAGGCACATCATTATATCGAGCAGCACCGCGGCCACAAGCGGATAGGTTTCAGCATGCGCGTATTGGAGCTGCAGTGTTTCAAGGTCGGAATCTTTCAGGTGCACGGCTTCCAGCAGCTTCTGGATATTTTTCTTATGTACCGTTCCTTTCGCCGTTAAGGGAGCCCGTGCTCGGCCGCAGCCGCAAGCGCATGCAGCAGATCCAAGGCGAGGCCCGGCTTTGCTTCGCTGATCCGATGCACATTTGAATCCGGGACAACCTCTGCTTCGGGGGTGAAAAACTGCCGATACAATAGACCCAGGCTTTCCAAAGGAATGTAGTAGAGCTTTCTCCCCAAGCCTTTTTCACCGCCTGGATCAGGCCGGCTCGTCTCAAGCGGATAAAGGACAGCTCAAGCTCCGCACCACTTCGGCCGCTGCT
>NZ_PCZT01000012.1:346483-349345 GCF_002968895.1 Paenibacillus sp. AR247 | reverse complement strand
CGCCCGGGCACCCATGACTATTTTGTTCCCCGCTGAAGCTGTTCCAATACGGTCACCGGGATCGTACGGCTGCCGATATCACCATGGAAGACGACGCCCTGCCGTTCCCCGTGAAAATCGGAGCCCGCCGTGACGATCAGCCCATGCTCATCAGCCATCCTCAGGTACCGTTCCTCATCGGCCGGGCCGTGGTCGGAATGGTAGACTTCGATTCCGGCAGGTTTCGCTTCCCTAACAATCCGTTCCACCAGCGCGTCATCGCCGTAGATCCCCGGATGGGCCAGCACAGGCGTTCCGCCGGCTTCCCGGATCCAGGCGCAGGCATCCGCGGGTGTGATCCGCGGAACGGATACGTAGGCAGGCGCATCCTCGCCCAAATAGCGGTTAAAGGCGTCCCGCATGTCAGAGGCATAGCCCTTCTTGACCAATACGTCGGCCATATGCGGCCGCCCGACGCTTTCATCCGGCTTCAGCTCGCGCCCCAGCCCGGCAATGACCTCCTCGAGCGTGATGGAAATTCCAAGCTGCTGCAGCTTCGCGATCATCTGATCGTTACGCCGTTCCCGGGTTTGTCTCAGCTCGGCGAGATGCTTCAAAAACGGCTCATGTGTTATGTCGATGTAATAGCCCAGGACGTGTATATCCTTACCGCCGGCACGGGTGCTGATTTCGACGCCGGGAACGACGGTGATGCCGAGCCGCTGCCCGGCTTCCAATGCTTCCGGAATGCCTCCCACGGTGTCATGGTCGGTAATCGCCACGGCCGCGAGTCCCTTCCCGTGGGCGATCCGAACATTCTCCGAGGGTGGCTGCATCCCGTCCGAAGCCGTCGTATGCGTATGCAGGTCACCGTATTTCTGATCTGTGGACAAGTCCATTCCTCCTTCACTCATTCAGCGTCTTAAGCTGTGAAATATTCCTTTAACTGCCGGCTTGGCCCTATTCCCCCTGCTGTTCCTGCTGCTGTTTAAGAAAATTCAGAAAGGTCACGGCTGACAGCGGAAGCAGGGTGGATTTCAAATGAATGGCATAAAACTGCCGCTTAAATTCGGCGTCTCGGATCGGAATGATGGTAACCAGGTTCAGTGCGGTTTCATGCTTGACCGAGGCCGGCGACAGCATCGTAATGCCGAAACCGGCCTCGACGGCGGATTTCACCGCTCCCGTGCTACCAAGCTCCATCGCGGTCTGCAGGCTTTGTGGATCGATCCCTTTGTGGATCAGCACACTTTCCATCACCTGGCGCGTGCCCGACCCTTTTTCCCGCAGCACAAACGGATAGGCAAGCACTTCTTCCAGCTCGACCGATTCCCGCTCGGCCAAGGGATGGCCGATAGGCACGATCAGCTTCAGCTCGTCCTGCATGACGGGATCGATGACCATATCCGGATGGTGGATCGTCGCCTCGATCAGGCCGAAATTCAGCTGATGCTTCGTAATCTCTTCGATGATCTGTGTAGTGTTCATCACCTTCATCATAATACTGATGTGCGGATACTGCTGTCCAAACGGCCGAGCAGCCGCGGCAGGAAGTATTCGCCGATCGTGAGGCTGGAGCCGAGCTGAAGCCGGTCCTGCAGCATATGGGTATGCGATGCCATCGCATTGTCCGTTTCCTTAACCAGGGCGATGCTCTTTGCCGCATACGGCAAAAGGGTGATCCCCGCTTCGGTCAGCTCGATCTTCTTGGTGGAGCGGATCAGCAGGCGCGTCCCGAAATATTCCTCCAGGGACTGAATCTGCATCGTAACGGCCGGCTGGGTCATGTGCAGCGCGCTCGCCGCCGCCGAGAAGCTCCCACGTTCCGCCACGGTATAAAAAATGTGGAGCTGGTGAAAATTCATGGCATGCTCTCCCCCTCGTCGTTCTTATATTGTATCCGATTCGGCCGTGAACCACCAACGCCGTTTAACATTTCAGCGGCAGGTAAAGTCTGCGGAACCGACACATGAATCAACAAAAATGAGCATGGCTTCCCGGAGGGGGGAATCCATGCTCACGCTTACAAAACGCGGTTATTTCCGCTTGCGAGTATTTTTAATCAACGTCATTCTCCGCGAATGGCGCAGCCAGGAATAATAAGACTTCAGGTCCCTCAGCTCGATCGTCTCCGACATTTTGCCAAGGAACGTCACGATAATCATCTTGTGCAGCGGATTTCCGCTGATGTCGGTTTCCCCTTCGATCTCCGCAAATTCCGCGACGACGACAAGATCCTCGTCAATCAGGTAAACGTCCTTCTCATTCCGGTAGTAGGGAGCGATCCGGCCCTGCTTCAGGCACTCCCACATCCATGCGGCTATACCATCTATACTATGGATATCACTATGAATCCGGTCGTTGTACCTTGTCTTCGCATGATGGGTAATGACGATGTCGGCCACCCGCTTATCCCCTAAGGTCACAAAAAAAGGTTCATAGGTGCTCCATCTTTCCATTCCTTTGTCGCGCATGGACTATCACTCTCCACTACATAGGACTTTGTATCTATGTATTTATGCCTATTATATTACATCATTACCACGTTCTTCACAAGCTCCAAACTACGTATCCCGGCATATTTTCATATACAGAAAAGAGGACCGTCGTATCTACACCGTTTCTTTCCGCGCCAATCGGATAATTTCCTTGCCGGATTCACAGGTTTGCCGGCGCTGAAGCCGGAAGCCATGGTACTAAAAAAAAGAGCAGCCGAACTCGGCTGCTTCCNGACAAACGNTAACTTCAGGTGGATTGAAACTGATGACAGGCAGATGAACCTCTACTATAAGCCAATAAAATCGGGTCTTATCCGGTACGTCGCTCGAAATNTTCCGTTTTGATCTCGTTGCGGTAGGNGCGTTCGATTTTACGCACATAGGG
>NZ_PCZT01000012.1:342582-346383 GCF_002968895.1 Paenibacillus sp. AR247 | reverse complement strand
AGTGCTCATGGTCGGGATGATGCCTCCTTTAGGTCTGGAATGGGACGGTCCTTCGCAGGATGGGAGGAAGCCCGCTCATGACTGGCCCCAGAACGAAACAGCCCGGGATCCGAATCATATCGGACGGAATATTCGTAACCCTGTTCGACCAGGAACAGCTGACGGCGGATGGCAAAGTCCTCTTCTTTGCTTTCTTGGGACACCAGCGCGTAAAAATATGCCCGGTTGTTTCCGTTTTTCGGACGCAAAATCCGTCCCAGGCGTTGGGCTTCCTCCTGCCTGGAGCCGAAGCTGCCTGATATTTCAATCGCCACGGAAGCGTCCGGCAGGTCGACGGCGAAATTGGCTACCTTGGAAACGGCCAGCACTCTGATCTCTCCCCGTTTAAAAGACTCGTAGAGCCTTCCGCGTTCCTTGTGCGCCATTCGCCCCGAAATCAGCGGAATGCCCAGCGATTCGGACAGTTGCTTCAGCTGATCGATATACTGGCCGATAATGAGGACGCTCTCCTCCGGATGCTTAGCGAGCAGCCTGCGAACGACCTCGAGCTTGCCGGGATTTTCGGCGGCGATGCGGAACTTCTCCTTGCCCTCCGCATACGCGTATGCTTCACGCAGCTCCGGCTCCATCGCCACCCGGACTTCCGTGCATTCGACCTTCGCGATCCAGCCCATGGACTCCAGCTCCTTCCAGGGCATCTCGTAGCGTTTGGGTCCGATCAGCGAAAATACATCCTGCTCGCAGCCGTCCTCCCGTACGAGCGTAGCGGTCAGTCCCAGCCGGCGGGTCGCCTGGATATCGGCCGTCGCCCGGAACACCGGAGCCGGCAGCAGATGCACCTCATCGTAAATGATGAGCCCCCAGTTCCGTTCGTTAAACAGACGCATATGTTCAAACTCGTCCTCTTTGGAGCGGCGGTGCGTCAAAATTTGATAGGTGGCCACGGTGACCGGGCGCACCTCCTTCTTCTGCCCCGTATACTCCCCGATCTGGGAAGGATCGAGCGTCGTCTTGTCCGTCAACTCCGCGATCCACTGTCCGACGGAGGTCGCGTTCGACGTCAGAATCAGGCACTCGCACTGCTGCTTCTCCAGCACGCCAAGGCCGATGACCGTTTTTCCGGCTCCGCAAGGGAGCACCAGCACCCCGCTGCCTCCGCTCCCGGCCACCCCTTCAAAAGCGTCGGCCGCCGCCTGCTGGTAGTCCCTCAGCGCAAATGAGCCGCCCTGCGCTTTCCAGCCCAACTGCAGCGGCTGTCCCTCATGATATCCGGCCAAGTCCAGGACCGGATAACCGAGCCGCGTCAGCTCCTGCTTGATCCGTCCGCGGCGGACCGCATCAAGCTCCGCCTGCTCCGGCGCGGCGCGCCGCAGCCCGCTGGCCTGCACGGCGGGGATTGCCAGCACTTCATCCAGCAGCTGCGGATCGGATGCCGTCAGCCGGAGCTTCCCGGCTTCCGCCTTCCCCACCTCGATCCGGAGCTTCCCGTATCTGCCCACCAGGCTGCGGATGTCCTGGATTAACGCGGATGGAACCTCCCATCTGGCAATCGAAGCCAGGGCGTCAACGATTTCCTCCGCGGTCCATCCCAGCGAAGCGGCATTCCACAGCGATAACGGAGTGATCCGGTACGTATGAAACGCAGAAGGACTCTTGACCAGCTCTGCAAAATGGGCCAGCTTCCCGCGGGCTTCCTCAAACCCCGGATGTCCGCATTCCAGCAGGACGGTCCGGTCCCGCTGCACGATGCACGCTTTTGTATCGCTCATCAAATCCCCTTCTTTCAATCCGAATAGTTCTTTCAGCCTTCAAACATATGAAAAAAGTTCATCTCCTAGAGCGGAAATGAACTTTTCCTCTTCCATTTTAAGTTTTCCCATCGTCCGCCAAAACATTCGTGCCTTCAGGAACCCTTCTCTCGGCAAGACCGGGAGACTCGGCGGCCCGAGCCTGCCTATTCCCATCCCTGATAGGATTGGGTCATCGTCACCAGCAGCTTGGCGGCGCTCAGCATGGCCGATTCGTCAAAGTCAAACCTTGGATGATGATGCGGGTAGACGGCCTGCAGCTCTTCGTTGCCTGCTCCCACGAACATAAAGCACCCGGGGATTTCCTGCAAATAGTATGCGAAGTCCTCCGCAGGCATAATCTTCTCGCAGCGCTCCACCTTCGACTCCCCGAATACCTTCGGCGCTTCGCGGAAAAACCTTTCCGTCTCCGCTTCATCATTCACTAGCGGTGGGTAACCCATCAAATATTGAATTTTCGACTCCGCTCCATAAGTCTGCGCCGTAAGCCGGGTTATTTCTTCGATCCGTTCGCGGATAAATTGGCGCGTCTCCTCATCAAATGTCCGTACGGTCCCGGTAATCCGGCACGATTCGGCAATGACGTTCTGCGCGCTTCCACCCTGGATCGTCCCGATCGTAACGACCGCCGGCCGAAGCGGGTTGACCGAACGGCTGACGATGCTCTGCAGCTGCATGACCAGCGCCGATCCGGCCACCACGCTGTCCACCGTCACGTGCGGCATACCACCGTGGCCGCCTTTACCTATGATGTCGATAAAGAACTCATCCGCTGCCGCCATCATCGGCCCCGGCGTGCTGGCCGCGGTTCCTGCCGGGAACGGCGTCCATAAGTGCACGCCGTACACCGCGTCAGCCCCATCCAGAACGCCGGCCTCGATCATCCCCTTGGCTCCGCCCGGACATACCTCCTCCGCCGGCTGAAATACGAACCGGATCTCTCCGGGAAGATCTTCCTTCCGGGCGCTGAAGTATGTCGCCACCGCCAGCAGGATCGACGTATGCCCGTCGTGACCGCAAGCATGCATGACGCCCGGAACCTCGGACGAATAATCGCACGACTTTTCATCCTGGATCGGAAGCGCGTCCATGTCCGCCCGCAGCACGACCGTTTTCCCCGGCTTGCTTCCTTTTAATACACCGACTACCCCATATCCGCCGCCAAACCGCGTCCGGACGTCGATCCCCAGCTCCCGCAGCCTGTCCGCCACGAACGCCGACGTCTTCTCCTCGTGGTAAGACAGCTCCGGATGCCGGTGAAGATACCGCCTCCACTCCACCATTTGCGGCTGCAGCTTGCTCAGCAATGCTTCTTCTTTCATATGTATCCGTCCTCTCGCCATAGAATGGATGTTAAGTTGCCGATATGTCATCCCACATCGCGGTTGTGAACCCTTTTTTCTATTGTAGCAGAAACGCTTAAGATGGGGTATCGCCCCAATACTGCCAAGGCTTGCACAAGTGTTTAAAACATAATATCATGAGTAAAGAACTTTACAGGCAACCAATAGAGGAGGATTTAGTAACCATGATTTTTGAAAATACGGGACTGGACGGCATCAAAGCCGACTTGGCGTTTATGGACGAAGTAGCCGAGAAAGTAGGCTTTGTCCGCTGGCAGTGGGAATACTACCGCGCTACATATGACTATAAGATCGAAGATAAAAACACCAATTCGGAGTATTTCGTCCGGATTAACACTCGTGCAGTGGAGGGTAAGCTGGAAAAGCCAAGCACCGTGCTGCAAATTGAAGCCGTGTACATGGGCAAAGCAACCTTCCCTCACGGGCTGGAATACGAATCTCCGATTCCGTCGTCCATCATGGGGATAGCAACCAAGAAGCTTCAGCAGTTTAAAGCCGCTCTGGAAGCCTAAGCAGGTCTCTTATGAGAGAAGAAAAACCCCCAACAAACCAAGAGAGGGACGCCGGATTTCCAAACTGCTCATCCTCACCTTGCTGTTGGTTGGTTTTGGGCTGGTCATGGTATTCAG
>NZ_PCZT01000012.1:331240-342482 GCF_002968895.1 Paenibacillus sp. AR247 | reverse complement strand
GTGGGCCGCGCTGGGCACGATCGCCATGTTCGTCGCGATGAACATTCCTTACACCAGGTACAAGAAGCTGTTTGCCCCGCTGTTTATCGTTACAGTCATCATGCTAGTGCTGGTTCTTCTGGTCGGATCAGTCAGAAACGGTGCCCGAAGCTGGTTCGGCGTCGGATCTCTCGGTATCCAGCCGACGGAGATCGCGAAGATCGCGATTATCCTGTACCTGTCCGCTTTGATCAGCAAAAAAGGGGAGCGCTTCCGCGACCTGCGGACAGGCTATATTCCGGTCATGGTCATCGTCGGCTTCGTCGCCGGGCTCATCATGATGCAGCCGGACCTCGGCTCCTGCCTCATTCTGGTGGCCACAAGCGCCCTGATCATCTATGCCGGCGGCGCGAGCCTCAAGCATATGATAGGGTCAGCCCTGCTGCTGATCCTGGGTGCAAGCCTCGTGCTTGGAGCCAACGCCCTGATCAAGTCGGTGTCCCATAGCGGGGAGCAGGCGGTGCAATCGAGCAACTATAAGCTCGGCCGGATTAACGCCTTCCTGGACCCGTTCAAGGATCCACAGGGGGAAGGTTACAATCTGCTGCAGTCGCTGACCGCTATCGGTGAAGGGCAGTTGACCGGAGCCGGCTTCGGCAAAAGCGTGCAGAAGCTTCATTATTTGCCTAACCCGTATAACGACTTTATCTTTTCCGTCATCGGCGAAGAGTTCGGGTTTATCGGAACGTCGATCTTCCTGATCGTCTATATTTACTTCATTTGGCGCGGGATCATCATCGCGCTGAGGTGCCCCGATCCGTTCGGAACGCTCGTCGGCATCGGGATTATGGGCTTGATTGCCATTCAGGCGTTCATCAACATCGGAGGCGTCACCCAAACGATCCCGCTGACCGGGGTAACCCTGCCGTTCATCAGTTACGGCGGAACTTCCCTGCTGATCATGATGGCGAGCATGGGGATCATGCTCAGCATCTCGCGGATCAGTACGCTGCCGTCGAAGCAGGAGCAGGTGAAATCGGTGACCGTCAAGAAACCGTCGGTCGCGGTTTCCTCCCGCAATCAGACGCGCCGCTTTAACTGAACCTTCAGGGGGATACCCTGAAGCGGCCCATACCAAAAAGACTAGAGGACGCTTACGTCCCCTAGTCTTTTTTTCGTCTTATTCGTGTGCTTATTTGGTGCGCGTAGGTACCTCTTCGATCATGTCATCTTTAAAAGCGACGCCTTCCACTTTCACGTTCACTTCGACCACACGCAGACCGGTCATGCTTTCGACAGCTTCACGCACGTTTTGCTGAAGCATGCGGGATACTTCGTGAATCGGGGTTTCGTACAGCACGATGATTCGCAGGTCAATGGCCGCTTCCAGCTGGCCTACCTCCACCGTGACACCCTTCTGCACGTTTTTTCCGCTCAGGCGCTTGGCCCATCCTTCCGACAAACCACCCGACATAGCTGCAATCCCTGGTGTTTCGAGTGCGGCCAGTCCGGCGATTTTCGCTACGACATCATCTGCAATCCGTATGGTTCCATTCTCTAGTTGGAGTTGTTCCGACATGCTCCATCCTCCTTTACATCCATTATCCGTTATTGTAAATCCTAACAGGCCCAAAAAGCAAATCCCAAGCCCTGCCGATTTGTTTACAACCTTATGCAATTTGGGTATATTGAATAAGAATCGAACTTACATAAGGCAAGAGGTGTCAAAAATTGAAAAAATGGATCAGCCCCACCCTGCTCATCGCCTTCTTTATTCTTAGTGCAGTGGGACATTTCGCAGGCTGGGACGCAACGCTGCAGTTTATTCTGTCCGCGATTTCTGTCATCTTTGTGGCCGGATTTTTGGGCAGAGCGACGGAGAACGTATCGCATTATGCCGGACAGCGGCTCGGTGGATTTCTGAACGCCACCTTCGGTAACGCAGCGGAGCTGATTATCGCCATCTTCCTCGTGAAGGAAGGCTTGTTCGACATGGTCAAAGCCAGTCTGACCGGTTCGGTAATCGGAAACTTGCTGCTGGTACTGGGACTCAGCATTTTTGCCGGGGGACTGAAGTTTAAAGTTCAGAGCTTCAACGTATCATTGGCGGGTATGAACGGCTCGCTGATGCTCGTCGCCGTGATCGCCCTGATCGTGCCTGCGGTCTTCCTGCGCAGCCATTCCATTACCGGAAGCGATACCCAGCTGCTGAGCCTTATCGTAGCTTGCATCTTAATCGTGGCTTACCTTGCCTGGCTTGTCTTCTCGATGATTACGCACAAGAAGTACTTGGCGGATGTCACCGACGAAGAGGATGAAGAGCTGCCTCATGAACGCGAGCCGGAATGGTCCAAGGGCAAATCGATCCTGTATCTCCTTCTGGCGACCGTTATGGTCGCTTTCGTGAGTGAATGGCTGGTAGATACGCTGGAGACCTTTACGACGCGATTTGGGCTTAGTGAGCTGTTCGTAGGTGCGTTCCTCGTGGCCATCATCGGCAATGCGGCAGAGCACAGTGCGGCCGTCATGCTGGCTATGAAGAACAAGATCGGCGCAGCGGTCGAAATCGCCGTAGGCAGCAGCCTGCAGATCGCTTTGTTCGTCGCCCCCGTGCTGGTGCTGGTCAGCTACTTCTTCGGGCCTACCACGATGGACCTGGTGTTTACAACTATAGAGCTGCTAGCGATCGGCGTGTCGGTATTTATCGCCAAGTCTATTATCCAGGATGGCAAAACGAACTGGTATGAAGGTCTGCTGCTGCTGGTCGTATACGTTATTTTGGGCGTATCGTTTTTCTTGGTGTAGGAAGGCAGCTTAAGCTCTTAACCCTGCATAGCAGGGAAACGCAAAAAAGGCATGCGCTCTAGCGGAGTGCATGCCTTTTTATACGTATAAATTTATAAATCTCGGGACCTCCGATGTGAAGGCCAAGCTGCAACTACTTATCATCGTTTGATACAGGAACAGGCCGTCCCGTACTCTGCATCTTATGTAAGCCTGCTTGCGACAGGCTGATGATTTAGGCTTCCCTGTTGTTCAGGGCTTCATAGAGGTTGGCCAGATTCTTCTCCAGCTCACTTACCAGCTGTTTGCCAGTAAGTTCGGGCACAAGACCGGCACGTACGGCAAAATCAACCTCACGTGAAAATCCGTACATCTGGGTGTCCAGCACTTCCTCATAGAGAGGGCAATAGCGTGTGGCCAGATTCTCCATTTGTACTTCAATAAGCTTCTCTATTTTCTCTGCATCATCTTTCAGCAGATTAATCGCCTTAATATTCAACTGCTCCTGCAGCTCAGATGAAGTCATGCATCTTCCCCCCTATGTCCAAAATCCTACAATTACACCCTTGTATTCTATTCTTAATATTAGACGAAATTGAACACCAATACAAGAACCTGGCCCAGAAAAACGTCCCCGGGAAGCCGAAGGAACAGGAAACTCTGGCCCATCGTCCGCAAAGAACCCGGGTTTCAATGCCAAGCGCGGCGCAAAGGGACTCTAAGGGGAAGGCTGGCGGCGGTGCAAGGTTCCAGAATAACCCCGGTAAATATCAAGGTTATGCTTTAAAAAAAGCGCCCTTACTGTTGCCAGCAGGTGCGCTCTTCTTCATCGCTTACTCAGAGACCACGTTGACGTTCAGGCCGTGTTTGGCAAACACTTCCTTCATCGCCGTTTTAGCCTCGTCCGCATCCGGTCCATGAACATGAAGCTCATAGCTTTGGCTGCTTACGAGTGTCGTAAACAGACCGAGGATACTTTTGACATCGATGTACTTGTTTTCCGCTTGAAGTACAATCGAAGAGGTAAATTGGCTTGCCGTTTGGGCGATTTCTACAACAGCTGCGTTGTTACTGGACATAGGATCCCTCCGTAGCTTTTGATATCAAGTATACTATGATTTTACCACTTTTATGATACATTGAATCCGCTTTCTCGCGCAAGGAATTTCTGAAAAGCGCTGAACCTGGGGCCTCACGGGCCGGGTTCCCTTCTTCAGCTATTCCTATTTCAAGTTTTCAGGATTCAGCCCCTGCAGTTCCGGAATGACGAAGATGCCGTCTTTGCGGATCAGCACGTCGTCGAAGTAGATCTCCCCGCCGCCGTAGTCTTCACGCTGAATCAGCACGATATCCCAGTGGATGGAGGAGCGGTTGCCGTTATCCGTTACTTCATAGGCTTGACCCGGGGTGAAGTGGATGCTGCCGGCAATTTTTTCGTCGAACAGAATGTCCTTCATCGGGTGCAAAATGTACGGATTAAACCCGATCGCGAATTCGCCGATATAACGTGCCCCTTCATCCGAGTCCAAAATGTTGTTCAGGCGCTCGGTATCGTTGCTGGTCGCTTCCACGATCTTTCCGTCCTTGAAGGTAAACTTGATATTTTCGAACGAAATGCCGTTGTATACCGTGCTGGTGTTGTAGCTGATCGTGCCGTTGACGGAATCACGCACCGGTGCGCTGTATACCTCGCCGTCCGGAATGTTCTTCTCGCCTGCGCATTTTTCGGCGCCGATTCCCTTAATGGAGAAGCTGAGATCGGTGCCCGGGCCGACGATACGGACCTTGTCCGTCTTTCTCATCAGCTCGGCAAGCGGGTCCTGCGCTTTGTCCATCTTGGCGTAATCAAGGTTGCATACGTCAAAATAGAAGTCCTCAAAGGCTTCCGTGCTCATATTGGCCAACTGGGCCATGCTTGGGTTCGGATAACGCAGCACCACCCATTTGGTGTGGTTGACGCGCTGCCCGCTATGTACCGGATGATTGTAAAGCGAATTGAACAGTTTTACCTTTTCGTCAGGAACGTCGGCCAGATCGTTGACGTTCTCTCCGGCACGGATGCCGATATAGCAGTCCATCTGCTTCATCCGGTTCAGGTCGATGTCCGCCCATGTCTTAAGCATCTCCTCCGATGCGTTCATCAGCATCGTACGCTGCACCGATTTGTCGGTAATTTGTACGAACGGACGCCCTCCCCGCTTGCCGACTTCATCAATGACGGCCTTCAGCAGGTCGCGCTCCGAGCCGATCATCTCGACAAGGACGTTCTCCCCCGGCTGTACGTTCACGGAATAACCGACGAGGTTTTCCGCCAGTTTTTGAATTCTAGGATCACGCATGACTTATTTCCTCCCGTTGACATAACCTGTAAGCTATTTATTTGAACAAAGGTTAATTCATTCAGACTTATTGTAGCACGCATGGCAAGTCCCGTCAGCATGAGAGCTGCGGATGCAGGCGGAAAGCCCGAAGTCTGCCGGTCGGATGATGACCAAATGAGCAGCCGCCCGATCGTCCGGTGTGGAACTTATCGTCACTGGGCGATCCTAAGGCTGGAATGATACATCGTTGACCATCGTCTCCCGCGTCTGCGCACCGTCCAGATTGACATAGTCGATCGCGCTCTCCGAGGTCAGACGAACCGGAAATCCGGACTTGCGGTTAATCGTCAAATGATAGACCGTGCTGACTTGGGCGTCGTTCAGCATCTGCCGCAGCTGCTTGTCCCCCTGATTCCAGAGCGTCTGCAGCTTTTGCTTTTGCCCGGACTGTGCGTGGGTGTAACCTGGCTGCTTGCGGAGACCCTCCATTTCCGATTCAAGCTGCTTCGCCAAAAAGTCTTTTGCGCTTGAGCCTTCCAGTTCGATCCGCAGCACTTTGGAGCCGCGGCCGGCGCTGGACTCCACCTTGATGCTTTTGGGAAGCCCATGAATGCCGTCGAGCTGCTGCAGAGGGTTTAACCGGGTTAATGAAGGAGAGTTATCCTCAGGGTTCGCTTCGCTCGACATCCTCACCCATCCCCCGTCCTGCCTGCGGAAATTCGTCACCTTCACGGTTTTCCCGGTGATTCCCCGTGCCTGGAGTCCCGTGGTCTGAACCGCCTCCCCAGTAGGGATCACGCTCTCCATGGTCAGCTGGTCGTGGCCCGTGAGCCTGCCGGTGTAAGCAAAGTTCTGCACCTGCCCCTGATCCTGGGCACGGACCGAAGCCAGGCCGCTAAATGAAAACGAATCGATGCCGGCAAGTCCGGTAATCGTCTGGGAAAACCATTCCTCCGGCGATTTCGAGTCCTGAAACATGCCGCAGCCTGTCAAACCGCCGCAAAGGCCGAGCAGCAGCAAGGCGGGAAGTACCATTTTTTTCATCATGGAAAAACTGCCTTTCCGGACAAAATGAACCAAGGTTCATTCTTCGATCATAGGTCCTTTTTGCTTTATAGACTGTCCCCCTCCCGGCCAGTTCATGCAAAAATAAGGCGCCCCCACCCGAGAGTGAGGCCGCCTGCTACATATCGTTTATGTTTTCCATTTGGATTTGGTTGCGTCCGCTGTTCTTCGCCCTGTAGAGGGCCATATCCGCTCTGTAGAACAAGCTGTCTACACTCACCTGCGGGTCCGTCCAGCACCATTCCGCGATTCCGCTTGAAATCGTTACGGATGGACTTGTCTCCCGGGCGACCCGGCTTCGGATCACTTCAGCGACTTTGACCGCCTGGTGCACCCCCAGCTGCGGCATATACACAGCCAGCTCTTCCCCGCCCCAGCGTGCAGGCACGTCTTCCTCCCGGATGGAGGATTTCACGATATCGCTGACCTGCCTGAGAATGTCGTCCCCTTTCTGGTGGCCGTATGTATCGTTAACCTGTTTGAATTCATCAATGTCTACCACGATCAGAGACCCGCAAAAATCGTTCACTTGATACTGCTGAATCATCTTATCAAGGTAATGGCGGGCGTACATGTCGGTCAGCATGTCCCGGTTGGCCATCCGTCTCAGCTCGGCGTGGAGCAGCGCGTTGCTCACCGACAGGCCGATGTGGCTGGACAAGGTCTGCAGAAGCCGGTAGTTGTCATAGGAAAAATGATGAGGGTTGCGGTGCGTCAGCAGAATCGCCCCCATCACCTTGCCGTTTACGGTCAGCGGTGAAGCGATGAGGGATTGCGAATGCGTGATTTCCATCAGCTTTGAGGGGACTTTGCCGTTCAGGGAATAGTCTGACAGAATTACAGGTTCCTTTTTATGAAAGACAAGTCCGCCGAAGCCATACTCTGCCTCAAAAGCGGGGCAAGTCCGGAAACGTTGGATGCCATGACCTCCAGAACGTCCCGCTCCTCATTTATTCTTACTCTGTTCCAAGCAATTTTTGCACTCATATTTCAGATATTTGTCCTACTTTTTTAGGACTATAGCCCTATCGACAAAATTAGACTTTTCCAGCAAAATGTCAGGCCTTGACTTTTGCCTACTCTATAATATAAAATCTATTGTTGAAAAAGACTGCAAATATAGTCTTGATTTGGGCGTAACGTTGTGTCACCCTCACGTCATTTGTTGCTGACAGGACAGCGGCTGAACTTTCCCGTCAGTTGTGCGGTTCGTACTAGGACGCACAGGTAAACAAATACGGCGCAAATAGAGCCCTACTGTAAATTATTCGAAAAATAAAGGAGTCTACTATAACATGGCACGTTACACAGGTCCAAAGTTCAAATTGAGCCGTCGTCTGGGAATTTCCCTGAGCGGTACTGGTAAAGAATTGAAACGCCCTTTTCCTCCGGGACAACACGGTCCTAACCAACGGAGAAAAATGAGCAACTACGGTATGCAGCTTCAAGAAAAACAAAAATTGCGCCACATGTACGGTTTGGGTGAAAAGCAATTCCGCACGCTGTTCGACAGAGCGCAAAAAATGCAAGGTATTGCCGGTGAAAACTTCATGTTCTTGCTGGAAAGCCGTTTGGACAACCTTGTTTACCGTCTTGGTTTCGCTAACTCCCGTGCAGGAGCGCGCCAATTGGTCGCTCACGGTCACGTGACTGTTAACGGCAAGAAAGTAAACGTTGCTTCCTACCAAGTAAGCACAGGCGACGTGATCGGTCTTCGCGAAAGAAGCCGCAGCCTCTCTTCTATTAAAGAAGCGCTGGAAAACCGTGCGCATCTGCCAGGCTACCTGGAGTACAACGATGGAGCTTTGGAAGGTAAATATATCCGTTTCCCAGAGCGCGCCGAGCTTTCCCAAGACATCGACGAAAGACAAATCGTCGAATTCTACAACCGTTAATATTTACTGCAACCAAGCCTGGAACTTTATGTTCCGGGCTTTTTTGTTTGTTCTGGATGATAAACAGGACTGAATGGCAGCCCTGTTTATCGTGGTAGTATCCCCCGGCCTCTCCCAGCCTTCTCACGGCTTCTTAAATCTTCTATAGCAGCCGGAGCTTGGCAAATTTGCGTCTTCCCGCTTGAACGATATCGCCGTCCCGGACCGCGATCTCCGCATGGGGATCCTCGATTTTCACTTCATTCAGCTTGACCGATCCTTGCTCAATGCTCCTTCTGGCCTCGCTGTTGGAAGAAGCAAATCCGATAAGGGTCAGCAGCCGGACCAGCCGGATGGCCCCTCCCTGCAGCTCGTTTGCGGGGATATCGCGCAGCTCGATATCTTCAGGAAGCGCACGCTGCTGAAAGACGGTGACGAAATGCTGCCGGGCCGCTTCGGCCGCCTCCTGCCCGTGGTACATCCGGACAAAGGCTGCCGCCAAGCTCATTTTGGCATCCCTTGGGTGGATACGGCCGCCTTCCAATCCTTCGCGCAGAATCTGAAGGTCTTCATTCGTTATATCCGTGGCCAGCTCGAAGTATTTCACCATCAGCCCATCCGGCACCGACATCGTTTTGCCGAACATTTCGTTCGGTGCGTCATCGATTCCGATGTAATTGCCGAGGCTTTTGCTCATCTTCTGCACGCCATCCAGCCCTTCCAGCAGCGGAAGCGTGATCGCCACCTGCGGTTCTGCCCCGTATTCCTTCTGCAAGGTGCGGCCCATCATGAGATTAAACGTCTGATCCGTACCACCGAGCTCGATGTCCGTCTCCAGCGCCACCGAATCCATGCCCTGCATCAGCGGGTAGAAAAACTCGTGAATGCTGATCGGGAGCCCGCCGGCATACCGTTTGGAAAAATCGTCTCGCTCCAGCATCCGGGCTACCGTCACTTTGGAACCGAGCCCGATCACGTCGGCAAAGGTCATCGGGCCGAGCCATTCGGAGTTGTAGTATACCTTCGCTTTGTCCGGACTTAATATTTTGAACGCCTGTTCCTGGTACGTTTTCGCATTCCGCTTCACGTCCTCTTCCGTCAGCTGTCTGCGGGTTTCCGATTTCCCGGTCGGGTCGCCGATCCGGCCCGTGAAATCCCCGATGATCAGCTGCACCTCATGTCCCAGCTCCTGAAACTGCCGCAGCTTGTGCAGCACTACCGTGTGCCCCATATGAATGTCCGGAGCGGACGGATCAAGACCCAGCTTTACCTTGAGCGGCCGTCCTTGCACAACCGACCGGATCACCTTGCGTTCCAGCTCTTCGTTCGGCATGATTTCGACCGTCCCCCTCCTGATGACAGCCAGTTGGCGTTCAACCTCTTCCTTCTGGGCCGGCATAAGTTGTTCCCAGTTCATCGTCATCAACCTCTCTCTGATCCGTTTAGAATGTACAGCAAAAAGGCTCCTTCTCGTCCCAAGGGACGAGAAGGAGCCTGCTCGCGTTACCACCCTAATTAAAGCAGCCGTTTCGGGGACGATCCCGTTCCACCCACTGCTTTCGCTTCATTACGATAACGGACTGCCAGGTCCGGTGCCAGACTACTTACGCTCCTGGTGACGCGCGTTCCTCCGGACGGCTCAAGACGGTAATTCAAAGGGAGAGGCTGCCGGTTTGCACCACCCACCGGCTCTCTGATCAGCCCAGGCTCCCTTCTACTGGAGTCTTTCTTTGCCTTTTGACGATATGTTCTTTTTGGATTAACCCTATTTATACCACACACCCGAAAAAAGTCAATGATTGCCATCCATTTGGCCACGATTCGATCTCTGCATTCAAAATACGCAATTTATGCTATAATAGTTCCGTCAAAAGGAGGATAGCCACGAATGGTTGAAGATAACAAACAAAAGCCGGAAGAGCAGACCGCTCCGAAAAAACGGTCCTACGGCCGCATCATCGGCCTTACCGCGATGTGGACGCTGGTCGTTATCGTTATGGGAGCGCTGTTCGCCGGCGGTACGGCAGCCGGGTACCTCACTTCCATCGTGAAGGATGATCCGGTCCGTTCCAGGGCATTGATTGACCAGAAGATGAGCGAGAACTCCATTACGGGATTCGCCTACTTCCGTGACGGCACCCCCATCGGACAGCTTCGGACCGATGAGGACAGACGCCCCGTGGAGTATAAGCAGATACCGCCCATCGTCATCGACGCCGTCGTATCGATTGAAGACAATAACTTTTTTACACATAAGGGTGTTGACATCAAGGGCACGCTCCGTGCCGTCAAGCAGAAGCTTCTGCATGAATCCGTGCAGACCGGAGGAAGCACACTCACCCAGCAGCTGGCCAGACGCGTATTCCTGAACCTGGACAAAACGGAAGACCGGAAGTTCAAGGAAATTTTGCTCGCGCTCCGGCTGGAGCGGTTTATGACGAAAGAAGAAATTATAACGGCATACTTAAACAAGGTTCCGTTCGGCAACGGATCCAGCGGCTACAATCTGTACGGTATTCAGGCCGCAGCCAAAGGCATTTTTAATATTAGTGATCTCAGTAAATTGAACGTCGCCGAGGCGGCTTATTTAGCCGGTCTTCCTCAGCTGCCTTCCAGATATTCGGCCTTCAACGGAAAAGGCGAGTTTAACGAAGCCAACTTTAAGCGCGCCATCGACCGGCAGCATCTGGTGCTCCGGCGGATGCTTGAGGAGAACAAAATCACGGAAGCCCAGTATAAGGAAGCACTCGCTTTCGACATTCGCAAGCAGCTGGCTCCCCATGTGGAGAAGGCATACGCCACCTTCCCTTATCTGATGATGGAAACGGAGCGCCAAGGCGCCCAAATCATCATGCAGCTGAATGAGCAGGCGGAAGGCAAGGTTCCCGGGGATGATGCAAAGCAGGACGGCGACCTGCTTGAAGAAGCCCGGCAGCAGCTCAGCACGGGTGGGTATCGGATCTATACTACCATTGATAAAAAGGTGTACAATTCGATGCATAAAATCGCCGAGGATGACAGCAACTTCTCCCCTGACAGCAAGACCAAGGGGGCCGAGCAAACGGCGGCCATGATGATCAACAACAAGACCGGCGCCATTCTCGGCATGATCGAGGGCCGTGATTTTAACAAAGAACAGATGAACTATGCCACCCAGATGATCCGCCAGCCGGGATCGACGATGAAGCCGATTGCAGCTTACCTGCCGGCGATTGAATC
>NZ_PCZT01000012.1:326283-331140 GCF_002968895.1 Paenibacillus sp. AR247 | reverse complement strand
ACGGTCGCGCTTAAACTGTACAATAACGTTGTCGGAATCCAGAACGCCTGGAGCTTTGCCAAGAAGCTCGGGATCACGACCCTGGAACCGGATGACTATACCGCAAGGACTGGCGTGCTGGGCGGCCTCGTTCATGGTGTGACGGTTGAAGAGCTGACCAATGCTTACAGCGCCATTGCGAACAACGGCCAGTTTAACGACGCCTACATGATCGAGAAAATCACCGACTCCAAAGGCAACATTGTGTATCAGCACGAAAACAAGCCGGTGCAGGCTTTCTCCAAGCAGACGGCCTATCTGATGACCGACATGCTGCGGACCGTCATCACCGAAGGAACCGGCGATGTCGTCCGCAAAAATTACAAGCATTTTAAATCCGTGCCGATCGTCGGCAAAACGGGTACGACCCAGAATTACGGCGACGTCTGGTTCATGGGCTATTCCCCTGACGTGACGCTCGGGGTCTGGGCAGGCTATAAGGAACAAAAGAACACCTTGACCACCAAGGCGGCGAAGAAACGCGCCCAGTCGATCTGGACCCTCGTGATGAACGAGGTGATCGACAGAGAACCGGAGCTGTTCAAGACTTCGAAGTTCGATAAACCGGACGGCATCGTAACCAAGACGGTGTCCGCCTACAGCGGCAAATTGCCGACATCGCTCACGGACCGGTTCGTGACCGACATTTTCAACAGCAAATACGTTCCGACGGAAAGCGACGACGGCATCGCCAAAGAGAAGTACATTACCTACAACGGCGTAAACTATATCCCGCAGGATGGTACGCCGGATGACATGCTCAAGGAGAAGGTCGTCGTCAAACGGGAAAAACCGATTTCCGAGCTGATCAAAGAGCTGGAGAACGCGTTTGCCAAAATGAAGGGCGGCCACAATGCGCTGTCTTACTACATCCCGAGGGATGCCAACAGCGACATGCCGACCAAGATCGATCCGCGCGTGGACGACGGCGCCGCACCGGCTGCCCCATCGAACGCTTCGATCTCGTGGAACGGCAGCAAGGCCGTCATCTCCTTCAGCCCTACCGGACAATCCGATGTCGTCGGCTACCGGCTGTACCGCTCGGATAACGGTGGCTCCTACCGGAGACAGGCCAGCCTTCTCGTCGGAGAAGGGTCATCCTTTACCAGCGCTGCGAGCGGCGGATCCAGCTTCTATGTCACGGCCGTCGACGTGGCCGGCAAGGAGTCCGCACCGAGCATGACCGTCGGCCTGGGCGGCGGATTGACCAACATTATCGGAGGCACGGACGATCCGTCCGGGGAACAAGGACAAAACGACGGGCAAGGACAATCCGGACGGCGGTGCGGCATCTGGAGAGACGCCAGGAACGGAACAGGCGCCTCAGACGGCTCCAGCCGCTCCTAGCGGGCTTCAAATGGCTGCTACAGAGACCGGAATCCAATTCCAGTGGACCGCCGCAGGAGCCCAGGAAATGGTCACAGAGTACGATGTTTATTACAGTACGAATCCGAACGGTCCGTACGTCAAATTAGGCACCAGCACGGAGCCTGGCTTATCGTACACCACATCGACCCCAATCAAAGGTTACTTCTTCGTTTCTGCGGTAAATAGTGCAGGCGAATCGCCAAAATCGCCCGGCGCCTACTTTGAGAAAAAGTGATGGACCTGGCAAGCAGTTACAGCATCACAAGAGGCAATCCCAGTATGGGATTGCCTCTTTTTTATTGTATCGGTGTCTGTTCATCAGAGAAACCGGGAAAACGAAAACAGCCGGCTGTCAGGGTATAACCCTGGGCAACCGGCTGTTCTTTTATTCTGTTTACGGCGTTATCCATTACTCTTAGCAAAAGATAACGCTCAATTCGACGCTTAGTCTTCAATTGTGGACAAATCGCCTGTCGGAAGGTTTAACTCCCACGCCTTCAGCACGCGCCGCATAATTTTACCGGAACGCGTCTTCGGCAGTTTATCCTTGAACTCAATTTCGCGCGGTGCAGCATGGGCCGATAATCCCTCTTTGACGAAGCGGTAGATCTCGTCCTTAAGCTCCTGCGACTCGGTGTAACCTTCGCGAAGCGAAATAAACGCCTTGATGATTTCGCCTCTCGTCGCATCCGGCTTGCCGATGACGCCGGCTTCTGCAACCGCCGGGTGCTCGACAAGCTTGCTCTCGACTTCGAACGGTCCGATCCGCTCGCCGGACGAGTTGATGACATCGTCGATCCGGCCTTGGAACCAGAAATAACCTTCTTCGTCCATGTATGCCGAGTCCCCGGAAATATACCAGCCGGGAATTCTGAAATACTCCTGATACTTGGCCGGGTTTTTCCAAATCTGGTTCATCATCGACGGCCAAGGGGCCTTGATGGCCAGATTGCCCATTGTATATGGAGCCACTTCCTTGCCGTTATCGTCCAGGATAGCGGCCTCGATCCCTGGAAGCGGGCGTCCCATGGAGCCAGGCTTGATGGCCATGGAAGGATAGTTACAGATCAGCTGCCCGCCCGTTTCGGTCATCCACCATGTATCGTGAATGCGCTGCCCGTATACCTTCTCGCCCCAGCGGACGACTTCAGGGTTCAGCGGCTCGCCAACGGACAGAACGTGGCGGAGGCTGCTGAGGTCAAACTGGGAGATCACATCGGCCCCGGCCCCCATCAGCATCCGGAAAGCGGTCGGTGCGCTGTACCACACCGTGACTTTGTATTTATCAATCGTGCCGTACCAATCCTGCGGGCTGAAGCGTCCGCCGCGGATGACATTGGTTACCCCGTTCAGCCATGGGGCAAAAATACCGTACGATGTTCCTGTTACCCAGCCCGGGTCAGCCGTACACCAATAGGTATCGTCTTCCCGAAGATCAAGGACGATCCGCCCCGTATAGTAATGCTGAATCATCGCATTCTGAACGTGGTATACGCCCTTCGGCTTGCCGGTGGAACCGGAAGTATAATGAATAATCAATCCGTCGCTGCGGTCCAGCCATTCGATCTGCAGGTCCGCAGGCGCTTCGTTCATTTCCTGCTTATAATCAATAATGCTGTCGTCCGTCTGTACATTGTCGCCAACGACGAAAATATGTTTCAAGTCGGGAAGCTCATCCTTCTTGACGCGCCCAAGCAGCTGCGGCGTCGTAATCAGGGCGACGGCCCCGCTGTCTTCGAGTCGATCCTTGACGGCCGTCTCCATAAACGCTTCGAAGAGCGGTCCAACGACGGCTCCCACTTTCAAAATACCCATGAGGGAGAAATAAAGCTCCGGACTCCGCGGCATAAAAATAAATACCCGGTCTCCCTTACCGATACCGTATTTGCGCAGCACGTTACCGAATTTGTCGGACTGCTCCTTCATCTCCGCAAAGGTATACGACTCGTCACGGGAAGCATCGCTGTACAGGAGCGCCGTCTTCGATCCGCGTCCTTCTGCCACATGGCGGTCAATTGCCTCGTAAGCCATATTTACCTTGCCTGTGTCATACCAGGTGAAATGTTTCTCCACATCTTCCCATTGAAACTCGGAACGAGCCTGTTCATAATCGCCCATATTGGATGATGAAACCACGCTCGGCAAGATTTCATTGTGAATTTGATCCATACTTTCATCCTCCCTCTGTTCTCCCATGCTAGGGCAGCGCTTACAATCTTGTATGAGTTCATGCCAATAGATTGACACCATACACATCATGACTTGATTTACGAGAGTTTTGAATGATTGCTGAAAGGGTATAGCATACAGGTTAAGCACTTACGGAAACAGCAAAAAAATGTGACTAATTTATGTCAGAGATATTATAGCACAGGATGTATGCCCCTGCCATTCCCTTTTCATTTATTTGTTTTTTTGCTATAAGTAGGTTAGAAGCAGAAAGGAGCGTCCAGATGGAACACCTCAAACTGTATCATGTCCATCCGCTGTCCCGCGAGGACCGCTGCCTGATTGTCGAAGGTCCCGTACCGCCGGGAAGGCTCGCGGAGCTTATGATGCATCCGGATCTCGATGCTTTCCGCAGGCCGGCCGAGCAGCACAAGGCGTTGATCGAAATCGCCGGCCTTCCGGAAGGGAGAATCATCATTACCCGGGATGAAAACGTGATCGTCGGCTATGTCACCTTCCATTACCCGGACGAGCAGGAACGCTGGTCGCAGGGCCATATGGCCGACCTGATCGAGCTGGGAGCGATTGAGGTGGCCAACAGCTACCGTTCGCTGGGACTCGGGCAGAAAATGATTACAACCGCTTTTGAAGGCGGCCAAATGGAGCCCTACATTGTCTTTACGACCGAGTATTATTGGCATTGGGACCTCAAATCCAGCGGCCTCAGCGTATGGGACTATCGCAAAATGATGGAGCGGCTGATGAAAGTCGTGGACATGGTATGGTACGCCACCGACGATCCGGAGATCTGTTCCCATCCGGCCAACTGCCTTATGGTCCGCATCGGCCGGGACGTTCCGCTGTCCTCCAAGGAACAGTTTGACCGGATCCGTTTCCAGCAGCGATTTATGTATTAACCATATACACAATGTTTCGGAGATGGCCTTTGCCATATGCCGGACAAGCCGAAAAAATCCCCGGTCTCCCGGAAGAGGGACAAAGCGAGCCGATCATCGTGCGGCTTCATCCTCTCTTCAAGGGACTGGGGATTTTTAGTTAGATTCCAATCGTTTCGATGCTTGTCGAGCCGCCGACTACAACCGCTGCACCATGTAATCCAGAATCGCATGGGAGCGGCGTGACGATGCTACCGTAAATTCGGCAAAATTGGCATGTGCCGAACCGTCGGCCTTGTCGGACATCGACCGGATCACAACAAACGGCACGCCGTTCATATAGCAGACTTGGGCTACGGCAGAGCCTTCCATTTCGACGCAGGCT
>NZ_PCZT01000012.1:321631-326183 GCF_002968895.1 Paenibacillus sp. AR247 | reverse complement strand
CTTCGTCTTGAATGCTGTGAATGGCGCCGATCGCCATCTCGTCGGTGGCCGCAAAGATCGCCGTAGGCTTCTTCTTCAGCCCGAGGAAATACTTCATCGCTTCCACACCGGACTCGTACCGGTAGTTGCCGATGCGAACCAGGTCTTCCTGATACTCGATGCCGGCAGCTTCCAGCGCTCTCTTGTAGCCTTGGAAACGCGCATAGCCATTCGCCGGGTCCTGGAGCGTTCCGCTGATCATGGCGATGTCCCGGTGACCGTGACGAATCAGCGTATTTACCGCGTCAAAGGCGGCCGCCTCATGATCGATATCCACGGAAGGGTAAATGCCGTTCTCGTCGCGCGTCGCACAGAGCACGATCGGCACAGCCGAAGTCTGGAAGGCCTGAATATGCTCGTCCGTTACGGTTCCGCCCATGAAGAGCAGCCCGTCCACCTGCTTCTCAAGCAGCGTGTTGATGACGCGAATTTCCTTGTCTTTTCTCTTGTCAGCGTTACACAAAATGATATTGTAGTGGTACATGTTGGCGATATCTTCGATACCCCGGGCGATCTCCGCAAAAATGGAGTTGGATATGTCCGGAATCACGACACCCACGGTTGTCGTTTTCTTGCTGGCAAGTCCTCTTGCCACCGCGTTCGGACGATATCCTAAACGTTCAATTGCTTCATATACTTTCTTCCGGGTCTGAGGCTTCACGTTCGGATTGTTGTTGACAACCCGCGATACCGTGGCCATCGATACGCCTGCTTCACGCGCCACATCGTAAATGGTTACCGTCAAATTCCTTCTCTCCATTGCAAATAAATTTTCATTCGTCAACCCATTAAACTCAATGATACGACAAAATTTTGCATTGTGCAATGATTACACTTACAGCTGTTGCAAATGCTCTTTAATCACTTCAGAAGTAATATGAGAATGAGACGTATGCCAGATGGGCGCCTGATTTTGAACCAGAATAACCTGAGGCGATTCATGCTGCACCCCAAGACGATCCGCCGCTTCCATCGATACCGGACGGTCTTCGACAACATGGATCAGACCATACTGTACGGCTTCATTCGGCTGATCTTCCAAGTAAGACATCATTTCCCGATACGCACCAGAGCTGATCGGGCAGCGTGTACTATGCTTAAACAGCAGCAGAGGCTTATCTGTGGAGGCTTCCAATGCGGATTGCAGCTGATCGCTAGTAGTCAGTTTAGTCATTGTCGCCATTTGATATACATCCCCTTTTTTCGATTCAAATCCTGAATCTATCGTATCAAAAAGCTCGTGAAAAATCCAACATACCTAGCGAAAAACCCGAAAAAATGCAGTAAAACGTAAATCAGGCGTAAAATTGGTTCAATTCAGGCAGCATCGCCGACAGCTGGGACAGCCGCTCCCGGATATTTTCCACCCACTCGTGGTCCTCAGTCTGTTCGGCAAAGCTGTATAAGTCCAGAAGCAGGTTGATACGGTCCCTGACCTCGGTTTCAATCTGCAGCTCCAAATCTTCGCGGGACAGGCTGTCGGGACGCAGGAACACCTCGCGAACCATTCCTGCCAGCTCATGGTGGTCTGCCAAAGAAAAGCTTCGACGGGAAGGACGCTCCCCGAGCGTCTCGACGCATTTCTTCAGCACCGGTCTCATGCATGGCAGCAGCTCATAATTCGAACAATCGTCACAAGCAAGCACCGGAACATGCCGTATGATTACGTTGCGGGTATACATCACCGTGCGAAGGTCAAGTCTAAGGACTTCCCCACATTTACATTTTGATCCCATATTTCCACCCCATATATCTTTTTACATCTTTATATAGTCATTGTAAAAATCATCGTTCCCCTTCGTATTCGCCCTGCCCGCGCTGGATTCCTTCCTCTCTAGCCCACCTGTTTTATTTACCAAACGGCCCATCCCTTTCTTGTAAAGCATGATTGTTCTATTCATTTTTGTTACACTGGAAACATAGGGACTTTTACTCAGGAGGGAGCATGCTGAACATGAGATTAGCCGGAAAGAAGGTCATTGCGCTCGTCGATGACCAGTTTGAAGACTTGGAGCTGTGGTATCCCGTATACCGGGTGAGGGAGGAAGGCGCCGAGGTGCACCTGGTCGGGGATAAGAAGGGACATACCTACATCGGCAAATATGGCGTTCCTGCCGTATCGGACTATTCGTTTGAAGAAGTGGACAGCCGGGATTACGACGGCATACTGGTGCCCGGTGGCTGGGCGCCGGACAAGCTGCGCCGCTACGGAAAGGTGCTGCAGCTGGTGCGGGAAATGCACGAGGAACGCAAGCCGATCGGACAAATCTGCCATGCAGGCTGGGTGCTGGTCTCGGCTAAAATTTTGCAGGGCGTTACGGTGACCTCCACTCCGGGCATCCGGGACGACATGGAGAACGCCGGCGCAATCTGGAAGGACGAGGCGGTCGTCACTGACGGACATATCGTGTCCGCCCGCCGCCCGCCGGATCTTCCGCCTTACGGCAAAGCCTTTTGCGATGCGCTTGCGGGGCAATAAGCAGCAAGCCATAGGCAGTCAGCCGGGCCAAAAAAAAGAGCCTGACCGTCCACTTGGTGGATCGGCCGGCTCTTTTTCTATATTATGCGGCAATGGCAACACAGGAGGTCAGGAAGCGTTGCTGCCCTTTTCGCCCCGAGGCTGATTCACGCTCTCGTTATTTGCGCAGGCAGGCTCGGCAAATTCGGTCAGCAGGCGTTCGATTTCGACGCTGCTCTTCAACTGGTAACATGTCTGCGCCGTCCGCTTCGCATCGGAAGCCGTCGTGTTAAGTATCCGATGCTTCAGCTTCAGCAGGGACTGGATCGACATGCTCAGATGGTCCACGCCCAGCTCCAGCCAGATCGGTACCGAGCGTTCGTCGCCGGCCATTTCGCCGCACACGCTGACGGGAATGCCCACCCGGTGCGCGGCTTCCACCGTCGTGCGCAGCATCCGCAGAATCGCCGGATGGAACGGATGATACATATGGGCGATCTGCTCGTTCATCCGGTCAACTGCCAATACGTACTGTACGAGATCGTTCGTTCCGATGCTGAAGAAGTCGCATTCTTCCGCGAGCAGATCGGCGATGATGACTGCGGCGGGAATCTCGATCATGATGCCGACCGGGATGTCCTTGTCGTAAGCGATGCCCCTTGCGTCAAGATCGGCCATGGCCCGATGCAGCACTTCATTGGCTTGTCTGATTTCGTCGACCGATGAAATCATCGGGTACATAATTTTCACCCTGCCGAACGCGCTCGCCCGAAGAATGGCGGTCAGCTGCGTCTGAAAAAGCTCCTGGCGGTCAAGGCTGATCCGGATCGCCCGGTAGCCTAGAACCGGGTTATCCTCATCCGGCAGCGCAAAATAATCCAGCTGCTTGTCGCCGCCGATGTCGAGCGTGCGGATCACCGCCCCAAGCTCACCCACTTGCTGGGCTACCTGGCGGTACACCTCAAACTGTTCCTCTTCACTCGGAAACGTGCTGCGGTCCATGTACAAAAATTCCGTCCGAAACAGCCCTACGCCATTGGCGCCGTATTTCAAGGCCGATTCCACTTCTTTGGCGGAGCTGATGTTCGCGGCCAGGTGAAGCTCGCAGCCGTCCTTCGTGATCGCTTCGACGGCAGCCAACAGCTCCAGCTGCTCCTTCTTCGCCAGCTGGCGCTCCCGGATCCGCACATATTCTTCCACGAGCGTATCGTCCGGATTGAGATACAGCGCTCCGGTGTCCCCGTCAATGACCAGCAAATCCCCAGTCTGGATCGGATCCTTCAGCTTGTTCTCCAGCCCCGCAACGAGCGGAATGCCGAGAGCCCGTGCCATAATGGCCGAATGGGACGTCTTCCCGCCGACCATCGTCACGATGCCGAGCACGTGAGAAGGATTCAAATGTGCCAGCTGGGACGGGGACAGCTCCTTGGCCACGAGGATATACGGCTGGGTATCCGCAGGCAGCGTAATCTCCGGCGCGCCGAGCAGATGCTTGAGCAGGCGGTTGCCGACATCCTTGATGTCCATCGCCCGCTCCTTCATGTATTCGTCATCCAGCAGGTCGAACATCGTGACGAAATGATCGATCGCCTCTTTTACCGCGACCTCGGCCGCTTTATACTGGCGCTCAATGACGCCTTGAATTTCATTCATGAACACCGGATCGTCCAGGATGGCCAAATGAGCGTCAAAAATGCTCGACTCCTCTTCCCCGACCATATCCCTGAACTCATTTTTAATAAACTCAATCTCATTTTTGGAGGTTCGTATCCCCTCATACAGCCGTTCAAATTCGTTGGCCAGATCTACTGCGTCGATCCCGGTCTCGGGCAGGTCCCATTCCCAGTTCGGCAGTACAAATGCTTTTCCAATCGCTACCCCGGCAGATGCACCGATGCCTTGTATCATGATTCCAAACCTCCAACATTTCTGTCGTGTAATACTACGGACATAACCGACGTCTGCCCCTTCTTGACGGCTTTGAACGGAGCGAAGCTCCATGACTTAACGCGGTCCGGGTTGGTGATCACCATCGGCGTGGCAAGCGATGAAGCA
>NZ_PCZT01000012.1:317737-321531 GCF_002968895.1 Paenibacillus sp. AR247 | reverse complement strand
GCCGGGCTCCACCGCGTCTCCTTCTTGCACGACCGCGGTAAAATGCCCGCCCTTGAGCTGGGACGTATCGATGCCGATGTGAAGCAGCACCTCGAGCCCTTCCGGTGTCGAGATCCCGATGGCATGCATCGTCGGGTACAGGTGCATGATCGTCCCGTATACCGGAGACACGAGCTCCCCTTTCTCCGGCATGAACGCCACCCCGTCTCCCACCAGCTTCGCGGCGAAAATATGATCGGGCACTTCTTCGATCGGGATCATTTTCCCTTGGACCGGCGCGCTGAACAGCACCTGCGGCAAATCCCGGTGCAGCAGCTTGTTCACTTCCTCGCGGATCAGCTCCGAATAGGTGCCGAATACGACCTGCACGTTGCCGCCGCCGAGCTTGATCAGCCCCGCGGAGCCGAGCAGCTTCAGCGCATTGCTGTCGATCATGCGGTCGTTCTTGACCGTCAGCCGCAGCCGGGTGATACAGGATTCCACCTGAACGATGTTGTCCTTGCCCCCGAGCGCTTCCAGAATGAGCGGCGCCTGATAAGGGATGTTGCCTGCCCAGTCCTCCAGCGTGGAGCCTTCCTCGCGTCCGGGCGTCGGAATTTGAAACCTCCGAATGGCCCAGCGGAACAGAAAATAGTACACAAGGCCGTATCCGAGCCCGATCGGAATAATCAGAAGCGCGTTATGCGACAGATGGAAGTTCAGCAGATAATCGATCGCCCCTGCGGAATAGGAAAACCCGTGATGAATATCGAGCGCATACGTAATCCACATCGCGATCCCCGACAGGATCGAATGCAGGATGAACAAATAAGGCGCTGCGAACAAGAAGGCAAACTCGATCTGTTCAGACACCCCTGTCAAGAAGCAGACCAAGGCCGCTGTCAAAAACGTCTTCTTGACCTTCGGCTTCAGGTCTTCCCGCGCTTCCTGGATGATCGCCAAGGCGATGCCCGGCAGTGCGAACATCATAATAGGGAACAGTCCGGCCATAAATGTACCGGCGGTCGGATCCCCCGCAAAATAACGCGGCAAATCCCCCTGCACGATGCTGCCCGACGGGGTTTTGTAAGTTCCCAGCTGGAACCAGAAAACATTGTTGAGCAGATGATGAAGGCCGAACGCCGTCAGGATCCGGTACAAAATGCCGTATAAAAACAGACCGAATCCGCCCATATGCGCCATGAGCATGGTCAGCTCGTTCAGCGCCTTCTGCAGCAGCGGAGCGATAAAGACCATCACCCACGAAAACAGGGCGGAGAACAGCCCCATAAACAAAAGCACGAAGCGCGAGCCGCCAAAAAACTGGACAATCTCAGGCAGCTTGATATGTTTATACCGGTTATAGGCAGAGCCGGCGATCATGCCGAAAATGATGCCGATCAGCGTGGAAGGCTGAATGCCACCATTACCCAGATGCCTCGTAATTTGATCATAGATAAACATCCCGGCCAGAGCCCCAAGGCCAGCCGGTCCTGCCTGGTTCGCCAGACCCCAAGCCACTCCTACCGCAAACAGATACGGGAGGAAATAAAAAATACCCTGTCCTGCCCAAGTGCACACCTCTGCGACGCCCGGCAGCCCCCAGGCTGCCCATGGCAGACTGCCGACACACAGCAGTATGGCGGCCGACGGCAGAACCATCGTAGGCAGCATCACTGCTCTGCCGAGCTGCTGCAGCGATCCAAGCCAGTTCAAGACATGCACTCTCCTCTCAACACACACACATATTTAAAATGGTACGCGTTGTTCAACTTTTTGTCAAAAAGAAAAAAGGACCTGCAGATTGCTCTGCACGGCCCTGTCTTGCCTCGTATTCAGGCGAAGGTATTATCCGTTCTTTGGCCGGGACGGTTCGGCCGGGTTACGGAGTCCTCCACCTTGATGCAGCGGTCCATAATGACCCGCATGCCGTTCTCTTCGCCGATGCTGGCGGCTTCATCGTTGACAACGCCGAGCTGCAGCCACAGTACCCGTGCGCCGATGTCGGCAGCCTCCCTCGCCACGTCCGCGCAGTATTCGCTGCGCCGGAACACATCGACAATATCGACGGGTTCAGGAATGTCTTTCAGCGAGGCGTAGACCGTTTCGCCAAGGATGGTTCCCTGAACGGTCGGGTTCACGGGAATGATCCGGTAGCCGCGCTGCTGCATCGCTTCCGCAATCATGTAAGAAGTGCGGTCCGGCTTGTCGGACAGGCCGACAACCGCAATGTTGCCGGCCTGCTCCAGAATTTCCTTGATTTCTTCCCGGGTCGGATTTTCAAATGACATCGTTCATCCCGCCTTTGCTCTATTTTCTTCAATAATCGGATTTACTTGTACTTATAGCTTATGAGTTACTTTACCCATTCCACCTGGGCGCCAAGCGCCTTCATATGGTCGAAGAACTGCGGGTACGATTTGGCGACGTGGTGCGCATCCTTGATTCGCAGCGGCTGCTTGGAGCGCAGGCCGACGATGGTCAGCGCCATGATGACCCGGTGGTCGTAATGGGCGTTGATCTCGACGCCCCCCTCGACCCCTTCCGGCCGCCCGTGGACGATGATCTCCGCCTGGCGCTCCTCCACGTTGGCCCCGGCTTTGCGAAGCTCGGCCAGGTAATCGGTGATGCGGTCGCATTCCTTGTAGCGCAAATTTTCCACATTATAGAAGCGGGAGGTTCCTTCCGCAAACACGGCGGCAGCCACCATGGCCAGCACGGCATCCGTGGCCGCGTCCCCGTCAAACTCGACGGCTTTAAGCTTCCCATTGCCGCGGACATGGACTTCGTCGTTCTCATGCGTCAGGGGAGTCTGCATCATCTGAAGCACGTCGACAACCGCGCGCTCTCCCTGCTTGCTCTGCACCGGCAGGCGCTTGATCAGCACGTCCGATTCCGTGACCGCCGCCGCCGCCAACACTGCCGCCGATCCAGGGTAGTCGCCCTGCACAGTATAGGTTTTCGCCTGATAGGACTGGTTGCCGGGAACGCGGAAATGCGTGTAGTCGTCGCTGGCATGAATGACGATCCCTGCCTGCTCCAGCACTTCCAGCGTCTGACCGATGACGACTTTCGATTTCAGGTCGCCCGTGACCTCAATCTCGCTGTCCTCCGCCAGCAGCGGTGTCAGGAACAGCAGAGAACTCAAGTACTGAGAGCTTACTTCGCCTGATACTGTAATTCGGCCGCCTTTCGCCTGCCCGCCGCGAATCGTGATCGGCAGGCGTCCGTTGTTGTGCTCCACCTGCACGCCGATTTGCTCAAGCGCGGTGATCAGGTCGTCGTGCGGGCGCTTGCCCAGCGAGTCCGGATACGTATTGACGAACGTCACCTCCGGGCAGAGGGCGGCGGTTCCCATCAGGAAGCGCAGCACCGCGCCGGCGTTGCCGACGTTCAGCTCCTTGACGTCGCGCGGATGCCTACCGAAGCCGGTAATGACGGCCTTCTCGTCGTCTTCGACGAGCGTGGCGCCGAGGTCCTGGATACAGCGGCGCATTGCGTCGCTGTCCTCGCTGTGAGCCGGGAAGTATACCGTGCTTGTCCCTTCGGCCAGCGCCGCCACCAGCAGGTAGCGGGTCGTATAGTTTTTGGATGAGAGAGCTCCGATTTCCCCGCTCAGCCGGGGAGTCGGATGTACGATCATGTCCATGTGTAATCTCCTTTGCACTAGTCGGTAGTATGGCTCTTCCCGCGGGTCTGTCCGGATTGACAGCCGATTTACTGCTTGGGTATCATAGGTGATGAACAGTATGATTACAGTCGAAAAGNGGTTTTAACATTGTCAATGTTTCGTGAAATGAGCCTTCTGAGGTGAG
>NZ_PCZT01000012.1:311126-317637 GCF_002968895.1 Paenibacillus sp. AR247 | reverse complement strand
TAGAGCCTTCTGAGGTGAGACGCCGCCTGCTTGCCGGCGAGTCCCTGCAGATGATCGACGTCCGTGAGGACGATGAAGTGGCCCAGGGCATGATCAGCGGCGCCAAGCATATCCCGCTGGGTGAAATCCCCGCCCGTCTGGACGAAATCCCGAGAGACGGCGAAGTCATTATGATCTGCCGCAGCGGCGGCCGCAGCATGCGCGCCTGCCAGTACCTGTCGCAGCACGGCATTGACTGCGTCAACATGGTCGGCGGCATGCTTCAATGGAACGAGGAAGAAGAAGAGTAGTCCCCACAAAGTGATGTTATTGCTTCGATGCTTATTCAGGTACTTTGCGGGGGCCCCGAAAACATCATCCCCATTAAGGGAAGCTTTCACTTCGATGCCTATTCAGGTACTTTGCGGGGAGCCCCGAAAACATTATCCCCACAAAGTGAAGTTATGGCTTCGGTGCCCTTCCGGTTGCTTAACCGGGCCGCAACCTAAGCTACTGAAGCAGCAGCTTGACCCCGGTCAGGCTGCTGCTGCTTTTTCACAGAGATAAGCTTAGACGCGGTAATGCGCTAAAATTGCACGCATGACTTCTTTCGCCGCAAGGCCCGATGTGTCCACCGTGCAGTGGGCAAAGCGATATGCGTCTCTCCGCTCCTCAAGCAGCGCTCTCACCCGCTCCTCGGCATTGCCCGCAAGCAGCGGCCGGTTCCGGTCCCCCTGGACCCTGGCAATAATATGCTCCGCATCCGCCATAAGCGCCACGACGAGACCGCCCTGCAGCATCAGCTCGCAGTTGTCCGGGCGCAGCACCGCGCCGCCCCCCGTGGCGACGATCACTCCTTCTCCGGAGGCGAGCACCTGCCGAAGCGTCTCGTTCTCAAGCTCGCGGAAATGCGGCTCGCCATGCCGCTCGAAGATCTCCGGGATCGTCATGCCTGCCTTTTCCACGACGGCGGCATCCAGATCGATCAGCCGGTATCCGAGCTCCATAGCCAGCAGATCGCCGACGGTTGACTTGCCCGTGCCCATCATACCGATCAAGATAATATTTTCCATCATACCGATCAAGATAATATTTTGTTTAGTCCGGTTCAATAGAACACCCCTTTTTGCACTTGCTGCTGCCCCATGCCGTTACTTGCTACATATCATAAACACAGGCCAAAAACTTTTCGACAATGCCGTCCTTCGCCTGCAAGTCTATTTGCAGGAACTCTATCATATACATACATCAACTTGATAACCAGTAGAATATGAGGAGTGGTCGAGAGGAGCCATGCATGATTCCCATAGCCCTTTACTAGGAGGCCCCAAACGGATAGAGCAAATCTTCGATCCCCAGCACATTTTGTGCCGGGACGATCTGCTCTGGGTGCTTCATTACGTCCAAAAAAAGTGGCCCAGAAAGATCCAGCACTGCTGGAGCTTCCCAAGCCACGTCTAATGCGCAATTTTCAATATTTCGGCGAGGCCGCCGTCCTCCTGCTCAGCCGGTCATCTGCCCAGGGGCTCGACAACGAAAGGATCCGCGTCTGCCTGCTGGAGGCGATGCACGGTCTTTTCCAGAGCGGAGAAAACGAAGCTGCTCCCCCCAAGTAACGATTACTCCTGAATCCAGTTGTGATGGAAGACGCCTTCCTTGTCCACGCGCTTGAACGTGTGGGCTCCGAAGTAATCGCGCTGCGCCTGAAGCAGGTTCGCCGGAAGCCGCTCCGTGCGGTAGCTGTCGAAATATGCCAGGGCGCTGGCAAAGCCGGGAACCGGAACGCCTTGAGCCACGGCCGTCGCTACCGTCGTACGCCATGCTTCCTGATAGTTTTCGATGATGTCCTTGAAGAACGGATCCAGAAGCAGGTTTTTCAGGCCCGGATCTTTCTCGTAGGCGTCGGTGATGTTCTGCAGGAAGCGGGAGCGGATGATGCAGCCGCCGCGCCAGATTTTCGCCAGGTTGCCGTACTGCAGATCCCAGCCGTACTCGTCGGAAGCGACGCGCAGCTGCGCGAAGCCTTGGGCGTAGGATACGATTTTACTTGCAAATAGCGCCTTGCGGACGTTCTCGATAAACTCGGCTTTGTCCCCTTGGAACGGTGCTTTTTTCGGGCCGTTCAAAATTTTGCTCGCTTCTACGCGTTCTTCCTTCATGGCCGACAGGAAGCGGGAGAACACAGATTCCGTGATCATGGACAGCGGCACGCCCAAATCCAGGGAGCTTTGGCTTGTCCACTTGCCCGTGCCCTTTTGGCCGGCTGCGTCCAAAATAACGTCCACCATCGGTTTGCCCGTCTCCGGATCCTTTTGGGCGAAAATATCGGCCGTAATTTCGATCAGGTAGCTGTCGAGCTCGCCCTTGTTCCAGTCGGAGAAAATTTCATGCAGTTCTTCGGCGCTCAAACCCAGCGTGTCCCTCAGAAGCTGGTAAGCTTCGCAGATCAGCTGCATGTCGCCGTATTCGATGCCGTTATGCACCATTTTTACGTAATGTCCGGCACCGTCCGGTCCGATATATGTACAGCAAGGCTCCCCGTTCACTTTGGCGGAAATCGCCGTCAGAATCGGTTCCACCAGTTCGTAGGCGCTTCTTTGTCCCCCTGGCATAATGGAAGGTCCCTTCAGAGCTCCCTCTTCCCCGCCGGATACGCCTGTCCCGATAAAGCGCAGTCCTTTTGCTTCCAGCTCCGCGCTGCGGCGCTGTGTATCCGGGAAGTACGCGTTACCTCCGTCGATGATGATGTCCCCTTCGTCCAAGTGAGGCACCAGCTGCTCGATCGTGGCGTCGGTCGCCTTGCCGGCTTGTACCATAATTAAAATTTTTCGCGGTGTTTCCAGCGAGTTCACAAATTCCTCAATCGAGAAAGTCCCCGTCAGATTTTTTCCTTCGGCTTCCTTCAAAAGATCATGCGTTTTTTCTGGAGAGCGGTTAAACACGGAAACGGTGAAGCCTCTGCTCTCAATGTTGAGTGCCAGATTTTTGCCCATGACAGCAAGGCCGATGACACCAATTTGTTGTTTCGACATATGTTTTTTCTCCATTCTTTGCGATTTTTTGATGAAAATTTTAGAACAAGCCTATTTTAACGTGTTTACGCGTGAAAGTGAAGTCCGGGATCGGCAGTCAGCTGCCCGTGATAAAACACCTCGCAGCGCATCCGAGGTGTTTATGAACGATCTTCCATTCTATTGTCGTACAAAAGGTAATTTACCATTCAAGCATCATTAAATCCTTGGACAGGGCGGCGAGCTTCTCCTTGCTCTTCTCCGCTTTTTCGGCATCTCCGGCCTGCATCGCCTCGTACAGGCGCTCCAGCTCGTCATCCAGCTCAAGCCTCAGGAGCTGCAGGCGCAAGTCGCCTTCTTTGGAGAAATACATTTTGGAAATCTCCTGCTCCGTCATAAAGGGACCCTTCTGATACAATACTTTTTGCTGATAGCCTGAAATTTCGACAAGCCGGATCACCTCGCCGAATAGAATGCTCTCGATCAGAATCTGGCGGTCCTTGAACCGTTTGACGATCGCGTGACCGCGGGTATCCTCGATCAGCTTCTCCATCCATTCCGCCAGCTTGGCGTCCCGGATCGTGTAATCCCCAACCATCTTATAACCGTTTTTCGTCCGGTTAAACCGCAGCTTGACGAGTTTGCGCCCCGTTCGGACGGAGATGATGAACAGGGTTTCGTTTTCGCTCCAGTACAACGAATAGCCGTCTTGAATCAAATCCTTGATCAGGTCCTGAATATGCCGCCGGTTAAACCGAAGCTCCAAATTGCAGTATTCCACTTCATAGCTCTTATTCACGGCACTCCCTCCTTCAAAATTGGACCGCCTTTGGCTATTTCCTTCTCCCGCTTCTTAAGACCGGCGGGCTGGAATCGGCCGGTGATTCTTCAGCTTCGTTATCAAGCTGATGGCTTAACAGCTTTGCTATATTTTATACTTTATCCTATGTAACGGTAACTTGGTTTATTGACTATTTTTACCCGACAGGGCGCAGCATCAAACGGAAAAGACCGGCCGGAAGCCCTGCCAATTAAAGATCCGCCGCGGATTGTGGTATAATGGGACAAAAATTCAACACGCATTTGGATGGAGGAGGCAGCAAGAATGCCGTTTGCAGGATTTAACGCGCAGGATTTTGAAGTGTTTAATGTGGAGGGACTGGAGCCCCGGATGGAAGTGCTTATTGAGCGGGTCCGCCCCAAACTTGAAATATTAGGCAGCGAAATCGTTCCATTCCTGTCCGCGCTCAGCGGAGAGGAAATGTTCGTTCACGTGGCCAAGCATGCCCGCCGGACGGTAAACCCACCGAACGATACCTGGGTGGCTTGGGCGGCCAACAAACGCGGCTACAAAGCCCTCCCCCATTTTCAGGTGGGCATGTTCGGCACGCATCTGTTCATCATCTTTGCGATCATTTACGAAAGCACGAACAAGTCGGTATTCGCCGAGCATCTGGAAGGCAAGAAAGGAATCGCGACTGTCAAAAAGCTCCCCAAAACGTTCTATTGGTCGATGGACCATATGGACCCCGGCTTTACCCCGCAGTCTGAAATGACGGCCGCAGACTTCGCCAAAATGGCGGACAAGCTGAAGAACGTCAAAAAATCCGAGGTGCTGTGCGGACTCCGGATTGAAAAAGGGGACCCTGTGCTGGAGGACGGAGACCAACTGGTGTCCGTCATTCATTCCACTTTTGAACAGCTGCTGCCGCTGTATAAAATGGCGTTCTAACCGCCGCTTACGGTGCAGCCAAATATTAAAGGATAGAGCAGCCGGTACGCATAAGCGCGCTGGCACCCTATCCTTTTTTTGTTTGTTACGGCGCGTCTGCCCGCTTCTTGCGCGACAAAACAAGGTGGATCACAAACAGCACGGCCATGACGATGCTGCTGGCGACAAAAGGCATCGAATGCCCGAGACGGTCCCAGAGCTGACCTGAAACGATCGGCCCGACAACCATGCCCGAGCCTTGGAGGGTGAGGAAAAATCCCCAGACCGCTCCCCGCTCGCCTTTGGGCACATGTGTCGATACAAAGGTATTCCAGGCAGGCAGGATCATGGCATAGCTGATGCCCACCACGCCTACGATGGCGAACACAACCGGCAGCGAGCGCACCGCCGAGAACATGATGAGGGAAATAGCCGCCAGCAGAAACCCGGCATTCAGGAAGGGAGCGGTTCCGAACCGGTCGACCAGCTTCCCGCATGGAATGATCGCCAGCACCGTAATGCCTCCACCCGCGATCAGCAGCAGGCTGTACATATTCGGAGACAGGTGCAGCTCATTTTGAACGTACAGCGTGATCACAGGGCTGAGCAGCCCGATGACGAAGGATTGGAGAAACAGCGCCGGAAACACCAGCCAGCTGACCTTCAGGTTATGCCTGATTTCGTACAGCGTCTTGCGGATGCTCGTAAATAGATGATTCACCTTCCCGAGCAGCTGGGGAAGGAACCCCCTCACAGATTCCGTCCTTCCTGTCATCCCCTGCCCATTGGCCTTGACTCTTCCCGGGAGGAGCAATGCAACCAGAACTACGATGATGCAGCAGCCGATAAGGATAAAAAATAGCGTCTGATAGTTTTTGTTCGTACGGTCCATCAAAAAATTCATGACGATCGGTCCTGCGCCTGTTCCGCCCAGCGAAGCAATCTCGAGCATGCCGATCATTTGTCCGCTGCTGCCTCTTGGACCCGAAATGGCCGTCGTCCCGGTCATGGCGCAGGGCCACAGCGGCGAAGTGCCTACCCCAAGAATAAAACAGGCAAGCGACAGCCAGCCTGCGCCGGATAAGAAGGCGATCATGCCAACCGCGACGATGGTCAGCACCAGCGCCCCTGTCAGCGTTCTGCGGTACCCCAGCCGCTCGGCGATCCAGCCCGATGGGCTGCGGAACAGGTTGTCTCCGATATATTGAAGGGAAAAAGCGAGACCGATCGTATGGGCGCCGAGACCGAGCGAGTTTTTCATATAAACCGGCAAAATGGCCACCAGAAGCGACCCTTTCATAAATTCCACGAGAAATAGAATCGTCAGCAGCCCGATGAAAAAGGGCGAGATCAGCCGGCGGGCTGCCGCCGCTTCCGTTATTTGCGACACGCGTTTCACCACTTCCCTATTTTGGTTTGTGCGAATCCTCCCGGCAGTATGGTCTATACTAATAGTGTACCCCATATGGGGACGAGATTTTCACAGGGTCAAAAAGCCGCTTGCATTCGCCCCCCGATTTGCTATACTGAGCTTTGTAATTTTAACAGATGAAAGGTTGTGACAGCATACATGGACCATAGCCGTACCCCTTTATTTACAGCACTCACACAGCACGCGGCAAAAAATCCCGTTCAGTTCCATATTCCCGGCCACAAGAAGGGAATGGGGACCGATACCGAATTCAGAGAATTTATCGGCGATAACGCCCTCTCTATAGATCTGATCAATATTGCCCCGCTGGACGACCTCCACCAGCCGACCGGTGTCATCGAGGAAGCCCAGATTCTTGCTGCTGACGCTTTCGGCGCC
>NZ_PCZT01000012.1:301324-311026 GCF_002968895.1 Paenibacillus sp. AR247 | reverse complement strand
GGGGATAACGAGGAGACCATCTCCATCCTGGTGAATGCGCTCCGCGAGCTGGCACAGACCTACTATAATGTAAACACAGCCAACGAGCTGGTTGTTAAAATTCCGGAAATTCCGCAGCTGTCCCTCATTCCAAGGGACGCCTTCTACGGGGATACGGAAGTCATTCCGTTCAAGGAATCGGCCGGACGCATTATCGCCGAGTTCATTTATGTGTATCCGCCGGGCATTCCGATCCTTCTTCCGGGAGAGGTCATCTCCCAAGACAATATCGACTACATCGTCGACCATGTGGACGTCGGGCTGCCGGTAAAAGGACCGGAAGACCGGTATATCCAAAACGTCAAGGTCATTGTGGAAACCGATCCGATTTTTTAATACGCGCGGCTGTTTGCCGCCTGCACCAAAAAAGAAACCCCCGGTCCCGCTTTCGCTGCGGTTCGGGGGTTTCTTGGTGTAGGGCTTGTGGCGAAATGGATTACTCCTGGTCCAACTGGGCAACCAGCTCGTTATAAGCGGCTTCCACTTTGTTCCATTCTTCTTCGTCTTCAATATTGTAAAGCATCATTTCCTCGTCCTCTTCCTCGACACGAAGGATGATGCCGTCCGCTTCAGGATTCTCACGTTCCAGCAGCAGTGCATAAACGTTCTCGCCTACATCGAATGTTTCGACAAGAACCATTTCCACGTCTTTGCCGTTCTCATCTGTCAGCGTCAGAACAAATTCCTCATGCTCGTGATCATGGTCATGATCATGATTGCAGGCTTCGCCGTGTTCATGCTTGTGATCGCTCATTTTAACTAAAAACCTCACTTATGGTTGGAATGGATCATACCACCGTATCGTATCACGTCCGCATGATCTGGTCAATTTATCCTCCTCGGGGGTTGTCAGTTCAGCGCAGTGATCACTTTTTGCGATACGAGGACGTAATCGCTGGTCTTGGTGGCTTTAATGTAGAACCCCACTTTATATTTGCCCGCGCTGCTGAAATCATACGTAAAATCGTATGTCCGGAACCAGAAATTATCCTTCTGGCTGCCGCTCACGTCCTGAGACTGGATATCCTTAACCTTTCCCGAAGGATCCGTAATAGCCACCTTTACGCTCGCCACATCATCCGATAAGCTGTCCACCTGGCAGAATACGTTAAACTTGAGCTTCCCTTTATTGACGTTACCGAAGACGGTATCTCCATTAAACAGAAATATATGTACGTTAGGCTTAATGAATTCAACCTTATTCGTATCTGAATTAAACTTTACGACCCCGTCAAACTCCCGAATCGGGACATAGGTTTTGCCGTCGATGATATAACCGCCGTCCTGGATTTCCTTGCCGTTCATCCACACCCTGACTTTCTGGGTGATTGAATCTGCAAACACAGACCCCCCCATCAGGGAAAAGGCGAATACGCATACCATAACTTTCTTCCAATTCATCTTGTTCATTTCCCTCCATTTCCATCGTGATGTTGTATGTATATACGAAAAGTACAAACGCAAGTTGCGCTGTCCATACGGACAAAACTCACATTTTTTCTCAAAAGTGAAGGAATTTTGTTCCAGAAACCAAAAAAAGCCCCACCTTGTGGGACTATAGCTCCAAATTTTTGGTTCAGTTCCTCATTTCTCTCCTTATTTCTTGGTTAAAATACAGGGCACCCCTTTGCCGACCGCACCCGGAACTCTCATCCGTGCCGCGTACGCCATTCCCCGGGCACAGGGCGTTTTACAGGCCTCACATACGTCGGAGGTCACGAGCCTCATGCCTCGGATGACCTTTTCCCCTTTGGCTTGTGCCGGTTTTTTGCTTTTTCCCTTCGCCATGACAAAACCCCATTTCGCGCGTTTACAGCATATTATGGGGGGAGATGGAAATTGGGAACTGTGGTGTATAATGAAAGAAAAAAATACGAACGGCATGCTCGGCATGCCGCTCATTTACAGGAGGATCAACCGATGAGCTTGCAGCTTCAGATGCTGGGGACAGGCAGCGCTTTTGCCAAAAAGTATTTCAACAATAATGCCCTGCTCGGGGACGGGTCGTTCACTTTGCTGATCGATTGTGGAATTACAGCACCCCTCGCCCTTCACCAACTGGGCAAAACGTTTAATGACTTGGATGCCGTGCTGATCACCCATATTCATGGCGATCATGTCGGCGGCCTGGAGGAGCTTGCCTTCCAGATGAAATATGCGTACCGTCGCAAAATGAAGCTTTATATCGCAGAAGCTTTGCGTGATGTGCTGTGGGAGCACACGCTGAAGGGCGGTCTGTCCCAACCCGGCGAAATCACCTGCCTCGAGGACGCCTTCGACGTACATACGCTTCAGCCGGGGGTTCCCTGCCGCCTGTCGGAGCAAATCGAGCTGGAGCTTATCCCGAACCGCCACATTCCGGGCAAAGACAGCTTTTCCCTCTATATTAACGGCCGGATCTTCTACAGTGCGGACATGACCTTCGACCCCGGGCTGCTGGACAAGCTCGTACGGGAACGCGGCTGTGATACGATCCTTCACGAGGTCCAGCTGGAAGGACCGGGCGAGGTGCATACGACGCTCAGTGAGCTGCTATCGCTGCCGGAGCCGGTTCAGCGTATGATTCGATTGATGCATTATGCGGATAATAAAGACGAGTTTGTAGGAAAAACCGGAGAAATGACCTTCCTTAAGCAAGGGCACGTATATACGCTGTAACCCTTGCAGGTCGATGTGGATTACGGGTGAAAAAACACAGCCGGCTGCAGAAAGATGAACCTTCTCTGCAGCCGGCTGTTATTTTTGGAAGCATGACGCTCGTCTTTTATTCAAAGGTAGGCAGGTTATCGAGATTATTCGACGGATCGCCGTCGGCGTCCCCGCGGATGTACATCTCGCCGTCACGGCCTTTAAAGACGTTTACTCCGGCAATGGCGCCCGCCTTTACTTCCTGCAGCGCCTGCTCGTAATCGAGCACCCGGCCCGACGACGTTTGAAAGGCCGTCAAGTCGCCGTCACCGTTCTTCTGTACTGCGATAAATTGTTCTCTTCCTGGGTTTCCCATCGATATCCACTCCTTAAGTTGTCATGATATATCAAGGTGACATATGGATATCGTTCCCTGAGAACATGGATTTATGCGAAGAAATGAAGCCTACAGTGGCTTCTTCATACGGACATGCGGAATGCCCGCGTCATCGAACGGCTCCTTGGAAATGACCTCGTAGCCTTGTTTTGCATAGAACTGTTCAGCTTGGCACTGAGCATCCAGGATGGAATAGGCCAGCCCCAGTTCCCTCGCACGCTCTTCCATCGCCATCAGCAAAATGCGGCCGAACCCGTGGGTGCGGAACTCGCGGCGAACCGCGATTCGCTGCATCTTGGCGGTATCGCTGTTATAATAAATGATCCGGCCGGTGGCCACATACTGATCCTTGTCCTGAAGGAGGATATGATGAACATTTTCGCTGATCACATCGTATTCGTCGATCTCCAGGTCGGCGGGCACGTTTTGTTCCTTGACGAACACCTCCTGGCGGATGTCCAGCGCATGTTCCAGCTGCTCGGGGGTCGTCACGTATACTATTTCTGCAGGCATCGGTTACCCTCTCTTTCATGCAATCAATATAAAAAACACGGCTGAATCATTATACAAAAAAATGATTTTCCTGTATAGTTGACTCATGAGAGCTCTATGGAAGGGAGACCATGGATCGTTATGGGCATGACCATTGCGCTGATCGTCATTTTATCAGCCATCTTGATCTATTCATTCATTTATGTCATCCAAAAAGGGTATTCACGCAAATGGGATGAGGAATAAGAAAAACGTTTATCGACGAACACTAAGGAAACCGAATCTCCGATGCAAATACTTTCTTATATCTAAAATAAAACAAGGGCCGGTGCAGTCGGAGCACGGGCCCTATGTCTTGTTCAGGGGGAATCAGGGCGGCGTAATAGGGCCCTTGGAATACACATCCTCGCTGACCGATTTGCCGTAAACGTCCAGCATAATCGGTGAGTCGGCCATTGTTGAACCGGGCTTGATCGGCTCCTGCGCATCCGAAAACTCACCCGCGGGGGAGCATCCGGCAAGCAGCAGGCACAGCCCTGCCGCGAGCAGCCCGCCTTTGTTCGGCATACCGTGCCACTCCTTCTGTTTCGAAATATACTTTAGTTTTCGCCCGTTTGGATAGCTTCTAATCATGAGCGGCAAACAAATTGTGCATGCCATTCACCGTGAGCAAAATAAAATGATTGACAGCTAACTACGGCGCTGTTATTATATTAAATGTATCTGACTTGTACGATCTGCTAGCTCAGCTGGGAGAGCACCATCTTGACAGGGTGGGGGTCAGTGGTTCGAGCCCACTGCAGATCATCTATAGAAACCCTTGAAGCTTAAGGCTTCAAGGGTTTTTTGTTATTTTCACACTTAGCTGCAGAAGTTTTGGCCTTGTCCCGTTAAGATAATCATCTATTTTGTTCTCACAGGGACCTCCGCCGTGTTTGCGAAGGAAACCGTTACATACGATATCTCAGGTTTCACATTTTCCAACAAAGGTGGGGTAACCAAATGGGTAAATTCTTTTTCCACGAACATGATCACCGTCGTCACTGTCATGTCCGCAAACCAAAACCAGTCATCCTCAAAAAAGAAATCAAGAAAACGATATTCGTCAAAGTCGACTGGGAACCTGTAATCAAAAAGGTCCACAAAGAAAAGCATGTTTCCTGCCATAAGATTCACAAACAGCACCACCACTTCAAAAAACGCCACCATAAAAGATGCCACTGTCGCGATCATCACTTCGGTGGAGAAATGTATTAATTCCGGATTTTTCGGATGAAATCAACACGACACCTCCCTGATCGCACGCCCGGGAACTTGGTTCCCGGGCGGCATCTATTTTATAAATCACACCGAACATCCGATAACATAGATGTTACCCATTTTACATAGAGGAGGCTTATGATGGATATCCCTGCTTTATCGATGGCCATGAGCCAGTCCCGGCTGGCTCAAAATGTGAGCATTCAGGTGCTTAAAATCGCTAAGGATCAAGCCTCGCAGGACGGTCAATCCCTGGTCAAAATGCTGGATAGCAGCGCCGTACCCCATTTGGGAAACCGTCTAGACATCCGGATTTAGCTGCTCGATTTTCTTTTCTGCCCCTCCAGACGGAGGGTTTTTTATTTTTCAGGACATCCGTTCAAATTAAATTCATATTTTAGGTCCATATCCCCACCAATCAAACATTCGTTCTCTATCCAACAGACGAAAATTATCTTATGATAAAGATAGTTATTGATACAAAAGTCTTACCAGTATGTGGATACGGGAGAATAGTCTCATGGAAAAGGAAATTGAAATGGCGATCCGCCGCGGCCATCAATTATTCGTTCAAAATTTGGATGGTGAATCCATCACCGGCATCCCCGAGAAATCCGATGATCCGGGCACTTTAAAGATGCGGACGGTGTATGGCTCCATGTGGATTCCGCTGGATGAAGTCGGCCATCTGTCACGCCTCATTCATATTCGTTAATATTCGCTGCCCTGCTTGGGCGGCTTTATTTTTTTATATAACGATTATCCTTTCGGCTCGTAAGGTGCAGGAAAATGTGGTTCAGCGGCGCTTGGAACGGTTTATCCTTACATATAAGGAACACACTATGGAAGTACCAACGATTCTACGGGAAGGACGTGTGGCGATGAATAAACCGAATGAAGAGGAACGTTTCCCCGGGGTCGACCCCATTCCGGATCCCGATCATGAAACGCCCTCATCCACGGACATGATTGAAGACGTGCTGGAAGAAGGGGCGCGGGAATTGAAGAAAGGTAAACATCCGTCGAACGGGGATTCACCGGATCATCAAGGGTGACGCGTTCCCTCGCTGTTCTGGAGACTATTCAGGCACAAAATAACCCGATGCCGCCGTGGCATCGGGTTATCGTTGTTTAGGAGCGCACTGAAGCGCTCAGCAGCGCTGCCAGCTTATCCGGGTAGTCGGTGATGATACCTGTTGCCCCTGCGTCGATAAGACGCTGCATTTCCTTTCTTCGTTGACCGTCCATGGGTGGTATACTTTACCGGCTGCCTTCGCTCCCGCCACAAATTCTGGCAGCACCGCAAAATGGTAAGCGTGCAGGGCGTCGGCTTCAACGCTGCGGGCATACTCCCACGGCTCATACAGTCCCTCCATGTACAAAATGCCAGTGCGGATTTCAGGCGCGAACTGCTTGCAGAGCCGCAGGGAATAGTGATTGAAGCTTGAGATGACGATCCGCTCGCTCAGGTTATAGCTTCTTACCATGTCGATGACCTTTTCCTCAAGCCCTGCATAAGGTACCTTCGTATTTTTCAACTCGATGTTGACGACGGTCCCGGTGTCCTGAACCAGCTCCAGCAGCTCTTCCAGCAGCGGAAGGCGCTCATCCGCAAAATCGGGATGGAACCAGCTGCCGGCGTCCAGCTTCCTCAGCTCTTCCAGGTCATGGTCTTTGACCCACCCGCTCCCGTTTGTCGTCCGGGACAACGTTTCGTCGTGAATCAGGACAAGCCGGCCGTCCCGGCTTAACTGAACATCGGTTTCAATCCCCGTGGCACCAAGCTCCAAACTGCGGGCAAAAGCGGCCATCGTATTTTCCGGACATACCGCAGATGCGCCCCGGTGGGCAAAATTAATAATCGAATCCAACTTCTCTCAACCTCCCGACTGGTATTCTCGTAAACCTTTACCAACTTATCGTACCTGTCTTATGTAATGCGAGTATAAACCGTAGAATTTACAAACCGCTCCATCCAAATTGATTCCTCTCTGATGGTTGTATTTTATCATGGATTTATCCCGCATATAAGGAGGTATTCGCTCATGATCGTGTTTGACGTCATCGTCCACGGAGAAGTCAAGGAAACCATCCGGCCGGCCACCCAGCGGCTGCAGCACATCCTCGCCTACGTCACCGAAGAGGCCAAGATCCTCAGCAAAAAATACGGAACGGCCATTAAACTAAACCGGAGAATCATTTATTGACCGGAAGGGGATCGGTACTCGATCGCCTTTTTTTATGTCGATACACGCTTTTCATTTCTCGTCTCGACGCAACGATGGGCCTCAAGAACATGCTGCGCCTCGATGCTTCGCTCCTTACTGCATTCCACAATGACCATAAAATGCCCCTGAATCAGCAGCTTCTCATAGTTTTCTGCATCCCCTTCGGGGACGCCAATCCCCACCAGACTGACAATCAGCCCGTCGCTCTTCCCGCCGACTTCCGCCCCCCCAAGTTTGGCCGCTGCCGGCCCCGATGCCCAGGTGACTTGATCCCGCAGCGTCAGGCTGGAGGTTAAATCCCGGATTTCGCCGAACAACCCGCTGGTACCATGCCTGGACACGGGTTCTTTCAAGCCGGTATCCCGGCATAGGATAGATAGCTGTCTCTTGTCAAGGGCAAGCAGCGACACGTCCTTTTTGTCAAAATGACGCTCCCAAAGCGCGCTGACCGCCAGCGCCGTATCCTGTCTCGTCCGGAACAATGCGATCACGAGTTGATTCATCCTCAATCCCTCCCAGGTTAAATAACGGTATGTAATTAGGTAAACTATCGCGGGCATAAAAAAACATCCCGGCCGGATACCGCCAGGATGTGTTGTGTTCCGCCTTAACAAAAACAGGAGCTCAAAATAATGACCAAAAGGATGAAGAGAACCAGGATCGCTCCCGTCGATTTGAAAACTCCGCCTGGATAACCAACGCCGCCTACGACTCCGCTCATAGGTTTGAACCTCCTTTTTCATGGGGTCAACCTATATTATGTAGTTCACCTGCGGTTTGACTGTACGAATACCCGGATTGCCTCAAACGGTTACCGCTTCCAGAAGCGATGGCAGGAGCTCCCTGAATCATCCTTATGACATTTGGTTAATGGGTTGTAAAAGAGGAAACAGACCGTTACATAGGCTGGTCCATGAAGGCTGGGGGGATTTGATTGCTGCAGAGCAAATATTTTCGTACATGTCTGGGTATCATCGCGGCGCTTCTAATTATTTATTTGGGTGCCAAAGTAAAGTTTATTTTCAATCCGATCGTGCTGCTGGTCAAGCTGCTGCTGGTCCCGGTCATGCTGGCCGGTTTCATGTATTATTTGCTGAGGCCCATCGTGAATTACTTAGAAAAGCACCACTGGAAAAGGCCGCTTTCGATTTTGTCGATCTACCTCGTGTTCGTTGGTCTGATCGCCCTGTTTTCGGTGCTGGTATGGCCAACGCTGCGCGAGCAGGTGATCACTTTTGCCGAAAACGCGCCTTATTTCGTGGAAGATTTGCAGAAGCAGTTTGAGGCTCTTCAGAAAAACAGCTTTTTCGCCAAGGCGCTGCCGAGCGAGTCAGAAATTTATGCCCGCGTGAGTGAATATCTCAACGGTCTAATTATGGCCGTAACAGATTCGATCTCCAATTTTATATCCGTCGTATCCAATGTCGTGGTCATTATTGCTACCGTTCCGATCGTGCTGTATTACATGCTGAAAGAAAGCAGCAAGCTTCCCCCTAAAATTTTGCATATCCTTCCGCGGAAATACCGGAAGGAAGGGAAAGAAGCGCTGCGGGAAATCGATACGGCGCTCAGCAACTTTATCGTCGGCAGGGTCGTGCTGAATCTCATTCTAGGCGTGCTGATGTACATCGGCTTTCTCATTATCGGGCTTCCGTACTCTCTCCTGCTCGCGCTGATCTCGATCGTCCTGAACCTGATTCCATACGTAGGTGCGATCATCGCTGCCATTCCGGTCGTTATCATCGGTTTTATCGATTCGCCTTCCGTTGCCGTATGGTCGCTCGTCGTGATCATCATCTCCCAGCAGATCCAGGATAATCTGCTGACGCCGATTATTTACGGCAAGCAGCTTGACATTCATCCGATGACGGCCATCGTCCTGCTGCTGATCGGCGGAGACGTATCCGGGATCGTCGGCGTCATTTTGGCCATTCCCGTCTATATGATCGCCAAGATCATTATCGTCCGGGGGTATGGGCTATTTTTGGCGGAAAAGGTAGATGACACGAAAGAGTGAGGAAAAAAAAAAGCATGCCGCAGGACCAATGTCTCACAGCATGCCACGCAATGACCGGACAACGCAAGTGCACTCCGCTTTCCGAAAAGTCCGGCCGTCCGACAGGGTCACCGTCTCCGCATTATGCGAGCTCAGGGTGGCCCTGTATGCTTCCAGACGGTCCTTCCGCCAGATCATGACCTCGGACCCGAACAACACGGCGTTATCGAACTGCCGTTTGTCCTTCATGATGTATCCGACCGAATGAGGCGCGGCGTCAGGGGCATTTTTCCCTTCGGGAAGAAGCCGGATCGTACAAACCTCGCCAAACGGCAGCTTCAGGTCGTGCGGCCCGAGCACGAGCCATTCGTTATGTTCATCCCACTTGCGAAGCGTCCCCTTGACCCGGGAATGCAGCTTGTCGTTGCACAGGATAGTAACCCGCCTGCCGATCCAGTTCTTCATGACCCTTTCGCCTCCTTTCGCATGAAAATGAGTTACCTGTCAGGAATCGCCCAATCGACCGGCTTGATCCCATGGGCTGCTAAAAATGCGTTGGCTTTGGAAAACGGCCTGCTTCCAAAAAAACCGCGGTGCACCGACAGTGGACTCGGGTGAACCGACTGGATCACCAGATGCTTTTTCCGATCGATAAAAGCTCC
>NZ_PCZT01000012.1:300274-301224 GCF_002968895.1 Paenibacillus sp. AR247 | reverse complement strand
CACCAGCGTTCCATGGTTTGGAATCGGTACACCTAGATCGCTGTGCAGCTCTTTGTAAATGTTCACGAGGGAAGGCGGAATCCGCACGCCGGGTTTGACCGAAAAGCTAAGGCCGTGGGCCTGTCCGGGTCCATGATAAGGATCCTGTCCCAAAATGACCACTTTGGTATCCTCATATGGGGTCAGCTTGAGCGCTTTAAAGAGGTCCTCTTTCGGCGGGTACACTTTGTGAAGCTTGTATTCCTTGGCCAGCTTATAACGGAGTTCCTGAAAATAGTCCTTTTCGGTTTCTTCCTTCAACTGCTCGTCCCAATCGTTATTAAATATCATGAAGCATTTCTCCTCTCTCGTAAATATATAAACTTATTTTTATAGAAAAACGTCTGCCGACGCACAATCAATGAGAGTCAAACCGCATTAAACGGCAGCTAAAAAAATAAGCCGGCCCCGATCCGGACCAGCTTACCCTGTTCAACTTGTTCCAATCCAATGCCGAGAACCGGGCTCGAACCGGTACGGTAGTCACCTACCGCAGGATTTTAAGTCCTGTGCGTCTGCCAATTCCGCCATCCCGGCTTGTCTATCACTTTTGTGACGACAAAATTTAATATAACATGTTTTACCCATACCGGCAATCCTTTAATTCCCATTCCTTTTACCGGCCATGAGCACAAAAAAACCGGCTCAGTCAAAGACTGAACCGGCTTCCTTCGAATGGTTTACCTGTATGCCGAGGACCGGGCTCGAACCGGTACGATAGTCACCTACCGCAGGATTTTAAGTCCTGTGCGTCTGCCAATTCCGCCACCCCGGCATGCTGTTTCTTGCATATTGCTATATGGTGGGCCCTGAGGGACTCGAACCCCCGACCAGTCGGTTATGAGCCGACCGCTCTAACCAACTGAGCTAAGGGCCCTGATCAAGTATATACCGTACAGATAATGGCTGTT
>NZ_PCZT01000012.1:291667-300174 GCF_002968895.1 Paenibacillus sp. AR247 | reverse complement strand
GACAAGAATTAATATACAGCATATGTACCCACTGCGTCAAGTATTTATTTATGGAATTGGCGTTAGGACACCCTGGGGCCTGCCCATGTCACGGCAAAAAGCGGACACCGTACCTGCCTCTCCTTGAACGGAAAATTTCAACGATCCGCGGCTCTTCATAACCGTAGATCCAGCTGTCCTGCTCCAGCCTCTTCGCCAGGCACCCTGCCTGGAACTTCGTCCGGTAGAGCTTGCCGAAATACACCCACCGCATTGCTGCTAACCCTCCTTTCATAGATGAGCTGTTTTGATGCCTATTGTTGCCGCAAACGCCATCGTTCATTCATAGCAGCAGAAATCTCGGCTAGTAAAATGTCGAAAACGTTCGAAAAAAAGCGAGGTTGCTTTGTGCTGAGCGGAAAAATCGTTTATACTGATAACTAAGTTGTTTAACATTTTAATTTTCAGGAAAGCGGGGAATGTCCATGGCAAAAACACATAAAAAGCTGTCTTTTGCGGATCTGGTCAAAAAATTTGTATTTATTACGGTGGGGGCCGTACTTATGGCCGTCGCGCTCGAGGTATTTCTGGTTCCCAATGAAATCATCGATGGCGGCATCACCGGGATTTCGATCGTCTTATCCAAAGTGACGACCTTTCCGCTCGGTATTTTTCTGTTTATTATCAACCTCCCCTTTTTATTTCTGGGATACAAGCAGATCGGAAAAACGTTCGCCTTCTCTACCCTTTATGGCATCGCCGTCATGTCTGTAACGACGCAGCTGCTGCATCATGTCAGTCCTTTTACCAATGAGAAAATATTAGCGGTCCTGTTCGGCGGCCTTATTCTCGGCCTTGGTGTCGGACTCGTCATCCGTTTCGGCGGCTCGCTCGACGGAACCGAAATTGTCGCGATTCTGCTGTCTAAAAGGCTCCGCATGCCGGTCGGCCAAATCATCATGATCATGAACGTCTTCATTTTCATTGTTGCTGGATTCGTTTTCGGTTGGGATTCCGCGATGTACTCCATATTTACATACTATATGGCCTCCAAAGTGATGGATATCGTGGTCGAGGGCTTGAACGAGTCCAAGTCGGTCACCATCATCTCGAACGAATACGAGGAAATTTCCCAAACGATTCAGGATCGCCTGGGACGCAGCACGACCTTCATGTACGCCAGAGGCGGCTACTCGAAGGAAGATACACAAGTCATCTATTGCGTCGTCACCCGGCTTGAGCTGGCCAAACTGAAGGCGCTCGTGCAGGAGATCGATCCCAAAGCCTTTATTGCCATTGAGCATGTGTCCGATGTGCTCGGCGGCAATTTCGAGAAAAATGCCATCCACTAAATCATTTGCAACTTCAAGCTTAAGGTTACAGCAAGGTCCGTCATCCGTGTAAACAACTTAAAAAGGCAGCCCTTAGGGCTGCCTTTGCTGTATCATTTTATAAATCCATTTGAGGAAATTCACACAAGCGTCGTCTTCTTAGTTTCCGAACGATGACGGATCTTCTCTCCACGCTTTGAGCGCTTCGACGTCCTCCTGCTGAATGGCTCCCTTTTCTAGGGCCACTTCCATCAGCGCTGCATAGTTGGACAACGTCTGCAGCGGAATCCCCGCTTCGGCAAAGGCTTGTACCCCTTTATCGAGCTGATAGCTGAAGATGGCGAGCACGGCGAGCGGCTCTGCGCCGGCTTCCTTCACAGCTACCGCCGCTTTGAGCGAGCTGCCGCCGGTCGAGATCAAGTCTTCGATGACGACGACTTTTTGCCCCGGCTTTATGATGCCCTCGATCAGGTTCTCCTTGCCGTGTCCCTTCGCTTTGTCGCGGATATAGGCCATCGGCAGATTCAGCTTCTGGGCAACCCACGCCGCATGAGGGATACCGGCCGTCGCCGTTCCCGCAATGACTTCCGCGTCCGGATACTGCGCCCGAATGATCGCAGCGAACGATTCAGCGATAAGCTCGCGAATTTCAGGATAAGACATCGTCAGACGGTTATCGCAGTAGATAGGCGACTTGATGCCCGAAGTCCAAGTGAACGGCTGTTTCGGCCGGAGCGCCACCGCTCCGATCTCAAGCAAATGGGATGCGATACGTGCTGGAATTTCTGCTAGGGTAGTCAAGCTTCGATCATCTCCTTGATAATGTGTTCGGCAGCTTCACGCGGGTTTTCTGCCGCCGTAATCGGACGCCCGACGACGATGTAATGGCTGCCTTGGCGAATGGCTTCGCCCGGCGCCAGGACGCGCGCCTGGTCGCCTGCTGCGGAGCCCGCAGGCCGGATACCCGGCGTGACGGTGATAAATTGCTGGCCGCAAGCCTCGCGGATCAGCGCCGATTCCTGGGCCGAGGCGACGACGCCGTCCAGTCCGGCCGACTGCGTCAGCTTGGCGTAGTGTACCACTGCGTCCTGAACGCTGCCTTGAATGCCGATCTCGCTGTTGAGCGTCTCCTGGCTGGTGCTGGTCAGCTGGGTGACCGCGATGATGAGCGGCCTAGTCAGGCCGGGATCGGCCGCAAGCGCAGATTCGGCGCCATCGAGCGCGGCTTTCATCATCACCGTACCTCCGGCAGCATGGACGTTAAACATGTCCACACCAAGACGGGTGATGCTCTCTGCGCCACCCCTTACCGTGTTGGGTATGTCATGCATTTTCAGATCAAGAAATACGCTGTAGCCTTTTGACTTCAATTCCCGCACAAAAGCAGGCCCTGCAGCATAGTACAGCTGCATGCCCACCTTCAAGTAGCAGGGAATACCTTCAAGTTCGCGGACCAGCGCGGATGCCGCTTCGGCATCCGGGTAGTCCAGGGCCACGATCAAGCGGCCCGCCATTTCTGTATACTTATCATTCATGCTTCTCGAATATCCCCCTTCTCAGTTCGCAAAAGCCGGCATGGCCTGCGAAGAGAAGTTGAGGGTATCCAGCATATTCATCAGCGCTCTGACCGTGTCCAGCGAGGTCATGCAGACCACGCCGTTCTCTACCGCTTCCCGGCGGATACGGAATCCGTCGCGCTGCGGCGTTTTCCCCTTGGTCAGGGTGTTGAATACGAACTGCGCCTCACCATTGCGGATCAGATCCAGAATGTTCGGTGTGCCGTCGCTGAGCTTCTGCACGGTCGTTACGTTGAGTCCGGCTTCGTTCAAAGCTTGAGCCGTACCTTCGGTTGCATAGATCTTGTAACCAAGGCGCTTGTAGCCCTTCATGAGCTCCACAGCCTCTTGCTTATCCTTGTCGGCCACGGTGACGATGATCGCACCCGATGCCGGGATTTTCATGCCTGCGCCGATCAAGCCTTTGTACAGCGCTTTGGCGTATTGCAGGTCGCGTCCCATAACTTCGCCGGTCGACTTCATTTCCGGTCCGAGTGTCGGCTCGACTCTGCGCAGCTTCGCGAAGGAGAACACCGGCACTTTGACGGAAACGTAGTCGCTTTCCGGCCAGAGGCCTTCCTTGTAGCCTGCGTCCTTCAGCTTGCGGCCGAGAATGGCCTGCGTGGCCAGGTTCGCCATCGGAATCGTCGTCACTTTGCTCAGGAACGGTACCGTCCGGGAAGAGCGCGGGTTTACCTCGATGACATATACTTCGTCGTTGTAAATGACAAACTGGATGTTGACCAGGCCAATCGTTTTCAGTTCCTTCGCAATCCGCGTCGTGATGGATACGATCTTCTCCTTGAGATGCTCCTCCAGGTGCTGCGGCGGATATACCGCGATAGAGTCGCCGGAGTGGACGCCCGCGCGCTCGATATGCTCCATGATGCCCGGGATGACCACGGTTTCGCCGTCGCAGATCGCGTCGACTTCCACCTCTTTACCCAGCATGTAGCGGTCGATCAGGACCGGATGCTCCGGATTGATCTTTACAGCCTGCTCCATATAGCTCAGCAGTTCTTCATCGGAGTAGACGATTTCCATCGCGCGCCCGCCAAGGACGTAGGATGGACGGACCAGCACCGGATAGCCGAGCGATTGGGCTGTGTCTACGGCTTCATCGACCGATGTAACCGTGCTGCCCTTCGGCTGGGCGATTTGCAGTCTTGAGAGCAGCGCCTCGAACTTCTTGCGGTCCTCCGCCTCGTCGATGCTTTCGAGGCTGGTGCCGAGAATGTTCACGCCCGCTTTGCTCAGCGGTCCGGCCAGGTTGATGGCCGTTTGGCCGCCGAACTGCACGATGACGCCGATCGGCTTCTCCTGCTCGATAACGTTCATGACGTCCTCGAAGAACAGCGGCTCGAAGTACAGGCGGTCCGACGTGTTGAAGTCCGTGGATACTGTTTCCGGGTTATTGTTGATGATAACCGCTTCGTATCCGGCCTTCTGAATCGCCCACACGGCGTGTACCGTCGAGTAGTCGAACTCGATGCCTTGGCCGATCCGGATCGGTCCGGAGCCCAGCACGACCACTTTCTCCTTGTTGGACGGCGTTACTTCGTTCTCCGTCTCGTAGGTCGAGTAGTAGTAAGGCGTTGTCGCTTCGAATTCAGCCGCGCAGGTGTCAACCATTTTGTAGACCGGACGCAGACCGTTCGAGAGGCGGAACTCGCGAACTTCCGTCTCCGTCGTCAGGCTTCCAGCCTGGCTCTGGCTGCGGATCTCGGCAATCGCCCGGTCGGTGAAACCGCGGCGTTTCGCCAGGTACAGCGCGTCATAAGAAAGCGTATCTTCCTGAAGCTGCTCTTCGAACGCGATCAGCCCCTGGATTTTATCAAGGAACCACCAGTCGATCTTGGTCAGGTCCTGAACTTCCTGCAAGCCATAGCCGCGGCGGAACGCTTCCGCGATCAGGAAGATCCGCTCGTCGTCGGCTTTGATGAGGCGCTCGCGGAGCACTTCCTCGCTCAGCTCTTCCGTACCCTTCAGATAGAAGCGGTGAACTCCGATTTCCAGGGAGCGGATCGCTTTATGGATCGATTCCTCGAACGTGCGGCCGATAGCCATAACTTCGCCGGTCGCTTTCATTTGCGTGCCCAGCTTGCGGTTCGCCTGCACGAATTTATCGAACGGCCAGCGCGGAATTTTGCTGACGATGTAGTCCAGCGTCGGCTCGAAGCAAGCGTATGTCTGCCCAGTCACCGGGTTGACGATTTCGTCCAGGGTGTAGCCAAGGGCGATCTTTGCCGCCATCTTGGCGATCGGGTACCCGGTCGCTTTAGAAGCGAGCGCCGAAGAGCGGCTGACGCGAGGGTTAACCTCGATGACATAGTACTGATAGCTGTGCGGATCCAGGGCGAACTGCACGTTACATCCGCCTTCGATGTTCAGCGCGCGGATAATTTTCAGCGACGCCGATCTCAGCATTTGGTATTCACGGTCCGAGAGCGTCTGGGACGGGGCTACGACGATACTGTCCCCGGTATGAACGCCGACCGGATCAAAGTTCTCCATGTTACATACGACGATGCAGTTGTCGTTGGCATCGCGCATGACTTCGTATTCGACTTCCTTCATACCCGCAATGCTCTTCTCGATCAGGCACTGGCCGATCGGGCTGTAACGTATGCCAGAAGTTACCGTCTCACGCAGTTCTTCTTCATTCGCGCAGATGCCGCCGCCGGTTCCGCCGAGCGTGTACGCCGGACGGACGATCAGCGGGTAGCCGATCTCTTCGGCGAAGTCGAGCGCTTCTTCCAGGGTTGTGACGATCGTGCTATCCGGTACCGGCTGTTCCAGCTCGCGCATCAGTTCGCGGAACAGGTCGCGGTCTTCGGCTTTTTCGATCGAATGAAGCTGGGTGCCCAGCAGTTTAACGTTTTCCTGCTCCAGCACGCCTGCTCTCGCCAGTTCCACCGCCATGTTAAGGCCGGTCTGGCCGCCGAGCGTCGGCAGCAGTCCATCCGGGCGCTCCTGGCGGATGACCTGGGTTACGAAGTCCAGGGTGATCGGCTCGATGTATACTTTATCCGCCGTGTTCGTGTCGGTCATGATGGTCGCCGGGTTGCTGTTAATCAGGACAACCTCAACGCCTTCCTCTTTCAGTGCTTCGCATGCCTGCGTGCCCGCATAGTCGAACTCAGCCGCCTGGCCGATGACGATCGGTCCAGAACCGATAACGAGGATTTTCTTAAGCTGTTTATTGATAGGCATATTATCGTGCTCCTTTCACGGCTGCAGCCAGTTCAGCCTGGCGCGGTTTTGCAGGTTTTTGCTGTTTATGATCGGCAATCATTTTCAAGAACTCATCAAACAGATAGCTGTTCTGCGATGTGATATAGCAGCGGTTCGTCGCCAAATCCTTCACCGGATGGTTGCCGCCGCGATGGCCGAATTTCAGCTTCTCGGTGTCGGCGCCGCAAGCCAGGGCGAACAGCTGGTGCCCCAGGCAGATGCCGAAGATCGGATATTCGCCGAGCAGTTCCTTGATCGTCTGGATCGCGTGCGGTACATCTTTAGGATCCCCAGGGCCGTTGGACAGCTGAATACCGTCCGGATTCAGGCGGCGGATTTCCTCGGCCGTCGTATCATGCGGAACAACCACCACATCGCAGCCGCGGGAAGTCAGTTCGCGCAAAATACCGCTCTTGGCGCCGTAGTCGATAAGTACGATCCGCTCTCTAGCGCCCGGGCTGCTGTAAGTATGCTTCGTGGACACGCGCGACACCTGATCGGTCATCAGGGTGCTCGCAGCAAGACGCTCTCTCAGCTCCTCGACGGACTGAGCGGATGTCGTCAAAATCCCTTTCATCGTGCCGTGGCTGCGGATAAGGCGGGTCAGCATGCGCGTATCGATGTCGCTGATGCCGACGATCCCGTATTCCTTCAGCAGCGTATCCACGCTGTACTCGGCACGCCAGTTGCTCGGCACCGTCTCATGGCGGCGTACGACAAATCCGTGCACATACGGCGCAACCGACTCAAAATCGTCGCGCGTAATGCCGTAGTTGCCGATCAGCGGGAACGTCATCGTTACGATTTGCCCGCAGTACGACGGGTCCGACAGCACCTCTTGATATCCCGTAATCCCTGTATTAAACACGACTTCGCCCGTCGTTTCACCTTCTGCTCCGAAAGCACTGCCCGTAAACAGTGTTCCATCCTCCAGCAGCAATCTTGCCTGCATCCCACTCACTCCTCTGTCAAATTACGTTAAGTTAGTATCTAGTAGTATCTATATCTGTTTCTTTTGTATCAACCGATCCAGCCCGGGTATATCCGGTCTTAGGCTTCAAACACGACTTTGCCGTCCATCCAGGTTTTAACCGGCCAGCCCTTCAGCTTCCACCCGGTAAACGGTGTGTTCCGTCCCTTTGAGGCAAACTCTTCCGGATTCACCGCTTTTTCGGTTTCCAGGTCAATCATCGTCAGGTCAGCAGGAGCGCCTTCCTCAAGCCGCCCGGTGTTTAAACCGAACACCCGCGCCGGATCGGAGGTCATCCGCTGAACCAGCATGGCCAGATCCCATTTGCCAGTCGCCACAAATTTGGTGTACAAGAGCGGGAAGGCCGTCTCGAAGCCTACGATACCAAACGGCGCCATTTCCATGCCTTTTGCTTTCTCTTCCGCAGCATGCGGCGCATGGTCCGTCACGATGATGTCGAGCGTTCCGTCCAGCAGCCCTTCGATGCAGGCTTCCACGTCCCGCGGTGAGCGCAGCGGAGGATTCATTTTCCAGTTGGCGTCCAGCCCCGGAATGTCTTCATCCGACAGCAGCAGATGGTGCGGACACACCTCGGCGGTGACGTGAATGCCGACTTCCTTGGCCTGGCGGATCAGCCGGACCGACTGTTCCGTGCTGACGTGGCACACATGGTAGTGCACGCCCGTCGCTTCCGCCAGCAGGATGTCCCGCCCCACATGAATCGCTTCCGACTCGTTCGGAATACCGATCAGTCCGTGCTGCTCGGCAAACTTGCCTTCCGTCACGCTACCCCCTTCGACCAGGGAGTTCTCTTCACAGTGCGCAATCACCGGCATGTTCAGCTCTTTCGCCCGGCGCATGGCGTCTTTCATCATCTTGGCATTCTGTACGCCAACGCCGTCGTCGGTGAAGCCGACCGCCCCCGCTGCTTTGAGCGCTTCAAAATCCGTCAGCTCCCGTCCGAGCTCCCGTACCGTTATCGCTGCATAAGGGAGCACCTTCACGATTCCCGCCTCGCGGGCCTTCTCCAGCACCAGCTGGACCGTTTCCGGGTTGTCGGTCACCGGTTTCGTGTTCGGCATGCAGGCGATGGTCGTGAAGCCGCCTTTGGCAGCCGAGCGGCTCCCGGTCTCGATCGTTTCCTTATGTTCAAATCCAGGTTCGCGCAGATGGACATGCATATCGATCAAGCCGGGCGTAACCAGCTTGCCGGCAGCGTCCGTCACTTCCGCCCCTTCGGGAGCACTCCAGCCGGCATCGGGTTCCACCAATGTTTTGATGAGGCCGTCCTCGATGACGATATGCTTGCTTACCTGTTCCCCTTGTTCGTTCAGTACGTTGGCGTTCGTTATGATCTGTATCATGAGTACCTCCGGTCGTTGATTGGCACTGTGGCTTCCAATCTATTGTATAATAATAATTCATTTTTGTGTATAT
>NZ_PCZT01000012.1:288495-291567 GCF_002968895.1 Paenibacillus sp. AR247 | reverse complement strand
TGACGCCTGCGTCAATCCCCATCGATTCGAGCGTTCTTACCGTGTCGTAGATCGATTCGCCTTTCTCTACGCTCGAAGCAGCCGCCGTAAAGTTCAGCACCTGGGCGCCCAGACGTTTCTCAGCCATTTCGAAGGAAAAGCGCGTCCGCGTGCTGTTCTCAAAAAACATGTTGGCTACGAATTTGGAGGCCAGCACCGGCACCAGCTTTTCGTGCTGTGCTTCCCAGTATGCTGCCCGGTTCATGATCGATTCGATTTCGTCGCGGCCCAGATCCTTCAGTCCGAGCAGGCTCCGGTCCTTCAGCTGCGTCATCGTTAGCATGTTATTTCTCCTCCCGGTTTTGCATAATCGTCACTTCGTCCTTGCCGTCCGTTTCCGTGAGGGCCACTTCAATTTGCTCGGACCTTGCCGTCGGTACGTTCTTGCCGATATAATCCGGCCGGATCGGCAGCTCCCGGTGTCCCCGGTCCGCCAGCACCGCCAGCTGGATCATCTGCGGCCGACCGCAGTCCATCAGGGCGTCCATTGCGGCGCGGATCGTCCGTCCCGTGTACAGCACGTCGTCGAACAAAATCACTTTTTTATCATGAATATCGAGCTTTTCAAGGCCGATGTTTGCTTCAGTCAGGGATGCTGCGCTGTCTTTCTGGTCGTCCCGGTACCGGGTGACGTCAACGGCGCCCCATGGAACCGGTGTGCCTTCGATTTCGAGAATTTTGCCGGCGATGCGCTGGGCCAGAAATTCTCCCCGGGTTTTGATGCCGATGAATACACAATTTTCAATCCCCTTGTTCCTCTCCAGTATTTCGTGTGCAATCCTTGTCAGTGCACGGCGGATTGCCGTTTCATCCATAATGACATGCACCTCGTTGCTCATGCTCCACACTCCTTCTTCCGTCTAAAAGGGATTTAAATAGCTGACCCGTGAAGGTTCCCCACAAAGCGAGGCTTTGTTATGATGCCTGTTTAGATGCTTGGAGGGGACCCAGATAACAAAAAAACTCCCTGCCCGTAGGCAAGGAGTTAGAAGCCATCAGCATACGCTGATAGACATAGAGATTCGCTGGGCGGCTTAAAGCAGACAGTATGCTGCCGCGAAGTGAACCTCGGTTCACGTTACCTTGCCAGTCTCACGGGACTGATTTAAAGGTGCTATTCAACTAAAGATGATTATGACAGACTGAACGTCTGCTGTCAACCGAGCTTAGCCTTCCCGATCCGTGGAATTTTATTCCGGCAAACGCGGGGATGCGGCGGATTCCGTCCGAACCGCCTGAGGCTGCTGCCCCTGTTCCGTTACGGGCTCCTGGGCGGAGCTGCGCTTCTGGCGCGGCGAGTCGCCCATAATGTCGTTCATTTCGTTTTTAAATTCCCGCAGCATGCGTCCGGCGGAGCGGCCCAGCCCGGGCAGCTTGTTTGGTCCGAATAACAGCAGCGCAAGCACGGCCAGCAAAATGAAACCCGGCAAACCAATATCGCTTAGCATAACGTAAATCGTCCTCCCTTAAAGCAATTTATAAACCAGCTTCTCCACTTGATTTCAGCACACTTTCAACAGCCAAGGTCGAACCTAGGCAGATCCATAATTCATCCGGTCCTTGGTCCCCGCATCCGTCTGCATTTGCTTGCGGTATACCAGCTTGGACATCAATACGCTGATTTCGTACAGCAGAATAAACGGCACCGACACCGAAATATGCGAAAAAAACTCCGGCGGAGAAATCATGCACGCGATGAAGACCAGCACCATGTATGAGACTTTACGCATTTTTCCCAGCAGTCCCGGGTTGATGACACGCAGCCTTGTCAGCAGCATCACCAGCACCGGCAGCTCAAAGGCAAGCGACACCGGAACCACGATGTTGGTCAGAAACGTAAAGTACTGCGCGATGCCGTACGTCTCCACCAATCCCAAGTTTTTGGTCATACTCGTCGTAAAGCGAAACGCCATCGGGAACACGACAAAATAGGCAAAAGCAAACCCGACAAGCAGCAGTACGAACGCAGCTGGCACATACTTTAGCGCCGCTTTCTGCTCGCTCTTGCGCAGTCCCTTTTTGGCAAAAGCCCAAATTTGCAGCGTCGTAAAAGGTACCGCTACAACCAGCGACAGGGCTGCGGCAATGTACATATACATGCGAACGCCCTCCCACGGGCTGAATGCGTTCCATTCGACCAGCGAGGCCAACGGCTACCAGCATATCGTGGCGGCGGGAATATTTCTCCGCAATTTTCTCCGTAATTTCCGGATGGGCGAGACCGTAAGCGGCCGCTTTCTGGATGGCAATAAACTGGCCGGAGTCATTGTTGTCCTTCACGTCGCCGAAGGCTTTCACGACGAGCGGGTTACCGGCGATAAAGCCGATCCGCCAGCCGGTCATGTTGTAGGATTTGGACAGCGAGTGCAGCTCGACACCTACGTCCTTCGCACCTGGAATCGACAGGAAGCTCAGCGGCTTCAGTCCGTCATAAGTCAGGGCTGCGTAAGGAGCGTCATGAACGACGACGATGTCGTACTTCTTCGCCCATTCCACCACTTCGGTGAAGAACTCGACCGTGGCGCTTGCGCCCGTCGGGTTGTTCGGATAGTTCAGGTAGATCAGCTTGGCGCGCTGAGCGATGTCTTCCGGAATGCTCTTCAGGTCCGGCAGGAAGTTGTTTTCCTTCTTCAGCTCAACGGTGTATACTTCCCCGCCGAGGTATTTCGTGTGGGTTCCCAGAACGGGATAACCAGGCACGGTGATGATGGTCACGTCGCCAGGGTTGATGAACACCGATGGAAGCATCGCCAGGGCCGGCTTGGAGCCGATGGAGTGGAGCACTTCTGTCTGCGGGTCGATGCCGTCCACGTTGAAGACTTCCTTCAAGTATTTGGCCGCCGCTTCCTTGAATTCAGGAATTCCGTTATCTGCATAGCCGCGGTTCTCCGGCTTGGCCGCTTCTTCCGCAAGCTTGGCTACAATGCCGGCGTCAGCCATTTCATCCGGTTCGCCTACGCCAAGGTCGATCAGTTCCACGTCCGGGAAGTCTTTTTTGGCCTGGGCTTTGGCCCGCTTAATTTTTCGAATTTA
>NZ_PCZT01000012.1:281433-288395 GCF_002968895.1 Paenibacillus sp. AR247 | reverse complement strand
GCACGTCGCCCACCACGAACAGCGCCGCGATCATTGACACCAAAAACGACGCCCAAAATCCAGAACAGGCGCTTGCGCAATTCGCCCAAATGTTCGATATACGAATCCCATTTCCAATGTTTAAACAGAGCTGCTCAACTCCCACTTCACGCCTCGTTCTCAAAAACAAGCGCCCTTATTGCTATGTCCACTTTACCATGTTTGGCCGCAAAAATCATGGGCTTGTTTCCAGTTCCTTCAGCCGCTCCAGCACCAGCCGCACTGCCAGCGCATCATCGATATACCCGAGCGGAAAACTGTAATCCGGGATAATGTCTGCGGACAATACAAAATAGAGCAGCGCGCTGCCGATCACCGTCTTCATATTGGCGGGAACATCCGGTTCATGATAGCGGGCGTACAAATCTTTTAGCTGCTGAATATAGAACCCGGCGCTCTGCAACTGCTCAAGCTTCTCCGGAAACCGATCGGTAATCAGCTCGCTCCCTTCCCGGGTTTCCGCGTATTCCTCGTACTTCACCAGCTCCTGCCGGACACGCTCTGTCATGTCCCGAACATCAATGCCCAGCCCGTCAAACACGCGCAGCAGTTCCTGCTCCTTGGAGCCTACATCAGCTGCCCCTGGCAGATCTGCATCCTTTAGCTGTGTACTGCCGTCAAGCGGATACCCCGCTGCCGATAACAAAGCCTCCATCGGTATGCCCAGGTGGACCGCGAAATGCTGCAAATGCTCCAGCCTCGCTTTCTGTTTTCCGTTGACAATTCTTGATATTGTTGCGGTATCCATGCCCGTCAACGCGCTGAGACCGCGCATGGAGAGCGATTGCTTTTTAAGTGCCGCCTTGATGATATCTGCCAATTTCTCGTGGGACATCGAATCTTCCGGCCCCGTGACCATAAGCTGCACTCCCTTCCTGCCTTGAAAATGGATGCGTTTCGTTAAGTCAACAGCCATTGCTCGCTGCCGAACCCTGTTGACGATATCTCAACAAATAAGCCCATCCCCGTCACTTTTTCTCAACGGCCCCATATGATGTATTACTTCAATTAAAGGAGCTGACATCATGGATCTGGCTGTTTGGATTCCGGCGATTTCCATCGCGCTTGCCGCCAATCTCGATAATGCGGGCGTCGGCGTGGCTTATGGTGTAAGAAATATAAAAATACCGGCATTGGCGGGTACCGTCATCGCGTTTATCGGATTTATGCTGACCTGGATCGGCGGGATATCGGGAAAAGTGCTGTCCGCCTGGCTGCCGCCTTCTGTGTGCAATATTGTCGGCATGGTCATCCTCGTGTCGATCGGTACTTGGGTCATCATTCAGCCGCTGCTGCAGGAGCAATTGGCCCGGCATTCGGACCGGCGGAACTGGTTGACCCGAATCCTGCAAAATCCCGAAACCGCCGACTTCAACGCGTCCAAATCGGTGGATTTCAAAGAATCGGTCGTCCTCGGCATCGCGCTGTCGGTCAACAATCTGGCGGGCGGCTTCGACGCCGGGATCACCCATATCGGCATCTGGGAAACATCGATTTTGTCAGGCATATTCAGCTTTGCCAGTGTGGGTCTCTGCTCTCTCATCGGCCGAAAAATCGCCGGGGAACGCCTGGGCAAAAGCGCCAGCGTCCTTGCCGGCCTTATTCTCATCTTTATCGGGCTGCATCAGGTGATATAACGCTGCGGCCAAAAAAAAGATCCGCCCTGCATGTCAGGGACGGATCTTGCTGCACATTGAATTAAAATTCGAATTCCACGTCGCTCAGGCGGCGTTTAATTTCGGCAATGACGCGCTTCTCGTCTTCTTGGCCCTTCGCTTCGAAAGTGACGGAGAAACGGACAAAGCTGCCGGCATCATCCCAAGGCACGGTGGAGATTAGCTTCTCGCGGATTAAGAACTGGGANAAGTCCTCGCCGGAATTGAAGCGGACCCCGCTTTAANGCCCTTAGGCGCTTCCACATAGAGGAAGAAGGAGTCCTTTTCGGTTTCTCGGCCTGGAACGCCCAGCTCGTTCAGAACGGCTACCAGCATATCGTGGCGGCACGTTTGCTGGTACTGTTCGATACTCATGTATCTTTCATCTCCTACTTCAATTTCTACACCCCTAAATATGAAGGAATCCATGGCGGAATGCCATGGACTAATTATCGTATGATTTGTACTTTCAACGGCTGCGCAGCGATGTCAGCAGATCCTCCATATCGCCGGGAATCGGCGCTGAGAACTCCATATATTCACCGCTTGCCGGATGGATAAACCCAAGCACGCCGGCGTGCAGCGCTTGTCCGTTCATTTTGATGCCTTTGCTCCGTCCGTACACCGGATCCCCGACGAGCGGATGGCCGATGAACTTCATGTGCACCCGGATCTGGTGAGTCCGCCCGGTTTCGAGCTGAAGCTCCAGCAGGGTATAATCGCCAAAGCGCTCCTTGACCGTAAAATGGGTAACGGCGTGCTTGCTGTTTCTTTCCGTCACGGTATACATTTTGCGGTCGACCGAATCGCGCCCGATAGGAGCGTCTATCGTTCCTTGATCATGGCTGACATTGCCGTGGACCAGGGCATAATAGCGCCGGGTCACGCTGTGGTCTTTGAGCTGGGCGGCCAAAGAGGCGTGGGCCATATCGTTCTTTGCGGCCATGATCAAGCCGGAAGTGTCCTTGTCGATCCGGTGAACGATGCCTGGGCGCAGCTCCCCGTTAATGCCGGACAAATCCTTACAGTGGTACATCAGCGCATTCACCAGAGTCCCCGAGGCATGCCCGGGCGCAGGATGAACGACCATCCCCCGCGGCTTGTTGACCACGATGACATCCTTGTCCTCGAAAGCGACATTCAGTGGAATGTCCTCCGGTACGATCTCGACGGCGGCCGGCTCCGGAACGGTCACTTCCAAGCGGTCGCCCGCCGCCAGCTTATAATTGGCTTTGACCGGCTGACCGTTCACAAGCACGTGGCCTGCGCTGATCCAGAGCTGGACCTGGGACCGGGAAATGTCCTCCTCCCAGGATTCCGTAATATATTTATCGATGCGTTCTTTGGCATGGACAGGGTCAACGACCCACTCCCTGATATCCGCACTCTCCGGGTTTTCCCCCGCTCCGGATGTTTGTTCTTCGATCAAACCGGTTCATTCCCTTCATTGCTCTTGTTGTTCGATTCGGTTCGGTTCATGTCCATCAGCGAATCCAGTATAATGAGAGCCACCCCGATCACGATGCAGGAGTCGGCCACATTAAAAATCGGAAACGTATAGCTGCCGAAATTGAATTGTAAAAAGTCCACCACTTCTCCGTTCAACGCACGGTCGAGAAAGTTGCCGATCGCCCCGCCCAGGACGAGGCTAAGCGCTACCGGAAGCAGCTTGCGCGAAGACGATTTTCTCACCCGGTTCATATACCAGATAATCGCCACCACCACGACGATGGTAATCACGATAAAAAACCAGCGCTGGTTGGGAAGAATACCGAAGGCTGCACCCGTGTTCCGGTGGGAGGTAATCAGAAAAAAGTTGCCAATCACCGGAATTTCCTCTGCTAATTCCAATCTGGTGGCAATTAAATACTTGGCGCCCTGATCCACCAAAAACACGATTAAAGCGATTAAGTAGTACACCACAGCCATTTGTCACTCCGTTCTTATTCATTAGGCCCGTCCGCTCGGACACAGCCTTTCACGTCATGTAAAGACTTGTTTATTGTAGCATAGGGCGCCGGAAACCGTCCATAAACGGGGAATGGCGAAAACAATTTCCTTCTGTAAAACAGGCTTAATCCGCACATTCTAGATATGAAAAGAAATCGTCTTTATCGTTTTGTTGATCCAAAGCGGAAAGGGGCTTGATCATGCAGCATCTCACACAATCACAGCTGGATCATTTGCACAATATGCTCAAGGAACAGCAGGAATCCATCCGCCGAAAGGATGACAGCAACGAGCATTACGGCCTGGAAGAATCTATGCGCGACCAGACCGGAGAGCTGTCGAACATCGACAACCACCCCGCCGATGTCGCCACTGAGCTTTACGCCAGGGAAGTCGATTTAACTCTTCAAGACCATGACGATCACCACATGGACCGTATTGAAATGGCGCTGGACCGATTCCAGCAGGGAACCTATGGCGTCTGTGAGGAATGCGGCAAGCCGATCCCGTACGAGCGGTTGGAAGCCGTTCCGACGACGTCCTTTTGCAAAGAGCATTCACCTAAAGTGCATGTAGAGAATTACCGACCTGTCGAAGAGGAATTTTTAATGCCTCCCTTCGGCCGGACGAGCTTGGACGAGCGCGATGACCAGAACGGTTTCGACGGCGAAGACGCGTGGCAGATCGTTGAAAATTTCGGCACCTCCAACTACCCGACAGGCCGGGAGGTTCACAGCTACAACGAGATTGAAATCGAAGCATCCGACGAGCTGGAGGGCTGCGTTGAGCCGTATGAGGCTTTTGTCGCCACCGATATTTACGGAAATCCGATCGAATTTGTCCGTAACCAAGAGTACCGAAAATATATGGACCAAGGCGAAGGTGTCAGCATGGACCAGCTCGGCGAAGAGGACGAAGGGTTTATTTAATACGTCTTCAGCTCAAGCTGGCGCTGGACGATCCGGACGATATCGGCAATATAATCTCCGATAATCGGAAGATTGAGCGCTCCCAGCCCCTGCAGCACATAAATAATCGTCGCCGCAAAAAAGGTGAATCCAATGGCGACCCCGACGCCGCGCGCCGCACCGGACAGCAGGTTTAACATAATCAACCGGAAGGGCCTGTGGAGAAGCTGAGTATATTCCGCAATCCGGGCCTGCTCCAATTCTTCGGCAATCCGCACGGTCAAGCGGTACACGACGTTCAGCTTCTCTTCTTCCGATTCGGGAATGATGCTCTTCTTATTCGCCATCTCTGCAGTCTCCTCTCGGATCAGCGCGGTATCCACGTTCCGATGAACAACAAACGAGCCGAAGCCGGCGCGAAAATGGTCTTCCATTTCCGCACGGGCCAGAAGGCTCGTTTGTTCGTTTGTTGTGCTATTATGCGCCAAAGCGGCGATTGCCATTCAATGGCGGTGAAAGGGCAGGTTATCCGGCAATGCGGATACCTAGCGTTTTGCCGGCGAGATCAACGCGCTCCATTTCGGCTTCTTGGCCAAACGCAAGCTCGTTCACCAGCACGTTTTCCCGGAGCACATGCTCAAACGCCTGGATCGCAGCCGTCAATTCTTCATCCGCATCAAGGACCAGCGTAACGCGTTTTTCGATCGGCAGGTCGAGCTTTTTGCGGTAGTCCTGTACGGCACGCACCACTTCGCGGACCCAGCCTTCCTGTTCCAGTTCAGGCGTGATTTCCGTATTGAGGGCGACGGTGATGCCATAGCCCGAAGCCGATGCAAATCCGGCTTTGGCCTGCTTCTCGACGAGCAGCTCGTCAGCCGTAATCTGAAGCTCATCACCATCCGGCGAAGTGACGTTCAGGCTGCCGTTATTGACGACGTTCCGCGTATCCTCCGGACTCATCGCTTTCAGGAAGCCTTGCAGGAACCCGATATTTTTACCGTATTTCTTGCCCGCCACCTTCAGGTTCATCTTCAGCGTAAAGTCGACGAATCCGCTGTCGCTCGTCTCCACGACGATGTTCTTCACGTTGATTTCTTCCTTGACGATCTCCTCGTATCCGGCCACATCAAAATCGCGGTCCAGCGACACAATCAGCTCGGACAACGGCTGGCGGGTCTTGATCCCCGTTTCGTTCCGCACGTTGCGGGCGAGCTCAACGATCTGGCGGGCGGTTTCCATATCTTCCTCGAGCGCCTTGTCGATTAGAGTTTCGTCGGCAACCGGATAATCGGTCAGATGAACGCTTTCCCCGCCGGTCAGGTTCGTGTAGATATCTTCCGACAGCAGCGGCGTGTACGGCGCCATCAGTTGGGCCAGCGTGACCAGCACATGCGTGAGCGTGCCGTAAGCGGCCAGTTTATCTTCTCCGAGTCCGCTGCCCCAGAAGCGGTCGCGCGAACGGCGGATGTACCAGTTGCTCAGCTCGTCGACGAATCCTTCGATGGCTTTGGCCGAGTTGAGGAAGTCGTTGCTTTCCAGCGCTTTGTCCACCAGCAGGATCAGGCTGTTCAGACGGGACAGGATCCAGCGGTCCAGCTTGTTTTCCGACGGCTGGTACGGATGCTCAGCCGGGTTGTAGCCATCGATGTTCGCATACAGCGTCAGGAACGCGTGCGTGTTGACCAGCGTGTCGATCACTTTGGATTTGGCTTCACCGACGATGCCTTTGGAGAAGCGTTTGCTGTTCCAAGGTGCGCTGTCCGAAAGGAGCGCCCAGCGGAACGCATCCGTGCCGTATTCGTTGATGATGTCCCAAGGGTCGATGACGTTGCCCTTCGATTTGGACATTTTTTGGCCGTTTTCGTCCAGGATATGCCCCGTGGCGATGACCGATTTGTATGGCGCAACGCCTTTGAACAGGGTCGATACGGCCAGCAGGCTGTAGAACCAGCCGCGGGTCTGGTCGATCCCTTCGCAGATCATGTCCGCCGGGAACTGCTCCTCGAACGTGTCCACGTTCTCAAACGGGTAATGATGCTGCGCGAACGGCATCGAGCCGCTGTCGAACCAAACGTCGATCACTTCGGACGTCCGCTCCATCACTCCGCCTTCGCAGTGCGGACAGCGCACTTTGACCTCATCGACGTAAGGCTTATGAAGCTCCAGATCGTTGCTGATTTCGCCGACCGCCTGGGCTTTCAGCTCCGAAAAGCTGTGCGGCGAAAATTCGCCTTTACACGATTCGCAGACCCAAACGTTCAGTGGCGTGCCCCAATAGCGGTTACGGCTGATATTCCAATCCACCAGCTCTTCCAGGAACTTGCCGAAGCGTCCTTCACGGACATGGCCCGGATACCAGGTAACGCCATTGTTGTTGGCGATCAGCTGATCCTTGACGGCCGTCGTTTCG
>NZ_PCZT01000012.1:266260-281333 GCF_002968895.1 Paenibacillus sp. AR247 | reverse complement strand
ATAAACCAGCTCTCCATCGCATAATAGAGAAGCGGAGACTTACAGCGCCAGCAGAACGGATAGCTGTGCTCATATTTTTCCTTGCTGTACAAAGTTTCTTTTTCCGACATCATCTTCACGATGTCCAGATCGCAATCTTTTACGAAGCGTCCGGCGAAGTCGGTAACCTCATCGGTATAGCGTCCTTGGGCGTTCACTACGCTCACAAAGCTGATGCCGTTTTCCCGGCAGGTTTTGTAGTCGTCTTCCCCGTGGGCCGGCGCCATATGCACGATCCCCGTGCCACTCGAATCCGTAACAAAGGATGCGCCGACGATGATGTTGCCTTTTTCTGGCTTGAAATAAGTAAACGGCGGCGTGTAGCTCTGGCCGACAAATTCGGAACCTTTGTGTGTGGACAAAACCGTATAGTCGCCTTTCATCACGTGTTCAACCAGGTTTTTGGCGACGATGTAGACGCCGTCTTCCTGCTGGACGCGGGCATATTCCATATCCGGGTTCATGGCCAGCGCCACGTGGGACGGCAGCGTCCAAGGCGTGGTCGTCCAGGCCAGCACATAATCGCCGCTGTCATGCAGCTTGAATTTGGCCGTAGCGCTCAAATCCTTGACGTCTTCGTAGCCCTGCGCCACTTCGTGGGAGCTGAGCGTCGTCTGGCAGCAAGGGCAGTACGGGCTGACGCGATGTCCGCGGTACAGCAGCCCTTTGCCGTGAATCGTGGACAGGATGTTCCATACGCTCTCGATGTAATTGTTCTCCAACGTGATGTACGGATGGTCCAGATCCGTCCAGTACCCGATCGCTTCTGTCAGCTCTCTCCACTGCTTCTCATACTCAAACACGCTGTCCTTACATTTCTTCACAAACTCTTCCACGCCGTATTTCTCGATATCCTGCTTGCCGGAGATGCCGAGCTGCTTCTCTACGCCGAGCTCCACCGGCAGACCGTGGGTGTCCCAGCCTGCTTTACGCACGACGCGGTAGCCCTTCATCGTTTTGTAACGCGGCACAAAATCCTTGATCACGCGTCCCAGCACGTGCCCGATATGCGGAGCCCCGTTGGCTGTCGGCGGCCCTTCGAAAAACACGAAGTTCGGCTTGCCCGAACGGTTTTCGATGGATTTTTTGAAGGTGCCTTCTTCATTCCATTTTTTCAGGATGCGCTGATCTCTCGTGCGCGCTTTTTCTTTGACATCGACCTTATGCATGGTCACCATACCTCACTTTCATTCTTTGAAAAACTTCCCATCTCCCTAAATCAAAAGCCTTTCCATCTCCCTAAATCCCTCTTCGTAAGAGTGCTTGAGCGTATCCCCGCTTGCCGCCCATCTTCCTTTGCCCAGCAAAGTGAAGATGGGCACGCTCGACGTTGGAGTTACCTTGTTACTAAATTAAGAAGCTTCGGCCTAACACACACCCAGTACGCCTCACATGCCCGGCACACAGCCTGCGCATGTGCCGCAGGTCGAGCGGTGCGGAGCCGCGTAAGACCCACCTCTCATGAGAGGTTCCGAAGGCGGTCCCCCAAAGGGGGGCAGCCGGAGAAGAACCGGGCACCAAGCCTACCGTAGCATCAAAACTCCAAACTAGTTCCATCCTCGGAGACTTTCGGGTGTCCAGAGGGTAGAACCCTCTGGGGTCCCCCTTAGGATAAGGGGGATTTAGGGGGATCCGAAACAAAACAAATAAGCCTCATCCCCTAAGGGACGAGGCTTCTGCTCGCGTGACCACCCTAATTCCATTCTTTCAACAATCGTCCTTGAACCGCAAGGTCAAGCACATTGATCAAAGAATGACTCCTCAGTCCATGCCAAGCTTCCGGCATGGAGCCGATATAACGTTCGGCGGCCCGGTTCGGCTTACGCACGCAAACCTGCGTTTCAGCTTCACTTCTCAGGGAGGATCTTCGGCTTCGGTCTGAACATTGGCTTTCAGCATATGCCAACTCTCTGGGGAACAAATCCCAAGCTTACTTATCCCGTCATCGAATTCATATTTCGTTTCAAGTCTAACCCAATCACTAACAAAAAAACCGATATGAATATATTTATATTCCTTTTTCCCGCAAAAGTCAACCAAGCAGAAGCCTAGTATACTTCGTTCGCTTCGCGCGTCTCCCGGGTTTCCAGCGCTTCCCATCCATCCTGGCTGAGCAGCTCGAGCTGGGCTTCCACCAGCGTCCGGAAACGGGTACGGTAAATCGAGGCCTGCTTCTTCAGCTCTTCGACTTCCATCGCGATCTTGCGGGCCTTCGACAAGGATTCGTTAATGATGCGGTCAGCATTCTTCTCCGATTCCTTGATGATGAGCTGCGCTTCCTTCTTCGCGTTGTTCTTCACCTCATCCGCAGCTTCCTGCGCAACGATGATGGTCTTGGACAGCGTCTCCTCGATGTTCACGAAATGGTCAAGTCTTTCCTGCAATGAGGCCAGCTGACCCTGAAGTTCCTTGTTCTCGCGGATCACGCTCTCATAATCCTTAATGACTTGGTCGAGAAACTCGTTCACTTCATCTTCGTCATAACCCCGGATTCGGCGGGCAAACTCCTTGTTATGTATATCCAGTGGTGTTAATGGCATTGATGCGCACCTCCTAAAATGTTCAGGTTTCCCTGTCGACGAGCGGTCCTGATGGGCCTCACCCAAATGTATCGGTCAAAAGTTACGATATCGTTAATATTCTTGAATAATTCATTTCGACAGCAAAAAGACAATTCCTGCTGTAGGTCTACACAAATTTCCCTATTTTTACGCGCTGGCGTCCTTTTTTCGTCATGCCGCCCGCCTCGATCACTTTAAACCGCCCGAACCCCTGCATCGAGACGAGGTCCCCTTCTTTAAGCAGATAGGAAGGATCCTCGACGACTTTCCAATTGACGCGGCAGCGGCCGGCACGGATGGGAACGACCACTTTGGTCCGGCTGATGCGGTAGGCATCAGAAGCAATTCCATCTAAACGCAAAGAAGCGACCGTAATATCCTGCAGCTCCAGATTGACCTGGCTTGTCCGCAGTTGTTCGATCGGCAAAATTTCGCGCAGCACGTGAATCCGGTGCACCTGTGTTAAGTTCATGTCGAGAAACGTACTGATCTCTTCGCAAACCACGGTGTGGCATCCATCCTCAAGGACATGGATATCCCCGATTTTGCTTCGTTTTACGCCGAGTCCCAGAATGGAGCCCATGTAATCGCCATGCTCCAGCGACAAAAATTTCTGATCCCCGGAGTAGATGCTAAGTACCTTCATTCCCATGTCCTCTTGGCTTAAATCCCGGTAATCGGGAGCCACCAGCGCCCGGCAGCGCTCCGCTCCCTCATATCCGCCGTCCAGGCGCACCTGAACGTCTGGGTGTCGGTTCACCAGCGACTGCAAAATAAAAGCCTGCCGCGGGTCCAAAAAATCGGTAAGCTTGACTTCGTGATATTCCCCGGCGTGAACGACCCATTCCCATGCCCGATCCACAAACTCGCGTTCATCCGGGTGAAAGTGATCATAGATGTCTAATTTCATCTCAGTCACCTAAAACAACAGTGAAAAAATAATGAACCGCAATCCCTGCATAGCGAACTGGAGCACGAACAGAGCGACGATCGGGGAAATATCCAGCATGCCGAAGATTGGCGGGATAATTTTGCGGAAAGGGGACAGGTATGGCTCCACGAGCTTGCCGAGCAGCTCACCGATAAAGCTCTCGCGAATGTTCGGAAGCCATGACATGAGAACATAGATGATGATCATGTAGAAGTAGATGTTAAAGAGCAGTGTTAAAATCGTATCAATGTTTTGGGCCAAACTTGGCTCACCTCATTCTGTTGTAATCATGTTCCTCGGATAATAATTCCGAAATGGCACCCTGAATCTCGACCGTATCCGGTGTGCACAAAAAGATGTTATGGCCGATCTTGGAAATACCGCCGTTCAGGGCATAAACCGTCCCACTGAGAAAATCGATAATGCGGAGCGCCTGATCCGAACGGACCCGCTGCAGATTGACAACCACCGTGCGGTGCGCGCGCAGATGGTCGGCAATGGCCTGTGCTTCGTCATACGAATGCGGCTCATGCAAAATGACCTTTACATTTTTCTGGGAGTGAATGCTGACCACATTGTTGGTTCTAGTATTTCTACGTGACTCAATGCTCGGGGTTTCAACTTCTTCTTCCTCCACCGGCAGCTGCTCCCGTTCTACGACTTCCTCCTGCTCTTGTAATCCCAAAAAAGACATAAACTTGTTCATCACGCTCATCATTCCCCTTCCTGTTTACCTACTAGAATCGAGCCCAAACGGATCCAGGTGGCTCCCTCTTCAATGGCCACTTCGAAATCGTTGGACATTCCCATGGAAAGATCGATTAATGGCTCTCGCGTAATTGCCTGCCGGTTTATGTCGTCTCTTAGCTCCCGCAGCCCGCGAAAAACGGGCCGGGTATCCTCCGCCTCTCCTTCAAAGGGGGCCATGGTCATCAAGCCGGCGACCTTGATATGAGGAAATTGATGAAGTTCTTTCAAAAAAGGGACGGCCTGCTCCGGCTCCAAACCGTATTTGGTATCTTCTCCAGAAATGTTAACCTGAACAAAGGTTTTAATTTCCAGATTCCGGGCTGACGCCACCTTCTCCAGCTCTTTGGCTAATGAAAGCCGGTCCAGCGAATGTATATATTCGAATTTGCCTGCCACGTCTTTGACTTTGTTGGTCTGCAGATGTCCAATAAAATGCCAGGTCCCGCGGGAACCAAGCGCATTCCATTTCTCCTCGGCGTTCTGCCAACGATTTTCGCCGATATGCGTCAAACCGCTGTCCAGCACTCTTTCTGTCATGGATGTCGACACGTACTTGGTTACGGCGATCACATTGACGTCTTCCCTGGATCTTCCGCTGCGAAGGCAGGCTTCCTCGATGCGCGCGTTGACTTCTCTTATCCGTTCTTCCAATGTCAAGGAAGATTCACCCCTTCTCTAAGCCCGATCCAACTCGCCATACGCCCTGTCGTTCCACCGTCTTTTCTGTAGGAAAAGAACAAATCGTTGCGACAGCTCGTACACCATGATGTACATTCGATATGAGTCGGCAATATTCCTGCTTTCATCATAATCTGTCGATTTAATTCTTTCAAGTTCAGCATGCTTTTGCCGCCGGGTTTGGCAATGTAAAAATCGGCAGGGGAGTACTGTTCATTACCCAGGAAATGACTTGCCAAATCGTGCACATGACTCATCACTTTGTCATCTACCTCGTAACAGCAGGAGCCGATGGACGGACCGATTGCGGCGCGTATCTCCTCAGGCTGGCTGCCATAAGCCTGCCCCATCTTCTCCACCATAGCCGCGGCGATCCGGGCCACAGTCCCTTTCCAGCCGGCATGGGCCAGTCCGACAGCCTGGTGAACGGGATCGTAAAAATATAGCGGTACGCAGTCCGCATAAAACGACGTCAGCAGCACCCCGGGCACGTTCGTCAGAAGCCCGTCTGTATCCTGAAATCCCGATTCTCTGTTCCGGCTGCCGCGTCCTCGGCCTTCGTTCGTCACCACCGCGATGTCCGCCCGGTGAACCTGTTCCCCGCACGTCCAGTCATCCAGCGTAAAGCCCAGCTCTTCCGCAACCTTCAAGCGGTTAGCTACCACCGTCTCCGGCTGGTCTCCCACATGAAAGGCGGTGTTAAGCGTATCGTAAGGCGCACTTCCCGCGCCGCCATGCCGTCCGGTAAATCCGGCGCTGATGCCGTTCCATTCACGAACCCACGGCTCCAGCATAAATAACGAAGGGCGCGAATCGCCCTCTTTTAACTTGAACGGTTCCAATTTCAATCACCTCAACCTCCAGTGTACCACATGGACACGGCTTGCATAAAACCAAAATGGTTGGTTTGACAAGGCTGACCTTTCCTTACACATCCCGGTAGCCGCGGCGGTCCGCCTGCTCCGCTCTCTCTCTGTAAGAGGCGGCGTCCTTCTCGTCCTGGAGCGTCCGCAGCTCCTCCATCTTGACGAGGACGACATCCGATCCGATTTTGACGATATTGCTCCAAGGAATGATCAGGTCGCTCCCGCCTCCGAACAGCCCCCTGAACTTGCTGTAGCTTGGGACGACGATCGCTTCGATCCGCCCCTGGCGAAGGTCGAGCTCCAGATCGCTGATCTGTCCTAGCCTTTTGCCGTCCACGATGTTGATGACATCCTTCGTTTGAAAATCGGATATTTTCATGTTTCTGTCCACCGCCCAACGTTCTGGATTCACATGTTCCTCTCCTTTAGCAGTCTATTCATCAGACTCGTTCAATATATATGATTAATATATGCCGGCGCCGGGCAAAATGCCCATGTTTTGAAGCGAAATCCTCCGCAATACTCAGCCTCTCCGCGTTGGTTTGAAGGGGCTTTGTGTACGGTTTCTCGAAACTTTAAGTTGACGACCCATGGCAGAAGCCGAGCAGCAGTCAGCATCTCATCCATAAAAATAGACGGCCCGTAGCGCGGACCGCCTTGCTTTACTTCATCTATTCACGATTTCACGTGCTTTTGCATTTGCTGGATGGCCGATTTTTCAAGACGTGATACTTGGGCTTGGGAAATGCCGATTTCGTCCGCGACCTCCATCTGGGTTTTGCCTTCGAAGAAGCGCATGGACAAAATCATTTTCTCCCGCTGTCCCAGTCTCTGCATCGCTTCACGCAGCGCGATCTCCTCGATCCAGGAGACGTCCTTGTTTTTGTCGTCGCTGATCTGGTCCATCACGTAGATCGGGTCGCCGCCGTCATGGTAGATCGGTTCGAACAGTGACACAGGGTCCTGGATGGCATCAAGTGCGAAGACGACGTCCTCTTTGGGGACGTTCAGCACTTCCGAAATTTCGAAAATCGTCGGTTCCCTTGAGTTTTGATTCGTTAAGGAATCACGAACCTGCAGCGCTTTGTACGCAATATCCCGCAGTGATCGGGATACCCGGATCGGGTTGTTGTCCCGCAAATACCTGCGAATTTCCCCGATGATCATCGGCACCGCATAGGTTGAGAATTTCACATTTTGAGACAAATCAAAATTATCAATGGCTTTCATTAGTCCGATACAGCCCACCTGAAACAAATCGTCGACAAACTCCCCCCGATTGTTGAATCGCTGGATGACGCTGAGCACCAGTCTCAGGTTGCCGTTCACCAGCTTTTCTCTGGCTGTACGTTCGTTGTTTTGCTGTAAGTCATGGAACAGCTCCCGCATTTCCACATTGGTCAGGACGGGCAGCTTCGAAGTATCCACACCGCAGATCTCGACTTTGTTTCGGGTCATGATGATATACCTCCCAAGGAGAAACTAATGTACATTATCTCCCTGGAGGGTCATTTTATTCCTGATAAAAATTTTGCCTAGACCATTTTGTTGAACTCCTTGCGTAGCCGCTTGATGATGCGTTTTTCAAGTCGGGAAATGTAGGATTGAGAAATGCCGAGCATATCCGCCACGTCCTTTTGCGTCTTTTCCTCCCCGTCTTGAAGGCCGAAACGCAGCTCCATAATGGTTCGCTCCCGGTCGGTCAGCTTGTCGAGCGCCTTGTGCAAAAGCTTGCGGTCAACCTGCTCCTCAATGTTCCGGTAAATCGTATCATTTTCGGTTCCGAGCACATCGGAAAGCAGCAGCTCGTTTCCGTCCCAATCGATATTGAGCGGCTCATCGAAGGATACCTCGCTCCGGATTTTGCTGTTCCGCCGCAGATACATCAAAATTTCGTTTTCGATGCAGCGGGAGGCATACGTGGCCAGCTTGATTTTTTTCTCCGGGTCAAACGTGTTGACCGCCTTAATCAGACCGATCGCTCCGATGGACACCAGGTCCTCGATGTTGATGCCCGTATTCTCGAACTTGCGCGCGATGTACACGACGAGCCGCAGGTTGCGTTCGATCAGCATCGCCCGGATGGCCGCATCCCCGGTGGACAGCCGCTGGAGCAAATATTCTTCCTCTTCGCGTGTCAGGGGAGGAGGGAGAGCCTCGCTGCCGCCTATGTAATAGATTTCTTCGCTTTTGAGTCCTAAGAGAAACAGGAATCTGTAGTACTGCAGCTGCGCCACCAATCTCCATTTCACACGCATAATTGATCCTCCTATAAGTTTTCCGCAGGAAAACTCTCATCGTAAGCATAAGCATTAGTTTTCCGTAGGAAAACGATCTTCGTAAGCATAAGCATTAGTTTTCCGCAGGAAAACTCTCATCGTAAGCATAAGTATTAGTCTTCCGCAGGAAAACGGTCTTCGACCTTCCCCTGCGATCAAAGGTTACCCGCCGTTTCCAATGGCTCGGCTGCTGGACTCTGGGCATCATCCTCAACCAGCTTCGGATGGATAATGGCCTGATACGATCGGTCGCCCGACAGCTGCCCGCCGTCCAGGCCGATCAGCACCTTGCTGGAACGATGGACGCCGTCGCCGATCCGAACCTCAACGGCGTCCGGCTTGATGGCCAGCATGAACGAGGCGCTGCGGTTCACCCCCCGATAGGGAACGAGACGAAGCCGGTCCTGCCACGCAAAATCCATATGTTCCAGCTCCATCACCAGTTTGTCCGGCTCTCCATCGGCCAGCCTTTCGCACCATCCCGAAGGCAGACGGTCCGCCCACAGCGAAGCTTCCATGACCATCACCGGCGTTCTCGTCAGCGGATCGCTCAGCTGATTGCCCGTATCCAGCAGCCCTCTGCAGGTCACCCGGTGACCGCCGATCTCGACGGCGACCTCGCCCATAAATACGGAACGGCTTTCCAGCTGCTTCCGGGTCGAGTGAACCATTTTGAACCACAGCAGCATGCCAAACACCCCGATGAAGGTAAACCAGAACCCGATCTTCAGCTCAAACGACATGCCGCCGGAAGCCGTGAACCAAATCCCGTTAAAAATTTCTCCCGAATTTTGCAGCAAATAATGTATCCCGATTATCCCCCCGGCTACTGCAAAATTGATAATATAAAAAGCCCCCATATTCCGGATATAGTTTTGAAGACTTCCAAAACCGAAGGTTATCCATAACATCAGCAGGGATAAACCCAGCTTGACCAAAAAGGTATACATAAACGAGAGCTGCGGCACAAACATCATGACGACATACAGGGCACCCACCACAGCCGCCACAATCAATCTCCACCACGGGGGCTTCAGCTTCCGCATCCAGGCTGTAAGCCAGAGCAGTGCACCGTCGATCAGCAGATTCGTGATGAATATCAAATCAATATACACAACCAGTGCTTATCACCTGCCTGACGCCTTTCATGTTTATGGAATGATTGGATCCATAACGCATACACGGTACCGCCGATATTCTCTTAAGCAATTTTGGGAGATGTGATTAGTATAAAAACAATACGGTTCAAAGTCTGTCTAAAATTGGAAGGGACTCCTGAACTTTTTTTGTCGAGTTCCGTTCTTTTATAGAGGAAGTTTCGGGGAAAAAGAAGCGTAAGCCGCTGTTGGCATGGGATTCGACACTCCCATATCTATCATCAAATTGTTATAAGTATTACATCCGGCTTTAATGACATATGATGAACTCTGCAAAGAGGAACGCCTTCAAATATTCGCACGGATGACAGAAACGACCGAGCGCGCTGACACAAAAGTTTTTTCGTACAATGCCGCTTCGTTTCAAACGGATTCCCGTTTTTACAAAACAACACCCGCATTTCCGAAGAAATGCGGGTGTTTGACGGATGGAATGACATCCTTAGTCGTTATTGTTCTGACGGGAACGATTCCGCAGGAACGTTGGAATGTCCAATTGATCACTGCTTGTCTGGTTCCCGAACGGACGCAGATTGTTCGTGTTGTTGCTGCGCGATTCCGCAGGTTCCGACGGCGCTGGTGCTCCCTGCTTGCGCACCTGAGGCTGCTGCACAGGACGGTTTTCAAATCCAGTCGCGATGACCGTTACTTTGATTTCATCCTTCATGCTCTCTTCAATAATTGCGCCGAAGATCATATTGACCTCCGGATCCGATGCCGAAGTAACGATTTCCGCCGCTTCATTGACTTCATACAGCGACAAATTCGCGCCTCCCGTAATGTTCATGATGACACCGAGTGCGCCTTCGATCGAAGTTTCGAGCAGCGGGCTCATAATCGCTTTACGTGCAGCTTCGGCTGCACGGTTTTCGCCTGTCGCTATGCCGATCCCCATCAAAGCCGAACCGCGTTCGGTCATGATCGTTTTGACGTCGGCGAAGTCAAGGTTGATCAGGCCGGGCACCTTGATCAAGTCCGAAATGCCCTGTACCGCTTGACGCAGCACGTTGTCCGCCTCGCGGAATGCCTCCATCATCGGTGTTTTTTTATCAACGATTTCTAATAGCCGATCATTCGGAATAACGATAAGTGTATCGACTTTTTCCTTTAAGGCTTCGATACCGAGCACAGCCTGGGTGGAACGCTTGCGTCCTTCAAATGTAAACGGCCGTGTGACCACACCGACCGTCAGTGCGCCGCATTCCTTGGCGATTTCCGCGATGACAGGAGCGGCACCCGTTCCGGTACCTCCGCCCATCCCCGCAGTAACGAAGACCATGTCTGCACCCTTCAGCGTATTCATAATCAAATCGCGGGATTCTTCGGCTGCTTTCTTGCCGACCTCCGGATTTGCACCTGCGCCCAATCCGCGGGTCAGTTTGTCCCCGATTTGCAGTTTGTGTTCCGATTTGGCCATATGCAATGCTTGGGCGTCTGTGTTCACCGTAATGAATTCTACGCCTTGCACGCCATTCTCGATCATCCGGTTTACAGCGTTGCTGCCGCCGCCGCCCACACCGATCACTTTAATTTGAGCCAAGCTCTCCATTTCAAAATCAAATTCCAACATATTTCCCCATCTCCCCCTCATTGTGCATGGATGGCCCGTCCACGTTATATGGAAAACCTGCTTAGATGAATTCGCTGAACATTTTCTTCAACCGTTCGATAATACCCGGATTCTGGGCTGACTCCGAGTTGGTAGCAGGATTCGCTTTCGGTCGGTTCACTGTTTTCTTCACATTGCTGGTATTGGCACTCGCCGTGTTGTTGGTGCTGCGCACGCGTATGTTGCGGATCACGTTGTGCAGTACCCCTACACCGCTCGTATAGCCGGGATCTCTGACCCCGATATAATCAGGCACGGCGATTCGGACCGAAGCCGCCAGCTCGCCCTGTGCCACCTGAAGCACACCAGGCATGGAAACAGTTCCGCCTGTAAGAATATAACCTCCAGGCAGCTCGCTGTAACCAAGCCGCTTCACTTCTTCGCGGATCAGGTGGAAAATTTCCTGTACCCGGGGCTCGACGATAGCCGCCAAATCCTCTTGGGTAAACTCCTTCTCCACGTTGCTTCCGATGCGGACCACCTTGAAGGTGACGTCCGGAGCGGCATCGGCCATTAACGCACAGCCGTATTTCAGTTTCACTTTCTCGGCCTGGTCGGTCAGCGTCCGCAACCCGTAAGCGATATCGTTGGTTACGAATTCCCCGCCGATCGGCAAAGAGGATGTCGCTGCGATCGTTCCCGCTTCAAACACGGCAATCGTCGTTGAGCCCGCACCGATGTCAACCAGAACGGATCCCATCGTCTTCTCATCCTTGGACAAAGCCAGCTGGCCCGCTCCCAAAGACATCAGGACCAAATCCTTGATCTTGAGTCCTGCCTTCTCCACACAGCGCAAAAGATTATGTATGGCTGTCTTAGCGCCGGTAATAATGATGGCCTCCACTTCCAAGCGGACACCGATCATGCCGCGAGGGTCATGAATTCCCTCCAGCCCGTCTACAACATATTGTTTGGCAACTACATCAATAATTTCCCGGTCCGGCGGTAGAGCGACAACTTCAGCGGCCTTAAGCACGCGTTCGATGTCTTCCTCGCCGATTTCCCGATCCTCATTCGATACCGCCACAACACCGTGGCTTGATTGAAGTCCGATAGTATTCCCCGAAATGCCGACATAGACCTCCGATATTTGAATACCGACCATACGCTCCGCGTGGTCAACGGCACTGCGGATGGATTGTACAGTCTGGTCAATATCTACGATTGCACCCTTACGAATTCCTTCCGAGTCGGCAGATCCAACTCCAATAATATTAAAGGTTCCATTATTAACTTCCCCAATAATAGCACGAACTTTGGATGTACCGATGTCCAAACTAACAATGATGTCATTGTTGCTCAACCGTGGCACCTCCTGTTTTTATAAAATAACTGCGTAAAAAGACACTCAACTTTACATATTCAACATACATGATTCTTTCCCTCTTTTTTCTACAAATTTTTCAATTGCCAATCTTTGTTACGAATCTCTTCAAAATCAGAAGAAAAAAGAGGGAGATTTCATACTTGTCCGTAATTTTAATTGTAGCATTTTTTACTATTCATGAGTAGTGGCATTTTGGTCGCCGTTTTCCGCGCCGGAAGGCTCGAAAGGAACGTATGAATCAGCCTCCAGCATTGTGATGATACCCGGCTCTTCCGTCTCTATGACTTGGTTAAGATATTCGACCTTGTCTTTTAATAGCGAGATGGCCGTAATGACCTCAAACCGTGAGCGGGTGTACAGCTTGATCCGGTCCGGGAAGGACTCCGTCGGCGACGGGATGATCTCCGAGATGTCGGAGGTCAGTTCATTCGGAATTTGCCCCAGCACCTTGCAGAGCGCGGCTTTGTTCGGATCGGAGGCATTCCACTTCGTCAGGATCGGCTTCTCCACCGCGATTCCGGTGTTGTTCACCGACACCGTCGCACCGCTGGAAAGGATCGCCTGCAGATCCCCCTCCGCGGCAAGCTCGTATGCAACGGTAGGATACTCCTCGATCGTAACGTTAATGACGCCTGGAAACTGCTTGTCCACCGTCGCCTTTTGGATCGATTTCACCTTAAGCAGGCTGTTTTCCACCTTGGACGGAGATACGCCGAAGAACTGGCTGCCAACCTGCAGACCGCTGGCCTTCAGTAGCTCGTTCTTAGTCGTAAATGTATTGCCTTTGAAATGAACCTCCGTGACCTGGCTCATCGTCGAACGAAAGAACAGAACGGATAGGATCACGATAAATAGCAGCAGCAGGATCCAAATAATACGTTTGCTGGCTTTTCTTTTAGGCTTGTCTTCTTTTAAAACAGGAATTTGGGCGTTAGGCATAGGATACTCTCCATAAAATGCCTCTTATCCCCTTCAACTGGCGAAGGGGATAAGCGTGGCGTTAATTAGCTAAATCAAGCGGCTTGGGTACAGGCGTAAACCGATGTATATCCGCTCCGAGTTTTTGGAACAGCATTTCGATATGATCATAACCACGGTCGATATGATGAACCTGCTCCACAACCGTTTTGCCCTGTGCAGCCAGACCGGCAATGACCAGCGCCGCGCCGGCCCGCAAGTCCGTGGCTTCAACCGTGGCTCCGTATAGGCGCTGCACCCCGCGGATAAAAGCGCTGTTCAGGTCGATTGTAATATCCGCGCCCATACGGGTCAGCTCGTCGACATGCTTGAACCGGCCTTCAAATACTGTCTCCTTCATGACGCTGAAACCGTCGGCTAACGACAGCAGCACCATGACCTGGGACTGCAAGTCGGTGGGAAACGACGGATACGGTGATGTTACGATCCGTTCCACCGCTTTGGGGCGGCTCATGCAGCTTACGCTCATTATATCATTGAGAATACTGATTTGAACACCAGCGCGCTTCAGTACGTGGATAAGCGAAGACAAGTGCGCGGGATTGCAGTTCGTCAAAGTGACGTTCCCCCGCGTCGCCGCCGCGGCAATCATGACGGTTCCGGCTACGATCCGGTCAGGAATAATTTCATAAGTGCACGGGGTCAGCTCCTGAACCCCTTGGATCGTGATCGTATCGGTACCCGCGCCGATAATGCTGGCTCCCATCCTGTTCAAGAAGTTGGCCAAGTCCTGGATTTCCGGTTCGCGCGCGGCGTTCGAAATCGTCGTCGTTCCGCTGGCGGTGGCCGCCGCCATCATAATGTTTTCGGTAGCCCCTACGCTGGGAAAATCCAAATGGATGTCGGCACCGGTTAATTTGCGCGCCCTGCAAATAATTTGCTGATCTCTCTCCTCGATTTCCGCACCAAGCTCCTGAAGCCCCCGCAGATGAAGGTCGATTTTCCGTTCGCCAATCGCACATCCGCCCGGCTGATAAACGGCAACCTCGCCGAACCTGGCCAGAAGGGGACCCATCAGAAATATGGAGGAACGCATTTGCCCCATTAAGTCTTCCGGCACATGAAACGAATTGGCGGACGATGTATCCACGGTGACCGTCTCCTGCTCATGCAGCGTCTTGCAGCCGATCCTTTCGAGAATGCCCAGCATCACATCAATGTCCAGCAGCCGGGGGACATTATTCAGCCGAACTTCGCCTGCGGCCAGCAAGCTTGCTGCCAAAATCGGCAATGCGGCATTTTTTGCTCCATGGATACGTATGGTTCCTGATAGGGCTTTGCCACCCTCAATCACCAATTTGTCCAATGTATCACCTCCGAGTTTACCGCTCACCAACCGCATACACTTCCGGCATCAGTTCAATGCCGTATTCAGTTTGAATCGTCTCCTGAATGTGATGCATTAATGTGAGCACGTCCTCTGCTGTCGCTTGACCGGTGTTTACAATGAAATTGGCGTGCTGCAGGGACACTTCTGCCCCTCCGATCCGTTTGCCCTTCAAACCGGCATGCTCCACCAGCCTGGCGGCATGATCGCCTGGAGGATTGCGAAACACGCTCCCCGCGCAGGCCATCTGCAGCGGTTGGGTGCAGCGCCGGTATTCTTTGAAGCGGGCCATCGCTTCCGCAATTTGCTTGCGGTCTCCAGGCCGCAGCTCAAACACGGCTCTTGCCACGATCCCTTTGCGCTCATGAAGGATGGAGTGACGATAGGCAAAGGCCATCTCTTCTGCAGTGTAAGTCACCAATTCTCCTGTATCCAGTACAATCTCAGCGGACTTGAATATGCGTGACACATCACGACCCGGTGGGCTCCGGCGTTCATATACACGGCACCGCCTGCGCTTCCGGGTATCCCTCCCGCAAACTCGAGGCCTGTTAAACCTTCTTTTCCGGCC
>NZ_PCZT01000012.1:263151-266160 GCF_002968895.1 Paenibacillus sp. AR247 | reverse complement strand
CGTGCTGACGTACCGGCTCAGAAACTGATTCGTCAGCCCGGGGATGGCGTTCTGTTCATGAATGATGCTTGGAATGCCGAGCTTCGCAGCCGCGTACACCACGGGACCGCAGACATAGCCGCCGGTGCCGATGACAACGTCCGGCTTAAATTCCTTCAGGGCCAGGACACTAAGCTTTACGAGGGAGAAGCCTCCTCCGGCGGTAACCCGGTTTCCCTGAAAATGGGCATGATCGAGCTCCCCGCCCAGTTTAATCACGACGCCGCGAAAGCCTTTGTCGGCAACGAGCAGGTTGGAGCCGCGGCCGATCTGCAGCCAGGGGATTTGATTCGCATGCAGCAGGGAAATCAGGCTTACCAGCTGCTCCACGCTGCCCGGGATGACAAGCGCGTCGGCAGGACCGCCGATTTTCCAGGTGGTATAGCTCTCTAGAGGTTCATTCCAGCGAATCGTTCCGACATGTGCTTCGGACAGTAGGGACTTCCACTGCTGCATCGCAAAGCATCCTCCTTTATCGTTAAGCGGGAAAGAAGCGGTATGGACCGGTATACTGCGGCCGATCGTAGAATCGTGCCGGTATTCCATGGGTGATTGTCACGATTATAGAGTATCTTATGTAGTACATACCGCGTGTGTGACAATCGCCCACGGCTTTCAGCGGCCCCGCGACAAGCGGCGCATTTCTTCAACGATCACCTTGGCCGAATCCGGTTTGCCCAAGCTCCGGGAGCTTGCGGACATTTCCTGCTGCAGATTGTAATTCATCATGATATCTTCAATGGACTCATAGAGCCGCTTGCCCGTCAGTTCTTTCTCCAGGATGACTTTGGCCGCGCCGGCTTTCTCCAGCTGTCTTGCGTTGGCCACTTGATGGTTGTTGGTCACATTCGGGGAAGGAATGAGAACGGATGGAATCCCGAGCGATGTGATCTCCGCCAGGAATGAAGCCCCCGCACGGTTGACGATCAGGGATGTCGCCGCAAGCACTTCCGGCATGTTATGAATATACGGCAAAACGTGAAGATGATTAGGAAGGCTTCCAAGCCGGCTCCTGATATCCTCACGCGTTTGGTCAAAATAAGTTTCTCCGGTCACATAAACGAAATGGATATGCTTCAGCTTCTCAAGCCGCGGCGCCATTTCGATCATGGCGTCGTTAATCGCCTTGGCACCTCTGCTGCCGCCCACAATCAGAACGACGGAGCTGTTCATCGGAATGCCCAGTGTGGCAAAACCTCTTTCCCGGTTCGCCGTCTGAACCGTCGTCGCTCGCGGATTCCCGGTGTAAATCACCCGTTTGGCTTTGGGAAAGGCGCCTTCGGAACCTTCAAAGCTTACGGCGACCGTGCTGACGTACCGGCTCAGAAACTGATTCGTCAGCCCGGGGATGGCGTTCTGTTCATGAATGATGCTTGGAATGCCGAGCTTCGCAGCCGCGTACACCACGGGACCGCAGACATAGCCGCCGGTGCCGATGACAACGTCCGGCTTAAATTCCTTCAGCAGCTTCTTGGATGTTTGGACTCCCTTTAGAAAACGCATAACCGTTTTCACATTGTCCATCGATAGCTTACGGCGAAACCCCGTAATGTCGATGGCTTCGAAAGGGAGATTTTCTTGGGGGACGAGCTTGCTCTCCAGCCCCCGGGTACCGCCAATATATAAAAATTCGGAATCAGGATCTTCCGCCTCACATTGTCTCGCGACAGCGACGGCCGGGTAAATATGTCCTCCCGTGCCGCCGCCGGATAATACGACGCGCAATGTATTCACCTCGCATAACGTGATAGATTAAGTAAAATGCCGAGCGCGGTCAGCATCAGAGTTAACGATGAGCCTCCGTAACTGATCAGTGGGAGCGTAATTCCGGTGACCGGCATCATGCCGATGACCACGCCGATGTTAATGACGACCTGGACGGCAACCATGCCGATAATGCCGACGGCCAGCAGGCTTCCGAACCGGTCGGGGATCGTCATGGCCACCCGCATACCCCGCCATACGAGCACGAGGAACAGCAGCAGCACGATCAGACCACCGATAAATCCGAGCTCCTCCGCCAGGATGGAGAAAATAAAGTCGGTCTGGGGCTCCGGCACGTAGCTGTATTTCTGCCGGCTCATTCCGAGTCCGAGCCCCCCGAGTCCGCCGGGGCCGATCGCATACAGCGACTGGATGATCTGGTAACCGGCGCCGAGCGGATCCGACCATGGGTCAAGAAAAGCGGTAATACGCTTCAGCCGGTAGGGCGCGGCAATGATCAGCCCCGCAAAGCCGGCTACCCCGCCGAGTCCGAGAAAGCCCAGATGGCTCAGCTTGGCCCCTGCCGTAAAAACGATCATCATCGACGCACCCAGCATCACCGTACCGGTTCCCAAATCCGGCTGCATCATGATCAGCCCGAAGGCCAGTCCAATCAGACCGAGAGGCGGGAGCAGGCCTTTGCCAAACGCCGTAATGTTGAAGTTCTCGCTGCTCAGCCACTTGGACAGGAACAGAATCATCCCGAGCTTCATAAATTCGGAGGGCTGAATGCCGAAGGAGCTGATCCCGAGCCAGCTCCGTGCACCCCCGCGCACAACGCCGATGCCCGGAATCAGGACGATGACGAGCAGCCCGAAGCAGATGATCAGTCCCGCCTTGGCGTATTTTTTCCATACATGGTAGTCCAAATTTGCGGTAAAAAACATCGCGACCAGTCCGAGTCCGGCAAACAGCATCTGTCGCTTGACGAAATAGAATGAGTCGCCGTAATCGTGAAAGCCCAGTACGGAGCCTGCACTGTATACCATGATCATGCCGATCGTCAGCAGGCCCAAAATACAAAGAAGGAGCCACAGATCCGGCGCCGGTCGTGTCTTGTTCATGAGGAGGCCACCTTTTGCCAGGAAGTAGGGGCTTATCCACCCCCCTACTTAAAGATTATGCACCGCCTCTTTAAAAATGCGTCCGCGCTCCTCATATGAGGTAAACATGTCCCAGCTCGCGCAGGCCGGCGAGAGCAAAACG
>NZ_PCZT01000012.1:259463-263051 GCF_002968895.1 Paenibacillus sp. AR247 | reverse complement strand
CGATTTTATCCGCCGTTTCGCCGAGCACCACAACCGCCTTGACGTGCTCGCTCAGCAGCGGCATCAGCTCCATGTAATCCGAGCCGCGGTCCAGACCGCCGGCAATCAGCACGACCGGCTGATGGAACGAGGCGAGCGCCATGCCTGTCGCTTTGGCGTTCGTCGCTTTGGAATTGTTGTAATAGGCAGCACCGCCGACGTCTCTGACATACTCCAAGCGGTGCTCCACCCCGTGGAACGAAGCCAGAGGTTCGGCCAACCGGTCTGGTGCGGCGCCGGCTGCGATCGCGATCGCGCAGGCCGCTGCGGCGTTTGCGACGTTAAACCGGCCGGGAATACCGATTTCCTTCACGGGGATGATTACCTGGGACCGCCCGTCCGAATCGCGGTATACGATGCTGCGCTCTAGGTCGTCTTCCGTGTCCGGAATATAAGGCGGGCTCACATACACGCCGACTTGCAGTTCTTCCGTCACCGAGAACGGAAGCAGCTTGGCCTTTATATAAGGCACCAGGCTGCGGCAGTAAGAATCATCCCAATTGAGGACCGCGGTATCATCCTCTGTCTGATTGGCGAACATTTTTGCTTTGGAAGAAGCATAGTCTTCCATGCTGCCATGATAATCAAGATGGGTTTCCGTCAGGTTCAGCAGGCAGCCGATACGCGGACGGAAATCCGTCGTTCCTTTCAGCTGAAAGCTGCTGAGCTCGGTCACCATCCAGTTGCCCGCATCGGCATGCTGCGCCGCTTCGCACAGCGGCGTGCCGATGTTGCCGGCGACGATCGGATGCATACCGGCCGCTTCCAGCATGTTGCCCACCCACGTCGTGGTGGTCGTTTTGCCGTTGGAGCCGGTGATCCCGATAATCGGCGCCTCGCAGATGTGATAGGCGACTTCCACCTCGGTCACCACTTCGATCCCAAGTTTCAGCGCTTCCTGCACCGGCGGAGCTGTGTACGGAATCCCCGGATTTTTGACGAGCAGAGAAATACCGGGATGAACCAGCCCCTCGGGATGACCACCGCAAATGACGGTGATTCCCAAGGGCTCCAGTTCCCCGGCTTCGGGACATTGATCCTTTTCCTTTCGATCATTCACAGTAACAATCGTCTCCGGCCTGGTGTCAGTACTTTGGCGACCTGCACGCCGCTTCGGGCAAGCCCGAGCACTACGATCTCTTTACCCCTGTACGAATCTGGATGCTTCATCTTCTACAACCCCTTGTTCAAGTTAAAGTCCAAGTCCCGCGAGCACGATGCCTACCGCCCAGAAGGTCATGACGACCCGCCATTCGGACCATCCGGTCAGCTCGAAATGATGGTGAATCGGACTCATTTTAAAGATACGTTTGCCCCGGGTCTTGAATGATGCGACCTGAAGAACGACGGACAGCATTTCGATGACGAACACGCCGCCGATCACGATAAACAGCAGCTCGGTTTTGGTGACGATGGCGATGCCGCCGATGGCTCCGCCAATGCCGAGCGAACCTGTATCCCCCATGAATACTTTGGCCGGGTGGGCGTTAAATACAAGAAACCCGAGCACCGCCCCGATCATGGCAGCAGCACAAACGGCGGCCGACAGCGAGGTCGCCTGCATGGCGACGATGGCGAATGCGGCAAAAGCGATAGCGCTGACGCCGGACAGCAGTCCGTCGACCCCGTCCGTGAAATTGACCGCGTTGGTCACAGCCATCATCATAATGACGATGAACGGATAATAGAACCATCCGCTCCAGTCAAACGACCACGACGTTCCCGGCACGCTGATCGCCGTGCTGTGGCCGTTCTTGATGAGCAGGTAACACATGATCGCCGCGAAGAGCAGCTGCAGGATAAGCTTCTGTTTCGCCGTCAGTCCGAGCGAACGCTTGAACACGATTTTAATATAATCATCAAGAAATCCGATCAGGCCGAAGCCAAGCGTGGCTACGAGCAGCACGTAAAAATCCGTATTAATGACGGAAAATTTCAGAAAAGCAAGCGTAAAAGCCAAAATAATGACGATTCCGCCCATTGTCGGCGTTCCCGCCTTCTTCAAATGGGTCTGCGGCCCGTCGTCGCGGACCTGCTGGCCGAACTTCATACGCCTGAGCAGCGGAATAAGCAGCGGAGCGGCAATCACCGCGAGAATAAAAGATACACCGATCGTTAACAGCAATAGTTGATAGTCCATGGATTCACCCCCTCTGTGCGCTATTTCTGCAAGTTTTCCTTAACTAGAGCATCCACAATTTCTTCGAGCTTCATACCCCGCGACGCCTTGACGAGCACCACATCTTTGGCATGAACGCGCTTGATGAGATGAGGGATCAGCTCAGCTTTANCCGTAAAAGAAAATACGCTCAGATCCGGACGAATCTTCCGGGCCGCTTCAGCGGTCTCCTCCGACAACGCTCCGTACGTGTACAGCACATCCACCCGGTCCGCCGCGGCGTACTGCCCGATCTCGGCATGGAACTCCTTTTCCTGCGGCCCAAGCTCCAGCATGTCCCCCAGCACGGCTACTTTGTGATGATAACCTTTGAGACTATGAAGCGCGTCGATCGCGGCCTTCATGGAGGTTGGGCTGGCATTGTAGGCGTCGTTCAGAATGGTCAGCCCGCTCGGCGCCACGATTTGCTCGATCCGCATCCCGGTCAAATGCAGTCCGGTCAGTCCCGTGCGGATGTTCTCCTCGCTAATACCGAAATGGCGGGCCACCGCGAGCGCTGCAAGGCAGTTAATGACGTTATGCTGGCCAAGCAGCGGCAGATCCAGCCCCTCCTCCGGATGCAGCAGTGACGTAAAAATAATCCCCTTGCTGTGGAACATCATCCCTGTGGGGTAATCGTCGTTGCTCTGATCCAACCCGAACGTAAAGGTCCGGAGCCCTCCGGGTTTCACCGTTTCGGCTTCGCCGAGCACCGTAGGAATCAGCGGCTGGCTTCATGCCGCTAATAATTTCCACCTTGGCCCGGGCAATTTCATGTCTTGAACCGAGCTGAAGCAGATGCGCTTCCCCGATATTGGTAATGACCGCCACATCAGGACGGGCGATTTGGGAGAGACGCTCGATCTCATGCCGGCCGCTCATTCCCATCTCCAATACGGCGATTTCCGTATCCGCCGGCATCTCTAAAATGGTTAAGGGCAGTCCAATATGATTATTGAAATTGCCCCCGGTTTTATGAACTTTATAGGTCGTAGACAGAAGGGTATACACCATATCCTTCGTCGTCGTTTTGCCGTTGCTGCCCGTAATGCCGACTACGCGGCAGCCTACTTCCGCCAAATAGGCCTCAGCCAGGGTCTGCAGCGCCGCGAGCGTGTCATCGACAAGAATGACAGCTCCCGCCGGCGCCTCGCCCCGGTCGCGCTGCCACAGCGTCGCGCCCGCTCCGTCCTTCAGTACGGATTCGGCATAAGCGTGTCCGTCAAAACGTTCCCCGACGAGCGGGACGAACAGGCTTCCTTGCTTTATTTGTCGGGAGTCCGTAAACACGCCTTGAATCGGCAGCTCCCGGTGTTGTTCCTGCGAGAGTGTTCCTCCGCACATGGCGGCCATTTGGCCTAAAGTCGTCGTAATCACTTATCCAATCCCCT
>NZ_PCZT01000012.1:244122-259363 GCF_002968895.1 Paenibacillus sp. AR247 | reverse complement strand
TAGGTCTCATGACCTTTCCCCGCAATCAATACTACATCCTGAGGGCTTGCCATTTCAATAGCCTTTTGTATAGCCGTCCGCCGGTCCACGATCATCTCGTAGCGCTCCTGCGGAACGCTGTCATCCATCAGACCCTGCTCGATGTCCTTCAGAATCAGCTCCGGATCTTCCGTTCTCGGGTTGTCGGATGTGACAAAAATGAAGTCGCTGTACTTGGCCGCGATTTTGCCCATGATCGGACGTTTGGTCCGGTCCCGGTCTCCGCCGCAGCCAAAGACGGTGATGACCCGGCCTTCGGCGAATTCGTTAACCGTCTTCAGCACGTTCTCCAGACCGTCAGGCGTGTGCGCGTAGTCGACGATAACGGCAAAAGGCTGTCCGGTATCCACCGACTCGACGCGTCCGTCCACGCCCGGTACCGATTCCAGGCTGCGCTTGATATTGTCCAGTTCAATGCCTTCCAGCAAGCCGGCGGTAATGGCGGCCAGCGCATTGTAGACGTTGAACTTACCGACCATTCTCAGCTGGATATCGGCGCTGCCCCGGAAGGTGTCCACATGGAAGGAAGTTCCCTGCGCCGTCACCTTGACGCCGGTTGCCCGGACGTCCGCGCTGTTCTCAACACCGTATGTAATGACTTCGGCTGCCGTAATTTTGGCGAAGTAGGAGGATGCTTCATCATCCGCATTCAGCACGGCAAACTTGCGCTGCTCCGGCTGATGGGCGAATTTGTTGCCCAGGCGGGCGAAAAACAAGCCTTTGGCCGCGCGGTATTCCTCCATCGTTTTATGATAATCGAGGTGGTCCTGCGTCAGGTTGGTGAAAATAGCGGTACGGAAGTCGGTGCCCTTCACCCGTCCCTGCTCCAGCGCATGGGAGGAAACCTCCATCACGCAGCACTCCACGCCGTTCGCCGTCATGTCATCCAGGGAACGCTGAAGCTCCAGCGCTTCGGGCGTCGTGCCCGACATCGGGAAGGTCCGTCCGCCGTAGCGCATCTGGATCGTGCCGATCAGACCGGTGTTGACCCCTTGGTCGCTCATCATTTTTTCGATGAGGTAGGTTGTGGTCGTCTTGCCGTTGGTTCCCGTCACGCCAATCATCTTCATGTGGGAGCTCGGCGACCCGAAAAACGCATCGGCCAGAACGGCCATGGCAAACCGGCAGTCCTTGACCACGATCTGCGGGAGGTCGATGTCCAGCTTCCGCTCGACAACGAGCGCCACCGCCCCTTGTTCCGCAGCCTGGCCGGCATAGTCATGACCGTCGACCGTGTGGCCCGGGAGGCAGATAAACAGGTCTCCCGGCGCCACTTTACGCGAATCTACCTGGATGTTCGTAATCGTAATGTCGCCGTCTCCGATAATTTGTGCCGTCGTTAATGCTGATGCCAGTTCATTTAGTTTCATCTCTTGATCCCTCACTCTAGTTCTATTAGTCTCGAATATCGCCGCAATCAATTATGGGTTGAGGCATCATTCCGCTGTGTGCCGGTACCATCCTGAGGCGCTTCCGGATCATCCTGCGCTTCGTCCGCATCGCTATGATCCTTCACGTCAGCGTCCGTTCCCATATAAATCCGGATCGTCGAGCCCCGCTCCACTCGGCTGCCCGGTTTGGGCGCCTGGCTGATGACCGTGTTCCCGGTACCGGACTTAGCCAGCGTAAAATTCATGTTCAGATCCTCATATAAATCTTCAACCGTCGCCCCCACCAGGTCAGGAACGGTGTCGATCGGCGTATCCCCGTATTTATAAGTTTTCGGCAGCTGATCCTTGCGCTCCGGCACCTTCAGCACATGCAGCGAATCCTCGAGAATGTGCTGGACGATCGGCGCCGCCACCACGCCGCCGAATTGAATGCCAGCCGGATTATCCACCGCGGTGTAAACAACGATTTGCGGGTCGTCCGCCGGTGCAAAGCCGATGAATGAAACGATATGCTCCGTAGAGGAGTAGCGGCCGTTGACGACGATCTGGGCGGTACCCGTCTTGCCGCCGACACGGTATCCGTCGATGAAAGCGGGTCTGCCCGTCCCTTTGGCCACTACGCTCTCCAGCGCTTCGCGCACCTGCTTGGACGTATCCTCCGAAATGACTTGTCTGACCAGCGTGGGCTTCGTTTCGCTCACCGTTTCGCCGGTCTCCGGATTAATCCAGGCTTTGGCGACGTAAGGCTTAAACAGCTTGCCCCCGTTGACAGCAGCCGACACGGCGGCCACCTGCTGGATCGGCGTCACGGATACCCCTTGTCCGAAAGCCGTTGTGGCCAGTTCCACCGGGCCCACCCGGGACGGCTTGAACAGGATGCCGTTCTCTTCCCCGTTCAGATCGATGCCCGTTTTGGAGCCGAATCCGAAATTGCGGATATAGCTAAACAGCGAATCTTTGCCCAAACGCTGGCCCAGAACGACAAAGCCCGGGTTACAGGAGTTTTCCACGACCTGCAGGAACGTTTCGCTGCCGTGGCCGCCCCGCTTCCAGCATCTCAGGGTAGCTCCTCCGACCTTGATATATCCCGGATCGAAAAACTGCTCATTCTTGAGGTCCACCTTCTTCTCCTGAAGGGCGGCCGCCAGCGTAATGATCTTGAAGGTCGAACCGGGCTCGTACGTCATCCAGATTGGCAGGTTCCGGTTATACACTTCGGATGGATATTCCTGATAATTCGCCGGCTCAAATCCCGGACGGCTGGCCATCCCCAGAATCTCCCCGGTTTTCGGGTTCATCGCGATCGACCATGCACCGCGGGCCTGATACTGAACCATGGCCTGGTCCAGCTCCCTCTCCATAATCGACTGAATCGATTTGTCGATCGTCAGTTGGAGGTTAAGGCCGTCTCTGGGCTCCTCGTATTTCTCGGAAGATCCCGGCATGAGCCTGCCCCCTGCATCGGACAAATAGGAGACGCTGCCGTTAATCCCCTGCAGCTTGGTGTCATATCTCTGCTCGATCCCGGTCAAGCCCTGGTTGTCGATGCCCGTAAAGCCCAGAATGTGCCCGGCCAGGTCGCCGTAGGGATAAAACCGCTTATTGTCCTCAGCAACGACGATACCCGGCAGCTCTAAATCACGAATTTTCTGAGCAAGCTCCATCGTAATTTTGCGTCCACCGGGTTGCAGTCGTTCAATCCTTGATTTCTTGGTAATAGACTTCATAATTTTGTCTTCGCTCATACCCAGCAGAGGAGCCAGCGTCTTCGCCGTCTTCTCGGGCTCCTTGATCTGAACAGGGATCGCCATGATCGTCGGCGTGCTTATATTATAAGCCAAGGGCGTCCCATTGCGGTCCTGAATCTCGCCCCGCTTGGCCGTTGACGGAATTTCCCGGCGCCAGTTCTCCTCGGCCTTGGCGGATAATTCGCTGCTCTTTCCAAGCTGCACATAGGCTAGCCTCACGATCAGAGCGGCGAACAACAGGCAGAGGATCAGCAAGCTCCACAGCAGCCTCCGCCTCATGGTGACGTTTGAAACCTTCATTTGTTATCCCTCCCCGCTTCCCTACAGCTTCATGACTGTTCATATCATGAATATTCGGGACAACCAGGGGATAGAACAAGCTGTTGCCGCTTATCAGTTATCGCTGGCTTCTTCGCCGGACTTACCGTCGGCCGAATCGCCGGTCGACGTATCCTGCGAACCGGAATCGTCCTTCGTGGAGGATGATGAAGTATCCTGCGATGTCTCTTCATCCTTGACCGGCTTCAGCGTCAGCTGGACGGAACGCTTGCCGTTCTTGTCCGTGACCAGCTGCTCGCTGACGTATCCTTGGCCTTCGACGGTAACCGAGCATTTCAGCAAGGTCAAAATATCCAGCGCATCGCGCAGCGATTCGCCTTTTAGGTCCGGCACCGTCATTTTATCGGTCTCCTCCGTGAGCAGATAGATGCGCTGATGATCGTTACTTCCGCACCGCCGGCCTTTACCACTTTAGCCAGGTATGCCGTCTTGGCCTCCAAATGCAGCGAAATGGTGACCTTCAGCCCCTTAAACGGCTGCTCCGCTTCAAACTGCTTGCGGATTTCGTTTAACACCGGCATATGGGCCTCCACCCAATCGATTTTCAAATGGCCTTCCGGTGCCAGCGCCATATCCTTGACGACGCTGTTTTGCAGTGAAGATGAACTCATCTCATTGCCTCCCTATCCTTTTTTTGATTAACACTCGATAATGCGGTGCTCCGCCGTAAAATGATCCGAGGTGCGGATCAAGTCATGAATCCATTCGAGGCCGTAGCGGTTTAAATAGTAGAAAATATTAAACACCCGTTCCTGCGGTTTGCCCAGCGGAAACAGGGAAACGCCGATCCGGTCCCACTGCCGCAGCTCGGCTTCATGCTTCTTCTCCACAGCTTCGCGTGTTTTGCGTTCCAGATAAGATATTTGCTCCAAAATTTTGCCCTTGTTTTTCTCGCTGAGCGGGATTAAACCGGTCTGAATTGTGCCCAGCTCGCGGATCAGCGGTTCGTACAGCTGTTCAAAAGCCCGGCGCGTCTCAGCGAATTTCGGTTCGATATGGAATTCCTCCTGGCTCGAAAGCCACTGCTGGCGGGCTTCTGCAAACCGGTGCTGAACATCCTGGAAGGTCACGCCGAACTTATCCATGTATTTCTGCAAGGCACCTTCGATCAAGGTAAAGGACATCCGCGGCAGCAGGATCGGCATCCGGAGCCCAAGGATTTCGAAAGCCTGCTTCGTAATGGCCCAATAGGAAATTTCCCCTTGCCCAAGCACGGTACAGAGTACCGGGAACAGAGATTCCTGCATCATCGGGCGCGTCAGCACATTGTTGCTGAACCGCTCCGGATGAGTGCGAAGCTGCTCCAGCAGCTCACTCTGGCTTAAGCTGACGATCCCTTTGCGATCGGTGAACTTGCCATCCTGTTTATACAGCAGCAGACGGTTTCCTTCATATATATAGAACAAATTGGCCCCGCCGGCCGCAACTTCCGCCTGAAGCGAGTAGCCTTTGCCGGTAATACACGCCGCCGCCTGCTGATAAGCCTGCTCCAGCCCGTCGTTGCGCTCGATCATTTTTTCAAACACCGGAACTTCCAGCTTGCGCAGCTCAGGATCCGCCGAATCGAGCAAAATCAAGCCGTACTCGCCAAACAACCGGCCCAGCAGCTTGGCGAAAGCGTCGCTGAGATTATCCGACTGCTCCGACGCCTCATGGATCCATTTCAAAATCTCCGGCTTGTTTTCACTGTCCGGAAGCCATCTGCCCAGCTGGTCGAAGGACTGCTTCCATTCGTTTGGACCGATCGGAATCGCACTCACCGACGAGCGGGGTCCCGGCTTCGCTTCCATCTTGATTTTGGCGACCTTCAGCTCCGGTGTCATGACGTACGTATGGTTTACTTCATCGAAGTCATGGTCCTCACCCGCGATCCAGAAGACGGGCACCACCGGCCGGTTGAATTTCTTGGCCGCTTCTTGCGCCGACTGGATAATGGTCATGGCTTTATAGATCACCAGCAGCGAACCGGTAAACAATCCGCTCTGCTGTCCCCCCACCACGGCCAGCGTTCCTTCCTTCGCCAGCAAATCCAGTGCATTATGTACCGCCTGATGGTCATTGTGCCGGCTGTTATACCGCCGTAAAACTTCTGCCAATTCGCCCCGGTTAACCCGGCCGGACTCCGATTGGTCAAGCCATTCCACACGTTTCAGCCAGCTTGCTTCATCGCGAAAATCTTCACCGTATAAAGGCTGTACTTCGCTAAAACGGTTTATATAATCATCTGCAAGAGCCGAACCGCTCTTGAGTGAGTCGGAAACCACATTCATGGGTATGCCTCCTATTCTGTGCCCAATCACTTCCGTGCTTACTTTATACTACCGCAATCTTTCTTGATTGTAACCAATGTTGTTGTATCCGTCAAAGCAAACAAAAAACCGCCGGGATCACCCGGCGGTAAAGCTGTCATAGCTTAGGCATATGGAGCAGCAACCCAATGGCCTTTGGAAACTTCCACAAGTCTAGTGTCTTCCTGATCCGCTGCATCTCCGCCTTTGGCGGAGTGAATCGGACCCGACTTTTCGTCGTTCATCAAGATCCGCTTCTTGTTCTCCTCCACTTCGGGATCCGGGATCGGAATCGCCGAGAGGAGCGTTTTTGTATACGGGTGAATCGGATTGGCATACAGTTCCTCACTGTCGGCCAGCTCTACCATTTTGCCCAGGTACATCACCGCAACGCGGTCACTGATATGCTTAACCATCGACAGGTCATGGGCAATGAACAGATAGGTCAGCCCAAGCCGGTCCTGCAAATCCTTCAGCAGGTTGACGACCTGTGCCTGAATGGACACGTCCAGCGCCGAGATCGGCTCGTCGCAAATAATGAACTTCGGATTGACGGCAAGCGCACGGGCAATCCCGATCCGCTGCCGCTGACCGCCGGAGAACTCATGTGGATAACGGGTAGCATGGTCCGGATTCAGACCGACCATATCCAGCAATTCCTCCACGCGCTTCTTCCGCTCTTTGCGGGTGCCGGCCAGGTTGTGGATATCCAGCGCTTCGCCGATAATGTCCGACACGGTAAACCGCGGGTTCAAGGAAGCGTATGGATCCTGGAAAATCATCTGCATGTCGCGGCGCATCGCTTTCATCTTGGAAGGCGACAGCTTGTAAATATCCGTGCCGTTAAACTTGACGCTGCCAGCAGTCGGCTCGTACAGGCGGAGAATCGTACGGCCCGCGGTCGACTTGCCGCAGCCCGATTCGCCCACCATGCCGAGCGTTTCGCCTTCGCGGATGAAAAAGTTAATGTTGTCCACGGCTTTGACGATCTTGCCGCCGCCGACGTTAAAGTATTTCTTGAGGCCTTCGACTTCGATCAAATGGTTCTCTTTCATGACGATTGAACCTCCTTGGCCATCGGATGAAGATTCCAGCAGCGCGCCATTTGGGTGTCGCTGAATACCGTCGCTCCCGGATTGATCCGTTCGCATACTTTCATCGCTTCATCGCAGCGGGCGCAGAACGCGCAGCCGACCGGCGGTTTGATCAGATCCGGCGGCGTACCGATAATCGGAATGAGCGGTTCGCCCTTCTTCTGGTCAAGACGCGGCATCGAACGCAGCAGGCCTTTTGTACGGGTGCTGCGGGTTTTGAAAATCTCCCACTTCGTCCCCGTCTCTACCACTTCACCGGCGTACATGACGATAACGCGGTCACACATGCCGGCAACGACGCCGAGGTCATGCGTAATCAGGATAATGGAAGTTCCGAGCTTCTGCTGCATTTCCTTCATGACGTCCATGATTTGCGCCTGGATCGTCACGTCCAGCGCTGTCGTCGGTTCGTCGGCGATCAGGAGCGCCGGGCGGCACGCCAAGGCGATTGCAATCATGACGCGCTGGCGCATCCCGCCGGAGAATTCGTGCGGGTACTGGTTGAAGCGTTCTTCCGGGTTCTTGATGCCGACAAGTCTCAGCATTTCCAGACCGCGCTCTTTCGCTTCCGCGGAAGACAGCTTTTGGTGCTTGATCAGAACCTCGGTAATTTGCTTGCCGACCTTAATCGTCGGATTCAGGGAAGTCATCGGATCCTGGAAAATCATGCCGATGTCTTTCCCGCGGATCGCTTCCATTTCCTTATTGGTTTTCTTCAGGATATCTTCGCCCTGGAAAATAATCTGACCGCTCTTGATGTCAGAAGGAGGAGACGGGATCAAGCGCATGATCGTCTGCGCGGTCACACTCTTACCACTGCCGGACTCACCGACGATCGCCACCGTTTCTCCTCTGCCTATTTCAAAATTCATGCCGCGGACGGCTTTGACTTCGCCGCCTTTGACGTGAAAGGATACATGCAGGTCTTTTACTTGTAAAATCGGCTCCATGATCTCACCTCCTGTTATTTCAATTTCGGATCGAGCGCATCGCGGAGGCCATCACCGAAAATGTTAAATGCGAGCATTGTCAAACTGATCAGAATGGCCGGGAACAGCATCCGCCAAGGATAGTACATCCAGCCGGTCAATGCGTCGTTGACCATCGAACCGAGCGAAGCGATCGGTGCCCGGACACCCAGACCGAGGAAGCTAAGGAAGGCTTCCGAGAAAATCGCGTTCGGTACCGACAGCGTCAAGGTGACGATGATCGGACCAACCGCATTCGGCAGCAGGTGGCGGAACAACAGCCGGCCGGAGCCTGCTCCCATGGAACGGGAAGCCAGAACGTATTCCCTGTTCTTCAGCTGCATAATTTCACCGCGGACGATCCACGACATGTTAATCCAGCCGGTAATCGTCAGCGCCAGGATAATCGTTCCGATACTCGGCTCAAAGACGACGAGCAGCAGAATCGTAACCAGCATATAAGGAATGGAATACAAAATTTCGGAAAACTTGTTCATGATGGCGTCGACGCGTCCACCAAAATACCCCATGATGCCGCCGTAAATGACACCGATCAAGAGGTCAATGAGTGCCGCAGCCAGGCCGACGACCAAGGAAATACGGGCGCCCATCCACGTCCGGACGAACATATCGCGGCCCAAGTCGTCGGTGCCGAACCAGTGCTCCTTGGAAGGAGGCTGATTCGTGGCCAGCAAATCGTTGGTTGCCGAGTCGAATTTCGAAATAATCGGCCCGATAATCGCAGCCAGAATGATCAAGATGAGAACGACCAAGCTTGCCATGGCGAGTTTATTTTTACGAAGACGCTGCCACGCGTCTCTCCACGCCGAAATACTTTCCCGCTGAATAATTTCAGCCTCTTTCTCATCGGTACCGATTTTCCGGAAGTCTTCGGGCGTCAGCTCTACGTTGTTATTCATCAAGGTTGGATCCTGTACAGCCATCGTTAGCCCTCCTTCCCGCCGGTTAATTTAATGCGCGGATCAACCAGCACGTATACGATATCGGTGATGAAACGGGCCAGCATCAGCAGTACGCCGTAGAAAATCGTCACACCCATAATCATCGTGTAATCCCGGTTGGTAATACATTCGACGAACACTTTACCGATCCCGCCGATGCCGAAGATCTGCTCGATAACGACGGAACCCGTAATGACGTTGGCGGTCATCGGTCCGATATAAGTGACCACCGGCAAAATGCCGTTACGGATCACGTGCTTGAACATAATGGTCATCCAGTTGAGGCCTTTGGCCTTGGCTGTCTTGATGTAATCCGCATGCAGCACTTCGAGCATGCTCGAGCGCGTCAAGCGGGCGATAAAGGCAATCGGCTGCGCCGACAACGCGGCGACCGGCAGAACGTAGTCAAGCGGGCCGTCAAAGCCCATGACGTTGAACCAGCCCAGCTTCTGCGCAAACAGATACTGGATCAGCGATGCCAGCACGAAGCTCGGAACGGCGATGCCCAGCACCGCCAGCACCATGGCGATATTATCTATAAGCTTTCGGTGGTACAGCGCGGCGAGCATGCCGAGGAGCACACCGACAATTACGGAAATAACGATGGCGAAGATACCCAGTTTCAGGGATGCAGAGAAGGTCTGCAGAATAATGCCCCCTACCTCCTGGTTCTGATGCTTCATGGAAATCCCCAGGTCACCTGTTGCAATATCCCCCAAGTATTTGAAGTATTGCTGATATACCGGCTTGTCCAATCCATACTGTTCCATCAGCCGGGCTTGGATTTCAGGCGGTACATTTTTCTCGGACATAAAAGGGTTACCAGGAATGGCCTTCATCAGAAAAAATGTAGCCGATATCAAAATAAAGAGCGATACCAGCATATAGAAAAACTTGCTCAGTACGTAACGTACCATGTCCGATTTACCCTCCCCGCTAAACTTCATATAACATGGCACCAACCATCGCGGGCCATATTTTAATTTTAAAGAATGCCGAATCTATTTGTCCATGCTATATATTTCAAATTGAAGAAATCCTTGGTAAAGATATATACTAAGCAAAAAAAACGGGATATATATGGATGCTCCACATATATATCCCGAACAGTATTTATCAAGCTAAAGCTGCTTTTGTTAGACCATTCGAAATTTATTCGAAATAAGCTCTTGTAAAGTCTACTTGTCCGGCATAGTCAATGACAACGCCTTTAAGATTCGGTTTGATCAAGGCAACGTTTGTATAGTAGTAAATCGGCAGCACGACCTGCTGATCTTTAATGATCATCGTTTCAGCCTTTTTAAAGTCTTCCATACGTTTTGCTGTGTCAGGTGTAGAGAATGCGTCTTTGATCAAAGCATCATATTCTTTGTTTTTGAAGCCGGAATCGTTGTTGCCGCTGTTCGAAGTCCAAAGATCGAAGAAAGTCATCGGATCGTTGTAATCCGGGCTCCAGCCGGCACGTGCGATTTGGTAGTTCAGGTTTTGACGGTTCTTGAGGAACACGCCCCACTCTTGGTTTTCGGTTTTCACTTCAACGCCAAGATTTTTCTTCCACATGTCTGCAATGGCAAGCGCAATTTTCTTATGCTTGTCATCGGAGTTGTAGATCAAAGTGATCGGAGGAAGCGTCGTGTATCCTTCTTCCTGCATGCCTTCTGCAAGCAGCTTCTTGGCTTCATCCATGTTTTCGGTGAAGAAATCGTCCTTGAACTCGGTACGGTATTCGCCCTTGTCACCGGAAATGCCTGGCGGCACGAATCCGAACGCAGGGGTTTCTTCACTCATCGTGACTTTATCGACGATATCCTGACGGCTGATCGCCATCGAGAACGCCTTACGGATTTTTACGTTGTCAAACGGTTTCGCTGTTGTGTTGAACACGTAGTAGTAAATGCTGCCGATCGGTTTCAAATCGAGCTCGTCCTTCAGCTCGTTCTTCACTGCAGGCATTTGGTCCGTAGGAATCGTTCCGTTCGGGTTACCTGCGTAGTCAAGCTGGCCAGCCTTATAGCTGGACAGTTCCGTTGCGCTGCTGTTGGACAGCGACATCGTAACTTTGGTCAGCTTGATGTTTTGGTTATCCCAGTAGTTTGCGTTTTTGGTCACTTCGATCTTCTGACCGGTTGTCCAAGTTGTGAGCGTGAACGGTCCGTTCGTTACCATCAGCTTCGGATCGGTTGCCCATTTGTCGTTGTCTTTGACCGATTGATGCACCGGATAGAATGTGTAGAACGAAGTCAGACCCAGGAAATAAGGAGTCGGATTGTTCAGGGTTACTTCCAGTGTGTTGTCATCTGTCGCTTTTACGCCAACTTGGTTAAAGTCGGTAATTTTTTTGCTGTTGTAGTCTTCTGCGCCTTTAATGTAATAAAGTTGATATGCATAAGGCGGTGCTGGGCTTGTAGCCGGATTCAAAACCCGCTCCCAAGCGAAGACGAAGTCTTTTGCCGTTACAGGGTCGCCGTTGCTCCATTTCGCGTCTTTACGCAGATGGAACACGTACTTCAGACCGTCGGAGGAAACATCCCACTTCTCGGCCACACCCGGAATCGGGTTGTTATCCTTGTCAATACGCACAAGGCCTTCGTACATCATTTTCAGTACGGTGTTAGCTTGGGTGTCCTGGGCTTGCGCCGGGTCAAACGTTGGCGGCTCAGCGCTCAGGTTAATGTGAAGTACTTGTTCTTTAGCAGCCGACGAACTTCCTTTGTCGCCGCCGCTAGCCGTGCTGCCGCCATTGTCATTCTTGGAACCGCACCCAGCAAGTACAGTGCCAACAACGAGGATCAGCGTCAGAACCATGAGCAGGCTTTTCCTTTTCATTAACTGTTCCCCCTAAAGGTAAATTAATTATGTGTATGGTTAGAAATTATACAACCAGTGGTCAAAAAAATCTACACAGAAAAACATGAAAATTTTACTTTCTTGTGACAAACGGCCAATAACAAGGATTTCCCCAGTCTTTTTGTTGATTAAAATTGTAAAAAATTAGGCCCCAGTCTGTATTATGTATTTAAAAATACCGATTAATGTAAATATGATGTAGCTTGCACTCATGAGCATAAAGGACATTCTCCATACGACTTTGGCGATTTTCCTGGCATCGATTCTGCCTTTGAGCCGGTTCTGCGCCCCGCCGATCAACCCCACCGCGATGAGCATAAACAAGAGAATCAAATAAAAGCCGAACCTGGTATGGAACGTATTGTTGAACAGCGCCGCAACGGAAAAGATCAAAAACAATGTAGTGACGTCCATGGCCAGCAGCAGCGCGCGGTTTCTGCTGTTTTTCCGCCAGTAATATCCTCCTAAATACACGAGCAAAAACGGGAAAAACGGAAGGATGCTCAAAAAAATAAATGAATTTCTCAAGAAATCCAAGATTCCTCAATCCTCCTCTGCGATTATTCCTTCGATGAGCCGGGTCACCAGCTCGTTGACAGGAGCCTGAACCCCCGCCTTCAGTGCCATGTCCGCGATGCTTCCATTAATCCAGCCGATTTCCGTCGGCGAACCGGCAAGCACATCCTTCAGCATGGACGAGGTGTTCCCGGAAGTCGCTCTGCACACATTCAATATTTGATCCCACATGTCTTCTTCATACCGAATTCCGCATGCGTCGTAAACGGCTAGCGTCTCTTCATACAATTCCTTCATCAGCTTCATCCTCGCCGGACTTCGGAGCAGCTCTCCGTTTGGAATCCTCCAGAGTGCGGTCAGCGGATTGATCACCGCATTGATCAGCAATTTACGAAACATCATGTTATCGATGTCATTCGACAATACCGGGTAAAATCCTGCTTGTTTTAGGGCCTGAACAAGATTTAACCACCGGCCGCCAATCTCCCTGGAGACATGCCCTATACCGCTCTCGCCGATCACCGTATCCCCTGATCCCGCATGAAACACTTCTGTATACGATGTTCTCTTTGCACCTTCAGTCGTCACCGCAGCCAGCACAGTCCATCCGGGCAATATCGCCTTCAGCCTGTCCATATGCCCGTAGCCGTTTTGAAAACAAACGACGACCGGCCGGCTGGATCCTTGCGGAAGCCTGACTTGTGATAAATAGCGGCATACCGCCTCCGTATCCTTTTGTTTGGTCATCACAAGCACATAATCTCCCGGCTTCGTCTCCCAAGCTTGTCCGAGCTGTTCGACCGTACCGGTTTGAAAATGCGCGGGTTCCACCTTTAATCCGCTCTCACCGTCTTTGGCAATATGGATGCCGGAATGGCGGAGCTCCTCCGCCTGCCCGGCGCTGCGGCTCCAGATCCGCACCCGGCTGCCGGACCCGGCCAATTTTCCCCCAAACAGCAGTCCGAGCGATCCCGCGCCCACAATATCGATCAGCATTAGCCTGCCCTCCGTGTCCAATGGTTACTTTCCGTGTCCCTATTATAGCGCATCCGGGATCACATAAGGCTTACACGCACGAAAAAACCCGTTCGGTCTGCGCAAACTTCACGCATCCGCACGGGATCTGTATTGCATCGTTGTATGACTTTTACTCAATCCGCTCCAGATTGCCATTGGCATCCATCTTGAACCGCGACTTCAGCTCCTCGTCCTCTTCGTTCAAAAAGGCAAGCCTCCGTGCCCGGTCCATAATTTGAATAAGCGCTTTGTAGTCGTCATTAACGACCCTGTAATCGGTTTGGACTTCACTGACTTCCCTGGAGAGCCGCTCGTTGACCCTTCTCAAATTGTTCAGCTCTTCTTCCTTTTCACGGAGCTCCTTCTCCAGCATTTTCAGCTGGCGTCCGTTTTCCTGGAGGCTCCCTTTCCACTGCTTCAAAAAGCGGATGACCGCATCGATGGAGAGTGTCTCTTCACTGGCTCCCTCCATTTTGTAATAACCCGCCTCAGCTTCGGACAGACCTAAACCGGCCACCTGAATCCCCGAATTTGTCGGCTGCTTCTTATAGTAGCTCCGTTTCTGGCGCTGCGTCTTGGCCAGGCTGATTGCTTCCTCATACTTTTTACGGACACAGCTGTTCCATCGGAATCCGCAGGCTGCCGCCGTCCTTCCGATTTTTTCGCCTACTTCCTCAAAAGCGGCCAGCTGAGTGCTTCCTTCCCGGATATGCCTTAAGGTTACTTCCGCCAAAATAAGGTCATCCTCGCTGCTCCATGCATCTTGTCTAACTGCTGTCATGCAACAAAACCCTCCTAACAACATCCTAAAATAACCCGTCTCCATAACCGGATTGTTCACCGGGTACTGAATAAGGTATAACAGCTGCTTATTTTCATTTCTATGCTTCTCATAGAGTTCATAGAATCTATTTGATACTAAATTGTATTGCCAATTTGCAAAGCGCTCATACCCTCATATTGGAAATTTGCCGATGCATGGCGATGTATACTTTGTCTTCATGGGACCACAATAATAAAAACAACTTTTTCGTTTACACAATTTTGGGTTAACGATATAATGATACGTAGCTTAGCTATGACCGTACATAAGGAGAGGGGGATATAACGTGGCACGCATGTTTCGAGTACTCGGATTCTTTACGCTCGCAATCGGGCTTATGGCATATGCCGGCAACATGGTCGAGATGGCTCTGTTGTTCTTCGTACAGACCGCATTTTTCGTCATCTTGGGGTATCTGAAATTTACGGAGAGAACTTACATTCTTCTCTTCTGGGGCTATATGATCGTGACGTTTACCGGTTTCAGCTATTGGACAGTATTCAAAATGGGCTTACCGCTTTAATCCGATCATTAGAGAACCCAAAGGAAAGCGATCCGACATCCAATGCCGGGTCGCTTTTTTCGCTTATGCCGACTTTTATCGGGGGGACCTGCATAAATCTGAATCTGCATGCTGGGGTTATTTGGATTGCCAAATCTGACAGGCTCCAAGAGAGATGATATTTTTTACCGTTGAATCATATATTTACAATGGACAACCATGGGGGAGGGATCAAATCCATTGAAGCCTTACAATCGACGCCTGCGAATCCTCTGCCTGCTTCTCCCGATGCTCTGCCTGTCGCTGCTCCGCCCCGTACCTGAGCTTCGGGCCGACCCGTCCGCAGGCGCCAGCACAAACGACCGAGAAATATTACAGAACAGCCTGTCTGTTGTGGAAATCGACCGGGAGATTGAGCGGATCTCCGCGCAGCAGGAGACCATCCAGCAGGAGCTGAACAAGCTGTCCGGGCAGCTGGAAGACAAGCTGCTTCAGATCCAGGATCAGCAGAGCCGCGCAGGAGCCGTCATTCGTTCTTATTACATGGGGGAAAGGGAAGGCCTGCTCGTTGCCATGCTGTCCGCCAAAGATTTGGGCAGTCTCATTCATATGTTTGATGTCTACGATATGATCATGGAGCATGACCGCTCGGTTCTTGACGCGTATCAATCGGAGTACAAGGAGATTAAAAACACGAAGCTGGCCAT
>NZ_PCZT01000012.1:238850-244022 GCF_002968895.1 Paenibacillus sp. AR247 | reverse complement strand
CCCCGGGCTCATCGGCGTTCCCGCTGCCGGGAACTGCCGGATGACCGAGGTGCCCTTGCCGATCGTCTCGAAGTCGATGCCTGCGTTCAGCAGCTTCTGTTTCGCGTCCTTCACGGCCAGCTTCGTGAGCGTCGGAGCCGGTGAGCGTTCTGCCGTCGTTTTGCCGTCGGACGTTTTTTTGGTGTTCGCCTTCGGCACGCCCATATACGGCAAGGCTTGGGACACGATTTTCTTAAAGATCGGCGCCGCCACCGTGCCGCCGCCGACATCAGGGTCATTCGGCTGGTCCACAATGACAATAAGGGCGATCTTCGGATCGTTCACCGGAGCAAAACCGACAAAGGAGACGACGGACTTTGAGTAATCCGGTTTGCCGTCGGAGCCGTATTTGACCGCGGTTCCGGTTTTACCGGCCACCCGGTATCCGTCGATGTAGGCGTTGCGCCCGGTACCTTTTACCTGGTCCGCGACGACCTGTTCCAGGTAGCTGCTCGTTTCTTTAGCGGCTTCCGGGGAAATGACCTGCCGTACGACGTCGGTCTTGGTGGATTTGATAACCTTACCGGTATCCGGATCCGTGATTTCTTTAATGATATGAGGTGTTAGCAGCTTTCCGCCGTTCGCCACCGCACTGATCGCCGCCAGCTGCTGGATCGGCGTCACGGATACGCCGTGTCCGTAGGACGCGGTCGCCACCTCGACCGGACCCGGAAGATTGATCGTGGTGGAGACTTCGCCTGGCAGTTCAATGCCAGTCTTCTGACCGAAGCCAAAATCCTTGATATATTTCAGCAGGCGGTCTTTCCCGAGCATTTCCGATCCCAGCTTAACGAAAGCGACGTTACTGGAACGCTTCACGCCCTCAAGGAACGTGATTGGTCCCCAACCATAACGATTGATATCATGAAGGTACGTATGAGTCCCTTTGACCTGGATTTGTCCGGACTGGTAGATCGCATTTGGATTAAAAAGCTTTTCCTGCACCGCACCTGCCAGCGTTACGATTTTGAACGTGGAACCCGGCTCATACGTAGCTTTGACGGCATAGTTGAAGAAGTCTTTCTGGTCCTTCGTGTTCCAGTACGTATTCGGGTTGAATGTCGGCAGGTTGGCCATCCCGAGTATATCCATCGTCTTCGGATCGGCAGCAATGACCGTCATGCTGATCGGTTGGTACTTTTCGTACGTCTCTTTCATCGCGTCTTCGATATAATACTGGATCGTGTCGTCGATCGTCAGCTTTAAATTTTTACCATTGACAGCCGGCTTGTACACCATATTCGCTTCGGGAAGCTGGTCTCCTTGCCGGTCGCTTTCGTATTTCATGAGTCCTGAGGTGCCTTTGAGGTAATCATCTAGACTTGCCTCAAGTCCGGCGACAGCCTCACCATCCCGGTTCGTGTAACCCAAAATATGAGCCGCAAGCGTCCCCTTCGGATAATAGCGTTTCTGCTCCTTGATCATATCCAGCCCGGTTTCAAGCACCTTTTTTCTTTTTAAGCTGTGCCTTCAACTCTTTGTTGAGATCTACGATCTGGGCCTTCTTCGTTTCGTCAATTTTTCCACCCTTCGTTCCGGACCTCCCGGTTGGTAAGGTATTCCCCGTCCTTGTCTTTGGCGTTTACAAGTTCCTTAAGCTCGCTTTCATCCTTGCCTAAAATCTTGTGCAGCCCTTCGATGATTTCGTTCTCCAGCCCGTTCTCGTGGATAACGGCCGGATTGACGATAACGGTATAGGCCGGGACGTCGGATGCCAGAATATCGCCGTTGCGGTCCGTAATCGTGCCGCGGGATGCCGGAATCGGTACCTTCTTCGTCCACTGGGCTACGGCACGGTCGTGCCAATCATCCCCATTGACTACCTGTAGTGCAAATACCCGAATCAACAGAACAACAAAAAGGAGGGTGATGAATCCTCCTAGGAGCAGTGTGCGAAGTTTTATTCTTTTTACCATGCTCAACCCTCACAAGCTCTATTTTTTTGCCGTTTCCGACCCTGTTCCGGCGTTATCCGTACTTGTCGTATTGGAACGCGGAACGGTAAGCGCCTCCTTGCCCGGTTCTTGGTAACCAAGCTGGATTGCCTTCTCACGGATCCCGACCTCAAGGCGCTGCTTCTCCGCCTTAAGCTCTTTAATAGTCACGTTCATGTTCTTAATGTTCTTGTCGACCTTCTGCCCCTGCTTGTTCAGGTCGTAAATGTTGGCGTTCTGCCAGATGATCAGGCTCGCCACCATGACGCATATTCCAACCGTCAGCAAATAGAGCAGCTTTTCCTTGATCGGCAGATATGTACGGTGAGTAACGACTTTCGTCTTCTCCCGGTACCCGGGAGACGTTCGTTCAGCGACCTTCTCCTTAACTGCCAGGTTACCACGCGTATAGGCCATGTCTGATTCCCCTTTGTCTTAGTCTCTACGCCCTGAACATGAGTCCTTGCCTTCAAAAATATGAATCGTGTGTCAGATGCGTTAGGTTATATTTTCTCAGCAACTCTCAGCTTGGCTGAACGCGCTCGCGGGTTCTGTGCAAGTTCTTCTTCACCCGGCACGATCGGCTTGCGGTTGACCAGTTTCATTTCACCCTTCCCGCCGCACACGCACATCGGAAAGTCCGGCGGGCAGGTGCATTTGCCTACGTAGCTGTTCAAAATTTGCTTGCATATCCGGTCCTCCAGCGAATGGAACGTAATCACCGATACCCTTCCGCCGGGAGCAAGACAGCGCACTGCTTGATGCAGCGCTTCTTCAAAAGCGCCAAGCTCGTCGTTCACCGCGATCCGAAGGGCCTGGAAGCTTCGTTTGGCCGGATGGCCGCCTGTTCTCCGCGCTGCCGCCGGAATGCCTTCTTTAATAATATCGACCAACTCGCCCGTTGTTTGAATGGCTTTCTGCGCTCTGCGCTCGCTGATCACTCTGGCAATCCGTCTTGAGAACTTTTCTTCCCCGTATTGGAACAAAATTCGGGCAATTTCCTGCTCAGGCCATTCGTTTACAATTTCGGCAGCCGTCAAGGACGCCGACTGATCCATCCGCATATCGAGCGGCGCATCGTAATTGTAGCTGAATCCCCGGTCCCCTTCGTCAAACTGGGGAGATGACACGCCCAGATCGAACAAAATGCCGTCCACCTGCGGGATGCCGTCCTTGCTCGGAACAGCCAGCTCCCGGAGGGTTTCCTCCAGATGCCGGAAATTCGTCTTGACCAGGGATACGCGGTCTGCGTACGGAGCCAGCCTTTCCTTTGCGTTATCGAGCGCCCAGTCATCCTGGTCCAACGCGATCAGCCTGCCGTATTCCCCCAGCTTGGACGCGATCAGGGAACTGTGCCCCGCACCCCCAAGCGTGCAATCGACATATATGCCGTCTCTCTTCACGCGCAGCCCTTCTGTCGCTTCTTCTTTAAGCACCGTGATGTGATGAAACAAGCTGCAGCCCTCCAAACTCTCTACAAATCAAAATTCAAATCAACCAGCTTCTCAGCAATATCGTTAAACGTCTCTTCGGATTGCTGGAAGTATTCCTCCCAAGTATCCTTGCTCCAAATCTCCACCCGGTTCGATACGCCGAGCACGACGCATTCTTTCTCCAGCTTTGCGTATTGGCGGAGATTCCCCGGTAAATTTACCCTTCCCTGTTTATCCCACTCGCATTCCGTTGCACCCGAGAAAAAAACCGGGTAAACGCACGCGCGTCGGATTTCATCAGGGACAGTGACTTGAGCTTTTGCTCCAAAATTTGCCATTCATTCATAGGATATACAAATAGGCATTGGTCCAAGCCCCGGGTGACCACAAAGGAGGAGCCAAGCAGCTCGCGGAATTTGGCAGGGATGGTGACGCGGCCTTTATCGTCTAAGCTGTGTTGATATTCCCCCATAAACACCGTTCACTCACCCCTTTAACCCCAAATCCCCACTTTGCACCACTTTCCACCACTTAAGGATACTAGATTCGCCGGATAAAATCAAAATCCTGCCTTATCCACATGTTTTTTTGTGGATAATTCCAGCCCCGCCCTGCGCGGAAAAACAGCAAAAACCCCCTGATTCGCGAAGAATCAAGGGGGTTTTCCACATGTGGATAACCACAATTTACCGATTATTCGTGGGTGGACCAGCTGTCCAAATACCGGATCTGCTCCTGGCTCAGCCGGTCGGTCTGAATCCCCAGGCTTGCCAATTTATGGCGTGCGACCTGCTCGTCGATTTCGAGCGGCACGTTCAGCACCTGAGCACCCAGGTTTTGATAGTTGTCATTCACGTACTTCAGAGACATCGCCTGGAGGGCGAACGTCATATCCATAATTTCCGCCGGATGCCCGTCTCCCGCCCCAAGATTGACAAGGCGGCCTTCGGCCAGAAGGTAGATTTTGCGGCCGTCCGTCAGCTTGTATTCTTCGATGTTACGGCGCACGGTGCGTATCGACTCGGCTCGTGCCGCCAGTTCCGGTTTGTTGACTTCGACATCGAAGTGGCCGGCGTTCGACAGGATCGCCCCGTCCTTCATCACGTCGTAATGCTCACCGGTGATGACGTCCCGGTTGCCCGTCACGGTCACGAAGAAATCGCCGTGCTTCGCGGCTTCCAGCATCGGCATTACTTCAAAGCCGTCCATATGAGCTTCCACCGCACGGATTGCATTGACTTCCGTCACGATGACTTTGGCGCCGAGTCCCTTGGCCCGCATCGCTACGCCTTTGCCGCACCATCCGTAGCCTACAACGACAACGGTTTTGCCCGCTACGACGAGGTTTGTCGTACGGTTGATCGCATCGAACACCGATTGTCCCGTACCGTAGCGGTTATCGAATAAATACTTGCAGTAAGCGTCATTAACGGCCACCATCGGGAACTTCAGCAGCCCGTCTTTTTCCAAAGCCTTCAAGCGAATAATACCAGTCGTCGTCTCTTCCGCTCCCCCGCGGATCGTCTCCAGCAGGTCCGGCCGTTCCGAGTGAAGGATCGTCACCAGGTCTCCACCGTCATCGATAATGAGGTCGGGTTTGGTCTCCAGCGCCCGGATCAGAAATTCCTTGTACTCCACCGGATCCGGATTGTATTTGGCCAGCACGGTCACACCGTCTTCCACAAGCGCCGCACAGACATCATCCTGTGTGGACAACGGGTTGCTGCCTGTGATCGTTACTTCCGCACCGCCGGCCTTTACCACTT
>NZ_PCZT01000012.1:228776-238750 GCF_002968895.1 Paenibacillus sp. AR247 | reverse complement strand
TGATCGAGGAATTTACGCTATATTGGGAAAATGTCGGGCTTAACGAGGTAAAAACCTATTTTGACGCGCTCGCCTCAGCCATGAACGACCTCCCGGAGTTTATCCAGAATCAGGACGGAGCGATCCGCACCAACGGAACGACCTATAATATCGACATCAAGGAGGACGATCTGAACGCTTTCCTCCGCTCCAAAAACGATCTGTTCAAGCAGTTTGCCTTCCACTTTGGCGAAGACGAGATTACGGCCTCCGGCCAAAGCGGCACGCTCTCCCTTGAAGTTCAGGGCCACTACAGCGTTGAGGAGCAGCCGCAGAACTCCATCATGTTCCATGTGGATAAGCTCGTATTTAACGGCTATGAACTGCCCGATACGACATGCCGCCAAATGGAGGAAGAGTTCGATTTGGGATTTTATCCGCAGCAAATCGTCTCCTTCGTAAAGGCGACCGAGGTGAAAAGTACGGATAAAAACCTCCATGTCACGCTTAAGCTGTCCATGTAACACAAAAAAGCCGGAGACAAACTGCCCGCGAGTAACGGATCAGCTTCCTCCGGCTTCCCCTCTTACAGCCTCAACGTAATCTGCGGCCGCAGATTTGCCTGTAATATAATCGCCTGATGCTTTGACAAACACATCCCATTTCGCCTGCAGCCTACCTGTGTCCTTATCGGTACCCGCCGTCTGAAGCAGGGAGTTGAGATGGAACGGCAACCCGGCCGGATTGAATACCGTATCGTCGTACAGGCTCTTCAGCGCCGGAAGTTTACCTGTAGCCTGGTACCATTCCTGCTGAACGACTGCCGAGCTCATATACGCAATCCATTCGGCCGCTTCTTTGGCATGCAGCGATCCCGCCGATACGGCGTAGCTTCGGCTGCGCAGGAGCGACGGATAGATGGCGTACAGCTGCTCGGGCATCCGCAGTTCCGCTTTTGCTATCTGAGACTTTGCCGCTACCGAGACGGCGGAAATGGTTAGCGGAAGCTGGGCTCCGCCGGCGCCTTGCTCGGCCTGATCGATTTGCATGAATGACCGAGCCTTGTCGATCCATTCCAGGGATGCCTGGCTCGGGTTTAACGGATCGGTGCCCAGTGCTCCCATCAAAGCTGCAGCATCATAGCCGTCCCCGGACGAAATCTCCAGCAGCTGCTGATGTCCTCGGTTCTTCGTTTTGCTCAGCAGCTCCTTCCAACTGCTTATACCGACTGGAATATCCGTCATTCCCAGCGAATTCAGCGCTTTCATATTCCATGCCAGCACATAAGGATCCATATCGGCAGGCGTTCCCCACTGGTAGCCGTTCCATTCCACCTCTTGCAGCAGCGGGTTGATGGTATCACTATCCGCACGATTGCTTGTATAGAATTCGACTGGCAGCAGGTAGCCTCTGGAGGCCATCGGGCGGACCCACGAGCTGTTGATGAGCATGACATCTGGGCCTTCCCCTACGGCCAAAGCGGACGTCAGCTGAAGGTACGCATCGGCATCCGGGATATTGTTCAATTCCACCGTGGCTCCGGTGTCGGTGACATATGTATGATTCAGCTCCTCGAGCTGCTTAAAATCCTCATCGCTCAGGTGCACGGTGACCCGGATGGGGGATTGGGACGTTCGCTCTTGTGTGGAAGGCTGCGGAAACAGAGACGCGTCATCTTCCTCTTCATGACCCGATGGGGTCTGCGACAAATCCTGCCCCTGGGATAAAGCGGTTAAAGAGAGCAGCAAAATGGCAAACAGAAGCCAGTAATTTTTCCGCCTCAAGTCTCTAGGCCTCCCCTCACAATACTTATACAATATTTTAGCAAATTCATAGGGCGCTTGTCCTATTTTTTTCTGGAAATGTTTAACGGACTGGCAAGAAATGAACCGATGCCCTAACTAATCTACGCCTGTGACTGTCCTTATTGTAATTCGAGTATATTTGATCCGGTGCCTGAAATTGTTAAAACTAAAGAAAGATGTCTATCGACGTACCTTCTAAGAAGACAGACCGCTTTTAACGGCAGTTTTTCTTGCGAGATCAGGAAGCGGAGGCTCCGAAATTTATACGTTCTGATCTCTCTAAAAAAAGCCCCCAGCCGGTTCCGATGAACCGGACAAGGGGGACTTCTTTTTATGTGCCGCTAGTTGGTGGCATCATTTCTCGGGAAATAGTACCAGCTATGAAATCACAGCAGATCGGCTGCGAGCTGGGCCAGCTTGGAGCGCTCGCCTTTTTCCAAGGTAATGTGCCCGCTGATCCCTTCCTGCTTGAATTTCTCCACGATATATGACAGGCCGTTGCTCGATGCATCCAGATACGGATGATCGATCTGCTCGGGGTCACCCATCAGGATAATCTTGCTTCCCTCCCCTACCCTGGAGACGATCGTTTTTACTTCGTGGCGGGACAGGTTCTGGGCTTCGTCCACGATGATAAACTGACCGGGGATGGACCGTCCGCGGATATACGTGAGCGCCTCGACCTGAATGCTGCCCAGACCCATTAAAATTTTATCGATATCGCCCGACTTTTTCGTATCAAACAAAAACTCCAGGTTGTCGTAAATCGGCTGCATCCACGGACGGAGCTTCTCTTCTTTCTCTCCGGGCAGATAACCGATATCCTTGCCCATCGGAACGACCGGCCTTGCGATCAGCAGCTTTTTGTATTTATGTTCATCTTCGACCTTCATCAGCCCGGCTGCCAAGGCAAGCAGCGTTTTGCCCGTACCGGCCTTTCCGGTAATCGTTACGATCGGAATGTCGTCGTTAAGCAGCAGCTCCAGCGCCATGCGCTGCTGTGCGTTGCGTGCGCTAATTCCCCATACGGACTCATTGCTCAAAAAGAGCGGCTCCAGCCGGAGCGCATCCGTATTCACCTTCAGCAAGGCCGATTTCGTGCTCCCCATCTCGTCCTTTAGGATGACGAATTCATGCGGATACAGCGGATAAGGAAGCTGCAGCGGCTTGATGGACAAAAACCGGTACGAATAAAACTCGTCGATGATGGAAGGATGCACCTTCAGCGTAGAATATCCGGTATACAGATCTCCGGGACCTACGGTGCGGTCGGATAAATAATCCTGGGTCACCAGACCAAGCACGTCCGCCTTGATGCGAACGAGCACATCCTTGCTTACCAGCACTACCGACGTCGGGTCCTCCTTGCCCTGCTCCTCCAGATGATAATTTAAGGCGACTGCCAAAATGCGGTTATCATTGGACATTTCGCCGAACATTTCTTGTACTTTCACAAAACTGCGGTGATTCAGCTCCACTTTCAGGCTGCCTTTGTTTTCCAAAAGCACCCCGCTGTGCAAATGGCCGCCGTTTTCCCTCAATCCGTCCAGCAGGCGGGACACCGTCCGCGCATTTCTCCCGATTTCGTCGGCATTCCGTTTCTTGGAGTCTATTTCTTCCAGAACGACGGCCGGAATCACGACTTCATGTTCATCAAACGCAAATATCGCCCGGGGATCATGCAGCAGCACATTGGTATCCAGTACAAATATCTTTCTCATACTTTCTCCCTCCACTGAACTCATAATAAACACATAAATTATTTCGTCATGGACATCCTAAGTTACAACCCGTCATGCCAATTTATGACCTGGAAAGGACGATCACATATGAGAATGTTTTTGCTCGTTGTGTTAACTATGGCTCTACTGAGCGGTTGTAATCATCAGAACACTGCATCACCCTCTCCTCAAAGTCAACAGGGGCCGACAGCCGCATCAACCGGCGACCATCACCGCCTTTCACTCCGGTCTGCAGGAAACACAGCCGTGCGTTCTGCAGAAGATACAACGGACCTGGCTTTAAAAGACCATTTGGAAAACATCGCCGAAAAGGTGAACGGTGTGAAAAAAGCGCATGCAGTCGTGTTAGGCAATACTGCCGTTGTAGGCATCGACGTAGACGGCAATTTGACGCGTTCCCGCGTCGGAACCATCAAATATACCGTTGCCGAAGCACTCAAAAAGGATCCTCGGGGCAAAAACGCCCTCGTGACGGCCGATATGGATTTGTCCAGCCGGATTGCCGAAATCGGTCAGCATATTCAAAAAGGGGAACCCGTATCGGGATTCGCTTCCGAACTGGCGGATATTGTCGGCCGGATTGTGCCGCAGCTCCCGCGCGATGTCAAATCGCGTCAGAACAGCCCTTCTTCGCCAAGCCCAACCCGCTAGAGCATAGGAAAGGCGAAATACCAGCCGAATCAACAAATTTTGCAAAAAGAAAAAAGCCCAGTGATCAGATCACTAGGCTTTTTTGCATGGCGCGTCAAAACATACACCGGATTCAGCAGAATTCGGCACAGAGAGATGAACGGCTGGTTGACGTTGCATTTCATATATTGGAGTCCACTTCGTAACCGTCTCGGACATCGCACTGACCTCCTGTACAGGTTCCATTGTACTCTAGTATATTATATGTCGTCCCAAAACTTGCACCCAACTTTACGGATTCGAGCTTTCATCCGCTGAAGTACCGGCTTCCACGGCAGCCTTGCCGGCAAGCTCGTCCTTCAATGCCTGCTTTGCTTTATCCAGCTCGTCATCGTCTACATACACATAAGGACTTTTCCAGTTGCCGGTAATCGGCATGAATTTGACGTCTTCTTTTTTAATTTTCCAATAAGTTGCAATTATGTTCTTCAATTGATCCTTCTCGATGTCGGTTTCCATGTTGTTATTCATGGCATCCAGCACTCCGCCCAGGCTCGTGACGCCCTTGAACGTCTGCATCTTGTCGATCAGGGAGTGAAGAACTTCGTTCTGTCTGCGGTTGCGGTCAAAATCGTCGGAAGCGTCCGTTCTCGGACGGCAGTTGGACTTCCGGTAGCGCACAAAATCGAGCGCCTGCTTCCCGTTCAGTTCCTGCTCACCCTTCTTCAGGTTGATGTCCGTTCCGTCGGCTTTATCCCGGTAGCACATGTTCTTGTCGACTGTAACGTCAACGCCGCCCAGTGCATCTACCGCATCACGGAAGGCCTGAAAATTCAGCACCGTCACGTAATCGATATCGATGTCCAAATACTTGGAGAACATCGTCTTCATCTCATCGGTCGCCTTGATCCCGGATTGCTTCTCATCGGCCAGGAAATTCGGATAATAAGCATTGGCCTTGTTCTCCCGGTAGCCCTTCAGCTCGATCTTGGTATCGCGCGGAACCGAAACTACCGTTGCCGATTTCGTATCCGGATTAAAGGCGGCGATCATGATGACGTCAGACAAGTGCGTCTTCGTCTCCGGACGATAGTCCGTTCCAAGCAGCAGCATTGTAATCGGTTTGACCTTGGCGGATTGGGAAGGAGCGACCGGTGCATCTACACCTGTGTCCAGAACGCCATGATCCGCTTTATAGTATAAATATCCCGCGTATCCCGCTACGGCGAGTACAGCTAATATAATCAGAATCAATACGAATTTCAAAAACGTTTTGAACCCGCTTTTCTTCTTTTTCTTCTTTAGGGGCACTTTCCCTTTCGGGGTGCCGCCATGAGATCTTGGAGGTAGACTCGTATTGCTGGGACTCATCTCAAACACCTTTTTCATTTATTTTGAGGTAATCTCTCTATAAACGATGACGACCTTCGTAATGTTGCAAAGAGCCGGGCCACAGCGGGCGTATTAGACCCGCTTGGCAGCCGCTTCGGCTTTCTTCTTCTGCCGCGCTTCCACGAAATAGCGGATGCGCACCGTGAACATCAGAGCTACCGCGACAAGCAGACATTGGATGATCGGAAGCTTGTCGTGCTGAAAAATCAGCAGCATCCCGGAGCCGATAGCCATCAGAACATACAGCAGAATCTCTTTGAGAAGCGGAAGCTTCTGTTTGACCCGAAACACCTTGTTGTATACATAGGTGATCAGCACAAAGATGATGATATAGGAGATAATTGGATGTGCTGCTAACCAAGCTTGCACGGACAGTTCACTCCTTCCAGAAATGAGGTGAGGACCTTACCCGGATTACATGTTGGCTTCGGCCATCTTGCGGTGCTTCTCGGCACGTTCGCGCTCACTCTTGTTCAGAATCTTCTTGCGCAGACGAACCGATTTCGGCGTGATTTCACAATACTCATCGTCATTCAAATATTCAAGCGCCTGTTCAAGTGAGAATAGACGAGGCGTCTTCATTTTTACTGTATCATCTTTCGTCGCGGAACGCACGTTTGTCAGCTGCTTCTCTTTGCAGATGTTAACGATGATGTCGTTATCGCGCGTATGCTCGCCGACGATCATGCCCTCATAAATTTCGGTTCCCGGCTCCAGGAACAGGATGCCCCGGTCTTCTACGCCCATCATGCCGTAGAAGGTGCTCGTTCCGGTTTCGCTGGAAACCAGCACGCCCTGATGGCGTCCACCGACTTGACCGCTGTGCAGCGGACCGTAGCTGTCAAAGGCATGGTTCATGACGCCATAACCGCGGGTCAGCGTCAGGAAATGCGTTCGGTAACCGATCAGGCCGCGTGCGGGAATCAGAAACTCCAGGCGCACCTGTCCGCTGCCGGTGTTGACCATGTTCACCATTTCGGCCTTGCGGGAACCGAGGCTTTCCATGACCGCGCCCATGCTCTCTTCAGGCACGTCGATCAGAAGGCGCTCGATCGGCTCCATCTTGGCGCCGTCGATTTCCTTGACGATGACTTCAGGCTTGGAAACCTGCATCTCGTATCCTTCGCGGCGCATATTCTCAATCAGGATACCGAGGTGAAGCTCGCCGCGTCCCGACACGATAAACGCATCCGGGCTGTCCGTTTCTTCTACGCGTAGACTGACATCGGTCTCCAACTCCTTCAACAGACGCTCGCGCAGCTTACGGGACGTTACCCACTTGCCCTCGCGGCCGGCGAATGGGCTGTTGTTGACCAGGAACGTCATCTGCAAGGTTGGCTCGTCAATCTTAAGAACCGGCAGTGCTTCAGGATGGTTCGGATCGGCGATCGTCTCCCCGATATTGATGTCCTTGATTCCGGCGATCGCGATGATGTCGCCTGCTCCGGCTTCTTCCTGCTCCACGCGCTTCAGTCCTTGGAAGCCGAACAGCTTCTCGATCCGGGCGGATTTGCTCTTGCCGTCGCGCATGATGACCGTAACGGCTTGGCCTTGCTTGATCACGCCGCGGTTAACCCGGCCGATCGCAATCCGGCCAAGGTACTCATTGTAGTCCATCAGTGTAACGAGGAACTGGAGCGGCTCATCAACCTTCTCCGTCGGAGAAGGAATGTGCTCGGTAATCGTTTCATACAGGGCAAGCATGTTGTCGTCCTGCTTGTCCGGATCCAGGCTCGAGGTTCCATTCAGCGCCGAAGCGTAAACGACTGGGAAGTTCAGCTGGTCGTCGTTTGCTTCAAGCTCGATAAAGAGGTCGAGCACTTCGTCAATAACTTCGGCCGGACGGGCTGCCGGACGGTCGATCTTGTTGACGACGACGATTGGCGTCAGATTCGCCTCAAGCGCTTTGCGGAGCACGAATTTGGTCTGAGGCATGCAGCCTTCATATGCGTCAACGACGAGCAGTACGCCGTCGACCATCTTCATAATCCGTTCCACCTCGCCGCCGAAGTCGGCGTGTCCCGGGGTGTCCACAATGTTAATCAGAAAATCTTTATACGTAATGGCCGTGTTCTTGGCCAGGATGGTAATGCCGCGTTCGCGCTCCAAATCGTTGGAGTCCATGGCGCGTTCCTGCAGGTGTTCGTGCTTGGCGAATATCCCCGATTGCTGCAGCAACTGGTCAACTAGGGTCGTCTTGCCGTGGTCGACGTGCGCAATAATCGCAATGTTGCGAATTTTATCTCTTGAATGCATGGCTTTTATCCAGATCCTTTCCCTTTCAAATCGTAACGAAGTCTTTCAACAAATGAAGCGTCAGGCGGTAGCGCCGACGCTTCTACATCCCTTATATTATAATGAAGTTTCAGAAAAAAACAAGTGTTTTACAGAAAATAGAAGACCTGATTTACCAGCCGCTCTTCCACTTCCGGTTTCTGGATTTCCCCCTTCCGGCAATGAGCCAAATGCCCAAGGCAATCAGAAGCACGGCGAGGATATAGATCACCGCCGTATGAAGAAGGCTGAAGAAGAACAGCACCAGCGAAGCCAGTCCCAAAATGACGGAGGCAGGAAGCAAGGAGGACGGACGGGGCTTTTCAAACAGGTAATACTCGTACATCCCTACCGCGATCCCGAGCAGAAGGGCGGGCCACAAGTAGGACATCAGCCCCCAGCTGATCGTGCTGCACAGTAAAAATAGCAGCCCGTACACCGTCAAAATACCGCCGGGTACAAGCACCGTGGCACGCGCCCGGTTGCCGAAAAACAGCATATGCAGAACCAGTCCGGGAATCAAAAGGACCAGCGGCCACAGCGTGCGGCCCAAAAACCCGAAAACTCCAAGCTTGCCAAGCAAAATGACGATTCCAGCAATGACGATGAACAGGCCCAGCTTCAAGTCGTTCCTTGAGGACATTCTCCCACCCTCTTCTCTATTGTCGTCCCTTACGCCATACGCAAAAAACGACATATTTTCATCTTTAGTTTATCTGAAACGTGTGAAAAAAACCAGATTGCGCCTTTAATTTTTTAGGCACTGCAGCCCAAAATAACCCTGCAAAGGAAAGGTCCTGCCGCAAGCCAAGATTATTCCCATACTTTGCGATTTTTTATGTTCAAAACAAGAAAAAAACCGGGTTAAACCCGGCTTTTAACGAGATTGTCCTGCTTATGAACGCGGCCGCAGCAGCAGCTGCTTGATACCGCCGGAGACGATCACCAAGCCGGCCAATACGCCAGGAATGAGATGGTGGAATTCCGGCAGAGATGCGGAGAGGAGAGCCCCAAGCCTGTGGTCTTGGAGGACCATCTCACCGGCTGTATAAGCTAGAATGCCCGCCCCGATGTACACGAGCACCGGGAAACGGTGAAGCCAGGTGACGATCAAATTGCTGCCCCAGACGACGATCGGTATGCTGATCGCAATGCCGATCACGATCAGTGCGAGATCTCCGTTGGCGAGTCCGGCAATGGCCAGTACGTTGTCGAGGCTCATAATGAAATCCGCCGCAAGAATAGTCCTGACCGCTTTCCAGATGGTCGAGGATTCCTGCAGCCGGAGCTCATCCTTGTTTTCGATCAGCAGATTTAAGGCGATCCAGATGAGCATGAACCCGCCGACCGCCTGAACATAAGGGATTTTCAGCAGAATGACCGCAATAAAAGTCAACAGGCACCTCAGGATAACAGCGCCGAGCGCTCCCCACCATACCGCCTGTTTACGCTGCTTCTCCGGCAGGTCCTTGCTCGCCAGAGCAATCACGACGGCATTGTCACCGCTTAGGACCAAATTGATCATAAGGATCTGAATGAGCAGCCAAATCGATTCCAAAGGCCAACACCTCCACTCTACATCTATGTGCGAGTTGGCCAGGCTATGCTTGACTTCACATGAAAAATTAGCCTATAATGAATCGATTTGCTATTGAACTCCGTATACAGTCATAATAAGGAGTGACCTGATTTGGACAGTGTAATAGAATTTTTAGTTAGTTTGATCAAAATCGTCTTTTTGGATTTAATATTGGCTGGCGATAACGCCATCGTAATTGGCCTTGCTGCGAGGAATCTTGCTCCCTCGACTCAGAAAAAGGCTATTTTTTATGGAACCGGAGGCGCAGTCCTGCTCCGGATCATTGCGACGATCGTCGTCGTCTGGCTGCTGAAAGTGCCGTGGCTGCTTGCCCTGGGCGGTGTCATGCTCGTATGGATCGCCTACAAGCTGCTGGCCGATAACGACGATCACACGGACATCAAGGCAGGCCAGACCTTATGGGGAGCAGTACGGACTATCATCGTGGCGGATGCCGCGATGGGGCTGGACAATGTGATCGCCGTGGCCGGCGCAGCCGAGCAGAATATCATCCTCGTCATTCTCGGATTGCTTATCAGTGTTCCGATTGTCGTTTGGGGAAGCACCCTGTTT
>NZ_PCZT01000012.1:224533-228676 GCF_002968895.1 Paenibacillus sp. AR247 | reverse complement strand
GGTTCGGCGGTACTCGGTTACACGGCATCCAACATGATTACGGAAGAAAGCGTTTTGTCNCCGTTTTTTGAACAATATCCGTTCCTGCGGGTGCTGTTTATCGTGATCGTCGTCATAGCCATTCTCGCCCTCGGATACCTGAAACGCGCGTCGATGAAGAAACGGAAAGACGAACATTCGTATAGTTAGAACACACATGTCAGGCTTGTTGTCATACAAAAGGAGGCTCTTCAATGAAGAGCCTCCTTTTTTTGTTTCCTAATCCTCTGAGCTTTAGAACCAATCCTCGTTAACGCCGCCTGCTTCTTCTTCCTCTCCAATCACATAATCCTTGGTGAGCACCAAAGTTTCGGTCCGCTCAAAGGCGTCTTGGATCAGCTCAGGGAGCTTCTCGATCGACGCCTCCACGTTCTCGACGACCCGCAAATTCGGATTCGTCGTCGGTGACTTGGGCACGAACAGGGTGCAGCAGTCTTCATAAGGAAGAATCGAGGTTTCGTATGTGCCGATCTCTTTGGAAATCCGAATGATCTCGTTTTTGTCCATCATGATCAGCGGCCGCAGAAGCGGCAGCTCGGTCGCCCGGCCGATCACGTTCATGCTTGGCAGGGTTTGGCTGGCGACCTGCCCGAGGCTGTCTCCGGTAACGATCGCAAGCGCCCCTTCACGCTTGGCCAGCAGTTCGGCAATCCTGAGCATCGAACGCCGCATCAGGGTAATGATCAAATTGTCCTGTCCAATGCCGGTAAAGGACGTTTGCACTTCGGTAAACGGCACCAGATGAATCTTGATCTCCCCTGCATAACCTGAGAGCACCTTCGCCAGCTCGATGACCTTCTCTTTGGCGAGCCGGCTTGTAAACGGGTAGCTGTAGAAGTGAACGCACTCCACTTCCAGCCCTCTGCGCATGGAGGACCACCCTGCGACCGGGCTGTCGATTCCGCCGGAGAGGAGCAGCATGGCCTTGCCGTTGCTTCCCCGCGGAAATCCGCCGACGGCGGGAATCGTCTGACAGAATATATAGGTTCCCTGCTCGCGGATCTCCACATGCAGAGTGAGCTCGGGATCCTTCATGCTCACTTTTAACAGAGGATACTTCTTCAGCAGCGGCGCACCCACCAGATGGTTCATTTCATGGGACGAGTGCGGGAAAGCCTTCCACACTCTCCGGGCATGAACTTTAAAGGTACTTCTTCCTCCATGTCCATCTGCCCGATAAATGCTGATGAAGCTTCCAAAATAGAGTCCAGTTCCGTAGAGCTGACAACTACCGGGCTGATCGACGTCAGGCCGAATATTTTTTGGAGGGTAGGCGAATCAGCTGTTCCGGTCTTCCCCGTTCAGTTCAACGTACAGTCTTCCGTACTCCTTGCGAATTTTCGCTTTGGGAAAATCCTTAAGAACGGACCGGATATGCGAGATCACCGCATTTTCGAAGCGCCCCCGGTTTTTTCCCTTGAGTGTAATTTCTCCATAACGGAGCAGAAGCATATCATATTTCAATGGATTTCATTCCTTCCTGTCATTAAAGGCGTCAGCCGTTCGACCGCATCCTGAAGCGCGTTCTTCAACCGCTCTACATCATTCTTGGTGTTGGTAAGCCCCATACTGATCCGGATTGCGCTGGAGGCCTCTTCCTCGCTCCGTCCCATGGCAAGCAGGACACGGCTTGGCTCCGCCGTCTTGGAAGAGCAGGCCGATTTGGTGGACACGAGCATGCCGTGCTCCTCAAGCGAATGCAGAAGGACCTCGGCTTTCATTCCGGAAAAGGACACGTTAACGATATGAGGCGCCCCGTCTTCGTCGCTGTTCAGCGCAAGGGCCGGCATCGTTCGGATAAATGCGAGCAATTCGTCCCGCAACGCCCCGACCTGCTCACCGAAAGTCCCCAACTGCTCTTTAGCCATCCGCATGGCTTTGGCCATGGCGACAATCCCCGGATAATTTTCCGTCCCCGAGCGCATGCCGGACTCCTGCTTGCCTCCCGACAGCAGCGGATGAAGCTGAACGCCTTCCCTTCGAAATAATACGCCGGCTCCTTTGGGGCCGCGGATTTTGTGTGCCGATAACGTATATAAGTCCGCCTGCCACGCCTGCAGGTCGACATGCAGCTTGCCGAAGCCCTGAACACCGTCCACATGGAACAGGGTCAGCGGGTTGCACTGTTTAATGATTCGTCCCGCCGCCTCCAGCGGCTGCACGGCTCCAGTCTCATTGTTTACATGCATGATGCTGACCAGGATGGTGTCCTTTCTAATGAGGCTGCGCAGCTGGTCCGTATGGATCCGGCCATTCCGGTCCACATCAAGAAAGGTTACCTCGAATCCGTGTTCCCGAAGATATAAACAGCTGTCGTAGACGGACGGATGCTCCGTTGCAGTTGTTATGATGTGCTTGCCCCTGCCGGCATATTGAAAGGCTGTTCCTTTAATGGCCATATTGTTGCCTTCCGTTGCGCCCGAGGTCAAGATGATCTCGGCCGGTTTAACACCAAGGGCGGCGGCGCATACTTCCCGGGAACGCTTGATTAGCTTGGCAGCGTCCTCGCCCATCCGGTGAATGGATGAAGGATTGCCGTAATGCTGTCGCATCACTTCCGCCATCGTCTGGATCACTTCTTCGTAGGGTGGCGTACTTGCCGCATGGTCCCAATAGATCATCACGTTTCCTCCTTTACACGGATCACCCGAAGCAATATAAAGAGATCAAACATCGGAAGAAGCGCTTCATATCGAGCCGCTTCCCGTTCTCCCGAGTTTGATCCCGTAACTTAAAACGCTATGCGATTGGTATTAACCTTCATATTTTGCCCTGGCATCCGCAATTTTACGGATATAGTTCCTTGTTTCTGCAGGAAGCCGGTCCAATTGCTGCATCAATTCGGCATCGGTCGACACTCCGAGTTTGAGCACCCGGTTAGGCCCCGCATTGTATGCCGCAAGCGCCATATTCTCCTGCCCACCGAAGCGGCTCAGCTGATACGAAAGGTATTTCGTGCCGGCATCGATGTTCTGCGCCGGGTCGAACGGATCGCTGACCCCGAGTCCCTGCGCCGTGCCGTCCATCAGCTGCATCAGGCCTTTGGCCCCCGCAGAAGATACGACATTCGGATTAAAGGTGGACTCCGTCTCGATGACGGCCTTGATTAACGATTCGGACACTCCGTACTTGCGGCTTGCCTGTTCAATCAAGTCGTTGTAGGCGGTCGATTTGCCGGAGCCGGATTCGGAATGCACCGGCTTGGATACCTCGTCAACATGTTTCACCGGTGAGGTGTTCGCCTCTCCCAGCTGCTGCCACAGCAGACCGTCACTCCACGATACGCCGGGCACCGTCGGTTGTACGGAAGCATCGATTTCTGCAGCTGCCGCGCTGGAGTCATCCAGCAGCTGGTTCAGAATAACACCAAAATCGGAGGTGCTGCCATTCTCGATAATGTCCTGGAGAAGCTCGTCTCTATTTTGAATACGGCTGTTGTCCTGCATTGCCAACAACTGCTGCGCTGCAGCCGGATCGATTTGCATCATCTCAAACCTCGTTTTCCTCATAATCTCGTCCATGCGGATTGGATTTATTTTACCATGATTCCTCCGTCTTGCGCCAGACCTCTTCCAAAAAACGCTGACATGAAAAAAGCGCCCTCAGCCGCTTCATGAGCGGCCAAAGACGCTTTATGCCCGTTTGATTTACCGGGCGAACGGAACCAGCACGAAGTAGCTGATCGTTGCCAGAATGCCAAGACCCATCGCCCATCCGCCCCATACCTTGCTGCCTTGGCTGTAGGCATAAAAGCCGATGACTGCAGCCAGGGGGCCCAGGATAATGGACCACATAAACAAGGACAGGACGCCGAAGCCTACACCGACATAACCGGCTGTACGTCCATAGTTTTTGAACGGCGTCCGGTTTTCGGCATCATCCGAGGTACGGACCTCATCCCTGCGGACCGATGGTGCCGGAGCTACTTCTGCCGCATACTCCTCGCGGTCTTTTTTGTACAAATCCGTTCTCTTCACCGCGGCATCCGCCTTCCGGTCGTCCCGGACCGAATATCCGGCCGCACGGCTTGTGACTTCAGGGGATGTCACCTCTGATGCATACTCCTCTTTATGGGCGTCCCTGCGCGGATAATCGGTACGGATC
>NZ_PCZT01000012.1:223084-224433 GCF_002968895.1 Paenibacillus sp. AR247 | reverse complement strand
AAATGTTATTCGTTGAAACGGGAGTGATTCCTTTTCCTGCGAATGGGCTGTCCGTCTTGTGTTCCTGCTCTCGTTTGTTGAATTCATCCATGATTAGAAGCCTCCTCACGACTGATGGATAAGTGCATAAATGGAGTCGGGCGCTTGGATTAAGAAGTTTTGGGCTTGAAGGTCAGACAGCAGGTAGCCGAAGAATTTACAGCCCGGTCTTTGTGCTCTCCAAGCTCGCTGCCGTACTCCTCGCTGTACTTGGCCGAGGCGTGCTTGTCGATTTCGATCAGGATTTGCTCGGCTTTGCAGACGTTCTCTTCACCCCAGTAGCTGCAGTTGCTGACGCTGCATTTTACGTAGGTTCTTGGATCCTTCATTATTTATCACCTCAAGCTTCATTGTCCCCTGCTCCATATCGGCGTATCCCTGCTGCATCTTGTCAGTTGATGGTCGTCATGAGGAAAATAAAAAAAGATGCCATCATCAGGCATCTTTGGTGTCGTAATAAGTCAGATCGTCCCGAAGCTCTTCATATATTTTGGTGATATCGAGAATGATGTCTCTTACCGGCCGAACCGGTTTTACTCGGAAACGGATAGCATCCTGTCCCGTGTATGCATAACGCCCATCTTCGGAATAGCTTTCGCTTTTCGGATAAAAGAAGTTGTTAACGCAATGATGATACACATTATAGAGAGCTTTTTCAGCAAAATCATTGTCAAAATTGGCACGGCGCAACGCAATTCCCAGTTTCTCGGCTGATACTTCAGAGAAAACCAGAAGATGCCGCAGGTCAGACAAAAATCCTTTGTAAAATTGCAGCGTTTCCTCATTATTGTCTGGCGCAAGCTGCGGAATCGAATTCTCATTGAGGAATTGTTCCAGTTTCTCGATCGCGGATTTCAGCTTCTCTTTCGTGGTCTCACACAATTTTTGAACATTACCTGCTGACATAGCTAATTAGCTCCCCCTTAATTTGTTCCTTTCGGTCCTGGAGAGGATCCGAAATTTTCATCACCATCGTTTGAAGCAAGGATCAATTTTCATGTACTATCCTAACATAAAACAAACTGGAACGGTATCCCTTTCTGGTCACGATTTGGACGAATTGAGCAGGTTTTTGCCTGAGTCGGCCGCCGGGGTATAAAATAGCTTCCCATTTCTCACGCTAAAGGTACTTATCATTCTCAAGGAGGTACTTTTTATGTCGAAAGGAAAATGGGTGGGCATCGGAACGGCAACCGTTTGCGGCGCGCTCGCGTTATTTTTGCTGCTCCCGCGCTCGGACAGCCGGCAGCAGGCAGCTGAATCCCTTCCGGTCCCGGCTCCGCATCAGGAGCATCGTTTAAAGAACAGCA
>NZ_PCZT01000012.1:219171-222984 GCF_002968895.1 Paenibacillus sp. AR247 | reverse complement strand
ATCATTATTTGAGTATAGCCAAGCAGCAGGTGAAGAATCACCAGACGTACCAGTCCCCCTCCTTCAAGATGGCGGGCAAGCAGTACTTCGTCATCGCGGAACCGTCGGCCAAAAGCAATCAGAGCGTCATCGCCTTAATGAATCAAAAAATACTGCTCGACGTGGAAAATCATCAGAAGAAAAACCTGCGGCTGATCCCTTACCCGAGAGAGGGCAAATTTAAAGTCGAATCGGTTCACGCCGACACGCTGCGCGATTTGACGGTCAAGACGGGACATGATAACGAAAACGCCAGCCACTTCTACGAGAACGAAATCGTCGTCCGCTTCCGCCAGGATCCGTCTCCGGACGAGATGAACCGGATCAAAGGTGACGTCAAAGCGGAATCCGCCCGAAAACTCGGATATGCTTACGTCTTCCGTTCCAGTACGATGGATTACAGCCAGTTGAAGGTATATTTCCTAAACCACTGGAATCCGCATTATGTAGAACCGCATTATTTATATTTAACCAACGATACCGTTCCGGAAACAGGCAGCCTTCCGAACGTGCCGAATGATCTGCTGTTTGCGAAGTACCAGTGGAACCTCCCAGCGATCGAAACGAACCAGGGCTGGGATTTATCCAAGGGAAGCAACGATATCATTGTCGGTATCGTGGACACCGGTGCAGACATTAACCATCCGGATCTTCAAGGCCAGTTGCTGTCCGGCTACAACGTCGTGGATCCCGGCAGCGACCCGCTGGACGATGTAGGTCACGGCACGCATGTGGCCGGCATTATCGGGGCCGTCGTCAACAACAATGAAGGCGTGGCCGGCATCAGCTGGTATAACAAAATATTGCCGGTGAAGGCGCTTGATAAATCCGGATCGGGCACGACCTATTCGGTGTCGGAAGGGATCATCTGGGCGGCAGATCATGGTGCCAAAGTCATTAATCTGAGCTTGGGCAACTACGCCGATTCCCAGTTCCTGCACGATGCGGTGAGATACGCCTACGACAAGGACGTCGTGCTCGTTTCCGCGGCAGGGAACGACAATACCGAGCGGCCGGGCTTCCCTGCGGCCTATCCCGAAGTACTCGCCGTTGCTGCGACCGATGCGAACATGAAGAAAGCCTCCTATTCCAATTACGGGGATTATATCGACGTAGCCGCGCCTGGGACGAGCATTGCCAGCACCTATCCGGGCAACCAGTACGCCGCCCTGTCCGGAACGTCGATGGCCAGTCCACATGTCGCCGCTATGGCAGCGCTGATCCGCTCGCGGAACCCGGACTTGACTAATAAACAAGTGATGGACATTATGTGCCAAAGCACCATTGATCTGGGGCCGAAAGGACATGACAAATATTACGGGAACGGTCAAATTGATATCTATAAAGCGCTGCAGGCAGCAGGCGGCGGAAATACCCCGCTTCAGCTGTGGCCGCAGCATGTACAGAACCAGATGAATTCGATCATGGGCAGTGAGGGCGTGAAAACCAAATAAATTCCGGAAAAAAAAAGGCAATCCGCCCCTATCAGGAGCGGGTTGCCTTTTTTAGAGCACGAGTTACCGTGTACGTTTGGCTCTCGACTTGCGGGCTGCGCGTTTCGAACCTCTGTAAGCGGAAACGGTACCTACAATGTTTTCGTCGCGAACGACATAGTTATAGCAGTGTTTAGGAACGGGGACACAGTGATGTCTTTTAACAATTTCAACCGTGTGGACAATCGGAACGACCTGCGGATAGTAATAATCTTGATAAACCACGGTCGGATCGGTGAAAATCGGATCTGCAGGAGGACAGTTAAAGCAGTGGCTCATTCGATAAGCATCTCCCTTCATAAATTTAATATAGTCTATTATGGAGATCCCAATCGGGATTGTACGTTTGTCCTTAGCTGGAAGGTACCCGTCTAAAACAGGCTTGGCCCGGTGAGCGGACGGCAAAAAGGCGGTATCCCGTAAAATTACGGGATACCGCCTTGATTACGTCATCCTAATAAGAACTGTTGGCAGTTAGGAAAGTTTTACGTAAGCCGGGTTCTGTGCTCGTCGTGGTGCATTCGGGAACTACCCTCCCACGGATAAGCGACAATCATCTATCTAGGCCAACCATTACTGATTGGCTCCAGCGACCAACCCGAACGCGCCTCGGGCAAAGGCTGCTTCTCGGGGAAGCTGCGTTCCATTAGGTCTTGCTCCAGGTGGGGTTTACCAGGAACGAAGTCACCAACGCTCCTCGGGGTCTCTTACACCTCGGTTCCATCCTTGCCTGTGCCGCTGCAAGCAGCAGCCATCGGCGGTCCATTTCTGTGGCACTATCCTTCAACTCGCGCTGACTGGACGTTATCCAGCACCCTGCCCTACGGAGCCCGGACTTTCCTCTCGCGGCGCCTTACGCGCCGCCAGCGATTGTCTGTCAAACTTTCCGGACAACAAAAAATATTATACTAGGAATTGCTGTCGGACACAATGGCAAATGCCTATTAATTTAACGAAAATTACCGTTTTTACATAAAGCGGAACGGCTCGGTGTTGATTTGGGACGCGGCGACTTTCGTATCATAGCGGCCGTCCGACAACTTGGCCTGCAGCCATTCGGCCGTTTTGACCTTCATGATTTTCTCGGCATTGTGCCCCGGATCGATCAGGGCAATCCCGGCCATCAGCGCATCCTGCGCGGTGTGATAATCGATGTCTCCGGTCACGAGCACGTCAGCCCCGCGGAAAATCGCGGAATTCACGTAGCGGCTGCCAGATCCGCCAAGAACGGCGGCCTTGCCGATCTTGCGGTTCAGCTCGCCAACGACCCGGACATGCGGCACATCCAGCTTTTCCTTGACCACGTCGACGAATTCGGCCAGCGTCACCGGCTCCCGAAGCTTCCCTACCCGGCCAAGCCCGTAACTGCGCCCTTTCAAGTCAACCGGATACAGATCGTAAGCCACCTCTTCATAAGGATGCGCCTTGATCATCGCCTGAACGATCTTGTTTCGGATTCCTTGGGGAACGATGGTCTCGATCCGAACCTCTTCCACCTGCTCCAGCTTCCCTGGCTTGCCGATATAAGGTTCCGTTCCTTCCTGTGGCAAAAAGGTGCCCGTGCCCTGCACGTTAAAACTGCAGTGGCTGTAATTACCGATAGCACCCGCTCCTGCGTCCAGCATGGCGGTCCGGACCTTCTCTGCATGGGCGGCCGGAACAAACACGACGAGCTTGTACAGCTTCTCGGCATGCACCTCATCCAGCGGTACGCCGTCCGCAATGCCAAGCGCTTCAGCCATCCAGTCGTTCATGCCTCCCTCGGCAATATCGAGATTGGTGTGGCTGATATAGACGGCGATGTCATGCTTGATCAGCTTCTCATACATTTTCCCCATCGGGGTGTCGGTCTGAAGCTGTTTGAGCGGACGGAAAATGATGGCATGATGCGCTACGATTAAATCCGCGCCCATCGCAATGGCTTCCTCGACCACCTCGTCATTGACGTCCAGCGCCACCAGCACGCTCCGGATCTCCTTCTGCAGGCTGCCCAGCTGCAGCCCGATCCGGTCGTCCGGCACCGCCAAGTGCTTGGGGGCGAGCTGCTCCATATATTGAATTACCGTTTGTCCTTTTGCAAACATGCAAGCACCTCCCTGATTTGTTTCATTTCTTCGGTCAGCTCTCTGGCCTTGGCTGCGGCAGAAGGCAGCTTGGAGGACGATACGGACTTCAGAATGCCTTCCATCTTTACCAGTTCGCCCTGCCATTTGGCCACAAACACTTCATTTGGCTGCTCCAGCAGCCAAGGACCCATGCGGATCAACAGCTCACTCGAAAG
>NZ_PCZT01000012.1:215240-219071 GCF_002968895.1 Paenibacillus sp. AR247 | reverse complement strand
CGCCGCCCGCTTCCTCGGCCTTCCATGAGCGCTCCCGGTACAACTCCTCATTCGACCGTACAGGTGATGAATGCTCCGGTACAGCTGTCAAAATCTCATTATATTTTGCCGTCTTCCTCGATAATCATCTCGGACACCAGCACCCAGGCATGATTGAGCAGCCACCGGCGCAGCAAATCTTCGCCGACGTTCGGCTGCAGGATGAGCCGCTTCACCCCGGACAGTTTGTCCTGCCCCTCGTTCAAAATGCTCGCGATCAGGCTTCCGCCCATGCCGGCGATCGTAATCACATCCACTTCCCCCGGCGAAATGACCGCCAGACCGTCTCCGAGCCGGACCGAAATGTCCTCGCCCCGTCCAGCCTCGGCTACCTGCTTGGCCGCCGCTTGAAGCGGGCCTTGATTGACCTCACCCGCCACGGCCTTTATAGCTCTGCCCGCCTCAACGGCTGCTACCGGAAGAAGCGCGTGGTCCGAGCCAATATCCGCGAGGCGGCTTCCATCGGGAATCTGCTCCATAATAAGCTGTAATCTTCTTGATAATTTCATATGTCCACCGTCACCATCAGTTATTTTTTCCCTTCCTTTACCCTACCAAACGGCAGGTCCTTTCTGCAAATCGGCAGCAGCAGAAGCGGAAGCGGCCCCCTGCAACACACACTTCCAATCTTTGGATAAATGTCCAGATCATTTGCATTGGTCCGTTAAAAGCGCTAAAATAAAAACAAATTAAGGAAATAATTCTAAAAGAAAACAGAACTTACAAGCAGGCTGTCCGGCCGAAGCCTCAGAAATACACAGCCTGCTCGCTGAATATAAGAAAGCCCAACCTCCAAAGCTTATATCCAATCTTATATCTAAAAAAAGGACCTTGCTGGCGGCACGCCGCAGAAGGTCCAAGTTGGTTTCGCTATTCGAGAAAATCCTTAAGCCGTTTGCTGCGGCTTGGATGCCGAAGCTTCCGGAGCGCTTTGGCTTCGATTTGGCGAATCCGTTCACGGGTAACGCCAAACACTTTGCCCACTTCCTCAAGCGTCCGGGTCCGGCCGTCATCCAGACCGAAACGAAGCCGGAGCACATTCTCCTCACGTTCAGTCAGCGTATCGAGCACGTCTTCCAGCTGTTCCTTCAGCAGCTCGTAGGCCGCCGCATCTGCAGGAGCAAGCGCCTCCTGATCCTCGATAAAATCTCCCAGGTGGGAATCATCCTCTTCCCCGATCGGCGTCTCAAGCGACACCGGCTCTTGGGCAATCTTCATGATTTCCCGGACCTTCTCCACACTGAGTTCCATCTCGGCCGCGATTTCCTCCGGCGTTGGTTCGCGCCCCAATTCCTGCAGCAGCTGACGGGATACCCGGATTAGCTTGTTGATCGTTTCCACCATATGAACCGGAATCCGGATCGTTCTCGCTTGGTCAGCGATCGCGCGCGTAATGGCCTGGCGAATCCACCAAGTGGCATACGTACTGAATTTGAACCCTTTATTATGGTCAAATTTCTCAACGGCCTTGATCAGGCCCATATTGCCTTCCTGAATCAAATCAAGGAAGAGCATGCCGCGGCCGACGTAGCGTTTGGCGATACTGACAACGAGACGCAGGTTCGCTTCGGCCAGCCGGCGCTTCGCTTCCTCGTCCCCGTTCATAATCCGCTTAGCCAGTTCCACCTCATCGTCAGCGGACAAGAGAGGCACCCGGCCGATTTCCTTGAGATACATCCGTACGGGATCGTTGATCTTAATGCCCGGCGGCAAAGACAGGTCATCGTCAAAATTAAAGTCGTCGTTGTCGCTTCCTTCATGGTCGTCGCCTTGACGCAAATTGCTGACTTCCTCGTCATTCTCATTGACCACTTCAATACCCAAATCGCCCAGATGCTCATAGAACTCATCCATCTGTTCAGGGTCTTGGTCGAACGGCGATAGTTTTTCCATAATATCTTTGTAATTCAGTGACGATCTCTTTTTACCCTGCTCAATCAGCTGATCCTTTACCTGATCGAGCGTAAATTCTGTCTCTAGTTCAGTATGCTGATCATTCGCCATATTTCGACTCCCTCCTCCCTAGAAACCATCGAAGCAACGATTACTGTCTCTCTAGGGCTATAATCTCACTTGCAATTTGTGCAGCACGCAAAAAGTCTCCGGACCGTTCGGCAGATATCATTTCTTCTTTCTTCTGCTCTATTTTCCGTTGTTGCGGGACCTTTTGTACCTCCCGAATGCAATCATCCAGCTCTTGCACGCTCCACTCCCGCGGCATATCCATCATGGAGATGGAGCTGACGGTTTTCTCGAGGCGATCGTCGTGGAGCGACGACATAAACCGGCTGATATCCGGTGATTTGCCCTGTGCATAATAGGCATATAGATAAGCAGCAATCGCTGCATGATCATCAATGTTAAACGCGTCCCCAAGCCGTTCTTCCACGTAGCGGGCGGCCTCGGCATCCTGCAGCATCATGGCTAAAAGGCGACGTTCTCCGGTATGATAAGCCGGCAGTAATGTCGGGGCGGGAACATGCCCTTTTTTTATGCCTACCATTATTCCACCTTTTGTCGTTATTATCCCCATCCGGCATGTTTTTTTGCATCGACTGGCGGATCTCGTTGCAATCCTGCTTCAAGCTGTCAAAGGAAAGCTGCAGTTCTGAAGATAATTCCCTTAAATATACCTCCCGTTCGGTGGAAGAAGGCAGCACCGCGATGATGGGCAGGACTTCCTTCATGTAGGCGATTTTCCCATCTTCTTCTAGGAGTATATGGTTTTTTTTCAGATATATAAGCTTAAATTTTGTGGTTGAAACGGCGCCCTCGATAATCTGCCGCATGAACCGTTCCGCCCCGTATTTACGGATGAATTCGTCAGGATCCAGCCCATCGCTGAGCACCGCGATCCTGATGTTCAGCCCCACGGTTTCAAGCAGCGGAATCACCTTCATTGCCGCAGCTTGTCCGGCCCGGTCTCCGTCGTAGCACACCAGCACTTCGTCCGCCATCGTCTTCATCAGAGAGGCGTGATTCTCCGTTAAGGACGTGCCCATCGTGGCTACGCCGTTCAAAACCCCTGCTTCCCATGCCGAGATCACGTCCCCGTATCCTTCAAAAAGAACGATCTGCCGCGATTTGCGAATGGACGGTCTGGCCTGATGCAGGTTGTACAGCGTCCGGCTTTTGTTAAAGAGCTTGCTCTCAGGCGAATTCAAATACTTCGGCTGCCCTTCGCCAAGAATCCTGCCGGCGAAAGCGATCACCTTGCCGCTGCGGTCATGGATCGGAAACATGATCCGGTCCCGGAAACGGTCCAAGTAATCCCCGCCGTCACTGCGCTTGGTCAGCAATCCGCCCTTCTCCGCCTCTTCGAGATCAAAGGAGCGCCTGGACAGAAACTGGACCAGCGTATTCCACGTATCCGGAGCGTACCCGATCTGGAACAAATCGATCATCTTGTCGTTGAAGCCCCGCTGCCGCAAATAATCCATGGCTGCCTTGCCATGCTCCGTATTTTTCAGTAAATAGTGATAAAGCTTCGCTGTCCATTCGTAGGCCTGAAGCAGGCGGTCTCTCTCGGGATTCGGCTGATGCGCCGGTCCCCCCAGCCCTTCCGGTACCGCGATGTGGCTCTCTTCCGCCATGACTTTAACGGCTTCGGGAAAAGATAATCCTTCGATTTCCATCCTGAATTTGATGGCATTTCCACCCTTGCCGCAGCCGTAGCAGTAAAAGATTTGCCGCTCAGGCGTGACCGTGAAAGACGGTGTTTTCTCCGAATGAAACGGGCAGAGGCCTTTCATGTATTTCCCCTGCTTGGTCAGATGAACGTACCTGCTTACC
>NZ_PCZT01000012.1:210516-215140 GCF_002968895.1 Paenibacillus sp. AR247 | reverse complement strand
CCAGCACCGCGTCGATGACCTTCTCCGGAATGCTTCCATGTCCGGCACTCATCATAACCACCTTCATCTCTTTTTGCACGTAAAATATAATTCGCTATCGTTATACGTTCTCCTGCAAATCCTGCAAAAGTTTTGTCAGTTTCTGTTGAAAAATTCTTTTGTCCTCCGCCGTGATCGGTTTCGGACCTTTGGAATGCTTGCCGTTCCTTCGCGCTTTGGCCTGATGGTGCCTGCGGTCGAGCATAAACTCGATGTCCTCGTTATGAAACTGCATGCCCCGAAAGGAGAGCACATAGCAATGTTTCGACAAGGCCAAGGCGGCCAGTCCGTAGTCCTGGGTAATCACAACGTCCCCCCGGCGGATATGATTGGCGATGTATAGGTCGGCGCTCTGATCGCTCCGGTCCACCTGAACGGTCCGCACCCCCTCCCCGGCCTGGATCAAGTGATCGAACGAAGAGACCATCAGCACGGGAACGCCCAAAGCCTTAGCCACTGCGGCAATCTCCTGTTTCACCGGACAGGCATCGCCGTCCACAACGATTTGTCTGTCATCCATAGCCGATTCGAGCCCACCTGTCATTCTTGGTATTCCGTACTATTATATACGAGCCTGTCCTATAAAAATCCTTCCGGGACGGACATTACAACTTCTGACAGTGCTGCAGGAAACTTTTGTGTACATAGAATGAACTAAAGAAAAATAAAACAGGAAGCTGAATGAAAAACTTCAGTTCAATCTATATACATGAAAAAGATACGAAAACGGGACCGATTTGTTTCGTCCCGCTTCCGTATTCTTTTACCCGAAACCTTTACAGGTTTACCATACCAGCTTGTTAAAATCGGCAAACTGCTTCAAATCGCGGTCGATCGATGCCAATAGACCCAAACGGTTAGCCCGGACCCGCTCATCCTCGGCCATGACCATGACGGAATCGAAGAACTTCGTAACGGCTTCCTTAATGTCGGCAAGAAGGGCAAGGGCTTTGGCGCCTTCCCGCTCCGACAGCGCTGCATGGTAATCGGCGGTGATGGACTGCCATGCGCGGAACAGATTGGACTCGGCCTCTTCCACGAAGAGCGGCTCCTGAACTTCTGCCTTTCCCGCTTTGGCTGCCAGATTGCTGACGCGGTTGAAGGATTCCACGGTCGTCTTGAAGTCGTCTCCGCTGTTAACCGCCTGCATCAGCGCTTCCCCGCGGGATACAACGGAGATGACATCGTCGAATCCGGCGGAAATGACAGCGTCCACCACGTCGTAGCGGAGCGTCTCGGACAGCAGCTTCTTCACGCGGAGGCCGAAGAATTCGACCAGATCCTTGCGGATGTCATCCGGCTGGCGGTCCAAGTTGCGAAGCTCTGCATGCACGCCTAGCGCGATGTCGAACAGCTGGGACAGCGTGAGCGGCATCTGCTTAGCCAGCAAAATCTGCACGATGCCCTGGGACTGGCGTCTCAGCGCATAAGGGTCCTGGGAGCCGGTCGGGATGATGCCGATCGAGAAGCAGCCGACGATCGTGTCGATTTTGTCTGCAATGCTGACGATGGAACCCACCAGACTGGACGGAACCTCATCCGATGCCGAACGCGGCTGGTAATGCTCGAATACCGCCTTGGCCACGTCTTCCCGTTCGCCGGCTTTGCGGGCATAGTCTTCGCCCATAACGCCTTGCAGTTCAGGGAATTCATACACCATTTGCGTAACGAGGTCGAACTTACAGATGTCCGCAGCGCGGCTTACCGACTCGCTGTCCGTGCCGGAAATTTGCAGCGCTTCTCCGATCTGGTCGGCGATACGACGGATCCGGCGGACCTTATCGCCAACCGTGCCGATTTCCTCGTGGAAGACGATGCTTTCCAGCTTGGAGAGCGCGTCCTTAATCTCCAGCTTCTGGTCTTCCTCATAGAAGAATTTGGCGTCCGACAGGCGGGCGCGAAGCACCTTTTCGTCCCTTTGGCGATCACGTCAAGCGACCGCTTGTCACCGTTGCGCACCGTTACGAAGAACGGAAGCAGCTGTCCCTGGCCATCCAGAACAGGGAAGTACCGCTGATGCTCCCGCATCGACGTGATCAGCACTTCCTGTGGAATGTTCAGGAAGGACGGATCGAATGTTCCGAAGAGCACCGTCGGCGTTTCCACCAGGAACAGCACTTCCTCCAGCAGATCGTCCTTGACCGCAATGGTCCAGTTCTTCTCCGCAGCGAGCGACTCGATCTGCTCCAGAATCATGCCTTCGCGTTCCTTCACGTCTACGATGACGTGCTGGCCGCGCAATACTTCCTGGTAAGCGCCGGCTTCCGGCACGACGGCTTCCGTTCCGAGGAAACGGTGGCCGCGGGTCACGTTGCCCGACTTCACGCCGGTCACTTCCAGATCAATGACGTCCGTGCCGAACAGGGCTGTAATCCAGCGGATCGGACGGATAAATTTATATTCGTAGCTGCCCCAGCGCATATGCTTAGGGAATGTCATCGAAGAGAGGATGCCGAGCAGTGCCTCAGACAGCAGCGCAGAAGTCTCAACACCGTTGCTGCTCTTCGTGACGTAAATGTATTCCACGCCGTTCAGCTCTTTGAACGTAAACTGCTCGGGATCTACGCCTTGTCCGCGGGCGAAGCCAAGCGCGGCTTTGCTCCAGTTGCCGTTCTCGTCGAGGGCGATTTTGCGGGACGGGCCCTTCACTTCCTCCTGCACGTCCTCCTGCTTCTCTGCAACCGATTTAACAAGCACGGCCAAGCGGCGGGGGGTTGCGTAGGAGTGAACTTCGCCATGGGCGATCCGGGACTGCTCCAGCCATTTCACCATGCGTTCTTCCAATTGCTCCATCGCTGCGCGTAAAAAACGTGCCGGCACTTCCTCCAGGCCGATTTCAAACAACAGATCCTTAGACATTCAGATCGCCTCCTTTCTTCAGCAGCGGGAAGCCGAGCTTCTCGCGCTCCTCCATGTAGGTCGCCGCCACCTGGCGGGCCAGATTGCGCACCCGCGTAATATAGCCGGTACGCTCCGTAACGCTGATGGCTCCCCTTGCGTCGAGAAGGTTGAACGTGTGCGAGCATTTCAGGACGTAGTCGTATGCCGGAAATACGAGATTCCGCTCCATCGCCTTGCCTGCTTCCTGCTCGTACATGTTGAACAGCGTAAACAGCATTTTCACGTCGGACACTTCAAAGGTATACGTGGAATGCTCCACTTCCGCTTGATGGAACACATCACCGTAAGAAATGCCGTCAACCCACTCCAGGTCAAATACGTTTTCCTTCTCCTGAATGTAGGAAGCCAGGCGCTCCATGCCGTAGGTAATTTCCACGGCGACCGGGTTCGTTTCAATACCGCCCACCTGCTGGAAGTATGTGAACTGGGTGATTTCCATACCGTCCAGCCATACTTCCCAGCCGAGACCCGCGCATCCAAGCGAAGGGTTCTCCCAGTTGTCCTCGACAAAGCGGATATCGTGGTCGAGCGCATCCACTCCGAGCGCCTTCAGGCTGTCGAGATACAGCTCCTGAATGTTGTCCGGGCTCGGCTTAATGATCACCTGGAACTGGTGATGCTGATAGAGCCGGTTCGGGTTTTCCCCGTAACGGCCGTCCGATGGCCGGCGGGAAGGTTCTACATAGGCTACCTTCCAGGGTTCCGGTCCGAGAGAACGCAAAAACGTCATCGGGTTCATCGTGCCGGCCCCTTTTTCCGTGTCATAGGGATTCACGATAATGCAATTCTGATTGGCCCAGAACTGCTGCAGCGTCAGAATCATCTGCTGAAAGTTCATATACGACTCTCCTTCATTGAAAATTGGGGGGAATGGACGGATACCCGTCAACAATGATCACATTTCTGTACAACAAAAAGCTCCCGCCCTATGCCTGTTGTACAGACATAGGGACGAGAGCTGATCCCGCGGTTCCACCCTACTTGGCTGCCCCTCGCTTTAGCCAGGAACAACCCACTTTTCCGATTTCATTTCACACTCCCGAAGTGCCGGTTCATGGATTCCTTCCGCCAGGCTTGCACCCTCCCCGGCTCGCTAACAGGAATGGAAGACCCACTACTTCTTCGATCATTGCGTGTCAGACAATTTAATTAGAAACTTAATATATACTACAGGAAATGATTCCGATAGTCAAGATCTCTTGCAACAGATCCTACAGCCCGTACTTCTCCATCTGATCGAGGAAACCCCGCGACTTCAAATTCAGCCCCAGCTGCATATCCATAAATGCCCGCATGACAGCCTTCAGCTCCGCCTTGGTCTCTTCCTTCACATCGACGTGGCCAAGCCGCCGCAAATCGAGCTGGGCAAACAGCCGCAGCAGCTTCATCGTTCTGGGCGAAATCCCCATGGCCTGGGAATCCAGGTGCTTGCACGCCCGGCACAGTACGCCTCCGAGCCGCGGACTCACCCAATACCGTTCCTCCTGTGGTGAAATATCCCTTCCACAAGAAATGCAGGATGACAGTTCGGGACCGTATCCTGCAGTCTGCAATATTTTCATCTCATACAAGTTGATAATGACGGCGGGGTCTTTGCCATCTTCCAGCGCGTCTAGACACGCCTTAAGCTGCTGGAACCAGAAGCTCCCCGTCTCCTCGTCCTGAAGCACGCGGTCAAGCAGCT
>NZ_PCZT01000012.1:196892-210416 GCF_002968895.1 Paenibacillus sp. AR247 | reverse complement strand
CGCATTCAGCGTGCCGAGTCCCGTGCCGTTTCTGAAAAATACGTATTCCGCTGTCGTAAACAGCTGTGTCAGTGCAGCATGGCGGCTTTTCACCTTTTTGGCGCCACGGACAAGTACGCCTACTTTACCCGCGTTTTCGGTGCAAATCGTAATGATTTTGTTCCCTTCGCCGTAGTCCATGCTGCGGATGACGATCCCTTCCACCCTGTATAGCATGCTTCTTCCCCCAGCCATTCCCGGAGCAGCCAAAGATCATTCGTTCTCTTCATAGGTATCCGTCTCATCCAGCAGCTGCGTCGCAGCCGCCGTCTCCGCTTCATCCGCCGTCATGCCGGCGGACTGTTTATAGAGCAAGTAAGCATCCACATCTCCAGTCATCGCAAAATACTTCCACGAAAAATCTCGCATTCGTATTCATCCTTTCTTCGGAAATGGCGTCTGCATCTTCAAAAAATAGGATGTTACGAAAGCCGTGAAACTATGTGTTGCAATTCCTGCCAAGCCGGGATTCCCCCGCCGGCATTGGATGCTCACTAGTCGCGGTTAAAGCCCAGATCACGAAGAATCCGCTCTTGGTTGCGCCAGTCTTTTTTCACTTTTACCCACAGCTCGAGGAAAATTTTCGAGCCAAGCAGGTTTTGGATATCCTGCCGCGCCTGCTTGCCGACTTCCTTCAGCAGCGAGCCCTGCTTGCCGATAATGATGCCCTTCTGCGAATCCCGTTCCACGAAAATTACCGCCGAAATATACACGACGCCGTTGTCCTGCACGCGCATATCTTCGATCGTGACCGCGATGGAATGCGGAACTTCTTCGCGGGTCATATGCAAAATTTTCTCGCGGATCAGCTCCGCGCAGACGAACTGCTCGGGATGGTCCGTGACCTGATCTTCCGGATAGTACTGCGGCCCTTCGGGCAAATACTTCTCCACCTGCTCGAGCAGGGTGTTCACGTTGTTGCCATGCATGGCCGAAATCGGCACGATCTCGGCGAATTCGTGCAGCTTGCGGTATTCCTCGATGATCGGAAGCAGCGCCGGAGGCTCGATTTTTGTCAATCTTGTTGAGCACGAGAATGACCGGCGTCTTCACCTTCTTCAGCTGTTCGATGATATAGCGGTCCCCGCCCCCGAATCCTTCGGACGTATCGGCCAGGAACAGTACGGCCTCCACCTCCTGCAGTGTATTCAGCGCGGTATTGTTCATGAAATCGCCAAGCTTGGATTGGCGCTTGTGAATACCCGGCGTATCGAGAAACACGATTTGGGAGTGATCCGTCGTATATACGCCGTGAATTTTGTTGCGCGTCGTTTGCGGCTTATCCGACATGATGGCGATTTTCTGGCCGATGACTTGATTCATCAGCGTCGATTTCCCCACGTTCGGTCTGCCTATAATGGCCACAAAGCCTGATTTGAATGACGGTTTCGCCATGTAAGTCATTACCCTCCTATAATGCTTCCTTAAGCAGGAAGACCATCAGGGCCCGCATTCTTCGTACCGCGGCTAAACATGATGCTCACCGCCGCCGAAGATGGGGCCCCAGGTTTTATATGTGTGTATTCCAATGGATCGTGCAGCTTATTCGTTGTCACTGCGTTTCAAGTCGGAAGGTCCAAACGCACCCGGCAGCAGATCCCGCACTGTGGTTTCCTGGATGTCCCCCTTCAGATTGCCCATGATGACTTTCATGTCGGGAGCACACAGCTCCACCAGAACCTGACGGCACACGCCGCACGGCGAGATCGGACCTTCGGTATCTCCAACAACGGCAATCGCCTGGAAGCTTCCGGGCTGATGACCGTCTGCTACCGCACGGAACAGGGCGGTTCGTTCCGCACAGTTGGTCGGCCCGTACGCCGCGTTCTCCACGTTGCAGCCGTGATGGATATGGCCCTCGGCGTCCAGCAGGGCCGCTCCTACGCCGAAGTGGGAATAAGGGGTGTAGGCCTTGGTCCGCGCCTTGATCGCTTCTTGCATTAATTGAGCTGTGTCCATAGTATGATTCCTCCTGTAACTTCTAATGTTGACTTCCCAGCCATGCTGCGACAGGCTGATAGAACACAATAATGGCGACGACGACGGCAAAGATGGCCGTCAGCAGCACTGCGCCGGCTGCGGTATCTTTTGCCGCCTTCGCCATAGGATGCGGCTCCGGAGAAACCATATCCACGACGACCTCGACGGCGGTGTTCAGCAGCTCGGCGGCCATCACCATCGTGATCGCGACGAGCAGGAACAGCCACCTCTGCCACGTCAGCTGCAGCAGGGCGGCAGCGGCAATGACCACAACCGCCGCCACGGCATGAAATCGCATGTTCCGCTGGGTTTTCAATGCATATCCGATTCCTTCCGCGGCATAACTGAATGAAGCAAGGAAGGAGCGCTTGGCCATTACCGGGTCAACCCCACCTGGGCCAGGACAGCCTCCTGTTTGCCCATCATCTCCGCTTCGCTTTCCGCATCCTGATGGTCGTACCCGAGCAAGTGCAGAAATCCGTGAACGAACAGGAAGCCGATTTCACGCTCCATGGAGTGCCCGTATTCTTCGCTCTGCGCCTTGGCCCGGTCGAGGGAGATAATGATGTCGCCGAGCACCTCCGGCATATCGTGCAGCTCCTCGTCCTCTTCCAGCTCATACACGATGTCCAGTTCTTCGTCCAGGCTCTCGTTCATTGCGAAGGACAAGACGTCCGTCGGACGGTCGATGCTGCGGTACTCGAGATTCAGCTCATGAATCTGCTTATCGTCGACGAATGTGAGCGCCACTTCGCCGTCCTCCACGCCTTCCGCTTCCCCCGCCTTCTGCAGGATGACTTCCAGCGTGGCAATCAGCTCATCGCTGACCGGATGCTCATTTTGTTCATTGTTCCAAGCCAGATGCAGACCCATCTTTCAACCGCTCCTTCTATTCTCTTCATCCATCTTCGTTTTCTTGATTTCTTCCGGATACTCGATCCGGGAGTGGAAAATCCCCATGACACTTTCTTTCAGCGTCTTTGCGATAATATCCAATTCCTTCATCGTCAGATCGCACTCGTTAAACTGGTGATCGTCTAGCCGGCTCTTTATGATTTTCTCGATCACCGATTCCACCTGAGTGACGGTCGGATTACGGAGGGACCGCACGGCAGCTTCGACGCTGTCCGCGATGCCGATGACGGCCGACTCTTTGGACTGAGCCTTCGGACCGGGGTAACGGAAATCCTCTTCCGTGAAATCCGGCTCTTTGCCCTGCTCCTCCGCCAGACGAAGCGCCTTGTGGTAGAAGAAATGCAGGAAGGTGGTGCCATGGTGCTGCTCGGCGATATCGCGAATCGGCTTCGGCAGCTTATAATCCTTGAGCATTTCGACCCCGTCCCTCGCATGCGCAATAATGATCGACTTGCTCAGCTTCGGATCGATCGAGTCGTGGGGGTTCTCCATATTGTTCTGGTTTTCTATAAAATAGCTTGGCCGTTTCGTCTTCCCAATATCATGGTAATACGATCCGACCCGGCACAGCAGCCCGTTGGCGCCGATCGCTTCGGCCGCTGCCTCCGACAAATTGCCAACCATGACGCTGTGGTGGTACGTTCCCGGCGTTTCGGTAAGCAGCTTGCGCAGCAGCGGGTGGTTCGGATTCGACAGCTCCACCAGCTTCAGGGCCGACAGAATGCCGAACGTGACCTCAAAAAACGGCATCAGGCCGATGACCAGAATCGCGGTCAGCAGTCCGCCTGCAAAGGCAAACCCCAGCGCGTACAACGTCGACATTTGCTGCCAGTCATCGTTGTCGATCAGGTTAATCAAAAATACGGTCAACGAGCCGAACAAGCAAACCATGATCCCGCCCTTCAGCAGGGTCGACCGCTGGCTTGCCTTATGGATCGTAAAAATCGCCACATAGGATACGATCAGCGAGAACAAGCCGAACTTAAAATCAAACATTTGCCCCTGATGCACATTCAGGATGACGCTGGACAGAATACTGAAGACCATGGCGCAGAAAAACGCGAGCGACATGTCCAGCAGCAGCGTGACCAGCATCGAGCCGATGGCAACCGGCGCCAAATAGCCCAGATAGGGGCGCTCGCTGCTCTGCAAAATGCCGGCGACATGCATGGAAACGATCGTAATAATAAAAATAAGAACAAGCATCAGCAGCTGGGAATTGTTATACCCGAACTTGCCCCCGTTAAGCTGGCGGATGAACATCATGAGTCCTAAAGCCAGCAGAAGAGACAAAAGCAGCAGCCCAAACTGCGGCCAATAGTTGACGTCATTTTTGAGCAGGCCGTTATCATCCAGCAGGTTGTACAGCTCTTCCGTAATCAGCTCGCCTTTGGCGACAAGCACGCCGCCCTGCTTGATATATACCGTAGGGGTATTTTCCCCGGGGCTGAACTTTGGCTTCCTTCGGTCGCCTCTTCGTACATAGAAACTTGTCTTCGACAGCTCCTGCACTACCTCGCGCGCGGTGCGCTGGCTCAGAGAGCTCGTGCTGACCAGCTCGGCCACCTTGGCCCTTGCCGTCTGGGCGTCCACGATCTGGTCGTTGGTCAGCCGCGATACGATTTCACGCGCCACCGGCTTCATCTCGGTAATATCGGCAGAGGTCAGACGCGGAATTTTGATGAAGGTCTCTTCCGGAATTTTATAGACCTGCTGGCTGGTCACCCTCAGCATTTCGTTCAGCAGCGCTTCGGAATAGGTGCCTGAACTCCGCGTATTATTGACGTAGTTCTGCACAAAATCCTGGGCGCGCTGCGGTATCTCCTGACGGTAGATCGCCACCTTGTCCTCGCGGGAAACCTGGTCGTCCTGATTAAGCTTGTCGATCCGGTCAAGCAGCGAGGCGATCAGGCTATCGTTCCGGATCGGAACGATGGTGTAGATCGGCTGCACGCGTTCGGCAGCTTCCTCCTGCGCCTTCAGAGTCGCTTTGTTGTTCGGAATCTGCATCGGCGCCGTAATTTCCTTCTCGCTGTGCGTGCCGACCTGAATATTGATTTTTCCGGAAGCAGATCCGGCGCCAGGCTCACGTAGAACAGAATGGCCAGACATAAAAAGAGAACATAGCGGGTTGCCGCGCTATGTTTCCATCCGATATTTTTAGTTGAGAAAGATTTGCCTGATGACGCTTCTTTCGAAGTCATAAAGATAATCCCCTCTAATCTTGGTTTTCTGCAGCTTTGTCGTAAGCAACAATGATTTTCTGCACTAGGGAGTGACGCACGACATCCTGCTCGGCGAACTGCACAAACCCGATCTCATCAATGCCGCTCAAGATCGACTTGGCTTCAACCAGCCCGGACTTCTTGCCTCTCGGCAGGTCAATCTGGGTTACATCGCCCGTGATGACCATCTTCGAGCCGAACCCAAGACGGGTAAGAAACATTTTCATTTGTTCAGGTGTCGTGTTCTGGGCCTCGTCCAATATGATAAAAGAATCATCCAGCGTCCGTCCCCGCATATAGGCGAGCGGAGCGATCTCAATCAATCCCCGTTCCAGCGACTTTGCAGTCTGTTCAGGTCCCATAACGTCATAGAGCGCATCGTACAGCGGACGCAAATACGGGTCTACCTTCTCCTGAAGGTCACCCGGCAGAAAGCCCAGGCTTTCCCCCGCTTCGACAGCCGGACGCGTCAGCACGATCCGCTTGACGGAGCCCTCCTTCAAGGCCGCAACCGCCAAAACAACCGCTAGATAGGTCTTGCCTGTTCCCGCAGGCCCGATGCCGAATACAATGTCACGCTTGCGGATGGTGGTGACGTAGTGCTTCTGGCCGATCGTCTTGACCCGGATCGGTTTGCCCCGGAACGTGGTCATGATTTCACCCTTGAACAGGTCGAGCAGCTGATCCGCCCGGAAGTCCTTCGCCAAGTCGATCGCATAGGATACGTCGCGTTCGGTCAGAATGTAACCGTTGCGGACAAGCTGGAGAAGCACCTCAAACAGCTCGGTCAGCACCTGCACGTCGCGGTCGCTGCCGCGGACGGTAATTTCCGCTTCCCTCGACACGATCTGGGCGGGAATCTCCGCTTCGATCATCTTCAGAAAGGTGTCTTGCGGTCCGAAAATGGACATCCCTTCGCTTGCACTTTGAAGTAAGATTTGTGCGCTGTGATTTTTTTCTGACAAATAGCCTCATTCTCCTTGGTTGTGAACTATGGGAAGCTCTTCGGCAATCTTCTCTTCCACCTCGAAAAGCACTTTCATATAAACTTTACCATTCTCTTTCTTCTCATGCAAAATTTTTTGGCTGATGATCTGCGAATCCGTCCCATATTTCGCCAAAATATCCCGCACGGCTCCGTCCAATCCCTGTTTTTTGGCCTCTTCGACGGTCAGCGTTTCTTTGCTTTCCTGTACTTCCATGACTTTTTCCGTCATCCATCCGACGGGCAGCTTGAAGGAGCGCCAGGTCAGAGGGTCATGCTCCGTCAGCGTTTCGGAAGCCTGGTACGGATCTTTTCCGTAGCCCCACAGCTGCACCGCACGGTCACCGATCACAAAATAAGACTTGGTCTTTCTTTCCCCGGTATACACTTTATGCTTCTGGACCAGCGGAACCGCAAGGCGGTATTCGTGCCAAACCAGCCCTTTGACCTCCCCTTTGGCCACGACAACCTGGGTGTTTCCGCCGTCAACGCCAAGAATGCCCGATATGAGCACCTGTCCTTTTTTCACACGGGAGTTCTTCTCGACGAGCGGCCGCCCCTGCTCCGCATAGATGCTCGTGACCACCGCATCCGTCCGGCTGACCAGATGGCGCGGGTCGGTCAGCGGCTCCTTCGGCGGTTCGGCCGCCTCCACGATCTGGATCGTGATGGTGGTACCTTTGCGCTCGACCCCGATCCAGGACGTGCCCGGAAGCCGGATGCTCAGCTCACGCGACAGCTTGTCCGGTGAATCTAAGCGGAAAATCCACTGGAACGGGCGGACCCCCTCCTTCTTCGCCGCTTCGAGCACGTCTTCGGTCGCGATCTTTTCGTTGCCGGTTACCCTGACGTTCCACACCATCGACGACAGCAGGAAGAGCAAAACGAAAAACAGCACGATGCCCACCTAAAAAATTTGCGCTTATACAGCTTGACCAGCGTAAAGGGCAAACCGATCCGGCCCTGTACATGCACCCGGCAGCCTGTCCGTTTCAACAAGGGACGAAGAGCATGAAAATCCCTCAGCAGCACCTTCATCTCTGCCAAATTTCCATTTTTGGGCTCGATGTCCCATACCGGTACACCGTTCTCCGCCAATGCATTGATGAAATACTCCACATGCTCCCCCCGGACAGCAATCCGCACGCAGCCACGAACCCGGGTTAACGTAGGGATTTTCATGGACTCTCCTCCGTTCCTGTATATTTAATGTTCGTTACCGATCCTTCGATCATCACTTCTTCCGGCAGAATCGACCGGATCATAAGCCCGGAGCCTTCGATCTCGAGCAGTCCCTGGGACAGGGAAAGGACCATTTTATCGGGTGAAAAATGCCGGACGCCCCGATGATTTTCGATATAGAGTTCTTTGTTTCCCACCATAGTGATGCGCGGCAGATCGAACAAAACGTCCTGCGGAACATCCAGCATTTCGTTCGCCCACTTCCGCAGCCTGCGGCTGATCCCGGCCATACGAAGGTCTTCCCCCTTCCTGTACTCTACACCTTATGCTCGTAAAGCCCGGTTTATGAAGCTTTTCAGGGAAGTTCAAGCCATAAGATCACACGCCTTGCGCACCACGAAAAAAAACGCCTCTCGGCGTAAGGTCACAGCAGACAGGCTGTGCGATCCAAAATGAAAAGCCTCTTCCGCAGCCCGAAAAGATATCATGATCTTTTCGGGCCGAAAGAGGCCTCACTTCTAGATTATCGTTATTTTCGCGGATTCAACGGGCGTTTGGAGCGGGGCGGGCCCAAAATTTCAGCCCAGATGATCCCTTGTCTGGCCTGCTCGGCCAAAGGGGATACCGGGACAGCTGCCTCACGATCAGACGTTCTGTCAGCCGCCATATCCATTTGCGTCGATATTCTGTCCAGAGATGCGTTCACCCTGTTGATCTCCTGCTGCATTGTACGGGTTCGATCCGCCAGCGTAGCCTGTACCGGGGACGGCTTCTCTTCCGCCCACATCGAGGATACTCCTTCGCCGGTATCATAGTCCGGAGCCGGCCGGTAGTCCTGGGAATATACTGGCGGTTCAGGGGCTGACGAATCATACGATCCGAACGGGGAGCTCCTTCTGCCGACAGGTTCCTGCGGCCGTGGCCGGGAGCCGTATGCCGGATCTGGACGGCCCTCATCGTATTCCTCATCCTCGTCCTCGTCGTAATCGTCCGCTTCGTCCCGTCGTTGATACGGACGGCCTTCTCCCCCGAACGTGGGCATGCCCCGGGGCTGCTGCCTCTGCTTCGATTTATTTCCTCTTTTGCTCAGCGCAGAGATGACCGCAAATCCAATGATCAGGATCCAGTAAAAGTGTTCAATGATCCACATGGATGCTCATTCCCTACTTGTTATTTTTCGGACTGCCGCCGCCATCTCCGCTATCCCCCATTTTGCCCAGCGAGCCGCGCATTTGGGTATCGGCTTCAATGTTCTTCAGGTTCATGTAATCCATGACGCCAATCTTTCCTGAGCGAAGGGCTTCCGCCATGGCGAGCGGCACTTCGGATTCGGATTCCACAACCCGCGCTCTCATCTCGACGACGCGAGCCTTCATTTCCTGTTCTTGAGCTACCGCCATCGCACGGCGTTCCTCGGCTTTCGCCTGGGCGATCCGCTTATCGGCTTCGGCCTGTTCGGTCTGCAGGTAAGCCCCGATGTTCTTGCCTACATCCACGTCGGCGATATCGATCGACAGAATTTCAAAAGCGGTTCCCGCATCCAGCCCCTTGGCCAATACGGTCCGGGAAATGGAGTCCGGGTTTTCCAGCACGTCCTTGTGCATGTCACTGGAGCCGACGGTCGTTACGATCCCTTCGCCTACGCGGGCAATAATCGTTTCTTCACCCGCACCGCCGACGAGACGGTCGATATTGGCACGGACCGTAACCCGGGCCTTAACCTTCACTTCAATCCCGTTCTTCGCAACGGCGGCTACGACCGGAGTCTCAATGACTCTTGGGTTGACGCTCATTTGAACGGCCTGCAGTACGTCGCGGCCAGCCAGGTCGATGGCGGCGGCACGCGTAAATTCGAGCGGAATGTTGGCGCGCTGGGCCGCAATGAGGGCGTTAACTACCCGGTCCACGTTACCACCGGCCAGATAGTGACTTTCCAGCTGATTGATGTTGAGACCCAGCCCCGCCTTCGTCGCTTTGATGAGCGGATTGACGATCCGGCTCGGCGTGACGCGCCGCAGTCTCATGGCCACCAGCGTAATAATTCCGATCCGGACGCCGGACGCCAAGGCCGAGATCCAGAGCATGACCGGGAAAAAGACTGAAAAATACGCTGAGCACAATAATGATGACAACCGCAATCAGTAATACCGTGATAAGAGAAGTTCCATCCATACTGCCTATCAACCTCCAGGTAATCAATTGGTTTCATGTGACATTCTTTCCAGGTTCTTTACAACATGTTACACGAATCTCGCCAAAAAGCCAGCATTATTCCGGCTTTACGACAATTCTCGCGCCTTCGACGCGAACGACCTTGACCGGTGTGCCCGCCGCGACAAACTCACCGTCCGTTACGACGTCGATCCGCTCGCCTTCCACGTCCACAGTACCGGCCGGACGGAGCGGAGTCACGCTAACGCCTGATTTTCCAAGCAAATCCTCCTTCGCATCGGTCGGAACGAAGCCCTTCTCCTTGGTCAGCGATTCTTTCAGGATGAAGCGGTTCCAGATGCCCTTCTCCTTAAATATGATCGCGACGATCACCACGACCACGACGGCTGCCGCAAATGCGATCCCGAGCGAGAACAAGGCGTGCGTCGTATCGTAAGCTGCCCGGACAACGCCCGCAATCAGGCTGACAGCACCCAGAATACCGAGGATGCCGAAGCTCGGGACAAACATTTCTAGAATCATAAGAATGAGCCCGATAATAAAGAGCAGCCACGTCTCGGATCCTGCGAAGCCCGCCACATAGTTACCGAAGAAATACAGTACAAAGGCCACTACGCCTATGATCCCCGGAACGCCAAAGCCAGGTATCATCAGCTCGATCACGACACCGGCTATCCCCAGGAACAGCAAAATGATCATCACGGTTGGATGTGTCAGAAAGGCTGCCACCTTCTCCGCACCGGTATGCTCGACCCGGAAAACGTCATCCGTCGAGTACCCCATCCATTGAATCGCTTCCTCAGGCGTCGATGCGATATGATCGGCATATCCGACCTTCAAAGCCTGTTCGCTCGACAAGGCGATAATATCGCCTTTCTCTTTCTTCTCTCCGATCGCCGGCATGTCGACGACCATGTTGATATCCGCCATACCCTCGGCGATTTTGCTGTCCCGTCCGCTGGATTCAGCCGCTGCGCTCATTTTCGACTTCCAGTACGCGACCAGCTTGGCATCATCCACGCGTTTTCCCGTACGGTCCACCATGGCGGCGGCGCCGATCATGCTGCCTGGCTTCATGGCGATTTTATCGGCATTCAGCGCGATATAGCTGCCGGCCGAAGCCGCATTGCCTTGAATGTAAGCAAGCGTAGGGATCTTGCTGTCACGGATCATCTGCCCGATTTTATCGGCGGTATCGACAAGCCCGCCCGGCGTGTTGATCTCGAGCACAACGAGCCCGGCATTCATCTTGGCCGCTTCTTTAAAACCGCGTCGCATGAACTTCTCAAGCCCCGTCTCAATTTCCTGGTCCACCGGTATGATATAGACCGGGCCGCTCTTCTCACCGGTTTCGGCGGATACCCGCCCGGGAAGCCAGCTGCCGGCAACCAAGAATATGAGCATCAGCATCATTACGAGAGACTTAAGCCCCTTTTTGGCCAAACTCACCTTACCCCTCCTTTCCACATTCCCGTTATAATGTCCATCATATGGTAGTTATTACGCATCATAGAAGGGAATCGTTTCAGAAAATGAAAAAACACCCCTGAAATCAGGGGTGTTTCACTTATGTTTATTGCAGAAATTGTTGAACCACTTGGTTCACAAGTTTGCCGTCTGAGCGTCCCTTTACCTTCGGCATGAGCGCGCTCATCACTTTCCCCATGTCGGCTTTCGAAGAAGCACCGGTTTCCTGGATGGTCTGCTGTACAATAACTTTAATTTCTTCTTCGGAAAGCTGTGCGGGAAGATACTGACCGATAATCTCGATTTCTGCTTTGGCATGTTCCGCAAGGTCCTCGCGGTCTGCTTTTTGAAATTCTTGGAGGGCATCTTTGCGCTGTTTGATTTCACGACTGAGGATATCAAGCACTTCGTTGTCATCCAAAGTTCTTTTCAAATCTATTTCAAGATTCTTGATCGTCGAACGAACCATTCGAATCGTGGAGAGTTTGAACTTGTCTTTACTCTTCATCGCCTGCTTCATATCTTCGTTCAATCGTTCGCTAAGATTCATGCTAGTTCAAATCCTCCTAAAACTTTCTCTTACGAGCAGCCTCGGACTTTTTCTTGCGCTTTACGCTTGGCTTTTCATAATGCTTACGTTTCTTCACCTCAGCCAATACGCCATCCTTAGCGATGGAGCGCTTAAAGCGGCGAAGTGCAGCATCAATAGTCTCGTTTTTGCGAACTTTAGTTTCAGACACCAGTTTTCCCTCCCTCCGACCAGACCGTCCAAGAGCAATAACACGGTTCATCAAACTTAATTATAGGTGAAAGAGAAATAGGGTGTCAACCTCAGGGCCATTTTTTCACCAAAGGCCGGATTTGCCGGGGTACAAGCTTATGCGTGAGAGTCGGAAATTCCGGTCAGGGCGCCCAGTTTGGCCCCTCCGAGCAGGTGATAGTGAATATGATGGACCGCTTGTCCGCTATCCGGTCCGCAATTGTTGATGAGCCGGTATCCCGACTCATTGACGCCCAGATCCTTGGCGACCTGCTGGGCCACCTGATGCATTTCGGCGATCAGCGGGAGATCCTCCTCCTGAACCTCGTTCATTGAGGCGATATGCTTTTTCGGGATGATAAGCACGTGAACCGGCGCGGCAGGCTGAATGTCACGGAATACCAGGATCCGTTCGTTTTCAAAGACTTTCTGGGAAGGGATGCTCCCTTCAACGATTTTGCAAAACAGGCAATCCATCGGATTGTTGCCTCCTTTAATATGTAAGAGATTTTCTTTTCTTATCATACCGGATATAAAATGACCCGTCCAATGTCCCGCTGTATCCGGCTAATAAATAGTTCATCTGGAGCGCCGAATCCAAAAGAAAAGGGACACCAGTTCTCCCGGTATCCCTCTTCAGGTTCGTACGTTATATCAGATATTAAAAAAATGGCAGCAGCGACAGCGCCGTCAATCCGGCCAGAGGCAGAATCAATCGGTTAAAGCGGGGTCCGTAAAACGGGTACCCAAAGCCGTAGCCGTATCCAAACGGAGGAAAGAACCCTGGGAAAAATGCACGGTAGTCATATCCCGGAAAACCTCCGCAAGGGTCGAAGCAGCCATGATGGATCGGCATGACCGCTGGCGCCACGTTGGCCGGAGCTACATGAGCTGGAGCCACGTTTGGTGACACGTTAGCAGGAGATACATACATCGGAGCTATGTTCGCGTTCGGTGACACGCTTGCAGGCGACACATATGTCGGAGCACGTTCGCGTTCGGCGACACGCTCGCTGGTGATACATATGTCGGTGCTACGTTCGCGTTCACGCTTGCAGGTGATACATACATCGGAGCTACGTTCGCATTCGGCGACACATGTGCTGGCGACACGTTTTCATGGCCTACCGGTACTGCCAGATACAGCCTCTCCTCATCAACACTTTCCACAAATCCATCGTGTACGCTTCCGTCCGCCATTGTCGCGCGGACGTAACGGTGCATATGCTTTTTGCATAACTCTATGGCCTCAAACTTTTCCATTGCCCTTCACAGCCTCCCAATTTCAGAAGATTTACATGAACATCGTATTCAAGGCTGGGCGAATGGCTACTGTCTTTTTCAAAAAAATATGGATGATGGCCTAAAGCGTTTCAGGAACGATCCGCGAACCGCCGCCGGCCTGCTCGGCAGGCACCACGATCAGCTTGCGCGGAAGGCGGGCCCGCAGCTCGGGCACGTGGCTGATGATTCCGACCGACAAATGATCGTTATGCAGCTTCTCCAAAGAAGTGATTACCGTATCGAGCAGCTCGGGATCGAGCGTCCCGAATCCTTCGTCAAGGAAGAAAAACTGCAAAGGATATTGGCCCCGAAGCTGAATTTGCGCCGACAGGGCCAGCGCAAGGGACAGGGAGGTCAAGAAGGTCTCGCCTCCGGACAGGGTGGACACCGGACGGCGCACCCCGCCGTTGGCATCATCCCGAATCAGGAAGCCTCCCCGGAATCGACCTCCAGCGCATAGCGCTGCTTGGTCAAGAAACGCAGACGCTGTGAAGCAGCCTGGCTGACCTGCATCA
>NZ_PCZT01000012.1:193640-196792 GCF_002968895.1 Paenibacillus sp. AR247 | reverse complement strand
TCGGCAATGTATTCGACGAAGGCATTGCCCCGGAGACAGGACTGCAGCTTGGAGAGCTTCTCGGCTTCCTGCTGCCGCTGCTTGCGGATCAGCTCCAACTGCGACCAGCGGACATGACGCTTCTCCACGTCGTCCAGGTCCCGCTCCGCCCTTGCCCGCTGCTGAAGCGCCGTCTCATCTCGCTCCCGGCAGGCAGCCAGCTCCGCGGAGATCCGCTGCCACTCTTCTTCGGTCACGCCGCGGCCGTCCAGCTGCTCGGCCAAATGGCGGAGCTGCACCTTGATCTCCTGCTCCCGTTCGCGGTGCAGCCGGACCCGCTCCGCGCTCTGCACTTCTTCGTCAGGCGGCATACAGGCGTCTGCCACTTCCTCCGAAGTGGCGAACGGAGAAGCCGCCAGCTGCTCGTCCCAGCGGGCCTGCGCCTTGCGGCAGTGCTCCTCCGCGGATTCCGCCGCCTGGGCTGCCATCGCCGCCGCTTTGGCTGCTTCATGCTTAAGCTGCTCGGCTGCCTGGCGCTTCTCTTTGGAGCGCGCCGCAGCTTCCCGGAGGGAGAGCAGGCGCTGCTTGCAGCCCTCCAGCAGCCGGTCGGCGGACTCGCTTCCGACCCAGGTCTGAAGGCGCCGCTCCTTCTCGGCCAGCAAATCCTGCTTGCCCTGCAGCTGGGCATCCCATTGAATGAGCGACTTGTCGAGATCGTTGATCTGCCGCTCCAGCGATTGGACCGAAGCCGTTTTCTCCTCGATAAAAGGGATGCTGATCTGCAGCCGTTCGCGGATCTCTTCGGCCTGCGCATCCTTCTGCTGGATTTCCGCGGACAAGCGGTCCGCCTGCTCCGGCTGAAGGTCCGGTAGCTCCCGGCGCCACTCCTCCTGAAGCCTTAGGTATTCCCGCTTCTCCGTTTCAAATCGGTCGCCCAGCTTGGTGAACGTTTCCCGAAGCGACTCGATTTCAGCCGTCCGCTTCACCTGCAGCGCGCTCAGGCTCCTGCTCCTTGGCCAGAGCTTCAGTCCGTTCCTTGCTTTCATGGGCCGTCTTTGACCGCTGCTCAGCCAGCTGCTGCAGCACCGTCTTCAGCTCGTCCCGCTCCCGCTGCAGCAGTACCGCCTGCTCCAGCTGCTCCTGACGCTGCAGCAGCTTCGGTTCCTCAGCCGCAAGCTCCCGGTGCGACGCATCGTCGGCGGCAGCGGCCTCCCGGGCCGCCTTATCCGCGGCATCAGCCTTCGTTTGAAGCTGCTCCGCCTCCCGGTTGCGTTTGTCCCATTCCTGCCTGCTGTCCGTCCACTGCGTATACAAAGGCATAATCGCCCGGGCCGCGGCAGACTGTCCCAGCCGGCGCTCAAGCCGGACAATCGCTTCTTCTTCGGCGGAAAGCCGGTGGAGCTCCTGTTCGCGCCGCTCCTTCTCCAGCTGCATCTCCCTGAATTTGCCGGCCTTCTCGGCCTCCTCGGTCATTTGCCGCAGCTTCAGCCGCGAGGCCTCCGCCTCCATGGAGGCTTCCTTGAGTCTGTTCCTCGCTTCGTCCACCGCTTCAACGCCTGCGTTGCCGAGGCCTTGCTGCTCCGCCTCCACTTCCTTCAGCGCAGCATCGTTGTCCTTCACCCGCCGGCTGAGCTTCTGCGCGAGCAGGTCGCCGTATTTTTCCAAATGGAACAGGCGCTGCAGCATCTGCCTGCGCTCACTGCCCTTCAGCGACAGAAACTCGGCAAACTTCCCTTGGGGAAGGACGACGGCCCGTGTAAAATCCTCCATTTTCAGACCGATTTTGTCTTCCACGCAGCGGGTGACTTCTGCCAGCTTGTCTGCCATGACCGTTTCACCTTCCGCGGTGACTTCGATAAACCGGCTAACCGTATTGCTGACTGACAGCTCGTTGGTTCTTTTAAAACGGCGCTCCACTCTGTATCGCTTCGGTCCGTCCGCGGAACTGAGTTCAAAGGTAAAGGAGACGTACAGTGCATCTTCCGAATGGTTCATGATGCCCTGCGTGCCGTTCACCGCACGTTCGACTTTGCCGTACAGAGCCAGGGTCATCGCATCCAGAAGCGTCGATTTGCCGCTGCCCGTCGGTCCAAAAATACCGAACAGCCCCATCTGGCACAGCTCGTCAAAATCGATCTGCTGCATCTCGCGATAGCTCTGCAGACCCGACAACTTCAGTGTGATCGGCTTCATGTTACGCCTCCTCCTTTACCTCTGCGTCTTCCGAAGTGAGCGCAAGGAACAATTCAACGAGCGCATCATCCGGCTCGGCTCCTCCGGTCTGGCGCTGGTAGAACTTCCGGAACAGCTCCGGCACCGGCAGGCTCGACCGGCTGTACTCTACCTCGACCTGTTCCATCTCGGGATACACGGGACGGATATGTACGAACCCTTCGTGGCTTTTGCGCAGCCTGTGAATATCCCCAAGAGACATGGCTTCGGTCAGCGAAATCTCCAGATCGATAAAACCGTTCGCATCCCTGCCTTCATCCAGCCAGCGATGAACTTCCTCCAGGCCGCCCTTTGCTTTCCACCGGATTAACGGCCGGCCGCAGGACAAATAAACCTCCTCCATAACGGGCTGCTGTCCCGGGGTCACATCGATGATGGATACCGACTTCGCTTGACCGGCCTCGGAAAAGCTGTAGGCGAGCGGGGACCCGCTGTAGCGGATCATTCCCTCACCCTTGACCGCCTGAGGCCGGTGCAGGTGGCCAAGCGCCGTATACTGCGCCCCAACCGCTAGCGCCGATGGGTCCACCGTATACGCGCCTCCGACCTGTATCGGCCGTTCCGAGTCGCTTTCCACGCCGCCAAGCACGTAAATGTGGCTCATGGCCAAATTGACGGTCTCGGGCGTAAAGCTTGACGCCAATTTCCGCATCAGCATGCCTACGCGGGCGCTGTATGCCCGGCGGAGCTCCTCTTCGTCGCCTTCGGCGGCGAGCAGCTCATTTAAGCGGGCTTCGGACGGATAAGGGAGCGCCGCAATCTTGGCGATCTCCCCGGTCCGGACCGCTTGAACCGTGACGGCTTCGGCCACGGGAAGCCCGACCAGCGTGATTCCCTGCCGGGCGACCAGCGGCGTCACCGACGAAACCCGCTCGGGCTGATCATGGTTGCCCGCAATGACCACGAGCGGCGTCCCTCCTTCCGTCAGCCGGGCCGCCGCC
>NZ_PCZT01000012.1:191239-193540 GCF_002968895.1 Paenibacillus sp. AR247 | reverse complement strand
TTTCCGGATTCGGGATTCCCACGCGGACCTGGAAAATGACTCTACTTGCTCCGGATCCGAGACCAGCTCGAGGGCAGCGGCCGCTTCGCCTGCGCCTTCCAGCGGGCCAGAACCGGCCTTGAAGGGAGCCTCTGCCCCCACCTGGACCCCGGGCTCGTACGATTCCAGCAAGCTCCGGGTCTCATGTACAAGCTGGCGCCCGCTCAGCCGCAGCTCCTGCAGCTGCTGGCGGAGAAGCCGCAGCAGTTCCAGCAGACCGTCATCCGCACCGGGCGCATCCTGATCCGGAGATACCGGTGCCGGATGATGTGATGAGCCGCATACCGGACACGGTTCTCCAGGGCGCAGCTCGGCGGCCAGCGCCAGCGAAAGCGCGTGGAGTTCCCGTTCTTTGGAGGAAGAACGGACCAGCGCCTCATCTTGATCGAGCCGGGACAACGCCGCCTCCATCCGGCTGTCATGCCCCAGAACCTGCTCCATATGGGCCGAAACCGCGTGCGCGAACCGCTTCTGCTCCTGCAAATGCTGCTCCCGCTCCTGCGCAGCCTGCTTCAACAGCGCTTCGGCCCTGCTTTGCTTCTCGCCATGCTCGTTCAATTCAGCCTCAGCGCTCCGCAGCCGCTGCTCGCTTGCTCCCAGCTGCTGAACGTGCCGCATCGCCTTATTCAGCCGTTCGCGGTCCTTCGCCTTCACTTCGAGCCCCTTCATGCTTTCCTGCAGCTCGGACTGCCGCTTGAGCCCTTTGGCGAGCAGCTCCTGCTCCTTGGCCAGAGCTTCAGTCCGTTCCGGAATGTCCTGCCGGGGGTTATCGATAATCTGGAGCAGGGACAGCATAATTTCCACTTCGGTCGCCTGGAAATACCCCTGATTCTGCTCACCGTCGGCAGGGATGCCGAGCTGGCGCAGCTCCTCCATGATCAGCGGCCCCCATATATAGGCGGACCGAAGCAGGATGACCATGTCGCCGTAACGGACAGGCCGCATCGCTTTGGTCTCCTTGTCGAACACCTGCATCGGCCTAGGCGATGTGTCACCCAAGAGCGCGCGTATTTTTTTGGCAATCGCTCTGGCCTCAAGCTGAGCCGTCTCCATTTCGGCGGCCTCGCTCTCCTGGATCAGACCTCCGTTGTCGCTGTCCTGAGGCTCCTCCTCGGACGCCTCCCCGCCTCTGGCCTTGTGAATCAGCACCAGCTCCGGCACGTACGGAGAGTGCCCTGACGCCCCTTCAGGCTGGGCTTCCGGATAAGAAGCTCCGTAAACGAGCTCCGCCCGCTCATCGTAGCTGATCTCCGCCACCGTCTCATTCATCAGCTGGCGGAACACCATGTTCACCGCATGCACCACTTCCAGCCGGCTGCGGAAGTTACGGGCAAGGTCGATACGGATGCCGCCGCCCTCGGCGGAAGCATACCTGCGGTACTTGTCCAAGAACAGGCTCGGCTCCGCCAGGCGGAAGCGGTAGATGCTCTGCTTGACGTCGCCGACCATGAACCGGTTCCCCGGCAGCTCGCGCGAAATCAGCTTGACGATATCTTCCTGCACGCTGTTGGTGTCCTGGTACTCGTCCAGCAGCACCTCGTCGAACTGTTCCTGATATTCCATGGCCGCGTCCGAAGGGAGCGGCTGACCCGGCACCGAATCCGGGTGGCGCAAAATTTGCAGGCAGTAGTGCTCCAGATCACTGAAATCCACCGCGTTTCTTCTCTGCTTTTCATGAAGATAGCGGTCGCCGAACTCAATGACGAGCTCCGCCAGCTCCTTCATGAGCGGCGCCGCCCGGTGCAACTCGGCCAGAAACGCATCGGCCGGCCGGCCGAACAGCGCCCCCTTCAGATCCTGCATCGTTTTCTTGACCGCTTCCCGCAGCTCCTTGACCCTTTCTTGCAGTGCCGGGTCGGTCTCCTCCTTGCGGCAGCTCTTCAGCTTGCTGAACGACACCGTCTGAAAGCGTTCGAACAGCTCGTCCCACGGACGGTTGTCCAGCGCATCCCTAAGCGACTGAACCACTTCCAGATCCGCGTTCAAATTATCCAGATAGGGCCCCGGTCCTCCGGGCAGCAGTGTCAGACGCCGGGCCTGCTCCAGCAGTCCTTCGGCCCCGGCAAGCGCCAGCCGCGCATCCTGAAGGATGCTCTTGACCCACTGGCTTTCGCCCAGACTTGCCGTATCCGGCAGCAAAAAGGACTCGGCCATATCCCGCAGCCACTGATCGGGCCAGGAGTGGCTTCGTGAGAAATCATAGAGCCTCTGCACCAAATGGTGGACGGCATCGTCCGTACGCTCACCGCTGAACCAATCCAC
>NZ_PCZT01000012.1:178859-191139 GCF_002968895.1 Paenibacillus sp. AR247 | reverse complement strand
ACCGAATCATAGACATCCCCGGCCATCATGACCAGATCAATCTTCTGATCGTGTACAATCCGGACCAGTTCCTCAACGAAATCTTCCTGCTCTTTCATCCGGCTCCGGCCCTCGAGCGTCCGTCCAAAGTGCCAGTCACCCGTGTGAAGTATGCGCATCCTGCTTCTCCCTCCTGAGCTTGCTTTCGCGCAAGCCGTGAACCCAGACGGATTCATGCCGTGTATGGGTCACACCTAAAAAATGAAAAACACCTAACCAACGATCCATTCCTAAACCCGATCGCGTCTAAGAATACAATCAAATTCTATTAAACTATCGATTCTATTAAACAATCGATTCTATTAAACTATAGACTCTATTAAATATCGATTCTAAAAAACGATTATTTCGAAAAAACTACCATTTTGAAAAACGATCCAATCGAAAAACGAGATTAAAGAAACTTTCAATACGAACGATCAAAGCAAAAACACTTTTATATTAATTCAACATAAGACCTTTTAATCTTTCACTACAGCAAGACGGACTGCTTGGCATCCACAAAGTACAGCCATTTCTCCTGGACCGCCTCACCTAATATATCTTCCAGCGCCCGGGCGTACAGTTCCAGCTGGAACCGATAGCTCTCCGCCAGAGCGGCTATTCCGCCGCGGTGTTCCAGCACCCGGTCGGTTTTATAGTCGACGATGACATATTTACCGTCCTGACGGAACAGGCAGTCGACGATCCCTTGAATGAGCACCACTTCGTCCGAAGCCCGGGTCTCTGAATCCGATGCCTTCATTGGTATGATGTTCCCCTCGTTAAAACGCTCGGTCGCAAGCAGCGCTTGATGCGCCTCATGAGCCGGTAGACCGTAGCTGAAAGGCATTTCCCTCGACACCCACTCCGCCGACTGCAGTCTCTTGCCGATGTCGCTGTCAAAAAAGGAGGCGATTTGCTCCGGTTCCACGATCTCAGCCTGCGAGCTTGTAAGGATCGCCAGGTCGACCAATCGCTGCAGCGTCGCTTCCACGACCCGCAAATCTACCAATCCCGCATCCAGAGGGATGTGCTGCATGACGGTATGGTACACCGTTCCCCGTTCCGTAGGACTCATCCGGCTCTGCTCCATAAATTTGGGCCGGCGCAGGGCAAGCGTACCCGTCTGCTGGGAGGCAGGCAAACTGTGCTCCCGCCGAACCCGGGTCTCCTCGACCCAGTCCAGGGTGGGCCCGTCCTGCAGGGCAAGCAGCTTTTTCATTTCGGTCACGGACGTTTTGGCCGAGAGTCGGCTGGCGGCAGCATGCGGATATTGCCAGTTCAGCCGGGCAGATATTCGGTCAGGCGACAGGAAAGAACCACCATCCGGCTCATCGCTGCCCGGGAATACCGTCTCTCTACGAAGAAGCGAGTTCAGCTTGCGCCGGCGCTCCGGTGTCGATTCTTCCGCTTCCTCCCAGCCCCCAAGCGCCGCCAGCGTGAGATCCTCTGTGGAGAGGATCGAAATGCGCCAATCCGCCGGATCGTTCTCCAGCGCAGAGGCCGTCTCGCCTTCCAAACCGCCGAGCTCGCGCAGCTTGGCGGCCGCCGGGTGGCGGATCAGCGCAGGCCCGACCCAGTCGAGGTAGCTTCTGCCCCTTGCCAAGAGGTAATCGGGGAGCATCAGCTCCGGCCGGCTCTGAACCTGGGCCCAGGAGGACACCTTTTTCTCCAGATCCTTCACCGTCCCGATCAAGATCATCTTTTCTTTCGGCCGGGTCAGGCCGACGTAGAGCACTCGCATTTCCTCGGCAAGCAGCTCCAGCTGGGATCGGCGGCGGATGGCCAGGTTCGGGAGTGTCGGATAGCTGACCCTCTTCTCGGTATCCACAAATTTCGGTCCGAAACCAAGCTCCTTATGCATCAGGAACGATGCGTTCAAATCCTGCTGGTTGAACATTTTGGACATGCCTGCCAAAAACACGACCGGAAATTCGAGGCCCTTACTCTTATGGATTGTCATAATTCGGACTGCATTGTCCCGGCTTTCAGCCGTGCCTGGTCCGCCCAAATCCGATCCGTTATCACGCAGTCTGGAAATAAACGTCAAAAAGCGGAAAAGTCCGCGGGAAGACGTCGTCTGTTCAAACTGGACCGCCCGGTCGTGCAGCGCCTTCAGATTGTCCTGCCGCTGCATTCCTCCGGGGAGGCCGCCTACCCAATCCAAATATCCCGTTTCCCGGTACAGCAGCCAGATCAGATCCCCCAGACTGCCTTGACGGGCAATATTTCGCCAGCGTTCCAGCGAAGCCAGGAACCCTGCCAGCTTCCGCTGCAGTTCAGGAGAGAGGCTGAATTCCTCATCCACTGCTTCCGTTTGTTCCGCCCACTCCAGGGCGGCGGCACTTTCAGCGTAGGCAGGGAGCGTCCCTTCCTCGTCCGGAATCGAAATTGAATCTCCAGGATCCGCAGACGCGGGAACCGTCCCTCCTGCAGCCGCCATGACGGCCTCATAGAACGTACCCTTCCCGCATAACCGGACCTGTGCCAGATCTTCCTCGGTCAGGCCGACGATCGGCGAGCGCAGCACGCCTGCAAGCGGAATGTCCTGCCGGGGGTTATCGCATCAGCTCGGCTTCATTCTCGTTCAGGATCCGGAACCCCGGATCGATCGGGATCATCTGATAGTACCTGCGGATCACTTCAAGACAGAAGGAGTGAAGCGTCGTGATCGAAGCACGCCCGAGCAGGGACAGCTGCCGCCGGAGATGGGTATTCTCCGGATCCTTCTCCAGCTGCCGGTCCAGTGCGTCGCGGATGCGCTCACGCATCTCGGCCGCAGCCGCCTTAGTGAACGTGGCGACAAGCAGCCGGTCCACGCTGAAGCCCTGCTCCTCATTCAAAATTTTCCGGATGATCCGTTCGACCAGAACGGCCGTTTTCCCTGAGCCTGCCGCCGCCGCGACCAGAATGTGATCGCCGTGAAGCGAAATCGCCTTCCACTGATCGTCGCTCCACATGCTGCCTGCCGGCTTTTCAATTTCGATCATGCGCATCTCCTCCTTGGCGGCTGGACATCATTTCCCATACCTGCGATTTATTCGGCTTACCTAGCAAATGGTAATGGTTGCCCTCGACATTTTCGTCAAACTGGCACACCGGCTTGAACGGACAGAACGTGCATGCCGTCTCCTGCTGGATGCGGTAAGGCTCAATGTCCACGTCCCCTTCGGTAATTCTCGTCCCAATCCGGGTGATATTGTCCCTGACGGAAGACAGCAGCGTGTCCCACTGATCCGGCGTAGCGACCGATGCGGAGCTGTAGAAGCTTCCGTCCGATTTGACGGCAACCGGAAGGATGGATGAATGGCCTTTGTCCAGAGATGCGTCCATTTTGGATATGACGTCGCGGTCGGCCAGCAGCAGCCCCTTCATTTTGAACCGTTTGAGCAGCTCTTCCGCCGCCTGCTCCATCGTCAGCCCGTTGCTCGACTGCAGGATCGGATCATGCACGTGAAAATCAGCGTTCCCGCTGGCAGCGCCTTGCTGCCCAGCCAGTGCTCCGCATAGGTCAACAGCACGTCCAGATAGGTCAGCATCTGCAGGGACAAGCCGTAGTACACCTCATGAAGCCGCAGGTCCTTCTGTCCGGATTTATAATCGATTACGCGCAGCAGCAGTCCGTTTTCACCTTGGGCCATATCCACCCGGTCGATTCGCCCGATGACCTCCATCACCGTTCCGTTCTCAAGGGAGAAGGTCAGCGGAGGCAGCGGTTTACCCGGGCCAAAATCCAGCTCCAGGCCGACCGGCTCAAAGCTACCCCGCCGTGCCTGCTCGCCCAGAATGACAGAGGCGCGGCTTACGATATTTTTGAGCTTGCGTGAAATGTAGCCGTAGCGCTTGCTGCTCATCAAAATTTCTCCCTGCAGCATTGGAGCGAGGCGCTCTACCGTTGTTTCCGCTTCGCGCCGGCACTCTTCGGCTGTCAGGCTTCCCCAGCTCCGCTTCTGTTCCTGCAGCCGCAGCGCCATTTGGGTCAGCGCCGCGTGGAACAGCTGGCCGATATCCGGCGCCTGCAGGCGGTACAGCTGCCGTTCGCGCAGCTTCAGCCCATGTGAAGCGAAGTGTGAAAACGGGCAGGCAACGAATCGCTCCATGCGGGATACGCTTGTCCGGATTTTGGCACCGTACAGCCTGCGGCTGGTCTGCGGCTCCAGCTGGCGGGTATCGTTGCGGTAAAACAGCGACCGCAGCAGCATATCCAGCGGCCCCTTCCATTCCGGTTCCCGGATATACCAGTTATACACATCCCACCACAGCTGCGGGATTTCCGCGCCCTGCTTCCATTTGCGCAGCTGAATGATCAAATGGCTGAGGCTCTGGCGGGGGTGGGACAAATACGCAAGCAGCTCTTCTTCCCGCTGCTCTGCCGATGGCTGCGCCGACAGGCGGCGAACCGGCAGACCGGGGAACATTTTGCGGACATGCCGCACCACTTCGGACGGCAGCAGCTCCTTGCCCTCATCGTCTGCGGCCGGATAGCTGACCCATACATGCTGGCTGGCCGAGGTCAAGGCGTTGTAAATCAGGAACCGTTCGTCGAGCAGCTTGCGCGAAATGCCAGGAGCCAGCTCCATTCCGGTTTGCGACAGCAGGGAGCGCTCCTGTTCGGTCAGCACCCCGTCATCCTGAAACACGGCCGGGATGACTCCGTCGTTGACGCCGAGCAGAAACGCGTACTTTACGCCACCTGTCCGCGTCCGGTCCATATTGCCGACCAGCACCTGGTCGAGCGCAGGCGGAACCAGGCCCAGCTTCAGTTCGCTCAGCCCCGTTTCCAGAATGCCGGCAAACAGCTCGAAGGACATCTTCTCCGTACCCATCATTTCCACAATCTGATCCAGCAGCTCCAGGACCGCATCCCACAGCTGGCGGTGTTCCCTCGCCGCCTCCGGACGCCCGGACTCCAGCGCTTCGCGGCTCCACAGGTCCAGCTTCTCGGGAATGTCGGCTTCCTCGAGCAGACGGAAGACCGCTGTGCTGAGCTCCTCGGCGCTGCCCGCCTTCTTCACCCGCTTGCCGAATGCCAATAGCGGCTCGCTGACCACCCTCCGGCAGTGCTCCATCAGGCTGAGAAGCTGCTCTCCGGATTTGCGCCGGTCGTAGCCGTTTTCTTCCAGGGACAGGCTCGGAACGGCTTTCCACGGACGGCCGTCCGTCCAGCGGTATCCCTGAATTCCGCAGGCGAGGGCGTAGTTCTCGAGCACGTCCATATCCTCCCGTCCCAGCGACCCGTCCAGCGGAAGCAGCAGGTCGCTCTTGATGCAGCGGAATACGTCCTCATGCCGCCAGTTCCGGCGCACGACATCCAATGCGGAACGAATAAACTCCACCAGTGGATGGTGCAGCTCGCTTCGCTTCTGGTCGAGAAAGAACGGAATGCCGTAGTCCCGGAACAGGGGCTCCACCAAATGCTCGTAATCGCCCAAATTACGGACGAACACGGCCATTTCGCGGTATCTCGCCCCTTCCTCCCTGGCCAGGCGCAGCATCTCCCTCAAAGCCCCTTCCACTTCGGTGCGCCGGTTCTCGGCCGCATAGAGTGAAATCCCTTCGGTTTCCTGAAGCTGATCTTTCTCCTGCCCCTTCCAGGGAATCCGCCGGTCATAACCGCGCTCTAAATGAGCAAGACGCGGGCTGAGGCGGAATTTGGGCAGGTCCGATGCCGGCAGAATCGAATCGTTCGTTTCGATGCCCAGCTCGTCGGCCATTCCTCTCAGCTTGATGTAAGTCGTGGCGGTCGGGTGAAACAGATCCAGCTCATGCGGCTGCATGCTGCCGTGGTACGGCTTGTCCAGCGTGAGCGCAATGGTGACCGATGATGCATGGGCCATCAGCTCGCGAACAACCCCGTATTCCTGCGGAGTCATCCCGTGAAAGCCGTCGATCCATACGTCCGCACCTTTGACATAAGACGAGCGGCGAATTCCTTCAGCCAAAGTGACGAGCGTATCTTCATCATCTATATAAAGCGGTGATATTTCCTGTTCAAAGTCGCGGTACACCGTCCATAAATCCTCCAGCTTATATCGCAGGATGGGCGCGGCCGCCTTCTGCTCCGTCAGCTGGGTCAAATGCTCTTCCAGCACGGCGGAATCTACGCAGTACCGCTTGAGCTCGGTATACAGCTCGTTCAGCTTGCCTATGAAACCCAGCTGGTCACCGGAGGCACCGAACAGCTTCAGCTCCTCTTTGCGGCGCTGAATGATTTTGTACAGCAGCATTTTTTTTGCCTTCTTCGCTGATGCCGACTCTCGCCGACCCGCCGGTCTCCTGCATCACCCGGTACGCCAGGCGCCGGAAGCTGAGAACCTGCGCACGGACGCTGCCTCTGACAGCGCCCGATGATACCAGGCTGTGCTCCGCCTGGAATGAGCCCTGCTCGGGAACGAGCAAGATCAGCGGGCTGCCCTTAGGCTCTGCTTGCAGCCGGGACGTAATCTCGCTTAGGATCGCCGTCGTCTTGCCGCTACCGGATCGTCCGATCAGAAAATGAACCGACATGGTGTTGCCTCCTTCGTATGTAAACCTCGAAAACTATTAAATATAAGTATAACACAACCTTTTTTGAAAAGAACGTATGTTTGCGGGACTGTAAAAAGGAGGCACTTGCCGTTTTTGCAATTATCCGATACGCTCAACCCGAAGGAACGCCGTTTCCCGGCATGCCAAACAGCGGTACAGGAGGAGGTGATCCTCTTGTACCGCTGTCTCTTGTTTTGCTAAATTTTTACGAATGCTAGTTTCCAGCCTTCCGGCCATCATTCAGGGATCATGGTTCGGTATAGAACGATTGAATCACCGGCTAATCTTGTTCCTTCTCCTTTTCCACAAGGGTCAGCGGGCCAGGGAAGCGTTCGGAACCATCCGACTCCACGAAGTGCTGCAGGGCCGCCATCTTGTTCTCCCAAAAGCGTTCAAAATAGGAGTACCAATCCTTGAGCTCCTGCAAGGGCCCCGGATCCAGCCGGTACCTCGTCTCGCGGCCGACCTTCCTTTCCTTCACCAGTCCTGCCTCCGACAGAATCCGCAGATGCTTGGAAACCGCCGTCCGGCTCATCGGAAAATGGCTGCTGAGAACCGTTACGGGCATCTCCTGATCGGACAGCAGCTTCAGCAGCTGGCGCCGGGTCGGGTCGGCCACGGCCTGAAATACGTCGTGCTTGGACGCAGTCGCCGTCATGTTTACGCCTCGACGTATCTGCCCAGCTTCTGGTGGAGTCCGGCCCAGCCTTGGTCCATCGTCTCGCGCACGATCGTATGGGGCTGGTTGAACTCGGTCACTTGGTCCGCGCTCCAGCCGGAGTGGATGAGCGTTACTTCCGTTTTGCCGTCCAGCTCCTTCACGATGCAGCATGTCATGTCGCTCGAGCGGACCTTCGACACCGCGGCTGCCGCCGCCAAAACGCCCTTTTTCTTCAGCAGCGACATTTCCCCGGTTTCCCGCCCGATCGCCATCGACGGGAGCATACGTTAATTGAACAAGGACTCCACCGTGAGGCGGTATTTTGGATGGGCGCCACCTTCGCGCGCTGCCACAAAATTCTCGCCGCAGACAGCGATCCGAATGTGCAAAAAGAGCTCGCAGCCGGTCTGGAAGCATTTCTGGCCGATCTCGGCTTTCACACCGTCCAGGACTTCAGCGTGCGTGCCGCTGCGGTCATCGACTTTTTGCCGGAGGTGTGGCGCGCAGCGGAAACGATCATGGCGTCCAACCCTGAAATTACTGGCCGTTCCATGTGATCTCCTGGCAGCCTATTGGCTTTTTACAGTAAGCGGTGTGCCCAATCACCACAAGTTGCAGCAACCAGCCTGCTTTTCATATGCAGCCCGTGTTACTTCTGGATTTTATACCACTGCTCGTTTTCCTTGATCTCGTAATGTACCATCCAGTCGTACCGGACTTCCCGGGCCACACCCCAATCGGGCAAGTAACGCCGGATCTCCTCCTGCCGCGCTAGCTCGCATATGGCATCGAGTTCCTCCAGCTGATACTCCCGCAAAATAATATCGCCGCAATCGATGATAAAGGGGATTTTTCAGTCTATTTATGTGTACTTAAATGTAAATAATGGTTTTTGCCCTCAATCCAGCCTTTGAGTAACGCACCAACCTCTTGCCTCCATCCCTTATACTTATAGAAGTGCCTATCACTAGAACATGAATTGCATGAGGAGGCGGAAACTGTGGATGTGAACGCATTTCAGCAGTGGGTCAAGGAGTATTATGAACAGCGGGGCTGGTCCGAGCTCGATATCTTTATCCGGATTGGCTTTTTGGCAGAGGAGACCGGCGAAGTGGCCGGGCGATCCGGGCGCTTGAAATCGGCCGGGACCGGCCGGATGAAGCCGTGGGTACGTATGACGAGCATAAGCAGGAGCTTGTGGAAGAACTTGGCGACGTGCTGGGGAATCTGATTGTGATCGCCAACAAATACGACATCGGACTGGAGGACATTTTTGCTTCACACCGGGACAAGCTGGTCCATCGCTATAAGCAGGAATGATAGTAACCGGGACAAAGCGAAAGCTTTAGCCTTGGAATTGAAAAAAGCACGCTGTTTATATAGCCTGGGTAAAAAATTTCAAAAATCCCTTTTCGCATCCGGCGAGAAGGGATTTTTAACACTTTGGTGCTGGGGGTTTGGATCAATGATATGCGGATCATCGAATGCATCATCCTTTTGCCTCGCATGGCAGATTACATACCGCTGTAATAGACCGGCAGCTCCGAGCGGTTGGCCGCCAGCCACAGCCGGTTATCCTTCGTCCAGCGCAGCGGATAGCCGACACCGGCTTTGAGCGCCTTCCCTTTCAGGATATCGACAATCCATACGTCACGATTGGCCAGTTGGACCGCATACAAACCGGAGGGATTTCCGGATGCGGCGGTAAAGCTGGTGATGTCCGTTTCCTTTGCGATCAGTGCGTTCTGAGCTAATATTCGCCTGGCCGCGGCCGGCAGCTTCGGATCGGCTTCGTAGGAAGCCCCCTCCCGGTTCAGACGGATATGAAGAACGCCACGGGTTCGGCCCTCCTTATATCCGTCAACAGGGACCGTTACGGTCTCGTTATCGTTCCAGGCTAAAGGATAAATAAACAGGAATCCGTCGCTGTGTGACAAATAGCTCACTCTCGGCCGATGGAGCAGCTGGTTCCCGTCCCGGTCCAGCACAATCAAGTCGGCATCCGGACCAAACGTGTCGTCCGAAGCGACCAGCAGCGCCACACGATCGTTGTCAGGTGATGCAGATATACCGTAGACCGGGCGGGCGGACTCGTACAGCTCCTGGGACACTCCGGATCGGGTATTTACCCGGTACAGCTTCAAATGACCGTTGACGGCATAGATCTCGTGCTTGGCAAGCCGGTCCGCATATTGAACATTCAACCCAAAATCGTTCGTAAACTCCACCTGAGGCGGCGCCCATTCCGGCTGAGAAAGCACGCTTATCGAACCGCTCTGCTTCAGAATCGAAGGCAGCCTGCCACTCAAGCTGTACACCAGCATCCCTGGCCCATTTTCCTCCTCATCGTCCCAAACGGGTTGATACGATGTTAAGGAATCAAGCGGCCACTCCTGAACGGTCGTTCCGTCCCGGTTCAGAAGGCGCACGCCGGAACGTCTACTTCCTAGACGCTACAATCCCCCAAGGTTACGCTTGCTTCTCTTTCAGACGAGCTTGCCGCTGCGAAACAAAAAAACCTTTCCGTCCATCACGGAAAGGTTTGGTTTCTCAAGATCAAAGTTAAGCCCTGCTGCGAACTTCAAATACAGCAAACTTGAGGTAATGCCCTTCATCGACGCCGAGAATTTGCGGGTGGTCCTTGCCGGCCGCACGCCATTCGATCAGGCGCAAAATTTTGCCGGCATCGGCTGCCGCTTCCTGGATCGTGGCCAGGAACAGGTCCGGGCGCATATGGTACGAGCAGCTGGCCGTGACGAGGTATCCTCCCTCGTTCACCAGCTTCATGCCGTGCAGGTTGATATCCTTATAGCCGCGGCAGGCGCCCTTCACGGCGCTTTTCGTCTTGGCAAAAGCCGGCGGGTCCAAAATAACGACGTCCCACGTCCGGCCGCCCCCTGCGGTCATTTTCTTCGAGGTATCGACCTTCTCCTCGTTCCCTGCGGCCCGCTGCCGCCGTTCCTCCACACCTTTGACCTGATCGCGCAAATATTGGAAGGCGTCGGCGACAACAAATTCCACGCGGTCCTCAAATCCGTTCAGCACGACGTTTTCCCTGGCGCTCTCAATCGCGTGCTGGGAAATATCGAGGCAAGTGACCTTCTTGGCTCCGTACTTGCAAGCATTCAGCGTGAAGCTGCCCGTATGTGAAAAGCACTCCAGCACTGTGGCCCCGTCCCAATAAGGGAAGGTGACGACTTTACCGCTTTTGTTTACCGGAAGGCTGACGCGCTGCCCGTCCTGCTCTACTTCCTGCAGCGTAATCCCGCTGCGGCCTCCCCAGCCGGTCATCAGCGGAGCGATCGAAGCCCGGTTTTCCCGCTGGTCGAAGAAATAGCCCGTTTTCTGGCCTTCTTCAATGTCGACCTTCACGAATAGACCGTTCTCCGTCACGGTCACGTGGCGCGGGCATTCCCCGTACAGCGGTCCCTTGGTCTGCTCGAGCCCTTCCAGCTCGCGCACGGGAACGTCGCTGCGTTCATAGATTCCCTGCGGGCTCAGCACCTCGACCAGCGCGTCGACGATGTCCGTACGATGCACGTCCATGCCCAGCGTCAGCAGCTGCACGACAAGCACATCGCCGAAGCGGTCCACGATCAGCCCGGGTAGAAAATCCGCTTCCCCATACACGAGGCGGTAAGCATTATCTCCTTTCAGGAAACGCTCCCGGTGCTCAAGGCAGCCGCGGAAGCGTTCGGCAAAGAAGGCACGGTCCATCGTCTCGACGGGATGGTACGAGATGACCCGGACCGTAATTTGCGAGGCCGGATTGTAATAGCCCGTGGCCAGGTACCGCCCTTGATGATTGACCACATCCACGAGGTCGCCCGGCTCCGGGCTGCCCTCCACCGAGGCAATTTCATTGTTGTAAATCCAGGGATGCCCCTGTTCCAGCCGCTTCTTCCGGCTGCGCTCCAATACGACAGATGCCAATCGATTCACTCCTTCAACATTTCAAAAATGGATATATGGATTCCGGCAAGTCCCCGGCTGAAGCCCCTCTTAGAGTCATGGTTGTCCAGGGCTGGACATATACGTAACTATGGTCGACTCCATAAACAACCCCAAGGAGGACTTACCACGTGTTTCAAACTGTCGTGTTTCCCGTCGTGTACGGGTTTGTTATTTTTATGGCCGGCATGAAGGTGATGGAGGCGGCCCTTGGCAAATGGGCAGGGCCCCTCCTGTCCGCCTTCCTGCAAAAGGCCACCGCTTCACCGCTGAAGGGGCTCCTCTTCAGCACCGGCATCACGGCCGTCCTGCAGAGCAGCACCGCCGTCACCGTCATTACGATGGGCTTGGTCAATGCCGGGCTGCTGACGTACGAACGCACTCTCGGCATTATACTCGGCAGCAACATCGGCACCTGCCTGACCACCGAGCTGATCGGCCTGCAAATCGGACGGATCGCCCTGCCCCTCTTGACCGTCTCCCTGATCGTGTGGGCGGCCGCCGTCATTTTCAGCGAGAGTTCCCCTCCGGGAATCCGCCGTATTCAGCACCTGATGATGCCCGTCCAGTTTCTGTCGCTGGCCATCGCCGGCTTTGCCCTGGTCATGCTGGGCATCCGCGTCATGCAAAAGATCGGTCCGGCCCTCGAGCAGTCCGGTCTGTTCGGCTGGTTCCTGGACCGCGCAGCCGACAGCGTATGGTGGGGCATTGCCGCCGGCGCGGTACTGACCGCCCTGATGCACAGCAGCGCCGCCGTCATCGGCCTGGCTATCGCGCTGGCCTCCTCGGGAACGCTGCCGGTCGACGTCGGCATCGCCATCGTGCTCGGCGCGAACGTCGGCACCTGCGTGACCGCGGTTCTCGCCTCCATCGGCAGCTCCGCCTCTGGCCGGTTCGTCGCTTGGACCCATGTGGTTCTGAACGTCGGCGGAGCCCTCCTCTTCATGCCCTTGATTCCGCAGCTGCACTGGGCCGTGGCGGCCATCACCGGCAGTGAAGGCGCGCAAATCGCCCACGCGCAGACGCTGTTTAATGTGATCAGCTCCCTGGCCGCTCTGCCTCTATGCTACCTGCCGATCTGGAAAAAGCCGCACACGCCTGAGTGTATAGCTCACCCTT
>NZ_PCZT01000012.1:166972-178759 GCF_002968895.1 Paenibacillus sp. AR247 | reverse complement strand
AAGTCTTAAACCTCGATGCCGAGCAGGGACAGCCCTTTCCGCACGATCCGGTCATTATTATCATACCCGTTCTGATCCTGACGGAGCCATGCCTCTCGCGGCTCATACCAGGCCACACCGCTGATCTCCTCCACCTGAGGCCGATGCGATCCGCCGACCGCCTCCACCAGGTAATAATGGACTTCTTTTTGAACCTGGCCATGAATCGGATGGCTGTACGTATACTTAATGATGTCCACGGGGGAAATGATGCTGCCGATAATGCCCGTCTCTTCCTCGATTTCGCGCAGCGCGGTCTGCTCAACGGTTTCGCCCGGCTCCATTTTGCCTTTGGCCATCGAAATTTTGCCGTAGCGGTCCAGAATCAGCTGAATCTCCAGCCGGCCGCCGATGCTGCGGAACACGACGCCTCCTGCCGATATTTCCTTCCTCATCACCCGCTCCTCCTCCTCATGCCATAGTACAAACAAGGATTTCACCTCCGGTGCTGCCGGAAATGAAATCCTTGCCATTCGCCCAAGATCCCGCAATAAACAGGGACCTTGCTATATACAAATTAAACCGCTTGTCCCGGTCTTTCGTCCATCACACGCACCAGCTGGCCTTCGCACTCGTGAACGCCGGCTTTGGTCAGCTTGACGCGGCACAGCTTGCCTTGCAGGTCTTCCGGACCGTCAAAGATCAGCTGCAGATAGTTATCGCTGAAGCCGTGCATTTTGCCCGGACCATGGGTTCCTTTGGAAGTGCCTTCCGGAATGACGTCCAGCACCTGGCCGACGAATTTTTGGGCATACGCCAGCTGCATCTGCTCGGACAGCGCGATCAATTCGCGCACCCGCGCATGCTTCACTTCCTCGCTCACCTGGTCGGTCATCCGCGCGGCCGGCGTGCCGTTCCGCTGGGAATACGGGAAGACGTGCATTTCCGAGAACCCGATCGCCTTCATCAGCTCATAACCGTTCCGGAACATTTCGTCCGTTTCGCCCGGGAACCCGACGATAACGTCTGTCGTAATGCCGACATCCGGCATCGCCTGGCGGATCAGCTGCATTTTGTTGTAAAACTCTTCTGTTGTATACTTGCGGCGCATCCGCTTCAGCACCGTGTCATCCCCCGCTTGCAGCGGAATGTGCAGGTGGCGGCACATTTTCGAGGAACGGTTCAGCACGTCGAGCATCCGCTCGTCGATTTGGCTAGCCTCGATGGAGCTGATGCGTACGCGTTCCAGCCCGTCCACCTTGTCGAGATCCCACAGCAGGTCCGACAGGCGGTAGCTGTCCAGGTCGTCGCCGTAGCCGCCGGTATGGATGCCGGTCAGGACGATTTCCTTGTATCCCGCTTCCACCAGCTGATGCGCCTGGTTCACGATGCTCTTCGGATCCCGGCTGCGTGAAAGCCCGCGCGACCATGGGATGATGCAGAACGTGCAGAAGTTGTTGCAGCCGTCCTGGATTTTCAGAAACGCCCGGGTTCTGTCGGCAAAATCAGGCACGTCCATTTCTTCAAATACGCGTGTCTTCATAATGTTGCGTACCGCATTGATCGGCTCGCGGGATTGGCGGATTTGATTCACGTACGGAATGATTTTGTCCCGGTCCTGGTTCCCGATGACGAGGTCAACCCCGGGAATGTCCAAAATTTCGGCCGGCGAGGTCTGCGCATAGCAGCCCGTCACGGCGACGATCGCTTCCGGATTTTGGCGCACGGCGCGGCGGATGATCTGCCGGCTCTTCTTATCGCCTGTATTGGTTACGGTGCAGGTATTAATTAAATAAACGTCTGCGTTTTGTTCGAAATCCACCTGCTCGTAGCCTTCATTTTTAAACAGCTGCCAAATGGCCTCTGTATCGTAAAAATTCACTTTACAGCCCAACGTATAAAATGCAACGGATGGCATGTTCAAGCTCCCCCCATTTCTCCGGATTCATAAAGTATGCAGGCCAGGGCAACCATACCCGCCGTCTCGCAGCGCAGGATTCTCCGTCCCAGGCCGATGCTGACCGCGCCGGCTTCCTCCGCCGCCCGGCACTCCTCTTCGCTGAAGCCGCCTTCCGGCCCCACGATCAGAAGCACTTGCAGGTCTGCGGCAGCGCCGGTCTTCTCTATCCAAGGCTTCACTGCATCCCGCAGCTGAAGACCGTGTTCTTTCTCATAGCAGAAATATACCGCATCATACGCCGAAAACGAAGCCAGCAGCTTTTTCCAATGGGTCGGAAAGCCGACCTCGGGCACCCGGTTGCGGTGGCTCTGTTCGGCCGCCTCTTTGGCGATTTTGCTCCAGCGGACGATGCGCTTCTCTTCCTTCTTGGCATCGTACTGCACGATGGTTCGCTCCGACAAAAAAGGAACAAATGCCGCCGCACCGATCTCGGTGCATTTCTGGATCACCGTCTCCATCTTGTCTCCTTTTGGGAGGCTCTGCGCAATGGTGACTTTAACCCGCGGCTCCTGGGTCATCGCCAGCATCTCGACGACAGCGGTGGTGACAACCCCCTGGTCGATCGACCGGATTTCCACCAGCGCTTCCCGCTCGCGGCCGTCGCTGACGATAAAGGTGTCCCCTTCTTTGCCGCGCATAACCTTGGCGATATGCCGTGCATCCTCACCGGTAATCTCGACGGTATCGCCTTTAAACTGCTCCTGTGATACAAAATATCTCTGCACCTTTATCAACATCCTATTTCCAAAATCACAAACTTCATCATACAACTTTTAGGTTCGCATGACCAGACCCTATTCAACAAGCGAATACGGCCTCGAACGTTCGCGTTCCCGCTCCGATTATATCGACACGCCGAACAATTTCAGGAAGGAGAACACGAACTGGTAGTTGATGCTGTTAGCCCACATATATAGCGGACTGATTGTATACATCTGCAGCACCGGAATGAACAAAATCAGCAGGAAAATAAAGATGGACCACTGCTCAAACTGCTGCAGCTTAATCCGTACCCGCGGCGGAACGATATCCTCGACGATGCGGTATCCGTCCAGCGGCGGAAGCGGGATAAGGTTGAATAAGAACAGGAAAAAGTTCATGAAGCAGAAATAGCGCAAAAACGTCGTGATTGCGAACAGCAGCCTTTCGTTCGTAATTCCGTCCAGCACCCCCGTGGCGATCAGGAGGGCGTAAATAAACGCCCCGATGATACCCAGAACGAAGTTGCTCAGCGGCCCCGCCGCCGACACGACCACGCCCATGAGGCGGGGATTTTTGAAGTTGTCGCGGTTGACCGGGACCGGTCTGGCCCAGCCAAACCCTGCGATCACCAGCAGCAGGACGCCGAGAAAATCGAAGTGAACCGCCGGATTCAGCGTCACCCTGCCCAGCAGTTTGGCTGTAGGATCTCCAAATTTATAGGCAAAATACGCATGCGAAAATTCATGCACCGTAAAGGCGATCACCAGCACGATCAGGACGAACGGAAGCTCTTCCAGCGGAAACCTGAGAATATTGTTCAGAAAATCCATCACGACCTCTTTCTCGCGACAAAGGCTACCCAGTCTTCGTCACGGCAAACGTCCTCGATCTCAAACCCGGAGTCCTTCAGCGCCTGCTGAACGACGTCTTCCTTATTTTTGTAAATGCCTGAGGCGATGTAGACGCCTCCCGGCTCGAGTGCACGGTACACGTCGTCGATAAAGAGCAAAATGATTTCGGCCAAAATGTTGGCGACGATCACTTGGACCGGCAAGGTAACGCCCAGATCTTCGCGCTGATCACCGCTTAACAGGGACAGCAGATCGCTTTCCTTGACCGTAATCTGATGATCCAGCATGCCGTTCAATTGGCTGTTTTCCTTCGCGCTCGACACCGCCACCGGATCCAGGTCCAGTGCAAGCACATGCTTCGCGCCGAGCAGGACGGCCCCAATGGCCAGAATACCCGATCCCGTTCCGACGTCGATGACTTCCTCCCCGCCCTGAATGACCTTCTCCAGCGTGCGCAGGCAGAGCGCCGTCGTCGGATGGGTTCCTGTGCCGAACGCCATTCCGGGATCGAGCTCGATGATTTTCTCCGCGTCGCTCGCCGGCGTGTAGTCCTCCCAGGTCGGCTTGATCGTCAGCCGCTCCGATACCTTCAATGGTTTAAAGTAAGCTTTCCATGCGGTAGCCCAATCGTCCTCATCCACTGTCTTGAGCTCGTAGCGCAGCTAATCGTCCTCATCCACTGTCTTGAGCTCGTAGCGCAGCTCTCCCGTGTCGATTCCGTACTCATGCAGCTGCCCGATCCGTTCCTTAACCTTGGCAATGATCTGCTCCACAGGGGACTCCTCGGAAAAATACCCTTTGATTTCGGCCTGTCCCTCCGGAATATCGTTGAGAGGCATCTCGTACCATTGCCCGAACGACGTATCCCGTTTCTTGTTCAGGGTTCCCGACTCTTCGATGGATACACCGCCGGCGCCGGCCTCATGCAAAAAATTTGAAATCATTTCCACGGCTTCTTCCGTGGTATGTATTGTAAATTCATGCCATAACATAATTCGTTAAATTCCTCCTCGACCTATGCATAAGTACCATTGTACTATACATCGGCGGCCGAGTACAAAATTTAGGGCTCCCCGCTAACAAAAAAACCGCAGGTTCGCATCGCGCTTCCCCACGGTTTTATGCATTCTTAATCTTCATCCGTCCAGCCGGTATCCATTTTGCGGAGCTGACGCTCGTCAGCCTCCTCGCTGCGGCGGAGCGCTTCCACATCGTCCGCATCGGCCAGTACGCCCGAGAACTCGACGTCCTCGTTTTTCATCGACATCAGTTCCTTGATTTTTTCCGTCTTGGTCATGATTTTGCCTTTTTTATCGCGGCTAGCCATCAAGCTCCCATCCTTTCCTTGAACGAACTATTCACCTTTAGAAAATGTTACGATCCCACTATCGAGCCTAGACGAAGCCGCCGGCTTCCTCGACGATTCTCCTTGCCTTCTCGAACGATTCTTCCTCGACCACAACGCTCAGAATGATATCCCGGCCGGTCGGTCCTCCCTGTCCGCCGTCGCTCATCCCGCTTGCTGACGGATCGGCTGCGGCCAAGATGGAGACATCCTTATCGCTGTATGTTGTGCCATAGGTCACAGACGTCAGGCTGGGCATATCACCCGTAAATGGGCCGGTGCTGTACATCGAAGTCCCAGGAAACCGGCTGAAGCGGTCGATGGACAGGTCCACCACCCGCAGGGCGCGCAGCTTTTTGGCTACGCCCTCAGCTTCTTCCGGGCTTTTAAAATAGGCCAGAATGCTCTTTTCAGACACTTGCTTCACCTGCTTTTATATGGATTAAGCGTTTACGGCTGCTCACGTGCGGTTTTAGGCTGTGCAAGCGCGGTCCCTTTTATGCGCGGGAAACGACCGGGCCGGGAACTGGAAACGTCTCTGGGTTTGCATGCAAAAAAAGCCCGGCCGCCACGGCCGGACTTTCTAAAAACGAACCATCTTTCTGAAGGTTATCGGAAGACGTTTTACCTATATACTGCAATTGCGCGGTTACTCCCCGCGGAACGCTTTTTTCATGCGGTCAAAAAAAGACTGCTCCTGCTCATGCGTCTGCTCGCCGTCCATGGAGGCAAACTGGCGCAGCAGGTCCTTCTGCTCGTCACTGAGCTTGCTAGGCGTAACGACGACGACCTTCACGTGCTGGTCGCCCTGTCCGATGCCGCGTAAACGCGGAACGCCTTTGCCTTTGAGCCGGAAGAACGTACCCGTTTGCGTACCGGCCGGAATTTTCAGCTTGACCTTCTCGGTCAGCGTCGGGATCTCGATCTCGTCGCCGAGCGCCGCCTGGGCAAACGTGAGCGGAACCTCACAGTAAATATCGTCGCCTTCCCGCTCAAAGAAGTCGTGAGGCTTCACGCGGATGACAATGTACAAGTCGCCCGATGGGCCGCCCCGCAGACCGCCTTCCCCTTCGCCGGTCATGCGCAGCTGGGCGCCGTCGTCCACGCCCGCAGGAATGCGCACGTGAATTTTGCGCTGCTTTTTCACTTTGCCGCTGCCGTGGCAGGTCGTACATTTGTCCTTGATGATTTGACCCGTACCGTTACAGTTGGAGCAGGTACGACGGTTGACCATCCGGCCGAATGGCGTGTTCTGGACGACTTCCTGCTGCCCGCTGCCGTGGCAGACGGAACAGGTTTGCGGCTTCGTTCCCGGTTTGGCTCCCGAGCCGTGGCAAGTGTCACAGTTTTCGGTTCTAGGAATGGTAATATCCGATTCCTTGCCGAATACCGCTTCCTTGAACTCGATCGTCATCGTATACTGCAGGTCGTTCCCCCGCTGCGGCGCGTTCGGGTCACGGCGTCCTCCGCCCCCGAAGAACATGTCGAAGATATCGCCGATGCCGCCGAAGTCCGCACCTGAGAATCCTCCGCCCATGCCCTGGTTCGGATCGATATGGCCGTACTGGTCGTAGGTCGCACGCTTCTGCCCGTCGCTGAGCACATCGTAGGCTTCCTTAACCTCTTTGAACTTGGCCTCGGCGTCATCCGCCTTGTTCACGTCCGGGTGATACTGCCTGGCCAGCTTCCGGTAAGCTTTTTTGATATCATCATCCGAAGCGTCCTTGCCGACGCCCAGGACTTCATAATAGTCACGCTTTTCAGCCACTCTTCCACCCCCAATATTTCAGTCATGCTCCGGTTCATGGACAAAAGGAAAGCCAAAGCAGCGGGATGCCCCGGCTTTGACTTCCCTATTCCTGAACATAACTTTCTATAGGTTAACCTTGATTTTTGTCCTCGTCAACAACCTCGTAGTCCGCGTCAACGACATTGTCCTTCTTCGCGGATCCTGCTGCGCCGTCGGCATTGCCTTCGCCGCCTTGAGCCTGCTGCGCTTGAGCAGCCTGCTCATACAGCTTCACAGACAGCTGCTGCACGATTTCGGTCAGCTCTTCGGTAGCGGATTTGATCTGCTCCAGGTCGTCGGAGTCGATAGCCGCTTTGACTTTGTCCTTCGCCGCATTGGCCTTTTCGACTTCGGAAGCGTCGACTTTGTCGCCAAGGTCCTTAATAGTCTTTTCTGTGGAGTATACGAGCTGGTCGGCGTTGTTTTTCGCTTCGATCAGTTCTTTACGCTGACGGTCTTCCTCTGCATGTGCCTCGGCGTCCTTCATCATGCGTTCCACTTCGTCGTCGCTGAGACCGCTCGAAGAAGTAATCGTAATCTTCTGCGTTTTGTTCGTTCCTTTATCGGTAGCCGATACGTTCACGATACCGTTGGCGTCGATGTCGAATGTAACTTCGATTTGCGGTACGCCGCGAGGTGCTGGCGGAATGTCGCCCAGGATAAAGCGTCCGAGCGTTTTGTTGCCCGCCGCCATTTGGCGTTCGCCCTGCAGTACGTGGATTTCAACGCTTGGCTGGTTATCCGCATACGTCGAGAAAATCTGCGATTTGCTGGTTGGGATCGTTGTGTTGCGTTCGATCATTTTCGTAAATACGCCGCCTGCGGTTTCGATACCGAGGGAGAGCGGAGTTACGTCGAGAAGCACGACGTCTTTGACGTCGCCTGTCAGCACGCCGGCTTGCACAGCGGCACCGAGGGCAACCACTTCGTCCGGGTTAACGCCTTTATGAGGCTCTTTGCCGGTCAGACGCTTGATCGCTTCCTGTACGGCCGGAATCCGCGTGGAACCGCCGACAAGGACGATCTTGTCGATGTCGCTGGAGCTCATGCCCGCATCGCTGAGCGCTTGACGGGTTGGTCCAAGAGTGCGTTCCACCAGGTCGGCAGACAGCTCTTCGAATTTGGCACGGGTCAGGTTAACCTCCAAGTGCTGAGGTACGCCGTCCACCACCGTAATAAACGGCAGGGAAATCGTCGTCGTCAGAACGCCGGACAATTCCTTTTTCGCTTTTTCCGCAGCGTCTTTCAGACGTTGAACTGCCGCTTTGTCCTTGCTCAGGTCGATGCCTTGGTCCTTCTTAAATTCGCTTACGAGGTAATCGATGATCACTTGGTCGAAGTCGTCGCCGCCGAGGTGGTTGTCCCCGCTCGTCGCCTTAACTTCGAAGAAGCCGTCGCCCAGCTCCAGGATCGAAACGTCGAACGTACCGCCGCCAAGGTCGTATACGAGGATCGTTTGATCTTCCGATTTTTCCAGACCGTAAGCGAGAGCGGCAGCCGTCGGCTCGTTGACGATCCGCAGCACTTCCAGACCGGCGATTTTACCGGCGTCTTTGGTCGCTTGGCGCTGGCTGTCATTAAAGTATGCCGGAACCGTAATAACCGCTTGGGTTACCGGTTGGCCCAAATAAGCCTCGGCGTCGGATTTCAGCTTTTGCAGAATCATTGCGGAAATTTCTTGAGGCGTAAACTCTTTGCCGTCAATCGTTTCCTTATGGTTTGTACCCATGTGGCGTTTGATCGAAATGATTGTACGGTCAGGGTTTGTAATGGCTTGGCGCTTTGCCGTTTCGCCGACGATGCGCTCGCCGTCTTTCTTGAAGCCGACAACCGAAGGGGTCGTACGCGCGCCTTCCGGATTCGGGATAACGACAGCCTCGCCGCCTTCCATGACGGCTACGCAGGAGTTAGTCGTACCAAGGTCAATACCGATAACTTTACTCATGTATGGTTTCCTCCTCTGGGATATAAGAAATGGTGGATCAATACTTATATGTTAAACAGCAGGGATTTACATGCTGACTTTAACCATGGCTGGACGAAGCACTTTGTCCTTCAGCATATAGCCTTTTTGCACTTCCTCAACGACGATGCCTTCCTCGTATTCATCGCTTTCCACCTGCATGATGGCTTGATGATATTCCGGATTAAACGGCTCGCCGACGGTAACCATAGCCTGCAGCCCTTCCGCTTGAAGCACGCCTTCCAATTGGCGGAAAATCATGCTTACGCCTTTCGTAAAGGACTCCATTTCGCTGCCTTCGCCGGCAGCGGCGAGAGCCCGTTCGAAATTATCCACAACAGGCAGCAGCTCGGTCACCAGTTTAGTGGATGCATACTTGGCCAGGTCCTCTTTTTCCTCTGGGTCCGTTTGCGGAAATTGTCGAAGTCGGCCTGCGTACGGATGGCACGCTGCTGATAATCGTCAGCCAGCCCCTGCAGACGCTCCACTTCGCTCTTCAGAGCAGCAGGGTCCAATGCTTCATTCTCCGCAGCCGTCCCTTCAGAAGCATCCTCCGAAGCTGTCTCGCCAGCTTGGCTAGCCTCCGCCTCGGCTGTATGTTCATTCACTTCTTCATTGGTTTGTTGGTTCAATTCGTTTTCACTGTCTTGAAATGGTTGGTTTTCTTTCAAGATGTCTTCACCTCCTTGGTAAACTGATCATGCTTTTGTTCATCGGTTCATGCGGTCCCGAAGAAATCAATCTTCATCCTGACCGCCAAAGCCTCTCATTTTGATGACATTATGAATGCGGAGTACGGCAGCCGCCACCTCACCCGCGGCCTCCAGCCCATGAATCTTCACCAGGGCCGGATCGACGATCCCCCGCTCCTCATAGCGAATGACGAGTCCGGTATCGCAGTCGATGCCCATGGAGTCGGAGTCTTCCGCAAGCTGGGCGGCACGCGCCTCTTCCATCTTCTCCAGCGGGTTGTAGCCGGCGTTCAGCAAAATTTGTGCCATGGGCTTGCGCAGCGCCGCTGCCACGGCGGCAATGCCGAAGGCTTCCATGCCCTTCACCGCCTCCCGCTGATGCTCCAGCTCGTAGGAGACGGCCAGCTCGGCCGTACCTCCGCCGGGAAGCACTCCGCCGGAGACGGCGGCTTGTACAGCCGAGGCCGCATCCGCGGCAATCCGGGCAGACTCCCCGACGACTTCCGCGGTGCTCGCCCCGACGATCAGCGTGACAAACGGCTCGCGCTCCTGCCCCCCGCTGCTGACCCGCACGCGTTCCAGCCTTTCGTCATAAGCCACATAGGGGGAATTCCCCAGAAGCTTGGCAAGCGAATCGCGATCCTTATGTAAGGCGGTACGCCGCATGGGCACCGCCCCTGTCATCTCGCTGACGCGCAGCAGGTCGCTGCGGCTCACGCGCGGCACAACCATGATGCCGTGATCCATGCAGAACTGCTCGGCATCGGGATGGATTCCCCGTTCCAGCAGAACAAGCCCCACCCCGAGGTCGGCCAGCACGTGAAGCTCGCTGCTGAAGCGGTCGCGCAGCTCCATGTACCGGGCAAAGCCGGCTTCCGTCGTCAAAACCTCTTCATCCAGCGTCTCCGGCTCGAGCGCGTCGTGCAGGACGAGGATCTTCGTGTTCTTCAGCACGGGTCTATCATGCGAATGAAGCGGCTTCTGCTTCAAAAGAATGCCTTCATATACTTCATTATCGCCTTTCTCGTGGGCGGTAACCGCATCGGCTAGCAAATAGCCGGGTTCCCTCAGCTTCCGGGTCCCCACCTTCGAAGCGGCTTCCATGACAAGGCGGACGATATCCTCGCGCTCGCGTCCGGCGACATAAGCCGCCTTGGCAAGCAGCGGATCGTCCAGCCCTTCAATAACGCGGGTCCGGCGCCGCAGTGCTTCCACCGCCATGCGAATGCCCTGCTGCATGCCGGCAACCACTTTGGAAGCAGGGACACCTCTGACGATTTGCGCAACGCCTTCCTGCACCAACGCTCCCGCAAGCACCGTTGCCGTCGTCGTTCCGTCGCCGACCTGCTTCTGCTGGCTGCGGGCCACCTGGATCAGCAATCTGGCGGCGGGATGCGTTACGTCCATCTTGTCGAGGATCGTCACGCCGTCATTGGTAATAATGACTTCCCCGCGGGAGCCGACCAGCATGACGTCCAGCCCCTTGGGGCCGAGCGTCCCTTCCACCGCAGAGGTGATGGCACGGACCGCATTGCTGTTGTTAAGCAGGGCTGCGTAGCGTTCTTCACCCTCGCGAACCGGCTGCTGGCCTTGACTCATCCGTCCTCTCCCCCTTATTTATACCAGTGTGACAGCATGGCCGTCAGATCCTTGGACAATATGTTCAAAATGCTCATTACCCTTGCGTATTCCATCCGCGTCGGGCCCAAAATGCCGATGGTACCGAGCGCTTCCCCTTCAAGCGAGTAAGTCGCCGTGATCAGGCTGCAGTTGGCAAACGCCTCATGGTCGTTCTCCGTCCCGATCCGCACCTGAATGCCGCCCCCATCCTGGGGCGCCATCATCTTCGTAAGCGTCGGCGTCTCTTCGAGCAGGTCCAGGATCGTCTTCACTTTATCGACATCCTTGAACTCCGGCTGGGTCAGCATGTTGGTCGTTCCGCTCAAATACAGGCGCTGATGGTCGGCCTCACCGTCCAGAAATATGTTGTCCAGCACTTTCATGATTTCTTCATAGTTGGAAATATGACGCTCCATCTCCTGGCCGAGTTCTGTATATAATCTTGTCTTCAGCTTATATATAGGTACATTCATCAGCTTGCTGTTCAGCAGGTTGACGACTTTCTCGATCTCGGAGACCGGTACGTCCGGCGGAAGCTGGACCGTCTTGTTCTCCACCTGTCCCGTGCTCGTCACGATAATCGCGACGGCGGTTTCCTCGTTAAGCGGAAGCAGCTGAAAATGCCGCAGTGAAGTATGAAAAACTTCCGGTCCAAGCAGGATGGAAGTGTAATTCGTCATATGGGATAGTATCATGGCTGCATGCTGGATCACCTGCTCCATCGCGCTGAGCTTCTCGGCAAAAAACTTGCGGAGCAGCCGGATTTCCCCCGGAGGCGCCGAATAGGCCGGGTCCAGATGATCGACATAATAGCGGTAACCTTTATGAGATGGAATGCGGCCGGCCGAAGTATGGGGCTGTTCCAAAAAGCCCAGCTCTTCCAGAT
>NZ_PCZT01000012.1:162355-166872 GCF_002968895.1 Paenibacillus sp. AR247 | reverse complement strand
AAAAACGATACTTCGTACGTCAGGGCCATTATTTTAGGAATGCCTTGTCTTCTCGCCTCTTCCGTGAGCTTGCTCACCAGTTTGGAGCCGATTCCCATCCCCTTATGCCCTTCCGCAATTCCCAGGGAGCGGATCTCCACCAGGTCTGCGCCCAACTGGCAGAGCGAGCCGCAGCCGATCACTTTCCCGTCCGCCTCGGCCACGACAAACTGGTCCAGCTGCTTCTCAAGCACTTTGCGAGAGCGCGGCAGCATGATCCCCTTCTGTGCATAACCATCGATCATTTCGAAAAGCGGTTCTACGTCTTCTGGCACCGCTTTACGGCAAATAACTACCGCCGGCATCGCCATTCCCCCTCACACGTGCTGTCAACGATATGAATAAATATACAACAACACGCATAGAAGTTCAAGCGGTTATTTTGCGGTGAGCGAGCCTATAAATTCGCCGAAAACGTCGTTGCCGAACAGGATTCCCCGTTCGCTGAGGCGGTACCCGTCGCCCGTCTCCTCGAGCAGCCCCGCATTCAGCATTTTATGCAGCGGTTTGGCAAACATGTCTTCCATCGATACGCCGAACTGCTCTTCGAAATGCGTCCGGGACACTCCCTTCAAGACACGCAGGCCGACCATGAGGAAATCCTCCATCGCCTCTTCCCGGGGCACCTCGAAGCTCTCCATTCTCGGCAGTCCCTCTTTGGTCGCTTCCGTATACGGATTAACCCCTTTGATATTCATATGCCGCATGCCGCCGACATACCCGTGGGCACCCGCGCCGAGGCCGTAATAATCTTCGTTCAGCCAGTAGGCCATATTGTGGCGGCTGTGGAATCCGGGCTTCGCAAAGTTGCTGATTTCGTACTGCTCGTAACCCGCTTCCTTCATTTTCTCCATCAGCAGCAAATACATCTTCAGCTCGTCGTCCTCATTGGGCAGCGGCAGTTGATTCTTCTGGTACATCGTATGGAAAAGGGTGTTCTCCTCAACCTTCAGGCTGTAGATCGAATAGTGCGGCAGATTCAGCGCAAGCGCCTTGCTCACGCTCTCCGCCAGCATGTCCACCGTCTGGTTCGGCAGGCCGAACATCAGGTCGATCGACATGTTGTCAAAGCCGGCTTTGCGCGCGTTCTCCAGGCTCTGGTACACATCATCCGTATCATGGATACGCCCGATGCCGCTCAGCAGCTCGTTTTGAAACGCCTGTACGCCGAAGCTTACGCGGTTAACGCCGCCCGCTCTCATCACGGCCAGCTTCTCGAGGTCGGTTGTCCCCGGGTTGGCCTCCATCGAAAATTCAATATCTTCCGACCAGTCCGGAAAATACGTCTTGACCGTCTTCAGGAAATACTCCATTTCGTCCGGTTTCAGCACGGTCGGGGTTCCCCCGCCGACGAAAATGCTCGTTATTTTACCGGGAGGAACCTCTTTGACGGTTCGTTCCATTTCCCGCTCCAGCCCCAGCAAATAATCCATCACCGGCTGGTTCTTCAGCACATAGGAATTGAAATCGCAGTAAAAGCATTTATTCGTGCAAAAGGGAATGTGCAGATAAACCGCTTGGGGTTTACGGTTCCCCTGATACTTAACTCTTGGCGTCCCTTGCGGATTCAACATCGCCATCGCAAATTCCCTCCTTATATTTAGAAAGGGAAAGCCGCAGCGGCTCTCCCGTGGAATGGTCCAATGTACTCTATAAGCTTGCTTGGTGAAAGCCGACTAGTTGTCGTCGATTTTCAGGACGGCCATAAAGGCTTCCTGCGGCACTTCGACGCTGCCGACCTGCTTCATGCGCTTCTTGCCTTCCTTCTGCTTCTCGAGAAGCTTCCGCTTCCGCGAAATATCGCCGCCGTAACACTTGGCGAGGACGTTCTTGCGCATCGCCTTGACCGTCTCGCGGGCGACGACCTTCGTCCCGACCGAAGCCTGGATCGGCACCTCGAACATTTGCCGCGGAATGAGCTCGCGCAGCTTCTCGCAGATGCCGCGTCCGCGGTGGTATGCGCGATCGCGGTGCACGATGAAGGAAAGCGCGTCGACTTGTTCCCCGTTCAGCAGGATGTCCATCTTCACGAGGTTGGAGCGGCGGTAGCCGGACAGCTCGTAATCAAAGGAAGCATAGCCCTTCGTGCCAGACTTCAGCTGATCGAAGAAGTCGTACACGATTTCGGACAGCGGAATTTCGTACGTGATCGTAACCCGGGTCGTATCCAGGTATTCCATGTTAACGAATTCGCCGCGCTTGTTCTGGCACAGCTCCATGATGGTGCCCACATAATCGTTAGGCACGATGATCGCCGCCTTGACATACGGCTCCTCGACGTATTCGATTTTCCCGATTTCCGGATAGTTGGACGGGTTGTCGATTTCGATCGTGTCGCCGTTCGTCAGCGTGATGCGGTAAATAACGCTCGGCGCCGTCGTAATGAGCGGGATGTTGAATTCGCGTTCGATCCGCTCCTGGATAATCTCCATATGAAGCAGCCCGAGGAAGCCGCAGCGGAAGCCGAAGCCAAGCGCGCTCGACGTCTCCGGCTCGAAGCTCAGCGAAGCGTCGTTCAGCTGCAGCTTCTCCAGCGCCTCGCGCAGGTCATTGTAATCGGACGTCTCGATCGGGTACAAACCGCAGTATACCATCGGGTTGATTTTACGGTAGCCGGGCAGCGCCTCGAGTGTCGGATTTTTGGCATCGGTGACCGTATCGCCGACCCGGGTATCACCCACGTGCTTAATACCCGCTACGATAAAGCCGACATCGCCGACCCTAAGCTCGTCCACAATCGTCATCCGCGGTTTAAACGCGCCGACTTCGATGACCTCGAACGTCTTGCCCGTAGCCATCATCTTGATTTTGGAGCCCGCTTTGATGCTGCCGTCAATGACGCGAACATACACGATAACGCCTTTGTAAGGATCATAATGCGAGTCAAAAATGAGCGCCTTCAGCGGCTGGTCCGGATCACCGTTTGGTGGCGGTACCTGCTGGACGATCTGCTCCAGAATTTCCTTGATGCCGATGCCGGCCTTCGCCGAGGCGAGAACGGCGTCGCTTGCGTCCAGACCGATAACGTCTTCAATTTCCTGCTTCACGCGGTCCGGATCGGCGCTCGGCAGGTCGATTTTGTTAATGACCGGAAGAATCTCCAGGTTGTTATCCAGTGCCAAATAGACGTTGGCCAGCGTCTGCGCTTCGATCCCCTGGGCGGCGTCCACCACCAGCAGCGCGCCTTCGCAGGCGGCCAGGCTTCGGGAAACTTCATACGTAAAGTCGACGTGTCCGGGAGTATCGATCAGGTTCAGCAAATATTCCTCGCCGTCATCGGCGCGATAAGTCAGGTGAACGGCCTGAAGCTTGATGGTAATCCCGCGCTCGCGTTCGAGATCCATCTGGTCCAGCACCTGATCCTGCATTTCGCGCGAGGTGAGGGCGCCCGTATATTCAAGAATACGGTCCGCAAGCGTCGACTTGCCATGGTCTATATGGGCGATAATGGAGAAATTTCGAATGTTCTTTTGCCTTGCTTGTACGTCTGTCATGCCTTACCCCCAAAAACAGCCTGATGTGTAATCAATTCATTATAACAGTTGGAGGAAAGGCCAGCAATCCCACCTGCCCGCATTATTCCGTCACGTTGCTGAAGAGGGAGACGACGAGGCGGATTCCCTTTTGGGACAGCTCCTGCAGCAGGCCTGCCGTCTTATCCGCCAGCACGTCGACCGTCGGCGTGCCGCCCTGGTCCACCAGCAGCTGCTCGGGGGTCTTCTCATGCCAGTCCTGGACCTCGACCTGTTCCTGCTGCGGCTGCTCGTCCGCCGCCTTGAACCGGTTCGAGCTTTGGCGCGGCTGGGAAGGCTGTTGCTGCTGCTGCGTAGAAGCTCCCTGCTGCGGCCCGGCCTGCACGGCGGCAGCAGCCGTCTGCGCCTGCGGCGCGGGCGCCGGAGCATCCGGACTGGCCAGCTGCATGCCGACCAGAACGCCGATGCCTGCCCAAATTCCAAGCACGCACACTTTTTTAGCCCATTTTGACATGATCATACCTCCCTTGGCTCATTGCTTTCTCAGCTTTTATTATCTTTCTTGGCGGGAGCCGTTTGATCGGTGCTGGCCTTTTCCGCCTTTTGATCCGCGTAATAGACGTCCGCGATCGTCTGTGCCAATACTTCCGACGTCCGCTTCAGCTCCGCATCGGTGCTGTCGATCCCGCCGACCTCGATCAAAATGCTGTTCTCCGACAGCGACTGGTTATATTCCCCGTTGCCCATGGAGGAATCTTTCCCCCAAATGCCGCGGGACAATCCGGGATAGGCTTTTTCCAGCCGTTCATGGATGGAATTGGCGAAGGCTTCGTTTTTGCGCCAGTTTTTGTTGCCATGCCCGATAATGAAGAAGACCTGTGCGTAGCTTTTGCCGTTAATGTCTTTCGTCGTCCGGCTGTGCCCTTGAGAATCCCGGTGAATGTCGATCAGGTATTTCATGCCGCTGTTCTGGCTCATCGCAGCCTTCACCGTCTCGCGGGAATA
>NZ_PCZT01000012.1:156295-162255 GCF_002968895.1 Paenibacillus sp. AR247 | reverse complement strand
TTTACTCAGCAGCGGGTTGTATGCTTCTCTCGGATGGGAGTGATAGATCAGGATCGATTTGTTCTTGAAGTTCACCGCCGAAGATTGTCCCGTACCTCCATTGTCCTTGGAAGGCGTTCCTTCTCCGGCACCTTTCTTGCCGCCGGCGTCCGGTACCTGACCGGACGGCGCATCCTGCTGCTTGTCCGAGCCCTTGCCGGAGTCAGCGACCTTTCCGGGATCGGTTTCGGCCTGACCCGCACCGTTCTTCTGGGGATCGGCTGAAGCGTTATGGTTTTGTCCGGCCGCATCCGTTTGTCCCGCCGTTTCCGCAGGCGGATTATAATCTTCGGGAGGAACGACGTTGTCATTGCCTGCCGAATGCCTCAGCAGCACCGGATCGTTCACCCCCATGCCCGGCATTTCCCGGGCCAGCAGGCTTTTCGGATCCTTAGGGTTGACACTGGTCAGCATCTGGAATACGAATGTCGTCATGTTTTCCCCGGAGAAAGTCGAGTTCCCTTTTCTTTATTCAGGTGGGGCAGTTCCATGCCTAACATATCAATGAAGAAATTGCTTGATACGGAGCCGGCGAATCCTTTCATAGAAGAAACCGGAGAATCGTTGATTTTCTGCTCGGCCATCCCTCCCAGTCCCAGAAGTAAGAAAAACAGCAGCGATCCGACCACCAGCAGCACAAAGGTACGTCCCATAGACAGAAAATACAGCAGTCTGGCTCTCCATTTGCCGATATTCCAAAGCTGAAAACCATTCCTCTTCATTCTGTTGTCCTCCTGAAATCTCTTATACTTCAACTCTATGAGCCGGAGAGATTCGATAGAACCAAAAAAAGAAAGCCCGATAGATTCGGGCTTCCTCATTTATGATAGAAGTGAGAGGAGGAGCTGCACCTCCTAGTGGGTGTAGGCTCCCGTGTTTCCGGGGTCTACCGCGTCATGCAGGGCGGCGTTCAAACCGCTCGCGACAATATTGGCGATATCTTCGATAAATTCGTCAATCTCTTTCGGCGTGACGATCAGATCGTGGCCGAGCGGTTCGAGCACTTCCTTGACCAGGGCGAGGCGCTCCTGCTCGTTGATATCGTCCAGCATCCCCATAATTTGCCGGGTCTGGTTCGTCTCCTGGCCGAAATGATTCTTCATCATTTCCATGACATTGTTCACAATCGTCGAAGCGTAGCATACGGTCGGCACGCCGATGGCAACGACCGGAACGCCAAGCACTTCCTTGGTGAGGCCGCGGCGCTTGTTTCCGATGCCAGAGCCGGGATGGATGCCGATGTCTGCGATCTGGATCGTCGTGTTGACGCGCTCCAGCGATTTGGATGCCAGCGCGTCGATCGCGATGATCAGATCCGGCTTCGTCCGTTCCACGATACCCTGGACGATCTCGCTGGACTCGATCCCCGTCAGCCCAAGCACCCCCGGGGCGATGGCACTGATTTCCCGGTATCCTGGGGCCACCTGGTCCGGCATCAGCTGAAAATACTGCCGGGTGACGAGGACGTTCTCCACCACAAGCGGTCCCAGCGAATCGGGCGTCACATTCCAGTTGCCAAGCCCGACGATCAGAACCGTCTGTTTCTTCTGAATCCCGATCAGCGCCAGGAAATCCTCAAACTCGCGGGCGAAGGCCTCAGCTACCTGCTCCTGCAGCTTCGTGTCCCCGTTGCGGAGTCCGGGAACCTCCAAAGTAATGTAATGCCCTTTGACGCGGCCGATGGCCTGGGAACCAGCCTCATTCAGCACGTTAAGGCGGGTAATCTTGATGCCGTCCTTCTCCGTAATTTCTTCATCGACCCCCGGGATCGGTCCGGCATGGCCCGCCATTTCCCTGGCGTCGACCGCCAGGTCGGTCCGCACGGAATAGCGCTGCAAATCCAACTCCATATACATCTGCCTCCTTTGGCTTGTTATGGATAGTTTGCGGGAGCGGCGGCCAGTTTATGCACAACCTTTTTACACCGGACACCGTTCATACGCCGCCGATCCATGTGCCTCTTAAAATCCAAACCTTTGGAACGCGATGATAGTATTGCTTTTTAGAGTACCCCATGCTAAACTATTTTAAGTTGTGAATCATTTCGAGCTATTCGAATGCCTTACAGGAGGTGAATGCAATGCCAAACATTAAATCCGCCGTTAAACGCGTGAAAACAAGCGACAAACGCCGTGCGCTTAATGCTTCCCAAAAATCCGCGCTTCGTACAGCTGTAAAGGCTGCCGATTCTGCGCTGACGAATAATGAAGTCGAAGCTGCTAAAGCTGCTGTTCAAGCTGCATCCCAAAAACTGGACAAAGCCGTAACTAAAGGCCTGATCCACAAGAACGCAGCCAGCCGCAAGAAGTCCCGCCTGGCGAAAAAACTTAACGCTCTCAGTGCACAAGCCTAAGGGAGCGCTATCCATACGATGAAATGGAAAAGTCCTGAGCAGCTCCCAAGCTGATCAGGTACTTTTTAAATTTTCTTTCGAAACGCGTACAGAGCTGACAACGCCATAGCGGCGCGCCTTTTGCTCTTTTATATAGCACGGACAGCCATGTTCGAAGCAGCCTCACGAAGCAAGTGGACAACCCATGTGCTGTATACTAGGTTTAACAGGAGATGACGTCTATGGAAAACTGGAAGAAAAATCTATGGGTTTTATGGTTCGGCTCGCTGATCGTGTCCTCAAGCTTCTCGATGGTGGTACCCTTTCTTCCCTTGTTTCTGATTGAAATCGGTGTCACCAAAAACATTGAGATGTGGTCCGGTCTGCTGTTCAGCGCAGCGTTTTTTGCGGGAGCGCTTTCATCTCCGTTCTGGGGATCCGTCGGCGACAAATACGGCCGCAAGCCGATGATCATCCGCGCAGGTTTTGTGCTGTGCATCATTTATTTGCTGACGGCGTTTGTCACGCATCCGGTGCAGCTGCTCATCCTGCGTATTTTGCAGGGGCTTCTCTCTGGGTTTATTCCGGGAGCCATTGCGATCGTCGGTACCAACACCCCGGAGAAAAGGGTCGGCTACGCGCTGTCCACCATGTCCACGGCCACGGCTACGGGAAGCATCATGGGGCCCCTCCTCGGCGGCGTGCTCTCCAAGGTGTTCGACAACCGGCTGGCCTTCGGCAGCGCGGGCGTGCTGTGCTTTCTGGCCACGCTGCTCGTTATCTTTTACGTCAAAGAGGAAAAATTTGTCCCGAGCAAAGGCAAACTTTCGGTGTTTAACACGCTGAAGCAGGCCGCCGTCAACAAAATGCTGATGATCGTCCTGGTGCTCACCATGGTGACGCAGTTCTCGGTCATGACCATCGAGCCGGTGCTCTCCCTCTATATTGTGGAGATCGGCCACTCGGCATCGGATGCGTCCATCCTGGCGGGCTTCATCTTCTCGCTCGTCGGGATCGCCAGCATCATCTTCGCCCCGCGCTGGGGCAAGCTGGCCGATAAGGTCGGGTTTCAGAAAATACTGATGATCGGCTTGTTCGCCGGAGGCATAGGTTCGCTGCTCCAGATCCCGTTTCATAACATTTGGGCGTTCTCGGTCGTCCGCTTCCTGTACGGCTGCTTCTTCTGCGCCGTGTTCCCGGCGCTGAACGGGCTTGTCGTCCGGTCTACGCCGAGCGATTTCCGCGGAAGGGCCTTCAGCCTCAACCAGACCGCGAACCAGCTCGGCGGCATGCTGGGACCGCTTGCGGGGGGCGCAATCAGCGGCGTGTTCAGCATTCATACCGTGTTCCTCATTACAGGATTATTCCTGCTGCTGACGATGGGCCTCGCCTACTGGTCCCAGCGTTTCGGGAGCTTGTCCGCTCAGCAGGCCTCGACTAAAGCGATTGACGGGTAGAAGCGTTTTGTGTCTCGTATAATGTTCCGAATCATAAAACAAAACGAAAATAGCCCCCGCTGCCGTTCTTCCGGTTTGGGGGCTGTTTGCCGTCAACAACACATAAGCTAAAACAGCCCTAAGCAGCCGGCCGGCGCTCACGCCGTTGTCGTATATTCGGTGCCGTCCGGAGCGGGTTCGCCTTCGTGGATCACCAGCCCGATCCCCGCCTGGCCGAACAAATGCACCGCGTCTTCATAGCCGCGCTCAATATGCTCGATGCCCGTGATTCGCGTCGCCTGCTCCGACTGCAGGCCGGCCATGATCAGGCAGGTTCCCGCCCGAACATCGGTCGCATGGGCGTAGCCGCCGTGCAGCGGCCTGCCGCCTTTAATGATGGCATAGCCGTTCTTCGCCTGGATATCGGCGCCAAGCCGGTTTAATTGGGCGACATGGCTGAAACGGTACGGGTACACCTTTTCCCTGACGGCACTGTAGCCCGGCGCCTTCAGGAGCAGGCTCGTAATCGGCTGCTGCATGTCGGAGTTGAACACGGGATACATGCCCGTCCGTACCCGCGTCGGTTTGATATTCCCCTGGCTGCTGGCGATGATGTAATCGTTCCCGCTTTCAAATTCAATGCCGATTTCGCTCAGCTTGGCCATGATGGACCGCACATGCTCGGGAATGACCTGCTTCAGGGTCAGCGTGCCGCCCGTGATGCCCACCGTCATCATAAACGCCCCCGCAATGAGCCGATCGGGGATGACCCGATACCGGCATCCTGTCAGAGACTTCACGCCGCGTATACGGATCGTGTCCGTACCCGCTCCGGTGATGTCGGCTCCCATCCGGTTCAGCAGCTGGCAGACGTCCACCACTTCCGGATCCGTCGCGCAGTTGTGCAGATGGGTTATTCCGGCCGCCAGCGAAGCGAGCAGCACCGCATTGATCGTTGCGCCGGATGTCAGCAGATCGAAGCAAAAGTCAGTGCCCGTGAGCTTTTCCGCCGATACCGTGTAATGTTTCTCTTCCAGGGTCACGTCCGCCCCGAACGCCTTGAATATTTTCATATGCTGGTCAATGGGCCGCTCCACGAAATTATCACCCCCCGGATAACCGAGCGTCACCCGCTTGTACTTACTGAGAAGCCCCCCCGATCAGATAATAGGAAGCGCGGAACGAAGACGTCAGCGCCTGATCGAGGACGGATGAATGAATCCGGGATGAATCCACAACAAAATGGCCGTCATCATTTTTGCTCACCTGCAGGCCGATGCGGCTTCCAATTTCTCCAATGGCGCGGATATCGTTAATATCCGGTATGCCCTCCAGTATTGTCGGTGTGTCTCCAAGAACGGCAGCGGCAATGAGCGCGAGGGAACTATTCTTGGACCCTGGAATGATCACGCTCCCGTCGAGCGGGCCTCTCTGCTTCACTTCTAACCAGCGCATGCGAACTCCACCATTTCTATATAGTTTTTGGTCTGGAACAATCATAAGGTAGAATATGCTGCACACTTGCCGGAGGACAATCTGAATTGGAGAAATAGCCTCGCACCCCGGTTAAGGCACAATAATATGCCTCCTTTCCCTCTTCATCATTTATTGATTCACATGAGTCTATTTTTATCTATAATAAAATAGATCCACAGGAATGTGAGGTGCATATACTTTGGAACTGCTTCAGCTTGAGTACTTTCGAACGGTAGCTCGTTTGGAACATATGACCGAGGCTGCGGGGGAATTACATGTTACCCAGTCTTCGCTTAGTAAGACGATTCAGCGGTTGGAAGAAGACCTGGGCGCCCCTTTATTCGACAGAAGCGGCCGCAATCTACGGCTAAATGCGTTTGGCCGTTCTTTTTATCAACGTGTCGAGCGGGCTTTGTTTGAATTGGAGGAAGGTAAACGCGAAATCGCGGACATGACCAGTGCTGATTACGGAACACTGACGCTGGCCGTTAACACGGCTTACATGCTGCCCGATATTCTTAACCGATTTCGTAAAATTCGGCCGCAGGTTCAGTTCCATGTAGAGCAGCTGGGAACCCATGAAATGGAAACCCGGGTAAAGAAGGGTGAGATTGATTTTTGTTTGTCTTCCCCACCCATTCTGGGCAGCGAACTCGTATGCGATGTCGTTTTCCAAG
>NZ_PCZT01000012.1:152194-156195 GCF_002968895.1 Paenibacillus sp. AR247 | reverse complement strand
GGTAGACCGGCGATACATCACCCTGCCTGATCGCCTTTCACCGCCGCCTTTACATCCATTGTTGCTCCCCCTTCTCTCTATCCATGCCCATTTGATATCTGCTATTCCCGTTCGCAAGGTACATCGTTCCAATGCCCCATCCATCCGGCCACAAAAGCGCTACATCCATTCTACCAAAAACGGCGGGGAAGAAAAACAGGCCTCCCCCGGCAGGCCGAATTATGGTGAACGCGCAACAACAAAAGGACCCCTGCTGTTCGCATAAGGTCCCTTTGTTCCAGCACATCTATTATAAACACCAGCGTGAAAAGCTCTAGAAACTTAACCGCCGGTGGTCATACGACGTTTTGGATCCTGCGTAATATAACCTATTCCATATCTCTATCATGTGTGCATCATGAACAGCACATTTTTTATGCTTTATCATCAGGCGGCTTACGGTGTGGAGCCGTCCTGTTTGCCCACCTGATACGTCTGGCTTACCGTCGAGCCGCTGGCATCCGTGGTCTGGTACGTAAACACGGTGCTGTCGGCAGACCACACGCCCGATACCCACGTTCCCGGCAGATCAAGGGAACTTACCTGCTTGGAGCTTCCGTCCGAAGTTACGCTGTAGATGACCAGCTTTTTGTTTTCGACAGAGGCCGCATACTGACCGTCAGGAGAATAGAATTTGTTCGAATCAGTTTTAGGCTTAATGGCCATAATGCCCATTTGTCCCGACGTGTCGCCTTCTTGAGATCCGTTAACCTCAGGAGTGGAGCTATCCGCCGCTTGACCGCCGTCTCCATCCGGAGGAGTAACGTCCTTCTGGACATCATCCCCTTTCGGAGGCGGGCTCTCTGTGTCGGTTGGAGCGCTTAGCGTCGCCTGGCCATCATCCCCTTCATGCTTGCCGGTGCTGTTGTCAACCGATTCGGTGGACCCGGCTTTGCCGGCATTGTCCTGGCTGCCGGTGTCCGCTTTCCGGCTGGCCTCCGCATCCTGGGCCGGAGTTTTGGACGAGTCCTGCTGCTGCGCATAGGTCTGGGCCTCCTGGCCGGCGGCCTTGTCGCTAGACGCTGTGTCGCTGCCGCCAACTTGGCTCTCGCTGAGCTGCGAAGGATCCGATGATGCCGGCGTTTTCTCTTCTGAAGGATCCTGTGCGGGCTCGGAAGAACCCGTATTTTGTTCGACAATATTGCTCTTGGATTGTTCTGCGCCTGAGGTCGCCGCCGCGTCCATGCTTGCCTCGTTGGACGCCGCCGTATTAACAGGCGGCTCTTCCGCCGTAGATAGTTGCTTCGGATTATAATTCAGCACCGCCACCCCAAGAATGACTACAGCCGCAGCGCCTCCGAGTGCTGTACGTCCAGCTACCGTATTCCAGAACTTGCCCTTGCGGGCCGGACGGGACGGAACAGGTACCATTTCGGCTGGCGCCGGCATTTCTTCGAGCGATGCGCTCTTCTCGTGGCGCGCCTGATCGATCGCATCCAGCTGAGGCATGATGGCATCGACGAGACTGAACTTAGGCGTTACTTTTGGCAAATCTTCGAGGTCTCTGGACAACGATTTCAGCAGCCGAAAGGTATCCGCACACTCAGGGCATGTCTTCAAATGTTCATAGAGCTTGACGGTTTCCTCTTCGTCCAAGTCGTAATCCAAGTAACGGTGCATCCACTCCACCACCTCTGGACACCTCATCCTGATACACCACCTTTCTGATGCTCTTGGAGCATGTTCTGCAGCTGCTGTCTGGCCCTGAATAAATAGGATTTCACCGTATTCAGCGGCAGGTTGAGACAGTCAGCGATTTCATTGTAGGAGAAATCCTGCAAATATCTAAGGACGATCACAGTCCGGTGATGATCCGGCAGTTGATTGATGGCCTCCTGGATGTCCTGGGCCAAATAAGAGGATAAAACCTCTTTCTCAACATTCTGTTTGTCCTGAAAAACGAGCTCATGTTCGTCGATCGAAACTGTAGGCTTCGTCCGCCGGAACTTGTCGATACAGATGTTCGTGACGATCCGCTGTATCCACGTTTTAAACTGTGCCTTCTCTTCATAGGAATCGATTTTGGTATAAATCCGAATCAATGCTTCCTGGGAAGCGTCGAGCGCATCCTGCTCATTATTCAGAATATAAAAAGCTGTCCTGTAAACATGTTGTTCAATTTCTCTTAATAGGGTGATTAGAGCGTCGCGATCGCCCGATTGAGCGGCTCTGATGAGTCCCTGCTCTACCACAAAGGATCCCCCTCTCCCTGCAATCTTACAGACGTGTAAGACCAGCAAATTGTTGCAATTTGTAACCACATTTTTAAAGTTGCTGAAAAGGCAGGCCCCGGGAGTGCTCGCCATTCCTAAAAAAAAAACGGATATAACCTTCAACCGAAAGCGGTTTTTTCTTCTGCTTCGATCCACCCGTATCGTTTTGTTAAATCTGCTTCCCGTAAAAATCCGGAAGGTATGTACGTCAAGGGTGACACCACCGTTTTACTTCATCTCTGCTGATGAAAACCACAATTAAGAATACCAAATTCCAGAGGCGGAGTCACCTGAAGATTCTGCGGCCAACTTCATCATTCTAAGCGTTTTTCATAGACAAATCATTACGATTTTGTTATCAGCTTGGTTCTGACGCGGATTTTCCCGGATTTTACCGAAAATTGGATTTCTCCCTGCAGATCGGTCCTGTAAACGGCCGCTCCTTCCTCGGAAATCCGCTGCAGCACATCGGCATGCGGATGGCCGTACAGATTGTTCACGCCGGCCGAAATAACGGCGGCGGCGGGCTTCCACCGGCTCAGCCATTCCGCTGAACTGGCTGTCTTGCTGCCGTGGTGCGCGATTTTGATCACATCCACGGGTGCTTCCAGCAATTCGCCCGCGGTTTGCAGCGCCGGCACATCGACGGCTTGCCCATTATCCGCCACCGCCTCACCAAGCCGGCCAGAGTCCAGTGTCTCAAGAATCTGCTCCTCGGACGCCTTGTCCATATCTCCGGTGAACAGGAAGCGTCCCCCGTTCATTTCGAGCAGGAACACGACCGAGTCATGGTTCTGGTCCTTGACGACCGGCAGCGCCTCCTGATCGGTCTGTGACAGGATCGGGCCGAGAAAAACCAGCTGCGTCCGGCCGTCCGGGGCATAGTTCATTCCTTGGTGAATGGCGTAGATCGGAATATGCTTGTCTACGGCGGCAGCCATCAGCCGATCAAAAGCAGCCGTACCGGCCATCGTCCCATTGAATAAAAACGCCCCGACCGGAATCTGTTCCAGCACCGCCTGCATGCCACCGGCGTGATCCTGGTCCCCGTGCGTTACGATGACCGCGTCCAGCCTATGGATTCCCCGCTTCTTTAATAATGGAACGAGAACCTTGGCGCCGACCTCAAACGGCTGCTTCCGCTCCTTCCACCCGTCCTCCGCCTTGCGGAAGCTGACGGTTCCGCCCCCGTCGACCAAAAGGTGCTTTCCTTGCGGAGTCGTGATCAAAATGCTGTCACCCTGCCCCACGTCCAGCACCTGCACCGCTCCAGTACCGCGGAAGTGCTCCGGCTGGTATCCCGCGTACAGAAGAACGATGAGTATGCATATTCCCCCAAGCGCTCCGGCGGCAAGCCGAGTTTTCGTCCGGGAAGGCAAAGCAGCTTCCGAGCGGCGGGCTGCAGGAGGCACACCCAGGGGCACGGTCGCGTCCGGCTCTACTGCCATATGTCGCCGGCTCAGCGACCACCCTTTTCCGAAATAGAGCAGCCCATACAGCGCTATAAAATAGGAAGCGATCCAAACCGGCGAAGGTGACTTCCAGATCGTCACGAACTGCGGATACCCATTCATCCATTTCACCAGCCAGAAAGACAGATCGTCCAGCCACTCGGCTGCCGCCGCCAGCATCTTGCCCCCGGGCAGCCATAACGATCCGAGGAGCAGCGCTGCCGTCCCCACAGGGAGAACGAGAAAGGTAATGAAGGGAACGAGCACAAAATTGGCCGCAAACGATAGTAAAGAGAAC
>NZ_PCZT01000012.1:145206-152094 GCF_002968895.1 Paenibacillus sp. AR247 | reverse complement strand
GTTTGGCCGATTGTTGATGGGAGTGGTACCAATACGTTCCCGCTTGTTTGGCTTCGAAGCGGTATACATGCGTTCCACCGGGCGGCACAGAATCTTGGGTCACCCCGGCAACTCCGTCTTCTGCATTCGGCACATTATAGCCATGCCAGTGAATCGTCACCCCCTCTTCAATATCTTTATTTTTCAAAACAACTTCAACAATCTGCCCTTGTTTCACGCGTAATTCCGGCCCCGGAGCAATCCCGTTAAAGGTCCAGGCCTCCATCGTCTTGCCGGAACTTAATTTCACTTGCTTCTTCTGGGCGACCAATTCGAAATGGCGGTCTGCTTTCTCGGTTTGAGAACCTGTTAATGCGGTTACGCTTATTTCTTTAACGTTCAAGGTATTACTTATGGTATTACTCTTGGTATGGTTCATGGAATGATTCATCGCTTGCATATCCATTTCGTGATCCATGCTGCCCATATTCATATGGTCAGGCAGTACGGACGCTTTCATCGATAAGGCGTACCAGCCGCCAATGAGAATCGCAAGGCAGGCACTGGAGATTACCGCATGCTGAAGTCTTGTAGATACCGTCATCGCATAATTGGCTTTGACCCGTTTTCGGCTGAGGCGTTGTTGCCGAAACCACAAAACAACGATAACCGCAGCGAAGGACAGCCATAGAATAACGGCATGTAACACATTTAACTCAAACGGGTAAACAACATAGGAAAAGTAACAGCCTGCGATCGAACTGATCAGAGCAGCTTGCACGGGAAGCATAAGCCCGGGTGAGGTCAGGATCTTCCGATCCGTTTCGTCTACAGTGGATTGGAGATTTTCCGGTATTCGGCTGGTGATCTTGCGCAGCATCAAAAGGGGTACTATCGTAGAGATTGCCGAAGGAATGAACAGCGGCATGGTGAGGAGGACCTTCTCTTTTATAAATTCCCATCCATACGTCCCTAATAAAAACAGGATGACGACTTCGGCAATGACCAGACCTTGAGCGATAAAGAAAGGGATCATGAACCGGGCGATACTTCGCTGCAGCTCCTTTTTTGTGGACCGGTAGGGTAGACGGCTCAAACGATTCGCGATCACCGCCCACATCACAATCAAGAGAAACAAGACGATAAAATCAATCAGATAGATCAGTTTGAACATGATTAGCAAGCTCCTTCCTCTATAAAAGACGAGAATATTTACTGATGTCAAACCCATCATAAAAAATTTATTCATTTATTCCAACGCATTTAAATCTATGAAAGTATTGACTAAAAGGAATGAATGATAAAATAAAAACACCGCCCTTACGCTCCAAAGCGCAAAAACGGTGCCTCTTTCACATCCATTCGATTGTTACGCTACCCCGCCAGTCTGAGCAGGAACAGCTCCAGGCCGAGCACTTTATCAATAGCCCCGGTCTTCATCTGGTAATCGAGATCTCCGAGCCTGCTGAGGATCGCCTTCAGCTGGTTCGGCTGAAACTTGCGCGCCTGCTCCCCGGCAATCTTGACCGCATAAGGATGCAGTCCCAGTTGGGAAGCGATTTGCTGCTGCGAATAGCTTTGGCCGCCGAGGTCCTTCACCTGCAAAATAATGCGGAATTGGCGGGCGATCAGCGCTGCGATTTTGATCGGCTCCTCCTTCTGCTTCAGCAGCTCATAGAAGATGCCCAGCGCCTGATCCAGCCGCAGATTGGCGATCTCCTCAACGAGGGCAAATACGTTCTGCTCCGTGCTCCGCGCCACCAGCCGGTCCACGATGTCCGTCGTCACGGTACCGCCGCTGCCAGCATACAGGCACAGCTTGTCCACTTCGGCTGCAAGCGTCTGCAGCTGTGTGCCCGCGTTGCGGACCAGCATCTCCGCCGCCCCCGGGGCGAAGCTGCATTCGCGCTGCTTGGCCTTCTTCTCGATCCACCGCAGCAGCTCGTCGCTGCCCATCGGCATAAAGGAAAGCACCGTGCCGGCGCTTTTAACCGCCTTAACGACCTTTTTGCGCTCGTCCAGCTTCTCGTTGTTCACCAGGAAGATCAGCACGCTGTATTCCGCCGGATTACCTATGTATTCAAGCAGCGATTCCATGCGGTGTTCGACTTTGCCTGAGTCCTTCCCTGCGGTAAATACGGCTGCGTCCCGAACGAAAATAAGCTTTCGCTGCACCATAAAAGGAATCATTTCTGCCTCTTCCACGACTTCCTGGATCGGGGTGTCGGCCAGATCATAGTGTACGATCGCAAAATCCCGCTCCTCCTTCTGCAGCAGCTGGTCCTCCATGAGTGAGGTAAATTCATTCATCTGGTATTTCTCGGTTCCGTACAGGAGGTAGACCGGCGATACATCACCCTGGTCACGAGAAACGACAACTGGAAGCTTACGCTCAGCAGATAATATGGATTCCAGAGCAGCATGAGCAGCGCCGCCGCGCTGAGGATGTTCAATCCGTCCTTCAGCATCCCCTTTCGGGCTGCATACAGCCCGATCATACTCATAATCCCCGCCCGCACGACGGACGGACTGACTCCTGACAGAAGAACGTACAGGGGCACGAGCAGCATGACAAGCAGCAGCGATTTTTCACGGGAGAGGCGCAGCAGGGAAAAGATATAGAGCAAACAGCCAACGTACACGGCGACGTGCATACCCGAGATCGCCAAAATATGGGTCAGGCCCAGTTGGGAGAATTCTGCGTAGGTTTCGGGATCCAGGTCGTCTTGAAGCCCGATGATCAGCCCCTTCATATAACCGGCATGGGGTTCCTGGAAAATCCGGTCGATCATTCCGCTCAGGCCGTTCCTCGCCTGATCGTTCCAGCGTAGAAGAAGGGTCATGCCAAAGCCGGACGGAGCTGAAGCCTGGACATTGGAGGCTCCGGTGGCTTTAAACAACCAATGAATTTTCTGGGTCACCAGGTACTGACGGTAATCGAAGCCGCCGAAGTTCCGGGCGCTCTGCGGCTGCGTGAGGCTGCCGGAAATCCGGACCGGTCCCCCCGCTGCCATTGGCGGGCTGCTTCCTGCTCCTGCTGGCTTTTTAGCTTGACCTGCACCATGACCTTTTCGGACACCGCACGCTCGCTGCCCGTACTCGTTCCGGCATCCCGTGAGTTGGATTTACCGCTGGCTGCGGTCCCACCGATAGGTACCGCTTGTCGAACGCTCATGACAAAATCGGCTCGGTCCCCGTCGACTTCGACGGCGGAGGCGATCATGCCTGTCATTCGGACACTGGCTCCGTCCATTTGGGCAGCATCAGCCGCCTGAAGGGCTTCGGGGAGCTTGGATACATTTGCGGCTTCCTGCAGCTCCCAATACGCTCCCGACGCCGCTAAGGCGCACCAGATGATGATCACGGTCCGGAGGAAGTCTCTCCGGTACATACCGAGCGCTGCCAACAGCAGCGATGCACCTGCGATCAGGAGAAGCAGCCTTGAACCCGAACAGGCATACGCTGCGCTGCTGCCGGCGATCCAGCTTACCGTGAATACGATCAGCGGTCTTTGTTTCATATCACACACTTCCCTTCTTTACATATAGGCTTCCGACGGTTTCTCATACGCACTTCGCCTGCGCCTTCTTTACGGAAACCAAAAAAGGACCCCTGCCGGCAGCCGTGCTGCGGACAGAGGTCCTTCCCCTAATGATGGTGTATTCCATATTTCCGAATATTCCTGTGTAACCGTATGTTCAGTCTTTCTGTCAATTAATCCGCTACCGTCATCACCGTTTCCCGTGGCGGCTCATAGACGGGCAGCCGGCGGAAGGTAATGCCCTTCTGCCGCATCATTTCCGTAACCTTCTCCGTATCCTTAGGATACGGACGGTGATACACGATCTCGGTCACGCCGCTGTTCGCCAGCATGTTGGCGCACGTCCAGCAGGGCTCGTCCGTAACATAGACGGAGCTGCCTTCCCGGTCGATGCGGTCGGTGAACAGCAGCAGATTTTGCTCGGCATGAATCGTCCGGACGCAGCGCTGCTTTTTCACCATTTCCTGCTTCCCGTCCACGTCAACAAGCTCGTACTCCTCAGCGATCATGCACCCCGCTTCCGAGCAGTCAGGCACGCCCATCGGCGCTCCGTTATACGCGGTGCCGAGCAGCTTCTTCCCTTGAACGAGCACGGCTCCGACATGGCGCCGGGAACAGCGCGAACGCGTCGATACCATATATGCAATATCCATAAAGTAAGTGTCCCAGTCTTTTCGGGTATCAACCGTCATGAATCCATCACCTGATTTCCGTAGAATGTGTACATATTGTATCACAAGAAAAACGTTTACCGATATACCTACATGGGAGACAACGCATTTAGCGCCTAACGGATCACCTACAGCTGTATGTACGGCTTCATTTTTTCCAGCATTTTGGGCCCGATGCCTTTGACCTTGTCCAAATCCGCAACCGATTTGAACGGTCCGTGCTGATTGCGGTATTCCAGAATGGCTTTGGCCTTGGCCTCACCGATCCCCGGAAGATCGGTCAACTCCGTTAGTCCTGCGGTATTGACGTTGACCTTTTTGCCCTGCGCTCCGGCATCTGTCTGCGAACCGGACACCGCGTCAGCCGAACCTCCAGGCGGTGGCTGCTTGGATGAAGTTCCTGCCGGCCCTGAAGCCGCATTCGCCGCAAGTTCAGCGTCAGAATGAGTGCTTCCGTTTGCCGCTTGGCCCGCCGCCACTTCATCTCCCGAACTCTGCGCTTGATCTGTCGTATTTCGGCTGACATTCGCCTGCGCGGATCCCGAGGGTACGGCGTCCTGCTTGGCAGCCGGGTTGGCTTCCTGCTTAGAACCTTGCTCCTGCTTTTGTTTGTCATCCGCTGCCGCGGCGCCTTTAGGCAATTCGCCTGCCGAACCGCCCGTTTTTTCGTTCAGAACGCTTTCAACCCTGCCGTTGAGTGGCTGCCACTGCTCCATGCCGCTGCTTGTATGAATTCCTGACAGCAGAATGGCCCCGCTTCCCAGCACGGCACAAACGATGCTGACGACTGCCGATATTCTTTTCACAACATGACACCCCGATTCTATGAAATGACTTGAAATGACTCGCTGTCGGTCCATAGATGAAGTACAAAATAACATACACTGAAAATTTATAACTCTATAATGCTGAATTAGCCGTCATGGTGGCCAAGTTATAGCGCATACACTAATGGGAACGATCATGTCGTTACTGCGAAGCACGAAAGGAGGGAACCTATATGAAGGTAGGATTTATCGGAACCGGCAGCATGGGCAGCCTGCTGCTTGAGGCCCTGATTGATTCGGGTTCGCTCGCTCCAAACCAGGTCTATGCCAGCAACCGTACCCCCGAGAAGGTTATCCGGCTCCAGCAGCGACACCCCGGTCTGCATGTATGCACCAGCAACGCGGAAACCGCGCACAACAGCGATCTGATCTTTTTGTGCGTGAAGCCGCTTCAATTTAAAGCAATTCTGGATGAAATCGGGAGCACGCTTCGGCCCGATCAAATGGTGGTATCCATCACGAGTCCGGTGCAGATCCATCACTTGGAGTCGGCTTTGTGCTGTAAGGTGGCCAAGATCATTCCGAGCGTGGCCCACCGCGTTCAAAGCGGCGTCTGTCTATGTATGTATGGCAGCCGGATAAAAGAGGAAGACAGGCAGCTCATCGAGCATCTCCTGTCTCCCATCAGCAAGCCCATCATCATCGATGAATCCTTTGTCAGGATCACATCGGATTTATCCAGCTGCGGGCCTGCCTTTTTAAGCTTTTTTCTGGATCAGTGGATCAACGCCGCCGTAGAAACGACCGGCATGGACCGCGGCGAACTGACGTGGATCGCCGGGGAAATGCTCCTCGGTACGGGTAAACTGCTGACGCAGGGAGGCTTAACGCCCCTTGAGCTGCAGAAGCGGGTAACCGTTCCCGGCGGCATTACCGCCGAAGCGCTTGCCCTGCTGGACAGCAGCTTAACCGGCGTCTTTCACCGTCTGATCGCCACAACCCACGGCAAATATAAAGAGGATCTGGAAAAGTGTGACGCCCAGTTCGGCGGCCCCGGTGCCGATTAGTTCGCAACGATGTTTACAAGCTTACCCGGTACCGCAATGACCTTACGTACGGTTTTCCCGTCAATGGCCTGCTGCACGTTCTGCAGCGACATGGCATGTTCCTGCATGGCTTCCTGGCTCATATCTTTGGCGATCATCGCCCGCTGAACGATTTTGCCGTTGACCTGAATGACGATTTCGACTTCCGATTCCACGGTCCAGGATTCGTCATAGGACGGCCACGGTACGTAAGTAATGCTCTCCTGATGGCCCAGACGCTCCCAAAGCTCTTCCGCGATGTGCGGAGCGAGCGGCGACAGCATCTGCACGAAGTTCTCGATCGCCAGACGCGGCAGCGCATCCGCTTTGTAGGCTTCGTTGATGAAAATCATCAGCTGGCTGATCGCGGTGTTGAAGCGCAGATTCTCCAGGTCGTCGGTCACTTTCTTGATCGTTTTATGCCATGTCCGCTTGAACTCATCGCTGCCATCGCCGTCCGTAATTTTGCTGCTGAGGCTGCCGTCCTCGCTGACGATCAGGCGCCACACGCGGGAGAGGAAGCGGTGCGCGCCTTCCACGCCGTTCTCGTTCCAAGGCTTGGTCGCTTCCAAAGGCCCCATAAACATTTCGTATACGCGCAGCGTGTCGGCACCGAACTGCTCTACGATTTCGTCCGGGTTAATGACGTTGCCGCGCGATTTGCTCATTTTCTCATTGTTTGTTCCCAGAATCATGCCTTGGTTGATCAGCTTCTGGAACGGTTCCTTGGTCGTGACGACACCGAGGTCGTACAGGAATTTATGCCAGAAACGGGCATACAGCAGGTGAAGCACCGCATGCTCGGCTCCGCCGATGTACAGATCGACAGGCAGCCATGCCTCCTG
>NZ_PCZT01000012.1:135552-145106 GCF_002968895.1 Paenibacillus sp. AR247 | reverse complement strand
CCCAGTCGGTGACGTTGGCCAGCGGCGACTCCCCTGTACCCGACGGCTTGATTTGATCCACATCCGGCAGCAGCAGCGGAAGCTGATCCTCGGGAACGGTCTTCATTGTGCCGTCCTCCAGATGCAGAATCGGAATCGGCTCGCCCCAATAGCGCTGGCGGCTGAACAGCCAGTCACGCAGGCGGTAGGTTACCTTGCCCTGGCCTTTGCCGTTCTCCTCAAGCCACGCGATCATTGCAGCGATGGCTTCTTCGGTGTGCAGTCCGTTCAGCGGGCCCGAGTTCACATGCTCTCCGTCCCCGGTATAAGCTTCCTCCTGCACGTTTCCGCCTTTGACCACTTCGACGATGTTCAGGCCGAATTTCTTGGCGAATTCCCAGTCGCGGGAATCATGCCCCGGCACCGCCATAATGGCTCCGGTTCCGTAACCTGCCAGCACGTAATCCGCAATCCAGATCGGGAGCTTCTCGCCGCTCACCGGATTGACGGCATAGGCTCCGGTAAACACACCGGTTTTGTCTTTGGCCAAATCGGTGCGCTCCAGATCGCTCTTGCGGGCTGCCTGCTCCTGGTAGGCCTTCACCGCATCCTTCTGTTCAGGCGTCGTAATGCGCTCTACCAGCTCCTGTTCGGGAGCGAGCACGCAATAAGTAGCGCCAAACAGCGTGTCGGGACGGGTCGTAAATACCGTCAGCTTGGCGTCATGCCCTTCGATTTCGAACTGCACTTCAGCGCCCTTCGATCTTCCGATCCAGTTGCGCTGCATATCCTTCAGGCTTTCGCTCCAATCCAGGTCATCCAGATCTTCCAGCAGCCGGTCGGCATACTCGGTAATCTTCAGAATCCATTGGCGCATCGGCTTGCGGACGACCGGATGGCCGCCGCGCTCGCTCTTCCCGTCGATGACTTCCTCGTTGGCCAGTACGGTCCCGAGGGCTTCACACCAGTTCACAGGCACTTCGGCAACATAGGCAAGGCCGCGTTTGTACAGCTGGATGAAAATCCACTGCGTCCATTTATAATATTCCGGATCGGTCGTGCTGATCTCGCGGTCCCAGTCATAAGAGAAGCCGAGCGACTTGATCTGACGCCGGAACGTGTTAATGTTCTTGATCGTGATTTCCCGAGGGTGCTCGCCCTTATCCATCGCATGCTGCTCCGCCGGCAGGCCGAATGCGTCCCAACCCATCGGATGCAGCACGTTATAGCCCTTCATCCGCTTGAAGCGGGAAACGATGTCCGTCGCCGTGTACCCTTCCGGGTGGCCGACATGAAGCCCCGCTCCGGACGGGTAAGGAAACATATCCAGCGCGTAAAATTTCGGCTTTTCAGGATCCTCTGTCGTCTTGAATGTGTGATGCTCATCCCAATACTTCTGCCATTTCGGTTCAATCACCTTGTGCTGGTAGCCCTGGCCTTGAACCTGCTCTTGGTTACTCATGCTCATTTGCCTCCTAAAGTGCGCCCGCTGCCCGCCCGTTATTCCGGGACGGCACGGCGCTCGTCTTTCATGTTTGCAACAAAAAAACCTCTCATCCATAGCGTATCATCGCTAGGGACGAGAGGTTTGATTCCCGTGGTACCACCCTAGTTAGCGGAGGACATGCTTTATCCCCGCTCCCTTTGCACCCTTAACGCGGGTGAATCGATGATTCTTGACGCGTTCTGAACGCGCTTCACATCATAGCTCAAAGGCGAGTTCATCCCAAATCGTCAACCGGCTTGCACCCCCCGCCGGCTCTCTGTATGACATCCCTGGAACTAATACCCCTTATCATCGCTTCATTTGCAGTTTTTCATGGTTGAAACATTGAAACATATTATATATAAAAAAATCCATCGAGTCAACGTATCCAGCCTGGCGGACAAGCCCTGCTTTTCCCTCCAAAAAACCCGCCAGCCGGAATTATTCCATGTCCGGTAGGGAATTTTTTGTTATGATTGAACCAAAGGGAGGCGGAAAGTTTGAAGCGTAACCTCAGAAGGTACTTGAAATCGAAGCTGTTTTTGAAATATATATGGTCTTATCTGTTTATTTTGCTGCTTCCTCTCGTTTTTGTAACCGTCTTCATCTACCAAAGCGCCGCGGGCAACCTCCGGGAGGAAATCGAGCAAAGCCATCTGAACCAGCTGACGCAGGCGGAAAGCATCGTCGACGGCCGTATGAAGGAGCTCGGCGACATCGCCTCAAGGATCGCCTACGACGACCGCCTGATCTCTTACCGGGTCCATGATCCGTTCTATTCCCGGGAGGCGATCGACGCTCTGGATCAATTTAAGTCAACCAGCTCCATCATCGGAGATGTATTTTTATATTTTCATCATGACGACCGGATTTACTCCTCGCAGGGGCTTAGCAGCTTGGACGTGTTCAGCGAGAAGTACATATTCCAGAATTGGTCCAAAGACAGCCTGATGGGCGATTTAAACGACGTGTCCTTTCCCACAATGCGTCCGGCGGACCGGGTGATCCGGGGCACTTACAGGCAGCAGTCGCTGCTTGCCTACCTGGTGCCGATTACGCCGAACAGCCCGAATCCCCACGCAACGGTCATGTATTTGATCGATGAGTCGGAGCTCACGGGTCTGATCGATTCCATTCTGGGCAGCTACAAGGGGCTGGCGTACATTTTTGACAACCACGGACAGGTGCTGGCCGCCAACAATCACGGTGAAACGATCAACGGCCTGGACACGGGACATCTGTTTTCCCTCGATCCGGGCATTCACAGCGTGGAGCTGGGCGGAAAAGCGCATTCCGTCGTTTCCACCAAATCGGACATGAACGGCTGGACGTATGTGACGCTGATGCCAAGCGATCAGTTTTTCAGCAGCGTGCTGCACATCCGCAGCTTTATCATCATGCTGTTCAGCATCGTGGTGCTGGCAGGCATCGGCATCGCCCTGCTTCTGGCCCGCAGACAATATCACCCGATTTCGGCCCTAGTCGATTTCGCCAATTCGAAGTCCAGAAACGACCGGGGAACGGGAGATGCGCTCCTTCCGGTCAATGAACTGGAGCATATCCGCTCCGCGCTGCAGGAATATAGCTCCCGTGCCGACCTTCAGGAACCGTACGCCCGGAACCATCTTCTGCTGAGACTGCTCCAGCAGGGAGAAGACCGGGAGCTCGAGCCGGATCTGCTGGAAGCCTTTAATATCCGGTTTGACCGTTCGCAGTTTTTTGTCATCGCCTTGGAACGAGGCGAGCTTGCTGACCATTCCCAGGATTACCAGGATTGGCAGACGCTCGCTTCCCTCCTTGCCGAAGTGGACATCCCCGGGCTCCGGGCATCCGCTTACAGCGTGGAGCTCCCGCGCCGTGACCAGATGGCCCTCATCGTCTGCTTTGACCCGCACCCGGCGATGGAGAGCTTCATCCATATGAGCCGGATCGTCGATGCCGTCCGCAGCAATATCCTGGAGGCGTTCGACTTTAACCCCATCATGGGCGTCGGCACCGGATATTCACAGGCGGGGCAGCTCAATCAGTCTTTTATCGAAGCCTGCTCGGCGCTGGAATTCCATACTCCGTCGGAGAAAGGCGGTATTACGTTCTTTGAAAAACTGGCGCCGGCGAGCGAGGAAGCCTTCTGGATTCCGAAAAACGTGCTGCTGAAGCTGTCCCAAAGCTTGAAACAGGGCAGCCATGACGTCTCTGCCCACATGATCGGCGAAGCGATGACGAGCCTAAAAGAGGGCAGCCCGTCACCGCTGCTCTCCCGCTGCATCTGCTTTGACATTCTCAATACGATGCTGAAGACCGCCTCGGAGCTTGGCATCCACCATATTACGCAGGAGATTCCGACCAGCAGCGCTTTTCAGTCCCTGGATGAATTCGAGGGGCAGCTCAGGAAGCTGGCCTCCTATATTTGCACGCAGGTGCAGCAGGAGACCAAGCATAAGGAGAGCTCGCTGAAGGACCAGATGCTCGGCTATATTGACCAGCACTTTATGGATCACAGCCTGAGCCTGGAGAGCCTGGCGGATCTGTTTGAAATTTCTCCATCGCATTTCAGCCGGACGTTTAAGGAAAATGTGGGGCTGAACTTTACCCAGTACATCTGGCAGAAAAGGATGGAGGAGGTCAAGCGGCTGCTCGTGACGACCCAGGAACCGCTCAAGGAAATCATCGGCCGGGTCGGGTATGCCGACACCCCGAATTTTATCCGCAAGTTTAAAAAGGAAACCGGCTACACGCCGGGACAATTCCGCAAGCTGAACCATCCGGACGGCGTGTTGCTCGGCGAAATGCTTCAGGACTGACCACGAACAGCTGATTTGTTCAGCTGTTCGTTTTTTCTTTTAGGAACTGCAGCGTATGTGGTAAGGCAAGACGGAAAACCTGATATTTCTGTGCATGGAATGCAAGGCTTCATTTTCGGTACTCCATATAATTAATGTTGAAGGGATGATCTGTATGGATTGGCTGAAACGCATGAATCATGCGTTGGAATACATCGAAACGCATCTGTCGGAAGAGATCAACTATGACCAAGTGGCCGGAACGGCCTGCTGCTCGGCTTACCATTTTCAACGCATGTTTTCGTTCATCACAAACGTTTCGCTGTCCGAGTATATTCGGCGCAGACGGCTTACCCTTGCCGCATTTGAACTGCAATCCGGTGGTGTAAAGGTGATCGATATTGCACTGAAGTATGGTTACGAATCACCCGAGGCATTTTCCAGGGCGTTCAAAAAAATGCACGGTGTCATGCCAAAGGCTGCGCGCGACAACGGTGTGTCGCTTAAGGCTTATCCTCGGTTATCCTTTCACATTTCGATTCGCGGAGATGTCGAGATGAACTACAGAATGGAAGGAAAACCTGCCTTTGAAATGTTCGGCGTTTCGACTGTGATCCATGCCGACGGCGAGAATCCGTTTATCGAAATACCCGCGTTTTGGCAAAAGTGTATTTCCGATGGAACGGTCAAACGAATCCGCGCTGCCGCAGGTTTAGGCGAACACGGCCAGCTCCATGCGGTTTTATACAACAAGCAAGGAGAACAACTTTCGTACATGATCGGTTACTTTTTACCCCAAAGCGGCTTGCCTGAAGGATTTGAAAAGCTTCAAATCCCCCCTCAGTCTTATGCGATTTTTTCAACCGGAATCAATCCGAGTGGACAGAATGACATTCATGGATTGTGGAGGCGGATCTGGGGCGAGTGGTTTCCAAGCTCTCATTACGAAGCGGCAAACGGTCCCGAATTTGAAATGACTTACGATCTCGGTAACAACATGTACGAAATGGAGGTTTGGATTCCTGTCATTAAGCTGTAGTTCAGCTCTAGAGCGAGTATCATATCAATCCCCCGGTGTTAGGGGCTATTTCCTTTAGAAGGTGTGAATCGAATGGATCTTGCAATCATCGCGCAGCATGCGTTTGCTCAGTACGATATAAATGCTGTATCCGTGTCGCCCGTAGCACAAAGCGGTGCCGCGGTTTTCAAAATTGAAGATCATCATGGGCTGCTGTACAGCCTGCGTGTTCACAAATCTAAAAATCAGTACGCTTGAAACCATGTGGACGCGCCGGGATGTACTGGAATCTGAGCTGGTATGGTTGGATGCGCTTAATCGTGATACCCATCTCACCCTCCCTGTGCCAAAACGTAATCGGCTGGGTTCTTATGTTACACAAGTGGACGATATAAGTTGTACGATGCTCCGTTGGGTGGAAGGCGAGCAAAAACAGTACTTTACCAGCGATCAGGAATTGAAGTCCACCGCTGAAATGACGGCAGCTTTGCATCAGCATGCCAGTATGTGGCAGCCCCCTTCGTCTTTTATCCGTCCAACGGTTCATCGTGAACGCATACAGAACGCTCTGGACCTGCTCAAGCAGCAGGTGCGGGAAGGGTTATTAGATGCACATGATGTTCAGATTCTTGAAGCCGCCGGGGAAAAAGCGATGGCTTTGCTGGACACACTCCCTAAAAACAAGTTGACTTGGGGTGTATTGCACGGAGATATCGTTCCTCCCAATATCGTGTTTGCAGATGGGGCTGCCCATCCCATTGACTTTGGCGCATGCGGATTCGGTCCTTTTCTCACTGACCTGGCCATCACATGTACCTTTATTCATCCCACTGCCAGACAACAGTACATCGATTGGTACGGAGAGCACTTTCCGCTGCCCAATGAGTATGTGGCCCAAATCGAAGCATTATTTATTTCGCTAGTACTAATCGGGATGAGGAACGCTCTTGGTATGCCTGAATCGAAGCATGGATTGCCGATGCATGCGAAGTAGTGTGCTTCCCGCGAATTTGGCAGGTATGTAAATGGGGAAGGTTTTTTATTTACAGGCACGCCATGTTGGGAATGAAACGCAATGGTTGTCGTCATTTTAGTTCAATTCGTGCTCAACAAAAAAAGGCCGCCACATCGGCGACCTTTTTTCCATCCCTTGCTTCACGCGCACTGCTGATCTACTTGGACTCCTGACCGTCCCAGCGGTCATAGGCAGCCTGGTAGATTTCCACGATTCGGTCTCCGCCCATTTTCTTCACCTGGGCTTTATACTTGTCCCAGTTCGACAGCGGCTCCTGCCCGGTCACAAACTTGGCTTCCATCTGCTCGACGTAGTTGTTCAGGTCCGACAGCAGCGAAGTCACCTCGGTTTGTTCCTCTTCCGTCAGGAATACGTTCGGATACGGTACTTTGGCATACGGCAAAATTTTCTCCTGGTTCTCCTTTTCGACCCACTCGTCGATGTCGGAACGGAGCCCCTTGCTCACTTCCGGAAGGCTGACGCCCGGTGTCGTGATGCCATAGTTCGGAGTCAGCTTGCCGCGGTAGTTTTCGCGGTCGCCTCCATCCGGAACCGGAAGCCATTCCTTAACGTGGTTTGCTTCATCTTTGTATTTCCAGAGGACGCCTTCAGGCCCTTGGTTGAACAGCGTAGAACCTTCATAGCTGTACTGGTAGTCAACCCAGCGCATCGTTGCCTCCGGAGCAGGGTTGGTGCTCGAAATGGCAAACGTTCCATTCTTCGAAATTCCCGAATTCTTGGCCACGACCGGCGAGTCCGGGAAGCCCGTTTTCAGCGGCTCCATGAACGGATTGTCGGTGTTCGGCTCACCGCCCAGCATAAAGTACGGCAGCCAGTCGTTGAACAAGGCCACCTGATTGTTTTTGCCCTTGGCCTTCTTCTGGTCGTCGGTCTGGGAGAACGTTTCATGGTCAAGCAGATCGTCCTTCCACAGCCGGTTCAGAAAGGTCAGATACTCCTTAAACCCTTCCTCCTGCGGTGTGTAGTGAACTTTCCCCTGCTTGTCGGCATAATACACCTCGTCGTACATGCCCCAGAAGCCCAGCATCTGCACGCGGATATCCTTCAGCTTGGTCGACGTGAGCGGAATTTCGTCCGCCTTGCCGTTGCCGTTCGGATCCTCGGTCTTAACCCGTTTCAGGTAATCGTACAGCTCGTCCGGCGTTTCCGGAAGCTTGGTGACACCGAGCTTCTTGAGGAAGCTTCCGTTATAGTACAGAGGACTCTTGTACCATACCGCGCCTTTATCCACATAAGGCAGGGCGTAAATATGCCCGTCGGGGGTCGTGATCGACTTTCTGACGTCCGGATTTTCGTCCAGCAGCTTCTTGATGTTCGGCGCATATTCATCAATCAGCTTTTCCAGCGGAATCAGCGTTCCCTGACTTCCGTACGTCACCTGCTCAGCCGGCGTCAAAGCCGAAGCGTAGAAAATATCCGGCAGGTCGCCGCTCGCAAAAATCAGATTTTTCTTTGTCTCGAAGCTGTCGACCGGAACCGTCTGGAATGTGAGCTTGATGTTCGTCATTTTCTCCATGTCTTTAAACACCTGCATCGTATCCCACTTGGCGCTGCCCACGTCAGGCGCAAATACCGACAGCGTGATCGGCTTGTCGACGATCGGGAAGCCCTCCTTGTGTACACTATCCGCCGAGCCGGAGGCTTGACCGCCGTCCCCGCTATCTTTCGAGCCGGAACCGCATGCGGCCAGCAGCGAGACGACCATGGACAGGCACAGTACGATGGCCCAAGGCTTTAAACTTTTTCTCATCAGATGATTCCTCCTGTTCATTGTTGTGCGCGGCTTTACGTTGGCCCTTCGGAGTTTCCCCCCTTGAATTCGGACTAAAGCCTACTCCACGCTTTTTCTCCGCAGCTCTGGGTGAAGTTTTGTACCAGTTGCTGCTGCGCTTTGTTTGTTAGCGTTTACAAAAAGTGTAGTAACAGGCCGGTTTCGCGTAAATATGTTATTTTTGATATGTTGAATATGTATACAAACTCCAATGTTTAACAGGGATGCGGAAAATAGCAGTGCTAAGCCATTGTATAGCAAGTATGTCAAATATGCCATTGGGAAAATCTACATATCGGCCTGAATTCCGCCCCCACCATGTTAGCCAACGGTGAATAATTCGACGGACGGTAAACAAAAATAACCCTTGTCTATCCAAACCAACAGCCAAAGGAGTGTCGTCATGCGTGAAGGAATGATTCCTGCCGTTCTTGGAACTGTAGTTACCGCTTCCGGCGCCGCACTGCTGGGCAGCAAGTATAAGCTTGCCGCCACGGGGATTGTCGGATTCGGTCTGGCCCACATCGTACTGGGTGCGATCGATCTGATCGAACACCGGTAATCCGTTTGGAGGACCGTCCGCAAGCGTTACGCGCTTCGGACACAAAGAACCTTGGACATTCCCTGTCCAAGGTTCTTTATTTGTGCAGGCGGCCGATCCCAAATGGGACGCACGCCTTGCGGCTGCTGTTATTTTCCCTGCATCGAAATCGAGCCATACGAAAAAGCCTGCCTCTTGGCAGATCGGCTTCCGATCCATAAGAGACAGGCTTACAGTCCGTATAATATTGTTATTGCGGGTTGGTCGTCCAGATGCCGGCCGATTTCACAAATACGCGCTGCGGCAGCTTCAGCGTGGCGAGCGCCAGCTCAGCCACGTCTTCCGGCTGCATCATGCGGTCCTCATCGCCGATCTTCAGGTTGTTGTCGCGGGCCAGCGCCGTATTGACGGTGCTTGGCGTCAAGGCAACGACGCGGATGTTGTTTTTGCGCACTTCCTGAAGCAAAGACTCTGTCAGCCCCATGACCGCAAATTTGGACGCGCAGTATGCGGAGCCCGTGGCAAAGCCTTTTTCCCCGGCTGTGGAGGAGATGTTGATGATGCTGCCGCTGTTTTGCCCCACCATGTCCGGCAGGACGGCCCGGGACACGTAATATGTACCCATCAGATTCACCTGAATGATTTGTTCCCACTGCGCCGGATCCATTTCGAGTACGGTCCCGAACGAAGCGATGCCCGCGTTATTGATCAGAATATCGATCGTGCCGAGCTCCGCCTTCAGCGCACTCACCGCGCTTTCCGCTTCCTCCCGCTTTGATACATCCGCCGCTGCGGTGGCAACACGGATGCCGTGTTCGCCGGCCAGCGAAGCCTTCAGCGCATCCAAATCGGAGGCGGTGCGGGAAATGAGGCCCAGATTCACGCCTTCTTTGGCCAGCAGCTCAGCGATCGCCAAGCCGATTCCTTTGCCCGCTCCAGTAAT
>NZ_PCZT01000012.1:132484-135452 GCF_002968895.1 Paenibacillus sp. AR247 | reverse complement strand
TTAAACTCATCATGTTCTCTCCGTTTCTGTTTGAATTTGTTGAAGACGATGCTCAGTTAGGCATCTCCCATTATACTATTAGCCGCAAATAGCCCCGGAACCTTCGTTCCGAGGCAAAATCCCGCAAAGCATCCTCTCCAATATAGACCAGATGCTTTGCAAGGACATGAGTTCTTAGCCTATTTGACCGCGACGAAAAACAGCCGCTGCGCCTCGTCGTCCGCTTCCACCCACTCAAAGTCGGCATACGTCTGCACGTCCCGGAATCCGGCCTTGAGCAGTTCGCTCTTCATCCATTTCGGATCATAGCCCCGCTGCACGTGCACTTCTTCAAAGCGGCGGTACAAATCGCTGTCTTCTTCTTTCGCAAAGATGCTCAAATGATGCTCGATTTCGCACCGCGGCGCGTCCAGGTCGCAGGTCCAGATGTACGAAACCGACTTGTCGTCCCATACGAACGGCTGCTCCTCGTCATAGCGGATGATCGTATTCGGATGATGCACGTCAAACACGAAGATCCCCTTGTCCTTCAGCCCGTTATAGGTCTGTCTGAAGGTCGCGACGATATCGGCTTCTTCCAGCAGGTAGCTGATGCAGTCGCAAAATGAAATGACCGCATCAACGGGCTCGGGCAGCTCCCAAGCACGCATATCCTGCTGCACCCAGCGGATGGAGCCCTCCCGGAACAGGCGGCTGCCCTGCGGCGTCTTTTCCATCTTCCGCCTTGCTACGGACAGCATGTCCGCCGACAGGTCGATCCCTGTCACTTCGAACCCCGAGTTCACAAGCGGAATCGTGATGCTGCCCGTGCCGCATCCCAGTTCTACCACACTTTTCGGCATGCCGTATTTTTCCCAGGCCTGTCTTGCAAACCGAAGCCAATCGGGATACGGCATATCTTCCATCAGTTCATCGTAAACATATGCAAATTTTCTGTAAGAGGACATGATGACACCGCACTTTCTGTTAACGTTCCGAAAATCCTCCCAGCCCTGTTAGGACGGATCGGCGTTCCCGCCCTGTTAGGACGGATCGGCGTTCCCGCCCGTTTCCGGTTTGGAACTTTCCGGCTGAACCAGATAAGTCCAGTTCTCCTTCTGTGTGATAAGACCTTCCTTCATCAATTTGCCGATCGCGCGCTTGAATGCCGACTTGCTGATGCCAAAGCGCTGCTTGATAATGTCCGGAGGCGTCGCATCCGAATACGGCATGCCTCCGTTCGGACGTTCCTTCAAGAACGCCAGCAGGCGGTCGGCATCCAAATCCCGGCCAACTTCCTTGCGCTGCGCCATGGACAGGTTGACGCGTCCGTCCTCACGAATGTGACTGACCCGCACCTGCAGCTCTTCGCCCAGACGCAGCATACGGGTTCGCTCCGAGGAGTGGATCATGCCGATGGCGCCGAAGCCGAGCACTCCCCCGTCCACGATTACGAATGTTCCCATCTGCAGCGGGCGGTACACCGTCGCGGTGAACCACTGGTTTACCCAGGACTGCGGCGCCTGGAACGTATGCTGCGACAGCTCCTGTTCGCCGGCCAGCTTCGCGCGCAGCCGTCCCTGCTTGTCATGCTCCATGATGACGAACACTGAGTCTCCGACCCGTGGATGCAGCTCCTTCAATTCCGGAAGCTCGCGAATCGGCAGCAGCAGCTGACGGCCAAGCCCCATTTCGAGGAAGCATCCCAGTCTCGGATGCACGTCCGCCACAACCAGCTTGGCCATCTCGCCCAAGGTCAAATACGGCTTTTTCATCGTAGCCGCCAGCCGGTCTTCCGTATCGTAAAAATAAACACTTCCACGCGTTCGCCCGGCTCGATCTTCCGGGTCAGCTCCGTGTAATGGAGCAGGACATCCTGTCCGCCGGCATCGAGAAAATAGCCGTAAGGCGATACTTCGCGCATCACCTCATAGGTTTGAATCGTTCCTGCAATCGGACTCATACGGTTTCCACGACCTTGGCATCCGACCACAGGCGCTCGATGTTGTAATAATCCCGTTCATCCCGGTGGAAAATGTGCACGATCACGTCGCCCAGGTCCATCAGCACCCAGCGTGCGGAATCCATTCCTTCCACGCCGCGGATTTCGAGACCGGCTTCATGCACGCGCTTGCGGATTTCGGTCGCGATCGACTGGACCTGGGTATCCGAATTCCCGTGACAGATGACGAAATAGTCGGAAATGAGGGAAATCCCCCGCAGGTCGAGTGCCACGACGTTCATGGCCTTTTTATCTTCAGCGGCAGCTACGGCCAGATTTAACAATTCTTCAGGTTTCAAGGTCATACATTCGCCTCCAACTGTTTAATAAGATCATTGCGGGCAAATACGGTCAGCGGGTAAATGATCTGACGGCGGGAGATGAGCAGGCTGATTGTGGAGTCCAGTCCAGCGATCAATCCCTCTTCAAGGCTATGGTTGGCCAGTTCCCGGATATTATTCACGCCCGGAAAATCCCTTCCCGGTTCGATATAATCCGCCAGGCACACGACCTTGTCCATCAGGGTCATGCCGATGCGGCCGGAGGTATGATACCGGATCGCATCCAAAATTTCAGGATCGGTAATCCCGTAATCCCGTTCCGCTACAAAAGCACCTACTTCGGCATGCCAGAGCGGCTTATCGTAAAACAGCAGATCTTTCGACAAATCATTTTCCTTAATGATCGCTTCCATTTGCTTCACAGGCCAGTATTTGGCCACGTCGTGCAGAATCGCCGCCGTTTCGGCCTTAACAGGGTCCGCTCCGTAACGCTCCGCAAGCATGACGGCGGATTGCATCACGCCTTCTGTGTGCTTCCAGCGCATGGCCGGCATTTGTCCGGACACGGCTTTAATCAGTTCTTCGCGGCTGAATGCCATACATTCCCCTCCTTCTGATATAGTCGTAGACACTGTCTGTCACCATATAACGAATGGAGTGTCCGGTGGCCAGCCTTTCCCGGATTTCGGTAGACGAGATGTCCACC
>NZ_PCZT01000012.1:129284-132384 GCF_002968895.1 Paenibacillus sp. AR247 | reverse complement strand
GCCTCTTCTGATTTCGATATCGAGGGTCCGAAAGCAGGGATGGTCCGCAATCGCTTCGGCGACCATGCCGAGACGCTGTTCGCCGGTAGCTCCCGCCTGTTCCTTATGGGGCGGAATATGACTGGGCATGAACCAAACCTCGTCCAGTCCGAACGTGTCCCGGGCCGCTTCGGCAGCGAGCAGATGTCCGATGTGGATCGGATCAAAGGTACCTCCCATGATACCTACCTTCATGCTGATCCCTCCCGCTTATGGCAATTCAATCTGCTTATGATCTTTGGATTCTTTATATAAAATAATCGTGCTGCCGATCACCTGCACCAGTTCAGAGCCCGATTTTTCGGCCAATTCCTCGGCAATTTCGTGCTTATCTTCCAAGCAGTTGTTGAGAATGCTGACCTTCATCAGCTCCCTCTTCTCAATGGCCTCGACGATATGACGGATTAACTGGTCGTTGGTTCCGCCCTTGCCGACTTGAAAAATCGGGTCCAAATGATGCGCCTGGGACCGGAGATAGCGTTTTTGCTTACCTGTTAACATAAAATGTCAAAACTCCTTAATCTTCAATGTACAATTCAATAATCATGATTCCTTCATACTGGCCAGAACCGCGCTGCGCATCGCCTCTACCGGGGCGGGCAGTCCGGTCCAATACTCCAGGGCAAAGGCTCCCTGATTCACAAACATCCCGAGACCGCCGTGAATGACGCAGCCCTTCTTCTCGCTGTCGGCGAGCAGCAGGGTCTTCAGCGGATTATAGATGAGGTCGCTGACCACGATTCCCGGAGGAATCCGCTCGGAATCTAGCGGTGTTCCGTCCGTATGCGGATGCATGCCGACCGATGTCGTATTAATGATCACGTCCACTCCGCCTAGAATGGCCGGAATGTCGTCCATCGCCATCCCGCGAATGTCTGCCAGCGCCTTCCATTCAGCCGCCAGCGCCTCGGCTTTATCGGCCGTCCGGTTGGCGACATAAATCCGGTCCGGATGCTCCAGCGTCAGGGCGTATACGATACCGCGAGCGGCACCTCCGGCTCCGAGCACCAGAATGCTTTTGCCTTTCAGCTCGGCAATCGCTTCTTCCTTCAGGGAACGGACATAACCTATACCGTCTGTATTATACCCCGTGAGGTAGCCTCCGTCATTCACGATCGTGTTGACGGCTCCGATCTTCAAGGCCGTTTCGTCCAGCTCGTTCAGGAACGGAATAACCTCCAGCTTGTGTGGAATCGTGACGTTGATTCCCCGAAAGCCAAGCGCCTTGATGCCTTCCAGCGCCGTTCCGACCTGCTCCCGCGATACGCGCATCGGAACATAGGCACCCGGGATGCCGAGCGCGGCCAGCGCTGCCTTATGCATCACGGGCGATTTGGAATGGGCGATCGGATCCCCGATGACGCCCAGCAGCAGCTCCCCTGTATGTTTCAGTAACTCCGGTTTAGCCAAATTCATGGTTTCCCCTTTCCTGCTCTCACCTGTCAGCTCTTGCAGCGTTCAAAGGCAGCGTCAGATTAAAGAAGGTCTTGCCAGCACCTTGACTCCCCGCGGCGCATGAACAGCGCACAGGGCTCCCTGATCGCTGTTCACTTTAACCCAGCCCAATCCGGAGACGAACAGATCCATGCGCATACCGCGCTTGATGCGGAATTCATGCCTTGTCCATTCCGGCAGCTTCCCGATGTTCTCCCGGTTCGGCGGGGACAGCAATTCTCCGGCATGCTCCGCGTACAGCTCATCGGCACGCTCCAGCTTGGTGCGGTGTATGCCTACGCGGCTGCCGACAAAGCAAGTAAACGACTGGCGCTCGCCCTGAATAAAGTCAAACCGTGCCATGGCTCCGAAAAACAGCGTCTGTCCTTCGTTCAGCTGGTACACGGCCGGCTTCAACGGGTTGTCCGGCATCACTGCGCCAAGGTCCTCCCGGGTGACGAGCTCACTGTAGCGCCAAGGGTATACGATCCCCGGCGTGTCGATAATAAAGCGGCCGTCGTCGAGCGGAATGTTGACCATATCCAAGGTCGTTCCCGGGTAACGCGATACGGTCAGCTCCTGCTCCAAATCGCTGTAATCCCGGATCAGCCGGTTGATCAGCGTCGATTTGCCGACATTGGTCGCCCCCACCACATAGACGTCGCGGTCCCCGCGATATGAGGCAACCGTGTCCAGCAGGCGGTCAAGCCCTAATTTTCTTCCAGTTTGTCACTTTAGGCAGAAGGTCGATTTTGTTCACGGCGAGAATGACCGGATTGTTGCCGACAAACCGCTGCAAGCCTGAAATGAGGCTTCCTTCAAAATCGAACAGGTCTACAATATGAATAACGAGCGCGTTCTTCCCGCCGATTTGGCTGAGCAGACGCAGGAATTCATCCTGGTCGACGGCAACGGAAGAAGCCTCGTTGTAGTTTTTAATCCGGAAGCAGCGCTGGCAGATGACCGGATCCCGGTCCATCGCTTTCTCCGGGGTATACCCCGGAAGCTCGGGCTGCTCCGTTTGGATGGCAATACCGCAGCCGCTGCATTTTACGGCTTGACTGCCGTCTATCGGGTCTTTCATTGTTGGTGTTCCTCCTCCAGCCATAATCCCTTTTTCCGCAATCGTGCGAGCGCAATTTTCTCCAGACGCCGGTTAATGCGCGTACCCCAGCCTTCATCCTGAATGGATATCGGGAGCACCAGCACGGTAAACAGGCCGAGCCGGTTGCCGCCGTACACATCGGTCAGCATCTGGTCGCCGACCACGATCGTCTCCTCGCTCTTCAGGCCCATCATCTGCATAGCTTTCCGGAAAGGCGCGTTCGACGGCTTGCGGGCTTCATGGACAAACCGGATATCCAGCGGGGTGGCAAAAGTTGATACCCTCGCCATTTGGTTATTGGACACGATGACAAGCTGAAACCCCGCCTTTTTCACCTTTTCGAACCAGGCGATCAGCTCGGGGGTGGCCAAGGGAGCCTTGGCACCGACCAGCGTATTGTCCAGATCCGTGATGATTCCACGGAATCCCTGCGAATACAGCCGCTCCAAATCCAGATCAAACNCCGTTTTTACCNCATTTTCGGATAGCATTTCAAACAATTGATGTCACCTCAGTTTCATA
>NZ_PCZT01000012.1:121275-129184 GCF_002968895.1 Paenibacillus sp. AR247 | reverse complement strand
GATGTCACCTCAGTTTCATAGGACAAACTATACCATAATCTGCGTAGTTAGTAAAAAACTTAATGTTCGGGCGAAACAAAAAAGAAAACGCCCGGAGGGCGCCTTCTATAAAGTCCATCACGCTGCATTCTTCGGTATCTTTTTCATTGCAGCTTTCAATTCCTTCGCATGGGCATGGACGCTTCTCCATTCCGATTCCGACACCGATGAAGGGCTGTAGCGCGCCTTCTCGAACAGCTGCAGCAGCGGCTCCAGGAAGGATCCGAGCGCCGGGGACCGTCCTTCCCAGCGGCTGACCGACTCCCGGAGCGTTTCGTCCGCGCCGCGTTTGAGTCCTCTTCGGCGCAGCTGCTTGATCCACCGTTCGGTCATGACGATGACCTTCTGGTCGGGAGACAGCTTTTGTCCCGTACGAAGCCGGAGCCATCCGAACCGGAGCTGGAGCCGATTCCGCCACAGCACATACACTGCAAACGCTGCGAGGATGAGGATGGAAGCGCCGTATACGATTTGCACCACTGGTCCGCGATCCTGGCTTTGCGCTGCCTGTTGCGGCGCCTGCTCAGGCTGGTCTTCCTCCACTTCCGGCTGTTTCTCCGGCTCGGCCGGATCTTGCGCCTGGGCGTCATGCGTGAGCAGCGGCATGCTGAAGCCGGGGGTTGCTTCCACCGGAATCCAGCCGTACGGCCCGAAATAGACCTCGGCCCACGAATGCGCATCGGCATTGGTCACCGTATACACGCCGGAGTCCGAGGTGCCCTGCACGCCTTGGACCTGCACGTCGGCGCTGCTTCCCTGCACCTGGCCGGGAGCGTACCCTTTGACCCACCGCGCCGGGATGCCGAGGGAACGGGCCATCATCACCATCGAAGTCGAGAAATAATCGCAGTATCCTTCCTTGATCTCAAACAGGAAGCTGTCCACGAAATCGTTGCTGACCTTTTTGGACAAGTCGGGCTCGTTTGTATATATGTAATTCGTTGTTAAATAGTTTTGAAGGAGACCGATTTTTTCATAAGGCGTTGCTCCGGAAGCCGTCACTTCTTCCGCAAGGTCGCGGGCCCGCTTCGGAAAGTCGTTCGGCACCTGCAGATAGGCATCCTCGGTCCCTTGAGAGCCGTACAGGTCGGCGAACGACTTCTGGCGGATTTCATCCTCCGAAACGACCGGAACCTCGGACACCACCGTGTAGGTTTTCGGATAACGGTCCCGCTTTGACTCGGCGGTCCAGCGAAGCTCTGACTGGGAACTGTTCCAGCGGAGGCTGCCTGTATTTTTCCCGTCATCGATAAGCTCTACTTTGGACAGGTTATACGCACCAAACAAAACGGGGTACTGATTGTCGCTCAGCATCGTAACCGTCTGTCTTACCGTCATCGAATCGCCGGCGGTTGGTCCATCACCGGAAAGCTTCGTATCCGCCGTCACCTCATCGGTCTCCCTGCCGGAATTGCGCTCGTCCCCCCAGCCGCTGCCGGTATACAGCCTGCGGGTCTCCCCGCGCCAATAGCTTCGCTGGTCCGAGCTGATTTCCATCACCGGCGTGTAGTCAAAGTTGAACCCGCCGCCAAGTTTGGTGTCGTTGCGGCTGTATCCCGAGGAAGTCCGCAGCACCGAGTCAGCCGGATCCCCGTCAACGCCAGCCGTGGCAGCCGTCTCACCTTGGACGACCCAAGCCGTGTAGGGATCGGTCAGGGACGGCGGCACTTCCGGCATGTTGACGCCGACCGAAAACACGAGCGAAAAAATGACTGCCACGTTCAGCAGCATTTTTAGCGGGTACTGGCGAAGATAGCGCCAGCCATGCGGGTATTTCTGCTGGAAGCGGCGGAAGTGCTCGCTGACCAGCCAGCCGAGCGCCGCAAACACCGTCCAGGCGACTTCCTTCCATAAATCGTACACGGTGAAAGAGTCCAGTATGGAGAACGCCACGATCAGCATGCCTGTGAACACGAGGATTCTGCGCTGATTGTTGACCAGCTTGGCGCTGAGCAGCAGCAGAATCCAAGCGCCTACGGCAAAACCGAGGTACGGCAGCGCGTTGCCCGTAAACTGCTGAATCCGGTTCGGCAGGCTTCCTGCCGGAAAGTAAATCCAGTACGCGATCATCTCCCGGTGAATGATGTACAGCACGGCGATGCCTTCCAGCACGTACCGGTAAATGCTTTTGATTGGCAGCAAGATTTCGATCGCCGTGATGACCGTCACGCTGATGATGACGATGGCTGTCGTCTCGCTGTACCAAATGTTGTTCATAAAGTAAATCCACTGCAGCGCCATAATCCACAACCACACCAAGGATAAGGTGCGGAAAAACGAAGTGCGCAGCGAATACAGCCAGTTGATCAAACCCTTCCACCCCCTAATACGGCCGGCAGCTCACTCAGCGATTGAATGCTGCACGCAAAGGTTCCGCGGGAAGCGAGCATCGCTCCCCAGCCTTCTACGCCCTTTTCTCGCCCGGAGCTGATCCGGATGTGCGAAGAGCTCATGCCCCGGGTCTCAACCCAGCGCAGAATGTCGAGCACCTGCTGGCCGCTGGCCGGTGAAATGAAAACGAGGAAGGCCCCTGCCGGGAGAAACCGTGCGTTCTGCTCCAGCTTCGGGAGCAGCTTACCGTAGCCGTCGGCGGACAGGTCCACCAGGTGATGCATCATCCGCTGGCGGTCCCCCTGCACGCTGCTTGGCGGAAACAATTTGAATGCGTTGCCGAGGGTAGCGAGGCCCATATTCATTCTGCCGCGCCCGCCATACTCGAGCAGGGAAGCCGCTGTGGAAACAGCCAGCTCAAACTGCGCGTCGGAGCCGTAGTGAGCCTTCGTGGCGTCCAGCAGAAGCATCGTTTTCGGAACGGAATCGTACTCGAATTCCTTGGATTTCCACTGTCCGGTCTTCGCGGTAGCGTTCCAGTGAATCCGGGAAATCCGGTCCCCGTACACATAATCGCGAACGCCGTTAATCTGGGTCGTCTCTTTGCGTGAAGCTGCCGAGGCGGTTTGCGGCCCTGCAAGCGGGGAATTCCGGTCGAACAGCTTCCATGTGGGGATAAACACGGTTCGGGGCATCACGCGAAACTGGCCGGGCACATGAAAACGGCCTTTATGCTCGATAAAGCCGAAAATATCCTCACTGACACATTCCGTCTCCGTAAAATAATATCTTCCCCGCTCCAGCGGCGGCGTCTGGAACATCAGCGTACCGCCGCCTCTGTAATTGGGAATGACGCTTTCCTCAAACGACCAGGAATCTCCGTTATGCCGCTTCATGACTTCACGGATAATGATATAGGGCATCGGCAGAAATCCCGGAATCGAAAAATGGAGCCTGACCTTGATCTGCTCGCCGGCGTGAAGCACGGTGCCTTGTCCCCTTTCGGTGGACAGCTGGCGCGTTCCCCGCGTCAGCCGGACGCCGCTGATGCCAAGCACGATCAAATACAGCACGATGACGCTGATCATGACAAACAGCATCAGGGACGTCTTGCCCCCCTGAAACAGAACATAGAACAGGCTGGCGACCCATACGAGCAGTACGGCCCAATACCTCGGGGTTTTGAGTCCGGATCGGATACCGGTTAACAGCCTTGTCATCATTTATCGCTCCATCGCTACAGGCACATGCACCTGCTGAAGGATGTTTTTCAGCACGGATTCCGGACTGACGTTGTCCAGCCGGGACTCCGGACGAAGGATGATGCGGTGGGCGAGAACATAAGGAGCGAGCGTCTTAATATCGTCCGGAAGGACGTACTCCCGCTGCTGCAGGAAAGCAAACGCCTTAACCGCGTTCAGGAACGACAGGGAAGCGCGCGGGCTGGCTCCGAGCAGGACGGAGGCATGCTCCCGGGTACGGCGTACGATGCTCAGCAGATAGTCCGTCACCGCCTCGTCGATATAAATGCTGCGGATTTCATGCTGCATCTCCGCGATCTGTTCCATGTTGGTCACCGGAGTCAGCCGGTCGACCGGCTGGCCCTGCTTGTGCTGGTACAGCAGGCTTTTTTCCGTGGCCGCGTCGGGGTAGCCGAGGCTGATCTTCATCATAAAACGGTCAAGCTGCGCTTCGGGCAGCATGTAAGTGCCTTCAAAGTCGATCGGATTCTGGGTGGCGCACAGCATAAACGGCGGGGAAGCTCATACGTTTCGCCGTCCACCGTCACGTTGCGCTCTTCCATGACCTCAAGCAGGGCCGACTGGGTCTTCGTCGTGGCCCGGTTAATTTCGTCAGCCAGAAGAATGTTGGTCATCACCGGACCCGGACGGAAGTAGAACCGCTCCTCGCGCGGATGAAATACGGAAACACCGGTAATATCGCTCGGCAGAATGTCCGGGTTGCACTGGACACGCCGGTAATCGCCGCTCATGGACCGGGCGAGCGCCTTGATGAGCTGCGTCTTCCCCGTTCCGGGTACATCTTCGATCAAAACATGCCCTTCGGCCAGCAGAGCAGTTAGAAGGAGCTGTATTTCAAATGATTTTCCCAATATGCAAGATTCGAGATTAGATCTTACTGCTGCAATAATGTGAAGAAATTCGCTGCGTACGGGCATATCAGTTCCTCCTAGAATTCGTAATCAATGAACATGCTCGCAGATGCGTTCACTGGTAAATCGATAACATCGTAAAATAGCTGGATACATATAAGTATATATTTTACATTGTACATGAAGGAAGAACAGAAAGTATATTGGGCACATTTCCTAAAATCGTCGTATACCCCCACATACCCGCCGAAATGAACGGCAAAACACCCCGGAATACACAATTCCGGGGTGTTTATTCGGGCAAACCATTTTCAGTTCAAGCAAGGAAATGCAAACGGCGGATTGGTGGAATTACCCGCGGGGACGGACGAACAGCGCGGCGATAAACGAAAAGATAATCGCCGCCGATATCCCCGCGCTGGTGACCTCGAAGATGCCTGTCACAACCCCGATCCAGCCGTCCCTCTGAAGCTCCGACAGCGCTCCGTGAACAAGCGAGCTGCCGAAGCTGGTGATGGGAACGGAAGCGCCGGCACCGGCAAATTTGACGAGGGGATCGTACCAGCCGAGACCGTCAGCCACCGCTCCCGCCACCACCAGCGTGCTCATCGTATGCGCCGGCGTCATCTTGAACAAGTCCATCATGAGCTGGCCGATGACACAAATCAGACCGCCGATAATAAACGCCCATAAAAACTGCATTGGTTAATCCTCCATTTCCAGCGCTACGGCGTGGGCGATGCACGGAATGCTCTCTCCCTGCTGAACCGACAAGGGGGAGTGCAGCGAGCCGGTCGCCACGACCAGCACTTTATGTAATTCGCGTTGCAACATCCGTTTGACCAAATGGCCGTAGGTCACCGCCGCCGAGCAGCCGCAGCCGCTTCCTCCGGCCAGGACGGCCTTCTGCTTCTCACGGTTATAAATCATGAGCCCGCAATCGCCGAATTTCGTCTCGTCCATCTGGTAGCCTTCCTTCTCCAGCAGCTCCTTCGCAATCGGCAGACCGACCGAAGCGAGATCGCCGGTCACAATCAAGTCATAATAATCGGGAGACAGCCCCGTATCCCGGAAATGCGCGGCGATCGTATCGGCAGCGGCCGGCGCCATCGCGGCGCCCATATTGAACGGATCTTTGACCCCAAGGTCCATGATCCTGCCGATGGTCGCCCGGGCGATCCTCGGGCCGGCTTGGCCCTGTCCGCCTTTGGCGATGACGCCGCAGCCCGCCCCGGTGACCGTGTATTGGGCGGTCGGCGGCTTCTGCGAGCCGTATTCGGTCGGATACCGGAACTGCTTTTCGGCCGTGCAGTTATGGCTGCCCGTTCCGGCCATCACCCGTTCCGCGGCCCCCGTGTCGACCATCAGGGCGGAAATCGCTAGGCTTTCCATGGACGTCGAGCAGGCCCCGAATACGCCCAGGTATGGCACGCCAAGCTTGCGGGCGGAGAACGTGCTGCTGATGATCTGGTTCATCAGATCCCCGCCAACATAGAACTGGATCTGTTCCTTGTCCAGGCCCGACTTGATGACGGCAAGCTGGGCGGCCTGCTCCAGCAGCCTCCGCTCCGCTTTCTCCCATGTTTTCTCATTGATTTCGAGATTGTCGTACACATAATCGAAATCAGGAGACAGCGGGCCTTGTCCCTCATCAGGACCGACGACGGCGGCGCTTCCGATCAGAACGGGCCGGGTGTCAAACTCCCAGGTCTGGCCGGTCAGCTTCATGGCTGATGCACTCCCTGGATGCCGAAGATGGCGTAGACGAGTCCCACGACGAAGGCGGCGACGGTTCCAAACACGATCACAGAGCCGGCGAGCTTGAACATGTTGGCCCCGACGCCAAGGACGTAGCCTTCCGCTTTATGCTCAAGTGCCGCCGAGCACATGGAGTTGGCGAAGCCCGTAACCGGTACCGCCGTGCCCGCTCCGGCCCATTGTGCGATTTTGTCGTACACGCCAAAGCTGGTCAGGATGACCGATATAATAATGAGCACCGCAACGGTCGGATTGCCCGCTTCTTTGACCGTCATGTCAAACCAGCTCATGAACGCCCGCTGAATCGCTTGTCCGATCAAACAAATCAAGCCGCCGACCACAAAAGCACTTACGCAGTTTTTGAATGTGCTGCGCGAAGGAGAATGCTTTTTGCTAATGGATTTATATTCCTCGGGCGTCAAGGAATCGATCTTGAATCCGGTTCCCCTGTTCTTCGTATTGGCAGGCATTACAGGCACCTCCTATTCATCATTCCTTTTCATTATTTGTCATTTGCAGGAGAGTTATGTATGTCAAGCAGAGGTGGGCAGCAAGCGGAGGTGGGCAGCAAACAGCGCCAGGCAGCCGGGCGCTAATATTTGAAACCTGGCGGCTGTTTAATGAGGGCTATCCATGGCAGGCGGATTATAATAAGAAGAGAAGCACGATGACCAGCAAAATCAACAATACGAGGATCAGGATGTTTTCTTGGCGGCGATCCATGTGTATCGGTTCCATAACCAGGCTCCTTCCGGCTGACTTCAGGGCATCCGTCCAGGATATCCTATTCATCAGGTTCGCCATTTGTGCTTCTGCCCGCCGGACGTGGACATTCGGATCAAGTGGGTTCATACTAAGGATTGAAGTCAACTGCATAGAATGAACTAAAGAAATGAATATTATTGGCCTCTATAGGCCGTAATAACAGGAAGTTCAATGCAAAACTTTGGTTCAATCTAAATACATAACCACATTCATAATAAAGGAGATAAGGTACGATGGATCAAAAAACAAAAGATATGTTCCGCAAGCTGACGGAATTCCCCGCGGCTTCCGGATTTGAAAAAGACCTGCGCGCATATTTCAAGGAGGCGGTGACCCCGTTCACGAACGAGTTCGTTCAGGATCGCCTCGGCAGTCTGTTCGGCGTCCTCCGCGGGGATGAGAACGGCCCGAAAGTCATGGTGGCCGGCCATTTTGACGAGGTCGGTTTCCTGGTCACCGGCATTACCGAAGCCGGAATGGTGCGCTTTCAGCCGCTCGGCGGCTGGTGGAGCCAAGCCGTGCTCTCCCAGCGGCTGCAAATCATCACGCCTAACGGTCCGGTATTCGGGGTCGTCGGATCGACGCCGACCCACCTGCTGGACGAATCGCAGCGCAGCAAACCGGTGGACATCAAAGCCATGTACATCGACATCGGTGCGGATAACCGCGAGGAAGCCGAATCCTTCGGCATCCGCCCGGGGCTTCAGGTGCTGCCGGTCTGCGAATTCACGCCGCTGGCCAATCCGAAGAAAATCATGGCCAAAGCCTGGGACAACCGCTACGGGGTCGCCTTGCGATCGAACTGCTGGAGGCGCTCCACCAGGAGAAGCTGCCGAATACGCTGTACTGCGGCGCAACGGTTCAGGAAGAGCTGGGACTGCGCGGCGCGCGCACGTCGGCCAA
>NZ_PCZT01000012.1:113538-121175 GCF_002968895.1 Paenibacillus sp. AR247 | reverse complement strand
CTCTCCGGCCCGGAGCTTCTGATTGAGGAAAGGTACCGTGAAAGACCCGCCCTCCACCAGGTCAGCCGTCATCATCCTAAGGGTCATCTGAAGGGACTCATGCGCCTTCTCTCCACCGGTTTCCATCGGCGATCCGCTGACGACAGTGACGGGCTTGTAGACGAATTCTCCGGACGATACCAGCCAGTCGAGCGCATTCTTCAGCACGCCGGGCACGCCATGGGCATATTCGGGGGTGCTGATGATCACGCCGTCCGCCTGACGGATCGTGTCACGAAGCCGGGCCACCGAAGGGGCCGGGTCGTCTCCATCCAAATCCGGGTTAAAATGGGGAAGGTCTCCGATGCCTTCAAATATCGAAATCTCCATCGTTTCCGGCGCCAGCGGATAGAGGGCGTGAATCAGGCTCGTATTGGACGATTGTCTCCGGAGGCTTCCGGAAATCGCCGTGATCTTTATAGGACTTGAGTTCAAAGGCATTCGTCCTTTCTCGGTTTGACATTGGCGGGCGACCGCGCATATCGCAGCCGTCTATGACCATTGTGGCCGTAATGGAAAATTTGGTCAATACCGTGAGCGCTTTTGTCCAAGTTCACAAAAAAAATCATAAAATTCACAAATTTACTCTTATGCAGGACGAAAAAGTGTGGTAGAATGAAAGCGCTAACACTTTATCATCTTCTAAAAGGGGGCTTTGGTAAGATGACTTCATCCGACAAGGTGCTGCAGGAATATCATCAATTTGATCCGGTGACGGACGCGTTTTTCTTTAAGGTCGGCGGTCAGGGACAGGTTATTTTCCACGGCAGAAACTATATTATCAAGAAACGGTTAACCAGCCAGGAAATTTCCGCTTTGATCTCGCAGCCCAATTTTGTCCGAGCCGCATCCAACATCCATGTCAACGTGAATAAAATTACTTCCTTTGAAGGCAACGTCCTTCACTTCCGCGATGATTTTGCTTACCCCCGCACCATTTCCGTTTCCAAACGCGTTTTGGAGCAGATTAAGAAACGGATGTCCAGCCCGCTGACGGATATGACGCTGAAGAAATAACACAAACCAAAATCAAGGGGTCATCACAGAAAAAAAGCAGCAGTTGGCCGGGCTTTCCGGACACTGCCGCTTTTTTTATATCCAAAAGCATAAACTTCCTGGGCTAAACATCCTGATCTCGCAAAAAATGTTCCGCTAAACGCGGTCTGGCTTCTTGGCATGTACGTCGATAGTCTTTATGATATTGCCCTTTAAAAAGACGATTCGTTGACGGCATAATTCTACCCACGGACGATTCCGGCAAAAGTCCGGATCACCTGCTCAGCCGACATCTCCAGCAGCTCTCCGGCACGGGCCACCGCTTCCTCCAGCGCCATCGGTCCGTTCACGATGCTGTGCACGCTGAGGATTCCCGCATCATACAGCGGCTCGATCCCCGGCCCCACCGATCCGGCCAGGGCGATGACTGGAACCCCGTGCCGCCGCGCTTCCTTGGCGACGCCCATCGGCGTCTTGCCGGATGCGGTCTGAGCGTCCATCCGGCCTTCGCCGGTGATGACGAGGTCCGCGCCTTCCAGGTGCGCCATGAATCCCGAATGCTCGATCACGAGATCGATGCCGCTCCTCATCTCGGCTTTGAAAAAAGCGAGCAGCCCCGCTCCTACGCCGCCGGCTGCGCCCGCTCCCGGCAGGTCATGCACGCGCAGGCCCGTCGCCTCCAGGATGCGGTCCGCCCAGACGCACATCCCCTGTTCCAGCACCGCGACCATCTCGGGCGTCGCGCCCTTCTGCGGGCCATACACATGGGACGCGCCGTTTGGGCCGAGCAGCGGGTTCTGCACGTCGGAAGCGATCACGAAGGTCGATTCGGCAAGCCGTGCATCCATTCCGCCCATGTCGATCGCCGCCACGCGCTGCAGCTCCAGGCCCCCGCGTCCAACCGGCTGCCCGGCCTCATCCAGCAGCCGCACGCCAAGCGCCTGCAGGATGCCGGCGCCTCCGTCGTTTGTGGCGCTGCCGCCGATCGCCATAATAAATTGGCGGCAGCCCGCATCGAGCGCGCGGCGGATCGCCTCGCCGGTCCCGTACGTCGTCGTATGCAGCGGGTCCCGCTCCTCAGCGGCGATCAGCTCAAGCCCGGACGCGCTGGCCAGCTCCACCACGCAGGTGGATCCTCCGTGGATGAGGCCGTACTCGGCGTCGACCGGCCTTCCCAGCGGGCAGCTGCTCGAGCGGGACACGCCGGACGCCGCTGTCTTCGTCCCCGTCCGCCTTCCCCGGTCTGCCGGATACTAGTACGCGCATGCCCAAAGCCTCCGCCAGCCGCGCGACCTGGCGGCCGATCCGGCCATAGCCGACGATCCCCATCGTCTTACCCCAGAGCTCGATTTGCGGAGTCAGCGTGTAGGAGAAATCCACCGCCTTCGCCCAATCTCCCGAGCGTACGCTGTCTCCATGCCGCCCGATCTGGTGGCAGAGCTCAAGCAGCAGCGCGAACACAAACTGTGCCACAGACTCGGTTCCGTATGCCGGCACATTCGTCACCGTAATCCCGCGCGCAGCAGCGGCTTCAATGTCAACTACATTGTAGCCGGTCGCAAGCACGCCGACGTAGCGGAGGTTCTCTGCCGCCTCCAGCACCTCCCGCGTCAGCTGGGTTTTATTCGTCAGCACAATTTCGGCGTTCCCGATCCGCTCCTGAATCAGCCCGGCGGGGGTGCGCTCGTAGACCGTCACGGAACCGAGCTTTCCCAGCTCGTCCCAGCTTAAATCCCCTGGGTTCAGCGTATGTCCGTCCAGCACGACGATGTTCATTCCAGTCAACTCCTGTTCCTGAAAGTGTAATAGATTCCCGCATCTTCAGCTAGCAGCAGGAGAGTTACATCTACTATACCATTCAGGCAGTACCGGGTGAACAAGTCTGTTTCGACAACAGTCCCGCCAAGCGGGAAATCATTTTAAGATCTGGATGCGAGACCTTTGCTGAGAACTAGACTTTCCCTCATAAAATAAAAGCAGCCCCCCGCGAAAGGAGGCTGCTAATTAGGCTTGCGGTGACGATGAACGAACGTTATTCGTCCGCGCCAATATTGACGCCTGCCCCTTGAATGCGGGGCTGCCCGTCGATATCGAGCGACCCGATATCCGAATCCGTCAAGCCCTTATCAATGGCGGGCGATCCCGCCTTCAGGTGTAAATCGCCTGCAGCGGGGTTCACAAGGAGTGGATCGGCGAATACGGAATGGGCATCATTGCCCGTTCCATTTTTATAAGCAGCAAAGCCGGTGTATTCTTTGTTTTTCCAGGTCCAGCTGGCATCCGAGCTTCCGCCGGGAGCGAAGTACAGATTGTAATCCACGACGTTGCCGGAATTTTTCGTGTATTCATTATAAATGAGCACATCGGTAGAACTGGCCACAAAAATGTTGTTACGGATGACGTTGTTCTGGGTATCGTACTGCACGTAGAGCTGACCGCTGCCGTCGCCAATGGTGTCATTTTTGTACAGCGTATTGTTGACGATGTGGCAGCCTACCGTCGAGCCGCGATCTGTGTCGTATCCGCCCATGGCGATGCCCGTCAAACGGTTGTTGTAAATGAAGTTGCTGCGGATCGTAATGTTGCTGGTCGCCTTGCCGGCATGCTCGGAGGCGATTTCCACCCCGATATCGTTGTTATAGCTGTAGTTACGCTCGATGATGCTGTCCTTGCCTCCATCGACATAAATGCCGTCCGCCGAATTGCTGTTGTTCGGAAGCTTTTTGCCGTAGGAAGGATTGTTATTGGAGGTGATATTGTACACTTTATTGCCGCTGATGATTCCGTTTCGTGCCTGGTCGTAGGCGGAGTTCGGCGACTTCCCTTCGAATCCGATCACGTCGATACCGATGTTGTCGTTGTCGTGAATGATATTGTTCGTCACGGCAAAAGTATCCACATTTCCGTTAAGAACGAGCGTTTCGCTGGACCCCAGCACCAGATTGTACAGCTCATTGCCGTCGATCGTCACGTCATGAATGGATTCCGGCGCCTTGGTTCCGTACACGGCGATGCCGTGCGCATCCCGGCCCAGCAGGTCGATGCCGGCAGGAGTCGACGTGTTTTTGATATCATGGATCTTGTTTTTGGAAAGGGTAATGTTGCCGCCTGCGCCATGAACATATATCCCAACGGGCATGACGTTGCTGGCAGTCGTCGTATAATTGCGAATTTCGAAACCTTGAATGGTCACATAGTTGACATCGGCAAGGTCAACGATGCCTTCCGTTCCGCTTACGGGAAGTCCCGTACCGTCAATAACCGGCGTCTCGCCGCTGTAATTGGCAAAGGTGATCGGCCCTTGGTCCGCGGAACCGGACTTGGTGATCTTCAGCTTTTGGTTATACACCCCGCCCCGGACATAGACCGTGCTTCCCGGGCCGGCTGTGTCCGCCGCATGCTGCAGCGTTGCCCACGGTGCGGCGCTCGTACCCGCATTCGAATCGCTTCCGTTAACAGCAACGTAGTACTCGGCGCCCGAAGCCTCGACGGTCTGTGACGCCGTATACCCGATTCCAAGCCCTAATACAGCCAGACTGATACCTGCAATCAGTGTTTTACCGAATTTCACGAAATATCAACTCCCATGATTAAAGTTTGAACTGAAATGAAAAGGATCCGATTTAGACTTGCTATGTAATGTGTCGATCACCCCCTTTGCCCGGACTCTCATGAACCTTTGCCTGAGCTTCCACCGCCGAGGCGCTTACTGGAGCGGCCGCCTTCCCTGCAGGGCCGATACCGCCGCCGCTGTCGGCAAATGGCCGGTTCCCCCCACGCCCAGCGTGGATAACGCGCCGCAGGCATTGGCGTACTCAAGCAGCTCTCTGCCGGTCAAGCCTTGGAGGAAACCGCAAATCAATCCGGCATTGAAGCAATCGCCTGCTCCTGTCGTGTCCACGGGGGTAACCGGATAAGGGGGCGCCGACACGACAGAACCATCAGGAGACCGGAGCGATGCACCCTTTGAGCCTTGTTTGATGGCGATCAGACCGGGAACGGCCGCCAATTGGCCGAATACCGTTGCTACGCTGTCCTGCTCAAAAATATGCAGCGACTCCTCCTCGCTGGGGATAAACAAATCGGTAACGGCCAGCAGTGCGCGGATCCCTGCAGCATCCCACCGGCCACGGACGTCCCATCCGGTATCAAAAGATGTGCTGACCCCTAAGTCCTGCGCCTTCCCGAACAGTTCCTTCCAATGCGGCCGCATGCCGTCCTGCAAATAGTAGGAGCCAAAATGCAAATGATCCGCCTCCTGAATCAAAGCATCGGGAATATGGCCGGGCGTCAACAGCGGAATACTTCCGGGATACGTGATCAAACCGCGGTCGGAAGGCGTCGTAAACGAGATGGTAACCCCCGTTGTGACCTCCGGCAGCACCGCTACATGATCGGTGTTCACCCCCAGCCGCTGCAGCTCGCCCAGGCAGAAGCGGCCGAAGTCATCCGCCCCCACCACGCTGACGAACCGCACGTCCAGGCCGAGGCTGGACAGCGCGCTCGCGGTAATCGCCGAAGAGGAGCCGAGAACGACGTCAAAGCCGTCGACGATTTTCTCCCGGTTCCATTCCGGGATCACGTCCGTTCCTGAAATAATGATGTCCACGTTCAGCTCACCGGCCACAACGACAATCGGTTTATTCTTGTCCGCTCTCCTCATTTCAGCACCGGTATGAAGTCGCGCTCCGCTTCATACAGCTCCTCAAACATGTCGCTGATCTCATCCAGCGAGCAGACGGCGGCGGACAGCGGATCGACCATCAGGGCATGGCGGGCCATTTCCTTGTCGTTATTCAGTACAGCGCCGACGGCCAGGTCAAAGAACGCCATGTTGGACCGGCACAGCGCGGCCAGATGCTCAGGCAGGCTGCCGAAACGGCATGGATTGACGCCATTGCGGTCGACCATGCAGGCTACTTCGACGATCCCGTCCCCGGGAAGATTGTGAATCAGCCCTTCGTTCGGCACGTTTCCGTAAATCACCTTCGGTTCATTTTTCAGCATCGCTTCAATAATGATAGCCGCGTATTCATTGCTTGGCGCAAGCTCGATCGGGAGGGAGCCTTCCAGCTGCTTGACGATTTTTTCGTCGTTTTCCTTGCGCCAGATCGGCCAGTTATCCGCATAGTAGCCTGTCGCGCCATTATACCCGGTGCTGCAGTGCTTGTCGATTAAGGACTGCCGTTTGCGGTAGTACGGAATGTACTCCGAAAAGTGCCCGCTGGACTCCGAGACAAAAGCGCCCAGGTACTTCATGGCGTCAAAGCGCACAGGGTCCTTTTTCAGCAGGTCGGGATTCTGGATCTTTTCCCGAAGCACAGGGTACAGATCTTTTCCCTCGTGGGTCAGCTCCACAAACCAGGACATATGGTTGATTCCCCCGGCCCGCCACTGCATGTCTTCGTAAGGTACGCCGGCGTATTTGGCTAACTGCCGGGACGTATTCTGGATGGAATGGCACAGGCCGACGACCGGAATGGAGGTCACCCGCGACGTCAGCAGGGTCACCGCCGACATCGGATTCGTATAGTTCAGAATGGTCGAATCCGGGCACAAATCCTCCACATCGCGGATGATGTCCATCCAGCTCGGAAGCGTGCGCAGCGTTTTAAACAGTCCGCCCGGCCCCAGCGTATCGCCGATGCATTGATTGACCCCGTATTTCAGAGGAATCTCGTACTCATAGCGGACCGTTTGCAGCCCGCCCACTTCGATTTGGTTGATGACGAACTGCGAGCCCCCGATGACCTCCCTGCGATCGGTCGAAGCGATAACGTTCCAGCGCTTGCCGGACAGCTCAATGATTTTCTCGACCAGCTTGCGGGCGATCTCCAGCCGCTCCGCGTCGATATCCACCAAAGCGATCGTCCCGCCCTCAATGCCTTCAATCAGTAAAATGTCCGTGGCGATGTCCTGCGTAAAGGCGCTGCCTGCGCCGATAATCGATATTTTAGTCATGTAGTTTCTCCTCCTCATGGTCTCTTCTCTTTTTATTTCATGCCTGTCATCGTAAGTCCTTTAATAAACTGCTTCTGGAAAATCAGGAACACCACAATCACCGGCAGGGTGATGAGCACAGCCGCCGACATGACGACGTTATAGTTGACCATATGGGTTCCGTTAAAATAAACAAGGGCGAGCGGCACGGTCATTTTGCTCTCGTCGTTCAAAATAATGAGAGGCCATAAATAGTTGTTCCAGGCATTCATAAACGTAAAAATACCAAGCGCCGACAGCATCGGCAGAATCAGAGGCGCAATGATCCGGACCATCAGCCGCAGCTCGCCCGCCCCGTCGATCCTTGCGGCATCGAGCAGATCCTGGGGAATGTCCTCGATGAACTGCTTCGCCAGAAACACTCCGTAGGAGCTGACCAGATTGGGCAGGATAATTGCCAGCAAATGATTGACCAGCCCCAGTTTGGCCGTAATCAAATACGTCGGAATCATGACCACCTGAAACGGAATCATCATCGTTGCCAAGATCAGGATGAACAGCAGCTTCTGCCCCTTAAATTGATGCTTGGCGAAAATATAGCCCGCAAGGGCGCTCGTAAATAACGTCGCGGCTGTAATAACAACCGACGTCATCGCGCTGTT
>NZ_PCZT01000012.1:99918-113438 GCF_002968895.1 Paenibacillus sp. AR247 | reverse complement strand
CAGAAAAAAGACGGTGCGCATCAGGTTCCGCAGCCAACCCGTACGGATCCGCTGGATCGCGACGGCAAACATCAAGGTGATAAGGATATTGACCGCAACGGCAATGACGACGAACTTAAAGGTGACCCACAGCGACTTGATAAAAATGGAATCTCCCAGCATGCGGATATAATTGTCCGCCCCGACGAACAGCGCGCTTGCGCTGAGCGGATTATACTTAAATACCGATAGTCCCAAACTCCATCCAATAGGAATGAAAGCGAATACACCGAATAGCAGCAGGATCGGCGCCAGCGATAAATAGATGAACCAGCGGCCCCTTCCTTTCTCCTCTCTGCGGTTCGGGGTACCGGGGACGATCCCTGGACTGCTGCTTGCTGCAGCATCATGCTTCATGCGAACACCACTCCGATCATTTATGTTGATCCTGACTGTCGTTGATGGTTTTTTCGATCTGCTGCAGACCGCTTTCCACCGATTCCTGGCCGGTCGCCATCAATTGGAAATGATCATTGATCGTTTTAAAGAAAAAGTCCCGGTCGGCAATGGGCCCGATCCACTGACCCAGCTCCAAAATATCCAGCGATGTTTTCATATAAGGATTCGCTTTGACGTAATCGGGATTTTGCGCCACCGCTTTTTTGGCCGGAACCGTAAACGTGCCCTGGTTCCACTCAAGCAGATTATCGTCGGATGACATGAATTTGATAAAATCGACGGCCGCTTCCTGATGCTTGCCCTTCTGGGACGCTACAAGGCCCCAGCCAGATTCGGCCGCATAAGAAGGCGGATTCGTCGTAAAGGAAGGAACGGGCACATACTCAAAGTCTTTCACCTTGTATGTATTCAGCCCTGCAGCAATCGTCCATGGACCCCGGTAGGTCATCGCCGAGCTGCCTTGAAAGAAGTAGTCTGAGGTGTCAAGTTCACCGCCAAACGTGGTGAGGTCCGCCACTTTATCGGTAGCGATCAAAGAGGTTAAGGCGGTCATCGCCTTTTGTGCTTCAGGGGTTTGAAAGTTCACATGGTCGTTATCTCCCCAATACTTGCCGTTTTGCTGCAGAATCAAGGAAAGGAACGTGAAGGTGATGTTGTCGCTGGAGACGAAATCGAATCCCTTCACCTTGATGCCGTTCGCATCCCGCACCGTCAGCTTCTTGGCGTCTTCGACCAGTTCATCCCATGTGGCCGGAGGGGTCGCGATGCCCTGATCCTTCAGCATTTGCGGGTGAATCAGCATTCCGCCGTTTTCGATGTTAAATTCGAGCGGCAGTCCATACAGCTTGTCGTTCAACGTGTATCCTCCGAGCGGGGCTTCGTAATACTCCTGCCGCAGCTGCTCGGCCTCCGGGATCTCCACAAGCGCCCCGTTTCTTGAATATTCCGGTACCCAGGTACCGAACATTTCTGCGATATCGGGCGGGTTTTTGGCGGAGAAGGATGCCTTGAGCTTCTGATTGTACACGTCGTAAGGGAAAGTTTGGTAGGCGATCTCAATGTCGGGATGCAGGGATTGATACTTGGCGATCAGCGCTTTATAAGCGTTCATAATGGCATCTTCCTGATGACTCCAAAACACAAGTTTGGTTTTGCCTGTTGAACCGGCAGAGGTGGCGGAAGCATCAGAGCCGTCATTCTTTGCGCAACCAATCAGCAAAAATAACATGCAAATTAGAGCAAAAACAGAGAAACTTTTGAAATATCGCAATGACATAACCCCTTTCCCTTTACTTTTTTGTCTTATATCACCTCAATCTCATGAAAATCATACCTCTGATGAAAAAGTTAGTCAATCAATTTTTGCAAGAATTTTGCAATAATTTTGTTGTAATTTGCACATCATTATTATCGTTTTTCAGTTGACCTGTGATTTTATTTTACTTAACATATAGAGTAAGCAATCCAAAAGACAGGTTTTGCAGAATCCTCATCTGACATTAAAGGCAGGTCATGACATGCCCACATTAAAAGATATTGCCGAACGCGTCGGCGTCTCCATATCGACCGTTTCCCGCGTACTGGCCGACGATTCGAACCGATCCTCAAGCAGCGGGACCAAGCGGAAGATCTGGGACGCGGCGCAGGAGCTCGGATACATGGCGAAGGTGCCGCCCCAGGACCAGGCCGCAGTCAAAAAAATCGGATGCGTCGTATCCACCATGCAGGGACGGCGCTACCATCCCTATTTTTCGGTTATTTTTGAGGGAATTGAGAAGGAACTGGCCCGTCACGGATACCAGATCGCTTTTACCTACACGCAAGAAGATTTGCAAAAAAATGAAATTTTGCAGCAAATCTCCGGCAAAGATTCAATCGACGGTTTAATCGTGATCGAGGGCATTGAGCCCAAATTATACAGCTATCTCAAAAAACACGTTCCGCATGTCGTCGGAATCGACGTTTCCGATCCGAGCATCCCGACCATTTCGTACGACCGCGTCGAAGCGGCGTCGATCGCCGTCAAGCATTTGACCGGGCAGGGCCACCGCGAGATTATGTTTATCGGAGGTACAGGCTTGTCCGGCCAATTCGACCGGGAGAAAAGGTACCGGGGGTACAAGCAGGCTCTGGAGCAGGCCGGCTTGCCGGTTCAGCCGGAGTATGTGCTGAATGCCGAATGGGAGCCCGACCGGGCCTACCGCCTTATGCTGACCTTTTTGGAGGAGCATCAGGGTAAGCTCCCGACGGCGGTCTTCGCGGCCAGTGACATCATGGCGATGGCCGCCATGCGGGCCATTTCCGAGAAAGGCTACCGCATGCCCCAGGACTTCGCCGTCGTCGGCTTCGACGACAACGAACCGTCACGCTATACCGTTCCTCCGCTCTCCACCATTCATATTCCGACGTTTGAGATCGGCGTCATGGCCGCGCGAACGATCCTGCAGATCACCGGGGATCCCTTCCCGCTGCCGGTCAAAATCGTGCTGCCGTATGAACCGATCTTCCGCCAGTCCAGCATTTGGCAGGTATAGTCGCAGCGCAAAGTCAACTGATCCATGTGCGCTGCACAAAATCACTCGGCGAAAACTTCCAATGTATTTTTGCCATACCTCTTGACGACCACCTTCATTAATTTATGTACTAGTCGATCCAGAAGTTCTTGACAAGGGGCATGGTTCAACATAATATATGGAATGACTGATCTATAATTTGACTGAACTGGAAAACCCATGGTTTTTCTATTCTTCTGTAGGGGATGTGTCGACAGATGATAACCTTTAGAGACAAAACATATCGCTGTACCTCGGAAATTATACTAAGCTTAGTTAGCGGTAAATGGAAGATATCCATATTAAACGAATTAGTTAATGGCCCGGTACGGTTTAATCAGCTGCAGCGGCTGCTTCCCGAAGCGACCCAACGCATGCTTACGATGCAGCTGCGGATGCTGGAAAACGACGGACTCATTATTCGCAAGGTTTACCCGGTTTCGCCACCAAAAGTGGAATACGGCTTGTCCGAGCTGGGCGAACAATTTGCTCCCATGCTCACGATGTTATGCGATTTTGGCACTACCTATATCCAAAGTTATCCCGATGAAGTATCCTACACCAGCCAAAAGCATGCCTAAACAGCGCTTCGAATGTGGAAAACAGAGGTACCCTGGGTGGGTACCTCTTCATCTTATAATACCTGATCACGAACTTCCTTCGTATTGGTGCGCAGCCCATTTTTCTCTCTAGATACGCTTCGTGTTCCACGATCTAAACGATAGGTGATCCAAGCCAGCACGGCTGCTAAAACGCCATCATTCCGCCGGACCAGGAAAGATCAATGAGCTCCATATTCTTCGTGACGAAACCTCCCAAAGCGGATCCCATCGCGATCCCGACATTGATGGATACGGAAGTTAAGGAGGAAGCCAAGTCTTTGGCCTCAGGAACGTGCCGATCGGCCCAATACATGAAATACAGCTGCATCGTCGAGTTCATAAGGTATACTGCGAGGGCGATCAATGAGATGCTGACGAGCCCCCCGGCAAGCGAGCCGGAAGATACATAAAGCGACGCGAGAATGACAGCCTGGGCCAGGAAAATATAGCGAATTTTTCCCATCCCGCCACCGACAGCCAGCTTCCCCCCGATTAAAGTGCTAAAGATGGACACGATACCATAAAGCAAAAAGACTAGGCTAATATACCGTGCCGGCACAAAAAGCACATCCTGGAGCATAGGAGCTAAATACGTATAGACGCTATAAGTTGCCGCAATGCTAAATGCAGGAATAAAGAAAGCAAGCACAATTCTGGGATAGGTAAATAATCGAAGTTGGTTTTTGAGTGAACTCCGCGCCCCCTTCAGTCCCCTGGGAATCGTTGCAAAGCTTGCTATCAGTGAAACAATCCCCAATAGTGTGGTAAACCAGTAAGACATGTGCCACCCGCCCCATTGCCCGATGAAAGTTCCAAGGGGGACGCCAAGAACGCTGGCCACGGTGAAGCCCGTAAAGATGATCGAGATCACAGGCCCTCTTTTTTCCGGTGGCAGCGCTTCACTGGCCACAGCCATTGCAAGTGCAATCAGGACGCCAGTAACCACGGCGGTAATCACTCTGGAAAACAGAAGCAAACCATAGGATCCGGATATCGCCGTGATCATATTCCCGATAATAAATACGCCGATCAAAGCAAGGATGAGCGGGCGCTTGGAGAATCGGCTGAATAACGCCGTGAAGATCGGGGTACCGATGGCAAAAGACAGGGCAAAGGCTGACACCAAGGAGCCTGCGATCGATATGGCGATCTTCATGTCCGAGGCCACTTCGGTTAACAATCCGACCATCACAAATTCACTGGTTCCCAGGACAAAAGTCAATAAAAATAAATTCAAAGTCAGAAGCTTATGTTGTCTAGTCAATATAAATCCCCTCCTACTCCTATCTCTATGGACAGTGACGTTCTTATCTTTCAAAGTAAGCTAATATTTCTGCATACCTTCGCACCTCACCTGTGATTTAAACGACCGTACCGCTCGGCGAAATCTGGATCGATCGTTCTATATGTAAGATTATCAAGTTCCACTACGCCTGAATAGTACGCACTTTTTTGTATGGTCCGATCATTTTTGTAAGGTAGGATACTTTTTGATACTGGATTATGGGAGTCATTAAAGACCATCGGCGAGAAAAAGAAAAAGGCCCGTGACGTTAAACGCCACGAGCCTTCGGACTATTAATCATTACTTTATCTACTCAAACTCACTGCTTCCTATGTCAATTAGACAAAAGCATCGGTGTTTCCTGCGCTGAAAGCTATTGCTTGGATTTATAAAATTCATGGTACAGCTTCATTAGGGCACGCTTCTCGATCCGCGACACGTAGCTGCGGCTGATGCCCAGCTCCCTGGCGATTTCGCGCTGCGTCCGTTCTTCACCGCCGTGCTCCAGGCCGAAGCGGCCTTTGATGACCTCCTGCTCGCGCTCATCGAGAATGTCCAGGTTCCGGTAGATTTTGCTCTTCTCGATCTTGAGCTGGACCATGTCGGCCACGTCGTCCGCCTCACTGCCCAAAATATCAATCAACGTGATTTCATTTCCCTCTTTATCCGTTCCGATCGGATCGTGCAGGGAAACGTCTTTCCTCGTTTTCTTCAAGGAACGCAAATGCATCAGGATTTCATTTTCGATGCAGCGGGCTGCGAACGTGGCCAGCTTCGTGCCTTTATTTGCCTGAAAGCTCTCAATAGCTTTGATGAGCCCGATGGTACCGATCGAGATCAGATCCTCCAGATCCTCGCCGGTATTATCGAATTTTTTCACTATGTGCGCCACCAGCCGCAGATTATGCTCGATCAGCATATTGCGGGCGTGGGCGTCTCCTTCCGCCATCAATTGAAGGTACTTACTTTCCTCTTTCTCTGTCAGCGGCTGCGGAAAGGCGTTGTTTTTGACGTACGATACCAGTAGCGTTAATTCTTTAATGAAAAGGGCGATAAAGCTGAAAAGTCCGGGCAAAGATGACACCTCCTGCTGAATGACTGGGCACCGCGAAAACATGGCTGCTGCTTCCTGCTGTTAGGCTGCGGTCTGTTCATTCTATGTGGGCGAAGGCCCATCTGTGCCTGTACGTATAAAAGAAAATGCTGCCGCTTTAGGCCTGCCTTGCTTGCGAGGATGTTTCCCCGGCGGCGCCCTCTGCGGCTTCGCGCAGCTTCTCGAGGGTAAACCGCTGGACAAAGCGGCGGTAGGACTCCTTCCTTTTTCCATGCTCCTGAAACTGGGCAATGAGCCGGGTAACGGCCGGAATCAGCTGTTCCGCCTGAAGCCCCGTCAAGAGCAGCTTGGCCAATTCAGCCTTGATCCCTTTCGGCTCACCTCCGACATAGAGATCGTAGCTGTCTTTCATCTTGACGACGGCGATATCCTTCAGCAGCGGTTCGCTGGTTCCGAGTGCGCAGCCGGCGTACCCGATCCTCAGCGGACTCGGTACCGCTATGCCCGCGATCGCCAGATCCAGAGCTCTCGCCACATCCAAACCGGCCTCTTCCGCTCCGCGGCAAAATTGGCAAGCGATCAGGCTCTTGGTCACAAAACCCGCCGGGTGAATTTGAAGCCCGGCGGCCCTGAGTTCCTCCTGAACATCTGCCAGACGTTCTTCTTCTGCCGTCACGTACAGCTGTTTGAAGCCGGTCATTTCCACGTCGACGACTCTGTCGGCAATGCCGCCGATCGCTGCTAGCTGTTTCGGGGAGAACACGGTCCCCCGACCCCGAAGCCGGGGGTAACCGCAAATTTGCGCTGACCCAACCTTCCTCACTCCTTATCGCTTCGATGAATATACCTGGTACCTGGTGACAGCCGGCAGCAGATTACGGCACGTTCACGACAAAGGGAACGGTAATGACACGTCCGTCGCGCTGGAACTGCCCCCATATTTTATAGATGCCGGCGTGCGGAAAGGTCGTCATAAACTCGGCCTTTGGCCCGGAGCCTTTTTCATCCATCGGATGGACGTGCAGGTACTGCTCCGCATCTTCGGACAGGATGACCACGTGTCCGACAGCGCCCAGGTACGGCTGCAGGTCGGTGACCGGTGCGCCGGTCTCGGCATCCTCGATCGTATACGTGAGCATCAGCTCCTGCCCTGCCGCAAGTCGGTCAAAATCCAGGGTCACCCGCAGTCCGTCCACCGTTTTGACCCGCTCTCCGTCCGGCTTCACGGGAACAGCCGGCAGCGGTGCACCCTTCACCTGAAGCCACGCCGATTTATTCATCGCGCCTCCGCCTTCCGGAACAAAGTCGGCGATCAGCTTGTAATCTCCGCCTGCGGGGAAGCGGTTATTCACTTCAAACACGCCGCCGCCCTGGTACTCCGGATGAATATGGTGAAAGTATGAAAGATCTTTGCTGACGATAATGAGATGCTCTTTTTGTTCATGCGTCGTTTCGAAGGATTCAATCGCCTTGCCGTCATGCGTAAATGCCATGGTGATCTTCGTATCCACGCCGGCTTCCGGCGCTTGGCCATCTGCGTACGTCCAGCTGACGTTCACGCGCATCAGCGTCACGTCCGCCGCTTCCATGGCGACGTCCGTCCCTGTTCCGATGGCCATGCCAATGTCGGCTTGCGCCAAGGCTGGGGCATCGTTGATGCCGTCGCCGACCATCGCCACTTTTTTGCCAAGCGACTGCAGCTTTTTGACTTCGGCGGCTTTCCCTTCCGGCAGAACCTCCGCAAGCACCTCGTCAATGCCCGCCTGCCGGGCGATCGCTTGGGCGGTGCGTTCATTGTCCCCAGTGATCATGACCACTTGAATGCCTAAGCCTTTCAACCGGCCGACTGCCGCCTTGGAGCTTTCCTTGATCGTATCCGCAACGGCGATCAGTCCGGTGTACCGGCCGTCTACTGCGACGAGCATCGCCGTTTTGCCCTCTTCCTCCAGCTTCGTCATGCTGCTCTCGGCATCCTGGGCAAGGATGCCATGCTTCTCCATCAGCTTGCGGGTTCCGGCGAGCACCTCACGGCCGTCCACGACGGCCCGGATACCGTAACCCGGGATCGCCTCGAATTCCCCGGCTTCGGTAAGCGTAATGCCGCGGGCCTTGATGCCGTCTACGATGGCCTCAGCGAGCGGATGCTCCGAAGACTTCTCCGCCGAGCCGGCCAACCGCAGAAACTCTCGCTCATCCATTGATGCAGTGAGCACATCGGTCAGCTCCGGCTTCCCTTTCGTGACCGTGCCCGTTTTGTCCAGGATGACCGTATTGATGCGGTGCGTCGACTCCAGATACTCGCCGCCCTTAAACAGGACGCCCAGCTCGGCGGCGCGGCCCGAACCGGCCATGATCGACGTCGGTGTCGCGAGTCCGAGGGCACATGGGCAGGCGATAACCAGAACCGCAATCGCCTTCTCCAGCGCACTGGCAAAGTCGTACGGGGCAACCCAGAAGTACCAGACGACGAACGTCAGGAGGGCAATACCGACCACGATCGGGACGAAGATGCCGGAGATGACGTCGGCTACCCGCTGGATCGGCGCCTTCGAGCCCTGCGCTTCCTCCACCACTTTGATAATTTGCGCGAGGGCCGTTTCCCGGCCGACCTTCGTCGCCTGAATTTTGAGCCGTCCATTTTTGTTGACGGTCGCCCCGAATACGGAATCCCCGGCCTTTTTCTCAACCGGTATGCTCTCGCCGGTCAGCATCGATTCGTTGACTGCCGACGCCCCTTCGAGCACGAGTCCGTCCACCGGTATTTTTTCGCCCGGCTTCACAAGGACGATGTCCCCGACCAGAACCTCTTCGACCGGAACGGTGAGCTCTTCGCCGTTTCTGATGACGACGGCGTTCTTCGCCTGCAGCCCCATCAGCGTTTTGATCGCTTCGGACGTCCGTCCTTTCGCAAGCAGCTCGAACAGCTTACCCATAATGACCAGTGTGATCAGCACGGCGCTTGTTTCATAATACATTTCTGGGCCGTGATGAAGGCTTCCGCCTCCGGCAGCCCACTCGATGGTTAAATAGAGGCTGTAAAAGTAGGCTGCCGACGTGCCCAAGCTGACCAGAACGTCCATGTTGGCGCTTTTGTTGCGAGGGCGTTGAACGCCCCTTTATAGAACTGCCTTCCGATATAAAACTGCACCGGGGTGGCGATTGCGAGCTGGAACCAAGGGTTCATGAACAGCTCCGGCATCCAGATCCAGGACAGGAAGGAGAAGTGGCTGACCATGGACCACAGCAGCGGCAGAGACAGGAGAGCGGAGATCAGCAGCTTGCGCTTCTGCTGCGTGATTACCCGGCTGCGCTGCTCTGCCGGATCGGCGGTCTGTTCCCGCTTGGGAGTCGCCTTGTATCCCAGCTTGTCGATCCGCTTCTCCATGTCGCCCGCGTTGACTTCCAGCGGGTTAAATTCCACTCTGGCCGTCTCCATCGCAAAATTGACGTTGGCGCTCTTTACCCCAGGCATCTTGTTGAGCGTTTTTTCAATTTTGACCGCACAAGCCGCGCAGTACATCCCGGTAATATCCAGATCGACTACTTCTTTGGCCGTATCGTACCCCAGCTTCTTGACGGCCTCCTCCATATGATCCGTGCTGGTCCGTTCCGGATCATACGCAACCGTGGCTCGCTCCATCGCAAAATTCACGTTGGCCTCAGACACGCCATCCAGCTTTTTCAGCCCCTTCTCAATCCGGTTGGCACGTGCGGCACAAGTCATGCCAGTGATCTGCAAAGACGCTTGCTCCTGCTGCTTCAGCTGCTCCTGCTCCCTACCGTATGTTTCCATTGCAACAACACCCCGTTTCATTTATTCGTTAGGCAACCTCATAGCCATGATCTTCAATGGCTTCCTTAATGGATTGAAGCGACAGCTTTCCGCTGTCATACGCGACCGTGACTGACCCGTCGGCCAAGTTGACATTGCCGTCCGCACCCAGCGCCTTCATCGCGCCTTCGATGGAATTGACGCAGTGCATGCAGGACATGCCGTTGACTTGTAATGTAACTTGGTTCATATATCATCTCTCCTCGGATCGTTATTGTTGAAAGATGGTATTGGGCAAGAGGCCGAATTATTGATCACCATCTCCTTGTCACGTAGTATACCCCCCTACCCTATAATAAGTCAACCATTATTTTACTATCCCCCCCTAATCTATATTTTTGCCTACAAAAAAAGGATTCTTTCGAATCCTTAGGTCATCCGAGCTGTATTCGATTATTTCATCAATTTATTGATCGTTATGAGCAGCTCGTCTATTACTTCATTCTCCCCGTCCTGAATGCGTTCGATCAGGCAGCTCTTCATATGATGCTCAAGCAGCAGCTTGCTGACCCCGTTCAAAGCGGATTGGACCGACGAAATCTGGTTCAGCACGTCGTCGCAGTACGTATCCTTTTCGATTAAGCCTTTAATGCCGCGGATCTGCCCCTCGATCCGGTTCAAGCGGCTGATCAGGTTGTTTTTCGTTTTGGGGGAATGGTGGCTCTTCCGTTCGCCTGTTCCGCAAGACTCGTGCTTGACGGATTCTTCCATGGTCTCTTCCACACGCATCCATCCTTTCTTACTGGCTATCTCTATTGTACCATCCGTTTCCCCGATTGATGAGTCCGGATCGTGCATCCGGTGCCTGGATTCGTAAAGATCCTTGATCAGCCGGGCATCGAAAGCCCGCCGGACCTTCAGGGGAATATGGATTTAGAAGCGGACGGCCCACACGCAGACCGGCTTGGACACTTCTACCGAATGGCCTGTATACGTTAATTTGCCGGTCTTCTGGTCTACGGTGAAGAGCGTCAGGTTATTCGTATCCCGGTTAGCCGCGATCACATGCTTACCGCCGGGAACGATGGAAAAATGGCGCGGGTGTTGGCCTTCCGTCGACACGTGCTGCACCGTTGTCAGCTTGCCTGATTCCGGATCGACCGCGTAGACGACAATGCTGTCGTGACCGCGGTTTGAGCCGTACAGGAACCGGCCGTCGGCAGAAATCGTAATTTCCGCGCAGCCGTTAGCCCCCGTCCACTCGGCAGGCAGCGTCGGCACGGTTTCCAGCGTCTCGAGCGTTCCGTGTTCCGCATCGTATTGAAAGGCCGTAACCGTCGAATTCAATTCATTGATCACATACGCGAATTTTCCGTTCGGATGAAAAGTCAGATGGCGCGGTCCGGCGCCTTTCTCCACCCGGGCGTCGCTCACAGGCACGAGCTTGCCTTCGGCTTCGTCGATCCGGTATGTACGGATGAGATCCAGACCAAGGTCACACGCGAGCAAAAAGCGCTGATCCGGGCTGTAGAACGAGGAATGCAGATGCGGAGCCACTCCGCTGTAGTCGCCTTGTCCGACATGCTGCTGGATGTCCAGCACGCTTCCCACCTTGCCGCCGGCGGCAAGCTCCACCAGGCTGATCGTGCCTTTATGATAGCTTGTCAGCGTCAAATATTTGCTGTTTGCGCTCCGCTGAATGTGGCATGCCGGACCGTTCAGTGCGTACGCCCGGCTGGCTTCGGTCAGCTTGCCTGTTTCCGGATCGATCGTATAAGCTGCGGCGTCGCTCGTCTTCGTTCCATCTTCGGCTGCAGTTTCACTGATCGCGTACAGCAGGTTTCCCGCCTGATCCACGTTCAGGAACGTCGGATTTTTGTTGCCGTCCACCTTGTCGAGCAGCGTCAGCTCGCCTTTCCCTTCATTCAATTCGTATACGTAGATTCCGTCGGATGCCGCTTCGGCATATGAACCGACGAACACCAGCATGCGATCGTTTGCTGTCATGATCACTTCGCCTCTCTCTTTGTGTTTGTATAAATGATTGTATCATTGTTAGTGGAATACGGCAAAAAGGGCTCAGCCTTCTTTTTCACCCACCCATAAGGGAAAAGGACGGATCATCGGGTCCATGGTGTAATTATCCTCGGGAAGGAACATAGTAATACGGTCTGTGTTATTGGCGGATGCGTGTAACGGGGATTGCTGCATCAATGGCGGATCTGTTCCAACGTCATACAGTCATTATAGTACGGGCGACATCATCCTTAAACATAAGGAATATCTGGGACCACAGTCGGACGTAAAAATCATTACAGCGCTTCGGATAGAGCGATCGAACGCAAACAAACCCAACATCAGGAGGCTGATCAAACCATGAAATTAGCGGATCATACGATTCTCGTCAATGGGGGCGCCGCGGGTATCGGCAGGGGGGTCGTTATGGCTCTCGCCAAAGAGGGCGCCAGGGTCGCCTTTTTCGACAGCAGCGAAGAAAAGGGACGCATCACGGAGAAGGAGGTTAGCGAAAGAGCGGAATGCATGTTTGTGAAAGTCAACCTGCTCGATAAAGATGAGGTCGCTCAAGGCTTCAAGCAGGTTATCGGAAGGTTCAAAACGCTCCACGGATTGGTGAACTGCGCGCAGGCTTCAAGGAACGTGCCCTTTCTGGATACGACTGAAGAAGAGCTCAGACTGGCGCTGCACACAGGTTTTCTGCCCGCTTTTCATCTGATGAAATGGAGCTACCCCTATTTAAAAGAAACGCAGGGCTCGATCGTGAACTTTGCGTCCGGAGCGGCGCTCGAAGGCATGCCCACGCAAACCTCCTACGCAGCCGCCAAGGAAGCCCTGCGCGGCATTTCCCGCGTGGCAGCTAAGGAATGGGGGCCGGATCAGATCAATGTCAACATCGTCTGCCCGATTGCAGCCTCCGAAGGCGTGCTGGAATGGAAAGAGAAGATGCCCGAAGCTTACGAGAAAATGGTCAACAACATCCCTTTGCGGCGGCTTGGCGACTGCGAACACGACGTCGGCCGGGTCGTCTGCTTCCTGCTAAGCAGGGACGCCAAATTTATTACCGGGCAAACCATCATGGTTGACGGCGGCACCATGATGCTGCGGTAGCGTTCAAGCTTGATGGGGAAACAGCATCCCGCTGCGTGGCTTGGCGGTTGCGAGCATCGCGTTGCAAGCCAGGTCGTGCTTACCTGTTGAGCCGTGACGCCTTTCATAGCTTCAGATATACTTGGGAGCAAAGGAGTGAGATGATGAATTCACACATTCAGCTTGAACACAATATCCCGGAAGCCGAGGAGTATAACAAGCTGCGGGTAAAGGCCGGCCTCAGTCCCAAGGACATCGAAGCCTCCCGCAGGGGACTTCAGGGCTCCCTCTTCATCGTGACCCTCCGCCTGGAAGGGAAACTGATCGGCATGGGCCGAGTCATCGGGGACGGCGGCTGCATGTACCACGTCGTGGACATCGCCGTTGATCCCGATCATCAAGGCCAGGGCCTGGGCAAGCGGATCATGGCCGAAATCACCGGCTACCTGGACCATAACGCTCCGTCCACCGCCTATGTCAGCCTGATCGCCGATGTGCCGGCCGACCGGCTGTACCGGCAGTTCGGCTTCGAGGAGACGGCGCCGGCATCGGTCGGCATGTACAGGCGGTTCTAAGGCGGAGCGGCCATCGGCGGCAGTCTCGGCCATGGTCCTAGTCCACCTTGGCGCCGTAGGCCCGGGCTACGCCGACCGCCTGCTCCAGGTCGATCCGCACCCCGGTGAGGTCGATCGACCGGAAATCAAAGCGGTCC
>NZ_PCZT01000012.1:91853-99818 GCF_002968895.1 Paenibacillus sp. AR247 | reverse complement strand
GCCTCGCGGAGATCCGCTTTTTGCAGATTGCATTCGGATAAGTCCGCCTCTACAAAGCGGATACCCCGCAGCTGCTGCTTGACGAGATTGGCATGCCGCAGGTTCGTGTAAGACCAGTCCCCGCCCTGGATTGTGATGCCGTCCAGCGATGCGCCGGAGAAGTCGCTGCCCGTCATTTTGCAATCCTCAAACTTGCTTACAAACAAATTGGCTCCCGCAAAGCGGCAGTTTGTAAACGCCGACCGGGCATGAACAGAAGCGTTCAGCGTCGCTCCCCCAAAGTCGCATTCGATAAACCGGCAGCCGGTCGTCCAGACCTCATCCAGCGCGGCTCCGCGAAAGCTGCACTGTTGGAAGGTGCATCCCTTCAGTTCCCCTTCCTTCAGATCGGCTTGGCCAAAATCCACTTTTACGTATTCCTCATCTATGTACTGATACATCCGCTCATCCCCCACGTTTTATTCGATAACCCTTAAGTTTGTTTAGACGGTTTATTTTCTATCCTATCAAACATATGTTCCTTTCTCAATCGTCGTGAAGCCTTATGGTGCACCATTCCGATGTCCTCCTCTGAAAAAACAAAAACAGAAGGCCCGGGTCATATCCTGGGCCTTCTGTTCTTTTCCCCCGCGTAACCATTGCTGGGAATTATCCGTTTGTAATCCTCTGTACAGCGCTCTGAGGTGCTGCCGCCTACTTACAGCGTCACCCGGATATGCGGCTCATCGCTGATCACCGTCTGGCCGGCCCATTCGAGGATGACCTTCAGCCCACCGGGATTCGCGATGTCGGCATGCAGCTTGCCCGCCTCGGAGCGGAGCTCCAGGTCGATGACCGCCTGGCCGATATGAAGCTGCTGAAGCGTCATCTTTTTTCCGTCCCAGACGGACGGAATGAGCGGCGCAATGTGCACGGTGTTCAGATGCGCATGCGGCTTGACGCCGAAGAAGTGGCGGATCAGCGGAACGGCCATCGCATACAGCGTCCATGCCTGGACTGCGCAGCCGTAATCCGGCGACATCTCGTTCATCGAGCCCGGCAGCGCCATCGAGAACGTGCGCATCATCCGCCGGAGCAGATCAAGCGACTCATCGGCAAAGCCGTATACCGCCTCTGCCACGGCGTGCACGCCCGTAGATATCGTCATCGTTTCGGTCCGGTATACCCCTGAGAGGTATGTGCCGTACGGACCGATGAATTCCTCCGTTCTCATGTTGCCGAGAGCCCGGACCGCCTTCTCCCGCTCCGCGATTCCGGTTTCCATCGGGGTCACGATCACCCAGTTTTTGTTCAGCAGCCAGCCGCGGTCTTCCTGCTCATCCTGCACCCGGTCCAGCACCCGGTTGAGAACGTCCCGGTAACCCTGGACGCCGTGCTTCTCCGCAACGGACACCAGATGGTCAACCTTCGGCACAATGTCGCTCTTCGGAGCGACCGCATCGGCGTATAGGCCGTCCTCCTCGGACCAGTATACCCGGTTGATGGCTTTCTTCATCCGGTCCGCCAGCGCTTCGTACGCCTCCGCCCGCTGCCTTTCGCCAAGCGCCACGCTCATGCTGGTGAGAGCTCCGGCCGCCTGAGCCGAATACACCGCGGTATCGATCAATTCCATATTCAGGCCGGAAATTTCAATGATTCCGTAGCCGGATGGGAACAGATCGCCGTCCGGGTCCATTTCATGCAGCAGCCAATCCATGCCCTGCACGCAAATGTTGTAGTTCTCTCTAAGCATCTCCAGATCACCTGTCCAGGTGAACAGATCCCAGATCATCGTGATGAAATGGGCGGTTTCCTGCGTATTCCCCGGGTTAGCAACCACGCCCATCGTCGTAATTTCGTGAACGATGCGTCCGTTACCGTTGGCTTCCTGCGAAATGCTTCTGAGGATATCTACCGTATCCTTAGCGAGCCGAAAATCCCCCACAGCGGCAAGTCCCTGCACCGTATAGGAGTTGTCGCAGCCAAACCACCACGGATAATGCGGGGAGCCCGCGGTCAGGCCGCGCCCGATAAAATCGACCTTTTGCACGAGCCACTGCGTATTCCATTTGGTCCAGGAGAAGATTTCATTCAGCTCGTCTTCTCCTTCAATGCTGAGCTTGGATTTCCGGTCGATGCTCTCCAGCAGGCGCAGCTTTTGTTCAAACAGCCGTTCATGCTCCTGCTTGAGACGGTCGAACGTGGCGATGCATTCGTCCCGGGATGTGTAAGAGCCTGCGATAAAGGCGTGAAAAGCAAAGGTTTCGCCTGGCGCCAGCTTCAGAGAAGCGGTGAGCGAAGCCCCGGAACCGCCGCCTGCGGTCCGCTCCGGGCCGAACAGGGAACGGTCTGTGGTCATCTGGACCGATCCGACTCCGGGCATTTCAGCCCCCACCATCACGTACCATTCGCTGCCGCTGTCTTTGGCGATCAGGGCCGACTCCGACACCGCTTCAAACCGGTCCTCTTCCCCGTCCTCGATACCGATTTGCTCTGAGTACCACACCGGGCGAAGATCGGAGCGAAAGAGCATTTCCAGCTCCAGCACCGTTTCCTCTGCCGCATAGTTCACGATTTCGTACCGGACGACCATGCCCTTTTCTTCGTCAGGCGCAAACTGGACGCGCTTCATCGAGACCGGGATATGCCCCAGGCCATGATCGTAACGGAATTCCGAACCCCAAGGATGATTGATGAACTCGTCCGCCTTGGACCAGACGGAAATGTTCCGGCGGTGATCGGTCAGCCGGAGCCAGAAGCCGTCCAGCAGCTTGATGGGATGAAGCCATACTCCTCCCATTTCACCGGCAACATGATGTCCAAAGTCCGGGAAATAGCCGTCCTGCGTACCGACCGCCTTGATATATTCACCCGCCGTCAAATAAATCGGGAATGGATGCCTGCTGCTTTGCTTTATCATTCGGAATCTCCTCTTCTTCTTGTGTATTGGTCTTTCGCGAAGGCTAGCCCTTCATCGCGGACGAGAGGGAAATCCCCTCGATGAAATACTTCTGCAGGAAGAAAAACACAATGATCGCCGGCAGCATGATCAGCACGGTAGCGGCCATCAGCATGTTCCATTCGACGTTATAGAGCCCCTTGAACATGGACAGCCCCAGGGCCAGCGTATATTTTTCGTTCGAATTCAAATAAATCAGCGGACCCTGGAAATCGTTCCACACGCCCATAAAGGTAAAAATCGATACCGCGATGAGCGGCGGTTTGCTCAGCGGAAGCATGATCCGCGTAAAAATGCTCCACCGGTTAGCCCCGTCCATATACGCGGCTTCATCGAGGTCTCGGGGAATTCCCCGCATAAACTGCCGGATCAAAAAGATGTTGAAGGCGCCCCCGCCAAAAAAGGACGGAACGATCAGCGGCAGGAACGTATCGACCCAGCCTGCCTCCTTGAACATGATGAACATCGGAATCATCGTCACCTGGCCCGGAAGCATCATCGTCGCCAGCAGCACGAGAAACAGCCAGCGCTTGCCCTTGAATTTGAACCGGGCGAAGCCGTATGCGCACAGGGCCGAGGTAAACACCGTTCCGATCATGACCGGAATCAGGATCAGCACCGTGTTTTTCAGGAACAGAAAAAACGGCACCGCGGTCACTGCGTCCCGGTAGTTCCCCCATTTCCACGTTTTGGGGAAGAACGAATCCTGAAAGACCTCGGCCGGCGTTTTCAGCGAGGTGGATACGGTCCAGAGCAGCGGCACAAGTACGATCGCAGCGCCCGCAGTCAGCAGCAGCAGCGTCAGGATCCGGGACAAACTCCATTTTCGAATTGCCGTATGCATACGCGATCCCTCCTTTTAATCCCGGTCGTCATCGCCGTTGTAGTACACCCACATGGAGGAGCTGCGGATGACAATCAGCGTGAAGAACAGGATGATCGCAAATAAAATCCAGGATAAAGCTGAAGCATAGCCCATTTCGTAGTTCACGAACGCCTTGTTATATAAATACAGGTTGTAGAACAGCGTTGAGTTGAGCGGGCCTCCATTTGTCATAACAAAGGCCTGGGTGAAGTACTGAAAGCCCCCTGCAGACCAGACAGGTAAATGATGATCGTGTTGCCGACGCCCCAGATGCCCATGACGATCAGCGCCCCAAGCGCATAGCTCGGATCCTGCAGCCAGGCCGGTCCCTGAATGCCGAACCATCCCAGCGCCCGGTTCAATATGCCGTATTCCGGATTGAAAATCATGATCCACATCATCGACACGGCGACGGCCGGAATGACCGACGGCATGAAGTAGATCAGGCGGAACAACTTCATGCCCCGGGTCCGCATGTTCAGCAGCAGCGCGATGAGAAGAGAGACAATCTGATATAAAGGGACGGAGACGAGGGCAAAAATGAATGTGACTTTCAGCGACTGGTAGAACAGCTCATCGTGAAAAATCGCCTTGAAGTTGTCCAGGCCGACGAATTCGATCGATCCGATGCCCGTAATGATGTCCCATTTGCTGAAGGACAGAACAAACGAAAAGAGCATCGGACCCAGCGTAAACAGCAGCAGGCCCAGAAACCAAGGAAGAATAAACAGGTATCCCGCCCTTTCCGATCGTGAATTCCGCATAAAGTAACCTCCTTGATGGTACGGATGGCCGCCCGGCTGATGCAGCACGGGCTGTTGCATCCGGATGTTCGACGAAGGAGGAAGCCATGAATCGGGGACTCATGGCTTCCTGTGTCATCCTTACTTCGCGATCTTGCTATCCACATTTTTGGCCGCCTCATCCAAGGCGTCCTTCACCGTGGATTTATTCAGCAGCACCTTTTCAACCGCCTTATTGAATTCCTCCGTAAAGGTCGGCGCATTCGCCGAACGCATGGAAATCGGCTTTTTGGCATAATCCATCATTTCGATGACCGGTTTGTCGACCACTTCCGTGCTCTTGACCTGATCCAGCTCCGCAACGGTAGCCGGAAGCACCTGGCCCTTTTCGGAGCGGGCCTTTTGCGCCTCGGTGCCGGACAGCCATTTCATCAGCTCATACGCTTCCTTCTTGTGCTTGCCGTTTGCGTTCATCGCCCAGCCGGCGGCGGCAATAATGCTTGCGCGTTCTCCGCTTACCCCTTTCGGGATCAATGCCGAACCGTACTGCACGTCGGATTTGTCGAGATCGCCCTTGACCCAACGTCCGGTAATCATCATGGCCAGCTTGTCGGTCATGAACATCGACGAGTCCCCGCCCAGCGTCTCGGTGTCCTGCGGCGTTGGGGATACGCGGTCGTCACCCTGTGCCAGCGCCACGTATTTTTCCATGGCTGCCACCGTCTTCTCGCTGTTCATGAAGCCTTCCGCTTTCGTGCCGTCTTCATTGCCGATGTCGGTTCCGTTCAGCCACAGGTATATGTAAATCGGATATTCCCATTTGGTTGCGTTAAAGCCGAATTCCTTGATTTTGCCGCTGCCGTCCTTCTGGGTCAGCTTCTTGGCCGCGCTGATCATGTCGTCCCAGGTCCAGTCGTCGGTCGGATAAGGGATCTTGGCGGCGTCGAACATGCGCTTGTTGTACCATAAAGCGAGCGGATTGAAGTCTTTCGGAAGGTAGTACAGCTTACCGCCGATTTTGCCCATGTTCAGCAGATCCTGCTGGAACATATCCGTCTTGAAGGAGCTGTCCTGGCTGATGTACTCATCCAGAGGCTCCACCACGCCCTTGTCGACGTATTTGAAATAATCCCCTTCACCGATCAAAAAGACGTCCGGTGCCTGCCCCGCCGCCAACGAAGTCGTCAGCTTCGTGGCATAGCCGTCTCCCGGAACCGGTTCAAACGTAACCTTGATGCCCGGGTGGGATGCATTGAACTCGTCGGCCAGCTTTTTCTCTACCGAATCGGCCGACAGCTCTCCCCAGGTCGTAAATTTAAGCTCAACCACTTTGCCTGACCCGCCGCCATCAGAGGAACCGCCCCCCTGGGCGCTGTCGTTCCCCTTGGAACCCGAGCCGGATGAGCAGGCGCTCAGGATGACGCTGAACAGCAGAACAAACGCTACACTTGCAGACCATTTTTTCATTGGATAGACCTCCCTGTTTTTTCACTGGAAACGATGAAAGCCGTGCAACCCAATCACCTAAAAAATAGAGTACTGATGCGGTCCCAAATCGATTTCGGAACCTTGAAAAAAATATTCACCCTCCCTGCAGGTTGGCCTGTCGGCTCCTTGTTGGCATGAAGGTGAAATGCATTGGTACCCTTGTTCCGAAATCGATTTCGATATCCGTAAAAAAATATGAAAATTTGAAAGCGCTTCCGTGCAAATTATAGCATCGACGTCGTTTCCCTGTCAACCACCTGAAATGGAATTTTCAAATGTTTTCCTGTGCCGTTGTGCTCCAGCAGATGAATGACCTGCTCGAATGCCGTCATAGCCATCCGCTTAAAATCCTGCCTCACTGTGGTCAGCTTGGGTGACGTGTAGCTGGACAGCACGATATCGTCAAACCCGATCACGGACAGCTGCTCCGGAACGCGGACGTTCATCTCGCGGCAGCGGTTCATGAAGCCGATCGCCATCAGATCGCTTGCGAAGAAAACGGCCGTCACGTCCGGGTGGTCCTGCAAATAGGACTCTGCCGAACCATAGGCATACTCCTCCGTATAATCGCCGTTAACGACCAGCGCTGGATCGAATTCGATGCCGTTTGCTTTCAATGCCTGCCGGTAACCCTTCAAACGCTCGTTGCTGACCACGGCAAAATTATGGCCGTTGACCATGCCGATCCGGCGGTGTCCGAGATCGACCAGATGCTGGATGGCCGCCTGGGCCGCCCCGACGTTATCCGTCATCACCGAGCTGGTGTGGCTTCCCGTAATGTCAGCGTCGATCACGACGCACGGAAAATTACTGTCCACGATTTCCTGAAAATACGGATCGGTCGTCTTTAGTCCCGTTATGACCGCGCCCGATACCTTGTGCTCCTTGCAGAACTGCCAATAGGACTTGTCCTGCTGCTCCGACAGGTTCCGTGTGTACAGCAGCACCTCGTAATTGTAATGCGACGCCGCCTCGAAAATCCCTGTCATCATCTGAAACAGCACGCCGTCCTTGCCGCTCGAACCCTCAAAATTGGAGAAGATCAGCGCGATCGATTTCGTGACTTTTTGCTTCAGATTTTTGGCCAGCATATTGGGGGAGTAGTTCAGCTCCTCGACCGCCTTCAGCACCTTCTTCCGCGTCTCCTCGCTCACGTCCGAATACCCGTTCAGCGCCTTGGAGACGACCGTCGTCGATACGTTGGCATGCTTGGCCACATCCTTGATCGTTGCCATGTTTCTCTCACCTCCCGTCCCGGCTAATATTTTCATATTAAAGCATAGAGCCGGGATTATGTCAAAATACGGCAATTCGGACGTTCCACCTTTGACTCGCACATTCCCCATATCCACAAATCCGCTTTTACAGTATAATTATTCCAGAATTATTACGTTTTTATGAACAAGGACCCTGGGTCCGGAAGCCTTACGGCATCGAACAAAAGACAGGGGGCATACCATGTACAAAGTATTCATCGTCGACGATGAAGCGGTTGTCCGCGACGGGCTGAAGCGAACGATCGGCTGGCAGGAGCTCGGCTTCGAGCTGATCGGCGATTACGCCAACGGCCGCGAGGCGCTGGAGGCGATCGATCTGAACATGCCGGATCTCATCATTTCGGACATCTCCATGCCGTTTATGGACGGTCTTGCGCTGACGGCCGCTGCAGGCTCCAAATATCCGCATATCAAAATGATCATCCTGACCGGTTACGACGAGTTCGAATACGCGCAGCAGGCCATTCGCCTCAAGGTTTCCGATTTTATTTTGAAACCGATTACTGCCCAGGAAATCCGCGAGCTGCTTCTGAAGGTCAAGGCCGAGATGGACGAAGAGACCCGCAGACGCGAGGATTTCAGCCGGCTCTACAGCCAGCTAAAGCAGAGCCTGCCGCTCCTGAAGGAGCGCTTCCTGGAGCGCCTCGTCGTTAC
>NZ_PCZT01000012.1:74513-91753 GCF_002968895.1 Paenibacillus sp. AR247 | reverse complement strand
CAAAGTGAGAGCGGGCAGGACACGGAAATTCTTCGCTACGCCGCTTACAACCTGTTCGAGGAAATCGCCCTCCGCGAGGACCTGCTGCTGTTCCGCACACGCGAGGAGCGCATCGCCCTGGTCGTCTCGGACGGCGCCGAGGATACCGATGTGTACGAAAAGGCGTTCCGGGTGGCCGAAGAAGCCCGCTTCTACATTCACAAATATTTAAAGTTCACCGTTACCATCGGCGTCGGACAAGCAGTGCAGGCAGCGCAGCAGCTTCCCGCATCGTACACAAGCGCCCTTTCCGCGCTGGATTACCGCTTTTTGCTCGGCAAAAACCGGGTGATCAGCCTGCTGGACATGGAGGGCCGGCCCTCCCTCGCCGAGACGCTCCGCGCGGATTGGGACCGCCAATTGGCTTCCGCCGTCAAGACCGGCTCCCTGGAGGAAATCCGCCAGCTGATCCGGGAATTCGTCTGTGACCTGAAACAGGGCATGGCACCGATGGATTCGTGCATTTTTCACATCCAAAAGGTCATCCTTTCCCTCATGAACACCATTCAGGAGCTGGGCTTGCACGAGCCGCGCTCGATCCTGCTGACCGACGTCTACAGATTCAAAACGCTTGACGAAATCGAAGCCTGGCTCACGGAGACGGTCACCTCCGTCATGAACGCCGTTGCCGAAAACCGCCATCATTTGACCCATATGCAGATCCGCAAGGCCGTCGACTACATCGAGACGCATTATGCCGACGAAGACATCTCGCTGCAGCACCTGTGCCGCCACGTCCTGATGAGCACCAGCTACTTCAGCCTCGTCTTCAAGCAGCATACAGGCGAAACCTTCGTCGAGTACCTGACCCGGACCCGAATGGACAAAGCCAAGGAGCTGCTGGCACACACCGGACTCAAATTTTACGAAATCGCCGGTCAGGTCGGCTACAACGACCCGAACTATTTCAGTATCCTGTTCAAGAAGCATGCGGGCATGACGCCGCGGGAATTCCGCGACAGGCAAGCCAAGGAGAACCCGCAGCCATGACCAGACAGCGCGCCTCCCTCCTTCCTTTTTGCCGTTTAAAAGCATTCAGTCGAGCATCTTTTTCACCTTCTCCTGCCTGATCCTGATTACCGTCCTGGTTATCAGCCTGAACAGCTACAACCTGTCGGTCGCCGCGATGGAGACCAATTCGGAGAGCTACGTCCAGGAAATCATCACGCAGGTCAACTCCAACATCCAGTCTTACATCGACAACATGGAAAATATCAGCCTCTTGGCCATGACCAACAAAGACGTCAAGTATTACATCTCCAACAACACGTTTATCAGCACAAGCGACCGGCGGCCGTACGAAAAGCGCATCTCCGACCTGTTCCAGGCCATCCTGTACTCGCGCAAGGACATCTCGGCCATCATGGTGTTCGGATACAACGGCCATTACGTGTCCGACCGCCGGATTACCCTACTCAACCCGAACACCAAGCTGGAGGACCAATCCTGGTACAAGGAAGCCAAGAGCAAGGGCGGACAATCCGTCATTTCGCCGCCTCACGTGCAGAACGTCATCCAGAACGAATACCGGTGGGTCGTCTCCCTCAGCCGCGAATTGAAGAGCACGGACGGGATCCGGGGCGAGGGTATTTTTCTCGTGGACCTGAACCTGAGCATCATCAACGATATATGCAGCAAAATTAACCTGGGCAAAAAGGGCTACGTGTTTATCGTCGACCAGAACGGGAACATCATTTACCACCCGCAGCAGCAGCTGATCTACAGCAACCTGCGCACGGAGCAGATCGCCAAGGTCACCGGTGCCAAGAGCGGTACCTCCTTCACGATCAACGACGACAAGGACAAGCGCGTCTACTCGGTTCATGACACGAACTTCGGCTGGAAAATCGTCGGCGTGGCCTATGCGGACGACCTGATCGCGAACGAAGGCACGATCCGCAGGTCCATCCTGCTGTACGCCATCATGGGCATCCTCTTCTCCCTGCTGCTGTCGCTCGTGTTGTCATACCGCATGTCCAAGCCGATCCGCATTCTGCAGCGGGATATGAAAAAGGTCGAGCGCGGCAACTTCAATATCCGCACGAAGATCGACCAGCCGAACGAAATCGGCCAGCTCGGACGGTCGTTTAATTTGATGCTGGCCCAGATCAAGAACCTGATGCAGGAAATCATCCATAACCAGGAGAACAAACGAAAAAGCGAGCTGATGCTGCTCCAGTCACAGATCAATCCGCATTTCCTGTACAACACGCTCGATTCGATCGTATGGATGGGCGAGCAAAAGAAACATGAAGAAGTCGTCCTGATGACCTCGGCTTTGGCCAAACTGTTCCGCGCCAGCATTACAAAGGACAAGGAGCTGGTGCCAATCAAGGTGGAGGTCGAGCATATCACCAACTATCTGCTTATACAGAAGATGAGGTACAACGAGCAGCTGGAATACGACATCGACGTGCCGGAGGAAATCAGAGGTTTCATGACGCTCAAAATTTTGCTGCAGCCCTTTGTGGAAAACGCCATTTATCACGGCATCCGCAACAAGCCCGAACCGGGAAAAATCGTCATAAGGGCCCGCGACCTGGGCCAGATGATCCAATTTGAAGTGGAGGACGACGGGCTGGGCATGACGGAGGAGCAAATCGGGCAGATCTGGAACCCGCCGGAGGGCAAGACGTCCGGCCGGACAAAATCCGGCGGCATCGGGATTGCCAACGTCAACGAGCGCGTGAAGCTGTACTTCGGCGACGTCTACGGCATCCAAATCCGCAGTGAGCTGGAAGAAGGGACCTGCGTCACCATCACCATCCCCAAAATGAAGGAGTAGCACCCATGCGCATACAACGTGCCACGCTGCTGTTGGCCATCATTTTTGTCATATCCTGCGTCTACATCATCCTGTACTTCAAGCTGTTTATTCCGACGCCCCCTCAGGAGAGAAGCGTGACGGTGATCCTCAAGGAGCACAACATCCGCTCCGAATTCTGGCAGACGGTGAGCGCCGGGGCCGAAGCAGCCGCCAAGGAGGCCGGGGCCAGCATCAGCATTACCGGCCCGCTGCAGGAGACGGACGCCGAGTCGCAGCTTCAGCTGCTGAAGGGCGTCCTCAAGCAGAAGCCGCAGGCGGTCGTCGTTGCCCCGATCAACGACGACCGCATCATGGACGAGCTCAAGAACATCCAGGATGAGGACATCCCGCTCGTCATTATCGATACGCCTCTCAGCCTGAAATCGCCGCCGGCCTTCGTGTCGAACGATCATGTCACTGCCGGCGTCCAGGCCGGCAAAGTGGCGATGGAGCAGACCGGCGGTTCGCTAAGGGCGGTGATCATCAGCGATTTCGTGACGTCCGGCGTATCGGCCGAGCGGGAAAAGGGCATCCGCCAAGCGCTTGAGGCCTCGTCCTCGGCGATCTATGGCACGTTTTACTGCTCCGATTCCGAGGAGCGTTCGTACCTGATCGCCAAGGCGCTGATTCGGGACCACCGCGACATGAACACCATCATCGCGCTGAACGAATCCGCGGCCCTCGGAGCCGCCAAAGCGGTCAAGGAAGCCCATCGGACCGGGCTCGTCCAGCTGATCGGCTTCGACACGTCGGCCAGCGAAATCCGGCTGCTCGAGGAAGGCACCCTGAATGCGACCGTCGTGCAGCAGCCTTTTAACATCGGATATTTGGGCGTACAGACCGTGCTCGACCTCATCAACGGCAAAAAGGTCAAGCCGGAAACTTACACCAATTCAATCGTCGTCACCAAGGCCAACATGTATTCCCCGGAAAATCAGAAACTCCTCTTTCCATTTATCGATAAATAAACAATAACCATCGAAAGGTGCGAGAGCCGATGACTTCCCGTTTTCTGACCCGGCTTGCCGGGATCTCCCTCTGCCTGCTGGGCATTCCGGCGCTCCTTCTCTCCTGCTCCGGCCCGCAAGATGCCAAACCGGTGATGAAGCCGCAGGAGGAGCAGACTGCGCTCATCAATTTTGTCGCCTCCGAATACAGCTCGGAGACGCGGCCCCTGCTCGAAAACCTGGTGCAGGACTCAGGACTTCATGCTGAAGAACCCGTCGATCGTCATCAATTTGCAGGTGGCCAACTGGGACATCCTCGACGGCATCTATACTACGATGATCAGTAAAAATCAGCCGCCGGACCTGCTGAACACGAACGTGTACACACATTTTGCGAAGGACGGCCTCCTGAACGACATGGACGAGATCATTTCGCCGGAGCTGAAGCGGAAATTTTATCCGGACCTGATGAAGCTCGACCAGTGGGACGGCAAGCAGTATGCCATTCCGTACGTTTCGTCCACCCGGAATATGTATTACAATCGGGACCTTTTCGAGGCGGCTGGCATATCCGAAGCACCGGCCACCTGGTCGGAGCTGAAAAAGGATGCCCTCAAAATCAAAAACACCGGCAAGGCCCACGGCTTCGGCGTCGATTTGAGCGATAACGAAATCCAGGCCTATCTCTCTTATTTCTTTCTGGGGGCGGGCGGCGGGTGGTTCCGTGACGGGAAATGGACGATCAATTCGCCGGAAAACGTCGAGGGCCTTGCCTTTCTGAAGGACCTGTACGACGAAGGATTAACCGATCCCGAGCCGACCGTCACCACCCGGGACGAGAAGCAGCGCATCGTCGGGGACGGGAAGCTGGGAATGATGATTTCGGGCAATTATTTCGGCACCGTCATGCCGAGGGAGTTCCCGAATCTGAAGTGGGGCACCGGCCCTATTCCCGTCAAGGACGGCCGCAAGCCGCTCCTGTTCGGCGTGCATGATAACCTGGTCTCGTTCAAAACAGACCATACCAACAAGGAGGCGCTCTCCGCGTTCCTGGATTATCTGTATTCCAGCCCGGTGTATGAGGAAATCATCGCGCAGGAAGGCTTCCTGCCCGTGACGGAAGAGGCCGGGGCCAAGCTGTCGGCAGCGGATCCCATGGTGAAGCAGCGTCTGGCGGAGTTGCGGAAATCCAGCTTTTATCCGATCCAGCAGCCGGAATGGCAGTCGATCATGGATACCGCACGGAAAATGGGCGACGCAGTCCTGCACGACCACGTCTCGCCGAAGGAGGCGTTGGACGAGCTGCAGCGTTACGCCGAGAAGGTGCAGAAGGAGGTCCATGGAACGGAGTAAGGGGAAAGCGGCAGCGGCGCAGCAGCACTGCGACGGGGCCGCTCCACAACCTCACATTTTCCCTCCTCATCCCAAGTAGAAGATTATCCCTCCTTTTTTCCCCTACGAACAGAAAATAACAAAGAATTCATGGAAGATATTCAATAGAGCCTCTCCCCCCGAATCCTTATGATGGTTTTAGGCGCTGTAATCCAAAATAGACAACCACTATGGCGTTGCACAATCACTTAAGGAGGGTTAGCTTTTATGATGTTCAAGAGACATTTGGCGGCACTCAGCCTTGCGGCTTTGATGATCGTCGCCCCGCTGGCCGGATGCGGCTCCAAGGACTCGTCCACTTCGACGAAAACCGAAGACGCGTCCTCCTCAACCACCGCCACAACGACCAACACCGAGTCCAGCTCGAACACGACGACCGATGACAGCACCAAAAAACTGACCGGAGACTTTGAAATCCAGTACTTTGTCGGCGGCTACGGCGACAAGTGGTGGAAAAAGGTCATCGCCGACTTTAAAGCGGCCAACCCCGATTTGAACGTTAAAGAAAGCGGCGGGCCTAAAATTAACGACCAGATGAAGCCCCGCTGGGTCGGCGGCAATCCGCCGGACTTCGTGTACATTGACGGACCGAACCTGAACGACCGCCAAATGGTGGAGGACGGCCAGCTGGAGGACCTGACGGTTTGGATGAAGGACGCCACGAACATCGACGGCACCAAAATCAGCGACATTCTGGCGCAGCCGCCGCAGCTGTTTGACGGCAAGGTCTACGACATCCCGCTCGTTTTGAACTCCTGGGGCGTGTTCTGGGACAAAGCCCTCTTCCAGGAAAAAGGCTGGGAAGAGCCCAAAGACTGGCAGTCCTTCTTGGCCGTCAGCGACAAAATCAAAGCGGCGGGCGTGACTCCGTTTATCCATACCGGCAAATATCCGTACTACATCAACGGTGCGATTTTGTACCCGGCGATCGTATCCGCCAACAATAACGATATTTCCATTCTGCAGGACATGGCCGATTCCAAAGTGGAAGCCTTCCAGCAGCCCGCCGTGCTGACCGCACTGAACAAAATCGTCGAGCTTCGCGACAAAGGCTTTATCGACAAAGCCTCCATCCAGATCAACCACACGGATTCTCAAATGCTGTTCCTGCAGCACAAAGACGCCTTCATCCCGAACGGCCTCTGGCTGCCAAACGAAATGGCCAAGGACGTCCCGGGCGGATTCTCCTTCGGCTTCATTCCATCGGTGACGCAGGATTCAGGCGGCAAGGTCGTCGCCAACACTTCCACCGCCAACGTGGCGATCGCCAAGAACGCCAAAAACAAGGAAGCGGCCAAAGCATTCCTGCAGTTCATCTTCTCAGAAGCTCAAGCTTCGCAGTGGGCCGAGCTGAGCGGCGCTCCGTCCAACATCAAGGGCGACATCAGCAGCTCCAGCGCGCCAAGCCATGTTAAAGATGCAGCGCGGTATTTAACCGATTCCAACACCGTCGTCGTTCCGTCCATTACCTTTAATGCGGACGTGGATAAGGCGATGCAGGATGCCACGGATGCCCTGACCATCGGCAAAATCACGCCGGAAGAGTGGGTACAGCGCGTCGTGGACGTCGCCAAGAAAGTGAAAAAGTAATGCGATAGACCGGCAGGAAACGCGGAGGATGACGGGGATGAACGCTCTCTGTTATCCTCCGTACATTTTAGGTGAAAGGCAGGGAGAACGAAGATGAAATTGGGGACGAACGCCTGGCAGCGCAACCTGTTTATCGCAACCTTCATCATTCCCACGTTCCTGTTCTTCTGCGTGTTTACGGTATACCCCGTACTGCAGGCGATGTATTACTCGCTGTATGACTGGTCCGGCTCCTCGGACAATAAAACGTTTATCGGCCTGGACAATTTCAAGGAGATGCTTCACGACCCCATCATCTGGATCGGGATGGGCAACGACTATTTTCTCGTCGCGGGCAAAATTATCGGCATCATGATTCTGGCGACGTTTTTTGCGGTCGCTCTGACCCGCTTCAAATTTCGGCTCGCCAATTTCTTTCGCTCGATTTTTTTCATTCCGAACGTCATTTCCGTCGTCGTCATAGGCGTCCTCTGGAATTTTATCTATAATCCGCAAATCGGCTTTCTGAACTCCTTCCTGTCCTTGTTCACCAAAGACAAAGTGGACATTACGTGGCTCGGCTTCACCAGCCACACGATCTGGATGCTGCTTCCGCCCGCCATCTGGGCCGGCATCGGCTTTTATATGATTCTCCTGATCGCCGCGATTCAGGGGATACCGGAATCCTACTACGAGGCCTCAAGCCTTGAAGGCGCTGGCCAGTGGCACCAATTCCGCCATATCACGCTGCCGCTGATCTGGGAACAGATGAAGGTGTCCATCCTCAACATTATGATGACCACGCTCAACGGTTCTTTTGTCATCGTGATGATTATGACGAACGGCGGGCCGGACAACACCACCCAGGTCATGGGGTCCTACTTGTACCAAATGGCCTTCACGCAATACCACTTTGGCTATGGTGCGGCCATTGGCGTGCTGATTCTGGTCTTATCGATGATCACGACAGTCATCCTGCAGCGGCTCATGCGCCAGGAAACGATCGAAATCAGCTGATTTTTCTAGGCACAGGAGGAACAAATAATGAAATCAGGCCTTTCCAATCCGATGGTCAAAATCGTGTTTTACGCCATCCTGATCCTGTGGGGCATATCGGTCATTTATCCGCTGCTGTGGACCCTGCTGGACTCGCTGAAAAACAACGACCAATTTTTCCGCAAAATGCCCTGGTCCCTGCCGGACGTTCCGCTGCTGTGGAGCAACTTCAGCTACGTATGGCGGGAGTTCAGCTTCGGCGATTACTTCCTGAACTCCGTCGTGGTGACGATCGGTTCCACGCTGCTCGGGCTGCTGCTGTCGGCCACCACCGCCTACGTTCTGGCCCGATACCCGTTCCGGGGAAGCACCGCGCTGTTCCTGCTTTACATTGCCTCCATGATGATCCCGTTCAGCCTGGCGCTCATCCCGCTCTTTTTCCTGATGAACTCCATGCATCTGACGAATTCGTCTTTAGGGCTGATCCTGGTGTATGCCTCTACGCTGATTGCGTTTGGCATTTTCGTGCTCGTCGGATTTTTCAAAAGCCTGCCCAAAGAGCTGGAAGAAGCCGCCGCCATGGACGGAGCGTCCTACTTCGGCATCTTCTTCCGGGTGATGCTGCCGCTCTCGCAGCCGGGGCTTATTACCGTGGGCATCGTCAACGTCCTTAACATCTGGAACGGCAGTACACAAGCAACCGTACACCCACTTCGCCAAGTGGGTGTACGGGCAGTGCACCTCACACACGCCTCATGCAACGAAAACCCCTGGTCGTAAACGACCAGGGGTTTTCCTGTACAAGCATGTATATGATAAGACGTTTTATTCGTTGTTGTCTTCTGTAGCCGTTTCCGCCGCTTCTTCTCCCTCCGCTGCCACGGATTCGTCCGCAGCCTGGGCCTCGGTCGCCATGCGGGATGCCGTTACGGAAGCAACCAGCTCTTCCGGTGAGGCTACGAGCGTTACGCCGGATGGCAGCTGGATGTCTCCGGCTATCAGCTTGTCGCCGATTTCCATATGCGATACGTCCACGGTGATCGCGGATGGCAGATTTGCAGGAAGCGCCTCGACTTCAAGCTCGGTCTCCTGATGCTGAAGCACGCCGCCCACCTTGGTGCCGGCAGCCGTACCTTGGAAGTCGATCGGAACGCGAACCTTGATCGGCTTGTTGGCGGAGATGTGCATGAAGTCCACATGCATCCACTCACCGGCTTTGCGCTGGTAATCCTTGATGATCACGTCCAGATCCGACGAGCCTTCCACCTTCAGCTTGAACACTTCGGACCGGCCTGTTCTGGCAACTTTGGCCAGCTCCTTCGCATCGACGCTGACCGGCATGCTCTCGGTCTGTGTCCCGTAGACCACCGCCGGAATGCGTCCGCTTTGTCTCAAGCTGCGCAGACTCGAATGCTTCGTGTCGGTTCTTCGTTCTGCTGTAAGAGAATGAGATGTCATCTTTTACAACCTCCTCTGATATTTAATCTGTCCCCTGCAGTACACAGGCATATCTATGTATTACCCATTTTTGGCGAAATCAAAACCTTGCAGCGCAAAACAGCCGGCTGCTTTTGAGGCAAACGGAGTACGCTGCTTAGCCTGGAGTACACTGAAGGAAGGAGCAGTGTATCTAAACCAAAACGTCTAGCAGCGTCCTTTGAAGGAAGCTAGACGGTTTTTAACTGAAGCTTGACTCTAACGCCATAAAAATGCCCAGCCCCCGAAGGTTATCCTTTCCAATATCACAAAAAATCCCGCATCGGTCATTGCAACCGTGCGGGATTTGGGCTGGCCCGGCGAAGCGGGACATGCCGCTGCCGAAGGTTTTATTTTCCGGATATCATCGTAAAATCGTCAAAATGAAAGCCTGGGGAAACGACGCAGGAGACGAACACCGGCTCGTCGCCCAGCGGCTTGGCCGCCTGCCAGACATTGGCCGGAACGAGCGCCTGTGGCACCTGGCCATTCTCAACGTCCATTCCCAAAATGATTTTGGTCTCCCCGCCCGGCTGTTCCCCATCGCCTCCGAGCAGCAGCTCGAGCGGACTGCCGGAATGCCACAGCCACAATTCATCGGAATAAACGCGGTGCCACGCGGAGGATTCCTCCGGATGCAGCAGGAAATAAATCGAAGTCGCCGAAGGGCGCGAACCCGAATACTTGGGATCCAGCACGTCTTTCGGGATTTCAAAGGACGCCTTCCACAACTCCTTGTACCACCCGCCCTCGGGATGGGGAAGCATGTCAAAGGTTTTCACCAGAGGCGACAGCAGTTTCTCGGTCATCGTAAGCCTTCTTTCTCTGTTATATATCACCCTATCCAAGGGAATCTCACTTTACTTTATAGGAATCACCCTTTTTTGTAAAATGCATGCATCCCTATCCCCGGATACAGAAAAGAAAGCTCCCTATTTCCGTCACACCGTCGCCCCAAGCTTCTAGGCTTCTAGGCTTCTAGCCTTCTAAACTTCTCAGCTTGCAAGCTTCTAAAGCGGCCAAACCTTCCAACCTGTCAAGCTGCTCCATTCCCAGGTTGACGTACGCTCCAGCCAGCCCCCTTACACAGCCGGCCACATTCTCCCGGCACCCGGGCGTCAGCTGATCTTCTTCCAGTCGTCCGATCCGCTCCGGACAAGCACCTTCAGCTTGCTGTGATGCCATCCGAGCTTGATAAACCGGTCCTGGTCGCAGTCCTTCGCCTCCCACTCGTTCAGCCGCACGATATATCCGATTTCCTGCACGTTCAGCGGGACATATATCGTCGCCACAGCGCGTCCGTCCTCCATCCGGTCAAAATCGACCCGGCGCTCCCGCATGCCGCTGCCCCATACCCATAAGTTCCAGCCGTCATATTTGCGGTCCTGGCGCTCATAATGCAGCTCCACCGCCTTGAGCGGGCGCGGACGGCCGCCTTCTTCCTCATACAGAACCATGACCGACAGGCCTGGGACGCTCACCGTTTCGTCGACGATCATCTCCAGCGCCCCGTTCCGGGCCTGAAGGTTTTTGACGGCCACCTTCCAGCCGGTAATGGAAAACGGAATGTCGACCTGCGCCTCTCGAACGTTTGCGTTATAGATGACGATGATATTTTTCCACGTATCGCCGTTGGCATGGTCCTTCAGCCGGTAAGCGACGACATTGCCGTCGCAGCGCATGACCTCCATGCTCCGTTTGATCTGCTCCTTGTCCGTCATACGGAACGCCCGGTGGGCGCGGCGCAGCGCGATCAGCCCCTGGTAATACTCGAATACCGGCAGGAACCGGGACTTGTTGCTCCAGCGGATGGCGTTGATCGCATCCCCGCTCCGGTAGCTGTTGTGGTCGCCGAATTTGCTGCGGAGCATCTCGTCACCCGCATGAATGAGCGGAATCCCCTGAGAGGTCAGCACGATGCCGTTGGCCAGCAGCGCTCTCCGGACGCTTTCGTTCTCCAGCAGCTGGTCCTGGTCGATGCTCCGGTAAGGATCGGTGGCTGCGACAGCTTCTTCGAGGCTCCCCCCTCCGGCAAGTTGGCCGTTATCGATACCCCGGATCAGATCACCTCCCAGTCCCTGCGTAATCAGAACTTTATCCCACAGGTTAAGGTTGTCGTGAACCGTCACATAGTTGATCGTCTCCGTAGATGACCCGGTGAAATCGTCGATCGCCCCCTGAACGCCGGCCAATACCGCCGCTTCCTTGCCGGGCTGCCCCGTGGCGAAGCCCTTTCCCGAACCGTCGCTGTCTCCCTTGATGGCCCCCCGGAAATTGTCGTTGAAAACGGCAAAGCCTTTGCCCCTTTGGGATCCTTTTAAGGTTTGCTGCTTCAGCGGCGTTTCACCGCCTGTCCAAGGCTCCCCGTAAATCAGCAGTCCCGGATGCGCACGGCGGAGCTCCTCGGTGATTTGCGCGATCGTGTCCGTGTCGATCAGACCCATCAGGTCAAAACGGAATCCGTCGATATGGTATTCTTCCGCCCAATAGCGCAGGGAATCCTTGATGTATTTGCGGACCATCGGGCGCTCGGTTGCCAGCTCGTTTCCGACGCCGGAGCCGTTGCTGAACCGCCCTGACGCATCGGTCCGGTAAAAATAACCCGGCACAAGCTTCTCAAACAGGCCGTCCCCCGCAGAGTAGGTATGATTGTACACCACATCCATCACGACCCGGATTCCTTTGCGGTGCAGCGCCATGATCATCTCCTTGCACTCCCGGATCCGGACTTCGGGGCTTGACGAGTCGGTCGCGTAGGAGCCTTCCGGCACGTTGTAATGCTGGGGATCATAACCCCAGTTGAATTTCGGTTCCGCCGAGTCCGGATCATCGACCGTCAGCTCGTTCACCGTCGCATAATCAAAAATCGGCAGCAGATGGACATGTGTCACGCCGAGTTCGGCCAAATGATCGATGCCGAGCCGGCTGCCGGCTGCGTCCCGCACGCCTGTCTCCGTAAACGCCTTGAACTTGCCTTTATACTGGAGCCCGGAATCCGGGCTGATCGAAAAATCCCTGACATGAAGTTCATAGAGTACCGAGTCTTCCACCCCCAGCAGATCGGGAGTTTCATCCTCTTCCCAGCCCTCCGGGCTTGCGGCCTTCACGTCGACGATCGCCGTCCGCTGCCCGTTGGCACTGACCGCCCGGGCGTAAGGATCGGCCGCATAAACTTCCCGTCCGTCCGGGTGCTCCACCTTGTACATATAATATTTTCCGGCCAAATCGCCTCTGAAATGAAGTGACCATACGCCGCCTTCCCCGCGTCTCATGCCGATTTCGAACCCTCCGGCGTGATCGGTAAGCGCTCCGCCGTCATAAGTTCCCGCGTCGTCGTACAAGGCGAGGGTTACCTTCGCCGCCGTCGGCGCCCAAACTTTGAATATACTTTCAAGATGCGTATAATGACATCCCAGGTCGCCGCCTTCATATATTTCCACGTTATTCATCATTCATCTCACCACCATGGTTTACCTGAATAAATGCCTCAAAAAATCGCTTTCACTACATCCTATGTTACTTTCTTGCCATTTGTAAGGGGTTCTATAAGCTTTTCCCTGCCCAAATTTACGGGACAGCTGTGACTGCATGGTTAAATCATTATATGCTTGTACGCTAGCATTTACCCCATAGTTGCACGGTTCTTTCAAATCGTAGAGTAATAGATGCAGGGCAGCTTCCATTTAGCGGCGTATGTACCCTCCTCTTATTCTTGTTATCGACAAACCGAATCCTGGTCATAAATAAGCTCGCTTGAAGGAATAGTTAAGAAAATAACCCGCCGCAGGTGCAAAAAGCTGTGCCGGGATAACGGGCCTTCGTATAAAATCGTCGTATAAAATCAAAGAGGCTGCGGCACGATGTGCCCCAGCCCCTGTCTCGATATCGTTATTATTCGTTCAAAAATTGCTCATACTGCTCTGCCGTCAGCAGCGATTGCAGCTGCTCGTCCAAATCTCCTTCAACCTCTACCTCGATCATCCAGCCTCCGTCGTACGGCTCGCTGTTGACGAGCTCCGGCTCGCTTTCCAGCGCATCGTTGATTTTGGTCACTTTGCCGCTCACAGGACTGAACAGATCCGATACGGTTTTGACCGACTCGATTGTTCCGATGCTCTCTTCGGCCGCTAGTTCGGCGCCGGCTTCCGGCAGCTCCACAAACACGATGTCCCCCAGCTGGTGCTGGGCAAAGTCGCTGATCCCGATGCGGACCACAGATCCGCCTGCCTTTTCCACCCATTCATGATCCTTGCTGTACCAACGGTTCTCCTTCACATTGCTCATCGATTTCGCGTCTCCTTTGATTTCAATTTTGGGGCTGCCGTTAATAGGTTAGTCTTCCTTGGCAGGCGTTTTAGCTTCTTTGGCCTTTCTGCGGCGCTGTTCCACCAGTTCCTTGGTCAGCTTGCGGCCAGTTGGCGTCTGGGCGAGTCCGCCCTTCCCGGTCTCGCGGTGCTTGGCCGGCATGGCGCTTCCGACCTCCAGCATGACGCCGATCACTTCATCGGCCGGGATAACGCTGCCAACGCCGGCAAGAGCCATGTCCGAAGCCGCCAGGGCGGTGACGGCCCCCAGCCCGTTCCGGACGATGCAGGGAATCTCCACCAGCCCAGCGACCGGATCGCAGATCAGGCCGAGGCAGTTCTTCAGCGCCAGGCCAACAGCATGAACGGCCTGCTGGGCCGTGCCGCCGCGCAGCTCGACCATCGCACCGGCGGCCATGCCGATCGCCGAACCGACTTCCGCCTGGCAGCCGCCTTCCGCCCCCGAGATCGAGGCGTTGTTGGCTATAACATAACCTATGGCGCCGGCACAGAACAAGCCCTTGACCAAATGTTCGTCCTCCCAGCCGAAGCGTTCCTGGGCGCTGACGAATACGCCGGGGATGATTCCGCAAGAGCCAGCCGTCGGCGTCGCGATAATGCGTCCCATCGAGGCGTTCACTTCCGACACCGCAAGCGCGTAGGCCATCGCCTCGGCCGCAGGGCCGCCGAGCGATGTTTCGCCCTGCTGCATATAATCGGACACCTTTTTGGCATCGCCGCCGGTGAGTCCGCTCCGCGACTTGGTGTTGCCGGTGAGGCCCTGGCGCACCGCTTCCTTCATCACACCGTAATATTCGGCCATTTGCCGGAATACTTCCTCGCGGGAGACGCCCGTTTCGCGCGCCTGATCCTCAAGCATAACCTCGGCAATCGTCTTGTTCTCCTGGCGGCAAATGTCCGCCAGCTGTTCGAGGGTCTCGAATCTCATATGATGGTTAGCTCCTTTTGGTCAAATCGATCATCGTGACTTCCTTGATGTGGGGAAGCTTGCGGATGGCCTGAATCGTGCTCTCCTCCGGAGCGGAATCCAGTTCGAACACGGTCATCGCATCCCCGCTGCGTCCCTTGCGGTCCACATCCATATATCCGATATTATATCCGTCCCGGCTGAGCAGCGCGGTCATGTTGGCAAGAACACCCTGTCTGTCGGAATGCTTCACCGCCAAGGTCGGGTATTCGCCCGTGATCTGCACGTCAAAACCGTTCAGCGAATATACCGCGATCGTCCCGCCGCCAATCGAGGCGGCTACGATTTCAGCGGTCCGGTCGCCCCCGGTCAGCTGGATTTTGACCGAGTTCGGATGCGGTCCGTTGCCCCGGCCCTGAACCCATTCCAGGGTCATGCCGGCTTCTTCGGCCAGCACGTCCGCCTGCGGAATCCGCTGATCATCCGTATCATAATCCATCAGCCCGGCGGTCAGCGCCAAATCGGTTCCATGTCCCCAATACGTCTCTGCAAAAGAACCGAACAGTGTCATCTTGGCCGTCTCCGGCTGGCTGCCCAGCAGCTGACGCGCCACTCTGCCAATGCGTACCGCTCCAGCGGTGTGCGAGCTGGAAGGCCCCACCATGGAGGGACCGATAATGGAAAACACATTTTTAAATCTCACTTCGTTCTACGCTCCCCGTTAGCTATTTTCGACGCGCTTTGCGATGAATTAGACAGAAAAAAGGACAGCAAAAAAGGCGTCAGCACCTTTTCTCTGTCCCTTGTACCTGAGAGTTTGTGCGGCATCGTGCGCCGCGTTCCCCTTGGGTGGCCGTATAGCTCTCTCCAGAGCCGCGTCCCGCGGCGGTTCCTTGTACCTGAGAGATTAGCTGCCTGCATGTGCCTACCTGCAGCTTGCTCCTTCGGTGCCGCCCTTATACGATGGGCGGTCTCTCCCGCGCGCGTTCATCCGCTGAATATTCAATTACTTTCCAAGCATCCGCTCTACTTTTCTAAACTCTGAACTAAGAATAAAGCAGAGCGAATACGGGTGTCAATATAACATATGCGGCCTCGTCTAAAACTCCATTCCAGTGCGCAAAAATTGCATCGCTCCGAGCGCCGCGATCCGCTTGCCGTCTTTCGGGGATGCGAAGGAGCACGCTTGGAACATGTCCGGCAGCGTATGCTTCTCGGCCGTTCGCAAAGCGGTGTCCATATATCCCGGATAGGTGGAGGTACTGCCGCCAATCACCAGGACGTCCGGGTTAAACAGGTGCAGCACGTTGGTGATGGCCAGCCCGCAGTAAAAGCCGGCACTTTCCAGCAAAGCCAACGAATCGCCGTCTCCATCCCGGATTTTGGCGAGGAAGGCGTCGATATCGCAGCCAGCCTTATCGAGAATGCCAATGCCGCCCGCCAATTCGTCCACCTTGCGCGGCCCGGCTTCAGTCGCAATGACGGTGTAGCCCAGCTCCCCGGCAAACCCGCCTGCGCCGGTATACATCCGCTGTTTGGAGTAGATCCCGAGCGCCAAACCCGAGCCGGCCATCATCACCGCGACCGTATCCTTTTCCGGATAATTGGCCGCCTCGGCAACCGTCGCCGCTTTCACGTCATTGATCAGACGACAGCGAAAGCGCCCTTTGGCAAAATCGTCAAGTCCGTCACCCCACACAGCGCGTGGATATCGGAAAACTGCAGGCGGCGGTCTCCCTCTACGAGTCCCGGAAGCGCGATTCCCAGCCCCTCCGGCTCATACGGGATCCCTGCTATAAAACGGTCAATCTCCCCCGCCAGATATTCCAGCGAACAATCCAGCCCGGTAGGGACCTTCCGCTCGACAAGCTGTCCATCCACCTCGGCAACCATCAGCATTTTCGTACATCCCATATCGACGCCTACTACGTTCTTCATCATCACAGCTCCTCCCAAACATCCTGATTCGCTTCACCTTCGGCAGACAGCTCTGGGACGATACAGTCCCCTCAGAGTACCGCTTGGACCAAAATACCCAAAATCGAACATTATCAACATAAATTCATTGTAATATTCGTAAATAGGCATTATGATAATGTTGTTGACACCGGTTTGTACTTTGAGTATTAATAATATATAGAACGAACTCGAACATTTGATTCGAGCTTTATGATGTCGTGAACAAACAATAGTATAGCGGATGATGGTAATGGGAGAGATTACTGCGAGCAGTAACGCCGAAGGAGTAAGCCCGGACCCGGGTGAATCTCTCAGGCAAAAGGACGATTACCGGACGCATCTCTGGAGAGAATTCTGAACGTAAGAATCACCCAAGGGGAAACTTGCTTGTTGCCCGGGGTTGATGTGGAGCCCGAATTTCGCCTGTGAAGTCCCGGGCCGCTCCATTCACCGGCATCCGTAAGGTAACTCTCAGGTACCAAGGACAGAGCTTGAAAGAAAGTATGCGAGCACGCATGCTTATTCTTTCGCCCTGTCCTTTTTGTGCTGCTTGAAAGAACTTTTATGATGAAAAGCCTAAACAATCCGTGGTAACACGTGAAAACCGAGGTGACTCATGTCCGAATTGAAAAGAACACCGCTTTTTCCGCTCTATGCACAGGTTCCCGGCGTCCGCTGCATCGATTTTGGCGGCTGGGAGCTTCCCGTCCAGTTCAGCGGCATCCACAAAGAGCATGAGGCGGTCCGCGAGGCCGCCGGGCTCTTCGACGTTTCCCACATGGGCGAATTCAAGGTGGACGGCCCGGGATCGGAGAATTTTCNCC
>NZ_PCZT01000012.1:54315-74413 GCF_002968895.1 Paenibacillus sp. AR247 | reverse complement strand
ATCGTCAACGTCCTTAACATCTGGAACGAATACATTATCGGCACGATTCTGGTCAACGATCCGAAGCACTATACCCTGCCCGTCGGCATCGCAATGATGCAGGCCCAGATGCAGTACCGTACCGAATGGGGCCCCCTTTTCGCCGGTCTGCTCATCACCATCGTCCCCGTCCTGATCATGTACATGTTCTTCCAGCGGCAGATCGCCAGCGGAATAACGGCCGGGGCCATCAAGTGATCCCGGGTTGCCGGGTTACATCGCTCACAGCCGTACAGAAAAAAGCCCGGAATCCCCGGGCTTTGTTTTTGTCCTGCACGTCAGCAAGCTATGCGGTTGTATCCGTGCTCGCGCAGGCACCGGATGCCGGCAGCCACCACGAGCCGCCAGTCGCTTCCCGCCCTAGCACTCTTTCAGCGTCACTTCCGGCCCCAGCGTAATCTCAAACGCCCGCTCCCAAATGAATGCCGGATTGTCGTAGTCCAGAGACGCGCAAGCATACGTCGCAAACGACCATCCGGACGGATTGATCCGCCACACGTTCTGCGACTCGCCGAGCTCGAATGCCTTTCTGGCAGCCAGCGTCTTCGTGTTCGCCTGCATGCGTTCGCGAAGCATCTCGACCAGAACCTTATAGTCTTCCGGCGAGTTGAACAGGCGAATGTTTTGGTCCGCATACGGTACGTTGGAGTATAGGGTGTGTGCCCGCGAGTACGCTCGAATTTCGGCAATCGTGATCTTCTTATAGTAGTAGTCCTTGAGGAATCGCTTGAACAGCAGCGATCCGTGCGCATTCACTGCCTCTTGCAGCGCCGGCGGCCGCTTCTCCGTGCCAAGGTATACGAATCGGGCTTGGGCCATGCCGAGGGCCATGCCGATTTTGTTGCCGGCCGTGTTCCACGCGCTGTATCCCAGAAGCTGTCCGGTGGACACGCTGTCGAGCAGCGCTTCGGTTACGGTCGCATCGGCGGCACCTCCCCCGACAAAATCTATCACAAGCGTCGGGATCCGTCCGGCGCTGTTCGCTTCCATCCGGCTCACGGCGGCACCGATCTCGCTGGCGCTGGTAACCGCCACGATTTCGATATCATAGGCTGCCGTGTCAACGAACTCCCCGCCGACGATGTCCACATGATGCCGGATATTATCGTGCACGCTCATATACTCGTAAGGATTGACGATGGTCGACCCGTCCGGCCCAAAATATTTGACGCCGTATTTCGGACGGGAGCTGTACCGGTGAAGCTCCTTCGCCATCCGGCCCAGCAGCGAGTATCCCAGCGCATCGGCATCGGGGAGAATAATCGCTTTGTCCGGATTCTGGCCGCCGGTGCCGCCCAAATGCTCATTCACAAAGGCTTCCAGGTAAGCAATTTCGTTGGCCTGTACTCCCTGGGTATAGGAGTCATCCACCCCCACTGCGAGAAAATCCACGTATCCTTCACGGACGAGCCGTTCAATGATATATCGGTTGGTCTTGAATTTATGCCTTCTGGCATTATAGTACTGCTCTTTGTCAAAAAGGGTAGGCTCTCCGAACGAAGTGCCATCGGGTTTCGTGTCATACCCTTCCAAAATGCCCTCGAACGTGGTTGCGACCGCCCGCGGCTGCTGGGCAAAGGCTCTCGCTTCATCGTATGCAGCCTGGGTCAAGCCTTCCACAAACACGGTGGTCGCCAGCCGCATAATCGTATCCAGCACATAGACTGGCTTACGCGGGTAAGCCCGCTTCACTTCCCGAACGACGTCCAGCAGTTTGGTAGTCTCGGGGTCGTAATCAGGGTAGGCGCCGCCAGCGCTTGGACGAAGCCGTCTGCTGCCGATTAACCCGCCGTAGGCCAGCATATCCGTCGAAATGATAAATCCGTCTGCCTGAGCGGCGTGTTCCCTAATAAATCGGCGGATATTTCGCGTCTTTCCGTACGTTGGCGATGAAGTGCTCACCAGTTGGCCGTCTTCGGCCACGGCCTTGGAATCGAGGCGATTGGCAATATCCTCCCGGTCGGGGACAATCAGCTGGATCCCGGCGGATCTCCCTTGCACGATAACATCATCCAAATTGGCAGGACGGTCGTCCAGCGGCACATAAAGCACTTTTTTCATAAGAGAACATCTCCTTTGCATGCTTGATTTGTCGTATTACGCGGCGCTGCTGAATACGGTTAAACTCAAGATGGCTTATCATGCCGAAGGAAAGCTTACTCCATGGACAGCCGTATCGGATTTCCGGATATCCGACGCTGCCGCGTCGTTCTTTAAGAGTAGGCACCTTCTATCTTCGGCTGATTCGGATCCGTGAATCCATAATATCATATACCGTTACGATACGCAATATAATATTTGGTTTTTTATTCCTCCAACGAGAAGGATTGCCGCCCTCTAAATTTGCGCGAGCAGACGGAGCATTTTCCAGTATTTCTCGGATTCATTCTCATCTATAGGCTGCATCGAAATTGCGTCTTTCAGCTAAGCTATTAGGAATCCTCTGGTTACTTACTATACTTTCAAGTTGACTATGTATGCCCTATTCATCTACAATATATAAGGTAAATTTACAAGAACAGGTGAAGAAGCAATGACAACGAAGCAAGAATACCGTATTTTGTTATATTATAAATTCGTCAACATCCCTGATCCTGAGCAGTTCACTGCGGAGCATCTGCAGTACTGCAAAGATCTGGGCGTCAAAGGCCGCATTCTGATCGCCTCTGAAGGCATCAACGGCACGCTGTCCGGCACCGTGGAACAAACCGAGAAGTATATGAACGACATGAAAGCGAATCCGCTGTTCTCTGATATCGTCTTCAAGATCGATGAGTCGGAAGGCCATGCGTTCAAGAAAATTTTTGTCCGTCACAAGAAAGAGCTCGTCACGTTCCGTTACGATGAGCCGCTTGATCCCAACGTCATCGGCGGGAAGCGTCTGTCTCCGGAAGAGTTCCATGAGCTGCTTCAGCAGGATGACGTCATCGTCCTGGACGGCCGCAACAACTATGAATACGAAATCGGACATTTCCGCGGCGCCATCCGTCCGGATGTCGAGTCGTTCCGCGAATTTCCGGAATGGATTCGCAACAATATGAGCCAGTTCAAGGACAAGAAAATTCTGACCTACTGCACTGGCGGCATCCGCTGCGAGAAGCTGACCGGCTTCATGATCAAAGAAGGCTTTCAGGATGTTGCCCAGCTTGAGGGCGGCATCGTAACATACGGCAAGGACCCTAAAGTCAAAGGACATTTGTGGGACGGCAAATGCTACGTCTTTGACGAGCGCATTTCGGTGCCGATCAACCGTACGGAAGAAGATGTCGTGATCGCCAAGTGCATCCACTGCGGCAAAACGCATGACCGCTATATCAACTGCGCCAACCCGACCTGCAACAAACAGCATGTTTGCTGCGAAGAGTGCGAAGAGATCCATCAGTCCTTCTGCTCCGACGAGTGCCGGGACGTCATCATGGCAGCCAAGACCAACTGATCGGGTACAGCTATCCAAATAAACGGCAGTTCCTCTCTCTCTGAGAGGAGCTTGCCGTTTTTTTTGTTAATACGTGGCGGGCGGAAAGCCGCTTTCTTCCATCCTCCAGGCATAAAAACAGCCCGTCCCTCAAATGCCAGGGAACGGGCTGCTGCGGATTTACGTGGTCATCTCAATCGTTATCGTTCGTTATTCCTTGGGCGGTGCAGTTGGACGATTTGGCGTAAGCTAGAACGCGCCGGTTCCCCCGCCTCCGCCTCCTCCCCCGCCGTCACTGAAGCTTGACGAGGAACTGCTGCTGCTTCCTCCGACGCCCATCGGCTTCAGGAGCAGGTGATTTTGCGTATAATTCAAGGATTCCATAATTTCCACGCTGAATAATGCGGGCACGGCTGCGGCCAAGGCGGCGCCTGACGTCCCGGGCTGCTTACGGTGTTTAATGTACCGTGGAACGGTCCCAAGCAGGGCGGCATACTCCGCGGCCTGCTCTGTTTCCAGCGGTTCACCTGCGTAGGACATCTCTCCTTTTCCGAGCGTACTCCGAAGTGCCTTGAGTGCATAACGATAGCGATGCGTCTCCCAGGACAGCACATGAACGGGAATGCTCCATACAAACAGAGCGGAACATACCGTCAGGATCAGATAGTCGCCCGAAATATCATGCACGATTTGGGAGCCCATAATAAAGCATGTGAGCAGATACAGGAAGATCCACAGCTTATTCCGGAAACGGATGGACGCCCATACCCCTCCGGCACCAAGCAGCACGGCGGTTAGCACGATCATGAGCGTGGACGCCGCGTCGGTGTACAGCAGATACAGCAACAGGCCGTAATTCACCGCAGCCGTCAGCGGAATGAACAGCTTCAGCAGCGGATTGGGCCGGACCTGCCCCGAATAAGGCTGGGTACGCGACAGCAGCCTGATCCACTTCATCAGCCGGTCGGCATGCTTAACCGACTTTGCACGGTACTGCTTGACGATCCTTGCGCTCTGCCGCTCCTTAAACGTTGGTCCCGCCAAGGAATCCAGCTTGAAGATCAGACTGCCGTTGATTTCTTCGAACAGCCAGCCGACAAGATGCTTCTCCGCCGGGTTGAGCTGGTCCATCCTGCCCGTAAAGGTGAACAGCAGCGTGAATTCGGGAGCCGTCGGCTCTTCCTGGAAGCGTTTGGAAGCTGGGACCTGCTTCACGGTCACGTAACCCTTCTGCCGCAGCGATAACAATCCGGCCATGAAGTCTTCCCTTTTTAACCGGCCTTTGCGCAGCATATACATGAGAAGCAGCGGATCCGCTTCATCGATGTCCTGCCGGGTGACATCCCCGCGCCGCAGCCAGGCCGAAATTTTTCTCCACGACAAAGCGTACAGCAGCGCACCTACAATGAAAACAGCCATGCCGACTTGCACAACCGGACGGATGGCGTTCATTCGAACGTCACGGGCGGCAAGCCGGTCCTGGTATTTCTGCTCGGCAGACAGCTGCTTTTGCAAAGAAAGCTGTTCCTCGGAAGCCGTCATTTGGGATAACTGATCCGGTGGAAAATAGACCACCATATGCGCCGTGCCATCACTCTTCAAATCATCGGTTTCATAGTGAACCGCTGGAGGCCCTTCGCTTGTAATCTTCCCGCCCGAACGGTCATGCAAATAGGCATGAACGTCTCCGTCCTTATAATCGCCGGGCATAAACAAGTCGACGGACACCTGGTGAAGATCCTCTTGGTTATTTTTGAAGAAGCTCCATTCCAGCTTGCCCGTTTCGCCATACCTGACCGCCGCATGGTCAATCCGGTAGCGGTAATAGACCTGTTTCGTTTCGTTCTGCGCGGCATCGTATATGTAATACGTATCATTGTCGTCGTCCCATTGGACATCCAGCCGCTGCAAGTTTTCGTAGGAGAAACTGCCTAGCTTCGGATGTTCCGGGGGTACATAAGCTTCAAAAAATTCAACCCCCTTCTGATCCGCCCGATCAATCGCACGCGTCATTCCGTTAAAGCTGCCCTTAAAGGTATACGTAAACAGTTCTTCGACATACAAGTCTCCATCCGGCCCGAGGTAAGCCCTAGATTCCACGCGGTCCATCGAGTAGCTCTTCTTGTCTCCGCAGCCGGTTATCCCAAGGACCAGGACTAGGCTGCCCAGCAGTAGCCACCATCTCCTCATGCGCTCACTCCCATCTCCATACTTCTTGCTCTCTCTACTGACTATGCACAGATTCAAAATGCCGCTTCCCTGTCATTCAAAGAGCTGTATTCTCCGGGTTACAGCGGCTGCCATAGACGTTTTCTATTATATTAACAAATGCCCCCTAGTGGAAAACAAGTGCATATGGTACCAAAATATGAGTTTTTTCGCCATTTATTGTTGGAAAATACGTCTTCCGTCGCATACTTTCAGCGTCTTCCGGTATGTGTTCATTGGAGGACAGAGCGCTCATTTTATGCGTTTAACCTAAAAAGACTGCCTCGGATGATCAACCGACACAAAAGGTCGGTCACCCAAAGGGAGTCTACAGCATGAACATGCTGATTACAGAAGGTCGTCAACCGGTTCAAAACCAGTACCGGGATCGTACTCGATCCGGTGAGAGCAGTGCATTAGTGCTTCCAGGCAGCGTTCACGTCCTGCATGATAGCCGGCAAAAAATTTCCGCTCGATGCGGATCGACAGCACCGTAATGTACTCCTCCTGCCCGGTCTTTCCGTTCAGTTTGGTGTCCCTCGCCTGCACGACGACCGACTCCAGCGGGAGCAGGGCAAACAGCTCGCCTGCAATCCGGAGGACAGAGCCGCAGATGTATTTCAGCTCCAGGTCATTGCGTTTGGGGACGGACAGTTCAGGCGAAGCTACCCCTGCTTCGGTGCGGACTTTCGCCTCGCGTGGGATCACCTGCTGGGAATTGACATCCAGTTCCACTTCCACTTCGGAGCTGCTTCGGACGCTGAACTCGAGGCCGCTCCCCAGCATCGTCAATTCCTGCAGCGGGGCCATCTCTTCCAGAACCCGCAAATAGGCGGTACGGTTGCCGTCAAGGATGTCGTGCGCAAAATCGTTGGCTGCTTTCCATGCCAGATAGTCTTTACGATCCTCTTCCCGGGCCAGCTGAACCTGCCTTTCGAGCTCCTCCCGGATCATGGCGTCCTGCTTGAGGAGCTTCTGGATACGGGTCGGCTGGAACGCAGCCAAATTCTCCTCAGCCAGCTTCTCTTTCGGTCCCTGTTCCCCTCTCGGGAACGGAGGAGCCATGGCGGCAAGAACATCCCAGAACACCGGCTCCCCGTAAGTTTGATCGATCGTCGCGATCCACTCCAGCTGATTGTCGTACCAATCGGCCTCAAACGCTAATTTTTCCGCCTCGTTCCAAGCGGTGTGCCCCTGCTGCCGGTTTATAAGTTCACGGCGCTTAAGATAAGCGCTGCTGTAGGTCGGTGTGGTAGAAAAAAGAGAGGCTATAGAGTCTGCTGCCGCTGAAGCAGCCGCATTGTCGTCGCGAGGCATATATCCGCTGACAGGCGGAGAATCTGCGCCCTGTTCGCGGCTTCCCCCTGTATCCATGCTGTACAGATGAGGCCCTGAATTGGTTAGGATACCGTAATTGTATCGATTTCGCATACATTCTTCTCCTCATTCCCAAGTCCGTGAATGGATCACAAGTAATAGGTCATTTATACTAAAGCATAGAGGTAAATTTCGCCATTGCCGTTCATATTCCTGCATCCTTTTCATGAAAATTTATCGGGATCAAATGGAGCTCGGCCCGTTCTCGCAGCTGGACAAGAAAAAAACCGGCCCCTCCAAGGTCCGGTTCACGGTACTTCCATGAATAAAAATGACTCTCTATAAGGCAAGCAGCTCGCGGATTTCCTGCTCAGTCAAGGTCGTGACCGCGTCATCCGCCGACTCCATCACTTCGCGGATCAAATCCTTCTTCCGCTGCTGCAGCTCCAGCATCTTTTCCTCCACGGTTCCCTTCGTCACCAGGCGAATAACCTGAACCACGTTTTTCTGCCCCATCCGGTGGGCGCGTCCCGCGGCCTGCTCTTCCACCGCCGGATTCCACCATAAGTCGTACAGGATGACCGTGTCCGCTCCGGTCAAGTTCAGCCCTGTCCCGCCCGCTTTGAGTGAGATCAGGAATACGTCGTTCTCTCCCTGGTTAAACCGCGAGCAGGTGTCCACCCTCTCCTTGGCCGGAGTCTGCCCGTCCAGATAAAAGACCGGAATCCCCCGCTGGGCCAGCTCGCTGCGGATGATCCGGAGCATGCTCGTAAACTGGGAAAAGATCAGGATCCGCCGCCCGCTGCTGAGGCATTCGTCGACTACTTCCAGCAGTTGGGAGAGCTTGCCGGCCGGACCTTCGTACCCGTCCACAAACAGCGAGGGATGGCAGCACAGCTGACGTAGCCTCGTGATGCCGGCCAATATTTTCATCCGGCTCTTCTGGAACCCCTCCATCTCCAGGTCACGGATCGTCTCTTCCTTGAATTCCTCGAGGTAAGCGGCGTACAGCTTCTTCTGCTCAAGGCTGAGCTCCGAGCGCTGAACCGTCTCGATCCGTTCCGGCAGCTCGTCCAGCACATCGGCCCTTAACCGGCGTAAAATGAACGGCTGCACAATTCGGGAGATCTGGCCGCGGGTCAGGCCGCGGAAAGCTTTCTGACCCGTAAAAAGACCCGGGAATACCGCCTCGAAAATCGACCACAGCTCATCCACCGCGTTTTCGATCGGCGTGCCCGTCAGCGCAAACCGCCGCTCCGCACGGATTTCCCGCACCGCTTGAGCGGTCTGCGTCGCGTAATTTTTGATCATCTGGGCTTCGTCAAGAAACAGGGTGCTGAAGCCCATCTCCCGGTACAGCCGGATATCCTTGCGCAGGGACGGATAGGAGGTAATAATTACGTCCGCCTGCTGCGCAGCAAGGCTGTTCGGAGATTCGGTTTCTGCGCCCGCAGCCGCTATGCGAAGCAGGGAGTCGCTGCGCTCCTTCCGCGCGCCCAGAGCCACATGAACCTGAACGGACGGAGCGAATTTCTGAAACTCGTTCTCCCAGTTATATACGAGCGATGCGGGGGATACGATCAGGACCGGAAGGTGCCCGCCTTCCTTCTCCCTGCGTTCGGACACAATGTAGGCAATGCTTTGCAGCGTTTTGCCCAGCCCCATGTCGTCGGCCAGGAATCCCGCCGAACCGGTAATGGCCGAGCGTCTTCAGCCACTGAAAGCCGTCCCGCTGGTAATCCCTGATCACGTCGGCAAGCTCCTCAGGAACATCGAAGTCCATCTGCTCGGGATGCGTCATATGATCAATCAGCTGCCGCAGCGATTTCCCCATCTGGACCCCATAAGCCCGGCCTTCCTTGTCACGAAGCTGCAGACCCTTGACCAGAGGAAGATGGATGCGGCTGCCGGTAATATCGCCTTTTTTCATCCCGAGCTCGTCATACAGCTCGCCGAAGGTTTGGAAGGCTTCCTTTTCCAGGGACACATACGCACCGCCGGGTAGACGGTAATACTTCCGCTTCTCGATCACACTCAGCAGCAGCTTGCGGATTTCTTTGTCGCTCACATGGTCCAGCTCAAAGTTGATCTCGAGCCAGTTGGTCGTATGGTCCGTGTCCGCCTTGATTTTCGGAGGCTTGTTCGGATTGTGCATCAGCTGCTTGACGGCGGGAGTGGCGTATACTTGGACCCATTTCTCCAGCTTGGGAAGCAAATGAAACAGGATGTCGTATACGCTGTCTTCTTCCGACAGGTCCAGCACCATTTCGCGTCCGCTCTGCACAAAGTCCGTTCCTTTCAACGCCTCGATCATCCGCCGCTCCTTACCGGTATCCCGGACCAGAATAAAATCGCCGTCCTTCCGGGCATCTGTATCGGCAAATGCGTCGATCACAACCCCGTCGTACACGAATTCCAGCCTTGCGGTCAGCTCGGTTTCGTCCCGGTCCAAATACAGCTTGGCCACGAGGTCCGGCTGCACCAGCTGATCCCGGACGCTGGCGTCCATGCCGACCTTCCCAATGCGCCGCAAGCCGGGAACCACTTTCTCCATCAGTGCGTCCATCTGGTGCGGTGATATGTTAATCCGCTTATGATCATAGCGGTATATCAAGGTTTTCATCTCTGACATCAGGAGCAGGTCGCGCACCGGCAGCCGGTATATCGTGCCGTCAACAGCTGCGCAGCCGTACGCGGTCATCACGACGACCCGCTTCAGCCCGTTGATTTCCAGGTGATAGGCGTCGCCGCTATCGATGCTTCCCACATGGAACGACAGCGGTATCTGGCCTTCACCCAGCTGAATTGGCTGAGGCGAAGCATACTCGCGCTCCATCGCGGCCCCGGCCTTGACCAGCAAAGGCAGCAGCTCGTTCCAGCCCAGCGGCGGGATCGTCAGCATCCGCTGGCTGCCCGAGGCTGCGAAGCCAGGAATGGAGCGGCCTGCTTCATCATACGCGAACTCGCTTCCGCAAATCCGGATCAGCATGTCGATGACTGCCCAGTCCTCCGGCCGGAACGTATGCTGCTTAGGGCTGTATGTGAACAGCTTGGTAAAAGGCAGGCTTCTCCCTTCCTCGATGTGAAGCAGAAACTGCCTGATATTTTGCACGACGTATAGCCGGTTCGGTCCGACCTTCATCTCGATCCGGAACTTCGGTTCCGGCTGATACTCGTCCGTCACTTTGCAGGTCCATTCCACAGCCAGCGTTTCCTTAAGCACGCTCGCCGCTTTTTGGCCGGTCTTCAGCCGTTCGCTGTCCGCCATCTGCTCAAACAGCTCGATCAGTCCGCTGGTGAGCCGCACGTCCCTGGAGGAAACCGCGGGCGTCGGAATCGGGACGACCTCCCCCCGCGGCTGCAGCCGGTCCGCCCCGCCCTTTTCTTCTTCCAGCAGATAGATCAAGACGCCAGCGATATGCTTGCAGTAAGGATAATATCCGCCGAAGCCCGCACAATGGCAGGTTGCGCTGAAATCCGCTCCGTCGATATCGACCTCCACCCGGTATATATCCTCATCCTGCACTACCGCTTCAATGTAACGGTTATCTTCATCGCGTTCCACGATCATGACCTGACCGTAAGCGCAGTATTCCTCACCCCGTTTAAAGGCGGATGCGCCGCATAATGATCTGATTCTTTGCGAAGTAAACGCCAGCATGTCTTCCGTCCTTTCCGGTCTCCTGTCCTAAAATCTCGTGTATTCAATATACCATAGTTCGGCTCAGGAAAGCGAAAAATTAGGAACTCTTGTTCTCTATCCATTCAGGTAAAATAAGGTTCCTTTTCTTGGTGCAGACGATCTTTAACGGCCTTTTGCGGTTTCTTTGATCAGCTTGAATACTTCCGCAAGCGCGTCCGTCTTTTGGCCGCTCGCCATGGCCGATACGTAGGCATCCCGATGGGCATGCAGTGCCCGAACCCGCTCGAGCAGCGTTTGCGGAGACAGACCTTCCTCTTCCAGCACTTCGGCATAACCCGCTTTTTCGAACGAATGCGCGTTAAGGATTTGATCGCCCCGGCTTTGCTGCCGGGTCAATGGGATGAGAAGCATCGGCTTGCGCAAAGAAAGAAACTCAAAGATCGAATTGGAGCCGGCACGGGTGATCACCAGGTCCGACATCGCCAGCACATCCGGCAGTTCATCGCGAATGTATTCGAATTGACAATAGCCGGGATCTGTCAGCGCCGGATCGAGCTGCCCTTTCCCGCATAAGTGCACGACTTGAAAAGCTTCCGTCAGCTCAGGCAGCGCCTGGCGCACCGCCCGGTTAATGCTCTGCGCGCCAAGACTGCCGCCCATCACCAGCAGAACGGGCTTCCCCGGGGTGAACCCGCACAGCTTCCGTCCGGCGGCAGCGCTGCCCTGTTTCAGCTCATTCCGGATGACGGCGCCGACATGGCGGCCCTTGCCCTTGCCGATATGGGCAGCCGCTTCCGGGAACGTCGTGCACACCGCTTCAGCCATCGGGATGGCAATTCGGTTGGCCAGCCCCGGCGTGATGTCCGACTCATGAATGATAACCGGCACCCGGTTCAGCCAGGCACCGATGACGACGGGCACCGATACGAACCCGCCTTTGGAAAATACAATATCCGGTTTCCGGCGGCGGATGAGACGGTACGCCTGATAGACGCCCTTGGCGATCCGGAACGGATCCTTGGCGTTTTGCCAGTCCAAATACCGGCGCAGCTTGCCTGTCGATATCGGAAAATACGCCACGTCCGGCAGTGCCGACACCAGCTCCCGCTCGATCCCATTGACCGAGCCTATGTATTCCACCGCCCAGCCTTCCTGCCGAAACAGCGGGATCAGCGCCAGGTTGACCGTGACATGTCCGGCGGACCCTCCGCCGGTAAACATTATTTTTTCTTCATGGGGCCCTCCACTCGTTTCAACCACTGCATCTTATTGTATTATAATGCCGGTCTGGAGATAAATGCCCGTCCCGTTATTACAAATCAGCCGTAAAACACCGACACCCCTTCGACAGCCCGAAGCCGAATTGGGACCACACCTCCAAACCTGCTGATGGTTCTGATCAGGGTTATATGGCCATTTTCATAAAATGTTTCATCATTGCTTGCTTTTAGCACTCGTTGTGGATACAATAAAGCTAACTTTTTTTAACAGGGAGGTGAGGTAGAAGTGGTACGCAATTTTGGAAACGACCGGATCAATCAACTGCCGATGATTTTGTCCGGCATTTTTTACAGAGTTCCCGTTAACGGGATCCGTCTGTCCATTTTTAACAATCCGGTTGTTTTACAAAATTGCGAAATGCCGCTCCTACCTTAACTTCAACGGATAAGCGTTGAACGTTCAAGCCGCAGGGACATTTCCCTGCGGTTTTTTTCTGTAGATGCGGCATCTATGGAGGAAATTACGATGATGATTCAATGCAAAAACATACAAAAATACCATGGTGCCCAGCTCGTTCTGTCCGATGTATCCTTTGAAATCCGCGAAGGAGAAAAAGCCGCCCTGATCGGCCGCAACGGCTGCGGAAAAACGACGATGCTCCACTTGCTGAACGGCGGAGATAAGCCGGACCAAGGCGAAATCTCCATTTCGCGGGGCGCCAAGCTTGGCTTCCTCGCCCAAATTCCCCAAGCCGGAGACGGCGAAACGGTATATGACATCCTGCTGCGCGCCTTTGCGGCGCCGCTTGAGTGGCAGCGGCGGATGCGTGAGCTGGAGGCGCTGATGTCCGGCTCCTCCGCTTCCGGCGGCAAAGAGCCGGAGCAGTGGCTCGCCGAATACGGCAGACTGCAGGAAAGCTTTGAAGCGGCCGGCGGTTATGAAATGGAAGCGACCATTGACCGCATCGCCGGCGGCCTTGGCATCCCCGCGGGCCAGTACAGCCGCCCCTTCGCCTCCCTCTCCGGAGGAGAGAAGACCAAAGTCGGGCTCGCCTCCCTGCTGCTTGAGCAGCCTGATGTGCTGCTGCTGGACGAACCGACCAACCACTTGGACATGGCGGCGATCGAATGGCTGGAGCAGTTCCTGAAGGAATACCGCGGCACCGTGCTTACGATATCGCATGACCGTTACTTTCTCGACAAGCTCGTGACCAAGGTGGTCGAGATTGAAGACGGGGAAGCTTTTACCTACCACACCGACTATAGCGGTTACCAGAAGGAAAAGGAAGAGCGGCTCCTGCAGCAGTTTGCCGATTACCAGGAACAGCAGAAAAAATTAAAAAGATGCAGGAAAGCATCAAGCAGCTGATCGAGTGGGGCAACCGGTCCAACCCGCCGAACGCCGGGTTCCACCGCCGTGCCGCCTCCATGCAGAAGGCGCTCGACCGTATGGTGAAGCTGAAGCGGCCGGTGCTTGAACGAAAGACGATGGATTTGTCGCTGCAGCAGGAAGACCGCTCCGGCAAGCAGGTGCTCCTGTTCGAGGAGCTGGGTAAATCGTACGGCACGCGCACTTTGTTCAAAGGCGTAAACGAAACGCTCCGGTACGGGGAAACCGTCATGCTGCTCGGTGGCAACGGAAGCGGCAAGAGTACGCTAATCAAGCTGGCCCTGGGCGAGCTCGAACCGACTGAGGGGAGCGTGGCCGTCGGCTCGCGCGTCAGCATCGGTTACCTCGCGCAGGAGGAAACGCCTGAATCCGTCAAGCAGAACGTGCTTCAGTACTACCGGGAGCAGGCCGGCATCGAGGAAGGTGAAGCCCGCGGCCGGCTGGCACGATTCCTGTTCTACGGCGCCGATGTATTCAAAGACATCCGCAGCCTCTCCGGCGGGGAGTGGACGCGGCTGCGCTTCGCCATCCTGATGGAGCAGAAGCCGAATTTGCTGATTCTGGACGAACCGACCAACCACCTGGACATTGACGCCAGGGAAGCGCTGGAAGAGGCGCTCGAAGAGTTCCCCGGCACCATCTTCGGCGTATCCCACGACCGGTATTTTATCAACAGGCTGGCGGCCAGAATTTGGAGTCTGGAACACGGGCAGGTTCGTTCCTTCATCGGTAACTTCGAGGATTACAAACAAGAAATCCGCAAGCTGAGCGAAGCCGAAACGGCGGCGCAGGCGCGGAGGTCTGAGGCGGCTGGCTCAAAGGCCGCGGAAGCCGGCAGCCAGGGCAAGGAGCCGGTATCCAAGCCGGCTGCTGCGCGCCCCGATACCGGCGGGCATCGCTCCCGGAAAAGCGACGCCTCTGCTTCCATTTCACTCGAGCAGTCGATCAAGGAGCTTGAGGCCCGTCTGGGGCAGATCGACGCCGACATGCTGAAGGAAAGCGCCGCCTCGGATCTGGGGCGCCTGCAGCAGCTTCATGCGGAGCGGGAGCAGCTGCAGGCACGGCTGGACGCGACGTATGAGCAGTGGCTCGAGCTGCAGGACGCGTAAACAGGTGATACGTGTACGAGTGAAACATACAAAGGCGATTGGCAGTACACAAGCAACCCGTGACCGTCAATGACGTATCGGTTCTCGAGCCGGGTCAGGCGCAGTACAGCGCTTTGTGCTATCCGGACGGGGGCGTTGTAGACGACCTGCTCGTCTACAAGTTGGGCGTGGAGTCCTACATGCTGGTTGTGAACGCCTCCAATATCGATAAGGATTGGGCCTGGCTTCAGGAGCACCGGCCGGACGGCGTTAACATGGTCAACGAGTCCGATGGAACTGCGCTGCTGGCTCTTCAGGGGCCGAAGGCTGAAGCGGTGCTGCAGCCGCTCGTCGATACCGATCTGGGGCAGCTCGCCCCGTTTCATTTCATCCAAAATGTGAAGCTGTTCGGCGCTAGTACGTTGATTTCCCGCACCGGTTATACGGGGGAAGACGGCTTTGAGATCTACCTTGCCGCACAGGATGCTCCTGCGGTCTGGAGCGGATTGCTCGAGCAAGGCGAGAGTGCGGGCCTGATTCCGGCAGGGCTCGGCGCCCGCGACACGCTTCGCTTCGAAGCGAAGCTGCCTCTGTACGGACAGGAGCTGTCCAAGGACATCTCCCCGCTCGAAGGCGGCATCGGCTTCTTCGTCAAGCTGGGCAAAACGGCCGATTTTATCGGCAAGGCGGCCCTGCAACAGCAGAAAGACGCCGGCGTGCCGCGCAAACTGGTCGGCATCGAAATGATCGACCGGGGCATCCCCCGCTCCCATTATCCCGTATATGCGGGAGATGAGCAGATCGGCGAAGTGACGACGGGAACCCAGTCCCCGACGCTGAAGCGTAATCTCGGTCTCGCGCTCGTGCAAAGCGGCTATTCCGCCCTTGGAACCGAAGTGGAAGTCGACGTCCGGGGCAAGCGGCTCAAAGCCAAGGTCGTAAGTACTCCTTTCTACAAACGCGAGCGCAAATAAATAGCAGGCTAACAGCATGATACGATTTTCAACCTAATCTAAAGGAGCTGACTCCACTTGAAACACCGTTATCTGCCTATGACCGAACAGGACCAGCAGGAAATGCTGGATACGATCGGCGTCTCCTCTCTGGAGGACCTGTTCAAGGACATTCCTGAAGAAATCCGTTTCAAAGGGGACTTGCCCGTATCCCCGGGACTGAATGAATACGCGCTGACGACGCACTTGTCGGAGCTTGCCGCTAAAAATGCCAATACGGACCAATATGCCAGCTTTCTGGGCGCGGGAATTTATGATCACCACATCCCTTCGGTCATCAACCATGTCGTGTCCCGTTCCGAATTTTACACGGCCTACACGCCGTATCAGCCGGAAATCAGCCAAGGCGAGCTGCAGGCGATCTTCGAGTTTCAGTCTTACATTTGCGAGCTGACCGGCATGGCCGTCGCCAATGCGAGTATGTATGACGGGGCCACCGCCCTCGCTGAAGCCGGATCCCTGGCCAGCGCCGCCACAAAGCGCAAGCAGCTGCTCGTGTCCAGCACGGTGCATCCGGAGGCCCGTCAGGTTGTCCGCACGTATGCCAAAGGGCTCGGTCTCGAGGTCGTGGAGGTCCCTTCCGCAAACGGCGTCACCAACCTGGCCGAGCTGGCTGAAGCCGTGTCCGACCAAACGGCCGCCGTGCTCGTGCAGAGCCCGAACTTCTTCGGAGCGATCGAGGATTTGGCAGCCATCGGCGACCTCATCCATGCCAGCAAAGGGCTGATGGTCGTCAGCACCAACCCGATCTCCCTCGGCATTCTCGAAGCGCCGGGCAAGCTCGGAGCCGACATCGTGGTCGGCGACGCGCAGCCGCTCGGCATCTCATCTTCCTTGGGCGGGCCAACCTGCGGATTCTTTGCCGTGTCGCAGGACCATATGCGCCGCATGCCCGGACGGATCGTGGGCCAGACGGTCGACCGGAACGGCAAGCGCGGCTTCGTTCTGACGCTGCAGGCCCGCGAGCAGCATATCCGCCGCGAGAAAGCGACGTCCAACATCTGCTCCAACCAGGCGCTGCTCGCCCTCTGCGCATCGGTGTACTTGTCGGTCATGGGCAAGCAGGGCATGATCGAGGTCGGCCAGCTGAATCTGCAGAAGAGCCATTACGCCGCACGCCGGCTGGGCAGCATTTCAGGGGTAAGCATGCCGTTCACGTCCCCGTATTTTAACGAATTTGTCATTAAGCTGCCGGAAGGAACCCGCGTGGCCGAAGTCAATGCGAAGCTGCTGCAGAAGGGCATCCTTGGCGGCTACGACCTCGGCAGAGCTTATTCCGAACTGGAAGGACATATGCTGATTGCTGTCACGGAACGCCGCACCAAAGAACAGATCGACCAATTCGCTGAAGCGCTGGAGGGCTGCATATGATTCAGGAAAAAGCGTTGATTTTCGAGTTGAGCCATCCCGGACGGATTGCCTACTCTTTACCGGAGTTTGACGTCCCTGTTGAGGAAACCGAAGAGCTGATCCCAAGCTCGATGCTGCGGTCGGAGCCGGCCGCGCTGCCTGAAGTGTATGAAGTGGACGTCATCCGTCACTATACCGAGCTGTCCCGCCGAAATTTCGGGGTGGACAACGGCTTCTATCCGCTCGGCTCCTGCACGATGAAATATAATCCGAAAGTGAACGAAGATGTCGCCCGTTATCCGGGCTTTGCCAAAATCCATCCGTATCAGCCGGAGGACAGCATTCAGGGCGCGCTTGAGCTGCTATACCGCCTGCAGGACGATTTGGCCGGTCTGACTGGCATGGACGCCGTGACCCTGCAGCCGGCCGCCGGGGCGCATGGCGAATGGACCGGTCTCATGATGATCCGCGCCTACCATGAAAGCCGCGGCGAGCAGCGCGACAAGGTCATCGTGCCGGATTCCTCGCACGGCACCAATCCGGCCAGCGCCACCGTCGCGGGGCTGAAGACGATTACGATCCCGTCGACCGACAAAGGCCTCGTCGACCTCGACGCCCTGCGTTCCGCCGTCGGCAGCGACACCGCGGCGCTGATGCTCACCAATCCGAACACGCTCGGCCTGTTTGAAGAGCAGATCCAGGAAATTGCCGCCATCGTCCACGAGGCAGGGGGCCTGCTGTACTACGACGGAGCCAACTCCAACGCGATCATGGGCATCACCCGCCCGGGAGACATGGGCTTTGACGTCGTGCACCTGAATTTGCATAAAACGATGAGCACGCCGCACGGCGGCGGCGGTCCGGGAGCCGGTCCGGTCGGCGTGAAGAGCCGCCTGATTCCGTTCCTGCCCCGCCCGCTCGTGTCAAAAACGGCTGAAGGCAAATATACGCTCGAAGGCGGCAGCGACCAGTCCATCGGGCGGGTCAAAGCGTACTACGGCAACTTCGGCATTCTCGTCCGCGCTTACACCTACATCCGCAGCTACGGCCCGGAAGGTCTGCGCCGCGTATCGGAGTGCGCCGTGCTGAACGCCAACTATATGATGAGCCGGCTCGCGCCATACTTCGACATTCCGTATCCGGGCGTCTGCAAGCACGAATTCGTCATGTCGGGCTCCCCGCTCAAGCAGTACGGCATCCGTACGCTGGACGTGGCGAAGCGCCTGCTCGATTTCGGCTATCACCCGCCGACCATTTACTTCCCGCTGAACGTGGAGGAGTGCATCATGATCGAACCGACCGAAACAGAGAGCAAGGACACACTCGACGCCTTTATCGATACGATGATCCGCATCGCGAAGGAAGCAGAGGAGCAGCCGGAGCTGCTGCTGAACGCACCATACGATACGCCAGTGACGCGGCTGGACGAAACGACCGCGGCACGCAAGCCGGTGCTGAACTGCGCCTGCAGCTGATTATCGGATTTGGATTCGATATAATTCGGATTCAATGCGAATTCAGATATTGGAGAGAATACCCAAGAGCACCCTTTTCAGGGTGTTCTTTTTTTATATATTTTCTGTAAACCGTAGACATACCCACATGAAAAAAGACCGGCATTCTATAGAATACCGGCCAAGCTCGGATAAAAATATGCGTTATGCGTGCAAAGCTTAGCTAAGCTCTAGTTGGTAAATAAGGGATATAAATCGTGATGCCTTTCTAAAGCCCCGCTGGCTACATGCAGAACTATCCACTACTGAAGGCTCTGCACCAGCTGCGTCACTTCCTCCGCCGTGCCGAGCTGCAGCGCCTGTTCGGCGAGCCGCTCCATGTCCGCCCGGGACAGCTTGGAGATCTGGCTGCGCACCGGAAGAATGGACGAGGCGCTCATGCTGAACTCGTCGAGCCCGAGGCCGAGCAGAATCGGGATGGCCACGGCGTCCCCGGCCATTTCGCCGCACATGCCGACCCACTTGCCCTCGCGGTGCGCGGCGTCGATGACCATTTTGACAAGACGAAGGATCGCCGGATTATAGGGCTGATACAGGTACGATACCTGTTCGTTCATCCGGTCGGCCGCCATCGTGTACTGGATCAGGTCATTGGTGCCGATGCTGAAGAAATCCACTTCCTTGGCGAATACGTCCGCCAGGACGGCTGTCGACGGAATTTCGACCATGATCCCGATCTGGATGTCATCCGCAACGGCGATGCCTTCCTCCGCCAGCTTGTCCTTCTCTTCCAGAAGAACGGCCTTGGCTGCCCGGAACTCGGCAAGCGTGGCGATCATCGGGAACATGATGCGGAGGTTGCCGTGCACGCTGGCCCGCAGCAGAGCCCGCAGCTGGATCCGGAAGATGTCCTGCCGGTCCAGGCAGAGGCGAATCGCGCGGAATCCGAGAAACGGATTCATCTCCTTCGGCAGGTCCATGTAAGGCAGCTCCTTGTCTCCGCCGATGTCCAGCGTGCGAACGACCACCGGCTTGCCTTCCATCTGCTCCAGGACGGTTTTGTAGGCGTTGTACTGCACATTCTCCGAAGGCAGCTTGTCGCGGCCCATATAGAGGAACTCGGTCCGGTACAATCCGACCGCTTCGCCGCCGTTGTCAAGAACGCCCGCCACGTCGTTCGGCGTACCGATGTTGGCCGCCAGCTCCACATGAACCCCGTCCTTCGAGACGGTCGGTTCCGTACGGAGCTGCTTCCACTCCTCCATTTGCTTCGCATAGGCCTGCTGCTTTGCCTGCTGCTTTGCCGTGTACTCGGCGATCACCTCTTCGGTCGGATGGATGATGACATCACCTTCAATCCCGTCCACGATCACCAGCTCGCCGCTTTGCACGGAGCTTAGAACGCTTTTCGTGCCGACCACTGCCGGAATTTCGAGCGAACGGGCCATGATGGCCGAGTGCGACGTTCGACCGCCGATATTCGTCGTAAAGCCTTTCACGAACTTGCGGTTTAAGCCCGCCGTGTCCGATGGAGTCAGGTCCTCGGCGATCACGATGACTTCCTCATCGATCTCCGACGTGCTCACGTATTGAAGGCCGAGCAAATGCTTCAGAATGCGCTTGGTCACGTCCCGCATATCCGCGGCGCGTTCCTGAAGATAAGCGCTTTTCATATTTTCGAACATCCGGATGAACTGCGCTGCCGTCTCGTCCAGGGCATATTCCGCATTGACCGATTCGCTCCGGATTTTGTCCTTCACCGGGTCAATAAGCTCCGGATCGCTTAAAATAAGCAGATGCGACTCGAAAATTTCCGCTTTTTTCTCGCCCAATTCCGCCAGCGTCCGCGCCTTGATCGACTCAAGCTCCGCCCGTGACTTGGCCAGCGCATCATCCAGCTTTGCAAGCTCAGCCTGAACGTCATCCGCCTGCTTGCGGGTTACCGTGTAATCCGGATGCTC
>NZ_PCZT01000012.1:46403-54215 GCF_002968895.1 Paenibacillus sp. AR247 | reverse complement strand
TCATGAATCTCGCCCAGCCCCTCGCCAACCATAACCTGCTCAAGCGCTTCCAGTGCTGCGCGCTCATCGCCGCCTTCCGCGATCAGCGAAATGATGTCGCCCTGCTCCAGATCCAGAGACAGAACGCCCAAAATCGATTTTAAAGTGACCTTCTTCCCGCCGGATTCGGCAAAGCACTCCGTATCCTTGAATTTGGTAGCTGTATTGACAAGCGCTGTCGCCGGACGCGCATGGATTCCGTCTTCATCGATAATTTTAAACGTTTGCTGCATGAGGATCATCCTGCTTTCTGCTGAGATTTTGTAAATACCAAAAAGGCATGAGTATCCGCTCGGGATCCTGGTCTCTACCGCTAAGCGTTAGATTGCCCCAGTAATGGGGAAAACAACCAAGATCTACAGGTTTACTCATGCCTGATCGTATCAGTAACACGTACATCTCCGTCTCCACGATGTGGACCAGATCGCTGATCAGCTCGGAATGCTTGCGCACTTCGGAAATATGCTGGTTGGTCAGCGCGCCGTGGATATGCAGCGCGATGAATCCGGCTTCCTCTTCACCCAGATCCACGCCAAGCTTCTGATGAATCAGCCGGACGGCGAACTCCGCCATTCGGAACTCCTCGGGGTACATTTCTTTGGTCTCGTACAAAAAGGGATTATGGATATGAATGCCCTGCTGCATGCGCTTGATCGCAAATGCGATGTGATCCGTCAGGGCGATATGGACATGCTCGTTCAAGGCCCCTGAGCTTGTCTGGTCAGCATGCAGCAATATTTCGTTGACCGCTTCAATCAGTTTCTCGTCTACCTGGGGCAGCAGCTGCTTATACTGCTCCTGCTCCTCCGGCTTGGTCAAAATAAACATCTTCTCTACCTCAGCCAACGGAATGGCCTGACCGGTCTTCCGATTAAAGCCGATCCCTTTGCCGATGACCACCACCTCGCCGTGCTGGGGATGCTCGGCAATGATGACATTGTTATTTAACACCTTGCTCACTTGCAGACTGCTCACACTATGCACCTCGTTTGCTGACGCCTGATAAGTTTTATCATCTCTGACAGACAGAAAAAATATCAGAAATCGGCCGATTCGTCAAACCGAGCGGACATGAAACCGTGCATTCCCTGTTTTAATCGCCTCGGCCACAATCTTGATCATGCGGTGCAGCCAGCCTGGCAAAATAGTTCACGGCAAAATCGCGAAATGCCGCTGCGGTATGCGTCAAATACCGTTCCTGCGGCCAGGACAAGGCAATCGAGCGTTTGCACCAGCTTTCTTCGAGCCGCAGCAGAACGACGTCCGGCCCGGTTGAGCCGCCCCAAGTAATAGCCGGCAGAAACGCAACGCCTTGACCCGCCCGGATCAAACCGCGAACCATGGCCGGGTCGTCGCTCTCAAACCGGATACGCGGAGTAAAACCGGCTAGGCGGCAAAAAGCATCCGTCGTTTCGCGCAGCGATTTGCCCGGGGGCAGCGAGATGAAGCTCTCCTCCCTCAGCTCCTTCAAGCCGATTTGCGTACGGTCAGCGAGCGGATGGTCCGCGGGAACCGCAACGAAAATTTCCTCTTCCAGCAAAGATAGCGACGTTGTTCCCGGCGGCAGTTCGGCCCCGTCGGAAAGGCAAAGATCGAAGCTCGCCGCCCCTTCGAACGTCGAATGCTGCAGCAAATGGAACTCGGCGGCTGGGCATTCTTTGCGGAAATCGGCCAGCAGGTCCGGCAGTAAATGCGAGGAAACGCGGACGTCGAGCGAGACGGCGGGTGAAGCAGAGCCGCCAAGGTCCTGCAGTTGCAGCTTGCCGTCCTCAAGGGCCTGCAGGGCGATATCCACCTGGTGCAAAAATAACTTGCCGTGCTCGTTCAGCCGTATGCTTTTGGGCTCCCGCTCAAACAGCTTCGTCCCCAGCTCGGCTTCCAGCGAGGCGATCATTTTACTGAGCGCCGGCTGCGAAATATGCAGGCTGCGGGCCGCCTGGGTCATATGCTGCATCCGGGCGGCAACCTGAAAATATTTTAGCTGCAGCAGTTCCACTCCCTCTTTCGATCTCGAGAATAACCTATAAGTTATGATAAATATAATTCAATATATATTATAGTTCATGGAATAAACAAGTTATAATAGTTCACAAATCAATAGGAATAGGAGTCGAGCACCTTGATCGTACAAACCACATCAGGCAAAGTCTCAGGAGTACCTTTACAAGGGGCCTATGTATTTCGGGGCATTCCCTATGCAGCGCCGCCGACGGGCAAACGGAGATTCCAGCCTCCGGCGCCTCCGCAACCATGGCCCGGCATAAGAAAATGCGATCACTTCGGTCCGCTCGCCCCCCAGCAAACCGATCCTTCAGTAGGGGCTACACGTATACAGTCCGAAGATTGTTTGTATTTGAACGTGTGGACCCAGGGATGCGAAAAAGAATCGATGCCCGTATTGGTGTATATTCATGGCGGCGGATTCGTATCGGGCACCGGCGCGGACTGCGACGGTTTGCGGCATGCGGCAGAGGATGGCATCGTCTACGTATCGATCAATTACCGCCTTGGCGCGTTAGGCTTCCTCTACTTGGGCGAGGTGCTGGGCGAGGAATATGCAGCCTCGGGAAACAACGGTCTGCTCGATATTGCGGCCGCGCTGCAGTGGGTTCAGCGTAACATCTCAGCCTTTGGAGGCGATCCGGCCCGCGTGACTGTTATCGGGAATTCCGCCGGTGCCAAGTGCACCGCTTCGCTTTATGCGATGGAAGCGGCACGCGGGTTATTCCACCGGGCCGTAGCACAAAGCGGCGCCACCCAAGCGATCCGGGATCGGCGCACCGCCAACGTCACCACCCTCCGGATCCTCGAGGAGTTGGGCTTGTTCGGTGCAGATCCAGGCCCGCTGCTGGAGCTTCCGTTCGAGCAGCTCATCGCAGCGCAGTCCGCCGTCGGCTCGGATACGTCGCGCAGCCTGCACATGTTCGGCCCGGTGGCGGACGGCCGGGTCATTCCCTTGGACCCTTTGGCCGGCATTGCTGCTAGTTCCGGCCTGCCGCCGCTCCTGATCGGCACGAACGAAAACGAAGCGTCGATCTTTATCCGGGACGATTCCACGCTCCAGTCCCCAGGTATGGAACCGCTCGACAGATTTTTTGGAAGCCATGCTCCCGCCGTATGGGATGCCTATCAGCGTTATGCCGAGGCGATGTCCCCAGCCGACGCATGGTGTACAACGTTAACCGAGCATCTGTACACGATTGGGGCTTTGCAGTTCGCACAGGCCCTCGCTTTCTCAGGAACCCCGGTATGGATGTACCGGCTTCGCGCCGGCGGCCATCTCGGAGCGACGCACGGCTATGAAGGCAGCCTTATTCATTGGGATCCGGAAGCGCAGGCTCCGGCTGCCCTTGCAGCCGGCGACCCGTACGCAGTACCCGCCGAGCAATACCCACTCGCAAGAAGTATGCGGGAAGCCTGGGTCGCGTTCATACGAAGCGGGGATCCCAATATCGATGCGCTGCCTGCATGGCCGGTCTATGGGACAAAACCGGCCATCATGGTGCTGGACACTACCAGCCGCATTGCTGATGACCTGCCGGAACCGGCTGGAATCGGCGTTCCCCATCAGGTGTGGAGGGTGGACCGATGAAGCTGATCGATATCTCTGCCGTTATGATTCTGCTCGGTCTGCTTCTGGGCTTCGTGGGCGCGGGCGGCTCCGATTTTATCATTTCGATCTTGACCGTTGTGTTCGGATATCCGATTCATATCGCGCTGGGAACCGCGCTGGCGGCGATGTTCTTCTCGTCCCTTTCCGGTTCGGTCAGCCATTACCGCGAAGGAAATATGCTGCTGAAGTCGGGCGCGGTCGTCGGTTTGGCCGGAGCGGCGGGGGCGTGGGTCAGCTCCAGCTGGTCAACGCTCATTCCGGAGGATAAACTGGGCTGGATGACTTCCGGCATGCTGTTCACCTCGGGGCTCGCCCTGTGGCTGCGGATGGCCGTCGTTTCGCGTCGGCCGGGTGCGTCCGTTAGCCAGGCTCCGCCTGCCGCCAAGGGACTGCGGTATTGGTCTTTCGCGCTGCTGATCGGCGTCGTTACCGGCATGCTGTCCGGCCTGTTCGGCATCGGTTCCACGCCGTTCATTCAGCTGGGGCTCATGCTGCTGCTTGGCATGCCGATGCGCTATGCGGCAGGAACGACGATGATGGTCATCATTCCGATCGCGCTGGCTGGCGGAGCAGGCTATTTTACGATCGGGTACCTGGATTTCCGGCTGCTCATTGCGGTGGTGTGCGGAACGATGATCGGCTCTTACGTCGGGGCGAAGTTTACGAAGCGCGTTCCCGCCCGTTGGCTGAAAACATGCATGGTCATCACCCCGATGATGGGTGCGGCGATACTGCTGCTGTAATGTGAATCCTTGCTCATAGTTAATCCCTCAAACAAAAACGGCGGCTTCACTTTGGAAAATCACCCAAAGCGAGCCGCCGTTTAAGCTATCATTCTGTTACTGGTTGATTGAGGATCGGGATACCCGTCGTCTGCTTCGCATGCCGATCATTCGGCTTGCGAAGCGCCGGTTATCCCGCGTAGAGTTCTATTATTCCTTCGTTGCCCCCGCTTCCAGGGTAACCAAATCCTGCTGCGCGGCCGCAGGCGCCGCGGATGCAGCCGGAGGCGTTTTCCGTCCGGTCAAGCCTTGGATGAGGCTCTCCACGTCGATGCCGGATACGTTCTTGAGCATTTCCGGAGCCGTTGACATCAACTCCGTAACGTAATTGCTCACGCGTGCCGCGCCCTCACCCTTGCCGGTGTCCACCACCGTCAGCTTGTCGATGGAAGCGATCGGCTCGGCGATTTTGCCCGCCAGGTCCGGCAGCATTTTCACGATAATATCGAGGATGGCCGCTTCGCCGAACTTCTGGAAGGCTTCAGCCAGCTTCTCTTTCGCATCGGCTTCCGCAAGACCCCGCAGGCGGATGACTTCCGCCTCGGCGGTACCTTTGGCACGTTCTGCGTCGGCAATGGCCTGGCCGTCCAGCCGCTTTTGCTCGGCCGATGCCTTCGCCTGGGTTTCGATGGAGTACTGCAGCGCCTCGGCCTCCAGCATCTTTCTCGCCTTGTCGGCTTCGGCCGCGACTTCGACTGCATACCGGTCGGCGTCCGCTTTTTTCTTCACTTCGGCATCATATTGCTTCTGCCGCACCAGAATTTCCTTCTCCTGCAGGTCGATCTCCCGCTCCTTGCGAACGAGCTCTACCTTCATCTGCTCTTCCACCATCGTCTGCTTGGCGCGGGCTTCCTGTATGTGGTACGCCTGGTCGGCTTCCGCCTTGGCAGTGTCCTGTTCCTTCTTAAAGGAAGCTACCTTCAATTCCTTCGCCTTCGTCGCTTCGGCGATATTCGTATCGCGCAGCAGCTCGGCCTTCTGCCCCTGCTCCTCGGCGTTCGCCTTCTGGATCCGCGCATCGCGCATCGCTTCCGCCTCGGCGATCTCCGCGTCCCGTTTCACCGCTGCAATCCGCGGCTTGCCGAGCGCATCGAGGTACCCCTGCTTGTCGCGTACGTCCTTGATCGTAAAGGAGACGATCTGCAGGCCCATTTTCTTCAAGTCCCTGGCCGCTACACCTTGAACCTCCTGGGCAAACTTGTCGCGGTTCCGGTACACCTCTTCCACAGTCATCGAACCGAGAATGGCCCGCAGATGCCCTTCCAGCACTTCCTGCGCCTCGCCCTTCAAGGCTTCAATCGGCTTGCCGATGAACTGCTCCGCCGCGGTCGCGACGTCCTCAATCGAGCTGCCTACTTTGATGATGGCCACGCCGTCAGCGATGACGGGCACGCCCTGCTCCGTGTATACCTCCGGCGTAGACACATCCAACTTGTGGGAGAGCAGCGATATGAATTCCGACTGCTGGAAGACGGGCAGGATAAAAGCCCCTCCGCCCCGAACGATTTTGATTTTCCGTCCGGATTCATCCTCCGATATGTTTTTGCTTCCCAGAAACGATCCCGTCACGATCATGGCTTCATCCGGTCCCACCGTTTTGTAACGGGCCCAGAAAGCCAAGCCAAGCACAACGATTACCCCTATAACGATCAGCGGTATTACCAGGTATTCAGGCACTGTCATCAAACCACATCTCCTTTTCTCTCTTCAAGTCCGGTCACGCGCAGGACGCCGTCCAGCACATCCACGACGACGACGCGGGTTCCAGCTGGCAGCGGAAGCCGCTCCAGACTGGAGGCGATGTGCAGCGTGTTGCCTGCCCCCAGCCTCACCATCACCTCACCGAACCCTTCCGGCGGAATGGGAATCGTCACTTCACCGATGCGGCCTTCGAGCTCGCGGATGGAATATCCCGTGGAATTCTCGCTGTTCTCCATCGGCCTGACATACGCCACATAGACGATACCCGCCATAGCAACGGCACCGATTCCAGCAAAGAGTGCGCTTAAGCCTTGGTGCAAATTGGTGTAACGCAGCAGCAGAATACCTGCGCCTCCGAATACAGTCACCGCCGTCGCAATCACCATCGGCTTCAGCACGTCAACGGACAAAAAATCGAGAAGCCCATCCAGCGCATGGCTCAAAATATCGCCAAGCACTACGCTGACCACCGCAAAAATAACCCCGCCTGCCAGACAGCTCCAATAAAGCGTTTCCATCCTCCGTTCCCCCCTGCGCGTATTCCTGACTGTCTATATAAGGGTATACGTTAGAAGTGCCTAAATTGTTTCAATATTTTCCTTTTTCGTTAGAATTCCGGGAATTTTCCGCCAAAATCCTTCTTTTCCTTCCGGCTGGCTCACGGTTTCAAGCTCAGGAAGCCGAATCGTTTCGGCTGGTCGGCCAAACCGCACTCCGCTTCAGGCGCTGTTCCAATCACCTGAGAATCAATGAAATCCAGGATCTGCTGAAGAGAGTCCATCTGTTCCCTGATTTTCGCCCGGTGCTCCAAAATCAAACCGTGCAGCTCCGGATGCTCGCTGATGTCATCGCCGACCGACAGTTTCAAAAACGGCTTCATCTCCTCCAGCGGCATACCTGTCTTCTTCAGGCAGGTGACCAGCTGCATCGTCTCCAAATCCTTTGGCCGGTACACCCGGTGGCGGTTTGGTTTACGCTCTGCGTGCGGCAGAATCCCGATCCGTTCGTAATAGCGAATCGTTTCTTCGGGGATGCCGGTATGCTCCGCGGCTTCTTTGATCGTATATGCATCAGTCATGGCTTTCTTCCCTCTCGTTTCTGATATGTTCATACCATCATACAACTTGGAGCTGACTCCAGGTCAAGTTCGGTAAGTTTTTCAAAAATGGGGATTGACTTGTAGCCGACTACAAGTTGTAGAGTGGCTTTACCGCAAATACAAAAACCTATCCATTTGCTAGGAGGCACATATGAAAACCAACTCAATTGCACTGATTACCGGGGCAAACAACGGCATCGGCCTGGAGCTGACCCGCAGACTGCTGGGTGAAGGCTGGACCGTTCTTGCCTTGGTCCGTTCCGCTTTCCCCAGCGACGACGCCTTGATTCAGAAAGCTCTCGCCAACCGGCAGCTTCGACAATATAAAGCCGATCTCGCCGATTTCTCCGCCTTACAACGGGCGCTGGACGAGATCAAGAGCAAGGAGGACAAAATCGACATGCTGTTTAACAACGCCGGGGGCAGCTTCCCTGATCTTGTGTATTCCAAGCAGGGACGGGAGATGCACTTCGAGCTGCAAACCGTAGTTCCCTATATCATCTTCATGGAGCTGAAAGATTTGGTAAAGCAAGGTTCCTTCAAAACGATCATCAACACGTCGTCCTCAGCGATGAAAA
>NZ_PCZT01000012.1:35748-46303 GCF_002968895.1 Paenibacillus sp. AR247 | reverse complement strand
CGGTCCCTACGCCGCTTCCAAGCTGGCGTTATCGCTGTGGACCCGCGAAATTGCCCCCTTGGCAGCCGCCGAAGGCTTGACGATCCGCAGTGCCGACCCCGGGGGTAACAATACGATGCGGAAAGGAAAAAATTCCGGGCTGCCCTGGTATATAAAGATAGCCATGAAGCTGGTCATGAGTCCTCCTTCAAAGGGCGCTGCGCTTCTGTATGAGGCGGCTTTCGGCAAGCACAAGAACCTGAACGGCGTATTTCTGTTGAAAAACGAGCCCACAGAGTTGAAGTATGCCGAAGCTGGCAAACCGGTGCTGGAACTTGTTCAGGGCATTTACGAAAACGAGTATGCCGGACGGTCACAAGGATCATAGGACGGGAATATACTTGTGCGGAGAAGCTGAATTATGATTTGTAACCATCCACAAAAGCAGCAGAACGGCAAAAAGGGGCTTTCCCGGGTCGGATCGACCTTATGGGAAGCCCCTTGGCTATATTGGCGGAGAAAGGAAAAATACTCCAGTCCTCCGGTCGCTGACGGAACGCTTATCGCCTTACAGCGACATTTTGTAAATTTCGATGACGTCTTCCTTGTTCAACTTGCGGAAGTTGCCAAACGGACCGAAGCGGACCGACTTCTCAGCCATCACTTCGATCTGGCTGTCGTCGATGTCGTAATCGGCAAGGCGGGCCGGCGCACCGATGGAGCTCCAGAAATCGCGAAGCGCCTGGATGCCCTCTTCCCCGACCTGCTCGTCGCTCTTGCCGGCCGGATCCACGTTAAACACGTTAACGGCAAGGCGCTTGAAGCGGCCTGGATCCACGCTCAGGTTATATTTCATCCAGTTCGGGAACAGGATGGCCAAACCGCCGCCATGCGGAATGTCATACACGGCTGATACGGCGTGTTCAATGTTGTGGGTCGCCCAGTCGCCGGACATGCCCATGTTCAGCACCCCGTTCAGCGCCATCGTGCCACAGTACATGATCGTAGAACGGTACTCGTAGTTTTCCAGATCGTTAATCAGCTTCGGCGCGGTTTCGATGACGGTACGAAGGACCGTTTCACAAAATCCGTCCTGAACCAGCGTGTTGGTCTCCTGGTGGAAGTAATGCTCCAGCACGTGGGACATCATGTCTACCATACCGTAAACGGTTTGGTCTTTTGGCAGGGAATACGTGTTCACCGGATCCAGGATGGAAAATGCCGGGAAGGCATACGGGCTGCCCCAGCCCATCTTTTCTTTCGTTTGCTCGTTCGTAATGACCGAGCCTCCGTTCATTTCCGAGCCCGTCGCCGCCATCGTCAGCACCGTGCCGAGCGGAAGGGCCGCCTGCGGAGCGGCTTTGCGTTCCACAAAGTCCCACATATCGCCGTCGTATTTGGCGCCGACCGCAATCGCCTTGGAGCAGTCCAGGACGCTGCCGCCGCCAACCGCAAGGATCAGCTCAATGCCGTTCGTCCGGCACAGGTCCACCCCTTTATGTACAGTTGATAAGCGCGGATTCGGCTCTACGCCTGCCAGTTCGGTCACCTCGGCGCCGATTTCCTTGAGCAGCGCAAGCACGTTGTCGTACAGGCCGGAGCGCTTGATACTTCCGCCGCCGTAGACCAGCAGCACCTTTTTCCCGTATTTCGGAACTTCGGTTTTTAATTTATCCAGCTGACCTTGGCCGAAAATCAGCTTGGTCGGGTTATGAAATTCAAATGCTTTCATTGTCGGATTCGCCTCCATGATGTAATGAGTTGCCCTAAATATTATAACCCTCCGGCCGCAGAAGAAACAAACCGCCCATCCCATGCAGGGAATAAGCGGTTTGTAATGAAGGGGGCACATCCCCCGAAGATAGTATATTACGCCTCGGTATAACCCATCGAAGCAAGGAAGCGGCGGAACGCCTGCTGCCCGGCCTCCGTCCGTTTGTAGACGCCGGCGTGGCCCAAAATTTCCACGAAAATGCGTCCAACCTCCTCGCGGACCCATTCCTCGGCGGCAGCTTTGTCCCGCTCCATGCCCTGTTCTTCCACCAGGCGGGTGATCCACGGTTTGTGGACTTGGAGCGGATGGTTGTCGTCCTGAAGCAGCGCTTCATACAGCCTGCGGTTTCCGGACAGAATATCCGCGACCTGATCCAGCTCTTCCTTCAGCCGTCCCGGCAGAATCGCCAGGCCCATCACCTCAATGAGGCCGATGTTTTCCTTCTTGATATGGTGCATTTCGGCATGTGGATGGAAAATCCCCGCCGGATGCTCCTCGCTGGTCCGGTTGTTGCGCAGCACCAAGTCCATTTCGTAAGCGCCGTCCGGCGTCCGATGGACGATCGGGGTCACCGTGTTATGCGGCACCCGCTGCCCGCCTTCTTCTGTAAAAGCATAAATCTCGGCTTCCGGATCGCTGTACTGCTTCCAGGCTTCATAGATGGAATCAGCGCATTCCAGCAGGACGGCGCTGTCCGCCGACGCAAGCCGCAGCACAGACATCGGCCATTTGACGATGCTGACCATGACGCCCGGGAACTGCGGGTGAGCGAAGGATGCTTCCTTCAGCGCGTTCTGGATCGGGAACGTATGGCGCCCGCCCTGGAAATGATCGTGGGTTAGAATGGAACCGCCCACGATCGGCAGATCGGCATTCGAGCCGATAAAATAATGCGGGAAGACGTCTACAAAAGCGAGCAGGCGACGCAGGCTGTCCTTCGTCAGCTTCATCGGCACGTGATCGTGGTGGAACACGATGCAGTGCTCGTTGTAGTACACATAAGGCGAATACTGAAAGAACCAGTTTTCGTTGTTCATCTCAAGCGGAATGATCCGCAGGTTTTGGCGTGCGGGATGGTTGACCCGGCCGGCATAACCGACGTTCTCACGGCACAGCTGGCATTTGGGGTAGACCGGCGGCGGCAGCAGCTTGGCCATGGCGATTTCCTTCGGACTTTTCTCCGGCTTGGACAAGTTGATGGTCATTTCGATGTCGCCGTATTCCGACGGGTACGTCCAGTATACGTTTTTGCTGACCCGGTCCATCCGGATGTAGTTCGAATCGATCGACAGCCGGTAAAATCGGTCGGTCGCCGCTTCGATTCCCTGCCCCCGTGCCGTGTGCTCAAACTCCGCAATCACTTCCGAAGGCCGCGCCATGAGCAGGCCCATTATTTTGGCATCAAGCAAGTCGCGGTAGGTGTCGGTGTTCTCGGGCATCAGTCCGATCTCAAACGCGTAATCCAGCAGCGTGTCGATCATCGGCTGCGGGCTGTCCGCGGCCTCCGGCTCAGCTTCGCTCTGCGAAGGCTCGCTTGCGCCGAACAGATCCAGCAGCAGGTTGCGGCTGTAGTCGGCGTCTTCAGCCTGAATGAGCCGGTGATCCAGGGCGAAACGCACGAGGCGGTCGATCGCCTGCAAGGCTTGCTCTTTCAAGGGATTCGTGGTGTCGGTTTGTGAATTCAATGCGCTTCCCCCTTATTCTTTGCCATATCCGTCAGGATGGCTTTGATGCCAGCTCCAGGCGCTCTCGATAATGTCCTCCAGCTTGGTGCGCGAAGGGTTCCATCCGAGCACGGTGCGGGCTTTTTCAGAAGATGCAACGAGCACAGCGGGATCGCCGGCACGGCGGGCCTGCACGACGACCGGAATGTCCAGCCCGGTGACCTTCTTCGCCGTCTCGATCACTTCCTTCACGGAGAAGCCTTCCCCGATCCCCAGGTTAAACACGTTGCTGGCCTCGCCCTTGCGCAAATAATCGACCGCCCGCAAGTGCGCGTCCGCCAGGTCGCTCACGTGGATGTAGTCTCTGACGCAGGATCCGTCTGCCGTCGGATAGTCGTCGCCGAAGACGGCAATGCTCTCGCGCTGCTTCAGCCTCCCCGTACACGTTCGTCGGCTGCGTACGGTCGCTCTCGACAATCGGCACGCGTTCCGGTTCACCGTAAGTCGCCGCTGTGGAGGAAAAGACGATCCGGCGCACGTTCGCCACGTCCATCGCTTCCAGCAGGCAGAGCGTGCCGTAGACGTTGTTATCATAGTACTTCACCGGCTTCTGCATACTTTCGCCAACGAGAGAATTCGCCGCGAAATGGATCACCGCATCGATCTCGTTCTCGGCGAACAGCTCCGCCAGCAGCTCCTTGTCCCGCAAATCCCCTTCGTACAGCTTGCCGCCGAGCAGCGCCCCGCGGTGCCCCGTTTGCAAATTGTCCAGCACGACAACCTCCTCGCCGCGCTCCAGAAGAGCCGCTACCGTATGCGACCCGATATATCCTGCTCCACCCGTTACGAGAATAGCCATGTTAGTGATCCCCCTTCAGTTCTTTGACTCCGTCGCCTGCGCTGCACACATAGAAATCGGCCTTGAGGCCCGTTCTCGCCTGATACGCTTCGCCGACCTGCTGAATGAACCGTTCCACCGCATCTTCATGCACGAGCGACACCGTGCAGCCTCCAAAGCCGGCTCCGGTCATCCGCGAGCCCAGCGTGCCTTCGATCCGCTGCGCTTCTTCGACCATAACGTCCAGCTCTTCGCAGCTGACCTCGTACAGGTCACGGAGCGATGCGTGCGAAGCGTTCATAAGCTGTCCGAAGGTATGCAAATCGTTATGCTTCAACGCTTCCACTGAATCAAGCACGCGCTGGTTTTCTTCGACCACGTGCCGGGCGCGTCTTGCGACTGTCTCATCGGCGATAGCATCCTTCAGCGATTCGAACTGATCGGGCGCCAGGCCGGCCAAATACTGAAGCGAAGGCATCTTCACTTGCAGCTGGGCCAGGGCCGTTTCGCACTGCGAGCGGCGTTCGTTGTAAGCCGAATCCACCAGGCCTCTGCGCTTGTTCGTATTGCTGATCACCAGCTTGTAGACCCCGGTCTGGAACGGAACATGCTTGTATTCCAGCGTGTCGCACATGAGCAGGATCGCGTGGTCCTTCTTCCCGTTCGCGACGGCGAACTGGTCCATGATGCCGCAGTTGACGCCGACGTACTGGTTCTCGGCCTTTTGCGACAGGAGCGCAATCTGCACCGTATCCGTACTGTACCCCTCCATCGTCTGCAGCGCATACGAAGTGACCACTTCGATCGAGGCGGAAGAAGATAATCCGGCGCCGTTCGGAATATCGCCGTGGTAAAGGATGTCATAGCCTTTCGTAACTGGACAGCCGATATTCGCGTTCTCGACCATGACGCCGACGGCATAATCCACCCATTCGCCCGTTTTGTGGCTGCCGATTTCCTTGACGGCTAGTTGGTATTCATAAGGCAAATTTGTGGAGGCCAGCTGAATCACATCGTCCCCGCGCTCCCGAATGAGCAGCGTCGTGCCGAACTCCAGCGACTGCGGGAAGGACGTAACCTCCGTTATAATCGATATGCTCCCCGATCAGGTTAACCCGGCCCGGAGCATGAAACACACGTACTTCCTCGCTGCTGTCACCGTATTTCGTCATGAATTGCTGTAATAAAGTTTCCGATGTCATAGGGATATGCACCCATCCTTTCCTTATGGTTCTGCTCTTTCATTATAAAAGGACTTCCTGTTCCGCGTTAATGCAATTATGTTGACTGGATATGGATTTATGTGACCTTGGAGAATATAATGGTGTAAGAAGGACCGCATTTATTTTGATGTTTGTGAAAGGATCGATGAATCCATGATTCCGCAGGAGACCTACTCCGTTGCTTCAAACCCCGTCTATCATGACGACGGCCCGCTGCACGTGCTGTTTGCGGGGGAGAGCCAGACCAGGCCCGTGCATGCCGTCGGGCCAAAAATTTATGATTACTATCTGCTTCATTATGTAGAAGAGGGAAAAGGGACGTTTCGAACCGAGCAGCGCACCTATGAGCTCGGACAAGGGAGCTGCTTTCTCATTCATCCCGGCCAGCTGGTCAGCTACGCCTCCGACGCCGGCGAGCCTTGGCGCTACCGCTGGACCGCCTTCTCCGGCAGAGAGGCGCAGGGGCTCCTGGCGAACGCCGGCTTCGACCCGCTGCATCCGGTGCTCTTTACCGACGGGGACACCATGATCCCCGGCTCCATTGAACGGATGCAGGAAGCGTTCTATACGAAGCAGGAAAGCGCCGATCTGGCGTCGCTCGGCTATCTGTACCTGATCTTCTCGGAAGCGCAGAATATCCTGTCCAGCCATTCCCGGCTGACGGGAACGGAATCGCAGGTGCAGCGGACCGTCAAGCAGATGATCCACTATATGTCGGCACAGTACGCCCATCCGGTCTCCATTGAGCAAATGTGCGACAGCCTCGGTTATAACCGGGCCTATCTGTCGCGGATTTTCAAGAAAGAAACCGGCTGCTCGCCGGTGACCTATTTGCTTAAGCTCCGCATCGATAAGTCGCGCCAGCTGCTGCGCGAACGGCCGGAGCTGTCGATCGAGCAGGTGGCCGCCTCCGTCGGGCTGACGGACGCCCTGTATTTTTCCCGCCAATTCAAGCGGCTGTGCGGGCAGTCCCCGACGGCGTACCGCGCCGTCGTAACGGCTCCGGACCTTGTCGCTTCCGCCCGGCCGGACTCGCAGCGCGGATCCTAAGCGCCAGGCACACAATAACCCGCATGCCCTGCCCTCTGGCAGACAAGCGGGTTATTGTGAGTTAGGCCCATGATAAGCGGGTTATTCCGATTAAGAGCCAGACAAGTGAGTTATTCCGCGTAACGCGTAAGATGTGCGTAAAATTAATCCAAGCCGGTCATACAACTGGTATACGCGCAAGGTCAAACGCAGGATGGTCGCTAATATGGACTTAAGTTTCCTTCACTGGAATATGCCTCTCATCGATCCGCAGGATATCCACTGGATCAGGATTCGCTTTCCGTTTTTAAAATCGCTTCGATCCGGTCCAGCTCTTCCTTGCTGAATTCCTGATTCTTCAGTGCAGCCACGTTGTCTTCGATCTGGCTAACGCGGCTGGCTCCGATCAGTGCTGAAGTCACGCGCCCTCCGCGCAGCACCCAGGCCAGCGCCAGTTGGGCCAGGCTTTGGCCGCGGGCGGCGGCAAGCTGGTTCAGCGCCCGAATTTTGCGAAGCACATCCGGCGTAATGTTGCTCTCGTTCAGGAAGACCGACGGGCTCGCGGCACGCGAATCTTCCGGAATGCCGTTCAGGTATTTGTTCGTCAGCAGCCCTTGAGCCAGCGGGGTAAAGGCAATCGTGCCGATCCCCTGCTCATCCAGCACGTCCTGCAGGCCGTTCTCGATCCAACGGTTCAGCATGGAATAGCTTGGCTGGTGGATCAAGAGCGGCGTTCCCAGCTGCTTCAGGATCGCGGCCGCTTCCGCCGTCTGCTCGGCCGAATAATTCGAAATGCCAACGTACAGCGCTTTACCGGAGCGCACAATATGGTCAAGCGCCATCATCGTTTCTTCCAGTGGAGTATCCGGGTCAAAGCGGTGCGAATAAAAAATGTCGACATAATCGAGACCCATCCGCTTTAAGCTTTGATCCAGGCTGGAGACGAGATACTTGCGTGATCCCCACTCCCCGTAAGGACCGGGCCACATGTAATACCCGGCTTTGGACGAGATAATCAATTCATCCCGGTGGCTCTTCAGGTCTTGGGTAAGAATCCGGCCAAACGTTTCTTCCGCCGAGCCTGGTGGAGGACCGTAGTTGTTCGCCAGATCGAAGTGGGTAATTCCTAAATCAAACGAGCGGGTGATCATATTCCGCGCATTTTCGTACGTATTGATTCCGCCAAAATTATGCCAGAGCCCCAGCGATATGGCCGGGAGCTTCAGTCCCGAACGGCCACAGCGGTTATAAGTCATCTCTTCATAACGTGATTCGCTTGGTGTATATGCCATTGATATCCGCCCTTCTCTCTCACGGTTAATAGACTACTAGAACCATCATAAATCCTCGGCAAGGCATTTGACAAGAAACCGATTACACGGGCTGGAGGTCCCGGCTGATATCCTTCCTGTTAAAAAGGGATGGACTAAGCTGTTACCACGCTTACCGCGCTATGAACATCTGCCACCCATTAAATACCCAGTTTCCGCTCCACCTGCTCCATCACTTCGCCGATTTTATCAGCGATCAGCAGATCCGCTTTGCGGTCATATGGAGTGGGGTCCATATTCAGGAGGACGGTGCGGCTTCCTTGAAAATAGGAGACCAGGTCCGCTGCCGGCTGAACCGTCAGAGAGGTGCCGCCGATGATGAGCAGATCCGCCTGGGAGATCGCCTCCACCGCACCAAAGAGCACCTGCTGGTCCAGCGGCTCCTCGTACAGGACGACGTCGGGCTTGATGATCCCGCTGCAGCTTGGGCAGCGCGGAACGAGCTTGTTCGTCGCCATGATGTGCTCCAGGTCGTAAAACGCCCCGCAGCCCATGCAGTAGTTGCGGTGAACCGAACCGTGCAGCTCAAGTACCTCTTTACTTCCCGCCTTCTGATGCAATCCGTCGATGTTCTGGGTCACGACAGCCTTCAGCTTGCCGGCTTGCTCCAGCTTGGCCAGCATCCGGTGGCAGCCGTTCGGGGCCGCATCGGGATGCAGCATTTTGCTGCGGTAAAAATCAAAGAACACCTCGGGAAGCTTCATAAAAAAGGACCGGCTCAGCATTTGCTCCGGCGGGTATGGCAGATGCTGTTCAGTCTGATACAGCCCGGCGGCGGAACGGAAGTCGGGAATGCCGCTTTCCGTCGACGTTCCCGCTCCACCGAAAAAAACGATATTGCCGCTTTGTTCAATCCAAGAGGCAAGCGTATCTATGTTCTGCACGATATGGTGCACCTCCACAAGTGTTGGTCCTTTTGATCCGATCCGCGGCTTCTCGCTTCATATGGAATAAGGGACCAGCCCGCCTCCACATGCGGGACGGCAGGCTGTATGGTGTAGTACCCGTTACGATCGGGTTTGATTCATAATGCTTGGGTTTTACTTATGACACAATGATTCCGCTCACAACATTCCGGCCGGCTTACAGCTCCGACTTCGCCTTGCGGTAAGCCTCCATGTACTGCTCCGCTTTCGTGCGGACATGGCTTAAATCCCCGGTCTTCACAGCCTTGTTGGTCAGGTCCGAGCCGATGCCGACGGCCACCGCTCCGCCTTTGATCCAGTCGCCGAGATTGGACAGCGATACGCCGCCTGTCGGCATAAAGTCTGCTTGAGGCAGAGGTCCCTTCATCGTCTTGATGATAGACGGATCGTACAGGCTGCCAGGGAACAGCTTCACGATGTCGACCCCGAGCTCGAGTGCCTGCTGCACTTCGGCGATCGTCATGACGCCAGGCAGAATCGGCACCCGGTACAAATTGCACAGCTTAACCGTGTCGGGATTCAGCGAAGGACCGACGACAAACTGGGCTCCAGCCATGATGGAAGCGCGCGCCGTCTGAGGCTCCAGCACCGTTCCCGCTCCGATGATGGCGAATTTGTCCGGGTCGCTCGTCTCCCAGCTGTACATCCGGCTGAGCTTCTCGATCGCATGCAGCGCTCCCGGCACGGTCAGCGTAACCTCGATGACCTTGATCCCGCCGGCAATTGCCGCCTCCGCCATGTCAAACACCTGATCAGCCGAATCTCCGCGCAGAACGGCAACGACGCCGTTATCGATAATTTTTTGCAAAAGCTGGATTTTTTTCACAATGACCGCTCCTTTTGTTCATTATATGGAAAAGCCTGAAAGATGTCTATTTCCAGAGTACCCCTGCACTCTTTCGCCTTATCTCTCAATATGCGCCTTGTTGCCGAGCTTCGCCTCGACCTGCTCCCAAGTCGGAAGCGCTTCCCAATCACCCACGGCCTGAATAACCATGGATCCGGTTAGATTCCCCAGACGGGTCGCTTCCACGGCGCTTTCGCCCTTCAATAGCCCGGCGATAAAGCCGGCACAGAAGCCGTCACCCGCTCCGACGGTATCCAGTACGTTGTCGGCTTTGAAGTACGGAACCTCCGTTACGTTCCCCTGATCCAGCACATAAGTCAGGTCAGGACCGCCTTTGACGATCGATACGGCTTTCAGTTTGGAAAGGCTTGCAAAAATCGCCGCGTCATCATCCGTATCGTACAGCAGCTTCAGCTCGTCGAGGCCCGGTAAAAAGTAATCCGCCTTTTCGGCCAGACGCAGCAGCACGCCCCGCGCCTCTTCCAGGCTCCACAGCTTCAGGCGGAGATTGGGGTCAAAGCTGATTTTGACGCCGGCTGCCGTGGCAATATCTATAGCCGCTTCGACACAGGCAAGCCCGGACGGGCTGATCGCCGCCGTGATGCCGGTCACGTGTAAAATTTTAGCTCCGGCAATATAAGAAGCATTCAGCTGATCCGGCTGCATCCGGCTTGCCGCCGAGCCTTTCCGGTAATAGTACACCGACGTGCGGCCCGCCGTATTTTCCCGGATCATCATGCCTGTCGGCGCGTCAACGCCGCGCACCGTCTGCGACACGTCTACGCCTTCGCCGCGGATCGACTTGTAAATCATGTCCCCGAGAGGATCCTTTCCCAGCGCCCCGAACCAGCCTGAGGTATGACCCAGACGGGCGACGCCGATGGCCACATTGCTCTCCGCTCCGCCAAATGATTTATGTAAGGTGGAAGCATACTCCAGGCCGC
>NZ_PCZT01000012.1:19999-35648 GCF_002968895.1 Paenibacillus sp. AR247 | reverse complement strand
ACGGGGCTGTATCCAAGCAAGTTATTTACCAATGATTTCATAATTTAATTGTTTCACTCCAAAAAAGCCGTGGTAAGTAAAGGATGCGCGCAACTAATATAGAGTGAACTAAGGCTAACGTCATCCGCGCATTCTCCGGAAGGCGGGTACGGACTTCGGGTCCGGAGGTACACTTTAGTTCAATCTATATCAATCAAAAAATACTTTCCAAGGAGTGATTTGAAATGGCACGTAACAACGATAATAACGGTAAAATGAGCAGAGAAGAAGCAGGTCGTATGGGCGGGGAAGCAACGGCCAAAAATCATGACAAGGAATTTTATCAGGAAATCGGCCGCAAAGGCGGCGAAGCCACTTCCAAAAACCATGACCGTGAATTCTATCAGGAGATCGGCCAAAAAGGCGGCGAAGCCACTTCCGAGTCTCACGATAAGGAGTTCTACAAAGAAATCGGCCGCAAGGGCGGCAAAAACTAATCCCTGCCTGACCATAAGCCAACAACAAGTGATTGATTGACATAAGCCAAAAGGCACCTTCATTCCCAGCGAATGGAAGGTGCCTTTTCCTGTTCGCCTGCCTGGGCCTAAAGTTCCCCGAATCTTTCGAACCATTGCTAGAAAAAGCTTTCATTTTGTGATAGACTCATTTAAAACCGTTTCGTTTTATACGGGCACTTTCATAGTTAACCGCGCTAAAGCGCGATACTTACAGTTAGGGGGAAAAAGACATCATGGCAGCTAATAAAATGCGCTCTGACATGATTAAGAAAGGCTTTGACCGCGCGCCTCACCGCAGCTTGCTCCGCGCGGCGGGCGTGAAAGAGGAGGATTTCGGCAAGCCGTTTATCGCCGTGTGCAACTCATACATCGATATCGTTCCCGGTCACGTCCACCTTCAGGAATTCGGCAAATTGGTCAAGGAGGCCATCCGCGAAGCCGGAGGCGTTCCGTTTGAATTCAACACGATCGGCGTTGATGACGGCATCGCCATGGGGCACATCGGCATGCGTTACTCTCTGCCGAGCCGCGAAATCATCGCCGACTCGCTCGAAACCGTCGTCTCCGCCCACTGGTTCGACGGCATGGTCTGCATTCCGAACTGTGACAAAATTACACCGGGCATGCTGATGGGCGCGCTGCGCGTCAACATCCCTACGATCTTCGTCAGCGGCGGTCCGATGAAGGCCGGCGTCGACAGCAAAGGACGCCGCCTGTCCCTGACATCCGTATTCGAAGGCGTCGGTGCCCACCAAGTCGGCAAAATCAGCGACGACGATCTGTTGGAACTCGAACAATACGGCTGTCCTACCTGCGGTTCCTGTTCGGGCATGTTCACCGCGAACTCCATGAACTGTCTGGCGGAAGCCCTTGGACTGGCAATGCCGGGCAACGGAACGATTCTGGCGGTAGCCGAAGAACGCAGAGAGTTCGTCAAGCAATCCGCACGCCAGCTGATGGAACTCGTGAAGATGGACTTGAAGCCGCGTGACATCGTGACCAAGGAGTCCATCGACAACGCCTTTGCACTCGACATGGCCATGGGCGGCTCCACGAACACCGTGCTTCACACCCTGGCCCTCGCTCAGGAAGCCGGCATCGACTATCCGCTGGAGCGGATCAATGAAGTCGCCAACCGCGTGCCGCATATCTCCAAGCTCGCACCCGCTTCGGATTACTTCATCGAAGACGTTCATACCGCAGGCGGCGTAAGCGCCGTGCTGAACGAACTGCTCAAGAAGCCAGGCGCATTGTACGGCGACTGCATGACGGTTACCGGCAAGACGCTGGCCGAGAACGTGGCCGGCTGCGAAATCCAGGACAAGAACGTCATCCATCCGATCGACCAGCCATACTCCGAGCGTGGAGGCCTGGCGGTGCTCTACGGCAACCTGGCTCCGGAAGGATCCATCATCAAAGTCGGCGCCGTGGATCCATCCGTCGGCGGCTATCATAAAGGTCCTGCCATTTGCTTCGACTCCCAAGAGGAGGCGCTGGAAGGCATCGCGAACGGTAAGGTTAAAGAAGGCCACGTCGTCGTTATTCGTTACGAAGGACCTAAAGGCGGCCCAGGCATGCCGGAAATGCTGGCGCCTACGTCCCAAATCGTCGGCATGGGCCTTGGAGCCAAAGTTGGCCTGATCACGGACGGACGTTTCTCCGGCGCATCCCGCGGAATCAGTATCGGCCACATCTCTCCGGAAGCAGCTGAGGGCGGTCCGATCGCCTTCGTTGAAGACGGAGACATTATCGAGCTCGACCTGAACAACCGTAAAATCGAGCTTCTTGTCAGCGACGAAGTGCTGGCCGAGCGCCGCACCCATTGGAAAGGCTTCGAGCCGAAGGTGAAAACAGGCTATCTCGCCCGTTACTCCAAGCTCGTCACCAACGCCAGCCAAGGCGGCGTCATGAAAATCTAATCCACTCTGCATCGAAGTGAGATGCATCCGAGGTGCTTCATAAGTCGCTCCGACTTATGAAGCACCTTTTTTATATAAAGCATAAAGCTTTAAATAGTAAGGCTGCCTCATTCGGTTTCCGGTTCAACAACAAAAGGGCTGTCTCCAGCTGCGGTCTTTAACCACAGCCGGGACAGCCCCGATCATTAATATTTCGTATAATTGCTGTTTGATTTACACAGCAGGCGGCGTGCTGCCGATGCCCTGCGACGAAGCAACCAGATTCAGGTCAAGCATCTCGTCCTTCTTCTCCTCTTGCGGATCGGATGGCTCCTTCACTTGCTGCCGGCGGTGAGATCCGCTCTCGGAAAACCGCTCGACCAGCTGAGCGACGGGCATGACCAGCATTTTCGGAACCATCTGTTCCGAATGGTCCTTCAGCCGTTCCTGTCCGGACGGATTAATGATCAGCAGCAGGAATCTCAGGTACAGCTTCGACGACTTGGCGAACAGCCCGTCTTTTAAGTCGACGATTTTGAAGCCGAAGTTCTTTGGCCCCCGGTTAATCATCGTGACTCCGTATATGGCCTTCGCCTGCTGCAGTTCAGGGTCGTTGATGATAATCCGGGCCAGTTCCGGGAACTGATCTTCGGTGCCGCGGATCATCTGGATGGCCAGGTGCACCATCGATCTGGACCGGACACCGAGCCGAAACAGCTTCTCGTTATCGAAGTGCAGCTCGATCACTTTATCTCCCTTGGACAGCGTTGCGCCGTCATTCATCTCCACCGTTTGTCCCTTATAGGTGCGCAGTCGGTAATGGAGGAAAGGATCATAAGGCCGGATCGATTTCAACCGGAACATCGCATGAAACAGCGTTTCCCACAGCAGCCAAACTTTGACCGAAGCCCGTTTCAGCCGCGGCAGCTTTCGCTCGGGCGCTTTCTCCTTCGCTTCGATCATCTCGTCGATCCGGATGGCTCTCATTCCGCGGCGCTCCGCTTCCTCCAGCACCCGCTCCAAAGCGATCAGCATCTGCTGTGGCGCGTCCGGGTTAGCTCCGGCCGTGAGGCCGCAATCATGCAGCAGCATCACTTCTCCGGGCTGAAGCTTGTTCAGCATCCGCTCGGTCAGCCGGTCCGCGCCGATACGTTCCCGCCAGTCGCCGAACATGGACGACCACAGGACGATCTTGAACTGGCTCCGCTTGGCAAAATCAAACAAATTCACGATTCCCCACGGCGGACGGTAATAAGAACTGCGCTCGCCGGTAATCGTATGAATAACCTTGTCGGTCTTCATAATCTGTTTCTTGACCGTTCCCGGCCGCATCAGCCAGTTCGATTTATGGACATAATTATGAATGCCGATCAGATGGCCTTCGTCATAGATCCGCTTGACGATTTCGGGATGCTGCTCCGCGTGCGAGCCGACGACGAAAAAGGTGGCCTTGGCGTTGTATCTTTTCAGCAGGTCCAGCAATTTCGGAGTGTACACCGAATCGGGACCGTCATCGAAGGTCAGCGCGTATTCATGCTCCGTGATCCCTCTGCGAAATACGCGGAAACCGAATATTCGGGTGATCAAGCCGGGAATAAACGCGTAAAACGATGAGATGTAAAATAACCAAAGCAGCAAAGTCTGCATGTCATATCCCCACTTTTCTCTGTATTGACTTTGACTTGCCGAAAGGCATGTGTTATTTGATAACTTTGATTTTCATAGGCACCCTATAAAAATCGCTACCTCTTATTTTATCACAGTGACTGAAGAAATAGGCGTTTTTTTATAAATCGTGTACAATGAAAAATAATCTGTTGTGAAAAGGAGAGATCCGCCCGCGATGCTTCCACTGTACAAAAAATACTGGCGAACCTTTGTGGATATCGGGTTCATCGTACTTACCGTTTTCCTCGTCATGTACATATTCAGCAAGCTGTACCAAATCGCCGCGCCCGTATTTTTATCGTTCGTCGTCTTCTTTATGATCGAACCGCTGGCCAAGTTTTTGCACAAGAGGGGCATGCCCAAACCGTTCGCTTCCGCCATTTCCGTACTCGTGTTTATTTTGGTAATCCTGGGGATCCTGTTCGGGGTCGGACTGATCGTTGTTTCCCAGTTCGCCCAGGTCCAAGATAATTTGCCCAAATACACGCATATGATTCAAACGGAATTTACCAAGCTGACGCAATTTCTTCAGGAAAAAATCGCAGCCCTGCCGCCAAATGTCACCGCAAAAATGAACGAGTATTTTACGACGTTAACGGATTATGCCAGCGGGTGGGCCACCGCTTTCTTTAAATATATGGTCGGACTGTTCAGTTCGTTCTCGTCCTTTATGGGCAACTTCGGCATCGCCATCATCCTGGCGTTTTTCCTCAGCACCGAAATTGGCAGCTGGAGAAAAGTGATGCGGGACAAATCGCCGAAGACGCTGAAGAACGCCTATACATTTCTGAAGACATATGTCCTGAAAGCCATCGGCTCCTACATCAAGGCCCAGCTGATCATGGTGCTCATCACCCTAGTGCTCGTATATGCCGGGCTGTTGATTCTGCGCACAGGCAACGAGCTTGCACTAGCCTTGGTTTGTGCCGTATTTGATATTCTGCCGCTCGTCGGGGTTCCGGTTATCCTGATCCCATGGATCATTTATTTGTTTATTGTCGGCAATCTCAGTCTGGCGATCGGCCTTTCCGTCCTGCTCGTCGTTGTGCTTCTCACCCGCCAGCTGCTCGAACCGCGAATTACGGGCAATTCGATCGGCGTGTCGTCGGCATTCCTGATGCTCTCGTTCATGATCATCTCCCTGTCGATCTTTGGCATCGCCGGACTGATCCTCTCTCCCGTGCTGCTGATCCTGATCAAGGAACTGCTCCAGCAGGGATATTTGCAGAGCTGGATCCGCCTTCCGAAGGAAGAGTTCGACGTGTCGCCGTTTGATATGACCACCCGCACGCCGGATGCTACGCCGCCGGATGAGCCGCAAGCAGGTTCATAATGCGTCCGAACAGCACCGTCGCCTGGTTCCGGGAGGACGGCGACATATTTTGATACAGTACCGCAGCCGCGTATTTCGGTTGGTTCACGGGTCCGTACCCGATGAACCACTGATGATTACGCGGCTGTCCGTTTATGGTCACCTGGGCCGTTCCCGATTTGCCGGCTAGCGGCCATGCCGCGCCGCGGATCGACTGACCCGTTCCTTCGGTGACCACCTTTTCCATCCAGCCGGTAATCAAATCCGCAGTTGCCGGCTGGACGGTACCAAGGGACGACGGGGCCAAATGGGGCTTTAGCTCTTTCATCAGCTGGCCGTTGGCATACGAAACGCTCTCCAGAATTCGTGGCGCATGGACTTGTCCCTGCTGAAGAAGCGTCACGATCATGTTGGCGGCCTGCAGCGGGGTCACCTGTACATCGCGCTGACCGATGCCGGTCTGTGCGCGGATCCCTCCGTCCCGATCGGCCTTATCCGGATCGGCAAAGATTTTTCCGCTGTCCTCATGATCGAACGGGCGCAGAAGGGGCAGGCCAAGGATGTCCTTTTCCTCCCAACCCACCGTTCTGGCCAGGCCCAGCTTATGGGCGGCCGCTTCGATTTCGCCCGCTGACAGCCGCTCCGCCAGTTCCGCAAACACGGCATTGCACGATTCGGCATAAGCCTCCGCGAGCGTAATCACGCCATGCTCTTTGGGGCAGGAAAGTCCATATTTACCGTATGCGCCGGTGCACGTAAAGGTTTCATCCGGAGAAGTGACGCCTGCCTCCAGCGCCGCTGCCGCGATGACCGTTTTGAATATGGAACCAGGCACGGCGGCCTGCAAAGCGCGGTTATTCCATGCCCTTTGCTGCGGGTTGACGTCCAAGGGATTGTAGAACGGCAGCGATACCATGGCCACCACATCGGCGGTTTGCGCATCAAGGAGGACAACGGCGCCCTCCTTCATCCCCGATTCCTTGGCCAGCTGCTCGATCTGCCGCTGCAGCTCCAGGTCCACCGTGGTGCGGAATTTGAGCGGATAATAGGCGTTACCTGGTCCTTTAATCCGGATGCCCGTACCCGGAATGGGCTGATCGCTTCCATCGACGGTATAATAGGCGGTCGTCGGACCCATCCCGCGCAGGAGCGGCTCCAGCGTCTTTTCCAGCCCGGCCGCCCCCTCCTGAAAGGCATACCCCGTGTGGATCAGATGCTTCTGCCCGGGCTGCTCCGTTAAATAGCCGAGCCACTGCATCCCGCTGGAAGCATCCTCATACCGCTTGGTATACGGCAGCACTTCGATGCCGCTGATTCCGGCCGTCCTTACCTGTTTTGCCTCGCTGTCCTTCAACGCCAGCGGAACGCTCTTGCGGGAGTCCGGCCACACGAGAGGGACGCTCAAGTGGTCCCATACCTTCAGGAAGGCGGCCTGATCCGTCTTCAGAACCCGGGTGACCGCATTCAGCTTGTCCTTCGCCTCTTGCCGGATGGAACCGGAAACCGGGAACAGCACGGCGGCGGAAACCGTCTTCCCTGTTAAGGGCTCGCCGTTTCTGTCGTAAAACTTGCCCCGCCCGGAGTCCAAAACGACGCCGCGCTCCCGCTGCAGCACCGACATTTCCTGCATCGTAAACCGGCTTCCGGGCAGCTCCGACACCCTCATAACGAGCTGTATGTAGGCTAACCTCAATATGAGTACCGTCATCATAAACGAAAGGATGACCAGCACATAGAAAATGCGCCGTTTATGTTTTACGCTCAAGAAGAACCCCTCTTTATGCCTTTTCCACTCAGTATATCCTTCAGCAGGCATGTCCAACCCGGCCAGCTCAGGCTGATCCGTTCTCAGAGAACCAAAAAGCCAACGCATCCCCGACGGAGACGCGTTGGCTCACTGTGAAAACTGTTTATTGGGTTGGCACTACACTGCCAACGTTACTGCATGCGAATAAAGCTAAGTTTTGAACATGCTTCCTTATGCTTCCTTTAGTTCAGCGTAAACCGGGACAGCGATTCCTTCAGCTGAATCGATACATTTTCCAGCTTGGCGGAGAGCTCAACGAGATGATCGCCCACGCTTTGCTGCTCATTGCTGAGCGAGGCGACTTCCTCGGAGGTCGCCGAGGATTCCTCTGCGACCGCGCTGACGTTGCTCATGCCTTCCGAAAGAACGCTGTGCGAATCATGCAGCGCTGATATCGATTCGGTTACGGATTGCAGCCGCTGCGTGAAATCGCCCATCTGTTCCTGAACCGATACGAAAATTTCGTTCGTTTCCTTCACCGCATTCATTTGGTGCTGGAACAGCGGATAAGCGTCCGACAGCGCTTCGACCGTTTCATTCATCTCGGACATGATTTGACCGGTGATCTGCCCTACCATGTCAATCGATTGTCTGGACTGGTCCGCAAGCTGGCGAATTTCGTCCGCCACGACCATGAAGCCTCGTCCGGCCGCCCCGGCCCGCGCCGCTTCGATCGTGGCGTTCAGGGACAGAATATTCGTCTGCTTCGTAATATTTTGCAGCACGACCAGCACTTTGTTGACAGAGCTTGCCGTCTGCTTCAAGGCATCCACCTTGTGCATCAGCTCACGCGTCATTTCTTCGGTTTGATGCGTTTTGTCCAGCAGCTCGTTCAGCTGTTTGGTTCCGTACTGGCTGGATTGTTCAACATGCCGCGCGGCGCTGCCCATTTCCTCATTGGCCGTGATCACCAATCCCATCTGCTTGGCCATATGCTCGGTCATCTCGTTTCCGCGCTCCGCCTCGGTAGCCAGACTGCTTGCCCCGTTGGCGATTTCCTCGGTCGCAATGGCAATTTCTTTGGCCGAGATCGCCGTCTTCTTGGAAGCATCCGTCAGCTCGCCCGCCGTTTCAAGCACGAGCTGGGCCGTCGTATTCGTCTGCTGAACAAGCTTCGTAATTTGGTCCACCATCAGATTGAAAGCCTGTCCCAGCTGACCGATTTCATCCTTAGACTTATGCTGTGTCCGCACGTTCAGGTTGCCCTTGGCCCCCTCCAGCATCAGATCTTTCAGCTTGCTGAGCGGGGTTGCGATCATCCGGGCCATCCAGAACCCGATCAGGATGGCGACCACGATCGCGCCAACGGCCATTCCCATAGTCAAAACTAGAATTCCCTTGGCGTCCTTGACCAGCATTTCGACCGGAACGGTTCCTACCAGCTTCCAACCTGTCGTCTCGAGCGTGTTGTATACGGCAAGGATTTCATTCCCTTCGTTATCCCGCGTTTCCAGGGTCTTGGCCGGTTCTGTCTGGCCCTGCATGAACGAAAGTGTGGCTTTGGTTCCTGCTTCACTGTTCACGGTAGAGGCAACGACTTGACCGTTAGCGTCGCCAACCTGAAGCTTGCTGCCGTCACCCAAGCTGATTCCGTTGAGCTGGTTTTCGATGACGTCAGTCTTAAGCTCCACGACAATGACGTAGGCTCCGCCGCGGGACAAGCTCTGCAGGGAGCGGACCAGCTCGAAGGAAACGCTTCCATCCTTACCCTTTGAAGAAGGAACCCATGATGTCTGATTTGTTTCTTCGCATTTTTTAACCAGTCGGCTTCGCGGATCGTATTGATGTCCAGGCCGCCTGAACCGGAAGAGATGATGCGCTGCGACTCTTCGGGCGGAACCAGATAAATCGCTTTGATCGAAGAGTTGCTGTTCAGCTGGTTTGACAATTTTTTGTTGATCTGATCCGTAAGCACGAAATTCTGGTATTCATCCTGCCGGTTCCGTGCCAGCTCGTCGATGACGCTCTGCATTTCCGGATCAAAAAACATCTGCATCGCCATATCTTCATATTGCTTCAGAATGATATCCAATTTTTCCTGAGTTTGCTGGATCGTCTGGCTATTCGCCAGCGCCGTATTGTTCTTGATGGTGCTTTTGGCTTTGCTATAGGATGTTAGACCCAGGGTCAGCACGATCGCCGCTATCGCCACGAAAAAAATCAGGAACAGCTTCACGCCCACCGACTTGAACGGGTTTAAATTTTGCAGCTGTGCCCCGCTGATGCCCGGCAGGCTGCCGAACCGTGACGGCTTTTTCGGATCTCCCGGCCCTCCTGATGCTGCTGAAGCATTCCGCTTGCTGCCGCTTCGCTCCTTTGAGCTGGAGCTATTCTGTTTCTGTTTTTCTTCCCCCATATCTTTCTTTCGAATCCATCCCACTCTCACTCACCGCCGTTTCAATTTCTTGCATTACGTCGTATGTAAGTTTAAAAAACGAATGCCTACTTTATTCTTCGACATTTTCCATCTCGAACCTTTGCTTTTTTGGCAATTTTTTTATAACTTTTTTCCTAAGCCTCATAATTCTATTGAACTATGCATTGGAATGCCCATTAAAGATGGTGAAACAGAGGCTGCCAGAGGCGGAAGACCTTATTATTCGACGAAAACAGTCAAGCCTCTTCTTTCTCTTTCGTATGAGAAAGGAACCATGCGGATGGTGCGTTCTCCTTCTAATTACATATTTTTTACATTTAAAATATTATTTTACAAAATAACATATTTATTTTATGGCTAATATGGTATAAATTGTATTACATCAGCTGATAGATTTGGAGATCTCCCAAAATATCGACAAAGGAGTGTGAATTCTTGCGGAGGTTGTTTGCCTTAAGCTGCGGATTTTACCTGCTGATCGGAATCACCAGTGTGGTGCTCGGCGCCATGCTTCCCGTCCTCCTGGCCCATTACCATAAGGATTACGGTGATGGCGGAACGCTGCTCTTCCTGCAGTTTCTCGGTTTTCTCGCCGGAGTTACGGCTTCGCCTTTCATGTCGGCCAAGCTCGGCCGAAAGCGGATGCTTGCTGTTTCCTTGGCCTGCGTCACTGCAGCCTGCATTGTCATGGGAAGCCTTCCGTCCTGGACCTGGATCATTCTAATGACTCTGCTCGTCGGTTTCGGTTCCGGCATCATTGAGTCTTCGATCGGCGCGTTTACGATTGAATTTGCCGAAGAACAGAAAGCGGTCGCCATGACCAAGCTTGACGTTTACTTCGGTCTGGGCGCGCTCCTTATTCCTGCGGCGGTCAGCCTGTTTCTTACGATGGACGCCTGGTTCCTCACCTTTTTTACAGTTGCCCTTGTTTCGCTGACGCTGCTGATCCTGTGGCTGGCCATGCCGGCAGAGAGCTCCGCACGGCTGGACAAGGCGGTATCCGCAGGTTCTCCGGAGAAAAGCCGCTACCGGGGTAGATACGCCGGGCTGCTGGGTATATTCATCGTCTTTTTCTTTGTATATATGGGTCTTGAGCTGGGGCTGATGAATTTTCTGCCCTCCATTCTGATCGAGAAGGTGCACGTTAAAGATTCACTCGCTTCCCTTGGCGTCACCATCCTGTGGATTGCTATGGTCATCGGGCGGCTGTTCGTGGGTAGAATCGCGGAAACGGTAAGGTATATCCCGTTTTTGGTCTGGAGCACGGCGGCTACCCTCGCCTTTACGATCGGGTTCGCTTTATGGGCGAACGAATGGACAGCCTACCTGCTCGTCTTTGGAGTCGGCGTCTCGATGTCCGGGCTGTTTTCCATCGCTCTCGTGTATGCCAACGTGCTCATTCCGGGAATGACGGAGACAACCACCAGCATCCTGATCGCATCCGGCGGGATCGGCGGCGCGGTGCTGCAGTATCTGATCGGCTGGTCGATGGATCAGTGGTCGGCCGGAATGGCCGTCTGGATCCTTGCCGGATTCAGCTTGATCCTGCTGGCGTCCCTGATCCTCACTAAGCAGCAGCAGTCCAGGAAACATAAGCTGGGAGGAAGCCTTCTGGGGCACGGCCACGAGGGATGATGGCCCCCTTTTCGGGAAATTCGGTGTCGATACAAAAATATGACATTCTTCTAACAACGTATTACCGAAATGAATATAAACCTTTGGAGGGAAGACGGATGCAAACCTTAACCACAAACCGTTTCAAGTTTGGAAAAGGGATTACGTTGGTCGATGATGCAGGCACGGAGTATTTGGACGGCGTGTCCGGGACGTTCAATCTTTCGCTCGGCTACAACCACCCGCATGTTGTGGAAAAGGTTCAGGAGCAGGTGGGACGCCTGACTCACATGTCCTCCACTTTTACCGAACCGTATGTGAACGAAGTGCTGGACCAATTGACCGAGCACGCTCCGAATGGGATCGATACCGGCTGGATGCGGGATATTACCGGCTCCACGGCCAACGAATGCGCGACCAAGATCGCGCAAAAATATACGCAGGCCACCGACATCATCAGCTTGTTTCTGTCCCATCACGGCCAAACCCAGTTTGCCACCGCCATCTCCGGCAACGCATTCCGGCGCAAGCACTTCCCCAACTCGAATGCCGCGAACAGCGTACACGTTCCCGCTCCTTACTGCTACCGCTGTCCCTTTAACGCCTCCCGCCCGAACTGCGGTTTTCAATGCATCGAATCGATCCATGACCACCTCGAATACGCAAGCTCCGGATCAGTCGCCTGCATCATCATCGAGCCGATCCTCGGCAACGGAGGGAATATCGTTCCACCTGAAGGATATTTCAAGCTGCTGCGCAAGCTCTGCGACGAACACGGGCTGCTTCTGATCGCTGACGAGGTTCAGACCGGAATCGGGCGGACCGGTTACATGTTCGCCAGCGAACGGTTCGACATTCAGCCGGATATGATCACCCTTGCCAAAGGCCTGGGCGGTATCGGTGTTCCGGTGGCGGCCGTGCTGATGCAATCCCGCCTGGACGTGCTGGAGAAGCACGAGCACTCCTTCACCTCGGGCAGCAATCTGATATCCGTTACGGCGGCCAAGTCCACCCTGGAGGTCGTATCCGAGCCTGGATTTTTGGATGAAGTCAAACTGAAAGGCGAAATACTCGGCGACCTGCTGCATGAGCTTGAGACTAAATACGACTGCATCGGCGAAGCACGCGGAGTCGGGCTGATGTGGGGTTTGGAGATCGTGGACGAGGACGGGGCACCGGATGTCGCCAAGACCAACGCGGTCATCGATCGCGCCTTTGCCGATCAGCATCTGATCCTCCGCGGGTCCAGATACGGATTCGGAAACGTGGTGAAGGTCAGACCGTCCCTGACCGTAACGACGGATGAGATCGTAACAATCGTGGAAAGACTGGACACGGTTCTGGCCAGCGTCGGTTAACGGTGCTAATGTTCGCAAAAGTCAAATATCCATATCCAAGGAGGTAATACGTGATGCAAGCATTGGTATACAAATCGGCATGGGACGTAACGCTTGAGGAACGGCCGGAGCCGTCCATTACAGAGGAGCATCAGGTTCTCGTCCGCATTCGCGCCACCGGCGTGTGCGGGACTGATCTGGGCATTGTGAGCGGCAAATATCATGCGGTATCTTCCGTCATCCTGGGCCACGAATCGGCAGGAGATGTCGTTAGCGTCGGCAGGGGAGTCACCACGCTGAAGCCAGGCGACCGGGTCGTGATCGACCCGACTTATTACTGCGGGCACTGTGAGATGTGCCGAACTGGCCGGCAAAATCACTGCATCCATAAGTCTGTGACGGAAACCGGAGTTAGCGCCAACGGAACCTTTACCGATTATTACGTCACCGAAGACCGCTTTTTATATCCATTAAAAGATCATGTCAGCTACGAGGAGGCCACTTTAACGGAGCCGCTAAGCTGCATCCTGACAGGAATCAACCAAATCCGGCTCCTGCCGAATTTTCGCACGGTCGTCCTCGGCGCCGGGCCCATCGGCATTCTGTACAGCTATGCCCTGGCTTCCAAAGGCGTAACGGGAAGCATTGTGGACATCTCCAAAGAAAGGCTCGCCATCGCCGGGAGTATCGCCCCGGAACGCTGGAGAACTTACGATTCGTTCGAAACGGCGGTAGCGGAGGCTTCATCCGGTGGCGGACAGGTGGATCTTATCGTCGATACGACGGGCGTGGTCGGAACGCAGGTGCTTCCAAGCCTGGCAAACGGCGGTTACCTCATGCTTGTCGGCTTAAGAGACGGTGTCAGCACCTTTAATCCCAAAGAGGTCGTCGACCGGAGCCTCAAAATCATCGGCTCGATCGATTCCCTGGGCACCTTTTCCACCGCCCATTACATGATCGAGCGCCAAATTATTCCCGCGCAAAAAATCATAACCCACACCTATCCCTTGGCCCAATACCGGGAAGCCTTCCAAGCCCTGGGCTGTGATCTGGACGGGCGTTCGCTGAGCCCTTCGTCCCAGGCGATCAAGGTCATTCTGCAATCGGTCTGAAGCCGTTTAGGCACGAAAAATAACGACAAAGGAGCGTTAAGCGTATGACATTGCAGAAGCAGGAATGGCAGGCCCCGCCGGTAAAGGCCGTTATTTTTGATATGGACGGCGTGCTCGTAAACAGCGAACCGATCTATTTTGAGATTGAGCGCAGCTCTTTCGCCCACTTCGGCGCTCCCGTAACGGAAGAGGAGCATCACGGCTACGTGGGGGTAACGCTGGAGTCCATGTGGAGGCAGGTGCTGGAGAAGCATAAGCTCTCCTTCCCGCTGGAAGAAGTGCTCGCCTATCATCAGAACAACGTGCTGGACATCATGGCAGCACACCCCGAACTGCAGCCGATTCCCCACGTAACCCCATGGCTGGATTGGCTGCGCAGCCGTCAGGTGCCGCTTGCGGTAGCTTCTTCCTCGCCTCCGTCCCTGATCCGGCTCATCATGGAACGTACCGGACTTGGAGCCTTTTTCAGCGTGCGGCTTTCCGGGGAAGAGGTGAAGTCCGGCAAACCGGCACCCGATATTTTTCTGCAGGCCGCCGAGCTGCTGGGAGCCGAGCCCTCATCATGCCTGGTTATCGAGGACTCTTGCAATGGGGTCAAGGCCGCAAAGAGCGCAGGCATGCGCTGCATCGGATACCTTAACCCCGGATCCGGCCGGCAGGATTTGTCCCATGCGGACCATGTCATCACCAGCTACCTTGAAATGGAAACGATCCGGGACATGCTGTCCATCGAACGGCTCACTCCAGTCCCTTTGGATTTGCAGGCATAACGCTGGCGGCTGTTTGATGCGGCCCGGCTCCAAGAAACAACCGATTTGAATTCAACCACCAAAAGGCTGCAGCCTCCGTCCGGGTTCGGACAAGAGTCTGCAGCCTTTTTCGCCGATGAAGTCGACTGTTCCGGTGAAGGAGCAGGAGCAAGCTCAGCCGTCAGGCATGGCCTTCATTGCGACTCCGGCGGCTGTTCATGCACATCCGCATCCGGCTGGGCCGTTGCCCATCGGGTAAAAGCCACTTTGAGCCCAGCACTTGTCGGCGCGCACAAATACGGTCCCGCTTGCCATTCATCCGGAGTAAGCCGGCATACGCGGACGGTTCTCCAGCCTTCCCCTTGCGTTCGTGCTCTGATAATAACCGCATCTTTCAGACGGGACGCCCGGATCGTCACGATCTTCTCCATCCACTCCGGAACGGGCGCAAGCGACCAATCCGAATAGCCGTGGGTCACGACCGCTCCGAGATGAGGGACGCCGTCATTCATCTCGATTCCGGCTTTGATCCACTGCTGCCCATGGCTCCATAACATCAGACCTGCCTGGTCATACAAATGATCGAAGGCGGTCAAACGAAAGGTTACCTCTACCGCTTCTTCCCCATCCCATGGCAGCAGAAGCGAGTGGCCGTTGTCCCGTTCAAAACCGTACATGGTCGTTTGCCAATAATCACTGCCCTGGCACGCTTCAACGATCAGCTCCCCGTCCTTCTCTTCACAAGCAGCCGGTTCCGTCGACCAGCGGCCGCTAGTCCACGGTATCACTTGTCTAGTCATATTCATGCCACCCTCTCCCCAAACGAATTTTAACATTTTGAACGATTCCCAGGAGAAACTATTGTACTTAAAAAGCACCCCGGACCCGGCGGAAGCGTGTGTCTCCGGCAGAGTCTGAGGTGCTTTGGTGCTCGCAGCGGCAAATGGATTCTGGGCGATACTTGCCCCGCAGCTACTGCTTCGCATTGCTGTTGCTTTTCTTGATGTTGTTCAAATGCTCCTGGTACGTCTTCGCAAATAAATGCTCATGCGAGCCGTCCTTCTTGGTCACGTAATACAAATAATCGGAAGCTTCCGGCGATAATGCAGCTTCGATCGAAGCGATGCTCGGACTGCAGATTGGTCCTGGCGGGAGCCCCCGGATGCAAATACGTGTTATATGGACTGTCCACCTTCAGGTCCTTATACAGCAGCCGTTCCTTCGGCTCCTTCAAAGCGTACTGCACCGTAGCGTCGATTTCCAGCTTCATCTCCTTGT
>NZ_PCZT01000012.1:15821-19899 GCF_002968895.1 Paenibacillus sp. AR247 | reverse complement strand
GGCCATGAGCCTTCAGCTTCTGCTCCAGATCAGGGATCTGATCGAGCTTGCTCTGCATTTGCTCCAGCATTCGGGTCAGGATCTCTTCCTGCCCAGTCCCTTTTTTAAATTCGTACGTGTCCGGGAACAGGTACCCCTCCGCCTTATGCTTTAACGAAGTATCCGCGGGGATCTCCTTAAAGGCTGGTACGTCCGTCTGGCCGCCGGTATCCGCCAGCTTTACGAACGCGGCCGGATCACTCTGGCTTGCTTCTCCCACCGTCTTTGCGATCTGCTCCAGCGTATAGCCTTCCGGAATCGTAATGCGGATCATTTCCGCCTTCACCACTTCGCCGCTGTTCAGCTTGGCAATCAGCTGGTCGTAGGTTACCCCCGGCTTCACCTCATAGGTTCCCGCCTGAAAACGGGAGCCCTGGTTTTTCCATTTCAAGTAGATTTTAAAGAACATATCGTTTTTAATGAGTCCACTTTGCTTAAGAACCCCGGCAATTTGCGAAGTTCCCATTCCCTGCTCAATGGTGAACTTGACGGCATTCTGCGAAGCCTTCACCGGCTGCATGCCGTTCCAGACGTAATAGGCCCCGCCAGCAATGATCACCAAGACGATCACCAGCACTACCAGAGCCTTTTTGGCAGCTTTCAAACCGATCCAACCCTCCATAACCAAAAAAATCCCCACAAAGCAGCGCACAAAGCAGCGCAATGCTCCGTTTCACGCATTCCGCTGTCTTTGCGGGGACTCCGGAGTTATCAATTTTGGTACTTGATCAAACCTTGTGCCCGATTAATCTTCGCTGTCCTCAGGAAAGGTCATTTCGTCGTACAGCTCGCTGATATTTTCCCATTCATCGTCATCATCTATGGTGACAAGCCCAAGAGTTCCTTCAGGCGAGGAGACCACTTTCAGGATATCGAATTCTCCGCTTTGATCTCCTGGCTTTTGGAGCACAGCATAGCTCTGACCGTTGATTTCAAACTCAGCTGTAAGATCATAGACGGAAGTAGCTCCGTTCTCATCTTCCAGTTCCACAGTTGGACCAAAGGCTTCCTTCAGTTTGGAAGTCCATACGGCCTGATCTGCAGAGAAATCATTCATGTTCATTCCCTCCATCAAGTTCGGCAACCAGCGTATTGAACGTTTCCTCGACGATTTCCCACTCTTCGTCGTCCTCGATCATATACAGCTTCAGATCGTCTCCGTCCTCCTCATAGCGGAAGGCATAGACCTCGTCGGAGTCATCATCCTCGGAGTCAAGCGGAACAACCATCATATACTTGGAGTCCGAGCCGTCGACTTCGAATTTCATGATGACTTCAAACTCCTCTTCATTGCCTTCGTCATCGGGAATATAAATAATTTCCGGTTCTTCTTCTTCCATACGATTACGGTCATTAGCCATTTGTATCACCCTCACCTTTTACTCTTAGAGTCCAAATAGTTTTGCAAAATCAAGCTGGCAGCCATTTTATCCACGACTTGCCTGCGTTTCTTCCGGCTGACATCCGCTTCAAGCAGCGTCCTTTCGGCGGATACCGTCGTCAACCGCTCATCCCACAGATGAACCGGCAAGTTCAGCATGTCTCTCAGCTGGTCTGCAAACGCAATGCAGATTTCGCCGCGCGGACCAATGCTGCCGTTCATGTTCTTCGGGAGGCCAACCACGATTTCTTCCACTTCCTGCTCGCGGACCAGATCCGCAATTCGCTGCATTTCCGCCCCGTCGCGGCGGCGTTCGACCACTTCAAGCCCCTGGGCGGTCCAGCCGAACATATCGCTCACGGCCACCCCGATTTTGCGGTCCCCGTAATCGAGTCCCATAATTCTCATAAAGCTCTCCTATCGGTGATTGGCTAGATAGAACCGGACCAGCTCTTCAATCAACTCATCACGCTCTTTTTTTCGAACCAGACTTCTCGCGTTGTTCTGGCGCGGTATATAAGCGGGGTCTCCGGATATCAGGTAGCCGACGATCTGGTTGATCGGGTTATAATCCTTCTCCACCAGCGCGTCGTATACCGTCAGAAGGATATCCTTCGCAGAGGCCTCCTTCTCATCACCCTTCACGTTAAACTTGACTGTCTTATCCATGGAATCCATTTGTGACACCTCGCTTCTTCAAAAACATGTCCATGCATGTTTTGACGAATTGAATCTTTAAGGTTTCCTACTTTTTCTATCATACCATACCGGGCCGCGCCGAAGGAAATTCCACGGAAATAAAAAACAAAATTTTACAAAGTCCCGGGTAGCCGCCGGAGTCTTTACAATGTATTGGATGCAGAAGGCAAAGATGATATGCCTAAATTCCAGATCCAACCAATTGCTCAGCCAGCTTCAAAGCGTCTTCCAGCTTGCTGGCGTCCTTGCCGCCGGCCTGGGCCATGTCGGGACGTCCGCCGCCTCCGCCGCCGCAGACTGCTGCAATTTCCTTCACCAGCTTGCCTGCATGAAGCCCCGACTTCACGAGCTCCTGTGGAACGGAAACGACGAAGTTCACCTTCTCGTCCATCGCTGCGCCGAGAACCAGCACGGCATTCGGGAGCTTGCCCTTCAGTTCGTCGGCAATCGAGCGCAGGCCGTCCATGCTTCCCGCATTGACGCGGACAGCGAGCAGCTCTCTTCCGTTTACCTGCTTCACCTGTTCGGTGAGCTGGCCGGCTTCGATCGTGCTCAGCTTGCTCTGAAGCGACTCGTTCTCGCGTCCCAGCTCTTTCAGCTGGCCGTGCAGCGCTTCAATCCGTCTCGGCACGTCGTGCAGATTTGATTTAAGAAGCTCTGCGGACTGTTTCAGCAGCGACAGCTGGCCTTCCAGGAATTCGTATGCCATACGGCCGGTTACCGCCTCGATCCGGCGTACCCCCGAACCGATGCCGCTTTCGCTGACCAGCTTGAAGATTCCGATCTCGGACGTGTTGTTCACGTGGCATCCGCCGCATAGCTCCAAGCTGTAATCGCCGACCTGCACGACGCGGACGATGCTGCCGTACTTCTCGCCAAACAGCGCCATGGCGCCCATCGCTTTGGCTTCATCCAGCGATTTATATTCAATTGTTACATTAGTGCCCTTCCAAATTTGTTCATTCACGCGGCGTTCGATATCCGCCAGTTCTTCCGGCGTAATGCTGCCGAAATGCGAGAAGTCGAAGCGCAGGCGCTGCGGCTCAACGAGCGATCCGGCCTGATTGACGTGGGTGCCGAGTACTTCCTTCAGCGCTTTATGAAGGAGGTGGGTCGCCGTATGGTTCTTCTCGATGTCTCTGCGTTTGTCATGATCGACCTCCGCCTTGACGGTCTCGCCGACCTTGAGCTCCCCGGCTTCCACCGTCACCTGGTGCACATGCTGTCCGTGCGGTGCCTTGAAGAGGCCCTCCACTCTGGCCGTCACCGATCCGCCGCGCAGCAGACCCTGGTCGCTGACCTGGCCCCCGCTCTCAGCATAGAACGGAGTGACGTCAAGCACCACCTGAGCGCTCTGTCCTTCCCCGGCGATGTCCACCATGGCGTCATCGACAATGATCGCCACAATTTTCGACTCGGTTACGGTGTCATTATATCCAACAAATTCACTTTTAACCGTATAATCGGACAAGACGCCGCCCTGAACCTTCATGCCTCCGCTCTCCTGACGGGCTGCACGCGCGCGGTCGCGCTGCTCCTGCATCGCTGCGTCAAAGCCTTCGCGGTCAACGGTCAGCCCATGCTCAGCCGCATAGTCTTCCGTCAGGTCGAACGGGAAACCATACGTATCGTACAGCTTGAATGCATCGCTGCCGCCGATCTGCTTCGTGCCCTGCTCCAGCGCCTGCTTGCTGATTTCCTCAAGGATCGCCAGGCCGTCGGACAGCGTCTCATGGAAACGTTCTTCCTCCGTGGAGATCACCTTCTCGATGAATTCGCGTTTCTCCACCACGTTCGGGTAGTATACGCCCATAATGTCGCCGACGGTTTCCACCAGGCTGTACAGGAACGGACGGTCAAGCCCCAGCACTTTGCCGTACCGTACGGCGCGGCGCAGCAAACGGCGGATGATGTAGCCGCGTCCTTCATTTGACGGAAGCACGCCGTCCGCCACCGCAA
>NZ_PCZT01000012.1:13768-15721 GCF_002968895.1 Paenibacillus sp. AR247 | reverse complement strand
GAATGAGTCCGACGACCCCTGCAATCTCTCCGCCGACCAAAAGGGCAAAAATAATCAGCATCGGGTGCAAATGCAGCTTCTTCCCCACGACCTGGGGCGATACGATATTACTCTCCAGGAGCTGGCACAGCCAGTTCACGATGATGACCATCAGCACCATTTTCCAGGATATCGTCGAAGCCATGACCACCGCAGGCGCCGCACCCAGGAACGGGCCAAGGTAGGGCACGATGTTGAATACCGCAACGATGCTCGCCATCAGCAGGGCATACGGCATGCCGACGATCATATATCCGATATAGGCCAGAATGCCGACGATGAGACACACCAGGAACTGCCCGCGGACATAATTCCCGAGCGCCTCATCGATCTCCTTCAGCAATCTGACGGAAGCCTTGCGCCGGGTGCGCGGCAGCAGCGATACGACCGCCCGCTCAAAAACGTCGAAGTCCTTTAATATGTAGAAAATCAAAAACGGGATGATGAAAATGTTCAGCACGATGTTAATGGTACTGCCAATATGGTCCATGAAATTGGAAATGCCTTTGGCCAGCCGGTCCTCCCACTGCAGCAGCCACTGATCCACGCCCTCCTTAATCCCCACCGGAACCCCCCGATTATCCAGGTTGTTCATGATGTTCTGGGCATGCATCGTCATCTCCGGCAAATGCTCGTTCAGTTCCTCCATCTGCTCGATCAGCATCGGGATCAGATTGATCAGAATCACAGCAAGGCAGGTCAGAAAGACGGCGTAAATGAGCAGCACGGCGATTCCCCTCGGCATTTTCCGCGCGGCCAGCATGCTTACTACCGGATTGAGCACATAGGAAATGATCATCGCCACGACAAAGGGGGCCAGGATCGCTTTTAGAAATTGATAGATATTCATGAACATCGGCCGCAGCAGCCAAACGAAATACAGAATAATCAGACCGAGCAGGACCCAAATCATCCCCCGGAACCATTTATTAGCCGTCAGTTTATCCACCCTTGTCTCCTCCTTCCGGACGTGCTGTCAAGTTAGTATATGTCCCGAAATTCGAATTTAACCTATTGGCGGCCTTAGGAGGAGAACTATGGGTAAACGCAAAGAAACCCGGATACCGGCGTCCGCCATGGAGGCAAAAACGGGTACGGGTTTCCAAGATGACGGCAATAAGACCGTGTATGCTTCTTCCGCTGTGGGTGCTATGTAACCAATAATAGGGATTGAAGCTGCCGGGTGAATCCCCCTTGCGGGCCGTGGTTAAGTGAAGACAAACCACAATTAGCGGAAGGGGCGGCTCCATTTACGCAGCATAAATCAGAAAAATATTCGTTAGGACCCGCGGGTCTGCGGAAATTTTCTGACCGGTACATGCATATTGTTTAAGAGGAAGCGTGCAGATGAGGAAAATCCTGAGGAATCTCCTCAAAGAACAAATCGTCCAGCGAGCTGAGCGTACCGTCCTCTTCTACCTGGTATACGGACATTTTCTCCCCGTTCACCGTCAGTTCAATAAAGCAGCCCCAGCAGTAAAATTGGTGGGAACCGATTTTTCCTATATCTTTGGAATTGCAGTTAGGACATCTCATATTCATTGATCACCTATCCGTTAACAGAATTAATGGCTTTTTCCAAACGCTGTTCGCTCATAGGAGGAACCATGACCGCATTCTCCCCTATGGACATTTCCGTGGTGCAAGGCAGCCATTTCCGCCCTTCGATCAAATCCGAAACAAATCCGTCGCTTATTTCGAGACCTAATATTGTATTTCCCATTTCCTGGTCAAAATAAACGTCCGTCACTTTACCGAGCATCGTACCGTCCTCAGTAAGCACGTCCAGATCCTTTAATTTATTTTTACCCAAAAGATAGGTGTATTGTATGTCGTCGGCATCCGTCTTGCGAACAGCCTGTTTATTACGAATCATCACAGCATCTTCGCCATAAGCAACGACGTCCTCCCAGG
>NZ_PCZT01000012.1:9629-13668 GCF_002968895.1 Paenibacillus sp. AR247 | reverse complement strand
GCATCTTCGCCATAAGCAACGACGTCCTCCCAGGACACCGTCTTCGCTGTGTTGGAGAACAACCCTTTGCCTTCCAGCTCAAGACCTTGAATTTTCCAATCTTCGGTGATGATAATATCGTATATTTTGCCGATCTCCTTGCCTTCTTCCACATCAAATACGGCAAGTCCGATCATCTCTTGGAATTTCATGGCCAGGATCCCACCTTACCCTCTTCAAAATTGAAACGAACCCCTTCACGTTACCACCGAAGTCAGCCAATGAAAGTGCGGCACGCGCAGGTCGATTTGTCTCGCGAACGGTATGGAGCACTCATCCCTCCCTCTCCATCCATGGAGAATCCCTACCTTTCTTACGTAAGACGACGCAGAATGGTTTCAATTTTTTGGGCTGTGTACTCCATATCTTCAGTAGTATTACCCAAACCAAAGCTGAATCGAATCGCCGAACGCAAAACATTTTGAGGCAGCTGCATGGCCTCCAGCACATGGGATAGCTCCAGCGAGCCTGAAGTGCATGCCGAACCACTGGCCGCGGCGATGCCCTCCATGTCGAGATTCATCAGAAGTGTCTCCGTATCTGTCTGCGGGAAGCTGATGTTCACGATGTGAGGAAGGCATTCCTCTTGGTGGCCGTTGATTACAAAAGCGTCCCTGCCGATCTCCTGCTCCAGCGTGCTGATCAAGGTCTGCCGCAAACGAACCTCGTTGTTCGCATACATGATGCTGATCAGAATCGTATCCTCCGACAATGCCGCCTCCAGATCCTCGGGCCGAACCCGTCCGGTGTGGTCTACCGGCAGGTAAGTGACACGAAAACCTTCCTTCTCCAGCTCTTCGCAGGCGTGAAGCACAGCATGATGCTCGATGGACGACGTAATGATGTGGTTCCCCTTAGACCTGCGCATGGAGGCTGCGCCGAATAAAGCGAGGTTGTCACTTTCCGTGCCCCCGGCAGTAAAGACGATCTCATCGGGCAGGCAGCCGAGAAACTTGGCGATCCGGTCCCTTGCCCCGCTGACGGTGCGCTTGGCAGCACGGCCGAATGCGTGAACGCTGGAGGCGTTGCCGTATTGTCCGGTCATGACGCGCATCATTTCTTCCGCCACTTCCGGATGTACCGGAGTGGAGGCCGCATGGTCCAAATAGATTGATTTCATGATTACACCACCTTGGTCTTGTGTAGTATTTCGCTTTTGATGTCCAGTGAAATTGTTGTATTCAGATCAGGGATTTGGAGCCTGTTCATACAGGGTTTGGCTCGGATAGAACGGTTTCCGGGCAGTCATAATATGTCGGTAATCCAATCCCGATATGGAGGTAATGACATGAACCCGTATTCCCAATCCCAGCAAATCAACCAAATCATTCATCAGCTGACGCAGCAAACCCAACAAGCTTCTATGGCTTACCAGCAAATGCTGAAGCAGGAGCAGCAAAATGCGATGCAGCTGGAGCAGCTCGCTCAGCGTGAGCAGCAAACGTCGCAAATGATTCAATCCGCCCTTCAAGGCCACCAGCGCGCCATTCAACAGCTGCAGCAAATCTCCAGCCTGGCCCAGCAAATGGTGAGCTCCGTATCCCAGCCGGTATCGGGTTATATGGAAACGCAGCAGCCGCAAGGCTTCCAAACGGGGTTCAACAACCAGTTCCGTCAACAGTAACAACCGGAAACAGACTCGCCGAAGCGGGTTCTGTTTTTAATTTGGAAAAACATTTACTTACAAAACTTTGGAAGTTGGCTATCCTTACAGAAGGTACGCCCAGAAGGTACGCCGTTTGCAAAGCCGAATGCCACTCGCAAGGGGCGAGTGGCTGCAGCTTGTAGTCTAGATGTAGAACATATAGTTCTCGGACGTCTCTTTCTCCTGGTAGGAAATCAGGTCGGCAAGCGTCGTCGAATCCAGCACGTTGGCGATTCCGTCACGGATCCGCAGCCAAAGATTACGTTTGGCCGGATCATCCTCTTCTGTAAAATCGACCGGCGAAATCGGCCCCTCGAGCACGCGAATGACATCACCGGCTGTAATCTCGGAAGCTTCACGCGATAAGATGTAACCGCCGTAAGCACCGCGGATGCTCTTAACGAGTCCGGCGTTCCGGAGCGGAGCGATCAGCTGCTCCAGATAGTGCTCGGAAAGTTGGTTTTTCTCAGCAATGCTCTTCAGGGATGTCGGCCCTTCGCCGTATTTGGCGGCAAGCTCCATCATGATTGTCAAGCCGTAACGGCCTTTTGTCGATATTTTCAAAGGTGGCACCTCTCTCAAGTGAAATTCATGGTATCTATATAGAATGAACTCAAAAACTTCATGTTGAACGGCTTGGATAAGCCTATTACAACAAGGGGTTCAAATTTCGAAACTTGAGTTTCAATCTATTTAGCTCTTACTCATGTATCGTTATCAATGGCTTTGGTTCAACATGTCGGTGGTTAATCCAAGAGAATACAGCTTATGTAAGCTTTTCCATATCTGCGTATTCCGATCATTTCCCTAGCCTATGTTAACATATCCGGCTCCGTTTTGGTTTAAAAAACAATGACAAAACAAAGAAATGTTCGCGACCGGTGGACAACCTATGTGGTGTGATCTGTGGACAAATGTGTTAAAATAGAGGCTATGGGCACAATCTCATATGAAAATGGTGATGACTTTTGTCTACAGATAATCAAAATATACGTGTCGTCGTCGGGATGTCCGGCGGTGTCGACTCATCCGTCACCGCGCTGCTTCTGAAGCAGCAGGGCTACGACGTCATCGGCATTTTTATGAAAAACTGGGATGACACCGATGAATTCGGTAACTGCACCGCGGAAGACGACGCCGAGGACGTCCGCCGCGTCTGCGAGCAAATCGGCATTCCTTATTACACGGTCAACTTCGAAAAGGAATATTACGATAAAGTATTTTCCTATTTTCTCGATGAATATAAGTTGGGCCGCACACCAAATCCCGATGTCATGTGCAACCGCGAGATTAAATTCGGCGAATTTCTGACGAAAGCGCTGAATCTGGGCGCCCAATATGTAGCCACCGGCCATTATGCCCGCGTTGTCGAGCAGGACGGCGTCTATACGCTGCTGCGCGGCGTGGACAGCAACAAGGATCAGACCTACTTCTTGAACGCGCTCAATCAGCAGCAGCTGTCGAAGGCGATGTTCCCAATCGGACATCTGCCTAAGCCGGAGGTCCGCCGAATTGCGGAGGAAGCCGGACTTTACACCGCCAAGAAAAAGGACAGCACCGGGGTATGTTTTATCGGAGAACGCAACTTCAAAGAGTTCCTGAGCCAATACCTGCCTGCCCAATCCGGTCAAATGGTCGATATCGCCACCGGCGAAGTCAAAGGCCGCCACGACGGCCTCATGTACTACACGCTTGGACAGCGCCAAGGCCTTGGCATCGGCGGTTCCGGCTCGGGCGAACCGTGGTTCGTCGCCGACAAGGATCTGGAGAAGAACATTTTGTACGTCGTGCAGGGGGATCAGCATCCCAGCCTGTACTCCACCGGGCTCATCGCTTCAGGCGTGAACTGGATCGCGGGACAAGGGGCCGTGCCCAAAGAGCCCTTCCAATGCACCGCCAAGTTCCGCTACCGTCAGCCAGACCAGAAGGTTACGCTGGAATGGCTGCCGGACGGCAGCGTCCATGTTGCGTTTGCCGAGAAGCAAAAGGCCATTACACCCGGCCAAGCCGTCGTGTTCTACCAAGACGATGTGTGCCTGGGCGGAGGAACGATCGACAAGGTGGAAAAAGTTCAATACGAAGCTGCCATCTAAACGCAAAGCATATGTGCAAACCGCCGGCTCTTTCGAGGGCCGGCGGTTTTTTTGCATGCCGTCCTTAAAGATTCTCCCCGCCATCATTATTATCCTGCTGTCATCGCAAAACTAACCCCCAATCGAAGTATGTTCCCAGGCACCACGGTTTAAGACTGATCCTTTCGGAGCTGCTGGTTATGCCGGATTTTCGCCTCGTTGCCCTGCTCCGACGCTTCATAGAATACCCGGCCGGCGATTTCCTTCGGCAGGTAGTCCTGCT
>NZ_PCZT01000012.1:7675-9529 GCF_002968895.1 Paenibacillus sp. AR247 | reverse complement strand
TTCGTAAGCGGATGGAGCTGGAACAGCGTCGAGCGGCTCATCAAGGCGCCGTTCACATAATGGAACGGGTTCTCGGTCGTAGCTCCGATAAAAATAATAGTCCCCTTCTCCACCGCAGGCAGCAGCGCGTCCTGGCGCGAGCTGTTAAAACGGTGCACCTCGTCCAGAAAGAGGATCGTTTTCGTTCCGTACATCGATTTATTGGTCTGGGCCTGGTCGATCACCTCGCGGACATCCTTGACGGAAGCGTCTACCGCGTTCAGCCGGACGAAGTCCGCCTGCGTATGCTGCGAAATAATATGGGCGAGCGTCGTCTTACCGCATCCCGGAGGCCCGTACAGGAGGATGGAGGATACCTGGTCGGCTTCGATCGCCCGGCGGAGCAGCTTGCCCGGACCTACGATATGCTCCTGCCCGATATATTCATCCAGCGTGGTCGGCCGCATCCGGTCGGCCAAGAGCCGTGCGCCGGGATTCGCGTCCTGCTGGAAAGAAAATAAGTCCATTCGATTCACGTCCTTGAAAGTCTAAAATGCTTGTCCCTGCGGACCAAAGCTGTTCTTCTATCATACCATACCCGGCCGGGAGAGTTCATTCCCTTCTGTTTCCGGGCGAACAGGCGGTGCGCTCATGACTTGCTCGGACGGCGGTAGGCCTTTTCGTGAAAGCGCAGGATCGACTGAAACAGCTCCTCGCCGCCGTCATGCGATTCGACGGGATGCTCGGGATCAAGGCTGAGGTACATCGCCCGGTACGTTTCAGGTACCCAAATGTACGAATGCACGTACGCTGTCGGCGTAAAACCGGCCTTTTTCCAAAAGGCGATTCTGCCGGCGTTTTCTTCCGACGGATCGGCTTCCGCTTCAATCACGATACCTCTATAACCCCTGCTGCCGGCCCATTCACGCAAATCCCGGAGGCAGGCAAGTCCGACACCTGATCCCCTGGAACTTCCCCGTACCGCAATATAATCGATGACCAGCAGGTTTTCCTTGGCATCCGTCCCCGTCAGGGCCATGGCCGCTGCGGCTTGGCCTTCGCTCCAGACGTGCAGTGCACACAGTCCCCTTTCAAACATGCGCATGATGATCGCTTTCGTTTTCCGCCCATGCTCCGGAAAAGCCTCCTCATAAACCGGCTCCGCCTGCTGCCACATCGCTTCGTCCCAATGTTCCGTCACCTGATGCTGCATCGTTCGTTGTTCTCCTTCTTTGTAGAAAATGGATGGTCATGCCTTTATTATAATGGCCCGCATGACGAAAAACACCGCAGAGCCGGCCAGCCGGACTGCGGTGTAATAATAACAACGGCTCTCGTTCGTTGCGGCGAGCTGCTAAGCTTTGGGCTTCCCCTCCAGCGTCGCTTGGACCAGCACGGCGATCGCCCGGTCCAAGGCTTCGGCAAAGCCATCAGGGTCCGTCATCGCCACCGGCCGGGATTCGCGGACAGCAGCCATGGCTTGCTCCACCGTCTCGTCCCGGAACCCGGCGGATTGCAGCAGCTCCAGCCCCTTCTCCAGCGTATCTGCGAGCCGCATCGGCCCGTAGGACTGGGGCTCGCGGTAGAGGGCGCGGGCGCTGGTCAGCACATAGGCCGCAAAATCCAGCATTCGCTCCCGCATATCCCCTGCACCCAGGCTAGTTTCCGTAGCGTTCAAATGAAATCATCTCCTTCGGCGGCTTGGACGTTTTCGGACGCGGCGGCTTGTCGGCGTAGCCGAGGCTGATCAGCAGCTCGGGCTTCACTTCCTCCGGCAAACCGGTGATGGCCGCAATGGACGGTGCGTGGAACGACCGGACCGGACAGCTGGACGCGCCGAGCGATTGAGCAGTGAGCATGATCGCTGAAGCGGCG
>NZ_PCZT01000012.1:5723-7575 GCF_002968895.1 Paenibacillus sp. AR247 | reverse complement strand
AGCATCACCGGCGCTTCCTGAATAAACCCCTGGTGGCCCGACAGTGCCGAAATTCGCGATTTCCGGTCCGCGTCCCGGATAACGATGATGCTGTAAGCCTGGAGGTTGGAGGAAGTAGGTGCGCTTCTGGCGGACGTCAGGATCGTTTCAAGCACGGCCGGCGGCACCTCCTCCGGCGTAAAGCCCCGGACGGACTCATGGCTGGTCAGAACCTGGATCGTCCCGTTCAAGTGCGTTTCGTCCGGCACGCTTCCCTCCAGCTCGAAGCGGTTTCGTATCATGTCCCGTCCCATGTCTCTCCCCCTCAAGCAATAGGCATTCCACTAGAACATCATAGGGTTCAGCCCTTTAATTCCCCATTCTTCATGATTTGGCGGCCGTCCAGATACACATCCGGCTTGCCGACGACGCAATCGATATGCACGCCTGCGGCGACGACGCCGCCGAACGTGTTGTTGCTGCCGAAGGCCACGTGGATGGTGCCGTACACCTTCTCGTCTTCCAGCACGACACCGGTGATCCGGGCCTTCTCGTTCGTGCCGATGCCGAACTCGCCAAGCAGACGGCCGTCCCCGTCGCCGAGCATCTGCAGCAGCTTCTCTCCCTCCGGTCCGCCTTCGGCCGCGGTCAGGCGTCCCTTTTCCACGGTCAGCACGATCGGGCCCGACAGCTTGCCGATGCCGGCAATGGAGCCGTCAACGACGATTTGACCTTCGGCCGTTCCTTCGACTGGAGCGATATAGGCTTCACCCGAAGGCAGGTTTCCGGATTGTCCCGGCTCCAGGTACATGCCCGTGCTGGGCACCCCGTCCCGCCCCTGGATGGAAAATTCCAGCGAACGGCCGTCCTTCTCGATGCGCACCGTTTGGGCGCCTGTCAGCATATCCGTCACTTTTTCGGTCAGCGCTTTGACCTGCGTATAATCGGCGGCAATGGCGCCTTCCAGGAACATGTCCTCGGTGATGCCCGGCATGGTAGCCAGACGCGCTCCGGCGGCTGCCGCCTGCTTGCGGGCCTGCGTATGCGTCAGCGAGTGCTTCGTAATGCACACTACGACCTGCGCTTTGGTCATTGCGGCCGCGATCGCCTCAGGCGGCTCCTCTCCCGACTTCGCGCGCTCCTTCATGACAGCCAGCATCGACTCGGCTCCGAGGCGTTTTCCGGCTTCATGCAGCGCTTCGGCCAGCTCCTTCCGGCTCTCATCGGTAACGACCAGAAAAGTCTCTCCGGATTTCAAGCCAAGGCAATCGGCCAACGTGTTCATACTGATTTCAACGATCTTTTCATTCATTGTGACACAGCTTCCTTCCTTATAAAAAATAGGGCTCGACCGGCTCAAATCATTTCCGATACGATTTTAGCCATAATAGCATTCGACAGAATGACCGGCAAGCCGGAGGCTTTGGCCACGATGCGGCGTGCTTCCTCCGTATACCCCATGCAGTCCAGCAGGATCAGATCCGTCTGCTCCTTCAGCGTGCGTGCGGCGGCTTCGAAATTCCCTTCCTCAACAAAGTACGGCGAAGCAACGGCAAACACCGGATGCAGTCCATGAAGCTCAAACTTCGAGTTCATGCTGTCCTTCTGCTCCTCCAGCGGAACGATGACGCCCAATCGTCTTGGGCCGACCATCGCTTTCACCGCCGGGGGAATGATATGATCCGGCTCGATCAAATAGGAAGATTGGGTGGCAAGTCCCGGAAATACGCCTGTGCACAGCAGCAAAATCTGCCTGATGCCCTGCTCTTCCATGGCATAAATTTTCTGCTGAAGGAGCGGCTGCATCTTGCTTCTTCCCATGACGACCGACTGCCCTGTCGTTAACCGCGAGGTGAGCGTATCGGTCCCCTTC
>NZ_PCZT01000012.1:0-5623 GCF_002968895.1 Paenibacillus sp. AR247 | reverse complement strand
ACGCCGGCTTGAACGATGTCCACCCGGCTTGGCAAATGCTCCTCCAGAATCGGCGTAACGTCCTTCCGCGGCGCCTGCCCGATCGTAATTACCCCCAGTTTCGTCATACCGCTGATCCTCCTTCACCATGATCGATATCGAATGAGGCTTCCCCATTCCACATTGTTCGTGATCCCCTGGTTACGTCATGATTGAATCGTCCTCAAACGGGGATCTCCCTGCTGAAAAAGGGAAGACAGCCGTTTGGCCTCTTCCCTCTTCTGTGCTGACTCAGGCATTCCCCGCCGTCTGCAGCACCTTCATCGAACCGTACAGCTTGACGATCCGGTCATATTCATCCGGATTATAAAACGCGCAGGTTCCGTTCGTGACCTCTTTGGCGACTTCCACCGCAAAGCGGACCGCGGCGGCGATGTCGATCTCGTGGCTCGCCCCCGTGCCGCATCCCGGCACGACCGACTGGGCCGTTACGGCTACCCCGACGACCGGTGCCGAGGTGGCCACGGCAGGCTGCAGGATCGAGTTAATGTGGTACAGGTCGTTGCCGTAAGGTGTAATGTCCTGCATCGTGATCGGGAACGTCACCGGCAGCAGTCCCGTCGTCATTTCCATAATGCGAAGCAGGTCCTCGCTCACCCGCAAAATGTAACCTTCCTTGACGGTCGGCGATATGGCGAAGCCTTTATGGTTGATGACCCGGTTGCCCTTCGTCGTGTCGATCGAGAGGACCGCGTCCATTTCCGGCAGCACCTCGTGGGCGTTCATCGCACCGATATCAACCGGCGAATCCATAAAATCTACCGGCTCATGCGGACGGGTCGGGGCGTCGGGACAAATATGCGTCGTCACGATAACGTCGCCTTTGAGGCGGTCTCCCTTGACCTGCATATCCGCGAGCTTAAGCGCGGAAGCAACCGCCGCTACTGCTCCGTCAGCGTCGGAGACGAGCCCGATCCGGCTTGGACGGGCGCCGATGCCACCAAGGCGTCCAACGATGCCGAGGGTCGGAACAGAACCGCCCTTGGACTTGCCCTCGGTTCCCGGAATGACGATTTTAATAAAATCGGTGCTTCCCTTTTCGCCGGTTACTTTTTGTACGTGGGCGGAAATCTCCGCATAGTCGGCGAACAGCGCTTTGACCTTCTCTCCCGTTACATAGCCATCATCCATCGCGTCCAGCGAAATCATCGTTTGCTTGAGTGTCATATGACCGATACCTCCATCTTCTGTCTGTTGTGCGGGTGTTCTCTTTGTACCTTTCGAACCATCCGTAACGATTTAGAACAAATAATTCAGAACCGGTTTCTTGATAATGTCTTCCACCGGCAGCATCAGCTTCTTGTTGCGCATCGTGGTGCTGAGGAGCAGCTTCTCCTTCGGCACGACGATCACGGCGAGCTGCTGTCCCTTCTCCAAAGCGGCGGTCACGACGGGTCTGGCCGTCTTGGCGTCCAGGGTCATGATCAGGTCCGGGAATGTCGCGAAGCGTTCCCCGTCCTTTTCCAGCGTCATGTATTCATTCCAGAACGTCATTTCGAACCCGTCGATCTGCACGGTCCCGACATCGAATCCGCCGGTCATCTCGATCTGGAAATCCGTCACTTCTCCGGCCGCTACGATCCGGCCGCCGAGCTTGGCGACAACCGCTTCGATAGCTGCTTCGCCCTTGGCGCCGAGCAGCGCCCGGCCGACTTCGATCGCCTGCGAGATGGCTCCCGGAGCGCCGTTCTGCTTCGCATAGGCAGCGGTCACCGGATTTCTCGCCACCGCGACCAGGCCGCCCGCCTCCACCGACGCTTTGCGGACCATCGATGCCGCTTTCCCGAGGGAGCTGGAGATGCTGAACTCCAGATAGTTGTCGCCTTTGCCGCCGATGGCCGTTTGGTGGGACACGTAATCTTCCACCTCCGTTAGATTCAGGGCGCCCATCGTGCCTGTCGGATGCGCTCTGCCGTTGCAGGCGAAGTCGACCAGCGGAATACCGGTAATGACTGACTGCAGCCATCCGTTGACCGTTGTGCCGGCCCCGTTCTCATTGGTGTGAATGGCCGAGATCGGCTTGCCAAGCAAGCCGGCCAGCATGTCCAGCGCTTTGGAGTAGTGAATGGGCTTCAGATACTTATCTTTTGCCCCTGGTGCACCGACCAGCGATACGGTTACGAGCGTGTCGTTATCGGCGAATTCGTCGATGGTGCGCAGCTCCGGCTGTCCCAGCTCGAGCGCGAGCCGGCCGATTTGCAGGCCTTCCTCGATCCAGCCGCCACCGCCGCCGCCCAGGACCGCGCCGCCATAAACGGCGCTCTCCATCATGCTTTCATCCAAAGGTATACGTGCCATTGGTGTATGCACCTACTTTCTGATTTTGAATATCGAGTTAAAGAAGCTGTACAGCGCATCCCCTGCGATAAATCCGGCCGCCAGGATACTCATTGGTGTCTCGGCTTCCTTGCCTTTCACTTTCAGGACGACGATCCGGATCAAGAGACCCGCCAGGACCGCCCAGCAGGCGTTCGGCGTCGCAATGAGGAGGCCTGTCGCGAACATGACGCCGATCTGGCGCTTTGCACCGCCGATGAGCTGCAGAATGGCGCCCGGAATGGCCCACAGCAGCAGCTTCATCGCCACGTCGCCCGAGGTTCCCGCTTGAATCGTCGATACGTAAACCGTATCGATCGGCGGAACGAGCTTTTGCGAGAAGTACGAGTTATACGTCAGGGCAACAACGATAACGGCTACGCCGAAGGCGATCATACCTGTCATGTACTGCTGCTTTCTGCCCCGCTTTTCAAATTCGGGATCCTCCCCGTTGCCGCGCAGAATGTAGCCAGTCTTCAGGTCGTATCCCATGTCCGCAAACGCCGGGCCCGTAGCGGCACTGAATCCGGCCAAAAGGGCCAGCGCCACCGGCGGAAAGCCGATCAGCATGCCGAACAAAAGCGTAATGAACGCGACGGCAAAGGCAGGGAACCAGCCGGAATGCATGGCCGCGATGCCGACGATAATTTCGTGCACAAACGCGGCAAAGGCTGCAAAGAACAGGAAGCCGATCAGCATGCCGAGGGACATCTTCGTCATCAGGCCGCCGATGATGGCGATAATAAGTGCGATGATCAGGTAAGCGACAAAGCCCAGTCCCAGGGAGCGTCTCGCTTCACCCTCCGTGCGGGTATACTTCGAATCGTCAGCTTCTCGCTCCGATTTTTTCGGCCGCTTGAAAATCAGAATCGCGGCTTGAACGAGGGCGACGATCCCTGCGCCGATCATGACGCCATGGGCGATATAGAGAGCCTCCACGTTAATGTTGGGCTCGCCTAGCGAGAGAGCGACCAAAGCAGCCGAGCTTCCAGCCCCGATGACGGGGATCGACACGCGGCTACGCAATTCCCGGACGCCCGGATCGGCGGCGCAGCTGACAATAAGCAGGCGGCAGCCTTCCTGCTCCATCTGGATGCCCAGCTCTACGATTTTCGGAAGGGCTGCTTCCTCCGACGCATCATCGTAAATGCCCAGCGGTTGATCAGATATGCTTCTGCTCATGACAGGGACTTCAAATTGCTCTTGAATCATGTTTCCATGCGCTTGCAGCACTTCATTATCTTTCGCCGTAAATACACGAATTAATCCTATCAAGTCGATCACCCCTTCGTTCCTTTAAACTATTGATGTTAAAATATATTACATTAGATTTTATGCCTTTCACCCCGATGGAACAATGTACTCATCCACCAAAACTGAAAGCGACCCTTTGTGCTCATGGCACAAAGGGTCGCTTTGATCCGCTAATGATTTAATAAATAAAATGTCGTGCATAAGTACAATTCGAAACGGCACCTTGGATTGTTCAAATCCAGATCAAGAATCGATTTAATCCGGTCCATCCGGTAATTTACCGAATTGCGGTGAATAAACATCCGCAACGACGTTTCGTTCAGGCTGCCGCCTGTCGCCATATAATGATATAGCGTCCTGACGTAATTTGTGCCGTGGGTCCTGTCATGTTCAGCGAGCACGCCTACCTTCTCCTCAACGAACCGGTTCAGGCGGGCAGGGTCGGTCGATTCCTGCAGCAGGTGGATCATCTCCACTTCCGTGTAGGTGAACATCCGGCGCTCCTGGTTCAGCCGGTATCCGATTGACACCGCCGTTCGGGCTTCGCCATAGCTTCGGTGCGCCTCGACCAGGGAGCCCGGACGGCCGATGCCCATCCGCACTCCTTCCCAAGAGCTCAGCTGCCCGGAAAGGGCATCGCACCATGGAAGCGGCACATCCTTGTCCACGATCCGGCGGTCCTGTCCCGCAGGCTTGGCGGAGGGCAGAAACAACACGATCCTTCCCCCATGGATTTGGAGCTGGGACCGGACTTTCCGCGCGGAGGACTCCTTGCGTATGAACGCCTGGATATTGGTGACGACAGTGCTGTCCTCATTGTAAAAGGGCTCATCTGCCTCTACGACAGCCACTTCCCACAGCCATTCGGGCGAAAGACCGAGCTGCCGCCCCCTGGAGGCCGTCACCCGCTCATCGGACACCGTGTTCAAAATCAGCTCCTCGAAAAACGTGCCCCGCAGCCGGTTTTCCGTGTCCTTGGCGATTTTGTTCCTCATCAGCTCAAGCGAGAAAACGAGCCTTGCCTGCTCAATCAGCATGAGATCCAGCTCATTCAGCTCCCGCTTCTCCACCACGAATTTACCCAGCATTTTGTTGTCGACGCTAACCTCCCACTGGTGATGCTTCCCCGAAGACCGGTAAGGGTACCCTTCCGGCGACGACGCCAGCACCTCTCCGGCCTTACCGATGATCCATATCGGCGAATCGATTAACTCCGAGACGTTGTCAGCGACGACCTGAATGCCTTTATTGTTCAATACCAGCCGGGTCAGCGCCTTATTGACCTCTTCGGCCCGCCTTAGCAGCACAGCCTGCCGGTTTAAAATTTGATCCATAACATGATATGTTATGTCAATGTAAGCCATCCCGATAGGAAGCTGAATGATCGGAATATCGTATTGGTTGCTTTTATCGATCATTTCCTGCGGGATATGGGGAATAAAGCGTTCCGGCTTAATGGCCACCCCCGCCCCGTTCACTTTGGCGAGCTGTTCGATCATTTCGACCAGCAGCGACGGGTCGTTCCGGGTCGAATAGCCTGTCGTCAGCACCATCTCGCCTTCCCGCAGCCAATTTCCGATATCGGGAACCTCCCAAATATCTATATATTGTACGATACGGTCAAGGCCGCGTTCCCCGCTGATCAGCTGCGCATGTTCCATCACCGGCAGCTTCAGCATCTCCCTGACCGTCAAACCTTTCGGACTCATTGCATCACCTCGCGGTTCACGGATATCTGGGTGCAGCATGTCCTTTTGCTTTCGTAACCGCTTGAATATGCCCCCTCTTCATTGTACCTTACTGCTTAGCCCCGATGCTATTGCTTTGTAACCGCAGCCAAAAGAAGGAAAGACCGGACTCCCCGGCATAAGAAAAACGTCTATCGACGTACTTTCAAAGAAGATAGACCGCGTTTAGCTGAAGTTTTTCTTGCGATTATAGAATGGCTCAGCTTCGCTGAAATTTAAAATTCTATAATCTTAAAGAAAAACGTCTAATCGACGTACTTTCAAAG
>NZ_PCZT01000111.1:0-4847 GCF_002968895.1 Paenibacillus sp. AR247 | reverse complement strand
ATTCAGCCTCGGTCATCGGATTGTTTACGACGAATAAGTTGCTTATTCACCTCTCTCAACCTCCCGCGCTCTATCGTGACCAATCCGCAGTCTTTAAGCGCTTTGAGGTGCCGGTCGAAAGGCTTGCGGCCTATGCTGGTCTGCGCGTAAATCTCTTCGCGTGCAAGCCATACGCAGTTATAGAATTTATGGTCCGGGTCATTCTGGCGCCAGGACTTCAGATAGGCGTAAAGGCCGGCCGTCTCGACAGTGAATCCGTCCAGCAGCGTGTACATACGAAGAACGATATCGTCTACCATGGTGAACGAGTCGTTTCCGGTTAGTGTGTTATTTACATTTATCATTTGACTAAGCTCCCTTATTAGATTGGCTCGCGGTGGCAGCGGCCTGGGGGTTTCGTCCGTTTTGGGCGTTACCCCTATCTGTATATTTGTCTTATTAAATTCCTATCGCGAAGTTAATCTATCAATAAGAATCATTTAGATAATTAATAGTCTCCGCGTTGCTTTTTAACGCGGTAATGTTTTGTATATATTACTTACGTATATATTGCTTACGTATATATTACTCTGTGTCCTTTTTGGACGTTACGTAATGTCCGTTTTGGGCGAAACGTTCCGTCCGTTTTGGGCATTACCTGAGAAATCGGCCATTGCCTGCTTGATCTCATCGCTATCGCGGAACACAAATACGTGAAGATGGGGAAACTTCATGTTGGGACGCAGCTCCCTCAGCACAAATCCGCGTTGCATTAAAAAGCCGGCTAAACGTTGGTAATGGATGACGCATTCTTTCATTTGAATTTCCTCCTCTATTTGACTGTGTCGATCGTCGTTTCATCATAAGTAGCCAGCAACCGCGCCAGCTTTTCCGGAGTCAAATCTAACTCACGCAAAAGAATGTCGGCTCTGTATTGCGGAAGTTTGCGGTCACCGGATTCGATGAACCTGACAAAACGGCCAGTAACGTTCATCAGCGCGCCGAACTCTTCGCACGACATCCGATAAACTTTGCGCAGCTTATAGAAAGTAACCCTATCAATAACCATTAGCGCCTCCTCCTTTCTTTGCGTCCTATTTTTAGGACTAATCTTGCAAATAAAAAGACGCCGACACAGCGCCAGGCATCCGACGTGTGGGCGAACTAAGATTAACGGTAAATCGGAATTTTACTTCCTCACATATAAATGGAAAACCGGGATATAAAATAACAGGTCATTTTGCAATTGTTCACAAATTAGACACATTTTCTTCCTCCGGATAATACACTTTCCCGGTTAGATCGACCTGACCGCCGCCGTCCAGGAACGCATCGAGCGAGATTTCGCGCTTCTTTTTCCGTTTCTCCCGGTAGACTTCCGCGTCAGCATTCAGCACGGGATTATCCTTGCGCCGTTCTGCGATCATATCCGCCTTAATTATGAAGTCGGCCAGGATCTCGAGGAGCGAATATTTAACGAGATAGTTCTTGCGGCGTGTCATCGGGTGGCGGTACCGTGGGGTCGATAGTTTCTCCCGCGTCCATCCTGCAGCCTGCAACTCGTCCGTTACCACTTCGGCAATCATGACGCGAAGATCTGTGTCCTCTATTTTGTAGTGCTTGTCCCAGAAAGCTGTAATATTCATATATTAATCCCCCTGTGAGTTAGTAATGGAACATAAAAAAGACGCGTGAGATAAACCACGCGCCGTCTTATATTAAATTATACCAGATATAGTGTCTTTCGCTACCTCTCATACTAATTTAACCCAATATATTGCGTTCGTAAACCAACTCAAAATTATTTTTCTTAAAGCGAAACCAAACACACGTTCTATTCGTATAAATGGTTATAAAAATGAACCGGCCGGAACCTGAACATTGGCGTGTTCATTGGCGGAAGCCCCGACCGGTCACACGAGTCAGCCTGTTACCCGCGTTAGAGCGATACTACCGAGGTTGCCGCCCCGACGTATCATTAAAGGTCCCGCATGGCGATGCACTCACGTTTGGAGCCGCGAATGCTACGGGTTGGTGGTCAATGTTGGCGCAAAGACCACCGTTTATAAAACGAACACCCCTCCGCTCATCAACCGTCTGCAGCCGGAGGCATCATCGAGGAGCGTAGTCATCGAACTACGTTGAACTCGTCGACCGCTTCAGGGTCGTGCATTACGCAATCTATAAGGAAATCGATCGCGGACATATTCTGCAGACGTTTGGCGACGCGCAGAACAGTCGATACACTCTCGGTCTCATCGATCGCGACGCGGACAGATTCCGCAAGTTCCCGAGATACATACAAATTCGTGTGCTCGCCGACTCCGTCGAACTTCTGAACGTACCGGAGGATCAGCCGGCCGTCATCGAAGAATAACGCGAGCTCTGGCGTCAGAAGATACCCTTTCCGCAGCTCGTAGTCCTGGGCGTCAAGGAACGGTCCGTCTGCGATTGCTATACGATCAAGTTTCACGCAATCAGCTCCTTTACGATAAACGTTACGGCACAAGCGACTATCCGTATGTACTTACGCAGGGACATAGCGAGAAAATACCTCCTTTACGATAAACCCAAGCGCCATAAGCTGAAGATCGGTGACCTCGACGCAACCAGCGGTGTAGCCCTGCATAATTTTCGTTTTCACTTCCGGCAGGACACGAGCCAGAACGCGCGGCAGAACGTCGATCTCCTGGACTTCGCGGGCGCCTTCCGGTTTCCAAACGAGGATGAAGCGTTGATCCCTCCGGCTATAACGGTAGCCGATCGAGTAAAGGTCAGGCGTCACGGTAATAAATTGAGATGGCTTGTCTTTACCACAAAAAATTTCAATGATTGCTGCACTCCGCATTTTTAACCCTCCAATATCATTTATGCACACTGTGATGTTCATCTAGTTGATTACAGTATACACACTGTAGTGGGCATCGTCAATATTGCAATTGATAAATTGCATACTCTAACCTATACTTTTGATATTGAATGGAGGGCAATGTATGGCAATTAAAGTTCATCTATCGCGGATAATGGGTGAGAAAAGATTGAAAATATCTGAACTCTCTGAAATGACGGGTCTTCACCGGAATGGGCTAACCAAGCTATATTACGAAAAAACTGACGGTGTTAAGTTTGAAACATTGGAGAAGTTGTGTCGGACACTAAATTGTTCAGTCGGTGAATTAATTGAATTTACAGAGGATGATAAAGAATGAAGAATTTTCGAGGAACTTTAGCAGCAATTATCGTTATTGCCGCAATCCTTACAGCGATGTATTTCTTTGCGACAGGTTCGCCACCAACACAATGAGTATCAATCGCCACTGTCGTTACTTGTCACAGGACGTCCACTTTTTCGCTGCGGCACTTTCTGGAGCACTAATAAGCGTTTGGGAGGAAGACCCCGCAGGAGTATACATAGAAGCAGAAAAAGGATTCGTTGATCGGTACACATCGGATTATGTGCGGATAAGAAACGTAGAGACGGGAGTTCGTACCCACTATAGCCGCGATACCGCAATGTTTGAGCGAATATAAGACCGCTTACCCTTCGATGGGCGCGGTCCTTTTTATTTTCTTATTAAAGTGTTGTAAATCCGGAGTCTAATATTTCAATAAAATACCGTCTCAATGCTGTGTTAATTATTCTAGATTTATCCTTTGGATTATTTTTAAGAAGCATACGCATAATGACATCGATATCTTTCTCCATCCAAAAGTGAGTTGATTTGTGAGTTGATTCAAAAGCGCCCTTCTTCTCTTTCTTGTCTGATTTCTCTTCAATTCCCTCCTCCAGTATTTCCTTTTTATCCTGCTCTTTTGCGTCTGACAATGCTGTTCATCTCCTTTATCATGCTAACTAGACCACCAGTGTAACATGATCTAAAAGGCCTCACAAATTAATTATTGACTTTAATTCCAATTTGTGCTTCGTGTAATTGCGTTGATATTTTCGCAAACCTTGCGTTAATTTGGTCAGGGGGTAAGATGGAAAACGGCCCCCCGGGACAATGGAACAGTTACCGGATAGGGCCGTTATAGTAGAATTGAAAGTTATTGATTTTGCTGTCGAGTTTTAGGAAATTTAGCTTGAAGATACTTATCTGTTCTCGTGTCCTTATATTCACTTAGCCTTGAGTGTATGGACCCAGCTATTTCTAGATATCTTTTGATTCGCATCTTCATATTGTCGCTCCCTTCTCGAGAATAATAATTTTCAAATCGTTCAGCAAAAACTTTAGCCACAGCCAAGTTTTTCATCTCTATGTCAATCACTCTAAATACTTCCCATTCTACAGACTTCATGAGATCAGACAACTTCTTATTAATGATCTCAATAAAATCGACTGTAAAGTCTAGCTGCATCTGTAGGGTCTCATATTCATCTACGACCAGTTTACCCTCAGCATCATTTTTTGTTATTTCATAAGAAGGAACATTAATTATAAACTGCGTGTCTTGTACGATAAAGTAAAGAACATCGATATCTTTGTAGTATAATTCGATTTCCTTATCCTTTTTTTGCTCAAGGATAGTTATCCTTACTCCCAACCACGTTATAAATCCCCCGATAATAGAGCCTATAAAGGCAAGTAAGTCCCAATCGTGTATATTTATCTTTGTAGACAAGGTCAAAAGAAGAGCTATAAGAATTAGTAAACAACACATGCAAGCAATCGCTAAAAAAGATATTATTAAAACTTTCTGTACCGTCTCAAAGGGTGTTTTTCTTAACATAGATACTCCTATTCCGACTCACATACATGAACATTCTGTGGCATTTACTTTGTTTCGCCGACAAGTTTAAACTGACCACCTTCAATACTGCCGATTTCATAGTTTTTCACGGTAACAGTAACCTTCGTATTTTGATC
>NZ_PCZT01000110.1:0-6918 GCF_002968895.1 Paenibacillus sp. AR247 | reverse complement strand
ACTGTTGCGGAACCCCCGGCTCGCTTCCAAGGCATTGATTTTCGCCCAAGTTTTCCGGCTTTGGAACACATCCCTTTCAAGAAATGGAAAGAAACCGCTATTGCCGCATATACAAATACTCATTCAGGAGACTTTGGCTATGACGAGGACCCTGCAGGCAATTGGCAACTTCGCACGAATATTTGTCAGGTTTTGCTGCATACCAAAGGGATTCGGTGTCTGCCTTCGCAGGTGATCATAACCGCCGGAGCGACTCAAGCCATAGCCATGCTGTCCAGGCTATTATTGAAACCGGGGGACGCAGTAGCCATAGAAGATCCTAACGCCACCTTTATTCAACATATTTTTGAATCGACAGGTGCTGATATTATCCCGGTTCCCGTAGATGAGCATGGTCTGCGCGTTGACGACATGCCGACTCATCGGCGCCCCAAATGCGTGTTCGTCACGCCTTCACATCAATTTCCTTTAGGCAGCATTCTTTCCATTGGGCGGCGCATTCAGCTTATAGATTACGCCCGACAAACCGGATGTTATATTATCGAAGATGATTACGACAGCGAATTCCGGTATGCAGGAATGCCGGTACATGCCCTACGAGAGCTCGACTCGGAACGTATCGTCTATATCGGGACTTTCAGTAAAAACTTGTTTCCTGCATTGCGTATTGGTTATATGGTAGTTCCTCATGAGCTGCTAGATCCGCTTCTTCGTTTAAAAAAGCTGTTAGATATGCACTGTCCGATCTTGCCGCAAATCACTTTGGCGAGATTTATCACCGAACGCCACCTGGAACACCACATCGCCCGTATGAAGCGTATTTACAGCAAAAGACGAAAATGCCTCATCGCGGGTTTGTCAAACATTTTCGGCAACAGAGTGAAAATATCCGGGGATGCGGCAGGCCTGCATTTGGTTGCGGAAATGGCCGAAAGCTTCTGCGGCTCCCAAGTAGTCGCTCAACTTGAGGAACTTCATATTAAAGTGTATCCAGCAGAAAGATACACCATTGTAAAAGGAAGGTACGAAAATCAACTTATTATGGGATTTGGTAATGTGGGAGAAATCAACATTTTAGAGGGAATCAAGGCGATTGAGAGTGTCTTAAGACAGTGTTAAGAAAAGCACTGCGAGACGTAAAAATGGGGAGCGGTTAACAAAAAAATCCCCTCGAGGGGGATTATCACGTCCGGTTCGTTACCAGGCCGCGGCAAGCTTGACGGCCTGTTCCATTGCTGCCCGGATGATCTCTTCCGCGCGCTCCGGCTGAAAATCATGGCCTTCAACGTATAGTGCTTGGATGTCACGAATCCCGACGATGCCGAGCACCTGGCGCAGATAGGGGTGGCTGTAATCCATGGCCGCTGCCGGCCCTACGGAGTAAATCCCGCCGCTTGACTGGATGTGCAGCGCTTTTTTGTCGCGCAGCAGGCCGACCGGCACGCTTTCAATGTAATGGAACGTCTTGCCGACAATGACGAAGGCGTCGATGAACGCCTTGAGCCGAGGGGGAATGCCCCAATTCCACATGGGGGAAACGAACACGTATTTATCGGCGCGCATTGCCATCTCGGTAATGTCGTTAAGGGCATTAACTTTCTGCTGTTCCACGGGACTTAGTTCGGAAAAGTCCAGGCGTTCTTTTCTTAATTTCTCCCATGCCCGCACGACATCGCCATCGACTGTCTGGAACGATTCTTGGTAGACATCGAATACTCGCACGCTGTCGTCCGGATGAGCTTCCTGATAGGCTTGAAGAAACGCCCGTCCGACTTGCAGGCCGACTGAACGGTCCGGCGACTTGGGGGTAGCGGTAATATATAATAATTGCGTCAAGTTACTGCCTCCTAAATTTGTAATGTGAGCGGTAGTCTTCGTAAGTGAGAGGAAGAAAGTGAAAATTTCTAGAGCGCGGCATCACGGCTGCAGGCCGAAGCGCGAACGGAGTAACTCGCGATAACGCGGGCTGTCGACAGTGTCCCCGATTAATGGCCCGGATATTCCAGCTACTCGTCGTAAAAATACGTAAGAGTGCTTAACCATCTCATAGATAGCCGACTCTGGTAAAGAACCCTCGAGAATAATCGTATTCCTGTGCTGTTTGATCATATGAAAACCCTGTCGAACTTCATAGCAAACTCGTTATTGCTTCCCGATTCGTCCTGTCCGCTTTTATTCGGGTCTCGGGATCGCCAGAATTATCCGGTGTCTGACCTCTTGTTGCAATGGTCACATCATGACCTTCCACGATCATAGACGAACCAACCGGCTACGATAAACGCTGTTCCTCCCAAAACGAGCGAGTATCTACATCCGAATTCTCCTTTCACGTTTGCATTCCTACTTTTTAATGGGGGAACTTTCTCCCGCCAGGAAAATAGATGCGGTTAATTGATAACCATTGTCCATAGCAGGCTGCCCGGTTCTTGCAGATTATCATGCCATCCGAATCGGCGTCTGTAATCTACTTTACATTGGTCTTCCCGTATTTCTTATTTTTAAATATGAAAAAGAAAAGAACTGTAAACTACTTCACAGAACACCGTTTTTATTTGGATTTATAATCAAGACCGATGTAACCCGCGAAGCAGAAGGTCGTTATCACTTTTGGCCGCTCCGATGCGTTCGGAAGCTCACCAGCCAGTCGAAGGCTGATCGCGTGCCCAATTGTAATCTGGTTTACAGATAAATAAAAGAATTGGTTTGTAAAATAAAACTAGGAATGAACGAAATTTGTAAGGGAGATGCTCGAAATTTTTTAGCCTTATCTGGAAAAACACCACAGGTCATTGGAGTATTTCTCTCATACGTTTTGTTTCAAATCTATTTGTAAGCAAGTTACATGCTACGTGATATGGATGAAAACCGAGGAGGAGTCTACCTATGCATTACAAAGCGATTATTATCGGTACAGGTCCGGCAGGTCTAACAGCGGCAATCTATCTGGCAAGAGCGAATGTTACTCCACTTGTCATTGAAGGAATTCAACCCGGTGGTCAATTGACGACAACAACGGAGGTCGATAACTTCCCCGGGTTCCCAGACGGAATTATGGGTCCCGAGCTTATGGATAACATGCGCAAGCAAGCACTGCGCTTCGGTGCTACGATTCAGTCTGGTCTGGTGACTGGAGTGGACATGTCCAATCGGCCGTTCACACTGTTCTTGGAGGACGGCAGTAAATTGACGGCTGATTCACTGATTATTTCGACAGGTGCATCGGCCAAGAAGCTGGGCATCCCTGGTGAAGCTGAGAATATTGGCAGAGGTGTCAGCACCTGTGCGACCTGCGACGGTTTCTTCTTCCGCAACAAGAGAATCATCGTGATTGGCGGTGGAGATACTGCGATGGAAGAGGCGAAATTCCTGACCCGTTTCGCGTCCGAAGTTCGCGTCGTGCATCGCCGTAATGAACTAAAGGCTTCGAAGATCATGCAAGATCACGCGCGCGGAAATGAGAAGATAGCTTGGAGCTTGAACCGGACACCGCTTGAAGTAACGGCTGGTCCGATGGGCGTAAGCGGACTGAAAGTGCGTAACAACGAAACGGGCGAAGAGGAACTGTTGGAAGCCGACGGGATTTTCCTGGCGATCGGCCACACGCCGAATACGGGCTTCTTGGGCGGGCAGCTGCCAACGGATGAGCTAGGTTACCTGCAAGTCATTTCGGGCACATCCCAAACCGCCATACCTGGCGTTTTCGCCTGCGGTGACGTGCAGGATCGCATTTATCGCCAAGCCATTACGTCGGCTGGCAGCGGCTGTATGGCTGCGCTGGATGCAGAGCGGTTCTTGTCCGAGCAGACGCTTCATATTTTCGCATAACGGATCAAAAATTCCTTAGGGAGGCATATGCCATGTCAGTTCAACCGATAACAGATGCTATTTTCCAAAATGAGACCGCAGCGGGCACTGTGCTCGTCGATTTCTGGGCACCTTGGTGCGGACCTTGTAAAATCGTAGCTCCGATACTAGACGAACTGTCTACCGAGATCGGCGATAAAGCCAAAATCGTAAAAATCAACGTGGATGATAATCCGGAATCCACGGCCAAGTACAACGTCATGAGCATTCCCACCCTGTTAATATTCAAAGACGGGCAAGTCGTGAACCAACTAGTCGGGGTGCAACCGAAAGATCTATTGGAGGCTGCTATCAAGCAGGCCCGAGAGTCAGAAGATACACCTATTCACCATGATTAACTCAGCAGCACTTTGCTTTATTCCAAAGGAGGATCTGAAGAAGGAAGGATTGAGGGAATACCTTTACCTAATTGAAAATGATTCTTCGATGGAGTTTTATGAGATCCGCATTCCGCAGTACCCCAAAAATAATGAGGAGGAAGCGTGAAGTAATGGGAGCACGATTGAACTTAAAACACAAAATCGGTCAAGGAATTCCACCTCAACAATTCATAGATGGCATGCAGAATCGGACGATGGAGACCAGTAATATCACGAATACCAAAGAGCGGTTCATCTCCGTTTACGAGAATTTCACATGGGCGCAAGAAGATCAGAAAGTATTTTTCACCACTTTAAACAATCCCTCCGACCTCCACTGCTTGATTCTATGTACAGATTGGTGCCCGGACGTCATCTGGAACGTCCCCTTATTGTTTCGAGTGATGGAGCAGAGCGGTATTTCTACTGAAGTGTTGCTCATGGAAAAGCATTTGGAAACTATGGATCTCTTTCTCACGGATGGCGGGCGAAATCAGCCAATCGCGGTTTTCTTGAATGCGTCCGGAGATGTTCTAGGCAGATGGGGAGCTCGTCCGGCCTATATCCAGGCCGTGATGGATCGGTTTAAAAAGAACAATCCCAATAAACAGGCAGCCGATTATAAGGAGAAACTGAACCAAACCTATCGGAAGATCGGCGATCTCTATCAAGTTAACAACGAATATCAGGAAGTTATCCTTCGCGAATTAAGAGATTTGTTCACTACCTTTTCTTCGTGAATGTTCAATCTATCTGAGCGTAGGGATGACCGGACAGCAGTCACTTCACCATTATTGATTGTTGTCCGTATCAAACCTGAAAGATAATCTTATTAGGCTACGCAGCAGCCCTTCATTAGTCCAGGTTCTCGTCCTTTTTTTAAGATGAGTTCACGGCCAACACCGTAGGTTTTTATTTATAAAGGAGCGTGCAGGAAATGAGTATCCATGGCAAAGTTGTTATAATTACAGGTGGCAGCAGCGGGATTGGAAAAGCACTCGCCATTGAATTGGTCAAACAAGGAGCAAAGGTCGTTATAAACGGTCGCCGTGAACAAGCGCTGGCTGAAGCGGCAAGAGAAATTGATTCCACGAATACCCAAGTTGCCTATGTGGCTGGAGATATTTCGAATCCTGAGGTAGCGAAGCGATTGATCAGCGAAGGACTTACTCGTTTTGAGCGTATTGATACGCTTGTGAACAATGCGGGGATTTACTTGGGAAAACCATTTACAGACTACACAGCCGAGGAATTTGAAGCGGTGCTGTCTACTAATGTGGCAGGCTTCTTCTATGTTACCCAGTATGCGGCGGCAGAAATGCTGAAGACAGGCGCTGGGCACATCGTTAACATTACGGCAGGCGTCGCTGAACAGCCAATAAAAGCCGCACCTTCCGTGCTGGCTGCGCTGACGAAAGGCGGACTGACATCAGCAACCAAGTCGCTGGCGATTGAGTTTGCAGACAAGGGCATCCGCGTGAATGCTGTTGCGCCTGGAGTCATTAAGACGCCGATGCATCCGGTAGAAATCCATGATTTTTTGAGTAAACTACACCCAATGGGGCGCATGGGCGAGGTTCAAGAAATCGTCCACGCCATTCTTTATCTGGAATCTGCAGATTTCGTCACCGGTGAGGTTCTTCACGTCGATGGCGGTCAAAGTGCCGGCCATTGGTAAGAACGATTTTCAATCGATATGGTAAAATTTAAGAGCGAGATGCTCATGCAATTGCGGATTTACGATGTGATTCCTGGCCGCATGCAGGCAATATTGAATCGCTTTCGGGATGGCACGATAAGATAGCGGAACTTTCAAGCCTTCACAGAAACTCCGCAATATATGAAGAATGCACCTTTCATTCATCATTGATAACTAACTGAGTATAGATAATAAAGCTCGAAGGGTCCCAAGCTACTATGGTTCGTTACTTGGGACCTCTTCTTTAAGACTGAAAATGAGACCGCCTCTCGAATAAGAAACGCTGAGAATAAATGTAAGTTATTGGCTTTGGGAGGTTCTTTTTATGAATCTATTGGTTTTAGGTGCAACTGGACGAGTAGGGAGCCATATTGTTAAACATGCTCTTCATAACGGACATCATGTGACAGTATTAGTCCGTACCCCAGAGAAGATTCAAAATTTTAATAAAAATTTGACTATTCTAAAAGGTAATGTTCTAAATAAAGAAGATATCACACATGCAATAGACGGAAATGATGTGGTTATTAGCGCACTAAATACAGATGGTACAACAACTCTATCCGTTAGTATGCCACTAATCATCGAAGCAATGTATAACGCAGGTATACAACGTATCATAACCGTAGGAACGGCCGGTATTCTTCAAAGTGAGATCTCCTCTCCTTTTTTAAGATATCAATCAAGTGAATCCAAGCGTAGGTCAACCCGTGCAGCAGAAGAACATCATCAGGTATATAATTTGTTAAAACATTCAACTCTTCATTGGACTATCGTATGTCCTACTTTTTTGGAGAACCGAGAAAATATAGGGGAATATCGTGTGGAACGGAATATTTTACCTGAAGGCGGCATTAAAATATCTGTGTTGGATACAGCAAAATTCACGTACAACCAGATTAAAGATTGCAATTTCATAAGATCACGTGTAGGTATTGCTTACTAAACGGCAAATTTTATAAATTGTTTTGGAGATGCTTAAAATTATTAACTTGT
>NZ_PCZT01000109.1:0-333 GCF_002968895.1 Paenibacillus sp. AR247 | reverse complement strand
ATGATCAATCGGCCTCAGCTCGCGCTCAAATTTCTTAAAGCACTCAGTGACCGGTTAAAAGAGCGGGAGGATCAATTGGAACAGCTTGCGCTTCATGGTCTTAGAAAACGCGTCCTTCATCTCCTTTCCACATTGAGCGCCAAATTCGGCGTCATTCAAGATGGATATGCCCAGATTGATCTACCTCTTTCACATCAAGAGATTGCCAATATGCTTGGTGCTAGCCGCGAAGCGGTCAGTGGCGTGATGAGTGAGCTTGCTAAGGATGGCGTCGTTAAGACATCTCGCCTGTCTGTTCAACTTGCTGTCACTATGCTTGAAGAAAATAATCCT
>NZ_PCZT01000108.1:0-1648 GCF_002968895.1 Paenibacillus sp. AR247 | reverse complement strand
GCTAGAAAAGATCGGCTTATCCCGCTTTTCCCAGGAGCCTGGGTTCATTAAATCGTCGCTAATCTTGGCCGTGATCAACCCGAGGGAGTAACTGTCTGTCCAGCTTCCGTTGGCCGAATAGATCAGATTGATCGTGTCGCCTTTTACAGTGACCTCGGGGCCTTCATTGATCCTCCCCGGGGAAGTTTCCCAGTCATATTCAGGCGTTGAAATCAGGACCCGTTCCGAACTGATGGTCCGTGGATCGCTCATCTTTGCGATATATAAATTTTGAAAGCTTCCGTCGGTTTCCTCCCAGCCGGACCAAATAAAATAGTGATCCTCATTTACAGTCAGCACTGTGCCGTCAATTGCCCAACGATCGGTGGAATCGGTAATCTTCCCTTTGAACTCCCAGGTTCCCGTCATCGGATTATCACTGGCGTTCTCCAGCACGTACATGCGATGGTTTGCATTGGTTCCGTCGTCGGCTGCGAAGTAGATATACCATTTGAATAGGCCATCGTTATCTCTGAGATAGTGCATTTCAGGCGCCCAAACATCGGAACTGTACATGGTACCTTTAACCGGTGTCCAGGCTAGGCTTCTCTCGCCCGCCTCAATGCTGGTAATCGTCTTCGCTCTGCGGATCATGATGCCGCTGGCATTGACAAAGACATTGTAGTAGTAGCCGTCCGTATGCTTGTAAACCCAAGGGTCGGCCCCTGTCTGCATGATAACATTGTAGAAATCAGACACATCCTTTCCCTCCTGCCGGGATGCCAAATCCGCCCTATCTGGCGTTTGCTCTGCCGCCATAGCCGCTCCGTTCCATTGCGGCAGCATCAGCAGCACTGCGAGACAAAACAGCAAATACCTGAATCTTTTCCCATCCCATAAAACCGCTTTCAACTTCATCCATCCCCCTGTCATTGATTTTTTCAGCCATGTCCTCATTCTACTTTCAGAGAAAATTTAAAAAATGTACTATCTTAAATTGTTTTGGTAACCGTTTTAGAAAAAGTGTCTTGACCTTCGGATTATACTTAACCCTCTCAACGTCTGATTGTTATCGCCGGGAATTCGAAGAAAAAAAGGACACAATCCCCGATTAAGGGGTGTGTCCTGAAGAAAAACATTACATTGTAGTGTGTCCGGCTATCGACATAACCTTACTCTTCCGAAGGTTTGCGGTTGTTTAACAGCTTTGGAATCCTCACGGTCACGGTCGTCCCATGGCCGAACTGGCTATCTATGGCGATCCCGTAACCCTCTCCAAACAATAGCCGGAGCCTGTTATGGATATTGGAAAGTCCGATGCTTGTAACAGGTTGGCCATCTGGTGCAGGTTCCGGGGATGCCATGCCCAGCTTAGCCTGTAGGGAAGCCAATTGCTCCGGGTCCATGCCCTTCCCGGTATCCGTGATTTGGAAGCACACGTCCCCATGCGCATCTATGCTCCCGGTAACTTGAAGCCGGCCCCCTTGATCCATCCGCTCAAGCCCATGATAGACCGCATTCTCCACAATGGGCTGGAGAATCATCTTGGGGGTTTGCATCTCCAGGAGTCCCTCGTCAACATCGATCTCGATAATAAATTTATTTTCATACCGGATGGCGATAATGTTCATATAAGCCTGAATACAGTCCAGCTCTTCCCTTATCCGTA
>NZ_PCZT01000107.1:0-677 GCF_002968895.1 Paenibacillus sp. AR247 | reverse complement strand
AACCAGACTGTCAAATTCAGTTGCAACAAGGCGTTCACCTGTTAGTCCTTCAGATTGCTCGGAAGCAAGATAAACGATAGGTTTTGCCATGATTTCCGGCTCCAGAAGCTGAGAGTTTCCTTCAAGTTCCCTTTTCACTTCCTCGGGTATCATTCCAGTTACGGTGGCCCCGCCAGGAAGAAGCATATTTACCGTCACTCCAAATTCACGCAGGTCTTCAGCCATGATCAATGACAGGGACTCTGTCGCGGCACGAGAAGGGCCATATGGGACAAATCCTTTTCGTTTCATAGTTTCATAATTCATCGATATATTGATGATTTTTCCTCTTCCCTGCTCAACCATCAGGGGAGCGAATCCCCGGGAGGTTAGGAAATAACCGGTCACATTTGTATCGATTAAATTTCGAAATCCTTCAGGAGTGACCTGATAGAAAGGGTGCGGTTCTGTAAGGAATTTTGGGTTTACAGTCCTCATGCCTATCCCGGCATTGTTCACGAGGACATCGATTTTCCCCCATTCCGCTTTTACCCAGTTCACTGCATCTTGCACCGATTCCTCTGACCTGACATCCAACGGAAGTTCAAAAACATTCGAATATCCCTTTTCTTGAAGTTTTCTACAGCTTCCGTCATTTTGCTCCCGGACGGGATGCCACTGCAACAGTTGCTCCTTCA
>NZ_PCZT01000106.1:0-6126 GCF_002968895.1 Paenibacillus sp. AR247 | reverse complement strand
TGATTTCACATGGCTTGATGATGCAATCGATACGTTTGCAAGACATGGTATCCAAGTGGTCATCGGAACACCGACCTGTACGCCGCCGAATTGGCTCGTGAAGGCGTACCCCGACGTGCTGCCACAGGACGAAAAGCTGCATCCACGTTATCCGGGAATTCGGGGGCACCGTTGTTATAACAGTCCTTCCATGAGACACTATTCGGCTTTAATCGTAGAAAGGCTTGCGCTTCATTATGCGAATAACGCAGCTGTGATTGGATGGCAGACTGATAATGAGTTTAGTCTGAATGAGTGTAATTGTGAGCATTGCAATACGCGGTTCCGGAAGTGGCTTCAGGATAAGTATGATTCGATTGAATCCATTAACGCGGCGTGGGGTACCGTCGTGTGGAGCGGGGAGTACAGCGATTGGTCGCAAATAACAACTCCGCTTGGAGGAACCAATCATAAAAATCCATCCTATGTATTGGATTACAAACGTTTCGAGACTGACTCCGTAGTCGAATTCCAACAGCTCCAATTGAACATCTTGAGGAAGCATTGTCCGAATCATTTTGTTACGCATAACATTTGGAGTTATCCGATGTCGCTGGATTATTACAAGGTTTGCGAGAATCTAGATTTCGTTTCCCTCGACTATTACCCGAGCACAAGTCCGGAGAAGGCGGAGTCGAGCGGATACAGCGGAGCACTAACATTGGATTTGGCCCGCGGAATTAAACGGCAGAATTTCTGGATCATGGAGACGATTAGCGGCCCCCCGGGGTGCTGGATGCCAATGTGGCGTACGCCTCATCCTGGATTTATCCGTGCCTTTGCTTGGCAAAGCATTGCACGCGGCGCGGATACGCTTGTACACTTCCGGTGGCGAAGCGCTCCATCTGGAGCCGAGCAATTCTGGCACGGGCTGATCGATCACAGTAACGTGCCCGGCAGGAGATTCGAGGAATACCGCGGGTTGTGCGATGAAGTCCGGAAGCTTGCTCCGCTGTTGGAAGGGACAGAAGTGCGGGGCGAAGTGGCCATTCTTCATTCACACGATCAATATAACGCGTTTCAGATTCAGCACCAGGTAGAAGGTATGGATTATTTCGATAATCTGAAAACGATCCATCGTGCCTTTACTAAGCTTGGCATCATGACGGATGTACTGAACGAGACAGATGATCTGCGCGGCTATAAGCTAATTGTGGCTCCTTCGCTTTTCCTACTCGACCCAGAGATTGCGTCTCGTTTAGAGACTTGCGTCAAGAACGGGGCTACGCTGGTGTTGATGCCTCGAACGGGCGTGAAGAACTTGAATAATGTATGCTGGATCCAACCGTTGCCCGGTCCGCTTTCCAATGCGGCGGGGGTCACTGTAGCTGAGTATGACCCGATCGGGAGGGATGTACACAAAATCCGCTGGCAGAATAAGATTTACTCCTGCAGCCAATGGTGCGATATCCTAACACCTAAAAGCGCTGAACCAGTGGCATGGTATGAAGACGATTTCTTTGCAGGTGAGATAGCCGCGACCGTTCATGAATTTGGTGAGGGCAAGGTTTACTATTTGGGAACGGTTCCCGAGGAGGCATTCTATGTGGACTTCATTCGGGATGTAGCGGATAATTCGGGCGTGCACTTTATCCCTGACTTGCCAGAAGGTATTCAGATTTCGACACGTGTGAAAGGGTCCACGAGATATCTGTTCCTAATGAATCTTACGCGTAAGCAACAGACTATGCTGCTTGATCGTGCGTATCGAAGTCTTCTAGACAGTAGAGAGATCGGCCCAGCGCTATCGATGGCTCCTTATGCGGTTGAAATCGTGGAACTTCCCCAGACAAATGTATAGCTAACGAAAGGTTCATTGGGGGCGAAGGAGTAAGTTAGATATGACGGCGCCCTTGCCATGTGGCTCATATTTTATAAATATTTGAGGTGAGAAATTATCGGAAGATTTTGACAAAGTTTGGGACACTTATATGGCTGATCTTGAGAAGACCGGCGTGAAGGAAATGGAAGCGTCCTATACCAAGCATATTCAAGATCGGATTAAGCTTTGGACAGCTGAATAAACTTCTGAAATAAATAAGGGGCTGTTTCCTTTCCTCACAGGGAGAGAAACAGCCCTTTCTTCATAATTTACGGTGGAACCCGACCCGATTGTGGTGTGTCCGAAGTGCGTTGGGCAAGTCGCTAATCATCGATTAATTGATATTTCGATAGGTTTCCGGAGTGACTGTTTCAATTTTCCGAAAGGTAGATACGAAATGACTGTCATCCGTAAAGCCGACCATTGCGGCAATCTGCTTGACGGTCAAGCGATCTTTATCGATCAGGAGCTCTTTGGCTTTCTGAATCCTTATGCGGATAATGTATTGGTAGGGACTCATCCCCGTTGCCTTTCTGAAGATGTAATTCAATCGTTGCGAGCTAACGCCTGCTAATTCAGCCAATTGAGCCAATCCAATCGCAGGGTTCGAATAGTTCTCGTTAAGGTATTGAAAAATAGGAGTCAATCTGGCGGCGTATTGGGAAATGGAACGTTGGTTATCGATTTCTCCATATCTTTTCAGATCCATGAGAAAACGATAAATGAATACGGAACCCTCCATGCCATTTAAATCAAACTCCTGATCTGCCAGTTCATGACTTGTCTTGTGCAGTGTGGATAATGGAGAATCCATTTCCCAGCTTATCAATGTGGAAGTAGCCAAACCGAGAGAAGATATGATGAGAGGGGCGAGATCTCCATTAAAGGTGACGTAATATGTCGACCAGGGATGAGAAATCGTTCTGTATCGGTGCGGAGTGCCCGGTTTTAATAAGATTCCTCGATTGGGAGTTAAATTTATCGTCTTCCCGGAGTATTCAAATTGTCCTTCTCCGTGGGTTGTGTGCAGCCAGTGGTAACAGTGGTAACCAACGGGTCGAATGAACTCCTCTTGCCATTCATTCCACCCGATCGTTTCAACAAAGATGGGTAAGGTACGGTCCAAAGGGGATATCAGCATATGTTTGGTGTAGTGTTTCATTGGATCACAACTTTCATTTTTTAATATACGACAAGTATTATATCATATTTAACGTAATTGGAGTTGCCATTATAATTGACTATATATACCGAGTTATAAATATTCATTATACTATGTCTTCTAATTTGAATTTTCAAAAAACTNTACATTCAAAGTTGGTCTATGTATAGAAATTAATTATGAGGTGAGAATTATGCTTTTTGCGGGTATGAATAGCACGTTTCATGAAGATCCTCAGCAGTTGCATGTTAATACCGAGAAAAACCGCAACTATTTTATTCCCTTTTCTCCAACTCAAGATCCATTTGCACAAAGAGAACAATCCAACCATTTCTTTCTTTTAAATGGACCATGGGGCTTTAGGTATTACGATAGTATTAGAGATTTGGAGGAAAACTTCCTCGAGATTCAAGAATACAATGAAATACCGGTTCCATCCAATTGGCAATTGCACGGGTATGATGTACCGCAATACACCAACATTCACTACCCTATTCCTTATGATCCGCCGTATGTTCCTGACCAGAATCCAGCGGGTGTTTACAATCGTGAATTTACAATGGATTTATCCGATGGATATGAACAATTTATTAACTTTGAAGGTGTCGACAGCTGCTTTTATCTCTATATAAACAATCAATTTGTTGGTTACAGTCAAGTTTCTCACATGACAAGTGAATTCAATATTACCAAGTACCTCGTCAGTGGTAAAAATACGATTACAGTCGTTGTGCTTAAGTGGTGTGATGGTACCTATCTTGAGGATCAGGATAAATGGCGGTTGTCCGGTATCTTCAGAGATGTGTACATACTCTCAAGACCGCTGAATAAAATCGAGAACTATCGGATTACCTCGAAGCTTTTTGATTCCAACACGAAAGCAGAAATTGCAGTTGACGTGAATGCAGATACTGAAGTTACGGTAAAGCTCATGGATGGCAGTGGAGGAATCCTTGGTGAGGAGACTCTGAAAAACGGGGGGACGATCGCTGTTTTCAGCATTGATGAGCCATACTTGTGGAACGCGGAATATCCTTATTTGTACAACATTACGCTGCAAACAGAGGAAGAGATTATTGGCGAAAAAGTAGGAATCCGGGAGATCACTATTCACAATGGAGCTATCGTTCTGAATGGCGCAGCGATTAAATTCAAAGGCGTTAACCGTCATGACAGCGATCCTGTAACTGGTTCTGTTATTAGCAGAGAGCAAATGTTGGTCGACCTCCATTTAATGAAACAACACAATATTAACAGTATTCGAACATCGCATTATCCTAACAGCCCTATCTTCCTTCAGCTATGTGACGAACTTGGTTTTTATGTTATGGACGAAGCGGATATTGAGTCACACGGTGCTGTAGAGGCTGCTCATACACAAGACAATAATGGAGACTATTCCGGTATTGCTCTACTTGTAGCTCGAGAAGATTATGAGAAAGCCATATTAGATCGAGTAGATCTTATGATTACAAGAGATATCAATCGACCCTGCGTTCTTATGTGGTCACTGGGCAATGAAGCTGGGTATAGCAAGAACATGGAGAAGGCTGCCAAATACATTAAAGGTTACGATCCAACAAGATTAGTCCATTATCAAAGCATGCACGAGCTGGAAGGGGAAGAAAAAGCTGACTCCGGTCCCGCGGCCCTAGATGTCGTTTCAGCTATGTATTATTCATCGGAGTGGATGGAGAAAAATTTTCTAACGCAAGAAAATGAAAAGCGCCCATTTGTATTGTGCGAGTATTGTCATTCCATGGGCAATGGACCGGGGGACTTGGAGGACTATTGGAAAGTCATTTATTCGAGTGATAGATTTAGCGGGGGCTTTATTTGGGAATGGTGCGACCATGGGATCGAGATTGGGAAAGATAGCAACGGTAATGCCAAGTATGCGTACGGTGGAGACTTTAATGAACCTCGACATGACGGGAATTTCTGTATCGACGGTTTGATTTATCCTGATCGTACTCCCCATACCGGACTATTGGAAGCGAAGAATGTTTATCGTCCGATTCGAATCAAACCTGTTAATCCAACCAAAGGTGAATTCGAGTTCATCAATACCTATGACTTTGCCTATTTGTCCGATAAGCTTGAATGCACCGTTGAAGTTACTGACCTCGGTAGAGTGATCCTGCAAGAGAAACTGGATATTGAGGTTGGCGCTAAGTCCTCCAAGGTTATTACGATCCCAAGTCTTGAAGGTCTAACAGGTACAAGTGTATATGCACGGTTTATCTTTACTCAAAAGCATGATACGCCATGGTCCAACAAAGGCTATGAAATTGGTTTTGATCAAATATGCATTTGTAAAGAACAGATCGTCATCGAACCGTCGCTGCAGGTAGACACTACAGTAGAACTTGCTGAAGACATGAAAAATATTATTATTTCGGGTGAGAGCTTTGAATATCGAATTAATAAATCCACTGCGCTATTTGATCGGTTGAGCTTTAATCATACCGATCTGATCGAGAAACCGATGGAATACAATGCATTTAGAGCCCCCACCGATAATGAATGGATAAAATCGCAATGGGAGAAGTTTAGTTTCGGGAACCTTACGACAAAGGTTTACAATATTTCAGTGAAGAAAATGGACTCCCATATCTTAATCAGCTCAAAAATCGCACTTGGCGGACATTCGTATCACAATACGTTCAACCTGCACACGGAAGCCTCTATTTACAATAACGGTGATATTAAAATGAAATATGCCGTTCAAGTTGTAGACAAACGTCCTTACTTGCCGCGATTTGGTGTGAGAATGTTTATGAGCAATCGATTTGACCAGGTAGAATATTACGGATATGGCCCTTATGAAAGTTATATCGATAAACATCAGGCTTCGTATAAGGGAGTATTCTCGCAACCGATTGGCGAGATGCATGAGGATTATATTAAACCTCAAGAGAATTCTTCCCATTGGAGTTGCGATTATATGAATATCTTCTCCAATACCATAATGGTTAAATTTGAAGCCGAGCAGCCGTTTTCATTTAATGCTTCAGAATATACGCAGGAAGAGCTATCTACCAAAAAACATCATTACGAGCTGGAGAAGAGCGGCTATTCTGTTGTTTGCATTGATTATAAA
>NZ_PCZT01000105.1:0-2020 GCF_002968895.1 Paenibacillus sp. AR247 | reverse complement strand
TCGCTGCCTCCGATAGAGACCGTGTATGAGGACAGCGGGGAGATATCCGTCCCATCGTTGTCCTTCGGCGGATTGTAAGAAGAATAGTAGGCATGGCCGGCATCGGGTTCGGGCAGGGAGTAACTGATCTGCTTGCCGGACAAGTCGGAGATCGCCCGGAACGAATAGCCGCTGACTTGTTGGTTCGTCAGGCTTCCGGAATCGATCTGGGACATATAGCTCCCCACCGTGGCAGGCAGCTTGCCGACGAGGCTGAAGGTGTCCGGCTTGCCGAGATCGTCGGTCTCGTAGACGTAGCCGTCATAACCGACAGAGCGGTATTTGCCGCTGTACACGTTATAAGAAAAGGCGTTCTCGTACTGCGTATTGACCGGAACAAAAAGCCGTTCCGTCACGGTATCTTTAAAGATCGGATTGCCTGCGCTGACTTTGATCGAGGTCACATAGCCGGTAGCGTTGTTCTCCTGCTTGATCCATACCGCGCCGCTCTCGACATAGACCGTTACCGTTGCATCCAGTGCGGGATCGGAGTACGTCACCGAAGGGACACTGCCACTAGGACCGGTGATCGTTCCGCTCACCGTATTCGCCGTATATGTGCTGCCTGCCGGGTCTTTGAAGGTGAAATCACCGCTGCTCGGAACTTTCATATAGCCGATATCGAGCGAAGAGTTATCCATCCCGATGCCGGTCAGCCTCAGGTCATCCGTCTCTGGCGTATAGTTGACCGTGAGGTTATGATCGCTGCCTGCCCCCATCGGACTTCCGATCCATCCGGCATACCCTTTTAGAGCAGAGCGCGTCCACGTGCCGTTGTACCATACGTCCCACGAGCCCTCAGCCATCTTTGCGCTGATTGGCGAGCGGGCGAGGTGGAAGTAGGTGAGGACATTGCTGTAGCCCGTTTTCCAATTAATATGGTTGTTGTATAAAACGTATAAATAACCGTTGACGTTATCGACGAAGAAGCGCGTCCCGGCCACCCCGTACGACCAGGTCTTCCCCGGAAAACCGCTCGCGGTGACCGCTTCGTCACTGTCGTTCCACGGCGAGGTTGCCACCTGTCCGATCAGGTTCCATGTCTTTCCTTTATCGGTCGAGTACATGGAGAGAACGCGGTTGTTGTGCACGCCCGTGGCGATCCGCTGGTTATTCGTCGGGTTCCCGGTAGCAAATGGATTAAATTGATACTCATCATTGGTGAGCGAGTACCAGTAACCGGTATCCGGATCGACCCAAATGCCGATACCGTCGTTGTGATCATCCTGATAAGGCGTCGGAATGCCGTTCGTTTCGTCGATTTTGTAATTGATCGTCCCCGGCCGGTTCCAGTAAGAATTATAAGTCACAGGGGTGCCCCAATTCGTGTTCAGCTTGCCCAGGTCCGTGCTGGTGTTGTACTTGATCCAGGATCCCCCGTTGTCCGCCTGCTCATAGTTGGAGACGGAATACATCCAGTGAAACTCCCCGTCCTGATCCACAAACGCGGTGCCGGCGATATCGGCCGTACCGGAGGTGAGGCTGGGGACAGCGTGCTGAACGAAGGTCGGGAATTTCTCCGCGGCTGCGCTGGCCGGCTGCATTCCGAACGGAACCGTACCGGCAGCCAGCACGATAGCGGGAATAGCTCTAAGCACCGCGAGCTTTGCTTTCCATCTTTTACGCATCAAATCGAATAACCTCCTGTCTAGGTATCGTACACACATCCTCCCCGTCCCGGGAGACTTCCCCACCTCCTGTTGGCGCAAGATGACCTCGACTTTTGCCCATGCTTTGAATGCTGTTTAAGCAGTCAGAACCTTTCGCCAATGAATAAAGCGCTTTCAAAAATAGTCTAAAGCGGTGCAGCCTGCAGCGTACACTTCCGTTTTTTCACATAGGCAGTACTTTCGTAAGAAACACCCTTGGGAATTAAATATCGTTCATGCAACTTAATAATTGTCGGAGGAACATGATCACGCAAAAAAGCCACCCTTTGCAGGATGGCCCTATGCTTGCTTCTGTTTATGCAACCGTATTG
>NZ_PCZT01000104.1:0-200 GCF_002968895.1 Paenibacillus sp. AR247 | reverse complement strand
CCACCGCATAGATCGGGTCCCGATCGGCCACTAGCTTTTCGTACAAGCGTTTCAGTACGATGTACCGGCAACCGTCTTTTCGCCCGGAACCGTTCCGTTAGGCCCGTTGATCAAAAGGCGTAGGCGATTGTTACCGGTCCTTCCGACTAGGGATGTCCCCGACATTGGCTGTATGCCCGTACGTACGGTCATCGAAGGTA
>NZ_PCZT01000011.1:107746-129903 GCF_002968895.1 Paenibacillus sp. AR247 | reverse complement strand
TTGCCATAGATCAATAACTTTAAAAGGGGAGTTGTTGTCATGAAAAATCTTCGCAAAGCATCATCCATTCTGCTCTGCCTGACGATTTCCGCCAGCCTGCTTGCAGCCTGCGGATCTTCTAAGGGAGACGGAGGAAGCGGATCCGCATCATCCGATAGTTCGGCGACCGTGGAGGGAGTCAAGAAGGAAGGCTTTCCGATCGTGGATAAGCCGCTCACGCTGAAAGTCATGTCCCAGGATGCTGGCGTGGCTGATTGGAACAAAATGCCCGTGCTGCAAGAGATGGAGAAATTGTCGGGCATCCATCTGGAATACCAGCTTTCGCCGATCGACAGCTTTGAAACGAAGAAGAATCTGATGTTCGCCAGCGGCGATCTGCCGGATATGCTGTATGCGGCTGACCTGAAGCCGTCGGAGCAGGTGACGTACGGAACCCAGGGCGTCCTGATTCCGCTCGAAAAGTACATCGATGAAGGCTATGCGCCGAACATCAAGAAAATTCTCGACGAGCATCCGGATGTACGCAAGTCGTTTACGACGCCTGACGGACATATGTATGCCCTGCCGTTTATCGATACGGCCGCCGTATGGTACCGCAGCCCGATGTGGTATAACGGCAAGTTCCTGAAGGCGCTGAACGTAACCGAGCTGCCGAAGACGACCGACGAGCTGTACACGCTGCTGAAACGCTTTAAGGATGAAGACCCGAACGGCAACGGCAAGAAGGATGAAATTCCGCTGACTTCGGTTAAGCTGGATGATTTGCGGATGTATTTCTTCGGATTCTGGGGCATGTATGACGAGAAGATTTACGCAGACAAGGACGGCAAGGTACACTACTCCCCTCAAGAAGAAGGCTACAAGGGTTACTTGACCTTCATGAACAAGCTGTGGAAGGAAGACTTACTGGATCACGAGACGTTCTCGCAGACGGCCGACCAGAAAAAGGCCAAAGGACAAAACAACCAGATCGGCCTGTTTAACGACTACTTCCCTTACTTCACGCTGGGCGGCGAGCCAAGCTCGGACAACCCGCTCATGACACCGGTTGCCAGCGAAATTGCGGGAACGCCGGTTTACGGCAAACATCCGGGCATGTCGGCTAACGGCACGTTTGCGATCACAAGCAAGGACCCGGCGCCGGAAGCGACGATGCGCTGGATCGACTATCTGTACAGCTATGAGGGTTCGACGCTGTTTAACCAAGGACCGGAAGGCGTGCTGTGGAAGTACAAAGACAAGGAAAACCACGTCAAAGAATGGCTGCCGGTACCGGGCGGCGGCGACCGCGAGGAATACCGCGGCAAAATTACGCCGAACTTCGGCATCCTGACGCCGGGCGTCAACGATCCGGAAGTGACCAAAGGCCTCAGATCTGAGTTCGACGACTGGATTGACAAGGAGAATGCGGAGAAGCTGACGCCAATCGGCAAATCGCCGTTCCCGAACGTCTATCTGACGAACGAACAGCAGAGCGAAGCGTCCGCCTTGATGTCTGACCTCGATACCTACGTGCAGCAGATGGAAGCGAAGTTCATTACCGGGCAGGAGCCGCTTTCCAACTGGGATAAATACGTGGCACAAGTGAAAAAGATGGGGTCTGACCGCATCGTGGAACTGTACCAAGCCGCATACGACCAGTGGAACACCGGCAAATAAGCCGATTCATACCAATTGCAAGGAGCCAACATATCCCGGCCGCGAGGCCGGGGGTTGGCTAATTGTCATTTAAGACGGGACGAGGCAACTTGCCCCCATCATCCATTTCAATTTTCCACTTATATAAATACATAAAAAACCGAAGCATTTCTGGAAGAAGGCCAATGAGGCGCTGCAGCTTGCGACCCAACGATTCCGTTTACGGGTTCGGCGCAGCCCTTGGTAACCGTTCGGAACCCAGAGGGTGCAGCGGGATCTAGGGATATGGAGGGAGATCCAGTGAGTTACCAAGATTCTGCTTTGAGCAGCGAGGCAAGAGCGGAGCATCTGCTCAGCCTCATGACGCTGGAGGAAAAGGTCGGGCAGCTTGTGCAGCTGTTCGGCTGGAAAACGTACCGGCGGGAGGAAAAAGGCGTCGCGCTGGACGAAGCGTTCAAGGAGGCAGTTGAGCGAGGCGGCATCGGTTCGCTGTACGGCGTGCTGCGCGCCGATCCGTGGACGGAAGTAACGCTGGCGACAGGACTGTCGCCAAAGGAAGGCGCGGAGACGATCAACGCGATCCAGCGGTACGCTACCCGGCACTCGCGCCTTGGCATCCCGATCCTGTTCGGGGAGGAATGCTCGCACGGTCATATGGCGATCGGGGCGACCGTGTTTCCGGTGCCGCTGACGCTGGCCAGCATGTGGAACCCGGAGCTGTATGAAGAGATCTGCCGGGCAATCGCCCTGGAGACGCGCAGCCAGGGCGGAGCGGCCACGTATTCCCCTGTGCTCGACGTCGTCCGGGACCCCCGGTGGGGGCGGACGGAGGAGACGTACGGGGAAGATCCGTGGATCGCTTCCGTGATGGCGGAAGCGGCAGTGCGGGGGCTGCAGGGCAAGCGGCTGGACGCCGACGACAGCGTCATTGCTACGCTGAAGCATTTTGCCGGCTACGGCAGCTCGGAAGGCGGACGCAACAGCGCGCCGGTTCATATGGGGCTGCGCGAGCTGCACGAGGTGGATCTTCGGCCGTTCAAGGCGGCGGTCCGGGCCGGTGCGAGATCGGTCATGACCGCGTATAACGAAATCGACGGCGTACCGTGCACCTCCGATAAATATCTGCTTACAGACCTGCTGCGCAAGGAGTGGGGCTTCGACGGATTCGTCATTACCGATTGCGGTGCCATCAACATGCTGGTGTGGGGGCATGACACGGCGGCCGACCCGCAGGAGGCGTCCGCCATGGCGGTGAACGCCGGCGTGGATATGGAAATGTCCGGCGACATGTTCCGCGCGCACCTGGCAGCGGCTGTGCAGAGCGGGCGCACCCGGATGCAGACACTGGACCAAGCGGTACTTCGCGTACTGAAGGCGAAGTTTGAACTGGGTCTGTTCGAGCAGCCTTACGTCGACCCGGAACGGGCAGCCCGCATCATCGGCAGCGAGGAGCACATCCGGCTCGCCCGCCAGGCGGCCGTCGAAGGCATCGTCCTGCTGAAGAATCAGAGAGACACGCTGCCGCTGTCCAAGGAGTCGGGGACGGTCGCGGTCATCGGCCCGAATGCCGACAACGTGTACAATCAGCTCGGCGACTATACCTCTCCGCAGCCGCGGGAGCAGGTGTCGACCGTGCTGGACGGCATCCGGGCCAAGCTGGCGCACGCGCCGGAGCGGGTACTGTACGCGCCGGGCTGCCGGGTCAAGGATGACAGCCGGGAAGGCTTCGACCTGGCGCTGAAGACGGCCGCCGCCGCGGACACGATCGTGCTCGTGCTCGGCGGGTCGAGCGCGCGCGATTTCGGCGAAGGCACGATCGACCTGCGCACGGGTGCGTCGGTCGTGACGGACCGCCCGCACAGTGACATGGACTGCGGCGAGGGCATCGACCGCTCCACGCTGGGCTTGTCCGGCGTGCAGCGGGAGCTGGCGGAGGAGCTGGCCAAGCTCGGGAAGCCGCTGGTCGTGGTGTACATCAACGGCCGGCCGGTCGCGGAGCCGTGGATCGACGAGCATGCCGACGCCATCCTGGAGGCATGGTACCCGGGACAGGAGGGCGGCCATGCGATCGCCGATATCGTATTCGGCGACGAGAACCCTTCCGGCCGGCTGACGGTCTCCGTTCCGAAGCATGTCGGCCAGCTGCCGGTCCGCTATAACAGCAAGCGTACGACCGGACGGCGCTACCTGGAGACGGATTTGGAGCCGGCTTATCCTTTCGGGTTCGGGCTCAGCTACACCGAGTTCGAGTATGGCCCGGTGACCGTCTCGCCGGCGGAAATCACGCCGGAAGGACGGGCGGAGGCTGCGGTAACGGTGACCAACACCGGCAGCCGGGCTGGAGCGGAAACGGTCCAACTGTACATCTCCGACAAGGTCAGTACGGTGACCCGACCGAAGAAGGAGCTAAAAGGCTTCGCTAAGATTTGGCTGCAGCCGGGTGAGACGAAGACGGTCACGTTCGGGATCGGGCACGAAGAACTGTCTTTCATTGACCGTGATCTGAATCCGGTCGTCGAAGCCGGCGAATTTGAAATTCAGATCGGCCGGCATGCCCAAGAAGTCCAGTCCGCTGTACTGACGGTCCGGGAACAAAAGTAAGGCCACGGAATACAAGCCCTTGATTTCTGGATGACCCGGCCCAAGCTCGCAGAAGTGCCGAGCCGGATCGCGTCGCGGCTGAACGGAAGCCGCCGGTTCCGGCTGAAGCTTCAGGCCGATGAAGGCGGGATCGCGCTGTATGGCCGGAATGCTGGCCGTTATCCGCTGGATATCGTGATCCACTGCCAATAACGCAGGACTTAATAAAGCAATCGGACGATGAAATAGTTGGGAGGTCTGGCAGCATGATGCTGCCGGGCCTTTTTTTGTGCCCGAGATCCCCGGTGTGTCCTTATGTATTTTTTTACAGATAAATATTGACAAAGGGGGCGGCCGAGAGTAAATTAAACAACGTATTAAACACTGTTTAAATTTGCTGCATGACAGGAGAGGGGGGGCAGGTGAAAGAACCGATGAAGGAAGACACCACAGGGCATACCTCAGGAACCGACACCAAACACGATATATTAAAAGCCACCGTCGAGCTGATTCGGGATGAAGGCATTGAGTGTGCCACCTTGCGCCGGATCGCGACCAAGGCGGACACCAACCTCGCGCTGGTCAATTATCACTTCGGCTCGAAGGAAAAGCTGATCACCCAGGCGATCCGTTCCCTCGTGCTGACGTTCGAGGACGTGTTTAACGCGCTGGAGGACGACACGATGCCGGCGAGGGAAAGGCTGAAGCAGTTCTTTTACCGCTATGTCCGCCATCTGCAGGAATACCCGGGGCTGGTGAGACAGATGATCGATCAGACCCGCGTTATTTTCGAGTCGCAGCATGAGTACTCGCATTATTGCAAGGTGATGAAGACCCGGCGGCTGATCGGGACGGTCCGGGAAATTACCGGTGAGGAAGACGACGATAACATCCGGAAGATGCTGATGCAGCTGTACGGGGCGATCTTTTTCCCGGTCATCATGAAGTCCTTTCTGGCCGAAGGCGACGAGGATATGGCCTCAACCATCCATATCGCGCCGCTTGAAGAGCAGATTGACACGTTGTTTGAGCACTATTTTCACCAATACAGCTAGAGTGGAACGGGAAACCAAACTATATATAGAAATGAGTGGAGAGATTTATGTCTAAAACCTTGGCGGGCAATCCCGCCGCAGAAGTTCCATTCTCGCTGAAAAAGATCATTCCGCCCATGCTGGCCATTATTGTCGGTATGATCATGGTCATTCTGGACAGCACCGTGGTCAACGTGGCGGTGCCGAACCTGGTGAGCTACTTTGACACCGACCTGAAGACCATTCAATGGGCGATTACCGGTTATACGTTGGCCCTTTCGGCAGTCATTCCGCTGGCCGGCTGGATGACCGACCGTTTCGGCTCCAAACAGGTTTTCATTGCCACCATCATTATGTTTGTCATCGGATCGGCGCTCTGCTCCATGGCGCCCTGCAGCAGATCCGCCAGTTTACGCCGCTGGAGACCGGCTTCATCCTGTTGCCGCAGGCGCTGGCTTCCGGGATCGGCATGCCGATCGGCGGGAAGTTCTTCGATAAATACGGCGCCCGTCCGGTGGCGATTATCGGCCTTCTCCTCATTTCGGCAGCGCTGTTCAGCCTGTCGCATATTACGGCCGACACGTCGCTGTGGAGTATCATGCCGCTGCTCTTCATGCTCGGATTCGGCATGGGCTTGTCGATGATGCCGCTCAATACCCACGTGCTGAACGCCGCACCGCGCAAGCTGGTGAACCGGGTGACGCCGCTGACCGCCGCTGCCCAGCAGGTCGTCGTGTCCTTTGCAGTCGCCGGCATGTCAGGCTACCTGATCAGCCGCACCACTGCTCACGCGAGCCGTGGAGGCAATCCGTTGAACGCGGCAGTGCAGGGTTTTGACGATGTGTTCTTCCTGGCCTCCTGCTTTGCGATCGTCGGCGTGGTGCTGTGCCTCATTCTGCGCAGACCGAAGCCGGCCGCCGCGGATGCCACAGACGGAAGCCAGCCGGATCCGTCGCTGATGATCAGCCACTGATCGGCAAATCTTCGAATACATGTCTATACGGGAACCCGGAATCCTTCTTGATGGAGAGAGGCCGGGTTCCCTCTTTTTTGGAAAAATTTGATGTTCACCCGTCGAATTCTGTCGTATCATGAAGCTATGGCCCTTTACGGGCACGGAGCGTGCTGCCATATCCCTTACTTACTTCTATACTTACGATAAAAAGGAGAAATCGATCATGTCTGAACGTTTTCATATCGTGGGGATTTCCGGAAGTCTCCGCAAGCATTCCCACAATACACAGCTGCTCCATAACGCGGCAGCGCTTCTGCCGGAGGATTTTCGCTTCACGCTTGCCGATATTTCCGTACTTCCTTTACCAATCAGGATTTGGAAAGTGAACTGCCGAAGCGGTGAAGCAGTTTGCCGAGCTGCTGCATTCGGGGAATGGCTTTTGATCAGCTCGCCGGAATATAACGGGCAGCTGTCAGGCGCGTTGAAGAATGCGCTGGATTGGGCTTCAAGACCGGCCCTTCAAACGCCGCTGGCCCAGAAACCGGTAGCGCTTATGGGCGCCACGCCGGGCATGGGTGGTACGGGCAGAGCCCAGGTTGGCATACGCTCGCTTTTGTTTGCGCTCAACATGGATTCGGTGAACCGGCCGGAATTTCTGCTCCCGCAATCGCATACCAAATTTGACGAGTCCGGTGCGCTGACGGACCCGATGGCCCAGCAGATTATGCAGCAGCTCGTGGACAATTTGGTCACCAAAATCAAGAAGCATGCCAACGAACAGTAAGTAAAGCCAGCCGGCCTTGCACGTTGATTGCAAGCAAGCTGATATCGGCCTATTCCCGGTAAGCCTTCCCGTTCAACGGAGCTTCGGGTTTCTACGCTGCGGTCAAGCATCGGGGACGGAATACTTAACAACGGGCCGCTGACAAAGGTCTGTCCAACAAGGGATATGGATGAATCGCTTCGTGCACGCCGTAGGGGCGTCCGCTTACAGGGCGGGAAAGGCTTCGGTACACGGGGAGCGCCGTGATGGTTGGAGCCTTTTGTTTTTTAGGAGTCGCTTGAAACCTGAACCCGGGCTTCTGCGTATTACCTAGTTATCCAGCATTTTGCGATGAACCTGTTTCAGCGGGCCGCCACATGGTAAATGAATGGGAGGGCATAGTTCTGCCCCGTTTGCTGCCTTAGCGGCAGAAGGTGAAGCTTCCTGCAGAATGCCGGATGGAATCATCGAGACTACTTTATAAGGAGAAGATGTAGAAGTGGAAAGTGACAGGTATGTGTTAAATTTGGTTTTGGTTGCATTACTGATCGGTTTGTCGGCCTTTTTCGTTGCGGTGGAGTTTGCCGTGATCCGTGTGCGGGGAAGCCGGGTCGATCAGCTGATCGCCGAAGGGCGCAAGGGCGCAAAGGCTGTGAAGAAGGTTATCGACAATCTGGACGGATATTTGTCCGCGTGCCAGCTCGGGATTACGATTACATCACTCTGTCTGGTTTCCTCGGGGAGCCGACTGTAGAGAAGATTNTTACCCCGGTGTTTGAGAAATGGCATATGCCTGAAGCGTTAGGCCATTTTCTGTCTCTGCTGATTGCCTTTACGGTCATTACGTACCTGCACGTCGTTATTGGCGAATTGGCGCCGAAAACAGTGGCCATCCGCAAAGCGGAGACCGTTGCCCTGCTGACGGCGACACCCATTATCTGGTTTAACAAAATCATGTACCCGTTCATTTGGCTGCTGAATGGATCGGCCAACCAGCTGGTCCGATTGTTTGGCGTAAAGCCCGCTTCCGAGCATGAGGAGGCCCACTCCGAGGAGGAGCTTCAGATTATTCTGAGCGAGAGCCATGAGAGTGGAAAAATCAACGATAACGAATTCGGTTATGTCAGCCGGATTTTCGCGTTCGACAACATGCTGGCTAAGGAAATTATGGTACCGCGTACGGACATGATCTGTTTGGACAAAGACAAGTCGCGGTCTGAAAATATGAAAATTATTAAAGAACAGCAGTACTCCAGATTTCCGCTTATCGACGGAAGCAAGGATAATGTTATCGGCATCATTAATACGAAGCAATTTTTCCTGGCGTATGAAGAAAACGAAGAGCTGGATGTGGCGAACCTGATCCATCCGGTGATGGCGGTATCCGAAGTGACACCGGTCAATGTGCTGCTGCAGCGGATGCAGAAGGAAGCGACGCACATGGCTATTCTAATCGATGAATACGGCGGAACTTCCGGTCTTGTCACGATCGAGGACATTATTGAAGAGATCGTCGGTGAAATTCGTGACGAGTTCGACAAGGACGAAGTCGAGGACATCCAGGAGATCGGCGAGCAGCATCTGATTGTGGACGGCAAAGTATCAATTTCAATGATCAATGATTATTTCTTTATGGATCTGGATACAAAGGAATGGGATACGATCGGCGGCTGGCTGTACAGCCAGATCAGCGAAATGGCCGAAGGCGAGACGTTCGTGTACGAAGGAACGGCCTTCACCCTGCTGGAGCGGGATCATAACCGCTACTGCCGCATCGAAATCAAGAAGATCAAGATGAGTGAGGAATAAATATGGACAATCCGGTGAATTGGGCAAGCCGTTTTAAGCGGTTTTTACTAAATAACAGATTTGTATTGTTTATGCTGGTGCTGCTGCTCCTGGGACTGAATATTCTGGTTCTCACCAAGATTTCATTCGTATTCGAGCCGGTGATCGTCCTGGTCAAAACCGTCGTGCTGCCGCTCATTCTCGCCGGAATTGCGTATTATTTGCTCAATCCGATTGTGGATTTTATGGAAAAGCGGAAGGTGAAGCGCCTGCACACCATTCTGCTGCTGTACGTCTTCATTATCGGCATGCTTGCCGCGCTTGTGACGCTGGTCATCCCGGTCATTCGGGAGCAGATCATGGATTTGGTGAACAATTTCCCGGGCTACGCCGAGGTTGCCCGCATCAAGGTCGAAGAGCTCATGGGAAGCAATCTGGTCAGCAATCTGCAGGAGACCGTGTCGTTCGATCCGCAGGAGCTGATGAAAACCGTCTCGGAGAAAGGCTCGGAATTTCTGAACCGCACCTGGACGGGGCTTGGCGGATTCGTGGGTGGGCTGATTGAAGTAGTTCTGGCCGTCGTGACACTGCCGTTTATTCTGTTCTACCTGCTGAAGGACGGCAAACGGCTGCCGGGTTACATTTTACACTTTGTGCCGACGCGGCTGCGCGGGGAAACCTCGCGGGTCATGAAAGAAATGAACCATCAGATCAGCTCTTATATCCGCGGGCAGATCATCGTCAGCTGCTGTATCGGGGTGCTGCTGTTTGTCGGGTATATCATTATCGGCTTGAAGTATTCGCTGATTCTGGCGATCATCGCTGCATGCACCAGCGTCGTCCCGTATCTGGGACCGGCGATCGCCATTACGCCGGCACTCATCGTTGCGGTCGTTACCTCGCCGATCATGCTGCTCAAGATGGTGATCGTCTGGACCGTCGTCCAGCTCATCGAAGGGAAGTTCATTTCCCCGCAAATTATGGGCAAGACGCTGAAAATTCATCCGATCACGATTATCTTCGTCATTTTGACGAGCGGCAACTTGTTTGGCGTCGTCGGCATTCTGCTTGCGGTGCCGGGATATGCCGTGCTGAAGGTCGTCGTATCCCATTTGTACCGCTGGTTTCGGGTACGCTCGGGGCTTTACGAGCCCGAACCCCCGCCGGCGGTTGCAGCGGGCGACCCCCGGGAGCCGTGATGGCGAGAGCCGCTATAGAGAAAATCAGGTTTTGCTTCAGATGACGTACGTCATAAGGCGTGGAACGACTTTGCTCCTAAATCTAAGAAATTGGCCGTCCCCCGGATGTATGGGTCCGAAGGGGGCGGCTTTTAATTTTTTGACCGCCCCATTGTAATTCGGGAGGGAGCATGTGATAATGGGTTGTTCGCCTTCCCGAAAGTGGGGGCGGCTGCATTTATGAGTAGCTTGGAGGGAACCAAAAGACGTGGAGCGGTATCCTTTTACGTATGATCCAAAGCGGCCTTTCGTCCAGCAAGCAGGCGAATGGGTCGTCGATGTGTTTTATGATGTGCTGCCGGAAGCGGGATTTGAAATCCGCGACGAGCAGATTTATATGGCTTTTCAGCTGGAGAAGGCTTTTGCCGAGAAGAAAACGATATTTGCCGAGGCGGGGGTCGGGACGGGCAAGACGCTGGTGTACTTGCTCTACTCCGTGTGCTACGCGCGGTATACCCGCAGACCCGCGGTGATCGCCTGCGCCGACGAATCGCTCATCGAGCAGCTGGTGAAGCCGGAGGGGGATATTGCGAAATTGGCCCGCCACCTTGGGCTTCACATTGATGCCCGGCTGGGCAAGTCGCCCGACCAGTACCTGTGCCTGCGCAAACTGGACGACGTCCGGCTGCGGGACGAAGAAGGGGTGCGCTGGGACGACTTGGCCGCCGGCCTGCCGGATTTCGTGTATTCTACCGCGCCGATGCAGTCCTTTCATGCTTACGGGGACCGGAAGGGATACCCGGAGTTAACCGATGAGGAATGGAGCCGGATTAACTGGGATCCGTTCCAGGACTGCTTCACCTGCGACCGCCGCCATCGCTGCGGCCAGACGCTGTCGCGGGATCACTACCGCCAGGCGGCGGACCTGATCATCTGCTCGCATGATTATTACATGGAGCATGTATGGACTTACGAGGGCCGGAAGCGGGAGGGGCAGCTGCCCCTGCTGCCGGAGCACTGCGCCGTCGTCTTCGACGAAGGGCATCTGCTCGAATCGGCCGCCATGAAGGCCCTCAGCTACAAAATGAAGCATGTCGTGTTTGAGGAACTCATCACGAGGCTGCTTCAGGGCGAGATCCGCGAATCGCTGGCGGTGCTGATCGACGAGGCGATCGTGCAGAGCGAAGCGATGTTCGCGGCGTTCGGCCGGCAGAGCCGCAGCGTGGCCGGCTCCGACCGGAAGGAAATCGTGCTGGACGGCGCGCTGCTCGCCGAGGTGCACCGGTTCCGCTCGCTCCTCACCTCGATCGAGGAGGAGCTCGTGTTTGAGAGCGAGCTGTACACGCTGAACGAGTACGAGCTCCGGATCGTAGAGGAGCACCTGGAAATGATGCAGAAGGCGCTCCATCTGTTCGAGCGCTCCGAGGCGCTAATCTGCTGGGCCGTCGACGGACCGGACGGGCTGACGCTGTCGATCATGCCGAGAACGGTCAAGGAGGTACTGCAGGAGCAGGTATTCGGCGCGAAGATGCCGATCGTGTTCTCCTCAGCTACCTTATCGGTTCGGGGGTCATTCGATTACGTGGCGGACAGCCTTGGCATTGAGAGTTTTCTCTCCTTCTCCGTACCGTCCCCGTACGATTACACGGATCAGATGAAAGTGCTGATCCCGGCGGACTCTAGGTCGACGGCCGATTTTAACGGAAAGCTGGAAGCCGCTGCCCGCCTTCTTCGCGAATCCGGGGGCCGGGCACTGATCCTGTTTAACGGCAGGGAGGAGCTGCGGCGGTTTAAGCAGGAGCTGGCCGCAGGCACGGTCGAGGTGCCCGACGTTCCGTTTTACTTCGAAGGGGACCAGGAGATCAGCCATCTGATCTCCGCCTTCCAGCGCGAGGAGACCAGCGTGTTGTGCGCGGTTAGCCTGTGGGAGGGACTGGACGTGCCCGGACCGGCGCTCTCGAACGTGATCGTCTGGTCGCTGCCGTTCCCGCCGCATGATCCGGTGTTTACGGCCAAGCGCAAAGAATCGGCAGCGCCATTCGAAGAAGTGGACATGCCGTATATGCTGCTTCGGCTCCGCCAGGGCATCGGCCGGCTGATCCGCTCCCGCGAGGACCGGGGCGTCGTCGCCATCTTGGGCGAAGAGCTTGCCGACAGCACGCCCGTACGGGAGCAAGTGCTGGCGGTGCTGCCCGAAGGCGTGACGCTGCAGGCGTTGTCTTAACCCGCCGAGTCTCAATTGGGTTCAAAGTCGCACAGGAAACGCCATTTGCCTCATGTTGTTGATCCCGTTAATTTTTCATGAGGTGAACCAACTGCCCATGTTTAAAAGCCAACCCTAGCCTATTTAGGAAGGGGTTGGCTTTTTTGCCCGTGTGCGAGCTGGTCATTCGGGATCGTTCACCGAACCGATAAACAACCAGGCCTTGGTCTGTGTATCCTCGATCGCCAGGAAGAACGGCCGGTTCACCGTCATTTCGTGGACTTTTACCGTCATAGAGCCGGAGTCTTCGCTGATGACCGTTGCCGCAGCAGCCTCGGTTCCCTTTTCGTTGACGTCGAGCACCATCCGGTGCAGAACCTTGGACAGGAAGAGGGGGCGAATGTCGGCCATATGGGAAAAATCGGCAGCATCCGGCTGAAAGGTCTGCTTCATGCCGAGCCGAATGAGCGGATCTTTCAAGTCGCTGCCGTACTCGGCCTTGAACCGGGGCAGCCCAAGCTGTACGTATGCCTCGTCAAAGGGCTGCTGCCACGGAGCAGGGTCTGCCCAGAGCTGCTGCTCCAATTGGTCCAGCGAAGAGCTGGCGGCGGGGAGGATGACCAGCATATCCATGCGGCCGTCTCCGTAAGGAAGGCGGACGGCCTGCCAATCGGGTGTCTCCTTGTACGGCAGCATGTTGGCGGTATGCATCATCGGCAGCGTCCGGACGCCGCCGTCAGCCAGCGTAAACGGTTCGTCTTTTGTGTATTCCGGATTAAACGGATCGGTCCATGATCCGTTGAAATAAATCGCGTTGGCAAGCACTGCAATGGTCGTTGGCGACAGCGGCTGCCCCAGCATTTTCTCGATTTTGCCCTCGGTTTCCTTGCTGATCCAGCGGTTGATCGTCTTCACGGACTTGTCGGAAACGAAATCAACTTCCTGAACCTCGGCCCCGTAGCTCTCCTTGCCTGCCTGGATAAAAGAGTCCTTGAACGGAACGCCCTGCTGATGCCAGATTGCATTGGCGATGTTCAGCCGGACACCGGAGTCTTCCCCTTCCAGCAGCCTGGCCAAAATCGCGTTTCCCTCGTTCATTTCGTTAAGCGGCATGTCCTTCAGCCCGAATACGGAGGCCATTTCGCGTGCCGTCGTGCCGGCGCTGCCGTTGTATGCGATGGACAGGGCCGTCCAGATGCTGTAGGGGGAGAGCAGGACATTGTCTCCGGCTTCCGCCTGCCCGGTTAGTTCGCGGTGGAGCTGCAGTCCCAGGCGGTTGTGGGCGGAGATGAGCGCAGGATCGATTTTGCCTGCCTCCTGCTTCCGGGCCGTTAGCGAGATCGGAGGAGTCGGATTGCTGCGTTGGTCCCGGCTGCCGTCTTGCTGCTTCGAGCATGCTGGTAATACCAGCAGGAGCAGGGCGAGCAGCAGCGGCAGCGTTTTGGTCTTTGGCATGGATGGTTAGCCTCCTTATCGGTGGAATCAGGTGTGAAGACCAGGGTGATTTTCGCGTCGAGGAGAAAATGGTACTCTTTCGTATTCCTTATGTTGCAACCTTTGCGCTAAAAAGTGGAAAAATCGACGTTACCTACCAGACGTTTCCGGGCTGGCGGAAGTTGCGCCCAAAGCCCATTTCATGATGGAAGCGGTGCCACTTCCCGGAATTTGATTCACGCATCTCGGGAACGGTATAATGAGAATGCTTTGAAGTCAATCTAACTGACCAATTTATTCCTTAAAGACAGCAAGGAGTTGTACAACCATGTCCAAAACGTTCCCATATAATCAAGATTTGGCTTCCCTGTTATCGCTCTCCTTCAGCGCGATGAACCAGGAGCTCCATAACCGCCTGAAGGAGGCGGGGTTCGGCGATGTGCGGCCGGCGCACAGCTTTTTGTTCCAGGGCTTGATGCCGGATGGGGCGACGGCCAAGACGCTCGTAGCGCACCTGGGCATATCGAAGCAGGCCGTCAGCCAAATGCTCGACTACCTGGAAGAGTGCGGCTATGTCGCACGCAAGCCCCACCCTTCCGACGGCCGGGGCAAGATGGTTGTCCTGACCGAACGCGGTTGGTCTCTGGTACGGACGAAAGAGAACATCTACAAAGAGATTGAGCAGCGCTGGGCCCGGATGATCGGAAGCGACCATATGAAGACGCTGCAGCAGGATTTGAAGCACATTATCGAAAACGTCAACGAAGAGGATCTACAGCACCCACTGCGCCCCGTATGGTAGGCAATGGCGAAGAGGGGAGCGGTGCTGCTGCTGTTGGTCATTCTTTGCGTGTATGAATATATCCGCACCGATACGCCGGATCAGAACCCTTATCTCATTACCGACTACAGCCGGCTTCATCCCGTTAAGGTTGACAGGGTGGTCAAAGGCAAGGAGGAGGAGCAGCTGGTCCGGCTGCTTCAGGAGGCAAAGGAGAAGCACCTTACCGTATCCATTGCGGGCCAGCGTCACAGTCAGGGAGGGCATACCTATTACAAGGACGGGATTGTCATCGATATGACCGATTACAACCGGGTCCTGTCGGTCGATCCGAATCAGCGGCAAATCCGTGTACAGGCCGGGGCCACATGGGAGCAGGTCCAGAAAGCCGTTAATCCGTACCATTTGTCCGTGAAGACGATGCAGTCGCAAAATATTTTTACCGTTGGCGGCTCCATTAGCGTAAATGCGCATGGACGCGACATCCGAAGCGGTTCCCTGATCGGCAGCGTGGATTCGTTTCGGCTGCTGACCGCAGACGGTCAAATCCGCAGCGTCAGCAGAGAAGAGAACCCGGAATTATTTCGGCTGGCGCTCGGCGGGTACGGCCTGTTCGGCATTATCCTGGATGTGACGCTGAATTTGACGGAAGATGAAGTTTACCGGATGGAGAATGAGGCGATAAAGGTTGAGGATTACAGCCGGTATTTTCAGGAGAATGTACTTGGCGATCCCGATGTGAGAATGCATATTGCTAGAATTTCAGTTGCCCCGGATCGCTTCTTGACGGACATGTATGCGATCAATTATACGGCAGATCCTGCGCTTGCACTGGAAGATTACGATAAGCTCCGGACCCGCGAGCAGGGCGTCATTCCGAGCAAAATTATGTTCAGTCTGAACCGGAGCAGCGATTGGGGAAAGAGCGCATTCTGGTCTTTGCAGAAGCTGTATTTTACCAAGCAGCAAAATAAGGCGATCAGCCGAAACAATGCCATGCGCTCCGAGAGCGAATTTATGGAATACGGCCAGCCCGGCGCGAATGATCTGCTGCAGGAGTATTTTATTCCGGTGGATCAGTTTGCGGATTTCGTTCACGGGATGAAAAATATCGTGCGCGATCACAAGCTTAATTTGCTGAATATTACCGTCCGTTATGTCCAGGAAGATCGCGAAGCCGTTCTCTCCTATGCCCAAGAAGACATGTTTGCCCTTGTATGCCTGTTTCACGTACCGTTATCGGAGCAAGGGCAGGCGCAAGTAAGGGAAGGAATTCGGGATCTGATCGATGAAGTGGAGTATGAGGGTGGAACCTATTATCTGCCTTATGCGGCATACCCTACGGTCGAGCAGTTTAGACAGGCCTATCCGGAGTACGACGATTTTTTTCGGAAAAAGGATGAGTACGATCCACAGCATCTTTTTATGAACTATTTTTATGAACAATACAAAGGGGAGTAGGCCATGAACATGAGGTGGCTGATCCGATCCCAAAGCATGGTGACGCTTGCTTCCGGCATGATTTATCCTTATTATCTTTTGTTTCTGAAAAATCTGGGCAACAGCTATGCCAAATACGGACTGGCCTTTGCCGTGTTTACGATCAGCTCCGCGGCATTCTCCCAATGGCTGGCCCCAAGGATCGACCACAGCGGACACCGGGTGCTGCTCATCAGCTCCCTTGGCATGATGCTGGCGATGCTGGCATTCCCCTGGGTCGAATCTTATGCGTGGGTACTGTTTCTCCAACTGGTCATGGGGTGCTGCAGTGCGATGCAAAAGATGAGCGAACGCCTGCTGCTTGCCGATCATACAGTCCAAGGGGAGCGGGGGCCCGTGATTGGTTCCTATCATTTCTGGACCTCAGCCGCATCCGGCTTCGCCGTCATTCTCGGCGGTTACCTGATCGACTGGCTGACGATCGACGCCTTATTTTATGCCAGTGCCGTCATGTATGGAATCAGTGCCTGGGCAGTTTGGAAAATGCGAAAGCCATGATGCTCAACCCAGCAAATGCGTCATGGCAATCATGGAGAGCAGGCCGAAAATAAAAGAAAAGGTCGAAGCCCGCTCGTTGCCGTCCCCGTGGCTCTCCGGGATGAGCTCCTTGTATACGACGAACAGCATGGCTCCGGCGGCAAAAGCCAATCCGTACGGGACGATACCGGCGAAGGAAGCGGTAAATTTCAGCCCGGCCCAGCAGGAGAGGAACTCCAGCCCGCCCGTAAGCGCGGCGAGAAGAAAGGCGTACCGCCTTCGCATGCCGTGCGTAACGAGGTAGAGCGCGGTCAGAAAGCCTTCGGGGATGTTTTGCAGGCCGATGCTCAGCGCCACGATCGTCCCCAGCTCCTGGTTGGGACTGCCGTAGCTGACGCCGACCGACAGCCCTTCGGGTAAATTGTGCAGCGCCATGGCTGACAGAAACATCCAGGATCCCGTCTGCGTGCTGTCGCTCCGCTTGATATCATGGGCCGGGTCCGTGTGTGGAATGAGCAGCTCCATCAGGGTCAAGGTCACCGTACCAAGGAGGATACCGATCGTCAGCACCCACAGGTTTGACAGCTTGAGGGAAGACGGGATCAGCCCGTACGTTGAGGAGGCGACCATGATACCTGCCGTGAAAGCGAGCAGGCTGTCTCTGCCCCGGTGGCTAATATTCGAAAACAGCAGAGCGGGAAGGGCTCCCGCCGCCGTACATAGGGAAGTCACGAGGCTTCCCAGAATCATTGCGTTCACGTAGGCCTCCTGCTGCCAGCGGCTGAGATGCTTTGGTTTCTCCCGAGTTTATTCCGGTGAACCTCCGCAGCCGTCGGGCTTGTTCTTGTTTAATTTACAATATGAACAAGCCTGCTGAAGCATGACCTGGACAGGAGATTTATGCGCGGTCAAACAAAGAACCGTCCACCCTCAGGGGCGAACGGTTCTTTGTTGCATCATGATGTGCTGCGCCGTACAAGCGTACGGCTTCGCACTGGTTTATTTCTCAGTAATCGTGACGCCGTCGATCGTAACTTTCTCGGTCGGGGTGCTTTCCTCGCCGCTAGGTCCGACGGTGACCGGTGTTTTGGCGATCTTCATCACGACATCCATACCCTTTGTGACTTTACCGAAAATGGTGTAGTTCGGCTGTTGGTTCAGATAATCGCTGTCCGCACCGGTACAGATAAAGAACTGGCTGCCGTTTGTATCCGGTCCGGCGTTTGCCATGGCGACGATGCCCGACTCGTATTTATAGTTCGTTTTCTCATCTTCGAAAGAGTATCCCGGTCCGCCGGAGCCTGTTCCGGTCGGGTCACCGGTCTGTACCATGAACGTTTCGATGATCCGGTGGAAAATGACCCCGTTGTAAAAGCCTTCCTTGGACAGGAACACGAAGTTGTTGACCGTCTTCGGCGCGTCCTTGGCGAACAGCTCAATCGTAAACGTGCCTTTGGACGTTTTGACTTCTGCCTCGTACTTTTTGTTCTGGTCGATCTGCATGGCAGGCGGGCTTGTCCAGCTCTTCTGCTGCTGACCGGAAGCCGAGGTCGAGCTGTCCGTGGAGGAATCCGATCCTGTCGTGCCGGACGATGACGAATTGCCGGAAGTCTGGTCCGTCGTCTGCTCAGTAGCTTGTCCTCCGGATGTGTCCTTCGATGCGTCCTCGTCGCTGTTTTTCTTGCCGCATCCGCCAAGCGCAAGCGCCGCTGTCAGCACGAGCACGAGCGGAAGCGTGAATGTCTTCAGTTTCATGAAATTGAGGTTCACTCCTTTGTGCAATCTGGTTTAATCATAGCGATTTTTGCGGATAAAATCCACTTTGGCAGCAGCTTGATCACGTAAGGCTTTGCTGCATACGGAACATTCCATGAAACTTCGCGGCATGCTATGACGTTTATTACATATAACAACAGATCGCAGACTGGAAACGGAGGGAACGTGATGTTTGAAGAAGCCAACCGTCAGTTGACTAAGCTGAAAGAGGACATCCGGAACAAAACGAAGTATGAAAACCGGATGCAGGAACTGTCGCGGGAACTGAGAGAGCAGCAGGACGAAGCCGAGCGCTGGAAGCTCAGGCTGGCCGATGAGGAGAAGGACGTGGGGCGCTTGACGGGGACTTCGCTCTCCGGTTTGTTTTACAGCATGATCGGCCGGAAAGAGGAGAAGCTGGAGCGGGAGCAGCTGGAAGTGCTGGAGTTCAAGGCGAAATATGATATGGCTGCCCGCAGCGTAGTTGATATCCAAAACGAACTGCAGGAGCTGGAGCGGAAGTTCCAGGAGGTTCGTTACGCGGAGTTTGAATATGAGAAGATTCTGGACGGGAAAGAAAAAGTGATTTTACAGAACAACGCCGAGCTGGCGGCGCTCGCCGAAGAACAGGCCGACCTGTCGGTCCAGCTCAAGGAATTGAAAGAAGCGGTGCGTGCAGGCGAGGCCGTACTGGAGGATCTGGAGCGGGCGGATGATAGTTTGGGCTCGGCCGGGAATTGGGGAACCTACGACATGCTCGGCGGCGGCATGATCTCCACGCATATGAAGCACAGCCGCATTGACGAGGCGATGGAGCACATTGAATCAGCGCAGTTCAGCCTGCGCCGGTTCGGCAAAGAGCTGAAAGATGTGCAAATGGCGCTGGATATCGAAATCGGGATCGGGAGCTTTTTGAAATTTTCCGATTATTTCTTCGACGGCTTTATATCCGACTGGCTTGTGCAGGGGAGAATCCGGGATACCCAGGACGAGGTGCAGGAGAAAATATCCGAGGTGGAGCGGATTGTCCGCCGCTTGGAGGGGGAGTATTCACGCCTCGATACCCGGCTGGCGGATACGAAGCGGAAATACGAGTCGATCATTGAGTTGGCGGAGTAGCATTACGCGCTGTAAAAGAGCGCTATGTTGAATGAAACCTCATAAGCGCGTGAAAAGAAGCCGCCGGTCTCTGCTCGAAAGGAGCAAGCCGGGCGGCTTCTTATTTGACTAACGTATTAACCCTGGTATAAATGGCGCTGCCACATTTCCAACGTAGAAGTAAATGTGAAGCGCATCTATTTTGTTGCAGCCAATGGCCTGAATAGATCAACAGCGAACGCACCGCCAGCGCTAAAAGCTCTAAGGGGAAGGCTTCCACTCCACGCTCTGCAGCAGCTGATGCTTCATCAGCGCCAGCACGAAGTCCACGTAGTATTCCTTCCGTACGATCGCGCCGTACTCGTGATTTTTATAGACATAAAACAAGGCGTCGGTGTAGATATCATTGTCCTCGAAAAAGCGCCTGATCTGCTTGAGCCGAGCCAGATAAGGCTCTTCCTGCAGCAGCCGGATGCGGAACTCCGCGTCCTGCTCGTTGACGCTTTCCGTAATCTGAATGATGCTCGGGTCGTAACGATACTCCAGCATAAGTTGATCCTCCTTCGCACGTGTCAATTTGCGCTGTGCGCTGCTTCCAGGGGCTATCATGTCCTTGCCTGGAAGCATCAGTGCCACCAGCTCCCCCGTCTGCAGCAACACCACCGCCCCCACTGCCTTCAGCCGCTACATCAAATACCGAAGATACACGTATGCGCTGGCCAGAACGATGGACAGCAGCATCATCGGAAAACCGAGCTTCAGAAACTGGGCGAACTTGATCGGATATCCTTCCTTGGCAGCCATGCCGGCCACGATCAGGTTGGCGCTCGCACCGATCAGGGAGCCGTTGCCTCCCAGGCAGGCACCCAGGGCCAAGCTCCACCAGATCGGCTCCAAATTGCTGATGCCAAGGCTGCCCATGTCCTGGATCATCGGGATCATGGTCGCGACAAACGGAATGTTGTCGATAAAAGCGGACGCGATCGCGCTCATCCACAGGATGAGCATCGACGTTGCCGCGACGTCACCGCCGGTGAGATCGGTAGCCTTTTCCGCCAGGGTGGCGATGACCCCTGTTTCGATCAGGCCGGCCACCAGCACGAACAATCCCACGAAGAAAAAGATCGTTGGCCATTCGACCTTTGCAAAAGCCTCCTCCAGCATATGCTCGCCCGTCAGCAGAAGCAGCAGGAAAGCACCGGCGAGGGCGACGGTGGCCGACTCAAGGTGAACCAGCTGGTGAAGGAAGAAGCCGATGATCGTCAGACCCATTACCGTGAGGCATTTGATCAGGAGCTTGCGGTCGGTGAGCAGCTCTTTTTCATCCAGATCCATAATGCTCTGCATCAGCTCCGGCGTCGTCTTGATTTGTTTGCGGAACATGAGAATGAATAGCGGAATAAATACGGCGAGAATGATCACCGCAATGGGCGTCAAATTATTGATAAAGGCGACAAAGGTCAGCTCCTTCACCGCGCTGCCGATCATAATGTTAGGCGGGTCACCGATCAGGGTGGCGGTACCGCCGACGTTGGACGCCATGATCTGGGTGATCAGAAACGGCGTCGGGTTAACCCGCAGCTGCCGGGTGATGCTGAGTGTAACGGGCACCATAAGCAGAACGGTGGTCACGTTGTCGAGAAACGCCGATCCGATCGCGGTAATCAGAATCAGCGCGACCATGATGGCGACGGGCCGGCCCTTGGCCTTTTTCGCGGCCCATACGGCAATGAATTTGAATAATCCCGTCTCTGCTGTGATATTGACGATGATCATCATGCCGACGAGCAGGCCGAGCGTGTTGAAATCGATATGATGAATCGCGGATTCCTGGCTCACGATGCCGAATATGACCATGAGCGCACCGCCGATCATCGCCACGATCGTCCGGTGAATTTTTTCCGCGATAATAAATGCGTAAACAATGAGAAAAATACCAATAGCCAGTATTGCTTGCTGTTCCATAGCGTGCCTCCACTCCTGTATATGTGCGAATCCTGAATCATGCAGCCCGGGTTTGGTTTCTTTGAGTAAAGATTGCTATGCCGTATAGCGTATCCAGATCGCTTCATTTTTTACCGGGTTTCAAATTAACGTGTCTATCCTCCTTTAACCCAAGATGAAGGAGGAGTGCATGGCGGACCCGCACAACGAATGAGAGGGAAAAAAGACAAAAAGGAGCCCGCACATGGCAGGCTCCTCCAATTGAATTCTATTTGATTGAAATGTAAAAACTTGCTCTCATTCTGAAAGGTAAACCGGAAATCGGTTTACAATAATTATAAAGTGTTCGCGCGATCTTGTAAACAACCGTCGGATATCCGGCACAAAATGGAGCACGTAAGGAGCAGATTATGAACAAAAAATGGTGGAAAGAAGCCGTAGTGTATCAAATCTATCCGATCAGCTTCCTCGACACGAACGGTGACGGCAAGGGGGATCTGCTCGGCATTATATCGAGACTGGATTACTTGAAGGACCTGGGGGTGGACGTGATCTGGATCTGCCCGATCTACAAGTCCCCCAATCACGATAACGGATACGATATCAGCGACTACTGCGACATTATGGAGGAGTTCGGCACGATGGAGGAGTTTGACCGTCTGCTGAGGGAGGCGCACGCGCGCGGTCTCAAAATCATGATGGACCTCGTCCTGAACCATACCTCAGATGAGCATCCATGGTTTGTCGAGTCGCGGTCGAGCAAGGATAATCCGAAACGGGATTTTTATATATGGCGCAAAGGCAAAGACGGACATCCGCCGAACAACTGGGAGTCCTATTTCAGCGGCTCGGTCTGGGAATACGACGAGAAGACAGGCGAGTATTATCTCCATCTGTACTCCAAGCATCAGCCGGACTGAACTGGGAAAATCAGAAGGTGATCGACAGCATGCATGAAATGGTGGAATGGTGGCTCAAAAAGGGCGTGGACGGATTCCGGTTCGATGCAATCGCGCATATTGTCAAAGC
>NZ_PCZT01000011.1:107027-107646 GCF_002968895.1 Paenibacillus sp. AR247 | reverse complement strand
ATGACCGTCGGCGAGACGTCGGGTCTGGGTCCGGAGCAGGCGCTCAGCTATGTCGGGGATACGCGCAACGAGCTGAACATGGTGTTCCAGTTCGAGCATATGCAGCTCGATGCGGGTTCTTCCGGTTCCGGCAAGTGGGATATTCGTCCATGGAACCTGCTGGAGCTGAAAAAGGTCATCAGCGGGTGGCAGACGGTGCTGCACGGCAAGGGCTGGAACGCGAATTATTGGTGCAACCATGACCAGCCGAGATCGGTGTCCCGGTTCGGGGACGACCAGAAGTACCGGGTGGAGTCGGCGAAAATGCTGGCGACCTTCCTGCACATGCTCGAAGGCACGCCGTATATTTACCAAGGCGAGGAGATCGGCATGACGAACATCTCCTTCGCCTCGATTGACGATTACCGTGACGTGGAAACGCTGAATTACTATGAGGAGCAGCTGGATCAGGGCGTGCCCGAAGAGCAGGTCATGCAGGCGATTTGGAAAAAAAGCCGGGACAACGCACGTACGCCGATGCAGTGGACCAATGGGGAGCATGCAGGCTTTACGCGGGGCACGCCGTGGATCGAGGTGAACTCGAACTATCCGCTGATCAATGTGGAGGATGCGATTAAGG
>NZ_PCZT01000011.1:99301-106927 GCF_002968895.1 Paenibacillus sp. AR247 | reverse complement strand
CTGGGGATGACAGCAGGCATTATCGAGCGGTCGCAGGAAATTTTGCAGAGGCAGAAGCCTTTGCCTGCCCTGCAGCCCGATGCAGCTGAGGAACATCCCATTGTTCAATCGGAGTCTGAGCAGATGGAGGAGACAGCTCAGTCCTCCGACCCACTTGAAGCCAAGGAGGGCGATGAAGCAGGGAGTCGGGATCAGGCGGATGAGGATCAGGAGCAAGCATCGGCCGCGCCCGTGCGCAAGCTTGAGGTAGGAGACGCTGTCTATGTCAGCTCCTATGGGCGAACGGGCATCGTCTACGAGCCGGAGGACGCCATGGGCATGGTAGGGGTCATGATCCAGAAGGAGAAGATCCGGATCAACCAGAAGCGGCTCAAGCTGTTCATTGAGAAGAGCGAACTGTACCCTGAGGACTACGATTTCGACATTATTTTTGAGTCCAAGGAGAACCGGAAGAAGAGCAAGCTGATGAACCGCAAGCATGTCGAGGGGCTGTCCATCATTCGCGATTCCGACTCGAAGCCCTAAATTGTGAATCGAGTTACGGAAGAAAAAAATGTTAAAAAAAGCGGATAAATGCCCCTTCGGTAGCGGTTAGATTCCTGCGAAACGGGTAATTGGAAGATGACAAGACCTGACATCAATCGTGCAGACCATGAGGCAAAAGATATAGATCAGAAAGTCAAGTGGAGGGAGAAACGATGGAACCAGACAAAAGAGGCCGGGACTCAGGCCCGGCCGGATCCAATGTGACCGAGCAGGACGTGCTGACCCAGCTGGGAGGCGAGTCCGAAACGCAGGAGAGCAAGCATAAAATGCAGCTGTGGACCAAGGAAGACTACCTGCGGTCCCAGCGGGAAATCGATCAGATTAACCGGGATTTAAAGGCGGCCATCGAGGAAGGCCATCACCCGGGTGCTCCGCAGGTTCAGCGGATCATCCGCAGGCATTATGAATGGATGAGCCGTTATTATACGCCGTCGGCAATGGTATATATCGGATTGGGAAACTTATATGTGGAACAGACCGAACACAAGCAGCTGTTTACGGCATACCATCCGCAGCTTCCCGTTTTTTTACGGGACGGGATGATCATATTCGCCGAGCGCGAGCTGATGTAAGGAAGATGAACAAGGGTGAGCACAACAAGCCCGCCTGGCCGATGAATGGCCGGGCGGGCTTCTGCCGTATACGGAGGAGCATCTGTTCATTTCATTGGGTCGGATCCGAGAACTGACTTTACCAAAAGGCGTTAATTAATGGCCGCTTCAACCGTCTCGTCCGGCTCGAGCAGCACGTACACGCCCGGGTTCAGCTGCAGCGCCGTTCCTTCCGGAAGGTTCGAATACGTCTCCACTTTGGTAAACGGCCCGCTCGAAGGCGGCGCAGGGACGTAGTCCGGGAGGATCTCTTTTCCGCCGGCACGGATCACCGATTGCGAGACCCCTTTAAAAGTTGGGTCCTGAGAGGAAGACTTCACGATCAACTGGCTGCCCTTCAGATAGTAGGTGAACGTGACCTTCCGTCCGTCCAGATCCATTTGCACCTGCTGCTCAGTGGCAGTCGGTGCCGCCAAATCGTACCAATGCTTCGAAAGGTTCCTTTTTGTAATTTCCAAACCTGAGAAGATAAGCTTCATCGGTTCCCCCGACCAGTCTTTGAACCATGTCGGCGACTCAAAGCGCAGGTAGCCTTCATCCAAATATTCCCGGTGCCGGACCTTCTCGTACATGCCGGTATGATAGTCACCGCCTTCGATGCGCTGGTCCCCCAGCTGCAGGGATACTTTCGTAAAGCGTCTCACGCCCTCAGTCCAGTCATTGGAATCCTGCCTGTATGGGATTCGGATCTGCAGCGGCGTGATGACCAGCTGTTTCAGGTTCAAATTGACGTTTGTAGCCTGTTCCTCATTTGCCGGAAGCGGTTTGCTGTAAATGGCTTCGCTGGCCTTGCTGCCGTCTGCGTTGAAGTCAAAAGCCCAGGTTCCCGCTACTCTCTTGATCTCCTGCAAATAGGTCAGGTGAAGCTTGGCTCCCTTCCAGTCCCGTTCCGGAATGGTGAAGGTCGACTGGCACAGCAAATCGTTACCGTCCGGGGGCAGGACCGCCCGGGACACGCTTTGATACGTGTGCGAACCGGAGGTGATCACCAGGTGGGGGTCCAGATAGCCTGGATCCTCAAGTGGTGACGTCAGGGCATACCGGATGGTCAGTTGGTCGTTTTTCCGGACGATCGATAGGATCTCCACAGCCGCGAAGCCGCCTGCAGACGACGATGGAGCAAGCATGGAACCTTCGGCAATATCTCCCGCAAGAGGCAGATCGTCATATTGGTAAAAAACCAGGTTGCTGGCGTCCAAGTGCATGCTCCGTTTAGACTTCTTCAGCTCATCCTGCAGCTCGAACATCCCTTTCAGGGTATCTTTTTCCTCATCGCGCTTGAGCAGGACGTTTGGCTTGGCATCTTTTCCCTTGGAATCGGACAGGGAGACGGATTCGAAATCGACGGCGTCATAATCCGGAAGGTCCGGAACCTTCATTGTAAAGAGCACATCCATCTGCTCGCCGTCGGTCACGACGCCGTGCAGCTTCATCGTTGTGCCCGACTGCCGGGCACTCAAATCCAGCGGCTCGCCAAAGCCGTGCTGAATGGCATTGTTCACACCCGGCCGTCCCCACAAGTCCCAGCCCGGGTTTATGGCTGCAAACACGGGAACGGCTACCGCCAGGAAGACCACAGCGGAAGCGGCCGCCGGAACCCACTTGCGGGTCACCGATGACCTTTTTACAGTTGAAGACTGGCCTGAACGCCGTCGCCCAACCTCTTCCTCGATCGTGCTCCACATCGCTTCAAAATCGGGAGCGGGCTCAGGCTTTCGTGAAATGGCCCGTTCCATCTGTTCCAAGCTGAATCGGTTCATCGTCATTCTCTCCTTTCATGAGGGGGCAGGAGGGCTTAGCGATATATTTTCTCATGAGCGAAAGCCCCTTATTGATTCTGGATTTGACGGTCCCCAAGGGAACGCGGATCATGTCGGCGATCTCCTGCTGGGACAGCCCGTTAATGTAACGGAGAATCATCACCATCCGAATGTTCGCGGGAAGCCGTCCGTAGAGCCGGGACAGCTCTAAGGCCAGTTCCCGCCCTTCGACAGTTTCCTCGACCGAATGCGGGGCAGCCGCCAGATGCCGATAGGAAAAGAGCTTTTCCTTGATGACGCCCGCTTTCGAGCGGCGAAGCGAGTTTTTGCACAAATTGGCGGCGATTTGAATAAGCCAGCGCCGGATATCCTGAATAGAGCTCCGGTCCGCGAGCAGTGCCCGGATAAACGTCTCCTGGCAGAGGTCTTCGGCGTCTTCCCTGCGCTGCATCATATAGTAGCAAAAGCTGTAGACATCCCGGTTAAAGGTCTCGAACAGCTCTTTGTCCGTCATTGCCTCACCTTCCTTGACATGCAAAGATCCATGGAACCGATGCCGGCCGGCGGTTGTTCCATCTGACCATAAGACAAACAACACCGGGATGCGATTAAGGATCCGAATTCGATCTACCATTACTNTAAAAAGCTTATCGCCCTCCGCAAGCAGCATGAAGTCATCGTGTACGGCGAATACAAGCTGCTGCTTCCGCTCGACAAGGAGCTGTATGTGTATACCCGGACGCTGGAGGACCAGTGTCTCCTGGTCATCCTGAACTTTTTCGGAGGCGAGCCGGTGCTGAAGCTGCCGGCGGAGCTCGTGCCGGAGGCCAAGCAGCTGCTGATCTCCAACTACCCCATCAAGGGGGAGGAGGATCTCGGGAATTTGAAGCTGCGGCCGTATGAAGCGAGAGTATACCTCATGAAGACACCAGCCCCTTGACTTCAGGGCGCAAACTTGGTAAATTTACCTCATCCTATAACAAGGGAGAGATTTTGATGACGGTGGTTGTTCTTAACTAATCAAACTCCATATCGACTGTATGACACGAAGACAGGCGGGAATGCCCGGGAGGGCACTCTTTCTTTCAATGCGCCTCTTTGCAGAATGCAGTCTTGGAAATAGTTAAGAACACGCGAAGCATCAAACGACAATCCCTTGCGGACTGTTTGAAACCTTTGTGATCCGAATCGGTGGAGCGTTGACCGCTCGACCGTTGTCATGCCGGATACGGGCCGCCTCCTAATGGGCGGCTGGCTCTCCGGCGTACAGGACCGTGCTCTTTGCAGCACGGTTTTTTTGCGTACAGCAAAGGCAGCAGACAAAGGCAGTCCGGCAGACCAGGGGCAGGAATCGCATGCGCGTATTCTCTGCCCCTTTTTGCGTTGCCATAGGAAGATATAACAAGAAACAGGAGGATGAACTACCAATGGATCAAACGACGATGATCATGCTGGAATACGACAAAATGAAGGAAGCGTTGAGAGACTACGCGGTTTCATATGAAGGACGCAGGCACATCGATGAATTGGAGCCGCTGACCACGGCCAGTGCAGTCCGCAGGGCGCTGGATGAGACGGCGGAAGCCAAGGCGCTGCTGGATAAAGGGGCCAGCGTCCCGCTGCCATCCCTGGAAGGGATTGACCGGATCGTCTCCCTGCTGCATACAGGGTACCTGTTCGACGAGCAGGATTTTACCGCGGTCCATACGTTTCTGCACAGCTGCGGGCAGCTGCGTAAGTACATGGCCGGGAAGCGCGACATCGCGCCAGGCATCAGCTCCTATGCTTCCTCGATGCAGGAGCTGGCGAAGCTGAAGAGCGAAATTGAGCGCTGCATCCGGTTTGGCCGGGTGGACGATCAAGCCAGCAAAAACCTGGAGCGCGTCCGCAAGAAGATCGCCATCGTTAAGGAGCGAATTCAGAAAAAGATCGCCGCGATTCTGTCCAGGCACGGCTCGATTTTGCAGGAAAACCTGGTCAGCGTCCGGGGCGGCCGGTACGTCATTCCGGTCAAGCGGGAGTATCACAAAACGATCAAGGGCTCGGTGCTCGACCAGTCGACGAGCGGGCAGACCGTCTTTGTGGAGCCGGAGGAGGTCGCCCATCTTCAAAACGAGCTTGGCATGCACGAAGCGGATGAGGCCCGGGAGGAAGGCATCGTGCTGAGCGCGTTGACCGGGCTGCTTGAAGCGGCTTCGGCTGATCTGCTGCTGAACATCGATATCACGGGAACGTACGATTTTATTTTTGCCAAAGCAAAATACAGCCGCACCTTGGGCGGGAACAATGTTCTTCTTAGCGACAGCGGGCGCATCAAGGTAAGCGGAGCGCGGCATCCGTTCATGCTGAAGACGATGGTGCCGCTGCGGCTGGAGCTGGGCGGCGGTTACCGCTCGCTGATCATTACCGGGCCGAATACCGGCGGCAAGACGGTGGCGCTCAAGACGCTCGGGCTGCTCACCCTGATGGTGCAGTCGGGTCTGCTCGTGCCGGTGGAGGATGGCAGCACGTTCACCGTATTCACTAAAGTGCTGTCGGCGATCGGGGACGGGCAGAGCATCGAGCAGTCGCTCAGCACCTTTTCCGCCCAAATTAAGCGCCTGATCGGGATGGTGGATGCGGCGGACCGCCATACCCTGCTGCTGATCGACGAGCTGGCGGCCGGAACGGATCCGGGGGAAGGGATGTCCCTGTCGATCGCCATTCTGGAAGAGCTCAGCAACAGAGGCGCCATGATCATGGTCACGACGCATTTTAACGAGCTGAAGACGTTTGCGGCACGGACGCCGGGCTTCCAGAACGCCCGGATGGAGTTCGATGTCGAGACGCTAGAGCCGCTTTACCGGCTGACGATCGGCGAGGCGGGGCAGAGCTACGCGATTCAAATCGCCACAAAGCTGGGGATGGGCGGTTGTTCCATCTGACCATAAGACAAACAACACCGTGTTTTCGTTCATTATCTTATCATGCAGGAATGGAAAAAAGCGGTCTTCCGCATCATAAGCAGAAGACCGCTTTATTTTCCAGGATCCTATATTACAGCTGTGCCGTCAAAATACCGGCAAACTGTTCGAGAAACTGCCGCTCATCTTGGTCAAACCGCCCCTTCAGCGGGCTGTCGATATCGAGTACGCCGATCAGGCGCTCTCCCTGGACCAGCGGAACGACGATTTCACTGTTCGAGGCGGCATCGCAGGCGATATGCCCGGGAAACTCATGCACGTCATCGACCACAATCGTTCTCCGCTCGGCTGCCGCTGTACCGCATACCCCTTTACCCAAAGGAATGCGGATGCAGGCCGGGAGCCCCTGAAACGGTCCGAGAACCAGCTCAGTTCCATCGAAAAGATAGAAACCAACCCAATTTATGTCAGGAAGGAAGCTGTTCAGCAGGGCCGAGGCGTTGGCTAGATTGGCAATGGAGCTGGGCTCATCATGGATGAGCGACTTAAGCTGTTCGAGGACGGCTGCAAATTGGTCATTCCGGTTTCCTTCGTAGGGAAGGGCTTGAAACATGACGATCCACCTCATTTCTGTCTTTTAACCGTTGGTTAATTATAAAAGATAGTATACAGGAATTCCTTCCACGTCAAGTAAAATTCCTCCCTCTCAAAGTAAAGAACAATTCCTGGGAATCCTGCTGATTCCGGCGTCCGGCATGGCTTAAGCAGGGATCGGTATTGTTTCCCGGCAGCGGAAGAAGGGTAAACAATGGTAATGACAGGCTCATTTTTACAGGCGTTCGCCGGAAGGAGAGGAATCTATGCGTGCAGACGTACAAAATTTATTCATGAGTATCCACATGCTTTACCATGCTCATCACCATGACTTGACCATCCGTGATATGCAGCCCGTGCTGGAGGCGCACGGCTACAAGGTGGGGGAACGGGAAGTGAAGCAGCAACTGGAGCACCTGACCGAATTGAACTTTCTGACGGCTCACGGCGATGAATACAGCTTGACCGGAACGGGAATCGGGGAGTTCAAGGAAATTCAGGTCATGCTTCAGAAGCTGTGCGGGGAAGTACTGGCACCACTTGAAGAAACGGAGAGCGCGAATGCCGGTGCTTAACGCCCAGGCTTCCAAGATCAACTTCCTGCCACCTAGAATCGTTACCGCATCTTAGAATGGAGGGAATGAATATGCATAAATGGTTTACTACGGCTTTGACGACAAGCCCGGTGCGGGTGCTGGCGGCGGAACTGCCCGATGCAGGGACTGAGCACAGCGCGCACGGAGCATGGTATTGGTTGTCCTATGCGCTGGCGATTCTTTTGTTCGGATTTGCTATATATGTCATGATTGGAGCGCGTTTGAAGCGCCGGCTCAGTCGTTTGAAACATACGCTGTCGGATGAATTGGTAAAGGTCAACGGCGCCCTGGTAGCCGAAAAATCCTCGGAATTAACAGAGGAAAGAGCCGGCCAATATGCGCAGTCCCATATCCGCAGGCTGACGGATTTGAGGGACCGGCTGAGATCGGACGTGGATGAACTCAGCAAGCTGAACATTTCCGTCTTCGACCTGAAGGGATTAAACCAGGCGATCAGTCATTACAACGCGGAGAAAATGAGCATCCGGGAAGACATCGCGGCAGAGGAGAGCAAGCAGTACAGGATGCAATAAGGCTGGCTGGCTTCATATTCAGAAAATGGAAAAGCCCCTTGGTCCGAAGGAGAGGAGTCCGGAGTCCAAGGGGCTTTTTTGGG
>NZ_PCZT01000011.1:91845-99201 GCF_002968895.1 Paenibacillus sp. AR247 | reverse complement strand
ACAGGGCTGACCTGATTCAGCGTAAAGCCTGCTTTCCGGAACAGTCTGCGGTCGACGAGCGGAAGGAACACAGCCGCGGGAATACGGTTCAGCGCCTGCATTTGATGATGCATCAGGCGCGTCAGATCGGAATAAGGGCAGTCGGCAATGACAAAGGCGGCGTCTGTGTGAGGCAGCGACAGGTATTCCAGCACGGTGCCTCCCCCAAGCGACATGCCGTGCAGGCCGACGACCGAGTCGCTGCCGTACGTGGCGCGTATCCACCGGATCCAGGAGTCGATGTCGTGCTTTTCGTGGAACCCGTAGGTCGTATATTTGCCTTCGCTTTTTCCGTGCCGGCGCAGGTCGATCAGCAGCGTGTTGAACCCATCTTCCCGGAAAATGTCCATAAAGGGAATCGATGCGGGAAGCGAGGCGGTATATCCATGGACGAGAATGACGAAACGGTTGGAGCCTGACTGGTGCGGTATGAGCATGCCGTTCAGCTTCAGCCCGTCATAGCTTGTAATTTGAACCTCCTCCTTGGGCAGCGACTCAAAGTAGTCCTGCTTGAACAGCCCGACCTGCTCCATGGCTTGAAAGGTCTGCTCGTACGTGAGGGCTTTCATCTGCGTCATTTGATAAAAGGCGAAACGTGTAATTCCCATCGCGGCCAGAACAGCGGCAAAAACGACAATAACGGCAGTCTGCCACTCCATAAGATATTCCCCCCTTCTTTTCATACAGTTACGGTAAAAGTAGTATCACCGGAACGTTTTAAGTCAACTCATATTTTCATGAAAAAACTCACTACGGGCTGTCATGTAATTGATTTTGTTACAATTTATTTAACAATTCCCGATTTGACCGGTTTTGGAAGCGGTTCTTTCTGGTCATCGGCGGGGGGAGATGCTAGAATAACCTAGAGAAGAAGTGTTAAGTAACTTACATTAAGGAAGAACTAAAGACCCAAATGCCAAGGCGCCTCAGCTTTAGTTCACAGGAAAGGAGACGTCAGGCTTCGTGAAACCGAAGAAGAAGCAAGTCAACACCGTGGCCCAACGTAAAGCCCAGCGGGCAGCGCAGGAGAAACGCATGAAGCGGATCATGTGGATTACAGGTGCATGTATCGTCGTGCTGGTCCTGCTGCTGGTGTTCATTCGGCCGCAATCCAAGGAAGCATCGTTTGATTACAGCTCGCTCCCGGTGCTGGGAAATCCGGAAGCCCCGATCAAGATCGTGGAGATGGGCGACTACAAGTGCCCGGCCTGCCAGTATTTCAGTCAGGACATCGAGCCGAGCCTGCAGAAGGATTTTATCGATTCCGGTAAAGCCGCGCTCTATTTCATGAATTACCTTATCATCAGTCCGAATGCGGACTCCAACACGGCTGCACTGGCCGCGCAATCGGTGTTCCATCAGAACAAGGATGAATTTTGGAAGTACTACCACGTACTCTTCGACAACCAGCAGGATGAAAAAACCGAGTGGGCAACGCCCGAGTTTCTGGTGAAGCTGGCCCGCGACAATAACATCAAAGTGGATTACGATCAGCTTAGCAAGGACATCGAGGAGAAGACGTACCAGGATGAAGTGGACAGCCATATGGCTACCGGCACCAAGCTGGGCGTGAACAGTACACCAACGCTTTACGTGAACGGCGAGAAGGTAGCGGAGAATGTCACGCTCGATTACAACGCGCTCAAGAGCTATTTGGATAAAAAGTCGGCTGACACCGACAAGTAAGGGGAGTTTCGGATGGAAGGCAACCGTTTCATTGCGTTCATCAAGCCCTACAGCCTGTATCTGGCCTGGATCGTCTCTCTTGTCGCCACGGGAGGCAGCCTGTATTTAAGCGAAGTGATGCACTACGAACCGTGCAGGCTGTGCTGGTTCCAACGGATATTTATGTATCCGGAAGTGATCCTGCTCGGCATCGCCAGCTACAAAAATGACCGTAAAATCATTCCTTATGCAGTGACCCTCAGCGCGATCGGCGGCTGCATCTCGATCTATCATTATGCAGAGCAGAAGATTCCGGCGCTTGCCAAGGCACTGCCGTGCAAGGTAGGCATTCCCTGCAATTTCGATTACTTGAACTGGTTTGGCTTCATTACGATCCCGCTTCTGGCATTGATCGCTTTTATTTTTATCATTGCGTTTCTGCTGATGGGAAGAACGGAAGCACAGCAATAATGGTGTAGAAATACAGCGATGGACAAGCACTCCGGCTGCAGCCCTCCTCACGGACACAGGGTAAGCGCCGGGGTGCTTTTTGCGTTCATATGGCAGAAACCGGGAGGGGGGCGCTCTTGTGCTGCAGGGGGCAGGCGTTGTACATTGTTAATATTGCAAAGAACATGAAAGGGGCGTTTGGATGAGCTATCAATGCAGCGGGCATATTCCCGAGCTTGAAGGGCCGCGGATCCGGCTGCGTCCGCTCGAGGAAGGCGACGCCCCGGCCTGATGCTCGGATTCGGCTACCGGACCATGGGCCTTAACCGGATTGAAGCGCTGACCGATCCGCGGAATGAACGAGCCGTCCGTCTGTTCGGGTCCCTCGGATTCACGGACGAAGGACGGCTGAGACAGTACCGCCATACGGCTTCAGGCTTTCACGATGCACTGCTCCATTCGCTGCTGCGTGAAGAGTGGGAGCAGGCGGAGTATAACAAGTTTTAGATCAAGGAGGAGCGATCAAACGATGATCCTATCGTATCAAGGGGGAGGCTCGCCGCTGCACCGCATCGACCCGCTCAGCAAGCTCGTGGTCCTGCTATGCATCGCCGTGCTGACGATGCGTTTGCACACGTCGGCAGGGCAGGCACTGCTGCTGCTGGCGGCCTCGTTCATGGCCCGAACGGCAGGCGGAGTCAGCTGGAGAAGGCAGTGGAAAGCGATGGCTTTCCTGATCGGTTTTGCGGTTCCGTACTTTGTACTGACCCTGCTGACCGTACCCGGCAGCCATACCATCTGGCAGTTCGGCGTGCTGCACGTCACGACGGAGGGAGCCGATGCGGCCGGTTCGGTCACGCTGCGCATGTTTACGGTTTTTCTCTCATCCTTTGTCTACATGGTCACGACCGATCCCGGCGATCTCGTCACCGCGTTAACCCGGCGGATGAAGGTTCCTTACCGGTTCGCCTTCGGCATTTCGATGGCGCTCACGTTTTTGCCTTTGCTGCAAGAAGAAGGGAGAAGCATCTCGGCTGCCCATCAGGTCAGGGGAGGGGCACCCCCCAAGGGAATCAAGCAGCGTGTAGGCTGGTGGAAGGTGTTTGTGTCCGCCATTTTGCATAATGCTGTGCGCCGGATTCAGCAAACCGCGGGAGCGATGGAAGCCAAAGGCTTTAGTGCATATCCAGAGCGTACGTTTCTAAGGGAGCAGCAGCCGTCTGCAGCCGGGCAAATCATGGCGGTTGGGGCCGTACTGATTACCGCGGCACTGTGGTGGTATATCCATATTGTTAACCTGTAATTTATTTTTAGGTTGACGTTTCGAATCCGATCATGCACAATAGCAGGGAGGCCTGGCCATGCGAGTCCTCAAGGGTGAGAAATCCCACCATTTTCCTGATTAGGAGTTGACATGAGATGGAAACTTTATCACAATCAAAAAGACGTGTTGTCCCGTTTACGACGCTGGACATCGTGCTGATGGCGATGCTGGCCACAGCGAACGCGGTATTGACCTTTTATTTATCTTACATTAATAAAATGCTGAACAGCCTGGGTGGGCCCGTGGCGACCTCTACCATCGTCGGCGTGTACATGGTGTACGGCCTGCTGGCCTACTACATTATCCGCAAGCCGGGAACCGCGGCAATTACATACGGAATCGGCGGCGCGATCCAGTGCTTTGTAGGCAATACGTACGGGATCGCAGCGAGCATCGTGGCCGCACTGTGCTATCTGGTTGTGGCGGAGGCCGTATTTTTTCTGCTTCGCTACAAACGCTGGAATGCCGGTGCGATGATGCTGGTCGGCGGCGCGATGGTTCCGATCTGGTTCATTTGCGCGGCGAACATGTTCGGGTATACGTCCTGGAGCTTTCAGGTGCTGTCAATAACGATGGTGGTGCGGATCATCAGCGGTATCGTGCTGTGCGGCCTGCTGACCAAGGTGCTCGGGGATATGCTTCAGCGGAGCGGACTGCTTAAACGTTTTGCCATTGGCAGAAAGGCTTCTGCGGATGCAGGGAACTTCCATTGAGCTGACGGAGCTTTCTTATTGGTACGAAGATGTGGAGCAGCCTGCGCTCCGCGGCGTGTCGCTCACGATTCCGGCAGGACAGTTTACGGCGGTGATCGGACCGGGCGGCAGCGGCAAGTCTACCCTGTGCCAGCTGCTTAGCGGCTATCTTCCGCGGAGCGGAGGCGGCCGCCGGGAAGGGAAGGTGCGGCTGGACACGATTGACCCGGCGGAAGCTCCGATCGCTGAGATCGCCAAGGTGGCCGGCATCGTGTTCCAGGATCCCGACGCCCAGCTGGTGAGGGGCGTCGTCGAGGATGAGGCCGCGTTCGGGCCCGAGAATCTCTGCGTGCCGCCGGCGGAGATCGAGTCCCTTGTGGCCGAAGCGCTGGCGGCGGTGAACCTGACCGCCCGCCGCCGCTCCCCGGTGCGCGAGCTGTCCGGCGGACAGCGCCAGCGCACCGCCATTGCCGCGGTGCTGTCGCTGTCTCCGCGGATGATCGTCTTTGACGATGCATCCGCCAGCCTCGACCCCGCGGCGCAGGCGCAGTTCGTGCAGCTCTGCCGCAGGCTGCACGCCGAGGGCCGGACCGTCGTCACGGTGTCCGGCCGCTTCGACGATGCCGCGCGCGCTGCGGAGCGCGTCATCGTCCTGGACGGCGGCGCAGTCCTGCTGGACGGAGCGCCGCAGGAGCTGCTGCGCACCAGCCGGGATCGGCTGGCGCAGCTCGGCGTGCTGCCCCCATGGGAGGGGCAGCGGAAGCCGGCGCGCATGCAGCGGAGCCGGCCGCCGGGACCCTGCAGAGCGCCGGCATGGTGACGGCGCCGGCGCAGAGGCCGCCGGGTGCGGATTGCCCCGGCGGTGACCCAGCTTCCGGACCGCTGCTCGAGGTCCGGAACCTGAGCTACACTTACCCCGGAGGGCAGGAAGCGCTCCGGGACGTCTCGTTCGCGATGCATCCGGGAGCGTGGGGCATGCTGACCGGTGAGAACGGTTCGGGCAAAACGACGCTCACCCGCCTCCTGATGGGCCTGCTCCCGGTTCCTTCCCGTTCTGTATATTGGAAGGGGCGGGACGTATCCGGTATGCCGGTTCATCAGCTTGCCGGGGACATCGGGTACGTGTTCCAGCAGCCGGAGCATCAATTTGTGGAGCATACGGTGTGGGATGAACTCGTGTACGGCTTGCGGATTCGAAGCGGCTGGCGCCGGCGGCAAGCTGAACTGACGCCTGAGCAGACCGAAGCGGCCGAGGCGCTGCTTGCGGCTGCCGGACTGAGCGGGCGTCGTCAAGACTCCCCTTATCTGCTCAGCCAGGGTGAGAAGAAGCTGCTCAGCGTCATCGGCCAGCTGATCCAGCCGAAAGCCCTCTACATTCTCGATGAGCCCACCTCAGGCATCGATTACCGCGCCGCGCAGCGGCTGCTGAAGCTGTGCCGGGGTGCCGCCGCCCGGGGCGCTGCCCTGCTCATGATTACCCACGACCCCCGCCTGGTGGAGGATGATGCTTCTTTCGTGCTCCGGCTTGATCAAGGCAAGGTCGAGAATTACCGGCAGTTGGGCCGGAATCACGGACTTATTCATGTACGATCATAGGCAGGAAGATTCGTTTGAGTGACGGTCGAATGATCGTCTACGCCTGAAACTTCATGCCCTTCTATTTTTAATAAACCCTATGCATCCGCCCAGTCTGAAAAGCGGTCTCTTACCGGAGGCCATTTTTCGTGCACTGGGTGGATACGTTTCGTTATAAGGAAACTTTGTCAAAACGGGAGAAAGGATACAAATAACGTGAATCGATCTGAACATTTGCCTGGAAAGCAGAGCCGGAACTGGATTCTGGCCGGAATCCTCGTATCCACGTTCTTGTCGGCCATCGAAGGAACCGTAACGGGACCGGCCGGTCCGGCCATTATCAGCAGCTTTGGCGGCATGAAGCTCCTCAGCTGGATTTTTACGGCCTACCTGCTGACCATGGCCGTATCCACTCCGATTTTCGGAAAAATCAGCGACCTGTACGGCCGCAAACCAGTATTTCAAATCGGGTCGCTGCTGTTTGTCCTGGGATCGCTGCTGTGCGGCTTCTCGCAAAGCATGGGACAGCTGATCGCGTTCCGGGCCATTCAGGGCATCGGAGCGGGGGCGGTCATTCCGGTCACTTTTACGATTATCGGGGACGTCTACCGGATTGAAGAACGTGCCAAAATCCAGGGACTCATCAGTTCGGTCTGGGGCATTGCCTCCCTGATCGGACCGCTCATCGGCGGATACTTTGTCGACTATTTGAATTGGCGCTGGATTTTCGGCTTTAACGTGCCGTTCGGGCTGCTGTCCATGTGGATGATCGCCCGCCATTTCCACGAACAGCGACAGGAGCGTGCCGAAACACATGTCGATTTCGCAGGTGCCGGAACGTTTACGGTGGGGATGACGGCGCTGCTGTTTGCGCTGGCAACCGGCGGGCAGTTCTTTGCCTGGTCTTCGGTGTGGATCGTGCTCTGCATCGTGCTTGCGCTGGTTTTCCTGGCAGCCTTTATCGTGGTGGAGGCACGGGCGAAGGAGCCGATGCTGCCGCTGAAGCTGTTTAGGATTCGCGATATTTCCGTGTCCACCGTCGCCGCTATGCTGACCAGCGCGCTGCTGATCGGCCTCACGACGTATACGCCGCTCTGGATTCAAGGAGTCATGGGCAAAAATGCCACGATGTCCGGGCTGACGATGGCGCCGATGTCGATCGGCTGGCTGTTCGGCTCCGTAGCGGGGAGCCGGCTCATTCTTACCGCCGGTTCGCGGAAAACGACGCTGATCGGCCTGGCCGGCATCGTGATCGGGGCTCTCGGATTAGCCTGGATTGGCGAGGGGACGCCGCATTACGTGATTTTGATTTTTACCTTTATCTACGGCCTCGGCTTCGGATATTCCAACACGGTGTTCACGATTATTGCACAGTCCTCGGTGGGTTACTCGCTTCGCGGCGCTTCGACGGCGCTGAATACCTTTATCCGGTCGCTGGGCCAGACGGTCGGCGTCGCTGTCTTTGGATCACTGATCAACTTGACGCTGGCCGGGCGGCTCGCCGATACTCCGGGGTTGGAGCGGGTCGGCCAAGAAGAGGTCAACCAGCTGCTGACTCCGGAAGGAAGCGCATCGCTTCCCAAGGAGTTGTGGAGCGAGCTGAGGCATATT
>NZ_PCZT01000011.1:78000-91745 GCF_002968895.1 Paenibacillus sp. AR247 | reverse complement strand
CTGTCGTAAGCCTTCTGATCGTGCTCGGACTGCGAAATACGGTTCCTTCGGCCGGTCCGGAGGAAGAGATGAAAGAGCGCGGGAAGGCGCGAATGGNTAAAACCTCATAGCGTTGCTGCCGCAGCAAGGATTCTTCGATGTCCGGAGAATCCTGTTTTTTTGGAATCCCTGGGCTCGCCAATACCGTAACATCGTCATTGTTCCAGCCGTCCTTTTCTAGTAAGATAGGGGGAAATCTTGCGGGAGGGATGCGGCAGTGATTCAATATCCGCGAATGGAAAAAGGGGCTGTCGTCGGTGTGACGGCTCCCTCCTCGGGCATAGAGCCTGGTTTGCACGACATGTTCCGCACGGCCGTCAGCCGTATGGAGGAGAGGGGCTATCGGGTCCGGGTCGGCGAGACGGTCTGGACGCAGCACAAGGCCAAGTCCGCGCCGGCCAAGGTTCGGGCCGAGGAGCTGAACGAGATGCTTGGGGATCCCCGAATCGGTGCGATCATTCCTCCGTGGGCGGGGAACTGCTCATCGAAATGTTGGATCGGGTGGACTTTGACCGCATGCCGCGGAAATGGATTCTCGGCTATTCGGACCTCAGCGTTCTTCTTCTGGCCATCACCTTAAAGACGGGAATCGCCACCGCTCACGGGCTCAATTTCGTCGATCTGCGGGGGGCATATTCGGATGATACTTCGGCTATGTGGGAGACCGTGCTGACGGCCGAGCCGGGCGATCGGATTGCGCAGCAGGCATCGGCTAATTATCAGAAGGAGTGGCGGCACGACGATCCGAGCCCGTGCGTTTTCCATCTGACGGAGCCGACGGTGTGGAAGACGGTTTCGGGTGGGCCGGAGTCGCTGCAGGGACGGCTGCTTGGGGGATGCGTCGACGTTATCCGCCATTTGATCGGCACGCCTTACGGAGATGTGGCAGCATTCCGGGAGCGCCATATTCCGGGCGAGCCTCTCCTCTGGTATTTGGAGAACTGCGAGCTGAGCACGGCCGATCTCCGCAGGTCCCTTGTTCAGATGAAGTATGCCGGCTGGTTCGAAGGCTGCTCCGGGCTGTTGTTCGGCCGGAGTGCGGCAAACCGTCCAATGGAGGGATACACGGTGGAGGATGTGTATCAGGAGCTGTCGGAAGAATTGGGCGTACCGGTCATTTACGATATCGACTGCGGCCACGTGCCGCCGCAAATGACGCTGGTGAACGGCGCTTATGCCGAAGTGAAGGCGGATGGCGGCGGCGGAACGCTGGTTCAGTATTTTAAATAAGCCCGCCGGCTGTAGATCGTTTTCAGTCCCGGGACGTATGGATTATCGGATGAACTTTTCATATAGTTAAATTATGCAGGGTCGGGACGCAGCCGTTCCGATCCATATGGTTTTGGTGGCCTTTGTTGATATACATAAGCTCTATGGCTGAAACGGATTATTTTTGCTGGAGGTGGATCATGGAGCCTTTGCTGCCTGTGCTCGATGTGCATATCGAGGAAGCGGGATATGAAGAAGGTCAGCCGCGCATTTGGGACGTTTCTTTTCAAGTGGCGCCCGGCGAGCTGCTGGGCGTCATCGGTCCGAACGGTGCCGGCAAAAGCACGACACTGAAGACGCTGCTCGGTCTGCTGAAGTACTCCAAGGCGTCCGTAACGATCGGAGGGGAAAGCGGGCGGTACGCCTATATCCCCGAACAGCCGGTATTTTACGACGACTTGACCCTTTGGGAGCACCTCGATTTGGCTGCGGCCGCTTATGAATTGGAATACGAAGCTTTTGTCCGCCATGCAGAGGAGCTGCTGGCCCAGTTTGGCATGAGCGGGGTGAAGCATCAGCTCCCGGCTGGTTTTTCCAAAGGAATGAAGCAGAAAATGATGCTGATGCTCGGATTTCTGGCGGAACCCGATATTTATATCGTGGACGAGCCCTTCATCGGATTGGATCCGCGTGCGACCAAGGATTTCCTGCGGCTCTTGGAAGAGGAGCGGGCGAGGGGCGCGGGCGTGTTGATGTCCACCCATGTGCTGGATACGGCCGAGCGGATCTGCGATTCGTTCGTTATGATCTCCGGCGGACGAATGGTGGCCAAGGGGGATTTGACGGATATCCGCAGAACGGCCGGGCTGGCTGACGCTTCGCTGTTCGATTGCTTTGATGCTTTGACCTGAGGCCAGATAATTCGACTAGTTCAGGCCTTGGGAGGAACGAGAGAAGCCTGGTGTTTCTCAGCAGACAGGCTGGCATCATGGAAAGGAGATGGACATGGCGGACTCAAGCAATACCGGTTATGCCTACCGAACCCCCGGGGGATTGTTCTGGCACCGGCTCCGGACCCATTGGAAGGAAACCATGGCCGTCATCCGGTCGGTGGCGGATTGGACGGTGCTCCTGTATATGCTGATTCCGGGCGCGCTGCTGGGGGGAAGGTTGTATTATGGTTTATGGAAGGAGCCGCTCCCGCAGTGGAGCGGCCATATGATATTCGGTGTAATTCCTGTATTTCTGTTATTGTGGCTATCGGCGGGCAAAATGTTCCTCATGATCCGCGAGGCCGACGTCCTTAGGAAGAGCTGGTTCAGCGGACCAAGCTGACCGGACTCGTGCTGAGCAGCGCCATGGACAAGCCGCGGAAAATTCGCAGCAGCCCATGGATTTTCCGCCGGTCCCAGCGTCTGTTCCGATCGTCAACGCCGGTTCATCGCCTGGCCGGGGCATGCGTAAAGGCATATGTGCGCCAGACGAAGCAGCTTACAGGATATGCGCAGGTCATGTCGCTCAGCGCGGCCATCCTGTTGACGCTGCCCCCCGGGGTGAAGATTCTGGTCTACGCCGCGCTTCATTTGCTGCTGGCTTACTGGCTGTATTTGAATGCAGCGGCCTTTATGAAGGAAGGCTTTGTTACGATGCTGCCCTGGGCGGACTTGGGTCACGGTCATCCTTCTTCAGATGTTAATGATGAGAAAAATATAAGAAAAGAAGCATTCGGATCTAACATCGTATCGGTGTGTGCAAGCAAACTTGTGGGGATATAGGTTCTTATTTGTCTTTGGATACTCAGCGAAAAGCTTTGTAATCTGGATTACAAAAGAGGAAATTATGGTGGTTTATGATGAATGTAACACTCCGCTATAGGGCCATGTAACACGAGGAACGATTATCGTGGAGAGTGGAGCGGTTGTCACTAGCAAGATTGAAAGGAGGGGCAACATGTTACATGATGAGGCGATGGAAGACATAACATCATTGTTGCCAAAAATAAAGATATTTGAATCGCTTCCGGCAGAAATTATCCGTGAAATCGAACACGGTAACAAGATCAAATACGTATAATTTCAAAAAACTCTATCCTTCAGACGCCCAATAATGAAAGGAATGGCTTTTTTTTCGTAGTCGCCGGTAAACTTCGCATATACAAAACCAATTCGGCCGGGAAACAACATACGGTCTGCATCCTAAGCGAAGGCGGCATGTTTGGCGAAGTTGAAACATTTTCATTGGGCACAAGTGGGACTTATGTGGAGACGATGGAAGACTCGATTGTTTTTTCGATTCCGGCTGAACAATTCGAACCGCTTTTAGGCAAGTATTCTGAATTGTCTTTACGATTTTTATCGGAAATAAGCAAACGCCTGCGAGATCAGGATGAATTGGTGGAAAAATTGGTTTTTAGGGATCTGCGTGGTAAAGTGCTTTATTTTCTCAACCGTCTATCTAAAAAGTTCGGCATAGAGGAAAATGGATACCGAAAAATCGATATTCCCCTGACTCATCAAGAATTGGCCAATATGATCGGTGCCACAAGAGAAGCGGTATCGCTTACCCTACAGGAACTATCCAATGAAGGTATAATCGTTACCAGCCGTAGAATGGTCATGATTCATATCGAAAAAGCGATGAAAGAACTGGCTTGATTTCATGACTGTATGAATTTCCCTTCGACTATATGCTTTTCGACGTAATCTACATTACTGTCGAATTATTCATCTAGCGTTATGATAAATGCCGTAAAGGATTGACTGCAAAATATGAAACTTATAGGAGTAGTCAGCACATTAATTTCATGGGAGGCATATAGACATGGGGAAATTTGAAGGAAAGGTAGCAGTTGTCACCGGAGGAACAAGCGGGATCGGACTTGCGACGGCACAACGATTCGTTTCGGAAGGAGCCTACGTATTCATTACCGGCCGTAGACAAAGCGAGCTGGACGCGGCAGTAAAATTGATCGGTGACCGGGTTACCGGCGTTCAAGGTGACATTTCTAATTTGAAGGACTTAGATAAACTGTTTGATACGGTAAAGCAGGAGAAAGGACATCTGGATATTCTATTCGCAAACGCTGGACTTGGCAGCTTTCTGCCCTTGGGTCAGATTACGGAAGAGCAGTACGACACAACCTTCAACGTGAACGTAAAGGGTACCTTGTTCACCATCCAAAAAGCTTTGCCGCTGTTTCCAAATATGACAGGAAATATCATTTTAACCGGCTCGACGGCGGGTACGATTGGCGAAGCAGCGTTTAGTGTCTATGGAGGGACCAAGGCGGCTCTCCGTCAGATGGCGAGGAGCTGGATAATGGATTTGAAAGGCACAGGGATACGACTTAATGTAGTGAGCCCTGGCATGGTCCACACGCCAGCTTATAATGATCTGTTTGGCGAGGCGCTGGATCAAGTCCTTGAATCGGCGAAGAATGTCGTTCCGCTAAGTCGTTTGGGCAAGACGGAGGAGATTGCCAGCGCGGTGATGTTTCTGGCCTCGGAGGAAAGCAGCTATGTGAACGGCGTCGAATTGTTTGTAGATGGCGGTATGGCTCAAGTCTGACCAAATGCTTATCGAAGTACATTCCTGGAAGAAAGTACGCGTGTGGGGTAGCTATACATTGTATAATCAAAAAAACGCCGGATCTTAGATCCAGGCGTTTTTTTTGGTAGGAAAGCATAACGTCACATCATTGCATCACAATGGTACTAATCGCGTAGGAGCTAAGATTCCAATATTTCGAGCGCTTGCCGGACGGTTTCCTCCACGATATCTGCGGCGCTCTGGCCCGCTTTCAGCATTCTTGTCGCCTGCCCGGCCCACAGCGACATGTAGCCGGCTTGATTCTGCCGGGCGGCCGCGTTACGAATATCACGGGTCGCCGTGTTCTGCGTCGGGAAAGGCAGCGGCTCTACGCCGCTCTGGTTCCACTCCCGGACGAAGGCGTTGGCGATGCCCCGGGCGGGCCGGCCCGAGAAGGCCTTGGTCAGCACCGTGCTCTCTTCGGTGCTGGCAAGCAGCGCCGCCTGATAGGCGGGATGCGCACCGGATTCGGCCGCCGTCAGGAAACGGGTGCCCATTTGGACCGCCTGCGCTCCCAGAACCATGGCGGCGACCATGCCGCGCCCGTCCATGATGCCGCCGGCGGCGATGACCGGGATGGACACCCGGTCGGCGATCTGCGGCACGAGGGCAAAGGTGCCGATGTTCGCCCCCATGGGGTGAGAATCGACGTTGAACGTGCCGCGGTGGCCGCCGGCCTCGCTTCCCTGGGCGACGACCGCATCGCAGCCGGCGTGCTCGGCTTCCAGCGCCTCCTCCACGGTAGTCGCCATGGCGACTACCTTCATGCCGGCCGTCTTGGCCAGCTCCATATGCCGCGGGGACAGCACGCCAAAAGCGGTGCTGATCACGGGAACGCCGGCATCGAGCACTTCGGCGAACTGCCGCTCCAAGTGATCCGGCGTTTGGACGGCCTGGGGCGGGGCGGGCGGCAATCCCAGATCGTCCCGGATGGAGTCGAGAACACGCTGGACCTCGGCGGTCCGGCGATTGTCGTCTTCCATCGGGACGGTGAACAGATTGACCGCAAACGGGGCGCTTGTCCGCCCGCGGATGTCTGCGATCGCTGCGCGGATCGCCGCAGGCTCCATGTAGGCCGCCCCCAGAGTACCGAGACCGCCTGCATTCGATACGGCGGCCACGAGCTCAGGCGTCGTGGGACCGCCGGCCATGCCCGCCTGAAAAATAGGGTAACGAATGCCGAATTGCCGGCAAAGATCATTGTTCAGCTCCATCCTCATACCGATCACCTCGAAATTGGATTTTTAATGGTACCCCGCTGCGTGCATTCCAGCGGTATAGCCGGTCGAGAAGGCGGCCGTAATGTTGTAGCCGCCGGTGTATCCGTGAATGTCGAGCACTTCGCCGCAGAAAAACAGCCCCGGCATCAGCTTCGATTCCATCGTCTTCGGGTTGATCTCCTTCAGGTTGACACCTCCGCCGGTGACAAACGCCTCCTCGATCGATTTGGTGCCGACCGCGCGGAAACGGAACTGCTTCAGGCAGGCGACAAAATCCCCCCACTGCTGTTTGGGCAGATGGGCGTAGGTCGCGTCCCCGTCCAGCTGGGATGTATCGAACAGCAGCGGAAGCAGCCGATCGGGGACCTGGCCCTTGAGGACGTTACGGATCGCCTTTTTCGGCTCGGACGCGAGTTTGTCCCTCAGCAGCTGGTCGAGCGACGAAACGTCCAAATCCGGGAACAGGTCGATGGCCATTTCGACATCAGGCGTATGAAACTTATTTTTGACCTGCCGCAGAAATTGGCTGCATCGCAGGGCGATCGGACCGGATACGCCGAAATGGGTAAAGATCATATCCCCGCGGTGCCCGATCACTTTTTTACCTTTGGGATTCCACACGGAGAGCTCTACGTCCCGCAGGGAGAGTCCCTGAAGCTCCTTGGACTGGATCCACTTTTCATGGGAAACGATCGGGACTTCGGTAGGGTACAGCTCTGTAATCGTGTGGCCGGCAGCCTCTGCCCAAGGGTAACCGTCACCGGTGGATCCGGTATGGGGCACGGATTTGCCGCCGGTCGCGACAATGACGCTGGGGGCTCTGAAAATATGCCCGGACTTCAGACGAACGCCTGCCGTTCTTCCATCCTCGTAGAGCACCTCCGCAATCGGACTGTCCGTTTTGATCTCCACGCCGAGTCTCTTCACCTCCTGAATGAGAGCGCCCACGACGCTGGCGGCCTTGTCGGATACCGGAAACATCCGCCCGTTGTCCTCTTCCTTCAGGGCAATGCCGAGCCCTTCAAAAAAGTTCATAATGTCCCGGTTGTTAAAATGCTGGAACGCGCTGTACAAAAAGCGGCCGTTGCCCGGGATATGGGCGATCAGGTCATCGGTTTCTTTGGCATTGGTTACGTTGCAGCGGCCGCCTCCGGAAATGCCGAGCTTGCGGCCAAGTTTATTTCCTTTGTCCAAAAGCAGGACAGATGCCCCATGCCGGGCGGCCGAGACACATGCCATTAGACCCGCTGATCCGCCTCCGGCAACGATTACATCATATCGTTTCACTAGGTATTCTCCTTTATTTTTACGACAGTCTCTTTTTCTGTTTCGTGTGTCCTTTTTTAGGATATATCAGGATATATTGTAATATCGTGTTGGCTGTGATTTAATCAAAAGGAAATCGTCTTTCATCATAAAACAGCGGTACATCTTCCTATTCCTTGTAGTCCGTTAAACCTGTAATGAATCGCTTTCACTCGAACGGCAAGAAGAACCAGCTAATAATCTAATGATTCGTATTGGGAACTACACATACCTGCCCTGGCGGGGAGGAGGGATTGGCGATTATTTATGCACTGAAAAACATTATAACACAGGTACTTATGGCCGGTTCCTTCGCTTTTCTCTTCCCAATGGGACTGGACAAATATGTCCGGGTTTTTAGGCGTAGAAAGCGAATGGAAGCCATGGATTTTGATCTTGTCATTATTTTGTCCAGCGCTCTGACGATTTTGCTCTGCTCGATGTTTTCCTCCTCCATTTTTAACTACATTCCATTAAACCTGGGCATTTTGCCGCTGTTTATCGGGATGCTGTATGGAGGTTATAAGACAGGTCTGCCTCTGGCGGGGCTGTGCCTTCTGTGCGACTTCATCTTTAATCCCAATTGGACGGTTCTCGGTTTGTTTCTGCATACCGGATTACCGCTATATCCTCTTCTGATTTGGCTGTCCCCAAAATTCCGGAAAGGGCCGCTCACGGAGAAGATCAACAAGCTGTGGCTGTGCCTTATGCCTGCGATGCTATTGATCACGGCCGCCCCGATTATCGAATCTCCCAACCTGAATTTAACCGATACAGGGCTGGTGCTGATCGTTCTCTTCTATATATTAACCAGTATGTTCACCGGGGGTACCCTGGTGTATATGATTGAATTTGCTCTGGAGAAGCTGCGGCTGAAGGAGCAGGTTATGGGCATCTCTGAGAAATATCTCAGGGAAGAGGAGAAGCTGCAGCAGGTCATCGATGCCACGCCCATTTCGATGGTTTCGGTCGATCATGCCGGCAATATCACAAGCATCAACGACACGATGATGAACCTGGTCAAGACGAAGGACCCCGACCTTACTAAGCAGGACGTGCTCGGCTACCCTGTCACGATGTTCGTGGATATTATGGGTCAAGACTACATCAACTACCGGATCGTTCAGGCGCTTCAGGGCAAGAAACTGGGCAATGAGCTGATCCGCATCGGAACGCATAACTACTACATAAGCACATCACCATTAACGAATACACATACAGGTGCCATTATCGGAGCGGTCCTCGCTTTTCAGGACGTGACCGAGCTGGCGAGGCTGCGAAGCGAGCTGGAGAATGTGGAAAGACTCAGCCTTGTCGGTCAGATGGCGGCCAGCATCACGCATGAAATACGCAATCCCATGGCCGTCGTCCGGGGCTTCCTACAGCTGATGAAGGAGAAGAGCCCGGAAGCACTCGACCATTACTACCGGATCGTCATGGAGGAACTGGATCGGGCGAACGGTATTATCAACGACTTTTTATCCCTTGCCCAGAACCGTATCGCTGAGAAAGAACAATGGCATCTGCATACGATCATCAGCGATTTAAGCCCGCTGTTGTGGGCGGATGCGAATCTGCGCGGACAGACGATCGAGCTGATCCTGGACGAGAAGGTCCCGGAGCTGAGCCTGAACGCCAAGGAAATCAAGCAGCTGGTACTGAACCTGTCGCGCAACGGCATGGAAGCCATGGAGGAAAAAGGGCAGCTGACGATCGAGACGAGGCTGAACGACTCCTTTGTGGAGCTGATCATCAAGGATACGGGGATGGGGATCGCCAAGAGCAGGCAGGAGCGGCTGTTCGAGCCGTTTTTTACGACGAAAGCCAAAGGAACCGGGCTCGGTCTTGCCCTCTGTCTCAGCATCGTGGAGCGCCATCACGGCAAAATATCGGTAGAATCGGAGGAGGGAAAGGGGACGGCTTTCACCATTCAGTTCCCGGTTACGGATTCGTGGGCGGGAATGATCTGACAGCCCGCAAGGCCGCTGCTTCTCTTGATTTCGACCCTTATGGATGTATAATAGGAGTATTAACAGCGGATGTTGTTATGAGCTTGTCCATTGATATTTTGTATCCAAGGAGTGATAGGGAATGGCCATGTCTTTTGACAGATATATGAAGGATATGATTCAACCGATGCGTGACGAACTGACGCGCCTCGGCATTAAAGAACTTAGAACCGCGGAAGAAGTGGAGACTCACCTTCCGGACGCGCCAGGCACCACGCTGGTTGTCGTTAACTCGGTGTGCGGCTGTGCCGCCGGCCAATGCCGTCCCGGCGTAGCTCAGGCTTTGCAGCATGACATCGTGCCTGACAATCTGTTTACGGTATTTGCCGGACAGGATAAAGAAGCGACCGCGAAAGCACGCGAGTATTTCGCTCCGTATCCGCCGTCTTCTCCATCCATCGCCCTGATGAAGGACGGGGAGCTTGTTCATTTTATTGAGCGTCACCAAATCGAAGACCGTTCGGCTCAAGAAATTGCCGAAGATCTCATCGAAGCGTTTGACCGGGTGTGCCGTTAATCGGCGCACCTCGTACATAATGCCCCGGGTACTCGGACATCCGATACGTACGGGGCTTTTGTGTTTGAAATCACACCGGTATTTAATCGACTATTCTGTTCAAGAGAGGTGCTTATCGTGAGTTTGCAGGAAGAAATTATTGCGGCCCTTGGCGTGAAGCCGGCGATCGATGTGGAGAGCGAAGTCCGGAAAAGGGTGGATTTCCTGAAATCCTATGTGAAGAGCGCGGGGGCGAAGGGACTGCTCATCGCCATCAGCGGGGGGATCGACAGCGCCGTGGCGACCGGCCTGTGCAAACGGGCGACCGACGAGCTCAGCGAGGAGGAAGGCAAGGAATATATGACGCTCGGCGTGTTCCAGCCCTATGCGGTTCAGGAGGATATCGAGCACAGCTATGCGGTGGCGGAAGCTTTTAACCTGAAATATAAGGCCGAGACCAATATCGAGGATGCCGTCGGCGAAATTGCCTTGGAAGCGGAGCATGGGCTCAAGCAAATTGGCATCCACCGCCACCTGACCCCGCAGGGTAAAGGGAACATCAAGGCGAGAACTCGTATGGTGATGCAGTATGCGCTGGCTTTTGACCTGAACCTGCTCGTCGTGGGAACGGACCATGCTTCCGAAGCCATCACCGGCTTCTACACGAAGTGGGGCGACGGCGCGGTGGACATTACGCCGCTCAGCACGCTTAACAAGCGTCAGGTCCGCCAGTTGGCCGGCTACCTTGGCGTGCCGCAGGCGATTCTGGATAAGGCGCCTACCGCCGGTTTGTGGGAAGGCCAGACGGACGAAGGCGAGCTCGGCATTACCTATGACGAGAACAGCGACTATCTGGAAGGCAAGGAAGTGAGCCCGCAGGCGAAGGAGCGCCTGGAGAGCTACTATAAGCGTACCGCACATAAACGTAATTCGATTCCAGGCATCTAAGCTGACTCCGGGGAATCAAGGGCAGGCCGCAAATAACGGCCTGCTTTTTTTTGCCCTCATATCGGGTATAGCTATGCCTTCTAAGCTCGTTTGGTTGCAAAAAGTGCTGAATTGTTGAAGAATGAACCATTTCCGGGGCGGAGTAGGCTCCCTACAATAATAAGAGAACGGCTCTGCGGTTCATCCTGTCTTTTGCTCGTGTATTCTATGGCGGATTCAACTAAGGCAGGGGCGCTTCTTCTGTGGAGAAAAGAACGCTACTCGCATGCATCCGTTTCCAGTATAATGATGATGCTTTTAGACATGTTCTGACAAAGACATACGTCTTGCTGATCCATCACTTTAAAAATATGCGTAAGGTGTGAACTGCCGTGCCCAGAAATACATTATTCCGTAAAATGGTGCTTTTGCTCGTCATGATGCTTGTCCCGATCGTGGGCCTTTACTTCTATTCCAACCGTACGAGCACGGAAGTGCTGGGGACGGAGCTCAGCCAATCGAGCGCCAACCAGCTGAACTTTTTCCAGACGCAGGTCAACACGAACATCGAACGCTTTTCCTTGTGGCCGACCCTCCTGATCCAGGATCCCGATATTTTCGGATTTAAGGACGTTTTTTTGAACAGTGAGTATTTCAATCTCGACATGATTAACCTGGTGAAACGGATCCAGACGAAGCTGAACATTCAGGAAAGCTCGTCGGACTGGAAAACGAAGCTCTACATTTTTTCCCCGTCGCTGGGGCGGATGGTGTCGGACAACGACGTGGAATCGTACGATAACGACGATTTGAAGAAGCGGATGAGGCCCGGCTGGCAGGTGAAAAAGATGGGGGAAGGAGACGAGGCGTATTATTCGTTCTCCTTGTTCACGGCGTATCCGTATTCTTCTTTCAGCCATCCCGAAGACGCCAATCTGATCATCGAGCTGCAGTTTGACAGCAGCAATATCCAGAACATGCTGGACAAGTTCAAAAGCGACGGGCGGCGCGACCCGATCTACTACAGGCCGGACATGGGCGTGATCTATAACCGGTCGGCGGATCGGCCGCTGACAGACTCCATCCTGCGGCAGCTTCGGCAGGAGCCGCTGAAGAAGGCGGAGAACCGGAGGCTCGAGCTGGACGGCGAGACTTATCTGGTCAATATCGCCGCTTCGGACACTACCGGCTGGTACCTGATCGACTACGTACCGCTGAAGGAAATCGTTGCGCCGATCGAGCAGTCGAACCGGCTGTTTTATGTTTCCGTCGGCTTGACGCTGCTGCTCAGCTGTCTGGCAGCTTATATGCTGTATGCCCAGGTCCAGGTTCCGGTGAAGCGGCTCGTTTTGGCGTTCAAGAAGCTGCAGCACGAGGATTATTCCGTCCGGCTGGAGGCTAAGGGCAACAATGAATTCGGCTTCGTGTTCCAGCGCTTTAACTCGATGGTCGGGCAGATTCAGGAGCTGTTCGAGAACGTGTATATGGAGCGGATCCACGTCAGGGAGGCGCGGCTGAAGCAGCTGCAATCGCAGATCAACCCGCATTTTTTCTACAACTGCTTTTCCTTCATTTCCAGCATGGCGAAGCTCGGGAACATGAAGGCCGTGGTGGCGATGGCCCACAACCTGTCGAACTATTACCGTTACACGACACGGCAGGAGAGGGATGTCGTCCCGCTGCAGGAAGAGCTGGACTTTGTCCGCAGCTATTTGGAGATCCAGAAGATGCGCAAGCCTCAGCTCGAATTTGCTGTCGATATCCCTGAGGTGATGCGCAAATGGGAAGTACCGCTGCTGGTCGTCCAGCCGCTGGTGGAGAATGCGGTGCTGCATGGAATCGAGCCGAAGTCCGGCGCAGGCAGTGTGCGGATCGCCGGTGAAGTCGGTCCCGGCGAAATGCGGATCATCGTCGAAGACGGCGGCCGCGGCATGACGGAAGAGCAGATAGACGAGCTGCGCCGTTCCCTGACCCTGCCGATGAGCCAGGATATGGGCTGCGGGCTATGGAACGTGCGGCAGCGCATGCTGATCCATTACGGCGACACCGCGGGGCTCCGCTTCGCAAAGTCCGGTCTGGGCGGCGTCCGGGTAGAGCTGCACTGGCCCATTGAGCATACGTTAATCCGAACGGGCAGCAGGTAAGGGGGAACATAGAATGATTGAAATTTTACTGGTGGATGACGAATCCTATGTCACCGAAAGCATTAAAGCCACGATCCCGTGGGACGACTTGGGGATTGCCAAGGTTTATCAAGCCGACTCGGCCGAGGCGGCTCTGGCCGTTCTGTCCGAGCAGTCCATCGATATCGTCGTATCGGATATTCGAATGCCGGAAACCGACGGCCTGCAGCTGATTGAGCGGATTCAGCAGGACTGGCCGCATATCCGCTGCATGGTGCTGACCGGCTATTCGGACTTTCAATATGCCAAGAAGGCACTGCAGCTGCAGGCGTTTGATTATATTCTAAAGCCCGTGAACGACGAGGAGTTTATTCTCAGTCTGTCCAATGCGATCGAATCTTTGAAGGACGAGTGGGAGGCGGCGGAAAAGGTGCATCAGTTAATGTACGCCATCAAATCGGATTCCGGTGTGCTGAAAGCAAGCCTGATGCACGATTTGGTGCTGGGCCGGACCTGGTCGCACCGGACCGTGGCAGACAAGCTGGCCCAGTACGAAATTCCGCTGCAGGTCGGCGAACCCGCCGTGCTGCTGCTCGTCCAGCTCGGACGGCAGTTTGCCCATTACGACCACCATTCGATGGCGCTGATGGAGTACGCAGTGGGCAACATCGCAGAGGAGACGCTTGCGGTAGGCGTTCCATGTGTGGGGTCTGCAAGGCGCCCCTATGACTGTCTGGTGCTGGCGGCCGCGCTGAAAACCTCTTACCGGGAGGGCATTGAGCTGCTGCCGGATTTGAGAAGCGCCGCCAAGCGAAGCTTCACGGGCTTG
>NZ_PCZT01000011.1:65127-77900 GCF_002968895.1 Paenibacillus sp. AR247 | reverse complement strand
AGCCCGGTCCAATCGATGGAATCGCTGTACAAGCCGCCGACGCTGATTCACCTGCTGGAATCCAAGCAGTGGGATGCCGCGCGGAACAAGCTTGACGAGGTTTTTGCCGATTTGGAAGGGACGAGCTACTCCCGTGAGCATCTGTACGAGGTGTATTTGCTGATGACGAATGCGTTCATGTATATGGTGCACAAGCAGGGCCAGTTTGCCTATCAAGTCGACCAGTCGGGCTTTGACCTGGTCCATGACCAGGGAATGATTCTGTCGCTGGACAAGCTGAGAAGCTGGGCCTTGCGAATGCTGGACAAGCTCCGGACGGAGTTGTCGGCCAGCGATCAATATACGCGCAGCTACATTATCCACCAAGTGCAGGAGCTCGTCTCCCGCGATTTGGGGCAGGACACGTCGGTGAAGACGATTGCCGACAAAGTCTTTTTGCATCCGGTCTATTTGTCCAAAATCTATAAAGCCGAAACCGGCGAGAGCCTGGGCGATTATATTATCCGGATGCGGATGGAACGGGCGCTCTATCTGCTGAAGAAGACGAACAAAAAAATATACGAGATTACCGCCGAGCTCGGATACCAAAACCCGCAGTACTTCAGCAAAATGTTCAAGAAGCATTACGGGCTGAATCCAAACGAATTCCGGGACCAGTAACAGGTTGCAAAAGGTGCAGAAATGTTCGGAGAATGACATAGGACGCCGATTGGGGCACCTCTATAATGAAACATGTAGAAGAAATATAGATTTAAGGGGGAGCGACATGAAGGCATATACGAAAAAGGCATTGACGCTTGCATGCAGCCTGGTGCTGGTCAGCGCGCTGTTCACCGGATGCTCGGGGGCCAAAGGAGGAACTGCTGCGGATTCGGCCCAGAACCCGCCGGCTGCAGCCGAAAATGAAAACGCTTATAAAGACAAATACGACCCGCCGGTAACGATTAGCACGGTGTGGGGCGTCGATCCGGAGCTGAAGTTCAAGAACGGAGAGTCGATCGAAAATAACGTGGCTACCAAGTGGGCTAAGGACACGCTAGGCATCGAGATCAAATCGCTGTGGTCAGTGACCGATACGAACGGCGCATTTGCAACCAAGCTCCGGCTGGCGATGTCTTCCGGCCAGGAAATGCCGGATGTGGTCACCGTCGGCGATGCGCAGCTGGCGCAGGACCTGATCGATTCGGGCATGTTCCAGGATACGGGCGCGCTGTTCGACAAGTATGCCAACGACACGTGGAAGCAAGCAATGGATCAGGACAAGAACGTATGGAACCCCTATATCCGCGATGGCAAAAGAATGGGCATCCCGGTGCTCGATTATGCCTACAACCACGATTATTTGCTGTGGATCCGCCAGGATTGGCTCGACAAGCTGGGACTTGCCGCGCCGAAAACGATCGATGAGCTGGAGAAGGTCATGGACGCCTTCAAAAACAACAATCCGGACGGCCTGAAGCCGGACGAGGTCATCCCGCTGAGCATCGGATTCAAGACCACGATGAATACCTGGATGGGTGATCCGTCCTGGATCTTCGGCGCCTACGGCACCATCCCGCAGCAGTGGAACAAAGGCGCGGACGGGAAGCTGGAGTACGGCTCGATCAACCCGGGCATGAAGCCGGGGCTGCAAAAGCTGAACGAATGGTTCACCAAAGGCTATATTCCGAAGGAAGCGGCGCTCTGGGATGAGAACAAGACGTCCGAACCGGCCGTCGCCGGCAAAGCCGGAATCATCCCTGGACCTTACTGGATGAGCGGATGGCCGCTGAGCGACACGGTGAAGAACGTGAAGACGGCGGTCTGGAAGCCGATTGCCCTGCCGGCCGGGCCGGACGGGAAAGCCGGGCGCCACGGCACCCTGTTCACGAACGGCGTGACGCTGATCAACAAGGACATGAAGCATCCGGAAGCGTTCTTTACCTACCAGAACTACATGTTCGACAATTTGGCCAATTCCCAGCCGGGAGGCGTGTTCGACAACGGCCTCTTCAAGGGATACGATTACGATCTGGACGCCAGCGGCAAACCGCTCCGGTATGAGGACACTCCCCGGCGGATTCGTGAACAGCCTGCGCTACCTGCTGGTGCGCGACGGGGCACGGATTCCGGACGCGCAGATGAAGGCGCTGCTGAACCTGGCGGACGGCAAGGAAGCGACAACCCGCCTGGAAAAAGAAGTAAAGCTCAACTACGGTCTGGATACGCCGGCAGCGGCCAAGGTATTGATGTCCCAGAAGGACATCGCTTATCCGAACCTGTACACCGGCCCGACCACGGCAACTATGAAATCCAAGCTGGACTATTTGAATAAAATCGAAAACCAGACCTTTAACGAAATTATCTACGGCAAGCAAGGCGTGGATGCGTTTGATAAATTCGTCGAGACCTGGAAGTCTTCGGGCGGCGACCAAATGACAAACGAAGTGAATGATTGGTATTCCAAGCTGGGGCAATAACCGGCGTCATAGAAGGGAAGCGGCATGCTGAGGCATGCCGTCTTTTTTGCTTCCATCTGCGAAGCCTATTTGCAAACCTCGCGAATTTTGACTTTGGGAGAGATCGCTTAAGAGAACACCCCTTCGCATGGTTACGTGTTATAGAATGCCAAAATACAACATATGATTAAACAGACTTGTGCTCTCTACTGGCAGGCATGGTGGGATATTTCATCAAAGGGGGTGGCGGCATGTGGGTTAAACCCGATTTTGAAGTCATTGAGGTTTGTGCAGAGGTTACCGCATACGCGTATCAGAAGTGACGAACCATGCCGGAGCAATCCGGCATCTATTTTTTTGAGGGGGGCAGGAACATGCTGTTGAAGGTGCTGGGATCGGCGGCGGGAGGAGGTTTCCCGCAGTGGAACTGCGGGTGTCCGAACTGCCGCCGCGTGCGGATGCAGGATCCCTCATTACGTGCCCGGCTGCATAATTCGCTGGCCGTCAGCGATGATGGCAGCGATTGGGTTCTCATCAACGCCACGCCGGATATCGGTGCACAGATCGAGGCCCATGCCGAGCTTGCTCCGGGCTCCACGATCCGGCATTCGCCTATTTCAACCGTGCTGCTGACGGACGGGGAGCTGGATCATACGATGGGCCTCCTCCACTTAAGGGAGTCCTCGGCAATCGACGTTTACGCCACGGCTCCCGTATTGGACGCCCTGATGGAAGCCTTCCCGGTCAGGAAAATCTTGGAGCCCTATGCATCATACCGGTGGCTCAAAGTCCGGCCGCAGGAATCTTTTCCACTATTTGGGGGCAAAGTAATGGTATATCCGTTCTTCCTGGGCTCCAAGCCGCCGAGGTATGCGTCCGTCCTTCGGAATCCCCATACAGATGTGGCGTCCTCATCCCCTTGGGTCGTCGGCTACCGCATGGTAGACCAGCGGACCGGAGGGACTGCTGTATACGCGCCCGGTGTCGAATCCTGGTCGAACGAGCTTCATACCCAATTGGTAGCAGCCGACTGCGTCCTTGTGGACGGCACCTTTTGGCATTCGGATGAGCTTCGGCGGCTGGATATTTCCGGATTGGTGGCATCCGATATGGGGCATGTCCCCATTGCCGGACAGGGTGGAAGCCTGGAGCACCTTTCCCGTATATCGGCCGGGCGAAAAATTTATATCCATATCAACAATACCAATCCGATCCTTGACGAGGCTTCTGCGGAGAATCGCAGCCTTCGGGAGCTGGGGATCGAGGTCGGTTACGACGGTTTGGAATTGGAGGTCTGACATGAACCAGCATTTGCTCTCGAACGAAGAATTAACGATGAGGCTGCGCCAGGTCGGGGAACAGCGCTATCACGACAAGCATCCTTATCACGTACGCATGCATGATGGAAAGCTGAGTCCCGAGCAGCTTCGGGCTTGGGTGGCGAACCGGTTTTATTATCAGAAAAATATTCCTGTCAAGGATGCCATCATCCTTTCGAAGCTGCCCTCCAGGGAAGAGCGCCGCCACTGGATACAGCGCATTGTGGACCATGACGGAACAGAAGGGAGCGAAGGAGGGATCGAAGCCTGGATCCGCCTTGGCGAAGCCGTTGGCATTCCGAGAGAGGAGATGCTGGATGAGCGCCATGTCCTTCCCGCCGTCCGGTTTGCGGTCGATGCCTACGTGAACTTCTGCCGCCTGCAGCCGTGGCTCATTGCCGTAGCTTCCTCTTTGACGGAATTGTTCGCTCCCGTCCTAATTTCCCAGCGAATCGCCGTGTTTGAACAGCTGTATCCATGGATCCGTCCGGAAGGACTGGAGTATTTCCAGGCGAGGCTGCATCAGGCACCGCGTGACGCGGACCACGGTCTGGAACTCGTTCTGCGCGAATGCAAAGACCGCGGTGAGCAGGAGCAGGTCATATCCGCCCTGCACTTTAAGTGCGATGTCCTCTGGGCCATTCTGGATGCGCTAAGTCTGGCGTATCCCGATGCGGAGGCGCAGCGATGATCGCTTGGGGGCCGTCGGAGCAGCTCAGGCTGCGAAGTCCCGCACGGCTGAAGTTCGATAAAGCCAGGCAAACCGATATGCTACTGCTCCCCGAACGCGTCGTCAACCTGAATCCGACGGCCGGGGCCATCCTTTGGCTGTGTGACGGGACGCGGTCGGCTGACCAAATCATCGGGGAGCTTGAGGCAAAATACAATCAATCCAATCTGCAGGAGGATGTTCTCGAGTTTCTCACGCAAGCCATTGAGCGGGGGTGGATCGAAAAGTGTCCGTAAGCATACCGTATGCCCTGTCGGCGGAAATTACCCACCGGTGCCCCCTTCACTGCGCCTACTGTTCGAATCCGGTAGAGCTTGCCAAAAGGGAGCATGAGCTGAGCACGCAGGAATGGATCAGGGTATTCACGGAAGCCAGTGAGCTCGGGGTCGTGCAGCTTCACCTGACAGGCGGTGAGCCGCTCATGAGACCGGACGTGGACCAGTTGATCCGGCAGGCCCGTGAGCTGGGCTTTTTTGTGAATGTCATTACCAGCGGGGTCGGCGTGACAGAGAAACGCATGCAGCAGCTGGCGGACGCGGGGGTCGACAGCATGCAGCTCAGCATACAGGCGTCCGAGCCAGGCCTGGCGGATGCGATTGCCGGCTCCCGGGCACACGAATTCAAAAAGAAAACGGCTGCCTTGATCCGGGAGGCGGGGATCCCCTTACATATGAACGTCGTCCTGCACAGGCAAAATATCCACCTCGTGGAGGAAATCATTGAGATGTGTGTGTCATGGGGAGCCGGACGGCTGGAGCTGGCGAATACCCAGTACTACGGCTGGGCGCTGCTTAACCGCCAGCATCTGCTGCCGACCAGAGTGCAGCTCGCGACGGCTGAGGAAGCCTTTTTTCGGGCCAAAGCGCGCTTTGACCGCCAGATTGAACTGATCTGGGTTCTCCCGGATTACTATGAGGATTTCCCAAAACCCTGCATGGGCGGGTGGGGCGAAATTTCGATGACGGTGACGCCCGACGGAACCGTGCTGCCCTGCACCGCGGCATCCAGCATTCATACCTTGACCTTCGAATCCGTTAAAGAGCGGAGCCTCGAATGGATATGGCGGGAATCCGCCGCCTTCAACAGCTTCCGCGGCTTCGACTGGATGGCGGAGCCCTGCCGGAGCTGTGAACACCGTTTCCGCGATTTCGGCGGATGCCGCTGCCAAGCTTACCTGTTGGCCGGCGACGCGCGGCAGGCGGATCCTGTCTGCCAGTGGTCGCCTCATCACGAACTGATATCCGATATTTTATCTTCCCTCAATCAAGACCACGATGAACCATCCGTTACTGCGCCTCATCGCCCTGTGCCTTCTTATTCCTATCGCGGCAGGTTCAAGAAGAACGGAGGAATGACCGGTGACCATATTTGACGCCCACTGCGATGTGCTGAGCAAACTGCTCGAGCATCCGCAGCTGGATTTTGTACACGAACAAGATTTGCTGGATGTCACGCTGGAACGCATGCAAAAGTCCGGCATCGGGTTCCAGAATTTTGCCGTCTATTTGCCTGAGAAGTATGCCGGAGAGTTTCGTTATGTGCTGGAGAGCATTGATCTGTTTCATGAGAAGGTGCTCGCAAGCGGCCCTATCCATTTTATCCGATCCAAGGAGGACCTCGAATACACAGAGAAGAACGACACAGAGAAGAACGGCTTGACCGGGGCGCTGCTATCGCTTGAAGGAGTCGATGCGCTGCAGGGAAACCTGGCCTATGTGCGGATCCTGCATCATCTGGGCGTCCGGAGTATCGGCATCACCTGGAATTACGCCAATTGGGCGGCGGACGGCGTCATGGAGTCCAGGAGAGCGGGATTGACCGAGAAAGGCCGGCAGTTGATTCAGGAATGCAACCGTCTGGGCATGATCCTGGACGTGTCCCATCTCTCGGAAAAAGCGTTCTGGGAGCTGGCGTCGATGTCCGTGAAGCCGCTCATCGCCTCCCATTCCAATGCCGGCAAAATATGCCCGCGCCGCAGAAACTTGAGCGATGAGCAGATTGGCTCCATCATCCGGGCGGACGGAGTCATCGGGGTCACCTTTGTGCCGCCTTTTGTCCATGCGGAGGAACCGGTTACGATGGACCGGCTGCTCGCGCACATCGACCATATCTGCTCTCTTGGGGGCCGCCGGCATATCGGGCTGGGCTCGGATTTTGACGGTATCCGTGAAAAGATCATCGGTCTGGAGCATGCGGGGAAATATCATGATCTGGTCAATTTACTGCAAAAGCATTACAGCGAGGAGGACGTGGAAGGCTTTATCTGCGGCAACTGGTATCGTTTTTATTTGAAGCACCTGCCCGCGGCGAATTAATATCTGCTTCCTGCAGCTTCCCTCGAGCCATAAATCGAAAAAAGGAGTTCCATCTTCGAATGGGCTCCTTTTTTGTTTGGTCTTAGGATACCGTAATCGTACCCGTCATATTGTCGTGGCCTGAGCCGCATTGAATCGAGCAGTTGAAATCGTAAGTCCCAGCCTTGTCTACGGTAAAGGTGGCCGTTTGTCCGTCCTGCAGATTGACGTTCAGGTCAGGAATTTCGAAGCCGTGAACGCCATCCTTGTTTTTAAACGTCAGCTTGACCGTGTCGCCGGCTTTCAGATCGATATTGGGCGGGTCAAAAGCGAAGTTTTTCGCCGTCACGGTAATTTCTTTGGTTTGTCCGCCGCCGGTGGATGGGGCTGTATTGTTGGCAGGCGGAGCCGCCGTACCGTTATTGCTTTTGCCGCATGCGCTTAATACCAATACGATCGAGAGCAGCGCTATCATAAAGATCAAACGGAATTTCGGTTTCATCGTCGTCCTCCTTGAATGCAAATCTGGGTGGTGTGTTTCTTCTCCTTCAAGATGACCGATTTGAGCCGCTTTTATACCTGCATGACATCAGCCGGAAATGCGGCTTGGGTGCAAACCAGGTGTATGTACGAAGGGCTGTATTTTTTTCTGCATGATTTTTGGTCTTGCTGGAAATATTACGTTACAACGCTTCTAATGAAAAAATGAGGAGATCGTTCCAACATGAGAAAAACTCACGTGATGATTGGCGCAGCCCTTTTAAGTACAAGCCTAGCTCTAAGCGGCTGTAATACGAATAAGAACAATAACGCAGCGACCCCGGCTCCGGCGCAAAATACAAACGAAAACAAACCATCCACGACGCCGGGAAAAGTGACGGGCACCTCTTTTAAAAACTTCGGCACCTATGGATTTGATCTGAAAAATACCCGCCATGTCCCTTATAAAGAGGTGACCGCGGCCAACGTCAAGGATCTGGGCGTGATCTGGAGCGCGGACCTGAAGGAGCTTGACAAAGACGTCAAGAACGGGAATCAGTGCTATCCGGTGTTCGTCGACGGCATCGTGTACATTACGACCGCCGGGAATCAGGTATTCGCCTTCGACGGCGCGACCGGCAGTCAAATCTGGCACTGGAAGCCGTCCGCAGAACAAGCTGCGACATTCAGCAAGTCGGGGATCATTGCCAACCGCGGCGTCGCTGTTGGGGAAGGTAAAGTGTTCATGCTGACGGTCGACAATCAGATTGTATCCCTGGACCAGAAGACCGGCAAGCTGATCAAAATGGTGCCGATCTCCGAGTCCATCAAAGGCGTGACGCTGGAGAACGGTTACTACGAAACGACCGCACCCGTGTATTACAAAGGCAACATTTATATCGGCAGCAGCGGCGGGGACAACGGCATCCGCGGGTTTGTCAACGCCTATAAAGCAAGCGATCTGTCGCCTGCCTGGGCTTCTCCTTTCTACACGGTCCCGCCTAAAGGCCAGGACTGGCTCGCCAACAGCAAATTCCAGGGCGGAGGCGCGGTATGGAATCCGCCGGCCATCGATGAGGAGACAGGAATCATGTACTTTGCCGTGGGCAACCCGGCGCCTGACTTTTACGGCGAGTCCCGGCCGGGAGACAATCCGCACACGGACTCGGTGGTCGCCGTCGACGCCGCTACGGGCAAGCTGATCTGGGCGAAGCAGGAAATCAGCCATGACCTCTGGGATTATGACGCTGCAGCTTCGCCAATGATCCTGAATGCCACCGTCAAAGGCAAGCAGCAAAAAATCGTCGTGCAGGGCGGGAAGTCGGGACAATGGTATGCATGGGACGCCAAGACCGGCGCTGTCGTTTGGGACGGGGTTCCTTTTGCCAAGATTGATCATCCGAAGCCGACACCGGAGGGTGTTACCGTGTATCCGGGCGTGCTCGGAGGCGAGAACTATGCTCCCGAAACGTATGATCCCGCAACAAATTATGTGCTGATTCCGGGCGTGGAACAGGGGGCCGTCATCAAGTCTGCGAAAAGCCAGACGGAAGCCTCGACACCGGACATGCCCGGAGCGGCCGCGTTCGGTACGACGACCTCGGCGCCAGCGAATGATGTACCGTTCGGCACCATCACCGCGATGGACGTGAATACCGGTGAAAAAGCCTACCAAATCAAGACGAAGGATCCGATGCGCGGAGGCTTTACGAGCACGACGACGGGACTGGCTTTCTACGGCGAGCTCGACGGGAAGATCAACGCCCTGGATATTAAAAACGGCAAGGTCATCTGGACCTTCCAGACGACGGGGAGCAGCATTCAAGCAGCGCCGGCGATTTTCGTCGTCGACGACAAACAATATATGGCTTTTACATCCGGCGGTCCCAAACCGAAAGTGTTCGTGTTCGGAATTGGCGGCGACAAAACCCAAGGCAAAGCGGGTACGGCGGAAGACACGAACGCTCACCAGAAAAAATAAGGTTCATGAAGCGGGGCAGAGCCTATGGCTTTGCCCCTGTTTATTTGCGCACAAGTAAAGGGGAGGAATCGAATCCATGTGGTATTTGCAGCGACTGTCCATTTTGATCATGACGGTGTGTCTTGCCGGATGTGCCGGGATGCCCTCGAAGCCGGTATCCTCGGAGGCTCCGGCATCGGCGCAAGCGGCGGACCATGGCGTACAGCTGACGGTTGATTCGCCGTCCTTGCGGCTTAAGCAGTGGAAGTCGGACGGGTCCCATATGACCTCCGTTCACGGCAGGCTGCTCCTCGACAATCAGCCTGTGGCCGGCGCCACGGTGGATACGAGCCAGAGCCAAATTGACGTTCCCACAGGGAAGGACGGATCGTTCACCCTGACCGTTGACCAGAGCCTCCTGGCTGAGACCAAGATCAGTATCGCTTCCCTTAAGGACGCCACAGTATCCGGGAAACATCTAACGCCGGAGATGTCGAAGCGGCTTCTTACTGCTTCGGCCATGCTCAGCGTAAATTATCCGATTGAGGTGCTGAAGGTGGAAGACGATCCCGAGGATGCGTCCAAGGTCCAGGTTCACGGACGGGCCATCGCCAGCAGCGGTGACGTCGTATCTTATTTTCAAGTAGATAAATACCGGATGGGCGGGGTTGTCAAAGACGCGAAAGGCAGACCGATCGAGAATGCGGTGGTCTGGTTCGACCGGGATCAAGGCGAAGGCTTCGGGAAATCGACGCCGACCGATCAGGATGGCAGATATTCCATTTTCTATTGGCCCGAGGATGAAGAAACAAATCTGTCGGTCACGATCGGCACCAAGAGATACACGCTTCCTGAAGGCAGAGTGTTCAAGATGCCCGAGAACACCAGCGTGGAGATCGACATCACACTGCCGGAAGAGGGTACGGTCATCACGGATCATCCTCCGTATCTGGTGAGCCAGACATCGTCTGGCGCGATGTACACCGGAGTGCTGGTCGGACTGAGTTTGCCCAAGGATGTCCCTTATTCCGTCACCATTCCGAACAAGCGAGGGGAATTTACCGTGACCGTTGCCAAAAAGGTGTGGAAGCAGCGGCCGGCCTTTTTCGAGACCCGGATGTCCAAATTCGTCGAGGGGCGCTTAACTTGGGGCGATACCCTTCCGGCCGGTTTTGTTCAGCCTGCCGCTGAAGACCCGAAGCATATTCCGTTTAAATATGATGAACGTCCGGCTCACTCTACAGCCATTTAGATAGCCATTTAGATAGCGATACACAATAGAATGTGCTGTTGATTGATCGACCGGGAATCGAAGCACCAAAAATCCCTGACCTACATTTTAAGTAAGTCAGGGATTTTTATGATGGCTGACCATGCATTTAGGGCAAACTAACCGCGGTCTCGTTCCGGGTTTCCTTTGCGCATACCGGCTAATCCGATCAGACCCAGCAGTCCGAGCCAGCCCCAGCCTCCGCCGCGGTTTCTGTCCGTCGCCGCGTTCGTCCGGATTCTGTTATTGTCAGTCAGCATATTCGTATTGGATCCGGTGTAGTTGTTTGTTCCCATCCGGCCGGTGTTGTTCGTTCCGTAATTCGTATTCAAGTATTGGCTGCCTGTTCCAGTGCCATATACGCTGACATGGTAATGGGATGTCGTTCCGACATTGTTCACCCGGTAATGCGAACCACCGGTGGATTCGGTTCCGAGGGTCCCCCATGCCCATACCTGTGCCCATGCCGCCATTTCCGCCGTCTTGCGCCGTTCCAGCCGCCCCATAAGCAAAGGCCGGAGCAGCCAGCATCAAAGACATGCCTGCAATCAATACACCGATTCTTAACTGTTGTCTCATTGAGGCCACCTTCCTTCGGAGTATGTTTTTAAACTTACGTTATTGTGTCACGGAAGAGGTGAGCTTATACAGATGGGGAGCCAGGGGCTTTTTAACGGTTATACGGGAATATTCGATTTTGTCCACGACATATATATCAAAAAAGGCAGGAAACAAAGAACTTTGGCGTGCAGGCCTATTGCTTGTCGATTCAGGTTATAAGGAAACAGGCGGGGGAGTGTGTCGAATGGGAAAAATGAATTTAAGGTCGTCCGTAAAGGGCGCAGTGATGGGGGCTGCCATGACCGGAGGGTGGCTGCTTGCCGATCTGCTGCTGCCGGAGCCCTGGGGTGATGTGGTTTTATTTGGAGCGATGGCGGTTTTGAATATAGGCATCGGCTGGAAAATCGGCAGAATGTTCAATCAGCGCGAAGCGCAGGAAGCCGGCACCGATGGCGAGGCGGCGCATGCCAACAGCCCGGCCAGCCTGGAGTCCCGATAATAGATTGGATGAGCGGGAAACACAGGTTCACAATACGCTGTAACTCCGCTGTATCGGTATCGTTCCAATGGAAGAGTCGGTCGCCTGGAAACCGGTGAAAATCAATCATTTGATTTTCGCCGGTTTTTTGTGTCTGGCATGCCAGGCTTCATAAATTCCCTCGTCGGCGGAAGAAGGCAGGCAGGGGGACAAGCCCTTCGCGGATCCATGCCTGCAATTGGTTGCAATAGTGCCATTTATGTTGGTTTTATGAGCTACGACGACATTTGGGCGGTTGCTATAATGACGGTACCAAAAGAGAAATTGGCATTCCAAGAGGGGGAACGACCTTTTATGAACCGTCTAAAAAGAACCTGGCCGCTGCACGTCATGCTGCTGCCGGCGCTGGTGTTTCTGGTCATTTTCAGCTATGTGCCGATGGCGGGGATCGTCATGGCCTTTCAAAATTTTAAGCCCTGGCTCGGCTTCACCCACTCCGAGTGGGTTGGACTGGACAACTTCCGTATGCTGTTTGAACGGCAGGACAGTATGGAGGTGATCTGGAATACGCTGATCATTTCCGCGTTCAAGATCGTGTTGAACCTGCTGGCGCCGTTTACGTTTGCGCTGCTTCTCAACGAGGTGCGCAGGGCGTTCTTCAAGCGTTTCGTGCAGACGCTGGTCTATTTGCCCCACTTTTTGTCATGGGTCATTCTGGGCGGCATTCTGCTGGATTTTCTGTCCACGGACGGCGGGTTTCTGAACCGCATCCTGAGCTCCTGGTTCGGCATCCAGCCGATCTTTTTCCTTGGCGATAACAACTGGTTCCGGTTTACTGTCATCGCCTCGGACGTATGGAAGGAGTTCGGCTTCGGCACGATCGTATTCCTGGCTGCGCTCGCGAACGTGAATCCGTCTCTTTACGAAGCGGCGGAGGTAGACGGGGCAACCCGCTGGAAGCAGACGCTCCATATTACGATTCCGTCCATGCTGCCGATCGCAGTGGTCGTCGGAACGCTGGCGCTGGGCAACATTTTGAATGCGGGCTTTGACCAAATTTTCAACCTGTACAATCCGCTTGTGTACCAGAAAGGGGATATCATCGACACGTTCGTGTACCGTACCGCGATTCTGAACGGAGAGATGGGGCTTGGCACGGCGATCGGTCTGTTCAAGTCGGTCATATCGATGATCCTGATCCTCATTTCGTACCGGCTGGCCTATAAGCTGGCGAACTACCGGA
>NZ_PCZT01000011.1:47178-65027 GCF_002968895.1 Paenibacillus sp. AR247 | reverse complement strand
CAGAAGGATGTATCATAAAACCGCTTCATACCGCATATTTTCCGGTCGCCAATACCCTGGTGCTGCTGAGCCTGTCGCTGATGTGCATCATTCCGCTGCTGCATGTGCTGGCGGTGTCGTTCAGCGCCAAGTCGGCGGCGGACGCCAATCTGGTCGGCCTCTGGCCGGTGCAGTTCTCGACGGAGGCCTACAAAAAAACGATCGACAACCCCGTGTTCCTGCACTCCATTTGGGTTTCGGTAAAGCGTACGGTGCTGGGCACCGCGCTCACGCTGCTGCTGGCCTTTCTGGCGGCCTATCCGCTGTCGAAGGAAGCTTCGGTCTTCCGGGCGAGAAACGTGTACTCCTGGGTGTTCGTGTTCACGATGATCTTCAGCGGCGGGCTGGTGCCGTTCTATATCGTCATCCAGAAGCTGCATCTCATCAACTCCTTCTGGGTGCTCGTTCTGCCAGGAGCGGTCAACGTGTATCTCACGATATTGCTGCTGAACTTTTTCCGGGGAATCCCGAAAGAGCTGGAGGAAGCGGCGTTCATTGACGGAGCCGGGCATTTCCGCACCCTCTTCTCGATTTTTCTGCCGGTATCGCTTCCGTCGATTGCTACGCTGGCCCTGTTCAGCATGGTGTTCCACTGGAACTCGTGGTTCGACGGGCTGCTGTACCTGAACAATGCCAAGCAGTTTCCGCTGGCGACCTTCCTGCAGACGGTCATTGTGCAGAAGGATATGAGCACCATGAGCATTGATCCGAAAGAGGTGGCGCTGCTCTCGCAGAAAACGGTCAACGCCGCCCAGATCTTCATCGGCGCGGTGCCGGTGCTGCTGGTTTATCCGTTTTTGCAAAAATATTTCGTCAAGGGCCTTGTGATGGGCTCGGTTAAGGAATAGGAGGCAGAGCATGGAAATCGAAAAGATGTGGATCAAGGGCATGGACGTGTCCTTCCTGGATGAGATCGAACAGGGGGGAGGCACGTTTCATGAGGGTCCGGACAAGGTGGACGTTCTCGAGCTTTTACAGCGCAGCGGCACCTCCTCCATCCGGCTGCGGGTCTGGAACGACCCGCCGGGAGGCTACTGTAATCTGGAGCGGACTTTGATGATGGCCAAAAGGGTCAAGGAGCTCGGCATGCATCTGCTGCTGGATTTTCATTACTCGGACAAGTGGGCCGACCCGGCGAACCAGTGGAAGCCGGCCGCTTGGGAAGGACTGCAAGGGGCGGCGCTGGAACAGGCCGTTTACGAATATACGTACGAAGTGATGGCGGTGCTGCGCGCCGGCGGTGCCCTGCCGGATATGGTTCAGATCGGAAATGAAATTACGAACGGCATGCTCTGGCCGGATGCGAAGGTGGATCCGAAAGCGGAGGCCGGTGCGGATGAGGAGCCATGGGCCCGCTTGTGCGGGCTTCTCAAATCCGGTGCAAGCGCTGTGCGGTCGGTGGACCGATCAGTCCGGGTGATGCTCCATATCGACCGCGGCGGGGATCCGGATGGCAGCCGGACCTTCTTTGAACGGATGGAAGCGGAAGGGGTTCCATTTGACGTGATCGGATTGTCGTATTATCCGTGGTGGCACGGCCCCCTGGAGCAGCTCGAACGGAATTTGCAGGATTTGTCTCTGCGGTTTGGGCGGGACATCGTCGTCGTGGAAACGGCTTACCCATGGACTTTTCGGACTAGGGAAGGATTTCCCCTCATCTTGGAGAATGATGAAGCATTGCCGTCCGCGTTCCCCGTTTCGCCGGAAGGCCAGCAGGCTTATTTGAAAGCGCTAACCGACATCATCCGCCGCATGCCGGACGGCCGGGGCTTGGGCTTCTATTATTGGGAGCCGTGCTGGATCCCGTCGCAGCAGGTGTGGTCTGTCGGCCATGCTAACAATTGGAGCAATCTGACGCTGTTTGATCATGACGGTTATCCGCTCCCGGCGCTTTATATTTCATAGCAGAAAAGAGGCTTGTATTCATATGAAAACATCCTATCCACCGATCAGCCCGCAAATTTCAGGATTCATGCATGGGGCTGACTATAACCCGGACCAATGGCAGCATGATCCGGAAGTGCTTGAAGAGGACATCCGGCTGATGAAGCTGGCCAAATGCAACGTGATGGCCATCGGCATTTTTGCCTGGGCTGCGCTGGAGCCGGAGGAAGGCGTATTTACGTTCGACTGGCTTGACCAGGTGCTGGACCGGTTTGCCGCAAACGGAATTTATGCATGGCTGGCAACCCCCAGCGGCGCAAGGCCTGCATGGATGTCGCAGAAGTATCCCGAAGTGCTGCGCGTAGGGGAGAACCGGGTGCGCAATCTGCATGGCGGGCGCCATAACCACTGCTATTCTTCGCCCGTATACCGGGAGAAGACCCGGATCATCAATACGAAGCTGGCGGAGCGATATGCGAACCATCCGGCCGTGATCGGCTGGCATATTTCCAATGAATACGGCGGAGAGTGCCACTGCAATTACTGCCAGGAATTTTTCCGCGAGTGGCTGAAGGCGCGTTACGGATCGCTGGAGGCTTTGAATCAGGCTTGGTGGACGTCATTCTGGAGCCATACTTATACTGACTGGTCCCAGATCGAATCTCCCGCCCGGCACGGAGAAAAGATGGTCCATGGCCACAATCTGGACTGGAGAAGGTTCGTCACGGACCAAACCGTGGACTTCTGCAAACAGGAAATCGCTCCGCTCAAAGCGATCCGGCCGGACCTTCCTGCGACCACGAATATGATGGACTGGTTCGAAGGGCTGGATTACCGCAAATTCGCGGATATCCTGGACGTCATCTCCTGGGACGCCTATCCGACGTGGCATGACAAGCAGGACCCGGGCAAGCTCGCATCCTGGTTCTCCTTTAACCACGACCTGTTTCGTTCGCTTAAAGGCGGGCAGCCGTTTATGCTGATGGAGAGCACGCCGAGCCTGACGAACTGGCAGCCGGTCAGCAAGCTGAAGCGCCCGGGCATGCATCTGCTCTCCTCGCTGCAGGCCGTAGCTCATGGCTCGGACACTGTGCAGTATTTTCAGTGGCGCAAGAGCCGCGGCTCCAGCGAGAAGTTTCACGGCGCCGTCGTCGACCATGCCGGGCACGAGCACACGCGGGTGTTCCAGGATGTAGCCCGGCTGGGCGGCCTGCTGGAGCAAATCGCCTCGGTGACCGGTTCCGGCGTGCCGGCGGAGACGGCCATTATCGCGGATTGGGACAACCGCTGGGCCGTGAAAGATTCCCAGGGGCCGCTGAACCGGGGAATTGACTACGAAGGCACGGTGATGCAGCATTACCGCGCATTTTGGAATATGGGCGTGCCCGTGGACGTCATCGGTTCGGGCGACGACTTCTGCCGGTATAAGCTGATTGTCGCCCCGATGATGTATTTGTGCACGGCGGAAGCCGGTGACGCGCTGGAGGCGTTTGTGGCCAGCGGAGGCACCTTAGTGGCGACCTACTGGTCCGGCATCGTCAATGAGAGCGACCTGTGCCATCTGGGCGGATTCCCCGGACCGCTTCGCAAGACGCTCGGCATCTGGTCCGAAGAGATCGACGGCCTGCATGAGGGCGAGCTCAACCGGATGATCCCCGTCCAGGACAACGGTCTGGGCCTCGAAGGCGATTATGAGCTGTACGACCTGTGCGACCTGATTCATCCCGAAGGCGCTCAGGTGCTGGCGGAGTACGGCGACGATTTTTACGCGGGGCGTCCGGTGCTGACGGTACATTCGTTTGGACAAGGCAAGGCCTATTACCTCGCCTCACGCGCGAAGGAGCCGTTCTACGGCGATTTCTATGCCCGCCTTATTCGGGAAGCGGGTGTCAGCCCGGTGCTGGATACCGAGCTTCCGCAAGGGGTTACGGTCCAGCTTCGGTCGGACGGCAGCACGGACTACGTGTTTGTCCTAAACTTCACGGGTGAGGACAAGCAAGTGGATCTGGATGAGAGGGAATACCGCGATCTGCTTGGCAGCGAGCCCGTCGCCGGAAGTATCAAACTGGAGGGATACGGTACGCGGCTGCTGGCGCGGAGCACCATATAAATCGTAGACGGTAACAGGAATGCGGAGCCCGGCGAGGGGCTCCGCATTTTTCGTATCCGCTCCGGGTTTGCCTGCGGTGCCGGGGATCGTTCCATGAAGAACAGCTAGTGAAAGATATGCCTGCTCACAAGCGGCTCGTTTTTGGGACGTGCACCTGTTACAATAGGATTTGTATGTCATGGAAGGGAAGGTGCGGGGCATTGATTTACGGAATCGGGCACGATGTGCTGGAAATCAAGCGGGTTGGGCTGCTACTTGGCAGCCGTCAGGGCTTCCGTTTTATGGAGCGGGTGCTGACCGCCCGTGAAAGGGAGGAAGCCAAGAAACGGGGCGGAAACCTGACCGAGTTTGTCGCCGGGCGCTTCGCCGCAAAGGAGGCTATCTCCAAAGCCTTTGGCTGCGGCATCGGCGGGGTAATCGGCTTTGTGGACATGGAAGTGCTTCCCGATGAGAGCGGCAAACCCGTCGTGGTGCTGAACGAGCAGGCTTGGGAGCGCCTCGAGCTGCCGGGTGAGCCGGAATATGTAATCCATCTATCGATCTCCCACCAGACCGAGCTGGCTTCCGCCTTCGCTGTTGTAGAGAAGCGGGAATAGGCCGGCTCATGATCAAGCCAGCCAGAAAGGTATGAAGGACCTCATGAGCAGTTCGATAAGTTCAATGGAGCAGAAACGGCATTTCAGCATCAACCTGCTGGAATGGTACGACAAGCATAAACGGGATTTGCCGTGGCGGCGCCACCGCAATCCCTACTATATTTGGGTGTCGGAAATCATGCTGCAGCAAACGCGGGTGGACACGGTCATTCCGTTCTTCAACCGGTTCATCGAGCGGTTTCCGACCGTGGAAGACCTGGCCGACGCCCCTGAGCAGGATGTCCTCAAATGCTGGGAAGGCCTCGGATATTACTCCCGGGCGCGCAATTTACAGGCTGCAGCCAAGCAGGTGAAGGAGCTGCACGGCGGTATGGTGCCGGACGACAAGGCGTCCGTGTTCGCCTTGAAGGGGGTCGGCCCGTATACGGCCGGCGCGATTCTGAGCATTGCCTTCAACAAGCCGGAACCGGCCGTTGACGGCAATGTGATGCGGGTGCTGTCGCGATACTTCCTGATTGAGGAAGATATCATGAAAGGAAGCACCCGCGCCTTTATGGAAAGCCTGGTCGTGGAGCTGATCCCGGACGGCCGGGCCTCGGACTTCAACCAGGCGCTCATGGAGCTGGGCGCCTTGGTGTGCACGCCCAAGTCGCCGCACTGCCTCACCTGCCCTGTGATGGAGCACTGCTCCGCCAGGCAGGAAGGCAAGGAGGAGCAGCTGCCGATCAAGACCAAGGCGAAGCCGCCGCGGCCCGAGTATCGGGTGGTGGCCCTCGTGGAGGGCCGCGGTGATCATAGCGGCCGCGTCCTGATCCGCCAGCGTCCGCAGGAAGGGCTGCTCGCCCGCATGTGGGAGCTGCCGCATTTGCAGACGCCGGCGGCTCGCAGCGGGCGTCTGCCGGACGAGCCGGCGATGGATATCCTCGCCGGGGCGCTGCTCGAGGAAGGCATCGCTGCGCGGCCGATCGCGCATTTAACGGACGCGGAGCATACCTTCAGCCATATTCACTGGAACCTGCAGGTCTACCGCTGCCGCGAAGAGGACCTGCCGCAGGCAGCCGAGCTGAAGGCGATGTACGCGGCCGGGGATAGCGGCGAGCCGTTCGTCCAGACGGAGTACCGATGGATCGATGAGCGGGATATGCAGCATTACGCCTTTCCCAATGTGTTTTTAAAAATTTTACAGAACTATTTCAAACATTCATCCTATTAATCGTTTAAAATGTTAACCAAAGCGTGCTGTTCTCGGCAGCCGGGAATCATCTCGCTGAGAGACAAGCAAAAGGGGCTGCCCCTCAAGAAACTGCAATGCAGTTCTTTGGGGGCAGCCCCTTTATTTCCGGGAAGGTACAGCTTACGGCTGTACGATTTCCTGGTAACGTTTGCTGACAACATCCCAGTTCAGAACGTTCCAGAATGCTGCGATGTAGTCAGGGCGTTTGTTTTGGTATTTCAGGTAGTAAGCATGCTCCCAAACGTCCAGACCGAGGACTGGTGTTTGACCTTCCATCAGCGGGTTGTCTGTTAGGCGTGCTTGTACAGCCAGTTTGCCGTTCTGTCCACGACGAGCCATGCCCAGCCGCTGCCGAAACGGGTTGTAGCCGCTTTGGTGAATTCTTCCTTGAATTTGTCCAAGCCGCCAAGCTCGCTGTCGATCGCTTGAGCTAGAAGGCCGTTTGGCTTGTCTCCGCCTTTAGGGGCGATGATTTCCCAGAAGAGGGAGTGGTTAGCGTGTCCGCCGCCGTTGTTGCGAACGGCTGTACGGATGTTCTCAGGTACGCTGTCCAGGTTGGAGATCAGCTCTTCAAGGCTTTTGTTTTGCAGTTCAGGAGCATTTTCCAGAGCCGCGTTCAGGTTCGTTACATAAGTGTTATGGTGACGGTCGTGATGGATTTCCATCGTTTGAGCGTCGATGTGCGGCTCGAGCGCATCATTCGGGTATGGAAGTGGTGGTAATTGAAATGCCATGATAAATACCTCCTGTTAATGTTTTTTTTGGGTAGAATCAACGCATGCGGCTGATTCATATGAATAAAGGAACGCTTTTGTTGTCCAAAAGTGCCCTTTATCGGCATAAGTATGTAGCATGGAATGTGATTCCATTTCTATTAAACCGTATTTTTTCGATTAAATCAACATTTATGTTTACAAAGTCGAATTAATCCTGAGGCGGGCTTGCCAGCTGTATGGGAACGGACTTGACAGCAGCCTTTTCCAGTGAGAACCTCAAATGATCCAGGCGGGAAGTGCCATTCTTTCATCGCGAAAAAAACTTTTTTTGGATTCCGTGAAGGCACGCCGAAAGACGCATTTGTTATCCTTTACCCAAATCCCGAAGGATTATGCCGCAAAACTAGTCCATTATATGGGAAATTTACAGATGATAGAATGAAAACGCTTGCCATAAAGCGCTTTCAAAAGAAAACGCGTGTTTTTTAAAGTAAACTATGGTTTAATGGATGATAAAGAAGGATTTTCACGGTTTTTGTCGTAATACTATACCTTGGATTAGAGAAATGACATCAAGTAAACCACAGGCTGCGTACGCTCCTTCGGCTTCGCCGTGGGAGCAGCTCAAACAGGACATTAAAGAGGCGGCGGCCGGGTTCGGCATTGACGATATCGGTTTTGCTTCGGCTGACCCGTTTGTCTCTCTGAAATCGATTCTCGAGAACCACCGCAAGCTTGGTTACGAATCCGGCTTTGAAGAGCCGGATCTGGACAAACGCGTCACCCCGGCACTCCCCGATGCACAGCCCGCCTCCCTCATTGCTATCGCCGTAGCCTATCCATCCAAAATGGAACACAAGCCCAAACAGGTGCCTGGACAATACCGGGGGATCCTCGCCCGTTCCGCGTGGGGGCGGGATTACCATCAGGTGTTGCGGGACGCTATGGGCAAGCTTGAGGCGTTTATCCGGGAGAGGGTGCCGGATGCGGTGATGGAGAGCATGGTGGATACCGGGGCATTGGTGGACCGGGCGGTTTCGGAGCGGGCCGGCATCGGCTTCAGCGCGAAGAACTGCTGCATCATTTCGCCCAAATGGGGTTCATGGATCTATCTCGGGGAAATGGTGACCAACATTCCGTTTCCGCCGGATACGCCCGTCACGGAGGACTGCGGCGACTGCACGATGTGCATCGACGCATGCCCGACGGGAGCGCTGGTCGGCCCCGGCCAGCTCAATGCGCAGCGGTGCATCTCCTTTTTGACCCAGACCAAAGGCTTTCTGGAGGACGAGGTGATGCGCAAGATCGGCAACCGGCTGTATGGATGCGATACCTGCCAGGTCATCTGTCCAAAGAACAAGGGGAAGAACTGGACGCATCATGAGTATCTGCTGCCGGATCCCGAGAAGGATAAGCCGCTGCTGCTGCCTATTCTGGATTTGAGCAATAAGGAGTTCAAGGAGAAGTTTGGGGAAAGCGCAGCCGCCTGGCGCGGCCGCAAGCCGATTCAGCGCAACGCCGTGATTGCGCTCGGCAACTTCAAGGATACATCGGCGGTGCCCCGCCTCGGCCGGGTGCTGCTGGAAGACCCAAGACCGGAACTGCGGGGTGCCGCGGCGTGGTCTTTGGGCCGGATAGGAGGGGAAGAAGCTTTGAATTGGCTGAATAAAGGTCTGGCTTCAGAACAAGACGAGAAGGTGATAGACATGATGAGCGAAGCGCAGGAAAAGCTTCAGCCCGCTGGAAGCGGACAACCCGCAGATGCCGAAATGGCTGCGGATGATTTTTCTCCCGGTCTGGGAGGCGAGAAGGAAACGGTCTATTATTCGGAGATGATTTCTCCGATCGGCCCGCTGACGCTGTGCGCAACGGAGAAAGGGCTGTGCCTGATCGAGTTCGGACCGTTTAACGTCAAGGAGGCGGTTCTCCAGAAATGGTCCCGCACCTGGTGCGGCGGCGGTGATTTCGTTCAGGATGATGAGCGTTTGGCTGAGGCGAAGCGCCAGTTGGGTGAGTACTTTGCCGGGGAACGCAAGACGTTCGACGTGCAGCTGGATATGCGGGGAACGCCGTTCCAGCTTCAGGTTTGGAGCTCGCTTGCCGATATTCCTTATGGAGAGATCCGATCCTATGCAGATATCGCAAATGCGATTGGCAGACCGAAGGCCGTCCGTGCCGTCGGCGGAGCCAACAACAAAAATCCCGTACCGCTGATCGTCCCGTGTCACCGGGTGATCGGCGCCGACGGCAGTCTCGTAGGATATGGCGGAGGGATGGAGATCAAGCGCCATCTCTTGACCTTGGAGAACTCCCTGCCCGAAAGAAAGGGATGGGCCGATTAAGTAACCAATCGGGGGAACGTTCATGAGGTATGTAGGCATTGAAAGTGTGGAGCCCGGTCAATTTTTGGGGAAAACCATCTATTCCGGGAATGGGACGGTACTGCTGTCGGCGGGAGTCCAGCTTACCGTGTATATGATCAGTACGCTGAACCGAATCGGGGTCACGATGCTCTACATTCAGGATCCGCTGTACGCGGACGTGGATACGGAGGACATTCTCAGCGAAGCAACCAAACAGGGCCTGATTCAGGAGATGAGTGACGCTTTTGAAGCGGTGCGGTCCGGGAAGGAATGGAACACCCAGCTGATCGGCGCGAGTGTGGACCATCTCCTCGAGGACGTGATGGATAACAAGGAGCTGCTCGTGCAGCTTACGGATGTCCGGACCGCAGACAACGCCCAGTATGTTCACGCGATGAATGTATGCTTGCTGTCCACGGTAATGGGCGTCAATATGGGCCTGAATTATCAGCAGGTCAAAGAGCTCGCTACGGGCGCCCTGCTGCATGATATCGGTAAGAACGGCATGCGGGAGGGAGACGAGCTGTTCCCGGATTCCAAGAGCCATCACACCTGGCGCGGTTTCGAGAAGCTCAAGAACAAAAGGGAGTTCGGCCTCCTGATCGCCCACGTCGCCCTTCAGCATCATGAGCGGGTAGACGGCTTGGGCATTCCCCGGGGACTGACCGGAGACGAGATTCATTTATATGCCAAAATCGTCGCCGCTGCGGACGCTTACGACCGGATGATTCATCCGCTGAAGCCTTCGGGCCGGAGGCTGATGCCGCATGAGGCCTGCGAGCAAATGATGGCCATGTCGGAAAAGCAGCTCGACCACGGCGTGCTGGTCCAGTTTACGAGGATGGTGTCGATCTATCCCAACGGGACGGCCGTCAGGCTGTCGAACAAGGAGACGGGGCTTGTCGTCCGTCAGCACCGGGGCCTACCGGGACGTCCGGTCGTCCGGATCGTGCGCGGCGAAGCGGGTCATTTGGATATTAAAGAGCTGGATTTGGCGCAGGAAACGACCGTATTTATCGAGGCTGTACTGGCCTAGAATTCATTTGCGAGCCGCATTTGGACATGCTATGATAGGTTCGTGCTGCTCAGGCACGCGCAAGGAATCGATTTATACTTATAGGGGTGGCGGAATATGCAATATGTAATTCCAATTATTACGCTGATCGTCGGCTTGGTCGGCGGGTTTTTTATCGGCGTGTATTATCTGCGCAAGCAAATGGAAAAAATGCAAAATGACCCGCAAATGCTTCAAAAGATGGCCAAGCAAATGGGTTACAACCTGAACGGGCGTCAGATGCAGAAAGCGCAGCAGATGATGAAAAATCAGCAGTTTTCCGGCAAGAAGGGCCCGGCACAAGGTCAAGGCCGCAAGAAGAAATAATCCCCTCGGCATAGAACGTCTACAGAGAAGCAGGGGGTAGCGATAGGAGGAAGTGCTGTGGCTGGCGTTAAAGATTACGTGAACGCGCGGGTTGGTGAAAACCGCGAGAAGATCGAGTACCATATCGAGCAAATTTTGAAGCTGATCGGTGAAAATCCCGAGCGGGAAGGGCTTCTTGAGACACCCGCCCGCGTTACCCGGATGTATGAGGAAATTTTTGCCGGATATGAGGTAGACCCGCGTGATGTGCTGGGCGTGACCTTTGACGAAAATCATGAGGAACTGGTGATCGTCAAGGATATCGTGTATTACAGCCAATGCGAGCATCATATGGCGCCGTTTTTCGGCAAGGTCCATATCGGCTACATTCCGAGCGGAAAAATTGCCGGACTCAGCAAGTTGGCCCGGTTGGTCGAGGCGGTCACCCGCCGTCTGCAGGTACAGGAGCGGATTACGTCCCAAATCGCCGACATTATGGTCGATGTGCTGCAGCCGCATGGTGTGATGGTCGTCGTGGAAGGCGAGCATCTGTGCATGTGTTCGCGGGGCGTGAAGAAGCCGGGCAGCAAGACGGTGACTTCCGGCGTACGCGGCATTTTCCGTGAAGACCCGGCGTCGAGAGCGGAGTTTCTGTCTTTGATCAAAGAATAATGACGGCAATATAGAAAGAGGGCACGCCCGGAAGGGGGCGTGCCCTCTTTTGTTTGTACCAGCTATTTTTTGAAGATTATAGAATTTATAAATTTCAGCGAAGCTGAACCATTCTATAATCGCAAGAAAAACTTCAGCTAATCCGGAAGATCAGCTCGTGGTGGCTGCCTTTCACAATCCAGACGTCCGAATACGGATTAGTCTGGTTGGAGGCAAGCTTCTCCGCGATTGGATAAGGCGCCTTCTCGTCCTCGTCCCGTGGATAAAGAAGATCGGGAACGGATAATCCTCTTTTTTGACCTGCTGGTATGGAATCTGGTTCAGGCTCGTGCCGTTCAGTACCGGGAACAGCAGCTGCAGAATTTCCAGCGACGGATGCCGCGGCAGGTCGATCTGATTTTTGATGTTATGGTACAGTGTATCCGGCTCGAGCAGGAAGGTGCTGTCGAGAATCATGGCGTCGACATCCTTCGTCTGCAGTCCGGCCTGAAGGGCGGTGCCGGCGCCCATCGAGAAGCCCCATACCACGATCTGCTTGGCCCCGCGCTGCTTGGCCAGATCGATGGCCCCCAGCAGCTGCTGGGCTTCCACCTTGCCGCCCGTCGCGACGGCTTTGCTGTTCTGGGAAGCGAAACCGTAATCGAACAAAATGACGTTAAAATTTAAGCGGTGGGCGAAATGCGCCAAATCGTACATCGGGATCCAGGTTTCCTCCCGGTTGGCGCCGTACCCGTGACTGAACACGATCGTCTTGGTTGATCCTGCGGCTGGAATGTACCAGCCCTGCATCATCCGGCTGCCGTCATGGGCCGGGAAAGTGACGTCCTCGTATTTCATGGACTTGGCCTGCATCGGATTGGAGTACAAGGGGGCGACTGTCGGATTGGACAACACCCAGGCGATGTAGGCATGCAGCGCAATGAAACAGAAGAGCAGGAAAAATACAACGGACAAGAGCAGTGCCACCAAAATATGCTTAAAGCGAATCATTCGCGTAGATAACGGTAATGGTGTATCGGGCAGGGGGCGGGGAAGATGTACGTCGTTACGGGATGTCATGTTCATGCGTGCCCCTCCTTATAAATACTTTACTATATTAAGTTTAACTTCCGGGCTTCGTTTACGAAACATATAAAATTTTACTCTATATCCTATGCAAGCCTGAGGTCAAAGTCAATCCGGGGCGGACAATTGTTAGACAATTGTAATAGTGAACCGCCCCATAGTTCACCTGCCGGCTACCCTTGTCCTCCTGATGCGGACATGAGCATAGAGTGCCCGGCGACATGAGCTTGCACATGCAGAGGGGCACCCGGTGGTGCGCGAGTGCAGCGAAGCCGGACATTGGCACTAGCTACGTATTGGCGTCTTCTTGCGAAAGGGTCAAAGAAGAAAATATAGACTTTATCCGGCGAATTTCTTATAATTTATGTAACCATGTTTCATGTGGTGAAACATTTGAGGGGCGGGATCGGAATGGAAGACCGCAAATTAACGGTTCGTGCCGTTGAACGGGCACTGGATATATTGATGTGTTTTACGCAGAACAGCGAGCTGGGACTGACCGAAATCGCCGGAATGATCGGACTGCACAAGAGCACCGTCCATCGGCTGATGACGACTCTTGAAGAGAAGGCTTTCGTCGTCCGCGATGCGGCGACGGAAAAATACCGGCTTGGTATTAAAGTATGGGAGCTGTCGACGCATTTATCGCAAAGCGACGATCCGGCGGTGCTGCTGCTGCCGGCGATGGAGCGGTTGCGCGACCGGCTGGGTGAGACGGTCAGTCTGTACCTGCGGGACGGGAAGGACCGTCTTCGGATCCAGGCGGTGCAGAGCAATCAGGCCATCCGGAGGGTGGCGCAGGTCGGGGCGCGCCTGCCGCTTACGGTGGGAGCGTCGAGCAAGGTGCTGGTGGCGTTTGCCGCGCCTGCCGATCAGGAGGAGCTCCTGAGCGATCCGGATTGGGCGGAGCTGGTGAAGGGCGGCAGCTATGTGCGGCAGCTGCAGGACATCCGCGAGCGGGGCTATGCGACGAGCATCGAGGAGCGCGAGCCCGGCGCCGCCGCGGTGGCGGTGCCGATCGTGAACCGGAACGGCCACGTCGCCGCTGCCCTGTCCGTATCCGGCCCGGTGAGCCGGCTGTCCAGCGAAACGCTGAATGAGTTTGCTCCCGTGCTGATCGAAGCGGCGCGGGAAATGGGGCTGATGATTCCGTAAACGGACGTAAACCCACTGAGGTTGTGAACGGATGAAGAGAATAAGAAAACAAACTGTCTGCGTCATCGTTATAGAGAAAGCCCGCCATACCGGAGAAATCCGGTATGGCGGGCTTTTTTTAGATTATAGAATTTATGAATTAGAAATCAATGGCATCAGTGAAGTCAGTGAAATCAGTGCTCGATATGCTCTTCAAACCAGCGTACGATATGGGTCAGCCGGCGGGTGCGCAGATGCGGATTGCCGCTGCGGGACAGGTTGTGGTCGGCTCCCGGAAAACGGATGAACTGCGCTTCCTTGCCAAGGCGCTTGAGCGCCACGAACAGCTGCTCCCCCTGCTCGATCGGGCAGCGGAGATCCTGCTCCCCATGCAGGATCAGGAGCGGCGTGTTCACCTGCTTCACGTAAGCGATCGGGGAATGCTTCCACAGCTTCTCCAGATCGTCCCACGGATTGCCCCAAATCTGGTCCTCGGTAAAATAGTACCCGATATCGCTGACGCCGTAGAACGACACCCAGTTGCAGATCGAACGCTGGGTGACGGCGGCTTGGAACCGGTCGGTATGCCCGACGATCCAGTTCGTCATGAAGCCGCCGTAGCTGCCGCCGGTGACGCCAAGCCGGGAGGCGTCGATGTAGTCATAGGCGGACAGGACATAGTCCACCGCATCCATCAGGTCCTGGTAGTCGCGTCCGCCGTAATCGCCGCGGACCGTATTGACATGGGCCTGGCCATACCCGTGGCCGCCGCGCGGGTTCGTGTAGAACACGGCAAATCCGGCCGCGGCGAGCAGCTGGAACTCGTGCATGAACGTGCAGCCGTACATCGCCTGCGGTCCGCCGTGGATTTCCAGAACGGCCGGCACCTTGGAGCCTTCCTTGAAGCCGACCGGCTTCATGATCCATCCCTGGATCGGCCAGCCGTCCGAGGCTTCGAAGCGGAAGGCTTCCGGCTCGCTCAGCACAAGCTCGCTGAAGAGCTCCTTGTTGCAGTCGGTCAGCCGGGTCTCATCACCGTTTGCCATGTCAAAGGCAAACAGATCTCCCGGATGAAGCGTATCTGCGGAAGCGAGAATCAGCCTGCCTTCCGGTGCCAGGGGCGAAACTGGGTAAAATTTCCCCGGGTCGCCGCCGGCGAATGATCTCGTAAATCGGAGCCGTCCAGCGCAAAAGCGGGCGACCTTGACGCCGCCGTCCTCGCTCAGCTGCAGGAAGACATACTTGCCGTCTTCACTAAAAGCGGGCGGACTGCCGGNTCCCGNGCGCATATCGCCAAAGCAAGGCGTGTCCGAGCTGTACGTCCCGGTCCTCAATAGCAGGCNCGTGCCTCGCCGCCTTCAGCGGGAATCAGATAGATGCGCGTCAGCGTGGCAAAGCCGCAGTTCAGGTCGTCGGCCAGCATCAGGATATGGCTGCCGTCCGGCGTGTAGGCGATGGACCCGATGCTCAGGCGCCCATCCGTCAATTGGCGGACGTTTCCGCCGTCCCGCTCCGCCACGAATAAATCGTTGGTCAGGCGGAGGTCCGGATCCGGGAAGGAAGCGGAGGCATGTGTGGCGGTATAGATGATGCGGCTGCCGTCCGGCGACCAATTGAACGAAGACACATCGAAGTCGCCCAAAGTGACCGGCGTACATACCGAAGTGGCAAGATCGTGAACGAACAGATGCGTTCTGCGGTCATTCCACAGCCCGGCGCCGTCGGCCTTGTATTTTATACGATGAATCACTTTTTCGTCTGGCTGTTTGTCCTTGCCGGCCTTCTCCGCTTGGGCTCCGGAGTCCGCACCGACGGCTTCATCGGCCGAAGGAGCCTCGGCGCGGAGCAGAAGGGCGCTGCCGTCGGGCGCCCATTTGAAGGCGCTGACGCCGTGCTTCAGCTCCGTTACGGCCTGGGCTTCGCCTCCGTGCGCGGGCATGACCCAGACTTGGCGGGCATCGCCCTTCTTGCGCAGAAAGGCCAGCCTGAAGCCGTCGGGAGACCACGCTGGCGAGGCGTCCTGCTCGCCGGCGGTAAAGGCGGTATCCTCCCGGCCGTCCGGCGAGATCAGGCGAATATGGGAGGTGTAGCCCCCATGCTGGTCGTTAACGGTTTTCGATATGTACGCGACAGCGCCGGTCTTGGGGGATACGGCAGGGTCGCTGACCCAATGCATCCGGTACAAGTCATCGGCGGTAATGGGACGTTTTTCACTCATGGACAGGGCCTCCTAAGCATGAAATTGGAATAGGTATGAAGCAATCAGATTCTAAACCACATTATCCCAGAGTTCCGGCGGGAAATCCATCCGCGGATCCGCGCAGGAGGGGAGAGCGTGACCACAAATCCACACATCCCAAACATCCCAAACATCGATGGGTTTACCAATCTCAATAGGAAGACACAAAAAACAAGCCCCTTGATCCGGTTCAAGGGGCTTGCCGTGTATCTTAAGTGGCGTTATTAGCTGGCGGGCGTCTAAGCCATCTAGTGTCGGGGTTCCCGCTGCCGGCCGACGCCTTATGTCCGGTCTATTTCTGTTTGTCGATCCAGTTTGCGATCGTATCGATGATTGCCGGTGTCACGTTGGAGGGCTGTGCATATTCCGAACCGGTAGAGAGGCCGTCATATTCGGCAAGCAGATGGTTTACTTTCGGGAATGACTTATACTCCACATCGGCGCGGCCTTTTAATGCTTCCTTCCACTGCTCAAATTCATGCATCGGTACCTGCCAGTCGTTTTCGCCCTGCAGGACGAGCATCGGGCCGCTCTGCGTTTCGGCTAATTCGGCTGGCTTGTAGTCCTTCTTATCGTACCACCAGTAAGCGGGTGGAATCGGAAAGCTCTCCGGCAGGTGGGAGACCGAGTACTGCGGGTCGTCCAGCAGCTTGGCGGCCTGGGTCCACACGACTGCCTGCTGCTCGTAAGGCGCAGAATCCTGACCCAGCTGCTTCACGCGGGAAACCAATTCCGCCTGCTGCTCCACGGCAACGTCGATGAAGGAAGAGCTCGGGCCTGAGAGCAGGATGGTGCCGGCGATGTTCCGGCCGGCATTGGCATCGGCATCCACGATGAGCGGCATCGCATAACCGCCTTGACTGTGTCCCGCCACGTAAATCCGGGCGGGATCGACGCCCGGGGTTTGGGTCAGCAGCTTCACCGCCGACAGCGCATCGTCAACCGTCTCTTCTTTGACGGTTAATTTCGGGTTGGCGGCGATTTTAAAGGTATGCTCAAACGTGACCTTGTCGTAGCGCAGGACGGCGATGCCTTTGGTGGCTAATCCCGCCGCCAGGTCGCGGAACGGCTTGGCTCCGCCGATGGAGGTGTCCCGGTCGTTCGGACCGGAGCCGTGAACGAGCACTACGGCAGGGAAGGGGCCTTGGCCCACAGGCAGGGTCAGCGTTCCGGGAAGAGCCCATTCCCCTTCGCCGATTTGGACCTCCCGCTCGGTATAGGCCTCCGGATGATCATAGGCCGGTGGCCGGTATCCTCCCGCCGAGACCGGGCCGATGTTCAGATCGTCCACCAGGCGGTCTGCATTCAGGCGAAGGGTGATCTGAAGCGGTACGGCCGCCGTCTGCAGCGTGTATGCCACATTGTGGTGGACGGCGTTGTCGCTTTCCTGCTTGCCGCCTACTGACGAAACTTGGCCGTAGACGCTCTCGTAGTTCTTCCACAGGCCGCTCAGCGTTTGAGCGGGCAGGGCCTGCTGCAGGGCGGGACTCATGACCTTGGCCGCCCCAGCTCCGTTCCCGGCCCGCAAGGCCTGAAGGAACAAATCGGCGTTGTCGGTGGCTTCAGAAGGGCCTTCGGCGCTCTCTGTGCCGCCCAATGCTGCCGACAGGAAGGCGGCCGGAGCCATCGACTGTTGGCCGGTAATCCGGACCGTTCCTCCGGCCGGCACGGTTTTGCCATTCAGTACGGCGGTGGAGCGCCCGATCGTCAGTACCAGCTTCGTACCTTCTTTTGTGACGGTCACCGAGCGCTGATTCGGGTCCCAGCTGACTTGGGCGCCCAATCGAACTGCAGTTTCGCGAATGGAGACGTAGGATGCGGCGTCCAGAGTTTCGGCAGCAGCCGCTGCAGGGACAGACAGACTGATGGCGGTTAGGGAAGCAGCAGCCACCGCGCTCAGGGTTCGTTTCTTTTTCATAAACATTCCTCCTAAAGGGGATATCCCCGAATGATAATATGACATATCGCGTTCCGGCGGGTTAACTTGCAATTCGGGCAGCGATAATGATCACAGCTAAGATACCGACCAGGAAAATCCAGGCGCCGGGTCTGCCGAAGTTGACCGTCCAACCGATGCCCATACGTTTTTCCACGAACAGGGCGGGGTCCTGCGGATTGAAATAAATATTGCCGAGCTTCCAGAATTTATCATCATTAACGACATGCGTTGCCCCGGAACCGGAAGATGGACCACCGATCCGCCGTCCGCCCTGGCCGGTGGAAAAGGCCAGCACGATGGCCAGCACGACGATCAGCATGGGCATCATCAGGCTGACAAGCATCATAACCTCCCGGCTCAGCGGATAGATCATGTTGTACTGAACGAACGAGAACAGCAGCACCATCATGAGGCCGGCCGCGACGTTGAACATGGACCATCTGCGGCGGAAGGCGGCGTTACGGCGTACCGACTGCTGCGGATTGGCCGGGTCAAGCT
>NZ_PCZT01000011.1:42761-47078 GCF_002968895.1 Paenibacillus sp. AR247 | reverse complement strand
TTTCCGGCACAGTCAGCATGGCGAGGAGGCAGGCGATCAACAACACGCCATATGAGACTGAGCTGGCCCATACATACTGCCTGCGCATGCGGCGCAGCGGAGCGCTGTGATACACGGCTTCGCTGACCGATACGCCGAAGCTGACGGTTTCCCGCGTCAAATAAGGCATGCAGATCAGAGACAGCGACAGGGGAACGAACATGGCGATCAGAAACAAAACGGATATCCAGTACATTAGGCATTCTCCTTTGGTTCTTGGGTGATTTCGTCATAAAAGCTTTCCACAATCCGCAGCAGCTCCGCTTTATCCATGCCCCGGCAAATGGCTTCGGCGATGACGGGTCTAAGCTGAGCTTCCTGTTTGTGTTGATAATCAGGGGTGATTCCCGGCATGCCGTCGGGGTTCACGACGACCCCTTTTTGCCGGTGAATTTGAATAAATCCTTCCTGCTTGAGCAGCGTGTAAGCCTTATTGACGGTGTGCAGGTTCACGCCGATATCTGAGGCAAGGCTGCGGACGGAGGGAAGATACTCGCCCGGGGCCAGCTGTTTGCTGGCGATCCCTTCGATGATCTGATTCATGAGCTGTGTGTAAATGGGCACGTCGGACTGCATATCCAACCGGATAATCAATGATGAGCCCTCCTTTCATCAACATGCTGCGTAGTTCAAATTTTATTGTTAGATTATGAACATCTGTTATACAACAAATATAACAGTTGCGCGTACGATTGTAAATAGTTCAACCAACCCAGTGCACGTGTGATTGTAAATAGTTCGCCAAACTAGCGCAAGTATGGTTATAAATGTTTCACCAAATTCATGGACGCATGACTGAAATCAGTTCGCCAAACTAATGGACATATCGTTGTAAATAGTTCGCAGAACCATCGCGCGTATGACTGTAATTAGTTTTCGGAACTATTTTGACATAGTACCTTGCAATGCAAAGTACCTGGTGTTATTATGGTGACGAAGGGAGCGGACAAACGAATGGAAATGTCGGAATGGACTTCACAGGTCCGCAGAGGCATCCTGGAATACTGCATTTTGCAGCTTATCGCGAAGCAGCCGAGATACGGATACGAGCTTGTGACGCTGCTGGATCAGTGGGAGCCGCTTGCCGTGACGGAGGGAACGCTCTATCCGCTGCTTCGGCGGCTGCTAAAGGATCAATACATCGAATCGTTCTGGAAGGAATCGGAGGCAGGACCGCCGCGCAAATATTACAGCCTTACCCCTACGGGGCACCGGCTTGTGGAGATGATGTCTGCGGAATGGAACAAGATCAGCCGGAGCGTCGATCAAATTCAAATCTATGGAGGAGAGATCTTATGATCAGCCCATATGGAAGGTCTTATTTAGAGAAATTGAACAAGTACTTGGAGAAGCTTCCCGATGAAGAGCGGATGGATGCCGTTATGGAAATCGAGAGCCATATTGCAGAGGGTATCGCGAACGGGCAGCCGGAGGCGGCGATCCTGTCGCGTTTGGGCGATCCCCGCAAGCTCGCCAAGGCGTACAGGAGCCAGCACTTCGTCGAGGGGCATCGGAGTGGATCTTTCCGCGATATTTTGGCTATGGCGTTGTTCTACTGCACGACAGGGCTGCTGAGCATCATGGTCATCCCGGTCCTTGCCGTGATTGCCTACGGCTTTGGCTTTTGCACACTGTTGATTCTGGCCGCGGGCCTCATCCGCACTTTCGGTGCGACTTGGATCAGCATGGGCGTACCCGGTATGGAGGTCCCGACGGAATACAGCATGGTGGTTGCCGCAGTCGTCGGCGCTATCATCGGGGGGATCGCGTACTTCAGCTGGATCGGGCTTAAAAAGTATATGGCCTTTCTGTCCAGTCAATATCGAAGATCACTGCCGGGCGGCCGGGTATCGGCATAGGCATTTTCAATTCAATTTAATCAGAACGGAAAAAGACCGTACGCATAAGCGCGCGGTCTCTTTAATTTTTGTAGTTAACGGACGTGATTCCGCCTGACGCCTGGCCGCAGAGAACTGGAGCATCAGCGGTTCTGGTTGATCTTCTCCTGCAAAATCTCTTGAAAGCTCTTCTGCTTATCCGCATCTTCCTTCACCGGCCGGGTAACGGGCTGCGGCTTAGGGTATGACGGGTGATAGGGCATGATGCCATGCATATGAATCATCCTGCAGGCCTCCTTGTGCCATGGATTTTAAAATGGATGTTCATGAAAGGATGTTTATTTCCGGCTGCCGAAAACGGATCAGGTCTGTAAACGGACCGATTTTGTTATTTTTTACCCTTCTGCCAAAAGAATGAAACAGCAGGTGACGTTTTTTTTAGTCCGGAAATGGTGATTGGCGAACCACCCCATTTGTTGTAAAATTTAGTAAATTTAAAAAGGGGGGGGATTTATGAGAACCGCGTGCGTTCTTCTGATCTTGTTCATCATAGCATTGGGAGGCTGCAGCAGCAGCGAAAAGGATGAAAAGAAGCTCACCGTGGAAGACTTGGGCATTGTCAGCAAGGCGGACGGACGGAAGGTGTACTATGGCATGAAGCAGGCGGACGCTGAGGCCGTATTGGGCCAAGGCAAAGAAAGGAGAAAGGGAGAGTTTGAATACGGCTTCGGTGTTTACGCATTTTATCGGGACGGCAAGGTTGCCGCTCTCCGGCTGGAGGAAGAAGCGAAGGATCATTATAAAACTGCCTTAAATGCCGAGATCGGCATGCATAAAGACCAGTTCGAGAGGATTTACGGGGATGTTCATATGCCGACCATACCGGATTCCCAATTATCGTATGTTTTTGATATGAAAAAGCGGGTGCTTCTGGAGGAGAACAAGCCCAAGAACGATAAGGAAGCCAAAAATCTAGCTGACCTTCAGCGCGCTGGAGTACGACGGAATCGTGGATACGATTGTTATTATCGACAGTTATTCAATATCCCACGGCATCAACGATTAGGGATGTATTATCCAAAAAAGCCCCGCAGGCCATGTCCATGGCACTGCGGGGCTTTCCTATTTAAACCTAAATTATTGGTTGGCGATCATTTGACGCAGCACGGTTTGCAGAATGCCGCCGTTGTGGTAGTAATCCACGTCGACCATGCTGTCCAGACGGGCCGTTACCGGGAATTCGAACTTGGTGCCGTCTTCGCGTGTAGCGGTGACGGTCAGGCTCTCGCCCTGCTTGATGTCGTTGCTGAGTCCGACAATGTCGAACGTTTCGCGGCCGGTGAGGCCCAGGCTGCTCCAGCCATGGCCTTCCTGGAACTGCAGCGGAAGCACGCCCATGCCGACGAGATTGCTGCGGTGAATCCGCTCAAAGCTTTCGGCGATAACGGCTTTGACGCCGAGCAGGAACGTACCTTTGGCCGCCCAGTCGCGGGAGCTTCCCGTACCGTATTCTTTACCGGCAATAACGACCAGGTTCTGTCCGTTGTCCTGATACTTCATGGAAGCATCATAGATAGACACGACTTCGTCCGTAGGCAGGTAAGTCGTAACGCCGCCTTCGGTGCCCGGTGCCACTTGGTTGCGGATGCGGATGTTCGCGAACGTACCGCGCATCATGACCTCGTGGTTACCGCGGCGGGAACCGTAAGAGTTGAAGTCCTTGCGTTCAACGCCGTGCTCCTTCAGGTACAGACCTGCAGGGCTGGTCGGCGAAATGTTGCCGGCAGGGGAGATGTGGTCCGTCGTGACGGAGTCACCCAGCAGGGCAAGCACGCGTGCGGACTTGATATCCTCGATGTCGGCCAAGCCGTTTGCGAGATTCTCGAAGAACGGAGGGTTCTGAATGTACGTGGACTTGTCGTCCCACTCGTACAGCTCGCCTTCCGGAACCGGAATCGCATTCCAGCGCTCGTTGGCGGTAAACACATTCGCGTATTTGCGGCGGAACGCTTCAGGGCTGACGGACAAGCCGATCGCTTCTCTGATTTCCGCGGAAGTCGGCCAGATATCTTTCAGATAAACCGGCTGGTTGTTCGGATCGTAACCGATCGGATCGTTCTGCAGGTCGATGTTGACCGTACCTGCCAGCGCATAAGCAACAACGAGCGGCGGCGAAGCCAGGTAGTTGGCTTTGACCTGAGCATGCACGCGTCCTTCAAAGTTACGGTTACCAGACAGTACGGCAGCGACGGTCATGTCGTTGTCGGTGATGGCCTGGCTCACTTCGTCCGGAAGCGGACCGGAGTTCCCGATACATGTAGCGCAGCCGTAGCCTGCTACGTAGAAGCCGAGGGCTTCGAGCGATTCAAGCAGTCCGGCTTTTTCCAGGTAATCGGTAACCACGAGGGAACCCGGAGTCAAGCTGCTTTTCACGTATCCC
>NZ_PCZT01000011.1:35727-42661 GCF_002968895.1 Paenibacillus sp. AR247 | reverse complement strand
TGGGTCAATAATGATGGGGAGAGCCCTGGGAGCTGTGGCCGGACATCCTGCTAGACCTGGTCGACGCCGCTGGCGCAGGCCGATGCGGCGGCGGACAAGCCGCTTCCGCCGAAAATCCACGTGTCCAGCCCCAAGAGCGAGTCGGACCCGCGCGGCCATGCCGATCACGTCGAGATGGAGCCGCTCTTGACCTTTTTACGGAAGATTGCTGGAGATACACCTGCCGTGGATGTCATGATTGAAGCCAAAGCCAAAGACGGGGCGCTGTTCAAGCTGATGGAGGATTTGCAGGCATATCAGGGTGACGGGGTGCGTATTCTGGATGGTGCGAGTATTGAGATTACACCCTAGATAAGGCTAATTTCTTTACGGGCATCACCTTTGGGGCCAATGTGGAAATCGGTTTCCCGGTCCGAATCGGGCGAAACTTTGCCGGAGTCTATACGTATAGTTTTAGGAGATAGAATCAGCGGTGTGACGTTATAAGCTGATCCACACGGGGACGGGAGCTGTGTTCATGAGTGTCTTGGCTCCGCCCGCGGACGGGGCCGTCCCAAAGTACAGATCTAATCAGAAAGTAGAGTGAATGCTTTGAACCAAGAGGGTAAGGTACCATATGTCGTAACCAGCAAGAGCTTTACGGCTGTAGCGATTAACGCCGCCTCGAAAGCAGGCGAATGGATTAAGAGTAAACTGGGCACGGTAAAACAGCTGGATACCAAGTCCGGAGCGCCGGATTTGGTCACCGAAGTGGACAAGGGCGCCGAGCAAATGATCCGCAAGCTGATTTTCACTCATTTTCCGGATCATGCGCTTCTTGGCGAGGAAGGGGTCGAGCCCGGGCCGGAGGCTTCCAAGAAAGCGCTTGAGCAGGCGCTGGATGAAGAATACTTGTGGATTGTGGATCCGGTGGACGGAACGACGAACTATGTTCACGGGTATCCGTTCTTTTCCGTATCCATTGCCTTGGCGCATAAAGGAGAAGTGATCGTTGGAGTCATTTATGATCCTTCACGCGATGAAATGTTTGTGGCTGAGAAGGGCAAGGGCGCCTATGTGCATGGCAAGCGCATGTCCGTTTCCCAGCAGGAAACGCTGAATGAGAGCCTTCTAGCAACAGGCTTTCCGGTGGGAAGAGATACGACGCTTCCGCAAAATATGGCTGGACTCAATTACCTTGCGCCGCGGGTGCGCAACATCCGCTCCGGGGGCTCTGCAGCCCTGCATCTGGCTTATGTTGCCAGCGGGCGGCTTACCGGTTACTGGGAAGTCGGCTTGAACGCCTGGGACCTGGCGGCGGGATCGCTGATGATCACCGAGTCCGGCGGCAGCATCACCGATACGCTTGGCAATCCTTATCATCTGGGCGTACGCCATGTGGTCGCCACGAACGGGCTGATCCAGCAGGAGCTGGTCGGCGCATTGAAGGAAGCGAAGGGGACCGGCGAATAGTTCGGAGATTCAGAGGCTGAGCCTGACCGTCAGGCTGTTTCATTAGGCTTGAATCGGGGTAACCAAACAATGGACGTAATCGATCTTATTCACGCGGTGGCAGGCCACCGGTACAGCGCAAAGGAGTGTCAACCCATGAGTGAGAAGGACAATTTGGAGCGGCAGCTCAGTGACATGCTGACCGAAGGCGAGCTGCAGCAGCAGCAAAACCGTGAAGAAAAGGAGCGCGAGCTCATTTCTCCAAGATATGAAATCCGGATCCAGACGAAGATGGTTTCTTCAGGCCGCGTGCCACGGCTTTCTTAGCCAGGAGACCTGCGCCGAGCATAACGCTTGGGTTCGACGTGTTCGTACAGCTGGTGATCGCCGCGATGACGACTGCGCCGGTTCCCATTTCGCTGGTGGAGCCGTCTTTGTGCTTAACTGTTACTTTTTCTTCAATCTTGGCATCGCTGAGGCCGTATCCGCCTTTTTCGATCGGCGTGCGGACGATGTCGTTGAAGGCGTCCTTCATATGAGTCAGCTCGATGCGGTCCTGCGGACGTTTCGGTCCGGCAAGGCTCGGTACGACCGAGGCCAGGTCGAGTTCGATGATGTCCGTAAATTCAGGATCTTCGGTTTCCGCGGTGCGGAACATGTTCTGTGCTTTGTAGTAGGCTTCTACCAGAGCAACCTGCTCATCGGTACGGCCGGTGTTGCGCAGGTAAGCCAGCGTCTCGTCATCGACAGGGAAGAAGCCGATAGTTGCGCCGTATTCCGGTGCCATGTTGGCTACCGTTGCGCGGTCCGCGAGGCTGATGTTGGCCAGACCCGGTCCGAAGAACTCGACGAATTTGCCGACAACGCCTTTTTTGCGGAGCATTTGGGTAACGGTCAGCGCAAGGTCGGTCGCTGTAGCGCCTTCCGTCAGGCTGCCTGTAAGTTTAAATCCGATAACGTCAGGCGTTACGAAGTAAAGCGGCTGTCCGAGCATGCCCGCTTCGGCTTCGATCCCGCCGACACCCCAGCCGACAACGCCGAGGCCGTTGATCATCGTAGTATGGGAGTCCGTACCAACGAGGGAGTCCGGATATACGACCGTTTCTCCGTCGGTTGTCTTGGTCGCCGCCACGGATGCGAGATATTCCAGGTTGACCTGGTGAACGATACCTGTTCCCGGGGGGACGGCGCGGAAATTGTTAAATGCCGTTTGGGCCCAGCGCAGGAAGCGGTAGCGTTCCTCGTTGCGCTCAAACTCCACTTGCATGTTGTAGTTGAGGGCGTCGCTGGTACCGAACGCATCAACCATAACGGAGTGGTCGATAACGAGATCGACCGGAACGAGCGGGTTGATCTTCTTCGGATCCCCGCCGGCTTTCTTCACGGTGTCGCGCATAGCCGCAAGGTCGACGACGACCGGTACGCCGGTGAAGTCCTGCAATACGATACGGGCCGGAATGAACGGGATTTCCTTGTTATCGTCACGTCCTTCATTCCATTTGGCCAGCTGTGATACATGCTCCTCGGTAATGGCACGTCCGTCGAATTGGCGGACAGCGGCTTCCAGAAGCACCTTGATGGAGAACGGAAGCTTGGAGATGCTGCCGAGTCCCTGCTCCTCAAGAGCCTGCAGGCTGTAGTAACGGTAGGTTTTGCCTCCGACTTCCAGACTGCGGGCCGTGGAGAATTGATCCTTTGCTGTCATTACATGTACCTCCTTGATCGTAATTCGGTTCCTCTGCTTACTGTGGTTCATCAAATCAGTCATCATTCAGGTGGCTTGGGTGAGAGCGATAAGGGCGATCACTTTGCCGTTCCTTGTTTCACTAGATGAAACATAATTTCAAAATAGTGAGGTTCGCTTTTAGTATACCGTTTACAAGCCGGGGAGTAAAGTACTTTTTGCGTCTATTTATATGAAGAGACCGAGGCGGCAAAAGAACGGGAAAACGTTCCCCCGATCTGCGCCGGGACTGGTTCCGCGCACTGGCGGGACGGAGTGCGCAGCTTGTCCGCTTCCGGCTTTCCGGCGGACCTCCGCCGCGCGAAAATGGACCAGGGTTCATAGGTGCCCCCTTTTTTTCATATAGTGGAATATACGCAGCCGAAACAACATATTTCGGGTTAACGAAACGGGTGAAAGGGGAATGCATGGGAATGGAGAAGGTATGGAAGCAGACGCTGTACGCCTATGTAAATCAATACAACCAGCATCAGATCGATTACCGGTCACAACATACAGATCAGGTCGTGACGGATCCGGCTTATTTATTGGCGAGGAGTGAGCGGGCTTCCCGGCTGTCACAATGGTATGCCGCAAGGGGGGCAAGGCCGCTTCGCAGCGAGACGAGGGCCAAGCTGCTGCGGACGATCCGCGATACCCCGGAGGAGGCGGTCATCGATGTGCAGCTGTATGTGCAGCTGTTCTACGAAAAGGGCGGCGTCAATCATGTGGAGGAAATGATCCAGCGGGAGAGGCTGACCCTGATCCGGGATGGGGACGCCTGGGTGATCGTGTCGGTGGAGCAGCTGACGCCGGAGAAGCATCCGGCCGCCGGCATCCCTGTCGTGCACACCGGGCAGCCAGCCTACGCCTATTCCAGCGGCGGGTCGAAGCCTTACCTGAACGCCGAGGTGCTGCAGGGCGGCCCCGGCCGCAAAACATCGCGCTACAACCGCGCGGCAGCAGCGGCTTATGCCGACGAGTGGTGGGAAACCAGCAATCCGGAGTTTGCCGTATTCGAGGTGGACTGCACCAATTACATCTCGCAATGCCTCTTTGCAGGGGGCGCTCCGATCCACTATACTGGTAAAAGAGAATCGGGCTGGTGGTACAAAGGATATGTCGGGAGCAAAGAGTGGTGGAGCTACAGCTGGGCGGTTTCGAACGCGCTGCAGTCCTTTTTGTCGTCAAGCAGCTGGGGGCTTCGCGGTGAGCTGGTGGAGCGGCCCGAGCAGCTGATGCTGGGCGATGTCATTTTTTATGACTGGGACGGCGACGGCTCCTTCCAGCACAGCACGATCGTCACGGCGTTTGATGCCGGCGGCAGCCCGCTGGTCAACGCCCATACGGTCAGCAGCAAGCACCGTTTCTGGGACTACAAGGACTCCTACGCCTGGTCGGAGAACACCGTATACCGTTTTTTACATATCCCGGACTACTTCTAAGCCATTATAATGGTATATGTACAGCGGCAGGAGGACACCTGCAATCATGAGGAAAAAGAGAGGTTTGGCATGGGGAACAACAAAACAACCGTAGGCCTTGTGTACGGCGGTAAATCAGGAGAACACGAGGTATCGCTGCAGACGGCCTTTGCGGTGATGAACGCCTTTGATTACGATAAATACGAACTTATTCCATTCTATATTACGAAGCAGGGCGAGTGGAGAAAAGGAACGACGCTGCAGGCCCCCCTCGGCAAGCTGGACCAGTTGAAGCTGGAACAAAGCCAGGAGGGCACGGAAGCGGCGCTGGGAGCGATTTTCAGCAGGTTGTATGGCGGCGAGGCCGGCATCGACCTGATGTTCCCGCTTCTTCACGGAACCTTTGGCGAAGACGGAACCATCCAGGGTCTGTTCGAAATGGCGAACATTCCTTACGTAGGTGCCGGAGTCCTGGCTTCCGCAGCCGGAATGGATAAGGCCGTAATGAAAAAGCTGTTTGCGCAGGCGGGCCTGCCTCAATGCGGCTACCGCTTTTTCACGAAATCGCAGTGGGAGCGCAGCAGCTTCAATCTGATCATGGGCGTCGAAGACGACCTTGGATACCCATGCTTTGTAAAACCGGCGAATTTGGGATCGAGCGTAGGCATCTCCAAGGCGAGAAACCGCGAGGAGCTGGAGCAGGCGATTGAGCTCGCTTTCCGCTATGACCTCAAAGTCATCGTCGAAGAGTTTGTGGACGCGCGCGAAGTGGAGGTGGCTGTGCTCGGCAATGACGAGCCGATGGCATCTGTGCCGGGAGAAATTATTTCCTCCAGCGATTATTACGACTACGCGGCGAAGTATACGGATGGGCAGTCCGAAATGGTCATTCCGGCTTCGCTGGATGCCGAGACGGCGGACCGTCTGCGGGAGGCTCGCCCTCGATTGCTTTTCAGGCGATCGAAGGCAGCGGCATTACCCGGGCGGATTCTTCATCCGCAAATCGGACGGCGCCATCTTCATCAATGAGGTCAACACGATGCCGGGCTTCACTCCATACAGCATGTATCCGCTGCTCTGGCGTGAAACGGGCCTCGGCTATCAGGCGCTGCTGGACCGGATGATCGAGCTGGCGCTGGAGCGCTACAACAGCAAGCAGTCGCTGGTCTTTGCCAACGACATTTAACTTGGCGCTGCAGATGCTTTCGTGGGATATCCGCCACGTGAGCGATTTAGACGTACAGCAACACCATATAAGGTATCCGGCCGGCTCTGCAGTATAGGCCGGGTACCTTTTCCATTTTAATCAGGAGAAGGAGATGAAATGATGGGTTTCCAGACCGAATTTAATTCCGTGTGCAAGTTCAAAAGCGACCAGGAGCTGTACGAGCTGCTCGAATACGGACGCGGCAAAATGGTCAAGCAGGGCTTCCGCGTCTTCCCGACAGGCCAGAAAGTGATTGCCTATACCCCGAACAACGTGGCGGTGGCGATCGTTAAGATCGTCGGCTGCATCGCCGAGATCAATTTTCAGGGGCAGGAGGTTACGGAGGTCGAAATGGAGCTCATCCGCAAGCTGACCGACGAGGAGTCGCGGATTCAGACCGATTTGGCTTACGAAATGTTTTTTGGGGAACATACTTCTTAAGGATGATTTTATAACCAAGAGGAGTAGAAGCCGATGATGAGGGTCCGTTTCGGATACGTGGCGATGTCAACCGTAATAAAAGATGCATCTCCCTCCAAAACGATGACGATGACCAGTTTCAGCAAACTGAACGACCGGGAGGCGGCCATTCGCAAACTGGAGCGGATTGCGGCCGAAAATTTGCATAACACGCTGCGGCTGCTGAAGCATAACCATGGCAGCGGCATTCATGTGTACCGGTTTTCTTCCAAACTGATTCCGCTGGCGACCCATTCGGACCTAAGCGATTGGAGCCCATATGATGCGCTTCGTGAGCCGTTTGCCGAGGTAGGCCATTACGTCAAGCAGCATGACATGCGGGTGTCTTTTCACCCCGATCATTTCACGGTGCTCAGCACGCCGCGGGCCGAGGTGCTGGAGAGCTCCATTCGCGACCTCCGCCACCATGTCACGATGCTGAAGGCGATGGGGCTGAACGCGACAGCGAAGAACAACATACATATCGGCGGAGCTTATGGTGACAAAACCGCTGCGGCTCAGCGGTTTGAGGAGCATTTTGCCGCGCTGGACGAAGACATCAAGCAGCGGCTGACGCTGGAAAACGACGACAAGACGTTTACGGCCGTCGAGACGCTTGAGGTCTGTCAGCATGTCGGACTGCCGATGGTGCTGGATATTCACCACCAATGGGTCAATAATGATGGGGAG
>NZ_PCZT01000011.1:28940-35627 GCF_002968895.1 Paenibacillus sp. AR247 | reverse complement strand
GGTGAAGAAAGCCTATGACTTTACGGTCAAAGGCATTCAGGAAGGCTGGATCGGCAATACGCTGCTGTGGTCTCCGGAATGGGGGCAGGCGACCAACGACGGTGGATTCGGTGTGATGCTCGGACCGGCTTGGATGGCCGGCAACATCAAGACGAACGGTCCGGATTCTTCCGGCAAGTGGAGAATTACGCAGCTTCCGGAAGGCGCGGGCAACTGGGGTGGTTCCTTCCTGACGCTGCCGAAGCAGGGCAAGCATTCGAAGGAAGCTTACGAATTCATCGCCTGGCTCGACAGCAAGGAGAATCAGCTGGAATCGTTCAAATCTAAAGGCTTGATGCCTTCGATTCCTGCCTTGTACACAGATGAAGCCTTCACCGGCTTCAAGGACGACTTCTTCGGAGGTCAGGCGACGGCCGTGGAATACGGCAAAGCCGCACAGCGCGTCAAACCGGTCTACTACGGTCCGCTGCATGACCAGACGGATACGTTCTTCAAGGATGCGCTGAAAAACGTCCTTGAGAAAAAAGCCGACCCGGCCAAAGAATGGGACGCTGCCGTCGAGAAAGCCAAAACGCTGGCGGAACGCAGCTAACTATTTTCCGGAAATTCAAATGTTAAAGCATTGATTCTGCATCCAAATTCGTCAGGACGGCCGCAGCGCCGCGCCTGGCGGGTTTGGATGATCCTATGAGAACCGCGGAGGTGCAGCATGGCAGAAACCGTAATCGCTTCGCAGGCCCGGAGCAGCAAGAAGCCTTTTCTGACGGAGCAAAGGCGGAGCCGGATGACAGCCTATACGTTTATTTCGCCTTTTTTTATTTTGTTCGCCATTTTCGGGTTGTACCCGATATTCTTTACGATTTATCTGTCCTTCTACAAGTGGGATGCGCTCGGCCCGATGAAATATGTCGGGATGAAAAACTACGACCTGATCACGAGCGATCCGACCTTCTGGATCTCGTTCAGCAATACGCTCATCATGGGCGTGATGGGCACCGTCCCGCAGCTGATTATTGCGCTTCTGCTGGCGGTCATGCTCAACTCGGCGATGACCCGGTTCAAGAAGACGTTCCGGGTTCTCTTTTTCATGCCCAACATTACGTCGATCGTGGCCGTGACGCTCGTATTCAGCACCCTGTTCGGCAACAACGGCATGATCAACTGGATGCTGAACGGCCTGGGGCTGGAGAGCGTGGCCTTTAACTCCGGCTGGTGGGGCGTCAAAATCGCCATCTCCACCATGGTCATGTGGCGCTGGACGGGCTACAACGCGATCATTTTCTTGTCCGGCCTGCAGAGCATTCCGATGGACCTGTACGAAGCCGCGCGGATCGATGGGGCCAACCGCCGCCAGCAGCTCGCCTACATTACGCTGCCGCTGCTCAAGCCGTTTATCGTCTTCGTGACGCTGATCTCGACTATCGGCTCGCTCCAGCTGTTTACCGAACCGTACGTCTATTTGGGGCAGTCCGGAACGGGATCGACCCGCCAGGAAGGGATCACGATGGTGACTTATTTGTACAGCGAGGCTTTCCGGAACGGATTTTTCGGAACGGCGGCGGCCACGGCGGTCATGCTGTTTATCATTACGATCATCTTCTCCATGATTAACATGTGGGTGTCGGGACGGATGAACGGAGATACGGAAGGTGGTAAGGCATGAGTTCACTTCAAACGGCTTCTTCCCGGACGCCGGGGGATACGGGGAATCATCGGCAAAACCCTCTTTTACATTTTGCTCGTGCTCGGGGCGCTGGTCTCGATCTTTCCTTTTTACTGGATGTTTGTCATCGCGACGAATGACCGCGGGGCGGTATTTCATATTCCCCCGATGCTGTCCATCGGCGGCGAGTTTCTGAACAATTTCCAGCGGGTGCTGGAGCGGACGGATTTCTTTCGCGCGCTGCTCAATTCGCTCTTTGTCTCTTCCATGGTGACCGTGTCGGTGGTGTTCTTCTGCACATTGGCCGGATACGCCTTTGCCAAGTACGATTTTCCGCTGAAAAATGCACTCTTTTATTTCGTCATCGCGACTCTGTTCGTGCCGACCCAGCTGAGCGTGCTGCCGACGTATATCATCATGGCGAAGCTGCACTGGATCGATACGTACAAGGCGCTGATCGTGCCGGCGATGGTGAACGCCTTCGGGATCTTCTGGATGCGGCAGTATATTTCCACGGCGGTCCACTCCGAGCTGATGTTGTTCTCCAATCGCGACGGGCTCGATTACGGCATGATCATGTCCGCGACGTTTACGGCGACGCTGCCCCTTCTGATCGTGTTCCTTCTCTTCAGCCGCTGGGTCATTGCAGGCTTGACCTCCGGGGCCATCAAGAGCTGATTCCCCTAAAATCTGCCAGACACGAAGGAATTATTTCATGCCATGAAGAATGAATAGATCTAAAGACATAGAAGCAGGAGGCAGGAGGACCCAAGTGCCATGAAGCTCCGCCGCAAAATATTACTGGCTATTATTCTTCTGGTGTTCATACCGGTCATCATCATGGGCGTGGTCACCTATTACAACTTTTCCAGCGCCATGGAGAAGAAGTCGAACAATTTCTACTGGATTTCGCTGCTAGAGACGGACCGCAAGCTCAAGTTCGCCTTGAATGAGATCAACTCCGTCTCCAATGCGGCGATTACCCAGCCAGTCATTCAGCAGTTTCTGAAAAATCCGGACGTAAGTGTGACGTACGACCGCAAGCAGGAGATCAACAATCTGCTGATCAACCACCCGATGATTACTTCGTTCAGCCTGTATTCCACCAGCCAATTGATTTATCAGTACAATGCGCCAATGTCATTCGGTGATTTGAAGCGGCAAACCTGGTATGCGTCCATGCTTGGCGCCGAAGGGCGTCCGGTATGGTCCGGGCCGGGGGAGAACGGTTCGGCGGCAGCGGGCCGTCCCGTCATGATTCATGCCCGCGTCATCAAAGACTACTACTCGCTGGAGACGATCGGCTACTTGGTCATCTATGTGAAGCCGGACATTTTGGATCAGGTATTCTGGGAAGCCGCGACGCTGAAGAACGGGGACATTCTGCTGGTGAACAAAGAGGGCAGTGTCGTATTTAACAAATCCGGTGACCGGATCGGGGAGAACATCTCTTTTCCTTTTCTGTCAGACACGTACACCAAGACGAAGGACTATTACGTAGATTCTTTTCATCATGAAAAATCGCTCATTACCTTTCTGCCGTCCCACAACGAACAGTGGTATTTGGTTGCGGTGACGCCGCTGAAGCTGATTCGTTCTGAATCCGTTTCCATTCGGAATATCGCCATTATTTTAGGTCTGTTTTCTTTGCTGTCGGCACTTTGGTTCGACCAATTTTTTTATCCGCAGGCTGGTCCGCAGCCTGATCAGCGCCGTAAACGGCATGAAGCGGGTTAAGCAGGGCATCTTCGTGCCGATCACATCCCATACGCAAAGTGATGATGAAACCGATCTGCTGATCGACGGCTTTAACCGGATGAGCTCGCAGATCCAGGAGCTGATCCAGCAGGTCGAGACGGAGCAGACCCGCAAGAAGGAAGCCGAGCTGCAGGCGCTGGTGGCCCAGATCAATCCCCATTTTATTTACAATTCGCTGGAGACGATCAACTCGATGGCGGTGCTGGCCGGGAACCGGGATATCAGTAAAATGGTCATTTCTCTCGGCAAGCTGCTGCGGATCAGCATCAGCGAGAACCAGGAGCTTATTCCGCTGTATATGGAGTTTGAGCATGTGCGCCATTACTTGAACATTCAGAAATACCGGTTCGAAGACCGGTTTGACTATGAAATCGACATTCCCGAGACGCTGCGATCATATATGACTCAGAAGCTGATCGTACAGCCGATTGTTGAAAACGCTTTGTACCACGCCATTGAGCCGATGGAGGACAAAGGATATATCCGCATCCAGGCCATTGAAGCCGGCCGGGACATCGTCATCGACGTGACGGACAACGGGCCGGGCTTTGACCCGGAGTCGCTGCTTCGCATTTGGAACAAGGAGTCCGCCGGATCGAAAAAGTACCATGACAGCGGCGTGGGCCTGAAAAACGTCCATGAGCGGCTGCGGATCCGGTTCGGAGGCTATTACGGCATCCTCATATGCTCCTCTCCCGGCGGCGGATCGGTCGTCCGGATCCGGGTGCCGAAGATTATGCCATAGGACCGGTGCGTCAGGGGAGGAGAAAAACGGATGTTAAGAAGAAAACTGCGAAGCTGGGGCTGGGTGCTTCTCTATGCGGTTGTACTGACCGGCACGGTCGTCGTCGTGGCGCATGCGAACCATGAGCCGATCGAGGAGGACGCCACCGATAAGGTCACGCTGACCTTCCGGCATTTCTGGATCAGCGAGCATGACCGGCCGATGCTGAACATTTTTGAAGATGTCGTGCGCGAGTTTGAGGAGGCCCATCCCAACGTCAAGGTCAACTTCGACGGGATGGATCAAACGATCCACCGGGAGCAGAAGCTCAAGAGCGAGATGGTGACCGGCACGCCTCCGGACATGTTCGTCCTGTTCGGCGGCGCCGAGATCGAGCCGTACGTCAGGTCGAACCGGCTGCTCGATTTGACGGAGTTCGTGAACGGCAACCACCTGGAGAACGAATTTAAAGATTTGAAGCTGTGGACCTTCGACCGCCATGTCTACGGCCTGCCGATTGAAGGCAACGCCGAGCCGCTGTATGTGAACGGCGCGCTGTTCCGCAAGCTCGGGATCGCCATTCCGGAAACATTAAGCGAGTTAAACGAAGCGGTGGACGTGCTGGGGCAGCACGGCTATATCCCGTTTGCCCTCGGCAACGAGGAACGCTGGCCGGCGGCTATTTTTGCCCATTATTTAATGGACCGCTACGGCAATCCGCAAATGATCGAAAATCTCGTCGAGGGAAACAGCGGCAGCGCGTTTCAAAATGCGGCTTATCTGAAGGCATTTAACCAGATCGAGGCATGGGCGGAAAAGGGGGCATTCGGCCCCCATCCCAACGATATCTCGACCGAAGAAGCGATCGACCTGTTCAGCCATGGCAAAGCGGGTATGTATTTAAACGGCAACTGGGACATTACGCTGTTTCATAATGAGCGGGCGCCGGCTGATTTTCAGAACGATATCAAGGCGATTCCGTTCCCTTCCCTTGAGCCCGGCGGCTCCAAGTCGCTTGCGGGAGGTTATACGATCGGAATCGGTTTATCTTCCAATTTAAGCGAAGCGCAGAAAAAGGCGGCACTGGAGCTGATGAAGAGCTTGTACACGACCGAAGTGCAGGAACGGATTGTGTACGAGGGCCTGCGGATTCCGTCCATGCGTATTCCTTTTGATGCCGAGCGGACCGGGCCGGTTTTTCCGCAGGTCACCGCCTTAATGGAGCAGGATCCGCAAACCTTCGTTCCTTATGACAATATGCTGTCCCCGGAAGTGAACAAATCGTTTCTGGCGGTCATCGCAGAGATGATTCACGGGGGCATTTCGGCAGGAGACGCATTGCAGGAGCTGGACGTCTCCTCACAGCAGTACTGGAATCTGAGGCGCAGCACGGCGGTGAAATGAAAGGAGGGATAGGAAGTGGAAGGTTCAGGCCGGCATTACACAGCCATATTGGTGGATGACGAACCGATCATTCTGCGGAGTCTGAAGGCTGCCATCCCCTGGGAGGAGCTGGGCATCGAGGTGGCCGGCGAGGCGAAGAACGGGGAAGGGGCGCTCGACCTGGTCCGGGAGCATGCGCCGGACATCATCATCAGCGATATCCGCATGCCCGGCATGGATGGCATTACGCTGATGAAGGAAGTGCTTACGGGGAACCCTGGACGCATTTTCATCGTGATTAGCGGTTATGGCGAATTTGAATATGCCAGGGAGGCGCTTCGACAGGGGGCTTTCGACTATCTGCTGAAGCCCATCGATCATGACGAATTGACAGAGATGCTGAAGCGGGCGGCTGCCCGGCTGGACGCGCGTCGGGCCGACGACAGACTGCTGCACTCGGTTCAGGTGCTGTCCGTTATGGCCCGTGAGCGGATGTACGCGGAATGGATCGAGGGCAACGACCGTCCGCGTGGACCGCTGGCGTGGCTGGAGAGCCATGAGCTGGATGAGGACTACTTTATGGCCGTTGTGCAGCTGGATCATTACCACCAGCTGAGCGAACGGTGGTCGATGGCCGAAAAGCGGCTGTGGCTGTTTGCGGTCCGCAACATTTTGGAGGAGTGGTCGCAGCAGTACGGATGCCTTGCGGTATTTCCTTTTCACAGCGGAGAATGGATCGTGCTGTTCCCCGATGCGCTGCAGCCTCGGAAAATCACGCTTGGCCACGATCTGATCGACCGGATCCGTACGTATTCCAAGCTGAAGTGCTCGGTGGGCCTCAGCCGGACGACCCGGGGAATCCATCAGCTGAGCAGAGCCTATGACGGGGCAGCCCGGGCGCTGTACCAGCGCTTTTATTCCGAGCAGGAGGGTGTGTTTGCCGATACGGAACATGAGGATATTGCCGGGCATCCGGATTTAAAATATCCGAAGCATCTGGAATCACAGCTGCTGGACGCCATCCGGACGCTCGATACGGTGCGCCTGAACGCATGCTGGGATGAGCTGAAGGGATATCTGGAAGAACAGGCCTATCCGAAGGAGGGAGCCGAGCGGCTGCTCATCGAGCTGACGATCGTCCTGTGCCGCCAGCTGGAGC
>NZ_PCZT01000011.1:23556-28840 GCF_002968895.1 Paenibacillus sp. AR247 | reverse complement strand
GTTAACCGTCGGCTATGAGCCCGGCAAAGGAGAGAAGGACGTTCCTTACGGTTTTGTGGACCGCCTGCAGGAGCAGGGGCTGCTTCACGGCCGGACGGAAACGCTGAACGTGGGGATTGCCGGGCTGAAGAGCCAGGGGCTCCAAAACTTTGTGGAAGCCGTCGCAGCCGGACAGCCGATCGGTGCCGAGGCGATTCAGCCGAACCTGCCGGATCCCCGGACCGCCCAGATCGGCGCAGCGGCTCCACAGACCCAAGCGGCCGTGAAGGCCGCGGACGCCATTACGGTCACGATCGGCGGCAACGACATGTCCCAGCTGCTTGAGACCGGGAGCCAAATGACGGACCAGCAGCTGTCCGACCGCGTGCAGGAGCTGTTCAAGCTGTACTCGGACAGCATGAAGGTCGTGCTGGACGACCTGCACGGCTTGAATCCGGACGCGCTGATCGTGGTCGCCGACCAATACCAGCCGATGCCGGAAATCGCCGACAAGGCGCTGTATCCGAAGCTGGGGCAGGCAGCCCAGGCTTTTACGGACGTCATTGACAAGATGGCGGCGTCTTATCAGTCGCAGGGCGTCAATGTCAAAGTGGCCCATGTGGCCAAGGAGTTCGTCGGCGGCGAGGGCACGATGACGCATATCATCGCGGATCGGGACATCCACCCGAACCAGATGGGGTATGAAGCGATGGCCAAAGTCTTCTCCGAAGTGATCTGGGGCGGCTACACCAAGCTGGCTGTTCACGAGGCGGGCGCGCCGATGGGCATCATCGTCGGTGGCAAGGAGCTGAACACGCCTTACAAGCCGGTCATCAAGAACGGCGCGAATTTCGTGGCCATCCAGGACATCGTGAACGCGGTCGGCGCCACCTCCAAGTGGGACGGCAAGACGTCCAGCGCGACGATCAGTTACGCGGGCAACACGGTCGTCATCACGATCGGCGCCAGCTCCGTGAAGGTGAACGGCCAACCAGTCGCCGTCGGCGCACCGGCATTTCTGAACAAGGTCGGCAAGGAATCGAAGACGTACGTACCGCTGGCAGCGCTGGCGCAAGGCCTCGGCTTCGACGTCCAGTACGTGGCGAAGCTGAGAACGGCATTTATCAATCCATAATAAACACGAGAAGGGCTTCCACGGATGGGGGAGCCCTTGTTTATTGCGGAGGCTTCGAAGCTGTAATGCTTGAGGGTGGGTGCTCCGAAGCCTGTAATGCTTGAGAGCGTGCGCTCCGAAGCCTGTAGTGTTTGAGAGCGTGCGCTCCGAAGCCATCCTGTAAGCCCGCTGCGCGTCCGGCTCATGCTTCCGACCGCTGTTGCTCGCGAATTTCTGGGAATGGACGATGGGGAAGAAATTCGCTCACAGCTTATGCTTCCGATGTAGCTTTCTTGTGGAAAGCTATTAGGCGGCCGCTACCGCTTCTCCAGCATGAATCCGGCCGCTCCGCTGGATTCGGGGAAGAGGGGAGCATGCCTGCTGCGCTAAGGCAACTAATTAGGGCAGGGAGAGCATCGGCTCCGAAGCCTGTAAGGGCGTAGCCGACTGGTGCCCAACTTCTCTGATTAAGGCCCTTTGATAGCCCTGCCCTGAACGCTGCTCCTGCTGCTGTAACCCAGCAGGCAAAGGTAACTACAGCATCAGCTATCACATCTGCTACCCCTTCGTAATCTCAAAACCCGCTTCTGCTCTCTTCTAATGCACACCGATCTGCGCATAGGCCTTTAACCTCGCCCAACCGATTCACCGGCCGACCAGCTTCTGGCCCACGCCCATGCGACGGTGCTCCGCTTCCACGACCAAACCGCTGATTTCGGGCGAACGGTGCGGACTTCAGTAGAAACTTCCCTTACCTGATCACCAGCACGATCTTGCCCTGGCCGTGCCCGCTGGCCAGCTCGCGGTGCGCCGCGGCGGCCTCTTCCAGCGGGAAGGTCCTGCGGACGCGGACCTCCAGCTTGCCCGCGGCGCAGAGCTCCGCCAGCTCGGCCAGCCGCGCGGCCGAGCGCTGGTTGCGGATCATGCGGACGCCGAGCTCGGCTGCAAGCTCGCCGTCCACGATCGTGCCGATACGCTCCCTGTCCGGAACGAGGTCCACGGACACGCGGAGCGAATCCCTCCCGGCAGCGTCGAGGGCTGCATCGACGCCGCCGGGAGCCAAGGCACGGACCCGCTCGCCCAAGCCGGGGCCGTAGGCGACGGGGATGGCCCCCAGGGCGCGCAGGTAGTCGTGGTTCCGCTCGCTGGCGGTCCCAATAACCGTGGCGCCCAGGGCACGGGCAAGCTGGACGGCCATGGTGCCGACCCCGCCGGCGGCGCCATGGATCAGGACGGTATCGCCCTCCCCGACGCGAAGCTCCTGCAGGGCGGTGTGGGCGGTTTGCCCCGAAGCTGCGAGCGCCCCGGCTTCTGCCCAAGGGATGCCCGGCGGCTTACGTACGATTTGGCTGGTGGGAACGACGACGTATTCGGCGTAGCTGGCCAGCAGAGCCCATCCGATCACGTCATCGCCAGCCGCGAAGTCCGTTACGTGGTCTCCGGCCTGCTCGATCGTTCCGGCGAAGTCATTACCGAGAATTTGCGGAAACCGGATGCTTAGACCAGGCGGGATCCATCCCGTTTCACGGACGGCCAGGTCGAACGGTTGAACGCCGGCCGCTTTTACGCGAACCCTGACCTCATCAGGGCCGGGTAAAGGGAGCGGAACATCCGCCGTATGCAGTACGTCTGGCGGACCGAACGCGCGGATCACCGCCGCTTTCATTGTCTGTTGTTCTGTCATGCTATCGATCATCCTTTCGGTCATTGAATATAGTGATATCCAGAGCTTTTAATTCATGCCTCCTGCGGTGAGTTCGAGCAGCCTCTCTCGCCTTCGGCCTCTATTTATTCTATAATCGATCATAAATAATAAAAAATATATATAATGCTATTTATTAATAACCTTTAGTATATAAGGAGGGATTTCGATGGAGCTGCTGCAGCTTCAATATTTTCGCAAAGTTGCCGAACTTGAGCACATGACCCGTGCGGCAGAGGAACTGCGCATTGCCCAGCCTGCCCTCAGCAAGACGATTTCACGGCTGGAAGAGGACCTGGGCGTACCGCTGTTTGACCGGAAGGGGCGGCAGATCCGGCTGAACGCCTTTGGCCGGGCCTATCTGCGCAGGGTGGAGACCGCGCTGAACGCCCTGGAAGACGGAAAAAGGGAACTCGAGGATCTGGCGGGAGCGGAGAAAGGCAGGGTGAATCTGGCGACGACCACGCATAAATGCTTCTCCGACCGGATCGGAGATTTTCTGGGGATGCATCCGCAGATCCGGCTGCAAATTTCCCAGGCGGGAGAGCAGGAAAAGCGGGATAAGCTGTTAAGCGGGGAGCTGGACCTGTGCATCACGTTCCCACCGATCGAGCAGCCGGGCATCGAGGGAATTTCCTTTTTGACGGAAGAAATTTTGCTGGCTGTGCCTTCGTCACACCGGTTTGCGGGCCGCAGCAGCATCCGGTTAAGCGAGGCGGCGGGGGAGGCTTTTATTTGCATCCAGAGCAGCAATCCATTTCGGAAAATGACGGATCAGTTTTGCAGGCAGGCCGGGTTTGAGCCGGATATTGTGTGCGAGGTGGATGAGCATTCGGCCGTTGGCCATTTTATCCGGGCGGGGGAAGGCATCGCCTTTATCCCTGAGACACTGATAGATCGGATCGGATTTTCGTTTCATGTGCTGCGGATCGAGGAACCGGTCTGTCGGCGTACTTACCAAATCGCATGGCAAAAGGAGCGTTATTTATCCCAATCTGCGCGCGAATTTCGGGACTTCCTGGTCCAGAGCTTTTAAAGCGTGCCGCTTCGTTATTACCAATCAAAAAAACCGCCCAAGGAACGGCTTTGCCGTATCACCTTGGACGGATATTCTCCTATGGGCTAACCGGAGGGTTCCGGGCAGCCCATTTTTATTGCTATTTTATCTCCGGTCAAAATAGTTGATCCCCATAGCCTCCCGCACCTCGCCCATCGTTTGGCGCGCGGCCTCGCGGGCTTTGGTGGTACCTGCCATTAGAATGTCGTCGATGTCGCCGGGACGCTGTTCATACCGGGCGCGGCGTTCGCGGATCGGCTCCAGCACCTCTTCGATCGCTCCGGTGATTTTAGCTTTGCAGGCGGCACAGCCGAGCGTGCCCCGGGTGCACATGTCATGAATATTGCCGCTGTCCTCGGAGCGAAAAATCCGGTGATACCCGTAAATCGTGCAGACCTCCGGATGGCCGGGATCGGTTTTGTGCACGCGCGCCGGATCGGTTGGGGCTTTGCGAATCCGGCTGCGGACCTCATCCGTGGTGGAATCGAGGGAGATGGCGTTGCCGAGGCTTTTGCTCATTTTGCTTGAACCGTCGAGCCCATCCAGCCGCTCACCCACGATGATTTGCGGTTCCACCAGGACGGGGGCGTACAGCTCGTTAAAGCGCCGGACGATTTTGCGCGTCTGCTCGATATGGGGGATCTGGTCATCGCCTGCGGGAACTAGGGTGGCTTTGCAGAAGGTGATGTCCGCCGCCTGGCTGACCGGGTAGCCGAGGAAACCGTAATACAGATCCTCATATCCGCGCTCGGCCGCTTCGCTCTTGATCGTCGGGTTGTGGCGCAGCGAGCTGACCGACACGAACATCGAATAAAACACCGTCAGCTCGGCGATCTCAGGGATCATCGACTGCACGAACAGCGTCGCCTGGTCGGGATCAATGCCTACCGACAAATAGTCCATCGCCACCTGGCGCACGCTGCCCGCCAGCATTTCCGGCGTATGAAAATGGGTGGTCAGTGCCTGAACATCCGCCAGCATGATATAGGTTTCGTACTGCTCTTGAAGCTGCACCCGGTTCTTCAGGCTGCCGACGTAATGGCCGAGATGCAGCTTGCCGGTCGTCCGGTCTCCGGTGAGGACAATGTCCTTGGGTTGTGAGTTTGTTGAAATTGTCATGGTTATTCCTCCTGAATTGAAATTGTTTTGTATACGGAACTTCATTAGCGAACATGTCTAGTAACCCGGTCTTCCCGGGACGCCACCACCAGCCGTCATCCATGGCCATCACCTCCTTCAATCATGCAGTTTTGAGTTTTGCTTTAGTTGATCGGGCAGAAGGACCGACGATAGACGCCGATACCACGCTTGGGAGTGGGTCTTAAGCTCATGCCTTCCTTAGGTCAAGCTTCAAGACAAGTCCCCAGTACCAAAGCACATTTCAACGGCTATAAGACGTTTATCGACGAACCTCCTAAGGAGCCAGCCCGCA
>NZ_PCZT01000011.1:13255-23456 GCF_002968895.1 Paenibacillus sp. AR247 | reverse complement strand
GATTCCGGCGCTAAACGAAAAGAAAATTGCGTATGCCTTCCTCGATACCCTGCCCCGGTTAACGGTGGGGACCTGCCGCCCATCCTACTGTCCGCTTCTTTGGGAAGCGTTCCTGTTCAGACGTGGCACTCCGAAGCCCACTTCCGCGCGCGCCGCCACCGGCTTGCACCACCCGCCGGCTCTCTGTAAGGCCGCAATTCGCGCGTACTCTTCTTCATCATCGTGAAAATGGATTTGGACTATTGTAGCTCATTTTTTCGAGGAAGGAAAGAGGGCATCTGCCGTTATTCCGTTGCAATCCCATTGCAATCCCGGTGCTATTCGGTCACGACTCCGTTGTTGTTAACCTTTTGCAATCCCGTTCCAATCCAATTGCCATCCCATTGCAAGCCCGGTGCTATTCAGTCACGATTCCGTTGTTAACCTTTTGCTATTCCGCTGCTATTCCGTTGTCATCCCGTCGCTATTCCACCGCCGCGGCCCGCCAATAACGCTGCCGTAAAATTTTACTGGCAACCATCCGAAAATAAATTACACTAGGACTAATCGCCCATGGGCCTGTCAACCGTGCATATCTTACAATCGCGAATGATTGTCGTAGAAACGCACATACTTCCCCATTTTTATTGTTGGTATATTGAAGGAAAGCCGGAGGTGTTATGACTGATGAAGCGGGGGATCCGCAATCCGCTGGCGAGAATGAACGTCAGGCAGCAGATGATCCTGCTGTTTCTGGTTCTCGTCATTCCCGTGTTTATTCTGAACGGGTACGGCAACAACAGGGCGGGCCAGATTTTAAAACGCCATGTAACCAATGCTTATATAGAGCTGAACAAGCAAAATTTCAAACTGATCAGCCGCGATATTGAAACCGTTAACAAGGTGACGGCGACGGTGTTTCAGAATTCGGTGGTCCAGCAGCTGGATACGACGGGGAAGGACACGGTGCTGCAGCGGGTGAAAACCTACGAGAAGCTGGAGCGTATGTTGAGCTCATACTCGCAGGAGAGCGATGAGCGGGAGCCGCTGTACTATTCGCTGTACGTGTACGATCCCGGCAACCATTACTTTTTTGCCCCTTATTATCCGGAGTCCAAAAAGTCGGGGGTCTATTTCTTTTCGAACGAGGCCGAGAAGCCGGAATGGTTTGACGAAGCGGTAGCCCGTAAAGGGAACGGCTATTTGCGGCTAACCGATCATTTATCCCCGCCGGCGAAGGGGCAGTATGACCAGAAGACGCTCGGCTATGTCCGCGCGATCAACAACATTGATCAGGGCGGTACGATCGGCGTGCTGATGGTAACGAACGTGGACGCGCGGATCGGCGAATCGCTGAAGACCGTGTCGCTGCCGGAAGGCGAGCTGTATTTTACCGATTGGAACAATCACATTCTGACCTCCACCCAGCCGGATGCCGAGGGCGTACTCAGCCTTCCTCCCGAAGTGGAGCCGGGGAATTCACCTATGGGCGTCAAGGACGTCATTACGAAGGATTTTATCTATGTCGTGGATTATAACTACGTGCTCCAGCAGAAGCTGGTGTACAAAGTGCCGGTCAAAGCGCTCCTGCAGCAGCAGGACGAAATGAAGCATGTCATCCAGATCATCTCGGTCGCGTATTTCGCCGCCGGTCTGATCATCATTTTATATTTCTGGCGGTCCTTGATGACCCCGCTGCAGAAGCTGGTCACCTTCGTCCGGCGTTATGAGCCGGGGAATGCCGTGCCCGAAACGCCGCACCGGAAGCGTAACGATGAGGTCAGCGTGCTGATCTCCACCATTTACGAAATGGCCCGGCGCCTGAACGATCTGATTCATTACAAATACGACATGGATTTAAAGCAAAAGGAAGCGCAGCTGTCGCTGTTGTACCAGCAGATCAACCCGCATTTGCTGTACAACACGCTGGAGAGCATCTACTGGAAAAGCAAGATGGAAGGCAACCACGTGTCGGCCGAGATGATCAAGGACCTGTCCAAGCTGATGAAAATCAGCCTGAGCCGCGGGAGGGAGCTGATTACGCTCGGAGAGGAGCTGGAGCATGCGACCGCCTATATCAAGCTGCAGCAGAACCGATACGATTATGTGTTCCAGGTGGACATCGACGTCCCGGAATCGCTGCACCCGTTCAGCATTCCGAAAATTACGATGCAGCCTTTGATCGAAAACGGAATCATTCACGGCATTAAAAATATGGGGGAGGACGGCGAAATCCGCATCGAAGCAGAGGCGTCCGGGGGCATCCTGCGCATCCGCATCTCCGATAATGGCTACAAACCGGTGGACATCGAAGCCATCAACCGGAACTTGAACAGTGAAACAAATGATCCTTCGACCGGTTACGGGGTCCGGAACATCCATCAGCGGATTCAGCTTCACTACGGCAAGGAGTACGGCCTTGTCTACAGCGTCCGCCCGGGCGGTGGCACGCTGGTCACGATCACGCTTCCCGCCGAAAAGGCAGGCGGTTCATGACAAACAAGGTATAAACAAGCTACATACAAGGGGGAGCATCCATGTTCAATATTTTGGTCGTCGACGACGAGCCGCTCATCTGCAAAGGATTAGCCGGGCTGTTGAGCGCATCGGGCCTCGACATTGGTCAAGTCTACACGGCGGGCAGCGGCCATGAGGCGCTCGATATCGTCCGGATGGAGGAGGTCGACCTGCTCGTCACCGACATTCAGATGGGGGAGATGAACGGAATCGAGCTGATGCACCAGGCGAAAATCATCAAGCCGTGGGTGCAGACGATTATTATTTCAGCGCATGAAACGTTCCAGTACGCGCAAAGCGCGATCCGGCTCGGAGCCAAGGACTATTTGCTGAAGCCGCTGAACAGCGAGCAGTTTCTGGACTCCGTCGGCAGCGTGCTGCTCAAGATGGATAAACGGATACCGCAGGTGAATGAGCTTTTGACCGCGACGCAAGAGGATTTTCGCATGGAGGAGCCCGGGCCCCGCAAGAACGAGCTTCTGAACCGGCTGCTGTCGGAAGAAGCGGGCCATGAATCGGGGGATCTTGAGACGGGCGGTGAATATGGCGAGCTTGGGCTGAAGGGTCCGTATTTTGCCGTTATGAAAATAAGGCTGGACCTTTCCTCTGGCAGCCCGACCTATACCGACAGGGATCGGCGGCTTCTCCGGTATGCCTCGCTCAATATTGTGAAGGAGCTGCTCGATCAGGAATGGGATGCGCTTCTGTTTTACTCGCCGGATGACGACATCCATGCGATTATCCAGTGGAGCGAGGCGGCGAATGCGGAAATCGGCGAGAACAAGCTCAGCCAGCTCGAAATGGCCGGCCGCAGCGTGTACCATCATATCCGCAAATATTTGAAGCTGGAATGTACAGTCGCCATCAGTCAGATCCTGAAGGGCATTCCTTTTCTTTCCGTACTCGGCCGCCAGGTCGATAAAGCGATACTGTGGAGCCGGCACTACCCGGACTACCACGTGTTTTATTACGGGGACTTCAATTGGCATAACTACGCTGAAGATCCGTCTGCAGAAGAGCTGTCGACGCAGAGCAACCGGATTGTGGAGAGCACGAGGCGCTATATCGAAGAGAACTACAGCCAGAAGGGGCTGACCATTCATGAGGTGGCGAAGAAGAATCATGTCAGTCCGAACTACTTGAGCTACCTGTTTAAGAAAATTACCGGGCATAACCTGTGGGAGTACGTCATCAAGCTGCGGATGGAGGAGAGCCGCCACCTGCTTCAGAACACGGACCTGCGCCGCTATGAAATCGCCGAGCGGGTGGGGTACGAGTCGCCGGAGCATTTCAGCAAAATATTCAAAAAGTATTTCGGCATGAGCCCGAGCGAGATGAAGAAGTAAGAACAGCCATCATTTCCATAGAACTAGACATGTGCGCGGGCAGCCCGCTTTTCTACAATTATCCTTAAGAATCGTTAGAGGAAAGAGGGAGACAGATGGGGGAACCCGCTACAGCTATGTTAAAGCCGGAAGCGAAGAGCGAGCCGGCGGGCAGACGAACGAGCAGGTGGAAAAAGCATCTTTGGGGATACCTGTTCATCCTGCCGGCCATTGTCATTTTCATTTTGTTTTTGTGGGTGCCGATTATCAAAGGAGCGTTGTACAGCTTCTTTACGATTGATTTCGTCAAAGGCAACACCTTTGTCGGTTTCGATAATTACGCCAGGGTGCTGCACGACCCCGATGTGTGGACAGCCGTTAAAAATACGCTGTATTACATGTTTTTAACGGTCATTATCGGCTTCTGGGTGCCGATTGTGGCGTCGATTGCGATTTCGGAGCTGCGGTTTTTTCAGGGCTTTGCCCGGATTGCCGCTTACCTGCCGTTTGTAGTGCCGGGCGTTGTGCTGTACGGCATGTGGCGGTGGATGTATGACCCGGTCGGTCCGATCAATGGGCTGCTCAGCAGCTTCGGTGTGGAACCGGTGTCCTTTATCTCCGACGGGCGATGGTCCATGATCTCGATCGTGTTCATGGAGACGTGGCAGCAGTTCGGATCCGCGATGCTGATCTATTTGGCCGGCGTGCTCAGCATTCCGAGAGACTGGTATGAAGCCGCCGAGATCGACGGGGCCGGCGTATGGAACCGGATCCGCTACATTACGATCCCTTCCATACGGAATCTGATCGTGCTGATGTTTATCCTGCAAATCATCGGGACGTCCCAAGCCTACCAGTCCCAGCTCGCGCTGCTTGACGGGGGACCGAACAACACGACGCTGACTTATGCGCTGCTTATCGTGAAGTACGCGTTCAACCAGCTGGATTACGGCTCGGCGACGGCACTGGGCATGCTGATGTTTATCGTACTCAGCCTGCTCGGACTGCTTCAATTCAAGATGAACAAGGAGGATTACTAGATGAGCCAGCATGACAGAGGAATCCTTTCTTCTTCCGATTTGAGGAAGCCGCTGAACAAAGTGGTGTACGGCATCATGGTGCTTGGCATCGCAGTGATGGTCGTCACGATGCTGTACCCGATTCTGATGACGATGTTTAACGGTCTGAAGACGAACCAGGAAGTGAACTCGTTCCCGCCGCATTTCTTTCCGCAAACGTGGAATTGGGACAATTTCTCGGAAGGCTGGGATTATATCAACCTGCCAATGTTTTTGAAGAACACCATCTTGATCTTCGTCGGCAATCTGCTGATGACTGTGCTGGTGCTTGGCCTGGCCTCGTTCAGCATCTCGAAGCTGAATGTGCCGTTCCGCAGGGGAATTTACTTTTTCATCCTGATGACCTTGTTTATCCCGGCGTCGAGCTATATCATTCCGAACTTCGTTAATTTGAAGGAGCTGGGCCTGCTCAATACGTACTGGGCATTCTGGCTGCCGGCCGGAGCCAGCGCCTACTATTTTCTGCTGATGAAAAATTTCTTCGACGGTATTCATCCGGAGATCTTCGAAGCGGCCCGCATCGACGGAGCGTCCGAACTCACAAGCTACGTCCGGATTGCCGTTCCTTTGTCCGTGCCGATCTTCGCTACACTGGCCATCTTTATCTTTTCCACGGCATGGAACGACTGGTTCTGGCCGTCGCTCGTGATGCACAGTGAGGAAAAGTATACGCTGGCCACGGCGATCTACAAATACGTCATCAACGCACGGAGCATGGACAATAACATCAAATTCACGATTTTGTTCATGGTCATGATCCCGCCGATCTTCGTATTCCTTGTGTTCCAGAGGTTCATTATGCGGAGCGTCAGTTTGTCGGCGGTCAAAGGATGACCGGCCAACATCGTAGGCATGCACATGAAGGGCATACGATTACACATCGATTGATGAACCATCCTCTCTTATGATGAGAGGGTAAACCATACCATTTGACGAAAAGGGGAGTTTCAATGCGTAAGTTTTCCATGGTGCTGATGTGCCTCCTGCTGTCGGCCTCGGTGCTTGCGGCTTGCAGCGGCGGCAGCAAAACGGCCGGCGGCGACAATCAGGGCGGCGGGTCCGATGGATCCGGATCCGGGGGAACGACGGCGACGACGGATGCGGGGAAATCGGAGGAAGATATTACCCAGAAGAAAATCACGATCAAAATCCACTATCCGCTTCCGGACCAAAAAGATCTGCGGGCGCAGGAAGACGACAAGATCAAACGGTTCACCGAGAAGTATCCGAACGTGACGATCGTGAAGGACGACTGGCAGTACAGCGTCAACGAAATCGGCATCAAAATGGCTTCGAACGAAGCCCCGACATTCTACAACACGTTTGCGACCGAAGCGCAAATGCTGGTGGAACGCGGCTGGGTCGCGGATATCTCGGACCTGTACAACAAGTGGGAATACAAGGACGAAATGAATCCGCTGCTGCAAAACCAGTTCATGGTGGACGGCAAGGTCTACGGCGTTACCCAGAACGGGTACATCACGTCAACCATGATCAACAAAGCGCTGCTTGACGCCAAGCAGGTTCCGGTGCCGCCCTTGGACTGGACGTGGGACGATATGTACAACACTGCCAAAGGCGCCGCGGATGTGAAGAAGGGCATCTCCGGCATTGCGCCGATGGGGAAAGGCAATGAAGCCGGATGGAACTGGACGAACTTCTTGTTCGAAGCGGGCGGGGAAATCCAGAAGGTGGAGAACGGGAAATATACGGCGGCGTTCAATTCGGATGCCGGTGTGAAGGCGCTCGATTTCTATAAAAAGCTGAGATGGGAAGCCAACGCCATTCCGAAGGATTGGGCTCTCGGCTGGAGCGATGCCCTGAACGCGTTCCAGCAGGGACGGACGGCGATGGTCATCGCAGGCGCGTATGACGTCATTGACGCCGCGCTCAACCAGGGCGGGCTGAAGCCGGAGAACGTGCTGGCCTATCCGATGCCGGCGGCTGAGAAAGGCGGCAAGCATTACGGTATTCTCGGCGGCAACTATCTCGTCATTAATCCGAACGCCACCAAGGATGAGCAGGAAATGGCGTTCCGCTACATCACATTCGACTACTTTACGGATAAAGGGCTGGAAGCGCTCGAAGGCAATATTCAGGAGCGTAAGTCCAACAATAAATATTTCGTGCCGGCGCCGCTGAACTACTTCAAGGACGATTCGGAGTACGGTAAAAAGGTGGCCGCGATTTACGACAAGTACGACAACGTGTACAAATACGATCCGAACCTGTTTGGACTGCTGGACGGCAAGCCTGAAGCCCAGTACGGCACCCAGGATTACTATGGCGCGATGTCCAACGTCGTACAGGAGTTGTTCTCGAAGAAAGACACGGATTCCAAGAAGCAGCTGGACGACGCGGCCAAACTGGTGCAAACCAAGTTTTTCGATGAGATCAAGCCTCAGCAGTAAGGAAGCGGACGGCCGGAATTGTGGCCAGATGTTAGCTTAGAGGTACTTATCATAAATACAAAAAAGACCCTGCCCCCGGCTGAACAGCCGCAGGCAGGGTCTTTCGTTATGATCGGGGTGGATTCCAGGCCTCCCCGGATCCTCTCTTACTTGCTGATCTCCTTGAAGGAGGCATCTGCCGCTTCCAGCGTCGCGTCGATGTCCGCTTCGGTATGGGCCGTGGTCAGGAACCAGGCCTCGTATTTGGACGGCGCGAGATTGATATTACGGTTTAGCATGGCGCGGAAGAAGGCGGCGAAAGCTTCACCGTCCGTATCCTGCGCTTCGTCGTAGTTGGTCACCGGATGGTCGCAGAAATGCGTGGACAGCGACCCGCGGATGCGGTTGATCGTCAGCGGCATGCCGTAGCGGCCGGCCGATGCCTGCAGTCCGTCCGCGAGCTTCGCAGCGAGCCGGTACATCTCTTCATAGACGCCTTCGCCTTGAAGCACTTCAAGGCAGGCGATGCCCGCCGAGATGGAGGCCGGGTTGCCCGCCATCGTGCCGGCCTGGTAGGCCGGGCCGAGCGGCGCGACCTGCTCCATCACTTCCTTGGAGCCGCCGTAGGCTCCGATCGGCAGCCCGCCGCCGATGATTTTGCCGAGGGCGGTCAGATCCGGCCGGATCGCGTCATGGTTCTGCAGGCCCGCAAAGGTTTGCGTGCTGCCGTAGTGGAAGCGGAAGGCCGTGATCACCTCGTCATAGATGACGAGGGAGCCGTTGTCACGAGCCATGCGGCAGAGGCCCTCGAGGAAGCCCTCCTTCGGCATAACCATGCCGAAGTTGCCGACGATCGGCTCGACCATGACGGCCGCCACGTCGTCGCCCCATTTGGCCAGCGCCGCCTGAAGGGCGTCGAGGTCATTATAAGGCACGGTAATGACCTCGTGCGCAATGCTCGTCGGGATGCCGGCGCTGTCCGGAATGCCGAGCGTGGAAGGGCCCGAGCCAGCCGCCACGAGCACGAGGTCCGAATGGCCGTGATAGCATCCGGCGAACTTGATGATCTTGTTGCGCTTCGTATAGGCACGCGCGACGCGGATCGTCGTCATGACGGCCTCGGTGCCGGAGTTGACGAAGCGGACCTTGTCCATCGACGGGATCGCTTCCTTCAGCATCCGGGCGAGCTGGATTTCAAGCTGCGTCGGTGTTCCGTACAAGGTGCCGTTCTGAGCGGCACGCGTAATGGCTTCCGTGATATGCGGGTGGGCGTGCCCGGTAATGATCGGGCCGTAAGCGGCGAGGTAGTCGATATAACGGTTGTCGTCCTCATCCCAGAAGTAGGCTCCGTTCGCCCGTTTCATAAAGACGGGCGCCCCGCCGCCAACCGCCTTAAACGAGCGGGAGGGGCTGTTGACGCCGCCGACGATGTGCTGCAGTGCTTCCTGATATAATTGTTCGGAACGTGTTCGATTCATGACGGATAACTTCCTTTCTCAAATAAAAAGCAGGCGGGCTGCCTAGTTGCTGCTGCCCGTACTGCCGTTCTCCCCGGTCTCGCCGGAGGTTGTTGAATTGGTATTGGTTGGGGTGCCTGTTTTGCCTTCGCTGGATACCGGCACCGTCTCCGGCTTGTTCATAATGTCCTGGATATACTGCTTCAGCTTGCTTTCGCTGGAAACGGTCAGGACGGAAGCACTGCCGATCTTTTCCTCTTTCAGCAGCTTCATCGGCGGAATTTGCTCGCTGCCGGCCATTTGACTCTGGTAACCGACTGTCGCCAGCTTCCACATGTCATTGACGGACAGGTTCGTATCTATATATGGGCTGACCTGCTCCAAAATGTTCGGAAGCTTCATGATGGACGTCGTGGACTGCATTTTTTGGGCGACCGCCTTCAGGAAGGCCCGCTGCCGCTCCGTCCGCGTGAAGTCCGATGTTGCGTCATGACGGAAACGGACGTACTGCAGAGCTGTTGTGCCGTCGAGATGCTGCTGGCCCTTTTTCAGGTCGATATCGTATTCATGGTTGTCCGCGTTGCTCGGATAATACATATCCTTCTCCACGTAGAAATCTACGCCGCCGACGGCGTCCACCAGCTTGATGAATCCTTGAAAGTCCGTATAGACATAATACTGGATAGGAATGCCAAGCAGATCACCGACTGCCTTCATTGCCGTATTCGGTCCATGGGTAATCGCTGTATTGATGCGGTCTTGGCCGTGTTCGGGAATGTCGGTGTACGTGTCGCGGAGGATCGAAAAGACATTGATGCGCTTCTTGACGGGATCCAGGGAGGCGACCATCATGCTGTCAGACCTGGGAACTTCACCTTCCTTGATGCCGCGGGCGTCCACGCCCATCAGCAGGATGTTGACCGGTTCGGTGCCTTCCCATTTGGGAGGATCGGGAACTTTGACTTCGACGGGGGTAACCGATTTAAAAGGAGAGTTTTCGGCGGACTTCTGCAATCCCTGCAGGCCATTATAAATTGATGCGAAATAATAGACCGCATAACCGATGATGGCTAATACGATAATGGCTATAATCCATAATATTGTTTTTTTCCTTGGAGTCATTCCTTTTCTTCCTTTCGCTATCCTGTTGAAGGAGAGTGCTTGTCTTCGACATGTTCAGACATTTGTAGAGTAAGGATTCATTTATTATAATTTTTTTTGACAATACAATCAATTTTACATTCTGGAAAGCATTTCACCAAGATAAAATGAACGAAAGTGTTCAATTTATATAGATGCAGTGCTTGGCCTCTGAAAGGAGAAAGTGATACATATGACACAATTTGCAGTTGGAGACATCGTTCCCGATTTTACCCTTCCGGCTTCTACAGGGGAGGAGATCACCCTCAGCAGCTTTAGGGGACGCAAGGTGGTGCTGTATTTTTATCCGAAGG
>NZ_PCZT01000011.1:10226-13155 GCF_002968895.1 Paenibacillus sp. AR247 | reverse complement strand
GTGACCAAACCGAAATTCGACTTCCTGTCGGTGGTTCTGTCGACCATCGGCTTCGGCGGCCTGCTCTATGGCTTCAGTGACGCGGGTACCGACGGATGGGGAAGCGCGACCGTTATTGCCACGCTGATAGTCGGCGCGGTAGGTCTGATTCTCTTTGTATGGCGCCAGCTCGTATCCAAGATGCCGATGCTGGAGTTCCGGATTTTCAAATACAACATGTTTACGCTGACGACGATCATTAACGTCATTATCACGATGGCGTTGTACGCGGGCATGATCCTAATGCCGATCTTCCTGCAGAACATCCGCGGCTTCACGCCGCTCGAATCGGGCCTCATGATGCTGCCCGGCGCGATTCTGATGGGGATCATGTCGCCGATTACCGGTGCGGTCTTTGATAAAATCGGGGCAAGATGGCTGGCCGTCGTCGGTTTGATCATCACGGTGATCATGACTTATGAATTCAGCCGTTTGACCGTTGAAACATCGTACACTCATCTGATCGTCATTTACACGATTCGGATGTTCGGTATGTCGATGCTGATGATGCCGATCCAGACTGCAGGCCTCAACCAGCTGCCGCGGAACATGAATGCTCACGGTACGGCGATGTCCAATCGCTGCGTACCATTTCGGGCTCGATCGGTACGGCGATCCTGGTGACGGTCATGACCAATGAAACGAAGAGTCATGTCAAGGACGTCCTTGCCGGGGGTACGGTCAATCCGGCCGACAAAGCCGCTATGGCGAAGCTGACCGCCGATTCGATGGTTCACGGCATTAACTATGCGTTCATCGTTGCAACTTGGCTGAGTGTCGCCGCGCTGGCTCTCGCTTTCTTCATCAAGAGAACGAAGCCGCACACCGAGCTCAAGAACGAGCTTCAAGGACAAAGCGTCAGCACCGCAAACGCGGAGGGTTAATGAACTTATATTTTTAGGATGTAAAAGAAAAGACGCGCACTGCATTTCATGCAGCGTGCGTCTTTTTATTTGTGGCAACGAGGCAGGGGAAGCGCCACTGGACGGAGCTCATCGCTTCCTCGCCGTGGCCGTTCACTGTCCCGGCATGTCAGCTGACATGCAGTTTGGACAGCAGCGAGCGCATTTTTTGCGGTAACGGTAGAGAAGAAACCCGACAACAGTGATAATGACGGCGCCGACGATCCAGAAGGAGTACTTTTCCACCAGGTGAAAAGCGAACTTCCACTGCGGCCCGAATATTTTGCCGATGCTGATAAACAGGATGACCCAGAGCAGCGCGCCGCTGTACGCGAACAACGCGAATTTGCGGAAGGGCAGGGCGATCATGCCGGCGAAGTAGCCGGTAAAATGGCGGACGCCGGGGATGAAATATCCGATAAAGACCAGGCTTTGCCCGTATTTGTTAAACCAGCGGCTGGCCCGTTCCAGTTTATGCTCGGAGAGCAGGAACCATTTGCCGTAGCGCTGGAGAAAAGGAAGGCCTGCCTTGAGGCCGATGAAGTATGTAATGGTCATCCCCAGGGTCGTTCCGGCAAACGCAACGATCAGCAGCCACCCGTAATGAAGCATGCCGTCGTAAGAGAGGAAGCCCGCATAGGCCATCGTCGTCTCACCTGGGAAGGGGAGAGCGATAAATTCCAATGCCAGTCCGAGAAACAGCACGAGGTAGCCGTATTGTTCGAACATCAAATGTATCCATTTTAACAATTCCAAAAGGTTTTCACTCCAATTCAGGTCGGGCCCCTAAGATCAAACAACCGGACTCCCAGCCGGATTACATCCGGAAGCAAGGATGATTAAGCTCTTGAAAGATTCGGCTTTCCTTAAGTCTATTTCCACTTCTCTCACCATATAATCTACCAGAAAGCAGAACTCATAGAAATAGTGGAGGTAGAAGGTACAAATTCTCGAACTGTTGTACTCTTTTCGCCGGGTCAATCTCACGTTTTACCAAATCTTCTGGAAGCATGCCGATGCTCTTGAGACCACCTGGATTCAATATCTTGTCCTGCACACGCTCCGCGAGCATCCGGACATCGGACTCTCCGAGCTGGCAGATTTAATTCTTATGGGGAACAGCGCCACCAGCGGGGTTGTCAATCGGCTCGTCAAGGCCGGGCTCGTTGAACGCAGACGGCTCCAGACGGACCGGCGGTCGATCGCGCTGCGGATAACTGAGAAGGGAGATGAACTTAGACAGCAGACTGAGCAAGTCAGCATGGGCTGCCTGCTGCCTCTTTTACAGATCAAACAGGAGGACAGAAGCCATTTACTAGCGACACACCAGCAAATTATTCAGATTTTCAGCCAAAAGGGAGAGAGAGAAAGTAATTATGAATAGCAGTCAAGCTCAATCTATGGAGCATATCCGGAAAGGGCCGATCATTGCCGCACTGCTCCTCGGCGCATTCGTGGCATTTTTGAATCAGACCTTGATGAATATCGCCCTGCCCAAAATTATGGATGATTTGGGCATTCAGCCGACGACAGGCCAATGGCTTACGACCGGCTTCATGCTGGTTAACGGCGTATTGATTCCAGTATCGGCATTTTTGATCGCGCGGTTTACAACCCGCCAGCTGTTTATTTCGGCGATGACGATGTTTTCGCTGGGGACGCTGATATGCGCGATATCACCCAATTTTGGGATACTTATGACCGGACGCGTCATTCAGGCGGCTGGCGCAGGCATTCTGATGCCGCTGATGACCGTCGTGTTCCTGAACATTTTCCCGATCGAAAAACGGGGCTCTGCGATGGGCATGATGGGGATCGCCATGATCCTGGCTCCGGCTATCGGACCGACATTGTCGGGGTACATCGTTGAACATCACTCCTGGCGGGTTCTGTTCTACATCATCCTGCCGGTAGCGATCATCGCCACATTAATCGGCGTATTTTTCTTGAAGAACGTAACGAGCGTGACCAAACCGAAATTCGACTTC
>NZ_PCZT01000011.1:0-10126 GCF_002968895.1 Paenibacillus sp. AR247 | reverse complement strand
GACATTCAGCGTTGTCTGGGATCGATCGGGGCGTTTTGGCGGTGATAGCTATCATAGTCTGCGCAAGCGTCCGGGAAGGGCGAACCTTGCTCCAGCCTTTGACGCCCTTGGTTCAGAATGCGGTCAAGACGGCTCCGGGCATTGAAGCTGCAAGGGAAAAGAGTTCTGCTGTCATCGGACGGCAAACCGATCCGGTCCATGTGGGCCAAACGGGGCTGCTTGCCTCCAATACGACGAAGAAACCCGCTCCGGTCAGCCCCAAAACGGTGTATCTGACCTTTGACGACGGCCCCAGCGATTTAACGGGCGAGGTGCTGGATATTTTAAAGAAAAACAAGATTGGTGCAACCTTCTTTGTTCTCGGTGGGCAGGTAAAGAAATATCCGCAGCTCATTTCGCGGATCTACGAGGAAGGTCATGCCATCGGCAACCATACATATGACCATAATTATACCGAACTCTATCAATCTTTTCCTGCGTTCTGGGACCAAATCAAAGATACCGAAGAGGAGATACGCCTGATCACGGGAGAAAGGCCGCAGCTGGTCAGGGCCCCCGGGGGGACGGCCGGGCATTTTGACGACACGTACTTTAAACTGCTGCAGCAGGCAGGGTACGTCGTGACGGATTGGAACGTGGACAGCGGCGATTCCAAGCGACGTAATGTCCCGGCTGCGGAGATCGTGAAGGGTGCCACGACGGACGTCCCGGGAGGCAAGGTAGTTCTTCTCATGCATGACGGTCCCGGCCATTCGGAAAGCGTGAAGGCCCTCCCGCAAATTATTAGCTGGTACAAGGCCCGCGGATATCAGTTCGGTGTGTTGTCACCGCAAGACCCGCCGGTTCAATTTAAAGTGAATGCCACAGCCCGCGGACTGAAGCGAAGCGCGCCAAGCGCCGCCTGGATTCAGTCGCATATCGCGCAGAACGCCGCATTGTTCGAGCCTGGCAAACCGCTCCGACTGGATGTCGGCGGGCTCGAGACCACGCTGGATACCGGCGAGTACAGCATCGTTGACGGACATTACATGGTGCCTTTGCGCGCGCTGACCGAGCGGATTGGGGGCAGTACGGCCTGGGATTCGGCCGGGGCGGCCTGGGTCGCGTCCTTGTCGGCGGACGCCGCGGTTTCGCTGCGGATCCATGCGGAAACGGGCAGGCTGGAGGCGTTGGAGGGCAATCAGGTGATCTCTAGGGCGACGCTGCAGGTGCTGACGGTCAATGGATCGCTGTGGGTGCCTCTGCGCAGCTTGTTTGAAGCTTCCGGATATGCCGGAATCACGGCATCGGTTAATGAAGAGGAGCGTCAGGTCACGGTATTTTAACGGTCTGGATGCCCAATGGAGCGAATCTACGATTTTTGCAGAGGGTTTCGTCACTCTTAAAAAATGAGCCGGTGCGGCAGGTCTACTTCCTTTTCTACATGGAGAGAATATTGATAGATTCCCTGTTTTGAGGGGAACAAGCCATGATTGGAAACGGAGGTTGTTACTTTGTCGACTCCATCGGTGTTTCATGATGATGTTGCCCCGGAATTATTGAACCGCGTCTTATCGCGCGTCGGATCCGTTATCGTCGGTAAAGAAAAGGAAATACGCCTTGCCCTAATATCCATGCTAAGCGGCGGCCACATTCTGCTGGAGGATGTTCCGGGGGTAGGCAAAACAATGCTGGTCCGGGCCATCGCCGCTTGCCTTGGCTGCACGTTCGGGCGGATCCAGTTCACATACGATTTGATGCCCGGCGACGTAACGGGCACATCAATATACCATCCGCACAGCGGCAGCTTTGAGTTCCGGCCCGGGCCGGTTCTCTCCAATATCGTGCTGGCGGACGAAATTAACCGGGCTTCGCCCCGGACCCAATCCGCCCTGCTTGAGGCGATGGAAGAGCGGAAGGTGACCGTGGACGGCACCACCTATCCGCTTCCACGCCCGTTCCTGCTGCTGGCGACGCAAAACCCGCTGCATTTCGAAGGGACTTACCGCCTGCCTGAGGCGCAGATGGACCGGTTCATGATGCGGCTGAGCCTGGGGTATCCGGAGCCGGCCCAGGAGGTGGAGCTGCTAACGAGAATGCAGCTGGAGCATCCGCTGGACGCCATAAAGCCGGTCATGCTGGCGGAAGAAATGGCGAACATGCAGCGCGCCGTCCGCGGCGTCTTCGTTGACGAGTCCATTAAGCTGGCCCTCGTCCAGGTGGCCGACGCCTCGCGCCGCCATCCGAACGTCCAGCTCGGCATCAGCCCGCGGGGGACGCTGGCCTGGATGAACGCATCCCAGGCTTCGGCCTACATGGCCGGCCGCTCTTATGTCATCCCGGACGACATCAAGGATACTGCTGTGCCGGTCCTCGCCCACCGGCTGATGCTGAACCATGCCGCGCTTCTTGCGGGGGCCAGCGGCGAGGAGCTGGTCCGGGAGCTGCTGCAGCAGCTGGTGCTGCCCGTTCACTCCCGCAAAGGAGGCCGCTTATGATGCGGCGGGTCCTCGAATGGGGGATCGGGCTTGCCGTGCTGGGCGGTCTGGTGGCCATGTACCGGCTGCACGGAGGCAAGGCCTTATGGTTCATGATGTTTGTGACCTGCCTGGTGCTGGCCGGCGGCATGCTGGTTCAGCTGCTAGGCCCCCGGCAAATCCGGGTGGAACGCAGCTTGCCCCAAAGCCTGATTCCGTCGGGGGAGGCCGTGCCCGTGACCATGCGGATTCATTTCCGCTCACCGCTGCCCCTCCCCTGGATGGCTGTGGAGGATTATTATACCGGCGGGAGCTTCCGGCGCGTGCTCTTTCCGGGATTTCGGCGCTCTTTAACGTATCGCTATGAGATTCCCGCTCTTCCGCGGGGGCATTACGGGTTTGAAGCCTGTGCGCTGGAATGGGGCGGCTTGTTCGGCTGGTTCCAGGGAAGGAAGGTCGTAAAGGGAGAAGGCCGGTTTATCGTGCTGCCGGAGCCGCTGCCCGTCGGACAGGAATGCCGGCCGGCGGCTTCGCTGTCTTACAGCGAAGAGACCAGTCTCCGGCCTCCCCGGTTTGCGGACGGCATGAAGGGGATGGAGGTGCGGGAATACGTTCCGGGGGATCCGCCGAACCGTATCCATTGGAAGCACCTTGCCCGGTGGGGCCGCCTGCATACGAGCCTGCCGGAGGAGGCGCAGCAGTCCTCTTACTCGGTCATGATCGACCGCTCCTTCAGCGGCTATATGCCAGCCGGCGCCAGGGCAGGCGACGTCAGCGGCGAGGCTGCGCAGCGGGGGTTCGAGACCGCCGTGTCGACGGCGGCAGGGCTGCTCGTTGAAGCCGGACGTGCCGGCGAGAAGGTGGTGCTGCTCAGCTCCGGGTTTCGTGCCGATGTGCCGGGAGAAGCCGGAGGACCCGGCCCGGCGTTAAGGCAGGAGACCGGGCAAGAGATCACCGACATGCTCGCAGCCTTGTCGGGACTGACGTTGGCCGGCGGCATGCCGCTGCCTGCACAGCTTCAGGAAGCTGCCGGGAACTTGAAGGGCAAAAGAACGGCCGTCGTCACCGGCTATCTGACCGACGAGCTGCTCCGCGCCGTATCCGGGATCATCTCCTCCGGGGGATATGTGGATATCTATTGCGCAGGCGCTGCGGAAAGAAACGACAGCAGCGATTCGGCATCGTACGCTGCGGCGGTTCACGATCCCGGCCTGTTCCGCCGGGCGGCGCTGCTTTCACGTCTGGGGGCCGGCGTATTTATCGTGCACGGCAGCCGTGTATCCCGCGTCGGTCACGTGGAGTCGAACTTCCCCGGAGAGGGGGCGGTATAGATGGAGGAGCGTACGGATCCGCTTCTGTACAGACTCATCATCTCTCTGCCCTTTATGGGGCTGTTCGCCGAATGGCTCATTCCGCTCCGGCCGCTGACGGGTTCCACGGACGACGGATTTATGACGACGCTGTTGTGGCTGACAGCGCTTCTGCTGCTGTGGGGAACCCTGCTGGCGAGGTGGACATTTACCCTCCCGGTGTACTTCGTGCTGGTCGGGGCCGCTTGGTTTAACGTTTCCGGAGAGGGCCAGCCCTTTAGCTGGCTGATTTCCTGGATATCGCAATGCCGCGATGATATTCTGCTGCTGCTGTCCACCGGGCACTTTGCCGAGACCAGCTCTGAGACCCGGACGCTGGTTTTGATCGTCGGCTGGTCCTTATTGGTTTATTCCGTGCAATCGCTCGCCCTGTCGCGGCGCAGCATTTTTTTGTCGCCGTGCCTTGAAACGCTGCTTGGCATCCATATTTACGCCGATATGATCCGCACCTGCGGTTTGCTGCTGCTGCTTCAAGGGATGCTGCATCTGTCCGGACTGCGCGAGAGCGATACATCGGGGAGGTTTAGCGGCAAGGTGTACGGCACCTGGATCGTGTCGCTCAGCCTGCTGTCCCTCCTGGTCCTCGGCGGCAGCTGGGGGCTGGGATATGCGGCTGAGGCCAAGCCTCCGGGGAGGTTATCCTTGGAGCAGGCAGCCGGCCGGCTGGAATCCTGGATCCGGGACAATTACGGCGACGCCTCAGCCACAGCCGTGACGGGCTACAACCTGAGCGGGGACGATCAGGACATGGGAATGCCCCTGAGCCAAGGCGGGCGGCTCTATTTTGAAGCGGAGAGCCCCGTCCCTACATATTGGCGCGGGGAAACGCTCAGCCTCTATGACGGCCGCAAATGGACCGGTCAGGAGGCCGATTCCCGCACCCTGTTCATTCCGGGCGCGGTCCGGCCTGAAGGCTCGGACCCGGAAGCAGAGGAGCCGGCCGCTCCGATGGCCGAGTACCGGACCGTTACCCAGCAAATCATGTTCAGCCGGCCCATGACCGAGAGCTTCCCGGCGTGCCGGAGGTGAACGGCTACCGGATCAAGGCGGACATTCCCGCCGTGGATCCGCAGCTGCTGCGGGAAGAGACGGGAGCGGATCCGGCGCGGGTGAAGGACGAATACCTTCAGCTGCCGGACAAGCTGCCCGAACGCGTGAAGCAGCTGGCGGACCGGATTACGTCGGCGTCGCTCACACGATATGACGCGGTCGTCGCGGTGGAGGACTATTTGAAAACCTACTACGCCTACACGATGGATACCCGCGTCCCGCCCCAAGGTGAGGATTTTGTGGATGACTTCCTGTTTACGACAAGGAAAGGATACTGCAACCACTTTTCGACCGCCATGGCGGTGCTGCTGCGAAGCGAGGGAATTCCAACAAGGTATGTCAGGGGATTTGCCCCGGGAAAAGAGGACAGCGGCCACCCGGGACGCTATCAAATCAGCGAAGGCGACGCTCACGCCTGGGTCGAAGTATATTTCCCCGGCTCCGGCTGGATTCCGTTCGACCCGACGCCTGGATTTGCGCTGCCTTCCGACAGTGGAACGGTCCAGGCACAGGAACGTCCATTCCAGGGGGGACCCTTGGGATTGGGTTCACGCCGCCCTCCAGTTTGAAGTAACCATCACGCTACGGGATCGCGTCTTTTATAGCCAAGCATGCGTGGATCGTGGTTGGAGCGGCTGCCACCGTTCTGCTGCTGGCCGCCGCCGTCCGCTGCGCCTGGATGTATCGCGGCCTGATTTGGCTGTGGTGCCTGGTGTATTTATCGCGGCGGACCTTTCCGGGCAAGGAGCAGCTGCTCCGGGCGGCGCTTCCGGCCTGGAAGGGCATTACCCGCCGCTATGGCTCGGCTCCGCCGGGGGCCACCGTTCGGGAATACGTGCAGTCCCTACAGGTAGATGATGAGATGATGCGCAAAGAAATGTACGATTTTGCTGCGGAATGGGAAAAGATAGCTTATGGTCAGGTTCCCGTAAGCCGCAGTCAAGGGAGCGCTTTCCTGCGAAGATGCCTTTTGATCGCCGGCAGGCTGGCATAACTTAGGTGCTGCGGCTTCCTTGACGGTATGAATTATCGTTGCGTATAATTGATTTCATTAATTGAGGGAGGCACGGTAATGAATAAGCCAAATGAAATCATCGTTGTCCTCGATTTCGGGGGACAATATAATCAATTAATCGCAAGACGCATCCGCGATCTGGGAGTATATAGCGAGCTCTTGCCTTTTAACACGCCGATCGAGAAGATCCGGGAGCTGAACCCGAAGGGTATCGTGTTCTCCGGCGGACCGCTCAGCGTGTATGCGGAAGACGCTCCCCATGTGGACCCGGCTGTGTACGATTTGGGGCTGCCGATCTTCGGCATTTGCTACGGCATGCAGATGATGGCGCAGCAGCTCGGCGGCAAAGTGGAGCGCGCGCACAAACGCGAGTACGGAAAAGCAGAGCTTGAGTTCAAACCGAACACGACGCTTATCCAAGGATTGGACAACCGTCAGGTCGTATGGATGAGCCACGGGGACCATGTCGTTGAGCTTCCGTCCGGATTCCAGCTCGACGCGGGTACGGAGTCGGCTCCGATCGCGGCGATGAGCCATGGCGAGAAGAAGCTGTACGCGGTGCAGTTCCATCCGGAAGTACGACACTCCGTGAACGGCAACGAAATGATCCGCAACTTCCTTTATGAAGTTTGCGGCTGTGAGGGTAACTGGACGATGGAATCCTTTATTGAGGATCAGGTTCGTGAAATCCGCGAAACCGTCGGTGACCAGAAAGTGCTGTGTGCGCTGAGCGGCGGCGTGGATTCCTCCGTCGTTGCGATGCTGATCCACAAGGCGATCGGCGATCAGCTGACCTGTATGTTTATCGACCACGGTCTGCTGCGCAAGGGTGAAGCCGAGAGCGTAATGGATACCTTTGTAGGCAAATTCGATATGAAGGTTGTCAAAATCGACGCCCGCGAGCGTTTCTTGTCCAAGCTGGCCGGCGTGGACGATCCCGAGCAAAAACGGAAAATCATCGGCAACGAATTCATTTACGTGTTTGAGGAAGAGTCTGCGCGTTTTGACGACTTTGCCTTCCTGGCGCAAGGAACACTGTACACGGATATCGTCGAGAGCGGAACGGCAACGGCTCAGACGATCAAGTCGCACCATAACGTGGGCGGCCTTCCGGAGGATATGAAATTTAAGCTGATCGAGCCGCTCAAAACGCTGTTTAAGGACGAAGTCCGCAAAGTTGGCGAGGAATGTGGTCTGCCTGAAGAAATCGTTTATCGCCAGCCTTTCCCGGGTCCGGGCCTTGCGATCCGCGTGCTGGGCGAAGTGACGGAAGAGAAGCTGACGATCGTTCGGGATTCCGACTACATTTTGCGCGAAGAAATCGCCAAAGCCGGGCTTGACCGGGAAATTTGGCAGTACTTCACGGCTCTGCCGAACATGAAGAGTGTGGGCGTCATGGGTGACGCACGTACGTATTCGTACACCGTCGGCATCCGCGCGGTAACTTCGATCGACGGCATGACCGCCGACTGGGCCCGCATTCCGTGGGACGTATTGGAGAAAATCTCGGTGCGTATCGTCAACGAGGTGGAGAACGTCAACCGCATCGTGTACGATATTACCTCCAAGCCTCCGGCCACGATCGAGTGGGAGTAAGGTTAATCGTTATCCTTTTCAAGGTTCAAGGTCCGTATCTGCTTAGGCAGGTGCGGGTCTTTTTTTGTTTTCTACATAATTTCCGGGTCGATTCCAAAAGCTAAGCCCTAGTTAGAAAAAATGTTCTGGGTAAAGCGCCATTGCTCCATGGGAGAAATATGTAAATTTCCGAACATTGAATCATGTCACACTCTCGATTATTCGTTTTTTCTGTTGACAAGTGAAGCTTGTCTCCATACAATGAATGATGTGAGAAACGACATATGTTCTTTCGTATAATCCCGGGAATTGGCCCGGGAGTCTCTACGAGATCACCGTAATGATCTGGCTACGAATTTAGAAGAGATGATGTCCAACTCGCAGCGCAGCTTGCCTTGACCATGGTAAGTCCAAGCTGATGCTGGCGGGATATCTCTTTCTTTCATTCATAATGTCCGGTGGTCGCTTTGCGGTCTGCCGGGCTTTTTTGTCGTTCTGACTCAAATTTCTAAGGGGGATTATTTGAAAATGGAACGGTTCTTTAAATTAAAGGAACGCGGCACAAATGTAAAAACAGAAATGATCGCCGGTCTCACGACGTTTATGGCGATGGCGTACATCCTGTTCGTCAACAATCTGTTTCTCGGGCCGGACGGTGCGGGTATCCCTCATGAAGGCGTGTTTTTCGCCACCGCAGTCGGCGCGGGCCTCGTTACCATTCTGATGGGATTGTTTGTAAATATCCCGATCGCCTTGGCGCCGGGTATGGGTCTGAATGCTTATTTTATGACCGTCGTGCTTGGATCCAATGGTCAAATTACCTGGCAGGCTGCTTTGGGCGCCGTATTTATTTCGGGTATTATTTTTATCATTCTGACGGTAACGCGCGTCCGGCAAATGCTGATGGTCGCCGTTCCGAAAAACATTAAAACCGCCATAACGGTTGGTATCGGCCTGTTCGTCTCCATCATCGGCTTTAAGCTCGCCAACCTGATCTCGATCACCGTGAACGCCGGTACCGATATCAGCAAGCCGATCGGCGGCGGAAGCTTCAACCTTGCACTAAGCGATTTCTTTACACATAAAGATGCGCTGCTTGCTTTGATCGGACTTTTGATTATTGCCATTCTGATGGTGCTGAAAGTAAGAGGGGCACTCCTGATCGGCATTATCGTAACGACGCTGATCGGCATTCCTATGGGTGTGACGGACCTCAGCGGCTTGTCCCATGCCAACTGGCTGCCTTCGTTCTCCAACCTGGCCGTCGGGGATCTCGATCTGAAGGGCGCGCTGCACATCGGATTGTTCGATATCGTCTTTATTTTCACGTTCGTGGAGCTGTTTGACACCTTTGGAACACTCGTGGGTACGACGACCCGGATGGGCATCATGAAGGATAAAGAGAAAGGCGAGAAAATCGTCGGTAAAGCGATGCTCGTCGATGCGGTTGGCGTCAGCGCCGGTGCCGTTCTGGGTACGAGCACGATCACTTCCTTCGTAGAAAGCACAGCAGGCGTTGAGGAAGGCGGACGCACAGGCTTGACGGCCATCACGACAGGCGTTCTGTTCCTGCTGTCCCTGTTCATCGCTCCGCTCGCGCTGGTGGTTCCTTCGGCAGCTACCGCGCCGGCACTGATCATCGTCGGGGTGCTGATGATGAGCCAGGTTCGCCACATCGAGTGGGACGACTTTTTTGAAGCTTTCCCGGCTTTCCTGACGATCGTCCTGATGCCGTTCTCCGGCGGGATCGCCAACGGGATTTCGGCAGGGATCCTGTCCTATGTGATACTTGCGGTTTTCGCCAACATCTTCGGTAAGCGCAAAGAGAAAGTTCACTGGCTGATGTGGGTGCTGGCCATCATCGTGGTGTGCCGGTTCGCATTCCTCGGTGCCGAGTAAGTTAAGGAATTGATGAGTTGAATGATTTGCCCTTGTCCGCTATGGAGCGGATGGGGGCTTTTTTACTTTTGGCAAAATTGAAAGGTATCTATTATATACCGCAAAGAAATGTGTGGATGTGGGGAATATATAATGTTGTAGAAAAGGAATGCTATGTGGATCCCTGTTGCTCGAGCGAGCAGGCGCACTCTGATAAGGAGGGAAGTTACTCTAACCATTAAGACGTGCTTGGAGACAGGGTAGACGATTTGATAGTATATATGAAGGTTATGCATGGTTTGCAGCGTGCAACGAATAGAACCAGAGGGAATGGAATAAATGGGGAAACAAATTTTTTGTCGAAAAAGCTTGCAATAGAATTATAAACATGGTATATTCTAATTCCGGCCAAGAAAATATCGCTTTAAGCGTTGGACAGCAAGCCTGAAAAAAGATTTAAAAAAAGAGCTTGCAAAACTAAGTCGGACTTGATATAATATAAGAGTTGCTGCTGAAACACTGAGTGGTAACGAAACGAAGTTTGATCTTTGAAAACTGAACAACGAGTGAGTATAAACGCGACGGTCTTATGACCGGAGCGATTGAGATTAAATCAATCTCGTCAGATTCAAAATGAGCTACAAACTTTCGTTGGAAAGCTACTCCCTTCGGGTGAGCAGATTCTTCCAACTTTCTTGGAGAGTTTGATCCTGGCTCAGGACGAACGCTGGCGGCGTGCCTAATACATGCAAGTCGAGCGGACTTGATGGAGAGCTTGCTCT
>NZ_PCZT01000103.1:0-221 GCF_002968895.1 Paenibacillus sp. AR247 | reverse complement strand
TGCTAGGCATCCAGATTGCGTTCAAAGACTTTGCGATCGGATCGTCGATATGGGGAAGTAAGTGGGTAGGAATGGACAATTTTTCGTTTGTTCATGATCCGCAATTTTGGATGGTTGTCAGAAACACACTTACAATTTCCGTACTGAAATTCGTTTTTGGGTTTCCTTTACCGATCCTGCTGGCCATTATGATTAATGAAGTTAACCATTCGGGATTTAAG
>NZ_PCZT01000102.1:0-238 GCF_002968895.1 Paenibacillus sp. AR247 | reverse complement strand
CAGGTGTACGTCATGACGGCGGTTTCCCAGCGCACCGTCTTGGCCCTCCGCCAGGATCTGTTCGATAAATACCAGCAGCTGCCGCTGCGCTTTTTCGATACCCATCCGACCGGAGAACTGATGAGCCGCACGACCAATGACATCGAGAACGTGTCGAACACGCTGAACCAGAGCGTAACGCAGCTCTTGAACAGCATCATTACGCTGGCCGGATCGCTGGTCATCATGCTGAGGCTCA
>NZ_PCZT01000101.1:0-1622 GCF_002968895.1 Paenibacillus sp. AR247 | reverse complement strand
GTCAGGCAATTTCCCGGTGATTACGACTAAGGCGGATATTGCTGATCCAGCCAAACATGCAGCGATTGCCGATTTTCTGAACCGTTTAAATCAATACAATGAGTGGATCCACAATAATCAGAAAAAATGGGCAGAAATCGTAGCTGAAAATACAAAGCAACCGCTTGAACAGGCGCTTGAAACGTTGAAAAACAGCCAGGAGCAGCGGCCAACAAAGGTAACTGCCATTTCAGATGAGGCTATCGCCTCGCAGCAGGATGTCGCAGATACACTTCAATCTGTAGGGCTGCTGACGAAAAAGGTGGACGTGAAGTCGCTCTGGAGCGATGCCTTTACTCAAATGATTAAATAAAAAGTAATTCTGAAAAAAAAGCGGAATAGGGCTGGTAATTGTTATTAGCCAGCCGTTCCATTTGAAAGGAGCCGCCAAACTATGAGTAAACCAAAAATCAAATACAACTTTTGGGTCTCGCCCATTACCCCTTGGCTGCTGCCTGTCGTTCTTCTTTTGGCCTGGCATGTTCTGACCGTTACTGGGATCATCCCGGCGAATAAACTTCCGCAGCCGCTGCAAGTCGTTAAAGAGCTTATTGTTTCTGTTAAAAGCGGCGTGCTGCTTGATAATATTGCGATCAGTGCAAGGCGGGCCTTGCTTGGATTTTTGATTGGGGGCGGAATTGGCTTTGTTCTCGGGTTAATCAATGGCTTCTCCTCTAAAGCGGAGATTCTAATGGATTCCTCGGTGCAGATGATCCGGAATGTGCCGCACTTGGCACTAATCCTTTGGTGATCATGNGGTTTGGGATTGGTGAGGAAGTTAAGCTGCTTGCTCGTGTCCCTCGGCGTGTTTTTTCCTATCTATCTCAATACCTTCCACGGAATAAGGTCAATAGACCGGGGGCTGATCGAAATGGCCAAGGTCTATGGACTGAAGGGCCTCGATCTGTACAAGGAAGTCATTCTCCCGGGTGCACTGCCTTCCATTCTGGTGGGAATCCGTTATTCACTCGGTATTATGTGGCTGACGCTTATTGTGGCCGAGACGGTGGCCGCAGACTCGGGCATCGGTTATATGGCCATGAACGCCAGAGAGTTTATGCAGCTCGATATTACCGTTCTTAGCATTATCATTTATGCGCTGTTGGGCAAGCTTTCAGATAGCATCGCCAAGGGATTGGAACGATGGCTACTCCAGTGGAACCCGAATTATAGTGTGGCCAAAAAGTAAAAGGGGGTGTAATGCGGTGTCTGAAATCGGAAAGGGAGCAATGCTGTGCCTAAACCATGTCCGCAAATATTTTGGTGAAAAGCGGATTCTGCAGCAAGTTGATCTGACGATTGAACGCGGAGAGTTTATCGCCGTCGTCGGGCGGAGCGGTTGTGGCAAAAGTACACTGCTCCGGCTGATTGCCGGGTTGGAGCAGCCGTCGGAAGGACTCATTTCCATCAACGAGAATGATCCTGCTACTTCTGGGAGCGGGCATACAAGGGTATTGTTTCAGGAGGCAAGACTCCTTCCATGGAAAACTGTATTGCAAAATGTGAGGATCGGTACTCCGGGAAAAGATAAAGCTAAGGCTGCGGAAGCGCTAAACCTAGTCGGTCTATCAGAACGAGAGGAT
>NZ_PCZT01000100.1:0-1311 GCF_002968895.1 Paenibacillus sp. AR247 | reverse complement strand
ATTTTTTCTTTCATTAGTTTATTATCGCTTCACTTTCTTAAATTTGTACGGCCTGATCCTTATCCATCAAGACACCAAAGATAGTGGCAGCACCGATTTTTACGCATAACATACGTTCCAACTGTTCAGTCGGAGCAAATGACACACGAGAAATTCCGTGAGATACCTGTCTGGTACAGTTTTAATGATATCGCTTATAAAAAACATCGTTAGACTTCCTTTCATTTGAGTTCTTATGGGTTGTAGTGTATCATCTGTTTCATCATTACAAAAGCAAATGTTTCTCATAGGTATAATGACAAAACCAGATGTTAAAAGGAGATTAATCGAATGGATAAGAATATCCAGAAATATTTAGCTTTAATCAAAACAGTTGAATACGGGAGCTTTACTAAAGCAGCTGAGGCATTAAACTACTCACAATCGGGTATCAGCCGAATGATTCACGATTTAGAAACGGAATGGAATATTTCTCTTCTTGAGCGTGGACGCTCGGGCGTACGCCTGACTTCTGAGGGGTTTAAAGTACTTCCATACGCACAAAGTGTATGTAATGAATATCAAAAATTACAAACACAAATTGACGAATTACATGGTCTTCAATCAGGATTAATTCGGATTGGGACATTTTCAAGTGTAGCTACCCATTGGCTCCCGAATATAATCAAAGCATTTCAAAAGGAATTTCCGAACATTGACTACGAGCTGTTGCTTGGTGATTACACAGAAATTGAAGCTTGGATTTTAGAAGGGCGGGTGGATTGTGGTTTTCTTAGGCTTCCCACACAGTCTAAACTGGACACGATTTTCTTGGAACAGGACAAGCTCCTTGTGATTCTGCCCGAAAATCACCCACTGGCCGATTGCGATCGTTTTCCTGTCAAGGCATTAGGCGAAGACCCATTTATGCTTTTGGAAAAAGGCGCAAAAGCTGAAATATCTGAAATATTTGAGCGATGTAAGATTACACCAAAGGTACAGTTTACAACATGGGACGATTATGCCATCATGTCGATGGTCGAAAGTGGTCTAGGCATCAGTATGTTACCAGAGCTTATTTTAAAGCGTATTCCCTACCGAATTATCGTAAAAGAACTCGAAGTTCCGGCCTACCGAAAGATCGGCCTTGCAATGAGAGATAAGGAATTTGCACCACTCGCCGTCAAGCGATTTATAGATTTTCTGAAATACAGAAGTATACCCCGAAAAACTCTAAATCTAATCAGGGGGATCGTGAAAATCCTGGTGTAGATCATGCTATTTAAACTATCCTGCCCGTTAGCTTGGAGACGGCAGCCGAACTCCTCGGCT
>NZ_PCZT01000099.1:0-3802 GCF_002968895.1 Paenibacillus sp. AR247 | reverse complement strand
CTCCTATAATGATTCAATCTTAGGTTTAGGAGTTGATCATATTGCTTTGGCGATGGAAACAGGCTGGATTGATATTCCTTTGTTTATGCATCGGGCTTCCATCCATTTATTCATTTCCGCCTGTACAAGCATTCGCTTCTTCAGCGGCTGCGCCTTACGATATTCAAGACATAGCGGCTGGCGGTTATCACTCCCTCATGCTGACAGCTGACGGTACCGTTTGGGGTTGGGGGGGCAACGAGGCTGGCGAAGTAGGCAACGGGACGAGCGGGAATAACGTCCAGCGTCCAGTGCAAGTGCTGCAAACGGGCGGAACGGTCCTGACGGGCGTAACCGGAATAACAGCAGGCACCTGGCATTCAGCCGCCCTAAAGTCGGATGGAACCGTCTGGACATGGGGATTCAATAGGTATGGACAGCTTGGCGACGGAACCATGACGGACCAATCCCAAGCCGTTCAAGTGATAACTTCCGCTGGGGTGCCCCTCACCGAAGTAAAAAGAGTTCAAGCGGCAGGCCAAGAAACGTTTGTGATTAAAAATGACGGTACTCTGTGGGGCTTCGGGATCTCCGGCACATTGGCGGGTACCGACAATTCCAGCAATCGGGCGGTCCAAATCAAAGCTTCGGCCAATGCGTATTTAACCGGTGTTAAGGATGTGGCCGGCAGTCAATACCACGTGTTGGCCCTCAAAGAAGACGGGACGGTCTGGGCTTGGGGGTATGGCGGCTATGGAGCCCTGGGAAACGGATCAACAAAAGATGCCGAATACCCGGTACAAGTAAAAATGAGCAGCGGAGACCTCCTAACGGATGTCGTTGATGTTGCCTCGAATGATATTGCCTCATTTGCATTAAAGAGTGACGGGACGGTCTGGAGCTGGGGGAACAATTTGTACGGTAACCTCGGCAATGGAGGTGGAAACACAACGACTGCCGTCCAGGTACTCGACTCAACAGGCGCACCGCTTACGGATGTCGTTGGGGTTGCAGGCGGTATCCAAATCAACGTAGCCATGAAGAGCGACGGTACGTTATGGTGGTGGGGTCTTCAAAATTCGGGATATCCCAAAGCGACCAAGGTGAACCTAGCCGGCGTTACCAGCTTCTCGGCCGGAGCCAATTTTGGCGTCGGGCTGCTGAGTGACGGCACGATATGGAGCTGGGGGTGGAACACCGACGATCAGTTTGGAGTGGATACCAACAAGCTCACATATTCCACAAACCCGATCAGGACCTATCCCGCAGGCGCAAATTTTGCAGCGAATCCTGGATCGGTTCAGGCAGACGGGATTAGCAAGTCAGCTATTACAGTTACGCTGAAGGATGGGATTAACGAGCCGCTTACAGCTGGTGAGGGGCAGCTCGAACTAATGTCTACGCTCGGTCGTCTTAGCGAAGTAACAGATAATGGAAACGGGACCTACAGCGCCGAATTGACGCCGGGCTCTGAAGCAGGTACGGCGAAAATTACGGGGACGATCAACGGCTATCCGTTGCCCGGGCAGGGATCGGTTGTAATCACACCGTTAGCGGCATCGACCGAGGCATCCACGCTTACTGTAAATCCCCTATCCTTGACCGCGGATGGGATGAGTAAAGCAACAGTTACCGTACAATTAAAAGATGCGAACGGGAACAGCCTGACGGCCAGCGGCGGATCAGTAACGCTCAGTACGACGGCAGGGACATTGGGTCCGGTCAGCGACAAAGGGGATGGCACCTATACAGCCATTGTGACCTCGCCGACCACTGTGGGAACGGGTGTCGTCAGCGCGAAGTTGAACGGACAGGCTCTGAGCCAAACGGCAAATGTAAAGTTCATTCCCGGAGCGGCATCGGCATCCCAATCCGTTCTGTCGGCGAGCCCAACGACGCTTACGGCGAACGGCAGCAGCAAGTCGACCATCACTGTTCAACTGAAGGATGCGAACGGCAACAACTTGACCGCCAGCGCTGGAACGGTGACGCTCAGCACAACGGCGGGAACGCTGGGTGCGGTAACGGATCGCGGAGACGGCAGCTATACAGCCCAGCTTACGGCACCGGCAACTGCCGGTACGGCCACGGTCAGCGGGAAAGTATCGGGAACATCCATGAGCCAGACGGCCACCGTCGGCTTTGTCCCCGGCCCGCCTTCTGCCGCCAAGTCCACGGTAACTGCGGCTCTATCGTCGATCACGGCAGACGGGAGAAGCAGCACAACCATCGCTGTTCAATTAAGAGATGCGAACGGCAACAACTTGACGGTTAGCGGTGGACCGGTGACGCTGAGCACGACGGCGGGGACGCTGGGAGCGGTAACGGATCACGGCGACGGGAGCTATACAGCCGAGCTCACGGCGCCAACCGCTGCCGGAAAGGCTACGATCAGCGGCAAGCTGTCGGGAACAAGCTTGTCGCAGACTGCTGCCGTAACTTTTGTCCCAGGTGCGTCTTCCGCGGCCAAGTCAACTCTGACGGTAAGTCCGGGTACCCTTACGGCCGATGGGACCAGTAAAGCGACAGTTACCGTCCACCTTAAGGACGCCTACGGAAACAGCCTGACGACCAGCGGCGGAGTCGTGACGCTGGGCACGACGGCCGGCAAGTTAGGTCCCGTGACAGATCACGGCGACGGCAGTTATACAGCCGAGCTCACGGCGCCAACAGCCGCCGGACCGGCCGTCGTCAGTGGGAAGTTGTCAGGCACGGCCCTGGCGCAGACCGCCGCTGTGACTTTTGTTCCAGGTGCGGCATCCGCCGCCAAATCGGCCTTGAGCGCAAGCGAGAGCGCGATCACGGCGGACGGGAGCAGCCGCACGAAGGTTACCGTGCAGCTTAAAGATGCCTACGGGAACCAGCTTACGGCCAGCGGCGGTCCCGTGACATTAAGCACCACGGCCGGGGCATTGGGAGCGGTGACGGATCATGGAAACGGCAGTTATACGGCTGTGCTTACAGCACCGACGGCCGCCGGAACGGCGGTGATCAGCGGGAGGCTGTCGGGAACAAACATGGCACAGACAGCAACTGTCCATTTTGTTCCGGGTGCGGCATCCGCCGCTGCATCAGCTATTTCCGCACGCGAGAGTTCGATCACCGCGGACGGCAGCAGCCAGACGTTGATTACCGTCCAGCTGAAAGACGCCCACGGGAACGACCTGACGACAAGCGGCGGACCGGTGACGATCAGCACAACAGACGGGACGCTGGGCACCGTAACGGATCATGGTGACGGCAGCTATTCGGCCGTGCTTACGGCACCGACAGCCGGTGGACCGGCGGTAATCAGCGGGAAGCTGTCGGGAACAAGCTTGACGCAGACAACGACCGTCCATTTTGTTCCGGGTGCGGCATCCGCCGCTGCATCGGCCATTTCCGCACGCGAGAATTCGATCACGGCAGACGGCAGCAGCCAAACGTTGATCACGGTGCAGCTGAAGGACGCCTACGGGAATAACTTGACGACGAGCGGCGGAGGCGTAATGCTCAGCACGACAAGCGGGATGCTGGGCACCGTGACGGATCACGAAGACGGCAGCTACACAGCGGTGCTTACGGCACCGCTCGGAACCGGCAAGGCAGTGATCACCGGGAAGCTTGATGGGGTTGATCTGGAAGGGAAGACAACTGTTGATTTCGTACCGGGAGCAGCTTCACCGGAGACGTCCTTATTAACGGTCAGTCCGAATGTGATCACCGCTGATGGACAGAGCACTTCCACTATCACCGTTCAGCTTAAAGATGCCTATGGGAACAATCTGACCTCAAGCGGGGGAGACCTTGTGCTCATGGCCGACTCAGGTTCCATTAGCGAAGT
>NZ_PCZT01000098.1:0-315 GCF_002968895.1 Paenibacillus sp. AR247 | reverse complement strand
ACACACGCTGCATGGGCTCTCTCCCACACTACCGCTCTAAACAAAAATACGCCTTTCGGCGTTATGTTTTATGTATGGAGCGGGTGATGGGAATACTCAACATCTCGATTAAAAAAGCGGACCTTCGGCCCGCCATAGAGGTAGATGTTGACGCGCGTCCTGAGCGGGTTTCATCAAATGAAGCCGGCACGGACGGTCGTACCCACGCTGCATGGGCTCTCTCCCACACTACCGCTCTAAACAAAAAAAACGCCTTTCGGCGTTATGTTGTATGTATGGAGCGGGTGATGGGAATCGAACCCACGCTATCAGCTT
>NZ_PCZT01000097.1:0-283 GCF_002968895.1 Paenibacillus sp. AR247 | reverse complement strand
CGCGGTTCTGTACTTCTTAGAACGGTAACGTCGATACGGCGTTTTTTTATAATATCAGAACGTNTAAACTCCAGAGCCATTGCTTCCTGATATTGCAAGAAAAACTTCCTTTAAACGCGGTCTGTCTTCTTTGAAGGTACGTCGATAGACGTTTTTTTATAATATCAGAACGTATAAACTCCAGAGCCATGGCTTCCTGATATTGCAAGAAAAACTTCCTTTAAACGCGGTCTGTCTTCTTTGAAGGTACGTCGATAGACGTTTTTTTTATAATATCAGAAAC
>NZ_PCZT01000096.1:0-4122 GCF_002968895.1 Paenibacillus sp. AR247 | reverse complement strand
GAACGCGGGTGCCAGCGTATCCGGAATCCTCCAGCGCTTTCCAGCATTCCTCCAAGAAGACCCGCTGCTGCGGATCCATGTAGGTGGCTTCCAGTCCGTTAATGTAAAAAAGAAAGGATCAAATTGGTCGATGCCGTCCACAAATCCCCCAGCCTCGCAGAATGCCGAGCCCGGTGGATAGTGGTCGGACAGGTCCCACCTTGGAGAGGTGCCGATCAGCTCCTCGCCTCGGGATAAGTGCTCCCACAGCTCGTTTACGTCGGCCGAACCGGCAAATCTGCCGCTCATTCCGATGATCGCGATCGGTTCGTGTTCCTCGTCCCATCCCTGCGTATCAGATGGATTTCCGCTTTCCTGCGCTAAAACGAACTGTTCGCTTTCCAAGGCAGGATGGTCCATCGACACGAAGCTCTCATCTCCGGAATCCTGAAGTTCGTCTTCCGCTCCATCATTCACCAAAGCGGACGCAGGCGGCAAAAACTCTGTCAGTGTACCGGCAGCCCCCTCCCGGTGATCCTTCAAAATATACGTAGTCAACTGGCGGACCGAACTGTAATCAAACAAAGTGGTCGTATCCAGTTCGATGTTTAACGCCTGATTCAAAATTTGCACGAGGTGAACTCCGATAATCGAATCAAGTCCGTAATCGGCAAATGATTCATCCAGATCAATATCCTGCGGATGCACCTTCAGCGCCTCGGATAGCTTGTCCACGATCACCTCTCTGACATGATGCTCCAGCCTTTGGGAAATCAGCTCTTCGTCATGAGCTTGAGCCGGCTGCGGGGCGGTGTGGATCGTCCGTTCTACATCGTTGACCTGGTCGGATTCTGGTTTAATACGCTTCGTCACTTGTCTGTGAATCAGCTCAAAGCTTCCGAAATCAGCCAGCGGACCGTTTCTCGATCCGCTCAAGGATCTTACGGTTCGCCCACGGTCTACGCCATGCATGGAGGCCCTGACGCGAATCGTGCCGTCGGTTGCTGCGGCAATAATTTGCTGTCCCAAGGAATGGGCATGCGCGGCCGGGAACTCAACCTGCCCATACCCTTCGCTTTCGAGCGTTGACTTCCATGACTCAGGAGACAGTCCTGGACATCCCTGTATCCGGATTTCCGGATCGTCATATAACCACCAGCCTTCAAGGAGTCCAAAGGTCAGATGGGTTAGAAGACGACTGCTGCTAAGTTCGTTGATCAGAAGATGACCATTTTCTTCAGCAGCGCCTTGGCGTGTCGCAGCGTCCGGCGTGTGTTTCTCGTCGCGTGCAGCACGTTGGCCGCGATGGCAATGTCGAACTTTCCTTTTTTGTCCATCCATCCCGTACCGGGATCATCGACATTAAATAAATCGTAAGTCAGATAGGAGACATGAGGGCCATACTCATTTTCCGCGTGATGCAGAAAGGCTTTGGATATATCCGTGTAGCAGTACTCCTCGATCCGGTCCTGATAAGGCTGAAGCCTGCGGAAAAGCAGGCTGCTCGTCCCTCCGGTTCCCGCTCCGATTTCAATCAGCCTGACTTTGTACGACGGATCCCTGCGCCATATCTCCTGGATGATGGCCACGACCGAATCCGCCAGCACCTCGTTGAAGTAGTCCGCCACAGGGTTATTCTTATAGATTCCTTCCACCCGGCGCATGGAGGAATTCGGGAACATCATATCGGTAGCACGGATTTTACCGTTTAAAATATCAGGCAGCACCTCCAGCATCGTTTCGGCCAGGTTCATCCAAGGTTTCAGGCTGGAATCGGTCACCCACTGTTTCTTATGCTCATCCCAAGCGGAACGGGCGAAATCCGAATTCTGCGTAACACCTTCCGCTAAGCGATACGACTCGCCGGCTCGGATCAGCCGCCCTTTCCTGGTCAATACTTCCAGGCTCTCCTCCATCCAGCGGGTATATCGTGGAGAAATATGGGCCTGCTTGCACAAATCATCACGAGTACCGCTTATGCCATGGAACATCCCCATGGATGCGAGTCGTGACAGAAGCATGGTTCCGAGCACATCATCCGCTTCGTGTGCCAGAACCAAACCTTTCTCCAAATCCAGGGCGGTTTGGTTTCGGTCCGGAAGCTGCTGCAGCCACGAAAAGGAACCGCTGTCCGTATCCGGCAGCATTTCGACTCGATCTTCGGTGCTCATGCCTTCCACCACAAGTTCCCGAGTCGTTCGAATCATGGCCATTTGACGGAACGGAGCGGATAGTAGAAGCTCCACCGCCTCCATACCGTCCGCCGGCTCGATCAGCCCCATGCCGATGCGTTCCAGCTGCTTGACCTCTTCTGAAGCATTAGCTTCCGGGCTGCTCCAATACCCCCAGTTTATGATTTTGACCGGGCAGGACCATTCCTGCGACATCCGGTGGGCGAATGCGTCTTTGAACGCGCTGCCCGATGCATAATGGCTTTGTTTCGCATTTTTAATGAAGCTGATCAAGGAGGAGAAAAACAGCACGAAATCCAGCGGTTCTTCTTCAAATACTTTTGCCAGCCTTACGCTGACATCCACTTTGGCGCGGAGCGCGGCCCGAAACGAATCCTCGCTCATACCGGCAAGATCCTGATCGTTCAAAACCATGGCGGAATGGATGACGCCGTTTATGCGTGCATACTTCCCCTTAATATGCATGTAGGCTTCACGCAGCGAAACCTCGCTGGACGCGTCAACCGACAAGTACTCGGGCTTTGGTCCAAACGCAGCGATCCGGCCAGCTCGGCTACGGATTTCTTCGTCCAGCGGTCTTCGCCCGATCCATACGATTCGGGCCTGATAAGTGCGCACCATATATTCACTGAAAGCTCTTCCGATGCCTCCGGCTCCGCCGATGACGACATATACCCCGCCGGTTTGCAGCAGGGATCTTTCCGGTCGTACCGGCGCATGTACCCGGATCAGCGAATGCTTATGCCACTTCCCGTTTCGGTATGCCCACGGGTGGCCACGACGGTCGGCAGGAAGCGAGAACAGGGTGTCCAGCGGCCAGTCGCTTTCACTCTCGAGGTCGGCAATCCGGACGGACCAGTTCGCATATTCTTTCACCAAGGATCCTGCCAGACCGTGAACTCCCGCATGGGCGGGCTGAACCTGCTCCTTGCCCGATACCGGCAGGGTTTCCGTCGTAATGATGGTCCACTGCAAAGGCTGTTCGTTATAACGCCGATCCAGGAATGCCTGAATCCATCGGAATAAAGGAAGGATCCCTTGTTCCTGGGCATGAATCCAACCTTCAGAATCGGCCCAACCGGACTTGGACTCTGGAGCGATCCACACGACGTGGTCAATGCGGCTTAAGTCCCCGAGTCTCGCGCTGATCGCGGAAACCGAATCTTCCTCAGCGGGCACCAGCACGTGGGCATCTGGAAAATAACGCCGGATGAGATCCGCTTGTCGGCTTCCCCCCACAATTAGCATTTCACCTTTAAGGGACGATGGGGCGAGAGCGGATATGGTTGCTGCCGGGACTTCATCCCAAAACGGAAGCAGATGGACGTTTCCTGCAAGACTCACCGGATCATGACCGGCATCTTCTTCATGCGGGTCGGATGCGCTGTTGGTTTGCCTCGCCTCATCGGGATGATACTGCGCCATTTCCTTCATGTTCCGGTGGAATTGCGTTTCCTTTGCATTTGAATCGGATATCCTTGAGGCAAGTGCTCCTTCCAACACCCGGGTCGAAAATCCTTTCATCCGTACACACACCCGGCCGCTGGCATCGCATAAATCGATATCCAGTTTTTGCGTGGTTGCCGTAGAATCGTCTCTCTGCCGGATCCATGCCCACATTTCAGCTTCACATGGTGCGTATAACTCCATTTCCTGGAGTGCAAACGGCATTAACGGTTTGGAAGAGCTGGAAGGATAGCCGCTTGATGCTCGGGAGAGCTTGTTCAGCCCGATTGTGGCTTGCAGCGCCGAGTCCATCATTCCTGGATGCAGAACGTACTCGTTGGTTTCGGATGCAGCAGCATTCGTCAGCATCAACTTGGCAATGACTTGGCCCTCTCCGACATGGATGACGTCGATCCCCTGGTGATCCTGACCGTATTCCATGCCCATGAGCCTAAAGTTCGCGTAAAGGCTGGAAGAAGAAAGCGATTGGTCTCTGCAAACCTGT
>NZ_PCZT01000095.1:0-2367 GCF_002968895.1 Paenibacillus sp. AR247 | reverse complement strand
ACAACCGAGGGACAGGTGCCGAGGAGGGAATGGACAAATGAGGAGCGGCTGTCCTGGCTGATTAACGATACGTATGGCGTCGGAATCGCACTGCTGGCTGGCATTGAAACGAAGAGGCACCGGGCGTATCACGCCAGCTTGCAAGAGCCCGCGAAGGGAGCGGCCGCCCATGCCGAATAGAACGTATCTGTCCGGCCGAACCCCTTCGCCATACCAAGCGATGGACGGGGCTTTCCGGGTTGTAAACGGGTCTCAGGTATACAATCGTGCGTTGTACGGTGCTTACTTGCCGCATATAGGCAAACGGTTCCGCGTCTTTGCCGGCGACCTTCCCGAGTCGATGATGTTCCTGCCCGGCGACGGCGGCCGGCTGCTGCTTGGTCTCGGGGACGGCAGGACAATAAAGCCGCTGCGCGAATGCGTTCGGGTCGAAGCCAGATATGATGGGGCACGGATGGTCTACGAGATGACAGACCCGATCCTTGGACCGCGGGGAATGCTGCGTCTTGAGGTGATGCCACTTGCGGCCGAAGCGGGCATGGTGGTAAAAATCGACGCCACCGGTGGCCTGAACGGATTAACGGTTACGGCGGCATATGGCGGGGCGTCCGGGCAGACCCACGCCAGGACGCTGGACCCCGGCTACACGCCTCAGGAAGTGACGGAGCTGAAACCGGTCGATTGCGAAGGGAACAAGATCCAAGCACACGGTGACGGCTTCGAGCTGTCCGCCGGTTGGATGAAGGGAGGCCGGATCACGGGACAAACGACAATGCCCGGCACATTTGATGTGGAGAACGCCATGGAAACTCGGGTGTGGTTTCAAGGCGGAGCGGTTAATGCATCGGATCCAGTATCGGCACCACAAGGTTTCGGGACGAGACCGCGGGAATCCGGTGCTATGCCGGAGAATCCGTTACCGGATATGGATTCGTCTGCGAAGAGGCCGCTGCTCGTCTTTCAAAGCAGTGGGGATACTGATTGGAGCAGATCGCATTACATTGTGCTTCGCTACGGCGAAGCAGAGATCGTTCCACTCGAGGTTTCCGCAGCAGAGCAATTGTACCAGGAAGCTTCCGCCTGTTACGAACAGGTTGCGACAACCGCGACAGTCGATACGCCGAGCGAACTCCTGAACGCGGCGCTCCGAACCGCTTGTGCCGCGCTGGAAGCGGCCTGGCTGCCTCCGGTGTTCGCCCACGGAGCGTGGTCCTGGAACAGCCGGTTGTCGGGCTGGCGCAGCATGTATGGTCCCATTCAGCTCGGCTGGCATGACCGAGTACAAGCGGAGGCCAGCCATTTTATCGAGCTGCAGCTCAATGGCAGCTCTGGAGGCACCGGGGGGCCGGAGCCCGATCCCGAATTCGGGCTGACCAGGCAAAGCGGCCGCAGCGTTTTCGTCAGTGAAGGGATGATTCCTTACACGAAAGGCATGGAAGGGACGGCCAAATACGATATGCAGCAGGTGTTCATGGACCAGCTGTTAACAGAGTGGGAATGGACGGGCGGCCGGACGTTTGCGGCACAGCTGTACCCTGCGCTGAAACGACATCTGGCTTGGGAGCAGCGGTGCTTTGACGCTGACGGCGACGGCTTGTACGAAAACTACGCCAACTATTGGGCCAGCGACGGCGTATTCGCATCGGGAGCGGGCTGCGCCTTAGCTTCCGCTTATAATTACCGTGCCCATTTAGGTGCAGCGGAGCTGGCCGGGCAGTTAGGCGAAGATCCGGCGCCTTACCGCCGGCGCGCGCAGCAAATTCGCGAAGCGGTGCACGGCAGGCTGTGGCTCGTCCAGGAAGGACACATCGCGGAATCGCAAGACGGATACGGCGCTAATTTGGTCCATCCTTCGGCCAGTCTGCCGACGATCGTGCATACGATCGAATCCGGCATTTTGGACGATTTTCAAATTTACCAGACGCTGCAGTATACGAAGCACGTGCTCGAGCGCGTAGCTATTGAAACAAGCGAAGGTGTTGGAGAACTCGTATGGAACAGCAATTGGGCGCCCTACGTTTGGAGCGTCCGGGACATCGATTATGCGGATGTCCTGCACGCGGCATTGAGCTACTTTCGGATCGGGCAGGCGGAAGAGGGGTATAAGCTATTGCTCGGTGCTGTTCACGACTCGACCTCCCGCCATGTGTCACCGGGAGCTTTCATGTGCGTCTACGAGGGCAAAAGCGTCGACTTTACTGATACATCCAGCATGTTTGCCAGAACGGTGACCGAAGGGTTGTACGGCATACAAGCGAAGCTGCAGCATGGCCGGTACGAAATTTCGCCTAATTTTCCGGAGGGATGGAAACGAGCATCATTCCGTTCCGAGCGAATCGGGTACAGCTATAGCCGGGAAGGCCAGAC
>NZ_PCZT01000094.1:0-1048 GCF_002968895.1 Paenibacillus sp. AR247 | reverse complement strand
ACGCTCCGCAATGAACTTCATATCGAAATGGACGAATCCGAATGGGGCCAGCGAAGCACGGTTTCTTCCGTCACAGACTACCTGATAAACGAGTATGCTGAGCAAATTCAGGATAGATATGGGGATGCCGGGCTTGTTGGTGATGCGATGTTGGAGGTCCATACGGATCAGGACAACGTTTACCTGAAGGATCTCGCCTATACGCTGCAGGTCGGACGGGTCTCCTTAGAGGAGCGGATTCTGTTCGTCGTTGACACGGTTGATGAACTTATTCAAAGTCTTCGGGCGTTTCTGGATGGGGACGAAGCGTGGCCGGGCATATTCAGGGGGCAAGCGAAATCAATTTCATCAGGTCCGGAAGCGTTCCGAAAGGAGGATGTCCGTTTATGGGAGCAAACCGGGGATATCGAACGCTTGGCAAACGCTTGGGTTCTCGGAACAGCTGTCGATTGGGCTGCGGTCCATGGGAACGACAAGCCTAACCGAATCAGCCTCCCTACGTACCCTTTTGCCAAGGAAAGATACTGGATCCCGGCGGACATGACGGTTACGCCGGGTCCTCGGCAAACGATCCCGGTCACCAATACGATCACCCCCATTCATCCGCTGCTGCATATGAATGTGTCTGTTTTCGGAGAGCAGCGGTTTGAGACACGGCTGTCGGGCGCGGAATTTTTTCTGACAGACCACAAGGTGCAAGGCAGCAAAGTTCTTCCCGGCGTCGCTTATCTGGAGATGGCACGGGCAGCTACGCTGCATTCCCTTGGGCGCTCAGCCCAAAAGGAAGCTTCTCAAGGGATGCGGCTGAAAAACATCGCGTGGATTCGGCCATTTGTTGCGGACGATTCGGAAAACAAGCTGACCATCCGGTTGTTCGAGGATCACGGCGGCCGCATTTCTTTTGAAATCTATAGTAACAGCGAGGGAGAGGGACGAATCATCCATAGTTCCGGGCAAGCGGAAACGGATGAATCTGTGGCGAGTCCGCCTGCGCTGAACTTGGATCGGATCTTACAGGTTTGCAGAGACCAATCGCTTTCTTCTTCCA
>NZ_PCZT01000010.1:236042-242612 GCF_002968895.1 Paenibacillus sp. AR247 | reverse complement strand
AGCTTATACAAAATGCTCAGGAAAATGCCTTCCCGGATCGCCTTCTCCCATAACCCGTCGCAAAAGCGTTCCTGCCGGACGAAATAGGTCAGCGCCGCCCGCAGCAATTCCGTATCCCGGGGCATCGCAAGTCCGCTGATCGCTTCCGGCGCAAGAGCATCCCCCTTCTCGAGCAGCCGCAAATAATCCTGCATCATCAGTCCGCTGCCGCTGACGGCTGCGATGAAGCGCTGAACACCGGCGTCGTATACCGGATAAGGCATCGTCATCACGCCTGCCTCGCTTTGGGTGCCTCCGGCCCATGTGCAGAAGGACGTGTTTTTATTTTCAAAATAACGGATCCATTCCTGCAGCTCCTGCTCCTGAAAACCCACCATTGCCGATCCCTCCTTGGTTCTAACATATCACAGCTGCCGTAAGCTGCGCTTCCCGAAAAGGACATTCGATTGGGCGATTCATACAACCTGGTCATTGGGTGCGCCTATATCGGGCCGGTCGTGAGGTGTACCTGTACGGCTAGAAAATTTGCTCAGCCAGCATCACCGTCTCCAGCTCCGGCTCAGCGTCCAGCTCCTCGGACAGGACCCGTACAAACGCATCGTAATGACTCTGTGCCTCGCCTGTTTCGCCGGCCTGAAGGTAACTGAGCAGAACTTTCCGGCATACCTCATCCGAAAAAGGCTCGACGCTCTGCAGGCCCAGCAGCCGGTCCAGCGCCCTGCGCGCCTGTCCGACGGCTTGTTCATATTCGGCGGCCAGCAGGCTGGAACGCACAAATTGGCGCCGAAGCTCCTCGCGGGCCGACATCGCCCAGCCGTAATCATGCTCCTCAAGATAGTCGCCCTGATATTGGGCCAGTCCGCTCTGCAGGCGCTGCAAGTCGCGCAGGTCACGGATTTCTTCCATGGCGGTATTCCTCAAGAACCGGTCCACGTCCACCTCGACTTCCCGCTGAACCAGACAATAGCTCTCATGGGAGTAATCCACGGTGGAGCCCAGCCCCCAGGCTTTCAGCATTTTGCGGACCTGGTACACGGAAGTATGCAGCTGGGTCACCGCCTTATCGGTGGAGAGTTCCGGCCATAGGGTCATCAAAATCTGGTCCTTCGCGACCCACCGGTTGCGGTGATGCACCAGCAGAGCGAACAACTCCTGCGCTTTCTGCGTCCGCCATTTGAGCCGGCTGCCGCTCCCCATGCCATCCATTACCTCAATCCGCTTAAAGCAAATGATTTGGGGATCCTGCCGGATAAGGACAGGTGCCGCCGTCTGCTGCTGGGGCGCCAAACGCGCCTCGAGCCGGCTCACGGTTTTGGCAAACCGCTCGGGATCGACCGGCTTCAGCAGATAGTCGATCGCGTTTACCTCGAACGCTTCAATCGCGTACTGATTGTACGCCGTCACGAACACCACCTGAATGCCAGGATGCATAGCGTGCAGGCGTTCCGCCGCCTCCAGCCCGTTCAGACCGGGCATCTCGATATCCAGAAACGCGATGTCAACCGGAACCCCCTCGACATGCTCCAGTGCCGCCCGGACCTGCGTAAATTTGCCGGCGATCTCGATTCGCCCGTCCCCTTGAATCAGCCGCGCCAACTGAAGCAGCGCCGGATTTTCGTCATCGACCAATATCGCTCTCATGCCTGTCCTCCTCTTGTGTCATCCGAGAGTCACGCTGTTTCTGCTTCGGCACATGGAACCGGACCACGGTTCCCCGCTCGGGATCGCTGTCGATCATAAGCTCTGTGCCAAAAAGCGTCAGCAGGCGGGCGTTAATATTTTTCAGCCCTACACCGTTCCCGGCCCTGCCTTCCCGTACGGCTTCCATCCGCTCCGGGGTCATGCCTGTCCCATTGTCCTCGACTGCAATCTCCAGCCGTTCCTCCTGCTCCTGCACCGATATCCGAACCCTGCCGCCCTCTTCCTTGGGCATGATTCCGTGCCTGACCGCATTTTCAACGATCGGCTGGATCGTGAGCGGGGGCACCAGACGATTCATATCCGCCTGAATGTCGTAGTCGACCTGCAGCCGGTCCTCAAACCGGGCCTTTTCCAGGTTTAAATAAGACGTAACCAAGGCCATCTCCTGGCGAAGGACGGTCAGCTGGTCCCGGTTGCGGAAATCGAAGCTCCCCCGCAAATATCGGCTGAGCTCGTGAAGCAATTCCGCCGTCTTCTCCGGGTCGATCGGCAGCAGGGCGATCATCGTATTCAGCGCATTATATTTCGATCCGTCCGCCTGAAAGGGTGGCAAAACCCAAGAAGGGAACGTTATTCTGAACGCCGTCATCGGCGGTACGCCCAGGATTTCCGCTGGCTCCAATCTCGTAACCGCCCATGAACACCCGGCTGGCGGAACGGATATTGTTGGTCTGCAGGCCGTACGTCAGCACTTGCCCCGGCTTGACCTGAACGATCAGGCGAAACGTCCCGTAGCCCGCGGCCATTCGCTGTCCGTCCTCCGCAATATAATCGTTCCAGGCGCCCGGCAAGCGTGCCATCCCGGACAGCCTTGGACGCTCGTCTTCCTTCACGGTGACGCTGCGGTCAAAATCCTTTGGAGTCAGCAGCTGGCTCCGGTAAAATTCCCACTCCCCGTTCAAGCTGATCGCTCCGTGATGCCCGAGATCCAGCTTGCTGAGGTCAAGAACCCCTTCCACCGCCGTAGGCTGCCTGTCCATCACGAACTGCTGCCAAACGGCGTACACCGGCAGAAACAGCACCAGCAGCATGCCGATGATAAAAATAATCCATTGCCTTTTCATCCCAACGCTCCCCGGGCTTTACGCAGGGTAAAGCCTATATTCAAGCCGCTTTTCGCGCGCTTTATTCCGTCAAAGCAACCGCTATACTTTATGTCGGCGCCGTGAGCCCAAAACGTAATAAAAGCCCCCCTCCAAAAAACATGTTTTTTACCATCAAAAGTAAAAATCGTCTATCGGCGTCATTCAAGGAAGCCAAACCGTTGTACTATGGCAGCTTTCCTTGCGATATAAGGAATCCAGGTCTCGAAGCATCACATCCTTGGATCAAAAAAAGAGACCTTTCGGTCTCTTGATTCCCGGCCTCAGCTTGATCCGTCCCGTGGCCAATCGAGCTTCATCATTCCCTAACTTCGCCGGGACTGAAGCTCACGCCAAACCTTCTTGTTGCTGTATTCCTTATCCGTGCTGATGTCCTGCCCGAACCATGCCGGGGGAACGAAGCTTTCGGCCTCCTCCTCCGAGCCGAACTCCACCTCCAGCACCATCAGCTGGATTTGATCGTACTCATCGATCTCCACCTGCAGGCCATCCCACAGCGCCGTAGAGCGCTTTTTGATCAAAGGGACTGCACCATGGGCCTGAATCATCTGATCATACAAGCCGCCGGCGATGGATACCTCCACCTCTTCCCGGGCGATGCCGAACCCCCTCTTGAACGTATGCGTATACTCTACGTCTCCGCTGGCGGCATCGGTTATTTTCCGAACCCTCAGTTCCTGATCTTCATACAGCGCAAGATACGTCTGCTCGATCAGCTGCTCCTTGACGATCCGCAGTTTTCCTTCCCTAACCTGAGCCGCCGGGAATTCCGGCAGCAAAAATTTACGTTCAATTTCTAGCGGCACCCGCTGTTCCCCCTTGAAAATGGTTAAGCCGGTACCCGGCTCTATCCATCCATTCATTTTGATTTAAGACTTACCCCTTACACTTCATCCACAACATAGCATTACCCATTATACGAACGAAACCAAAGGAGGACAATCATTTGAACTGGATTGGCAGGGAGAACATCAACTTTACCACGAAACCAGTAAAATGCCGGGAAACAGCAGACAAGGGTTAAGCAAACGTCACTGCTTAACCCTTGTATTTCTCAATAACGAATAATCAAAGTGATGTCATAGCCATTCAAGCCATTTCCTACAGCTTCAGCGCCTGCCCGCATCGGCCGCAGTATCTGGACCCAGGCGGGGATACCGTTTTGCAGGCCTCGCATACAAGCGTCTGGCCCGGAACCGCGGACGCTCCGTCCTGAACGGCTGCGCTGAGCAGCCGTTCCTCGATCTGCTGCTCCGGGTTGACCGCCTGAAGCATGGACTGTTCCTCCCGGGAGCCCCTCCGGACCAGCCAATAGAGAAGCCCGATCCCGATCACGCCGACGGCGACCATCCCGATCAGCTTCAAGAGCGCGGTATCGTAGCGGTAATCCCATACCGCATGGAGCACTATACTGGCCAGCAGCAGGGCCGCCATCACCAGCAGGCTGCGGGGTGAAATGCCCCGCCGGCCTGCATGGCCGGCGCCGCGCCCCATGCCATACCATACTCCTGCCGCCGCAATTGCGGTCCAGGTACCGTGTCCGAAAGGGGACAGGAGCGCCCGAACCCACAGCACGGCCAGCATCCCGGTGGTGGCATGGGATTGCAGATAAGTGAGGCCGTACAATATGCTTTCGATCGCCGCGAATCCCATACCCACGCTGGCCCCGAACACGATGGCGTCCATCAGAAACCGCTGCCGGCGGCTCCGCAAGAAAATCAAGCAGACGAGCAGCTTCGCCGCCTCCTCGATCACCGCTACAAGCGCGGCCGCTTTCAAGTGGTCCGAGGCGCCGGCACCCACGCCATAATGCACCAGCCAACGCTGCTCCAGGAGCCAGGCGATGGGCAGGGCAATGACGGCCGAGGAGGCAAACACCAGGGCCAGCCGCATGGGGCGAAAGCCGAGAAGCTGCGAGCTGCGCAGGTAGGAGACGAACGATACCGGCCCGACGAACCCGCCCGCCACCAGCGCCGCATCAATCCACAGCGGCTGCTTGAGCCATGCGGCCAGAATCGTTAATAAGACGAAAAGCCCGCCAAGAATAAGGACAACATCCATCCAGCGCTCCTTTTTGACCTGAACCGGGCTTCCGGCAGATTCCGCAAGCGCACCCGTACCGGTTCCGGCTGGATCGGCCGCCGCCGCAACCTCCGAAAACTGCAGCTTGGCGCTGACCGCCTCGTTCAGCAGATCCGGCCTGCGAATTCGCAGCACCTCGTAAAACTGCCGCCTCACCGGCTCATACTGCTGCAGGACAAAATGAAACTCGTCCCGGCCCATGACCATCAGCTCGCCGTTTTCCAGCGCGGTCACCGTGCCCGTGTGCGCCTCACCGCTTAAGAGGTCCATCTCGCCGAAATAATCGCCGGCTTCATAGACCGCCTTCCTGCGCCGCCCGTTTCGGACTTCAAACCGCCCCTCGGCGATCATGTAAAACCGGTCGGACAGCGTTCCTTCCGCCAAAATCACGTCGCCCTTGTACACCTTCCGGCGGACGGTGACCTCCGCCAGTCCGCGAAGCTCCGCATTCGGTATCGCCGCCCAGATCGTCGCCTTGCTGAGCATGGCGTGCATCGTGCGGATCCGCGCGGAGAAAGATAAGCTCTCGTGAAACATCGGGCTCGCCGCCGCAAGGCGGCTGAAGGCGTTCTGCTCGAGCCGCAGGGCGGTCACGTCACCGATAGCCTGAACGCCGGATGTCCTTTTTTCCTCCAAAAACAAGGCCACTTCCCCGATCAGCGCGCCTTCGCCCAGCACGTCCAGCGTCACCGTCTGCCCCACCAAATTCCGCGATACCACCTGTACCTGTCCGCTCATAATGAAATAGCATGAATTGCCGTAGCTCCCCTCCACGATCAAGCTGTCGCCGCCGTGAAAGCTCTCCTCATGCATCGACAGGGCCGCCCCTTCCAGCTCGGGAACCGGGACGCCGCGAAAAAGCGGGTGGCTGCGCAAAAAATCGACCGCCATCGTTGTCATTTCCATCGCTCCATACACGAAAAGAACCCGCCCTGCGGCAGATTCCTCTCCTGATTTATTGATTGTCTTTCTTCAAGTTCGAAGGGATCATCTCATGTTGCCTAAAATGCTGTTTCTCGCGTCTTCCATCTTCTTTATGTAGTCGGTCATCACGTCCATCGCTTCATTCCGCTTATTGTTAAGCTCCTGAAGGCGAAGCATGTCCATCTGTTGGGAATTGCTCATATTATCGATATAGCTCTTGATCTTCTGGATCAGCTGATCCACATCGTTGGCAGAATAATCGGTCTTCGATGCATCGGCCAATCCCATGCCCGAAAGCGTGGACAGCGTTCCTTCCGATACCTTATAATTACCGTCCGCGCTTTGTCCGCGAAGGGTGCTGAGCTCGCCCAAAATGTTGTTCAACTGGGCAATCTCTTCATTTCTTTTCTGAACGTTTGCTACTTGATCCTTTAATTGGTCTTCTAATGCCTGAGCGCGCTGCTGCTGCACCGCCTGAAGGGCGGATTCGATATCCATACTGGCCAGATCAATGTTCCCTACATTCGCCAGGGAATTGTTCGTAGCGCTGCCGCCTACGGCTTGCTTCACGGAAGTGTAAGCCTGGTCGTTCATCATTATTCCGGTTCCTGCGACGACACCGACAAGCAGCGATGCGGCGGTCGTCAAAATCATTTTACGATTCATGCACTCGACCTCGATCCATTCATTCTATCATTCTACTACAAGAAGAATAGCAAAAACAGGAAATGAGCACAATCCAAAATATGACAAATTACCC
>NZ_PCZT01000010.1:234017-235942 GCF_002968895.1 Paenibacillus sp. AR247 | reverse complement strand
GACCCTGGCCCGCAGCTCTTCGGCATCAACCGGCTTGCGGAGAAAATCGTTCGCTCCGGCCGAGAGCCCGATGCGGACATCCTCCGGCAGGCTTCTGGCCGTCAGAAGAAGAATGGGAAGGGCCGACAGGGAAAACTGCCGGCGCACACTTCGGCACAGGTCCAGGCCCGACATGCCCGGCATCATCCAATCGGCAATGACCAGATCGATCGACTGCCCGGATTGGATCTTAGCCAGCGCCTCCTGCCCATTGCTGGCCGTCATCAACCGGTAGCCCTCGAGTGCCAGCAGATTACGCAGCACCTGAAGATTAACGGGATCGTCGTCCACCATCAGGACGGTTGCGCGTTCCGCCCCGTGATCAGGCATCTGCGGATCGGCAGGCGCCAGCGCCGCAGCCGTTTCCTCGCGGATGCGTTCCGAAGAGATGCCGGCTGCTGCGCGATCTGCCGTTTTTGGTCTTGGACCGGCGGCGGGAACGGTGAAGTGAAAGGTTGAGCCCCGTCCCAGCTGCGATTCGACCCAAATGCGGCCGCCGCTCAGCTCAACGAGCCTTTTGGTAATGCTGAGCCCAAGGCCGGTGCCGGAAGATTCGTGCCCCTCCGGCATGTCCAGCTGATCGAACGGGGTAAAAATAGCCTCCAGCCGCTCCGCCGCAATGCCGATCCCAGTGTCGGCCACTGAGATAAGCACGGCGTCGCCCCGTTTGCCGGCCGCAATCCGGATGCTTCCGCTGGAAGTATTCTTCACCGCATTGCCAAGAAGATTAAACAAAATCTGCTGAAGACGGTCCTCGTCCGTCAGCAGGAAAGGCAGATCCTCCGGCAGGCTTTCCTCCAGCATGATTCGTTTGCTCCCTGCGAGATTACGGATGATCTCCAGCACGGAACCGGTCACCGAAGCCAAATCGACGGGCTGCCTCCTCATGACGATCTCCCCGTTCTTCAGCTTGGCAAAATCCAAAATATCGTTGATCAGGAGCGTCAGCCGCTTCCCTGTCGTCATGATCAGCTTGAGATTGCCGCGCTGCTCCCGGTTCAGTTCCCCGGAGGCCCCTTCCAGCAAGGATTGGGCCATGTTGACCATTCCGTGCACGGGTGTCCGCAGCTCATGGGAGGTGTTCGCCATAAACTCATCCTTTAAACCATCCAGGGTCAGGAGCCTGCGGGACAGCTGCTCCACTTCATTAAACGTCCGGTCATAGCGCCGGGCGAGCAGGGCCGACTGAGTCACGACGAAGATCAGCATTTCTACGGGAGTAAAAACCATGCCTTCGTAGACCCCGATTAACGGGAGCAGGTTGGTGATAATAACCATGAGGATGCTGATGATGCCGAGGATCGTGAGCAGGTATTCTCCCGAATTCCGCCGCCGGCGGAGGTCCCGCAGCATGATGCCGATAATGTAGGTGATGCACAATGCTGAGAAGGCAACCAGCAAAGGTTCGATTTTGGAGAACAAAATACTGGGAAAAATAATTGCAACCGCGATGGATGCCCCGCCGAGAAACGCGTAAGAACGCATGACGATGGGATGAACACCGCTGCGTACCGAAGCGGACACAAACTTTAACAAAAAATAGTAGATCAGTGCGGATATGATCAGCTGGCTCTTCAAGACCCACTCATAAGATAGGCCCGGCCAAAAGCCTGAGATCATCTTCTCCCCGTGCAGCAGGACATAACCAATCGCCGTCAGACAAAACAACCCCAGATGCAGGGAGGCCGGCTCCTTCTTACGGATTTGCTGAAATCCGAGAAAATATAGGGCGGCGGTAAAGAATCCTGCTATCGTCATCCAGTCGGCGAACAAATACATCTCCTTGCTCTGCATAATCGCGTGCTGCTCCCCGAACAGGATCGGCGTAAATACGCCGCCGGTGGTATACAAGTAATTGGCGACCTGAACGATAATTTCGATCCGTC
>NZ_PCZT01000010.1:220237-233917 GCF_002968895.1 Paenibacillus sp. AR247 | reverse complement strand
TCTATGGATTCTTTTGATTATAAAAAATTTTACAATGAAGTCGGCCAAATGAACGGCTGGGATTTCAGCCGATTGAGCGTGACTGTTGAGAATGCCCTGTGGAATTTTTGGAGCGAAGTTTCCTCCCGCTGTAAGGCCGGAGATATTTTACTGGATATCGGGCACCGGAGGCGGCGAGTCTCTGCTGCGCATGGCGGATGCGGCCCTGCTTCTGATCGGCATCGACCATTCGGAAGCCATGATTCACACCGCCAACCGGAACCGGGAACAATCCGGCAGGGCCAACATCCGCTTCTTGCCCATGGAGGCGTCCGAGCTCCATTTTCCTGAACGATTCTTTCAGGTGATCAGCTGCAGGCATTCGGAGTTCCATGCGGCCGAAGTCGCCAGGGTGCTGACCGATGACGGTGTGTTCCTCACCCAGCAGGTCGGCGAAAGCGATAAACGCAATCTGGCGCAAGCCTTCGGCAGAGGCCAATCCGGGAATGCCAAGCGGGGAACGCTTATGGAGCGGTATGCCGCCGAACTGAAGGAAGCCGGATTCCGGCAGATTGATTGCCGGCAATATGATGCGGTGGAGTATTATGCGACGGCCGAAGACTTGATATTTTTGCTGAATCACACCCCGATCATCCCCGGCTTTGGACAGACGGAGTCGGATTTTCAGACGCTGCACCGCTTTATTGCCGAACATCAGACGCAGAAAGGAATCCAGACGAATGCCGACCGGTTTATGATCATCGCTTCAAAATGAATGTTCATGGCTAGAATTCGTTTCTTCATCTTCATAGCCTCCTTAGCGCACAGGCAGCAGCTGATCTTTAGGGTCGGCTGCTGCCTTTTAACATCGTATTCATGCCCTCCGTTAACGATCATCCTTTTAAGATTGTTCCAAAACGGGAGCCAATCCCGCCGCCACGACCACCAGCATTTCCTGCACCATCTCCTCTGCCGGGCGATGTTCAGGGTCTCGGCTCCACTGAATGGCTGTCCCCAATATGCCCCAGCTTATGAGGAGAGCCGTGGATTCCACTGCTTTTTTTGCCTCCGGCGCCTTCGCTTCTTCGCTCAGCCATGTGAACAGGAGTTGATAGAGTTCTTTATGAATGGCGCTTTCAAACAGCGGTTCATACGGACTGTTCTCCGGAGTACGAATCATATATTGCCGGGTCAGGGCAAGAAAATCAAAAACGATTTGAATCAAAGACCGCAAGCTGCTCATGTTGGATATGGAATGATTAGGTAATTCCCTCTCCAGTTTCTTTTGGAATTTTTGCCTCATCCAACACTCCAGGAAAGCATACTTATCTTCGAAATGCGCGTAAAATGTGGCCCGATTAACCGTCGCGCGATCGGTAATGTCCTGCACGGAAATGGAGTAAATATTTTTCTTTTGCTCGATCAGCTCCATAAAGGATTGCAGTAATAACTGACGCGTGCGCTTGACGCGGGGATCGTTTGGGTTTACTGGCATGCTATCACTCCTTGTACTTATAACCTAATAAACAACAAAATCGTGCAGATGTTGCCTACACAACGAAAACGACTCCCTGCTGATTGCCTGCATGGCTGAACCAAACTAATATCATGTATACAGTATAGTTTAGCCGAAAATGACGCTTAAACAACACTGTTAATTAGCTGCTCTCTCTTATAAGTTGGGCCAGCCATAACCGATGAAAGGATGAATTGTTTATGATAGTTATTACTACTCCCACTGGTCAAATCGGCCAGCAAGTCCTTGAACGCATCGTTGATAGCGGAAAGCCGATCCGTGTCATTGCCCGGGACCCTTCCCGGCTGCCGCAGCGGGTGCGCGACCGTGTCGAAGTCTTTCAGGGATCACACGATGACATGAATATCGTCTCGAAAGCATTCGCAGGCGCAGAGAGTGTTCTTTGGCTGGTGCCTCCGAATCCTCAATCGGGGAACTCCACGGAATACTATTTGAATTTCACCAGACCGGCTTGCCAAGCCATCCAGAGCCTTGGAGTGAAAAGAGTTGTGGGCGTGTCCAGCTTGGGGCGTGGCTTCGGCAGGCATGCCGGGATATTAACCGCAGCGTTTGAGATGGACGCTCTCATCGAAAGCACAGGTGTAAGCTATCGTTCACTGCGTATGCCGTACTTTATGGAAAATATGTTTCATGATCTGGAATCCATCAAAAGCCATGGAACGTTCTATATGCCTATGGCTGGAGATCAGGTGCTCCCGCTCTGCGCAACCCGGGATATCGCCTCGACAGCAGCAGCACTCTTGCTCGATGAATCCTGGAGCGGTCAAGACAGTGTCCCGGTAGTCAGCCCCGATTCTTTAACACCCAATGAAATGGCGCATGTCTTGTCTGAAGTGCTCGAGCGTCCGATTCGCTTTCAGCAGGTTTCCATTGCTGAGTATAAAGCTACCCTATCTCAGTTTGGTACGGAGGCTTGGGTCAAGGACTACATGGATATGGTCATTGCCCAAAATGAAGGCATCTACGACGACGATTTACAAAAGGCACAGCCTTCTGAAACTAGCTTCCGCACATGGTGTGAAGAAGTTTTCAAGCCGGCTGTACTAGCCCCCTGATGTCCCTTGAAAAATGACCAAAGAAATCTATGCATGCGAAACCCGGCGTCCAGTGATACCGGGTTTTTATGATGATTATAGAATTTATAAATTTCAGCGAAGCTGAACCATTCTATAATCGCAAGAAAAACTTCAGCTAAACGCGGTCTGTCTTCTTTAAAGGTACGTCGATAGACGTTTTTCTTAAGATTATAGAATTTATAAATTTCAGCGAAGCTGAACCATTCTATAATCGCAAGAAAAACTTCAGCTAAATGCGGTCTGTCTTCTTTGAAGGTACGTCGATAGACGTTTTTCTTATGGGTTCGGGTGGACGAATTAGCCCTGGCCTCACGCTTTATCTTGGATTTGCCATAGACCACTAGTATTTTCGCCGATGTCGCCATACGTTTGACACATCGGAAACAACATGCTATATTTATCTTAAATTAAAGATTCTTTATAACAAGGAATTGGTGCAAGCCATTTCATTCATGGAAAAACAGTTTTAAGGGAAGCTTAATTATAAGGAGGAATTATCATGAACGGATTAAAAGGAATTCACCACGTGACTGCGATTACGAGCAGCGCGGAAAAAAACTATCAGTTTTTCACCTATGTGCTGGGCATGCGCCTGGTCAAAAAAACGGTAAACCAGGACGACATCCAGACTTACCATTTGTTCTTTGCCGATGACAAAGGAAGCGCGGGAACCGACATGACATTCTTTGATTTTCCGGGTATTCCGAAAGGCGTTCACGGCACCAACGAAATCGCCAAAACGTCGTTCCGCGTTCCGAGCGATGCGGCACTGAGCTATTGGGTGAACCGCTTTGACCGCCTGAACGTGCAGCATTACGGCATTAAAGAGATGTTTGGTAAAAAGACGCTCTCCTTCGTCGACTTCGACGACCAGCAGTACCAGCTCATTTCCGACGAGCAGAACGAGGGTGTTCCTTCCGGAACGCCGTGGGAAAAAGGGCCGATTCCGCTGGAGTACGCCATCACGGGCTTGGGCCCGGTCTTTGTGAGAATCGCCAATTTCGATTACTTCAAAGAAATGCTGGAGAAAGTATTCGAGTTCAAAGAAATCGGCCAGGAAGGCTCCTACCACCTCTTTGAAGTCGGTGAAGGCGGCAATGGGGCTCAGGTCGTCGTGGAATATAATGCGGTGCTGCCGCCGGCCCGCCAAGGCTTCGGTACGGTGCATCACACGGCATTCCGCGTCGAGGACCGCTCCGTGCTAGAACAATGGATTACCCGCCTGGACGAATTCGGGTTCTCGACTTCAGGTTACGTGAATCGTCACTTCTTCGAGTCGCTGTATGCCCGGGTGGCGCCGCAAATTCTGTTCGAGCTGGCGACCGACGGCCCTGGCTTTATGGGCGACGAGCCTTACGAAACGCTGGGCGAAAAGCTGTCCCTGCCTCCATTCCTGGAGCCGAAACGCGAGCAGATCGAAAAGCTGGTGCGTCCGATTGACACCGTGCGCAGCACGATTGAATTTACAAAAGAATAAGGCGTTAGTTAAAAAAAGCAGCTCCTGATTTCGGTCAGGAGCTGCTTTTGTAATAGGACAGCAAGGGCTGGAGCAGGCCGAGAAAGCCTTGCTCGTACAGCTTCCGGTACGCCAGATGGCGTTCCGGATCAGGTTCGTACACCTTCGCCTCGGGGTAGGTTACGGCAGCAGCCGCTTCGCGGAAAGACGGGTACAGGCTGGCCCCGACGGCGGCGGCCAGGGCAGCCCCGAGCAGCGAGGCCTCCGCTGTGCCGGTCATGGTCAGGCGGACGCCCGATACATCGGCCTTGATCTGCAGCCAGTGGCTGTTCCGGGCTCCGCCACCGACCACGTGCATCCGCCGGATCGGACTGCCGCCGACCCGTTCGGCGCGCTCCCGCAGCAGCTCCAGCTGATAGGCGTTTCCTTCCAGCACCGCCCGGATCAGGTCCCCCTTCTTATGCTTGGCGTCCAAGCCGATAAATGCGGCCCGGGCACCGGGCACGGGATGCGGGGCGCCGCTTCCGGTCAAATACGGATAATACAAAATGCCGGTGGGCTGCCTGCCCGCCTCATCCAACAGCCGCATCATATCCGGGTAGGACATGCCGGCATCCGATAAGGCTTCGCGGGCCCACTCTACCGAACCCCCGGACGAAGAATGTCCTCCCATCCAGTACATGCGGCCCGGCACCGGATGAATGCCGAAAGACAAGCCCGATGCATCGTCTGCATCCCCGAGAGGACGCAGCGGAACGTCCCGACCAGCGTTTCGCTGCGGATCCAGCCCGAAGCTGCGGATCAGCGGCTCATTCCAGGCGCGGCTGTCAATCCGGTATGCGTAGGTTCTGGCCGCCAGCGTCTCATCCTCGGCGATCCTGCCGGTCAGCCGATAAGCGATGTATGACGCGGCGGACAGCCATACGCTGCCGTCAAAGGCGTCCGGGTACGCTTCCCGCAGCCACAGCAGCTTCGGCAGGCCGTGTTTGAACGACGGGCGCAGTCCGGTCATGCGGAAGAGCTCCCGCTCATCCACCTCCTGCCTGATCCGCTCCGCCTGCGGTGCCGAGCAGGTTTCGAACCAGGGCAGCATCGGAGTGCGCGCTCTTCCATCCGCTGGATTCAGCAGCAGGCCGCTCTCCGCCATGCTCGTAATCCCGACGGCATCGATCGCTTCGTCCCGCTCTCCAAGACGCTCTACCGCCTGCTGGATCAAACCGGCCGCGGTCTCCCACAGCACATCCGGGTCATAGACAGTGGTGCCAGAGGGGCCCTGCGCCTTCGGGTTCGGTGCCGAGACGACGGCCATTTCCGAGCCGTCGTTCCCGAATACCCCTGCTTTGATATGAGTCGTGCCAATATCCAAAGAAAGCAGCATCCCGATTCCTCCTCTCCAAAAAGGGCTCCTCTACGGGAGCCTTATGTATATTTTTTTATATCCCAATCGTAGCATGTAGGATTTGAAGTTAACACCCTCCCAGCCCGGAACGTGCATCACACTGCCCCACCGCCTCCAACAGCATACGCTGCCGGGGTATCCAGCATCTGCCGGGGAGAGCAGTCCTTACCAGGACGAGAGTTCCGTCCGCTTCCAGTTGTCTTGGGCAACGCACACATATACGTACTGGTCGTCCCAGGCCATTTGTCCCTGACTGCAGGGCTCGGTGGATGATTTCGGCGTATGCTTCTCACGGATGCGGAGCTTGTCTCCGTTCACATCCAGCTTGGTGTCCGGTTCGTCCGTGCCGATTCCGACATTGCCGTCGCTCCGCTGCATCGTCAGCGGGGAATCGACCACTTCGCCGTCGTCGCCATAGCGGACGAATTGGAGGTCGGACCCGGTGTTGCCGCCCTTCTCTTTCGTGCTGTCCGCCCGAACGGCCCATCTCGGCGTCGTTTTGTTGTCTTCGCCGGCAACGCTGAACTGGAGGTCCCGGTTTGAACCGGTTTCCCCTGCAACCCGGAGGATGCCGTTCATCACATTAAAATTGGATGATTGGGTCCGGATTTCGCTGACGTCCATGTCGTAGGGAATTTCCAGCCGCGTGAACAGCTGGTCTGCATATTGACCGTCCGGCGACATCGTCGTCTCAAACGAGAGGTGTTTATGGTCATGCTGCTCGGGATTATTTGCTTTGTCGTGGGAGATGATGGCGGTCTTGTCCTTCCCGTTTTCGTCGGCCCAGGCAATCGCGGGCTTGGCGCGGTCGGCCGTCCACTGCAGCCGGATCAGGTCGGACTGATGCCCTTCCTCATTAATCCACTTCTTGTCGGTGGAACAAAAACAAGCGCTCATTATGCGGAACGACGATTTCGCTGCCGTTCTGTTTCGTTTGATCCAACACGCCATCTGCCGAGCTCAATGTTCGGTCGGTGCATCCGATGCCTACCAAGCAGACGCCCCCAAGTATTATCTTTGCGATCATCGACTTCGATATTTTCATTGCTATCCCTCCGTTATCATTTCATTCGACTTTATTCATGGAATCAGCCAAAAGCTCCGTTTGATCGTATACTAGACCGCACACTGCGTACATCCATTTCATCAAATTTCCCGGAAAAATGATTCTTTTCGTCTATAAAATTTTAAATCCGATGTGCCGACAGCGGTTTTCAAAATAGGTCTTGCTGGTAGTATTTTTCTAAAAATACCAACACGCCGCGAATTCCCGAAGCGCCTCCTATTTATATGAATTTGTACCTATACGGCAGTCAACGAGTCCAGCGGAGGGTGATCCATAAATCCGGAAGATAAGGAGGCAAGGAAAATACCAATATATTTGCATCAACTTAAATTCTCCATATTCATCGTCCAGTCGTTCTCTCATTGTTCAACATATCGTAGAACTATCAAACCAAAGGAGTTGATATGATTGGCACGTATTCTCGATAAAGCCACCTCTCAGCCGCGCCGCAGATTCAGTCTGACAAACGCTTTTACGATTCGGCGTTCACCGGCAAGATCCCGGCTTGCTTCGATCACGTTACGGATTCCGGCGAACGCTCAACCTAATAGGGTAGATTTAGTAGCAACCGTAGGCGTTCGGGGTGTCACAGGTATTGCACAAGTTCTGTTTAGAGTCTTCCGCGATGGAAGAGAGATTTTCAATACGGTGCAAGGCATTGAATCAGCCGGCTCTGAACAAAACTATGTTGTGACGTTCCAAGCGGAAGACCGAAATGTAAGATCGGGTTCCCATGTGTACACGGTTACCGCCGAAAATACAACGGCAAATACAAGAGTCGATGTTGTAGGGCCGATATCGTTCAGCGGTTTAGCCGTTAAAACAAGATCCTGATATTGCAGCAAAAATAGCTAAAGCAGCTCGTTCGTCATCAGATGAACGAGCTGCATTTGCTTATTTTTTTTATAAAGCCTTCACGCGGCTTTTATACCGAGACGATTTCGATCTGCACCGGTTGACCGGGCTCCCCGCAAAGAACCTCATAAAAATCGCCGGGTTCGCCCCCGATCGGAGATGCCTCGACCATCAGGCCGTTTGCGGTAACGCTTAAAGGCGCCGTTTGGGAGGCAAACACGAATCGGCCGCCTTCCCGCAAGCTGACGTTGGTCACCTTGCCTACCTCAGTACACCCGGCAACCGCCGCCGGCGAAATGTATTTGTCGGCCAGCCCAACCGGGGTAACGCTGCCCGTAACCGGGACGACCGCATAGAGGGCGCAGCCTCCTTCCTCCAGGCGGATCGGGGTCTGCTCGTCGGCGCGCATCAGCCAGCCCTTGCCGGCAAAATGGTCGTACACGGCGAATTCCCCGCCGCCGAGTCCCGGCACATCGGCCGGTCCGATCGAACCCATAACCTGAGCAGAATCCCCACTGATATGAAAGGCAGCCACAACCCCTGCGCTGCCCGCCCGGTTCCACAGTTTAAGAGGAACGTGCTCATCGGCTGGATTTAGCAGCAGGCAGTCCGGGGTCGGATTGGCCGTCTCGTCGCAGCGGATGACGGTGCCGTCTGCATAGATCAAAGGCCAGATGCGCGACGGATCGGTATTTCCCGGAGCGTCGCTGATATAGACCGGACCTCCGCTCACCGCACGCAGCACCGCACTCTGCACATCGTCGTGGTTTTTGGACCAGTACATATCCCAGTCTCCCCAGTAAAAGGCCCCGTGGTAAAAGGAATTGTAGCCGTTCTGCAGCGCATGCTCCGGAAAGCCGCGCTTCTCCTGCGGCACAAAATCGTCGCTGTTGCGCGAAACGGCCGACTTCGGCCGGTGCCATATATTTTCGGACGCCATGCCCATGCAGTTGATGATCGTCCCATCAAAATGCAGCGCAACCGAAGCCTCCAGCGCCTCGTGCGCAGCGGCGGCAGCCTGGCCGATGGGCATGCGTCCCTGCAGGTAGTTCAGAACCGCGCTTTGGCTGTCCACCTTGACGAAATCGACGCCCTGGCGGCGCAAAAATCCGTGCCAGGCATGCCAGAAGGCAAAGCCTTTGCCGGCTTCCGGATAAGGGATGAGATTGCCCCGGGGCACCCGGTACAGATGGTCCGCATACGTTCTGGCGATCGGGCTGTCCTCCAGAATGCCGCCCCAGTAACCGGCGATGGTGTGCCATACCCCGACGTAGCGGATGCCGTACCGCTCCTTCAGTGCATGCACGGCACGCTTCAAACCGCCGGGAAATTTGACGGGATCCGCTTCAAAGGAAGACAGCTTGCCCGCAGAAATATCGGACCAGCCGTCGTCGATCATCACCCAGCCGACCGGCAGCCCAAGCTGCTGCAGCTCGGCGGCTTTGGCCAGCAGCCCTTCTTCGCTGACCTGGTGGTAAAAAGCATCCCAGCTGCACCAGCCGAGCTTGTCCAACATCGCCGGAAACGGCTTCTGTTCCCTCGGCAGCGTCGGATAATCCAGCTCTTTCAGCGCGGAAGCTACATTGCGCTTGACGAGATCGTATGGATCGCTCCCGGCCGCAAAGGCAAACACCAGCGCTTCACAGCGGATATGCCCTTCCTCATAAGCGGATAATCGAAGCGTAATCCCTTCCTCGGATCCGGCGGCATCCGCACGCCACACCGGTCCCGTCACCGGCAGCAGGTGGCCGTATCCGTCTGCCGTCTTCCACAGCACCGACTGCATTTTCTCCGGCAAACCGGCCAGATCGGTGCCAAAATGAGGGCGGGTCCACCAGTCCTTATGCTGGTAGTTGGCCATCAGCCCCTCGATCTGCCCAACGGGCCGCAGCGTCAGCATGACCGCATGCTCTCCTGCGAACGAGCGCTGCTTGCCGAAATCATTTTCATTGGTGATGCCGGCTTCCACGGATACCAGCATCGTGCCGCCTGCCTTCTCCCGCACAAAAATCCGGGCCTGAATGGACTCATCTTCGCTTCGGTAGTGAAACCGTGTCTCTTCAAAAATCCCCTGTTCCGTCGAACCTTTCTCTGTGTCTGACCCTGTCAGCTGCAGCCGAACCGCTTCCGTCCCCGACTGAAGCCGAACGGAAAGGCCAAACGGCCAGAGCAGAGCTCTCACCACGCCGTCCGCCCCGAGGTTTTCACTGGAATGAAACGCACCTTGCCCTTCGATACTCATCAACGATTCCCCCTGCTGCTCCCAAAATGACGAACATGCCAACTTCCAACTATCCATACGACAAAGGCCTGAGGGCTCTGCACTTCCATGCCTCAGGCCGCGAACCTGTATCACAACGTTATGATGAACCTGTTATCATCTGTTAAAAGTTCGCCGGATCCACCTTCGGTTTCCCGGATCAGTTATTCCCTCGTTCATGCTCCCCCAGCGCATGCAGCGCAACGGACAAGCTGGCCGCATCCCCGACATGCTCGCCGAGCTCCGACGGCAGAATCCGGCAGGCCGCAAGCGTCCCCGGCAGCGCTTCACGCCGCAGCTCCTCCAGCACGAGCGGCCGGAGCACCTGCTCCTGGCGCGCATAAATGCTGCCGATTACGATCCGCTCCGGATTGAGCGTATCGACGAGGACGGCCAGGCCCCGGCCGAGCTTGCGGCCGATGACGCCCACCGCATGGCGCGCCAGCGCGTCCCCGGCGGCGGCCGCCTCAAACACGTCCTTCGCCGTCCATGCAGCCTCCCCGCTCCCTCCGGATTGCGGGGCCATCCCTCCAGCGCCGGCGGAGGATCGCGCGGCAGTCTCTGCCGCCGCTTCCTTCAAACCGGCAAACAGGCGGGCGATGCCCCCGCCGCTGCAAAAGCCCTCAAAAGAGCCGGCCTTGCCGTAGCCGACCGGCCCCTCCTCCGCCAGGCGGATATGGCCGACCTCACCGGCCATGTCACTTGCGCCGGCATACAGCGCTCCGTTCAGGATCAGACCCGCACCCATTCCTGTCCCGAAGGTCAGGAAGATCATGCTGGACGCCCCGCGCCCGGCCCCCACCGCCATTCGGCGAGGGCGCAGGCGTTGGCGCGTTTTGGAGCGCGGCGGGTACGCCGAAGCGCTCCCGGAGCGGCGTGAGGACGTCGATGCCGTCCCAGCCGGGCAGGTTCGGCGGGGAGAGAATCCGTCCCCGCCGGCTGTCGAGCGGGCCGCCGCAGCTGACGCCGACGGCCGCGAGCGGCTCGCCCCCGCCGGCCGAAGCGGCCAGGCAGGCCAGCTCGTCGCACAGCGACGCCAGCGCTTCCTCCGGCGTGTCCGGCGTCGGGAAGCTGTGCTTGCCCACGATTTCGATCCGGTCGCCTTCCGCCCTGCCAAGCACGGCTGCGCACTTCGTTCCGCCGATATCGAGGCCTCCCAGCAGCGTGCTCATGCGAAAAATGCCTCCTCCAGCATCATGCACAACGTATGGTAAATCGGCAGATGCCTTTCCTGGATATCCGGCGTACCGTCGTAAGGAACGCAGACGGCAATGTCGCACAGCTCCTTCAGGCGTCCGCCGGTGCGGCCGGTCAGGCCGATCGTGGTCATCCCGAGGGATTTGGCCACCTGAACGGCACGAACCACATTCGCCGAGTTGCCGGACGTGCTGAACACGACAAGCGTATCCTCCGGCCGGCCATAGCCGTACACCTGCTGGGCCACCGCCATATCGGCGGCAACGTCGTTGATGAACGCGGTCGACAGGCCGCTCTGGCTGACGAGGGAGATGGCCGGCAGCGCACCCTGCAGCCGGTCGGCGATATAAGCGCCTTCCTCGCCGTGAATGAGCATCTTATCGCGTTCGGCCGGCGGCAAAGTCCGCTTCAGCATAAAGCCCTTCATCAGCTCGCCCACGACATGCTCGCAGTCGGCGGCGCTGCCGCCGTTGCCGGCGAGGAGCATTTTGCCTCCCCGGCGAAAAGAAGCCTCCATCGCCTCGTACGCCTGCCAAACCGCGTCCCGGCACGGCTGAAGATCCGGATATTTCGCAAACAGCTGCTCAAAGATCGCGCTCATCGCAGTCACTCTCCCCATGGATGTTCATTCCCTTCAAATGTTCGATGGCTTTGACGATAAACTCCGGGCTGCCGAAGCTGCCCGATTTCAACACCAGCAGACGCGCCTTGCCGTCCAGCGACATGCAGGAGGGCAGCCCCGGCTCAATCTCTTCCAGCACCCGCAGCCCGGTGACGCCCAGCCGGCCGCATACGGCAGCAGAGGTTTCCCCGCCGGCGATGACGACCCGGCGCTGACCGGTACGCACCGCGACATCGGCTACCGCGCCGGCCAGCTCATCCGAGACGATGCGCGAGAGCACCGTACCCGATAGGCCGAGCTCCTCCGCCCGCTTGCGGGTCGCTGCCAGCTTGCCGGCATCGTTCGATGCATGGATCAGCACATCGCGTCCGGATGCCAGCTTCGCGCCGGCCCGCCGCACGACATCGGCGATGTGCCCGTTCTTGCGTGCCGGTTCCAGCAGAAGCAAGGAATCGAGCTCGATGATCGTAACACCCGCCTCCCGGGCGCAAGCAATTTGCGTCGCGGTTTGCGGCATCAGGCTGCCTGCCGCGAGCAGCACCCCTTCGCCCGGGGTGGCATTACCGGCTGAGCCTGCGTTGTCCTGTGAGGCGTCTTCATCTTTGCTCAGTGACCCGCTATTTTCAATAAAATCAGCAGCCGCCCTATCAACTTGCCCGCCATCCGGCCCGGTCCCGGCAGAGGCCAAGTTCTTCCCTGTTCGTTCTCCTTCATCTGCTCCCAGGTCAGCCCTACGATAAAGGGCCGCATTCTCCTCTGGCCCGGCGGCAGATCGATCTGAGCTTTCCGGGTCCGCATCCGCACGCTTCAGCAGCGGCGCGAGCTCCTCATAGAGGCCGGAACTGCCGCACAGCAGCGGCTCATCCAGTACCGCCTCGGCGATGATCCGCAGCGACTGCTGATCGCGGACGTCGAGAATCAGGTAGGCACATTCGCCCCGCATCCGGTTGATTTCCCCGCGTAGAACCTCGGCGCCCTGCTCCACCACGCCGATCGACAGCATCGCCACCTTACGCTCCGTCTGCGCCTGCAGGATCGCCGTCAGCTCCGACTCCTGCATCGGATGCACCGGATCATGCCGGAATTCGGATTCGGCCAGCGGCTTGCCGTGAACATAATGGATGCCGTCCAGCGTAACGCGCCCGTTCTTCGGAAATCCGAGCACGACGACCGCGAACGCAGCGGGTACCGCATCCAGCATGGCGTCGAATTCCGCTCCGATGTTGCCGCGGAAGACCGAACACGTTTTGTTGATCAGCCGTGTGCATCCGGCGGCACGCAGGGCGACGGTAGCCGTGTACACCTTGGCGTAAGCCTCATCCGCGGTATCGAGCCGCGAGTTCGTGTCCACCACGAGCACATCCGGCTGCGGTTCCGGCAGACCGCGCCGGAGCTCATCCGCCGGATACACATGCGTCGTCAAGCCCGCCTTGGCGAACATGATGCCGATGTCGTTCGCCCCGGTAATGTCGTCGGCAATGACGCCGATCATCCGTCCCACCTCCTCCGCGGCCGGTAGCCGGAGCGCTCCAGGAAGTCCTCCCGGACCGGATCCGGCAGCTCCTGCAGACGTACGCCCGCGCTCCCGGATTCAATCACCATCCGGCAGGCCATTTCGAGCGTTTGCAGCGCCATCCGCGCTTCCTTGATGCTGGTGTCATAGACCAGCACCCCGTGGTGCTCCAGCAGCAGTACGTTGGCCTGTTTCGCCTTCTCCCTGACCGCTTCCCCCAGATCCAGCGAGCCGGGATGGGCGTACCGGACGCGTTCCACACGCTCCAGGTAGTACATCGTCTCCACAAACAAGCCGGAGGGAAGCGAAATATCGGCACAGGCGAACAGTGTGCTGTAAAAAGGCGACGCATGCAGCACTGCCCCCACGTCAGGCCGCAGGTCATACACGGCCTGGTGCATCGGCACTTCCTTGGACGGCTTGGGCCCGGCAGCTGCCGGCGCCTCTCTGCCGTCCAGAACGCACTCGGCGAAATCTCCTTCGCCCAGTTCTCCCAGAAACGTCCCCGTGGCCGTGATCAGGAAGCTTGAATCATCCAGCCTGGCGCTGATGTTGCCCGCATTGCCCCAGGCGAGCCCCGTGTCCATCATAAATTTCCCGGCCGCCCGCAGCTCGGCAGCCGTCTCTTCGCGGCGACCCATGTTACAGATCCCACTCCAGGAGGCTGGTTTCTGTCACGGGAAGGCTTTTGTCCGCCGGCACGCGGAACGTTTTGATTTC
>NZ_PCZT01000010.1:199413-220137 GCF_002968895.1 Paenibacillus sp. AR247 | reverse complement strand
AAGGCTTTTGTCCGCCGGCACGCGGAACGTTTTGATTTCCGAGGGCTTGAAATCGGCACGGATGCTGCGCTCCCATTTCGGGAGACTGATTTCGGCCGTCGTCGCCTTTTTATCCGTCTCATACACGCGCAGGATCAGATCGTCGTTATCCTCCGCTTTTTTCACCGCACTAACGATGATATTGTCCCGGTCCACCGACAGGTACGAATCCGTCTGCGGAAGCTTTCCTTCGTGATACGTTTCGATGATGGCTACCGGCTTGCAGTTCAGCTCCGCGGCCCGGCGCACGGTGCCTGCCTGCTCCCAGCCCTCTTCATGAGGAAGAAGTGAATAGTTGAACTGCTGAATGCCCTGGTCGGTAAAGGCATACTCACCGTCCGCCTCCGGCACGTAAGGATCGTGATGGGCGTAAATCGGGCTGCGCAGCACGGTCAGGGCCAGCTCCTTGTTGTGGATGCTGTAGCTGTACTTGGCGTCATTCATCAGGCTCAGCCCGTACACGCGGTTCGATCCCGGAACGATCCCCGTATAGTCCACCCAGCTCTGACCAGGCTCTTCCTCGCCGTTATGCTCGCGCTCGATCGTTCCGTAAGGAATTTCGTAAGTATGCCGGCTGAAGACGCAGTTGACCGGGAAGACGAGCTTCAGCATTTTGAACTTTTCCCGCCAGTCCACGGTCACGCGAACGTCGATTTGGTCCCGGTCCGGATACATCGCAAAATCCTGCACCAGCCGCGAGCTGCCGTATTCGCTTACTACGCGGATGACCGATTTGACCGGCCCGTGCTCGATGCGCTGCACTCTCACCGCCTTGAACTGCCCTGCCGTCCGGTTAAAATGCAGCACGTCGTGGCTCCACGTATCCGAGGTGTCGTCGATGACGACCGGCCGTGCCCCTTCGCCCCGCAGCACTTCATGATCCAGCTTCTTGTCCCGTAGGCTTTTGATAAAGCCCGTGTCCTTGTCGAACTCCAGCCGCAGCCGGCTGTTTTCCAAGACGAGATCACTGGCCGTGATCGGCTCCCCGACCGGCTTCAGCGAAGCCGATTCCAGGAACAGCTTGTAGACCCGGTATCCGAGCGGCGGCAGTTCGGCCATAAAGCTCATACGGTAGCGGCCTCTGGCTGCGGCCTGCGACTTGACGGTCTGGAACGGCACCGGTTTGCCGGTATCGTCGACCAGCACGCTGTTGTCCTTGATTCCGCCAATCTCCAGCTCGACGTTCACTTTGCTGGACCAGGCGTGCGGGTTAAACACGACGATCGGGCGCATCGTTTCATCCTGCTCGATGCCGATGTTCCAGGACAGCGACTGCACCGCATAGTTCAGCGAGCGGTCGGCGATCGCCATCGCCTCTCCGAACAAATATCTGGCGTCCTCATATGCCGGTTCCAGGCTCGTTCCGGCCAGGATGTCATGGAATTGGTTGAACAGCACGTTTTTCCAGGCACGAGTGAATTCCTCAGGATACGGCTGCCCGGTGATCCACGAAGCGAGCGCGGAGAACTTCTCCGCCGCAATCAGCCGGTTCTCCGCCTGGCGGTTCCACTGCTTGATACCTGAATGCGCGGCATAGCAGCCGCTGGCGTGATGCTGCAGGTCGTCGTGCACAACCGGAAAATCAAGTCCGGAAGCTTCCATGTCCTTGAAGTACCGGTCAGGCGTAGCGAACTCGAGCTTCGGCAGATCGGGCTCCTCGTTCAGGCGCCGAATGCTCTCGATATTTTCCTTGGTCGGTCCGCCCCCGTGGTTGCCCACGCCGTAGAACAGCATCAAGTCGTTCAGCGGTTCCTTGAACTCGCCAAGGCAGCGGCGTACGTGATTTTCCAGATCTTTGCCCCATGACAGGTACTCGAACATAATGCGGAACGTCAGCACCTTGGACCCGTCGTCGGACTGCCACCAGAAGAGCCGGCTGGGCAGGCCTTTTTCGTTAGGCATAGGGCGCATCATAACGTAGTAGTCCATCCCGCTCTTTTTTAAAATTTGCGGGAGCATGGCGTTGTGGCCAAAGCTGTCGACGTTGTAGCCGACTTTGGCGGTCACCCCGAACTTTTCTTTAAAATAACGCTGGCCGTACAAGCCCTGGCGGACGAAGGATTCGCCCCCCGGAATGTTGCAGTCGGGCTGGATCCACCAGCCGCCGACGATGTTCCACCGGCCTTCCTTGACGCGTGCGCGGATTTCTTCGAACATGGCTGGCTCGTTGTTTTCGATCCACTCGTACATGGCCGCCGAGCTGGACGTAAAAATAAAATCCTCCGATTCCTTCATCCGGTCGAGGGCCGAGCGGAAGGTTGCTTTTGCTTCCTGGAAGCCCTCCTGCCACTGCCACAGCCACACCGGGTCGAGATGCGCATTGCCGTCGGCCGGAACGCCCGAACCGCCGTGCAGCACCAGATGCACCGGGGTCAGTGCCCGGATCGCCTCCAGGCGCGCATAGTCGACCTTCGGCTGCTTCACGTTGTAGACGCCATGCGCGGTGCCGCACGATACCGCCAGCGCGTCCACGCCGGTCAGCCGAACGAACTCCGCCGCCTCATCGGGATCGGTGTACAGCTCTTCGTCGGTTTCCGTCTCGACGAAATCGGTCGTACCGATCATGCCGAGCTCAGCTTCAACCGAGACGCCTCTGGCATGGGCGTAGTCGGCCGCTTCTTTGGACTCGCGGACGTTGTCCTCGAACGGTTTTTCCGACGCGTCGATCATGACGGAGGTAAAGCCCGCTTCGATGGCCTCGGCGATGACCGCCATGTCCTTCGTGTGGTCCAGGTGAAGCACCACCGGAACGGTGATCTGCTGCTCCTCCAGCTGGTGGTAGAATTCCTCCGCAAATGCCTTCGGTGTAATGCCGTACCGGATCAGCTCCTTCTGAGAAATCTGGACGATCAGCGGCGAATCTGCCTCCTGCCCTGCCGCCAGAACGGCGGCGATCATGGACGTATAGCGCGGTGAAAACGAACCGATCGCGTACTTTCCGGCTTCGGCGGCTTCAAGGGCTTGCTTCAGCGTCAGGACGTTGGAACGTCCCGCAGCTCCTGCTTGGGTCGTCATAGGGTAAAAACTCCTCTCGCTACTCTCTTGTAAATCTGAAAAATGGACCTTGTTTCCGTCCATTAAGTCTGTTTTTCAGTTAAATCTGTTCTATTGTTAAATCTGTTCAGTGAAGTTTATTCAGTTCATTCTGTTCGTCGACAATTGCTCACGCACGCGCCCCATTCCGAAGGCAGGGCTGGTCAGAAAGCGGCTCCGTTTCTCCGGGGGCAGGCCTTCCACCGCCCGCGCCATCGATGCCTGGGCCAATACGACGATGTCCGCCGTACCGGCCATCCGGGCCAGCGCCTCGGCCAGCACTTCGTCATGGCCCTGCCGGTCGCCGGCCAGCAGGCGCTCGTACGCGGAAGAGATCACCTCCGGCACCAGCCGGACTTCTCTTTCTAGCCGCTCCGCCTGCTGCTGCAGCAGCCGCTGCGTCGGCCCAAGCGTCGTCGCCAGCGTGGCCGCCACGCCGATGGTGCCGGCGGAGCGCACCGCATGCTCCGCCATCGCTTCGTCGATGCGCACGATCGGCACCGCGATCTCCGGCTGTACGGCAGCGCACAGCTCTCCGATAGAGGAGCAGGCGTTCAGGATGCAGTCCGCGCCCTGCTGCTCCGCAATGTGCGCATACTGCCTCCACCGCCCGGCGATGGCTTCGACGTCCCCGCCGTTCTCCGCAAGCTCCGGCAGGATCGAGTCGTCCACCAGATTGATGACGCGGAGGCCGGGCATCAACTGCTGTGCCAGGTCCCTTAAAGGATCGACCGTGACCGGGGTCGTATGAATGACCGCCAGTTTGAAGCGTCCCCATTCCTGCGGCTGGCGCATTGTACTTGTATCGACTGTATCCATGTCCATCGCAAGTTCACCCTTTCCTCATTTCGCTAAGCACCGACCGGACATCGGGATAATATCCGGCCGCCGCTGCGCTGTACACGGCCGCTCCATAGGCCGCCTCTTCCTCCCCGGGCGGAAGCTCAAGCGCCAGCCCCAGCTTCGCTTCCAGCATCTCTCGGAGGAGAGGGTTCCGGCGGATGCCGTTGCCCGAACCCGCCGCAGCCGAGATGCTGCCGCGCAGCCCCGCCGGCAGCGCGCCGACGTACTGCATCAGCTCGTCGGCCATGCCCTGCAGGAAGCCTGCGGCCAGATGGCCGGGCGTGAAATTGTCCGGCCCGATGCCGCGGATGGCCCCCCGAAGGCCCGGATCCTGCCGGGTTCCGTAAAACTGGGTCTGCACCTGAAGCGGTGCATCCCCGCGCCAAATTGCCTCCCGGGCCCATTCATTCATCCGCGCGTAGATCTCGCCTTCATCCGGAGACGTGCCGAAGGCTCTGCCCACCTCTTGAAAGAACGCCAGCAGCATGGCGTAGGACTTGCCCCCGCTAAGGGGGGCACCTACCAGCAGCGAGCCTCCTCCCGGAAACGGCCGGATTTCAAGGCCGACCGCAGCATCCAACTCCCCCGGAGACACGTCGTTGTCCGTGTAAATGGAAATTTGCGAGCCGGTTCCGACATTGACGAGCAGCGTCCGCTCCAGCTGCGATACCGAACCGAGGAAGCTCGCCTGGTTATCGCCAATCGCGCATGCTACGGGCTTGCCATCCGGCGTTCTACCGGCCGGCTCCGTGCCCTGGCAAACGGGCGGCAGGATGGATGCATCCATCCCGGCCCGCCGCAGCGCTTCTTCATCAAAGCAGTGCCGGCTCGCCGAGAACAATCCGATCCCGGCCGCGTTGGATGGATCCATGAGCGGTTCGGTGGCGCCCGTCAGCTGCATAGCCACGTAATCGCCGATCGTACATAAGTAAACCGCATCTTTGGGAACGTTCCCGTTTTTCATATGATGAAATTGGGTCACCAGTCCATAGCCGCTGGCTGCCGGATAACCCGTACGTTCCCGAAGATACCGTGCGTAAGAAATATCCCGGTCCTCCATCCGCTCGTCTCCCCGCCCGTCCTGCCAGGTATAGAGCGGGCTGACGCTTTGGCCATCCCCGTTGACATAAAGAATGCCGTGCATCTGGCAGGAAATTCCGACCGCGGCAACGTCCGGCCATTCCTCTTGGCATTCCGCAAGCAGCCCACGAACTCGCTCCATAATCCGCTGCGGATCCTGCAGCCGTTCCCAGCTGTGCTCCCCACGAACCGAAGCATCGTTCGCACAAGTTGCCACGCGGACCGCCCGGCCTGACGCAGCCGAAATCAGCACGGCGCTGATCGATGTCGTTCCGATATCAATTCCTGCAAATAACATACGTTGTCCCCTCCCGTATTCGTCCTGCATCTCATCTCGCCTAAGCGATTTTATGGATTTCCTTATTCTTTTTCGCGGGCATAAAGCTAGGCACCTTCAAGCCATCCGCTTTTGGGTTATGAAATCCTTGTCTCGCTGGAAGGCGGTTTCGATAGGATGAAGAACGTCTACCGGCGTATTTTCATAAGGAACAGACAGCGTTTTTTTGTCTCCAGCTACCAGCTTTCGTATCCGATCCTTCAGCCTTCGATCAGCTCGCTCAGCCCCAGCTCCGCTGCATATTCCGCCGCCTCCTGGGACGCGTACAGAATCAAGCCGATGCACCAGGAGTGCGAGAGGGTCAGCATCATTCCTTTGGGCTGGAAGCAGTTCGTGTTGTAATAACGCTCGGTGACCATGCCTTTATAGGCGTTGAAGTCCCCGTCCTCCCGCGCGATAAACTGCAGGAAGCAGGCGATATGGTCGCGGGTGCGGTCCAGGTAATACCGGTCGCCGGTATGCTTCCACAGCCGCAGCATTTCCGGAACGCAGAACAGGCCGTAGTTGTGCAGATGCTGGTTCGACGTGGACGCCTGATCCGCGCCGCGCGAGCGGAAATCGTACTGCGCCAGCAGGGTATGGCGCGGGAAGCACAGATTATACGTCCAGCGGAACGTCATCATCCAGTCCGCCGCGCTGGATGCGAGCTCCAGCCACTTCGGCTGCCGGTTATACTCGTACAGCAGCACATAGGCGGCGACGGCGTTATAGGCGTCTTCCGAGGTCGGCGTCAGATGCACATCCTCCGGAGCGCCGTAAATATATTCATCCCTGATAAACTTCTCGTAATAGCTGCCGGCACGCACGGCGGCTTCCGCAAACCGCGGTTCCCCGAACAAGGCCGCGCCTTCGAGCAGCGCCGCGATCCACAGCATGCCGCCGGCGCCGTCCCATTCTTCGACCTCCCCGGTCTCCGCATGGTAATAGGAGCCGAAATTGCCGTCGCTTCGCTGGCAGGAAGCCGCAAAGTTTAGGTTCGACAGGGCCGCCGCTTCCCAGTCCGGATGGGATGCTCCCTGTTCGCGCTCAAACTCCAGCGCCCGGACCATGAACAGCGTTGCCTCGGCCGCCGTTCTCGCCTGCAGCCAATCGGGCTTCGGATTCCAGCCGGCGTTCCAGCCCCGGCCCTCGATCCAGGACGCCCAGAAAATGCCGCTCGGCGACAAGCCTTCGGCGATTTTGCTCAGCACGTCCATGCCGGCCGCCGTGTACTCGGCTATCTCCTGCCTGCGTCCGTACTGCAGCAGCGCATGCGCGTAAGGCGCTCCGCTGACCCAGCCTACGTGCATATGGGGGCGGTCCCCCTGTCCTTTAACGTTGTTGTTCAGCTCGCGGTCAAACGCTGCCGTTTCGTACAATATGCGGTGCTCCGGACGATAATGCCACGTATACAGGCCGTGGGCGGTCAGCTGCGCCGCCTCGTCCAGATCCATCCAAGGCCGAAGCGGATAGGCCTCGGCATGCAGCCGGTACATCCGGCGCACGAACGGGTCGTACGCGTGGGAATCGCCAGCCGCCGTATACACCCGGTAGCGCAGCGTTACCTGCTGCCCCGGCTCAAACCGTGCGGACGCCAGATCCGCTGGCGCCGGAACCGGCTCGCCGACGAACGTCACCGGCTCCTCCCGGTAAGGAAAGTTCAGCCAGACCGCCGTTCCGTCCGCGTTGCCCCGGAAACCGATGCCCGTCAGGCCCAGCTCCGACGTTTCTTCCGTGCAGAGAGCCCCGCACAGCGCATCATTCCAGGCAAACACTACCGGCAGCGCCGCCCGGTCCGAGCGGAAGGACCAATAATCCGATACCATCTGCTCCGGGTCTCCGCCCCGGTAGTCGTAGCGGGGATAGCGCCGCAAATTTTTCTCAAAGCGGTTTTCCTTGTAGAAGGCGCCGGGGATCATCCAGTCCGGCTTCCCTGGACCGACGACATCAGCCCGCAGCGTCAGCCCCATATTTTTGGGAACGTTCCCGTTATACGTTAAATGAAGGGTGACGTCGTAGCCGCCACAGCTGTCCTTCACCGCTTCCCATTCCGCTTCGGCAGCAAATTCGCCCGAAGAGCCGGACATCGTCAGCCCTCCATCCATCAAGGCATCCACCTTTTCGATCGGAATCTCCAAGGTCGACCCGTCCAGCGGGCTCCATGCTTCGATCAAGTGACCGAACCGCAGCGCAGCCTCCCCCTGTTCCTCACCGGGCCGATACACGTTCAGTACGTAACGCTCACCACCGTCTGCCTCTGCCTTCCATCCCACGATTGACTCCCGCCTTTCTTCCAATAGCCTGCTTTTTCCGGAAACTTTTCTACATTACATATCCAGCTGGTATATCTCGATCAGGTTGTCCCGGAAAATGCGCTTGGCGAATTCCAACGCTGCCTTTTCCGTCATGCTGCCTTCCTGAACTTTCTCGGTTAACACGTCGCCCACTAGGTTCCGTACAAGCTTCAGGTGCGCGTAGGTTCCTTCGATATGGTTGTAGTCGCCGCCGAATCCCTGGATCTTCGACTGTGGCACCATCTCGATCATTTGATGCAAAATCTGCTTGCCGATCGTCGGCGAGATGATATGCACCCAGGTAAAGTCGGTGTAAACGTTCGGATAATTTTTCGCGATGCTGAGGTACGATTGATGGTAAGGAAAACCGCAGTGCAGCAGGACGAATTTGGCGTCCCGGTACTGCGCCAGCAGCGGCAGCAGCAGCTCCGCGTTCGAGTTGGTCAGGATGTTGCCGTTGCCGGACACGCTCGATTCATGATGGCCGGTGTGAATCTGGATCGGCAGCTCATAGGCGATGGAACGCTGGATGATGAAATGAATGAGGTAGTCCTGCAGCGCCATCGTCTCTTCCTTCGACAGCCCGTCTTGCAGCGTATAGCCCAGCAGCCGGTTGAAGACGATCTCCGCTTCGTGGAACGTCGGCTTGGTGCTGGCGAGGCTCCGCCAATACGCATGGCCCAGCTTCGTTGCGACCATTCCTTCCTGTTTGTATCTATGCAATAAGGCATCCACTGCTTCGAGATAGCCCGGGAACGAATGCACATGCACCCCTGCGGCGTTCTCCACGTCGTGAATATCCTTGAGTGTTCGAAGTTTAAAGGTAAAATCCATAAACATGATCGGCCGGAACAATTCGTAATCCAATTGCGTGGTTTGGATCAGCGTGAACGCCAGGTCAATTTTTGAGCGTTCGTACAGCACCTCCCGGTACCAGTCCGGGTTATTCGTCGCCGCCTTAACTTTATCATTAACCTCCAGAATGCCTTGGACCGTCCAATCTTCAAAGCCGTACAGGTCCTTCATGGCCGTCCGGAACATGTTCGCGTACGTGGTGTTATTCGCGCGCTGCCAATACTGCAAGAAGGTGGCCGCTTTTTCTTCGTCGCTGCGCAGCCGGCCGCTTAAAGCACCTCGCTGCATCCCCGCCGTAATGAAGTCGGAATCAAGGTAATGCATCAGGGAGAAAAAAATCCTGCTGCTCTCTTTGTCTGATCTGCGGAGTTGCCAAATGCTCGTGTCCGTCGATGATCCGTAGTTCGCTGATATAATCATGTATGCTGCTCATCGGGCCTTTCTCCTTCCAAAAATGGAGCGGCTGCTCCTCTTCTCATCCGAACAGCAGCCGCGTCTATTTATCTGTCGTTTCTGCCCCTGACCGGGCGATCAGTCCACATTCAGCTCAGGGAAAGCGTTCTTCACTTCTTTTTTAAAGTCTGTCACGACGTCGTCAAAGCTGCGGTTGTTGGTGACACCGTCGCCTGCAACCTTTCTCCACTTGCTCATGATGTCTTCGCCGTATTTATCCGGTTTCGTTGCCGGGATTTTCACGACGGTTTCGTAATAAGGCTTCAGGACATTTTCGTCGCCGAACAGCGGAGATTTGTACGTATCCAGGTTGGCCTCGTACACTTTGCCGTTACCCGGCATGTTGCCCGTTTTCTCCAGGTTGTGCTGCTGCCACTCTTCCCCGGCGATATATTTGATGAACTCATACGCCAGATCCTTGTTCTTGGATTTTTCGTAGATGCCGCGGTACGTTCCGCCAGAGTAGAAGCCTTCCGGCGTTTTGGCTACACCGTACTTGCCTTTGGCCTTGTCGTCCTTGTTATCGACCATAAACCCGGCCCATGCCGGCATCGAAGTCAGCACGACGCTGCCGTCGTTCAGCGCGTTGCCCCAGCCCGCCGACATGAACGGAAGCTTGGCGTCCACGTTGTTTTTACGGATATCCAGTTGCGTCTGATAGATCGTCTGCCATTTCGGATCGATGTTCAGCTTGCCGTCCTTCACCCACGGCTGGGTGTTGTAGGCTTCAATATCGAACAGGTCGCCGGCGTTTTGGATCAGATGCACTTTGCCGCCGCTGTCCGCTGCCACCTTTTTGCCGAGCTCAATGATTTTGTCCCACGAGCTGACCATATCGCTGACCTTGTCGGGATCATCCGTACCAAGGTACTTCTTGGCTGTATCGCGCAGATACCAGAAGCCGCCCGGAGAAGAGTGGTCGGAAATCGCCCGCAGCTTGCCGTCCTGGGAGCGTCCCAGCTCTTGAACGTAAGGGATATAATCTTTCACCAGATCCTCGGCGCCCATCGCCGACAGGTCCGTCAAAAACTTCGAATCGATGAATTTGCCGATATACCCGCGCTCCAGGTCGAAAATATCGGGAACATCACGGCCGGACTGCAGCGCGGTCAGCAGCTTCGTCTGGTATTGGTCGCCCGGGAACATTTTGACGTCTACCGTGACGCCGGGATTTTTCGCCTGAAACTGGTCGGCCATGTCCTTCACCTGGTCAAAGAACGTCCAGATGACCAAGTGGCCCTTGAGCTCGCCGGATTCGGCGGCTTTGCCGGAGTCGTCTCCGCTTGCCGTACTGCTGCTGTCCGAAGCTTTGCTTCCGCATCCGGCCAGCATGCTGCCGACCAGCAGGACGGACAGCACCATCATCAGCCATTTCTTCGTTTTCAAAACCGATCTCCCCTTTTGGTCGTGATTGAAGTGCATGCGTAACATGTGCCCGCAATTTGTAGAACGCTTTCAGCTGACTGTGTTATCATGGCGGTCACTGCGCCGTTTCCCAGTCATCACCTCTTTCCCTGGAGTCTGAAAGTCAAATCGGCGTGGATAGCCTGCTCCGACCGGTCAGCCTTTGACCGCTCCCGCCGCCACGCCGTCGATAATCCGTTTGGACATGAACGAGAAGAAGACGAGGATCGGCACGACCGCAATCACGATGCCCACATACTGCGCGCCAAAGTCTGATGTAAACTGGGACTTCAAGCTCGCGATCATGACCGGCAGCGTCTGCAGGTTGTTGTCGAAGAGGACGATCATCGGCGTGAGAAAATCGTTCCATTTGCCGATAAAAGCGAAGATCCCCAGCGTCGCAAGCCCCGGACTCATGATCGGCAGCACGATCCGGTTGAAAATCTGCCACTCGCCATACCCGTCCATCCGTCCCGATTCAATGATTTCCGTCGGCACCGAGGAATCCGCAAATTGCCTCATCAGGAAAATCCCGAAGGCGTTGTGGATCGATGGCAAAATGAGCGGCCAGTACGTATTCAGCATGTTCAGCGAATCCATCAGCTTGAAAAAACCGATGATGCCGAGCTGGCCCGGAATCATCATCGTACCGAGCACAAACAGGAACAGTACATTTTTGTACTTAAAGTTGTATTTCGAGAAGCCGTATCCGGCCAGTGCCGCAAAGTACACGTTAATGATCGTCGATGTAACGGTGATCAGGACGGTGTTCCCGAAGCCCCGCCAAATGTTGACTGTGTCCTTCAGCCTCGCGTAGTTGTCGAGGAACTGGTCTCCCGGAATAAGCAGCAGCCTGCGCGCGATATCCGAGTTGGCATGGGTCGACGTTATGATCATGCTGTAGAAGGGCAGCAGGCATGTCGCCGCCACGGCGATGAGAAAGAGGTACAGAATGCCTCGGGTAAGTATTTTAGCCATGAAGGTGGACCTCCTTAATCCTTCAGCTTCGACGCTTTGGCCGTAATGGCCGTAAAGAACATGACCACAAAGAAAATTCCGTAGGCGACCGCCGCCCCGTAGCTGTAATCAAAGTTTTTGAAAGCCGTTTCATATAAGTACATGACCATCGTTCTGGAAGTTTCATATAAGTACATGACCATCGTTCTGGAAGAGTTGCCCGGCCCGTCTCCGAGCATGAGCGGCGCATCAAACAGCTGCAGGCCGCCGATGACCGACGTAATGAACACAAACAGGAATACCGGGCGGAGCAGCGGCAGCGTAATGTGCAGTGCCGTCTGCTTTTTGCTCGCCCCATCCACTTCCGCGGCTTCATACACTTCTCTCGGAATGCCCTGAAGTCCGGCGATAAAGACGATCATGTTAAACCCGAAGTACTGCCAGCAGATGACCCCCGATGCGATGATTCTGGACCACCATGGGCTGTTAAACCAGTTGACCGGATCGTGAATGATCCCCAGACTCATGAGCAGCTTGTTGATCGTCCCGGTCTGCCAGTCGAACATGAGGGAGAAGATGACCCCCAGTGTGACCGGCGTAATGATGTGAGGAAAGAAATAGACCGCCCGGAAGAAATGCTTGCCCCGGATAAAGCGCTCGTTCAGCACCAGCGCGAGCAGCACCGATAAGATGAGCTGGGGAACATTGGATAGAATCCAGATAATAAGCGTGTTGCCTATCGTCTGATAAAAGAAGCTGTCGTGCAGCAGGCGTGAATAATTCGCCAGCCCCACATAGACCGGATCCGAAAATCCGTCCCATTTCATGAAGCTGAGGTAGAGCGTGTACAGAATCGGCATCAGCCCGAATACGGCAAAGCCGATGAAGAAAGGCGCCACAAAGATGTAACCGTAAAATGACCTGTTGACCTTGGAGCCCATCGTATTCACCCCTTTTTACACTTTACTTGGTTCCGCAAGAGTCCCGGACGATGAGCTTCGGCTTCAGCAGATGGATCGCTTCCTCGCTCTTGTCCTGGACGCCTTCAATTTGCTGAAACAATCCTTCCGCCGCTTTTCGGCCGATGGCTTCAAAGGGCTGGCGCACCGTCGTCAGCGACGGGTACACCCATTCCGAGATCGAAATGTCGTCATACCCGACGACCGACATCTGCTTGGGCACGTTCAGCCCGTGCTCCTGGATGGCCCGCAGCGCCCCGGTTGCCGCTTCGTCGTTGGAGCCGATAACGGCCGAGAAGCCTTTGCGCTCCAGCAGCTGCTGCATGGCCTGATATCCGCCTTGGCTGCTCCAGTCCGACTCCACTACCCATTCCGGACGGTAGGTTAACCCAAGCGTTTCCATCGCCTGCAAATACCGTTAAAACGGTGCTGGTTCGCTGCGGCATGCTGCGGTCCGGAAATGTATGCGATCTCCCGGTGGCCCAGGCTGTGCAAGTATCCGACGATATCGTAGACCCCCGCCGCATTGTCCACGTCGACCGCGAAGATGCCGTCCTTGCCGCCGTGATCCCCGATCAGTGCGATCGGATACTGCGAGTCCCTGATTCTCTCCAGGTCTTCATCTTTGCGCTTTTGGAAGCTCACCAGGATCACTCCGTCGACCTGCCCTTCGTACAGAAGGTTGAGAAAAGATATTTCTTCGGCATAGTTGGAAGTCCAGCTCAGGAAGGTGCAATTGTATCCCTTCAGATTGGCTACTCCCTCAATGCCCCGGATGATGCCGGAATAGAAAATATTCGAAATGTTGTCGACGACGACAGCGATGCTGTTCGTCCGGTCAAGCACCAGCCTGCGGGCATTGGCGTTGCGGTGGAAATTCAGCTCCTTGATGGCTTTATCCAGCGCTTCCTGCGTTGCTTTTTAACCTGCTGCCCGTTCAGGTAACGGGACACGGTGCTTTTGCTTGTTCCTGCCAATCTGGCGACATCGTGAATGGTTGGACCCACTGTTATCACTCTCTCCATGTATCGTTTCCCATGTTTCGGCCCCTTCACTTGCCTATCCCGCTGATGCGGAATCGATGGCAAGATACAGCACGAATGCCATTTTTGGGAACGTTCCCATTTTACCAGACAGCCTAGGTCCAAGAAAAGGACTTGTTTGGCAGAAGCCGCCATTTCTTTACCGGAAAGATTCACGGCACTAGCAGTTGGTTGTCTGTCCCCCGTCTTAGAGCTGTCCATACAGCCTCTATGAGGTTCCCGTCTTGACAAGTTTCCGTCACGGCCCTCCAATCACCCGCTGCCAACTCCATTTTGGGAACGTTCCCAAAATGGAGGAAATGCCTCTCCCAGCTTTGCTTCGTCAGAGTTCATGTGGACGGGAAAGGATCCAACAGGAAGCCGAATGACCGGATCAAACCGATGGAAATTTTGGGAACGTTCCCGTTTTGGTGCAATAACTTGATTAAGATGGGTCTATAATAGCGCTTCCAGGATGGGGTGTCAACGGGTATTTCAAAAAAAAATAACCATTTTATGGGTTGCGTTTATGGGTAGCGGCTTATCTTTGTCCCTCCCAACTATTTTTTCCTAAATGAATGACATTTGCCCAAGAAGCTGAATAGGGTGAAGAAAAGCCTATATTTGCGAAGGGAGATACACCAAGGATGTATTACTATACGTGGGACTATCGGGCTCCGGCCTCATCCATCGCCGATCTCGAGAAAGCCATCAACGGAGAATACTCCGCCATCGCCTGCTATGAACGGCTGGCGGGTGCGGCGCCAAGCGAAGAAGAACGCACACAGATCATGGAGATCCGTAAAGACGAAATCAGACACTATCAAACGTTTGCCGGGCTGTACACGTCCCTGACCGGAAGACAGCCGGCACCTGTCATCAATGAGCCCTGTCCCTCCGTCTACCGGGATGGCCTCCACTTTGCCTTCAAGGATGAACAGAACACGGTGGACTTCTACCATGAAGCCGCCGAACGGGCATCCGATCCGGCCGTGAAGCAGGCCTTCCTCAGGGCAGCCGCCGATGAGCAGAACCATGCCGTTTGGTTTTTGTACTTTCTTACAAAGCAGGCCAGGGAGTAACCCCTGGCTATTCATTTTTGGGAAACTCTCTCCGTTCACCAGGCAATAGCCCGCCGTTCCCGGAAATATCCACCGCTGGGGCCGTCCTCTCCCGCAGGGGCCAGCCACACGGCCGTATCGGCCCCCTCCGCCACCGAGTGGCGGAGCGTCCGACCCGCCCATATCGGTCCGCACTCTGCAGGGGCAGACTGCATTCGTTTGAATGCCGTATGCCGCGGTTTCCTGGTCCACCAGCACCGTCAGCGCATTCAGCATCGTTTTGGAAATCCGGTAAGCGGAGGAAGAACCCTTAAGTCCGAGGAGACCCTGCATTACCTCAAAGGAACCGAGACCGGACGACATGTTGACGATCCGCCCGTACCCTTGCTCCTTCATCAGCGGCACCACCGCCTGGATCATGCGCAGCGCGCCGAAGAAGTTGGTCTCCAGCGTTTCTGTCATCACATCCTCCTCCACGTCCAGGACGGATACGCCCCGATCCAGAATGATGCCCGCGTTGTTAACAAGGACGTCCAGCCTGCCGTGCTCCTGCCGGATTCGATCCATCATCGCATCAATGCTTCCCGGATCTTGCAGATCCACTGCCTGGACCTCCAGCTCAAGCCCTTCCGAGCGCAGTTCGGAAACGGCTTGCCACCCCCTCTCTTCGCTCCTGCAGCCGATGATCACATGCAGCCCTTTGTTCGCCAACTGTCTGGCGATTTCTTTGCCGATACCGCGATTCCCTCCGGTGACCAGCACTACCCGCTTGCTGCTCATCAGTGATCGCCTCCTTCCTTCAGTTGACGTCTCCAAGCGGTCAGGCATTCCCGCAAATGGTCTTCCGCTTTTCGAAGCGTGTCGATCCGCTCCCCAATCTCCGCCAGCTTGGCTTCCCCCACCCGGATTGCTCCGGGCAAACATTCCCGCCGAACCTCCTCCGATCCCGCGCACGGATAGGCATCGCTGATTTCTTTGGCGCTTAGTCCAAGGCTGAAGTACAGCTGAATGATCCGGACTCGCTCAACATCGGACAAGCTGTACTCCCGGTATCCGTTATCCAGCCGGACGGGATGAAGCAGCTCCTTCTCCTCGTAATACCGCAGTGAGCGCAGGCTGACGCCCGTCGCGCGGGACAGCTCGCTGATATGCATTTATCGTCACTCCTTTTTATCGGCCATACAGCCGGTTCATCGATGTAACGCAAGTGTAATCCCTCACATCATGTGAAGGTCAAGCGGTGATTTGCCGGGTAGATTTATCATCAACTCTGATCGATGGGCTGTCCGGTAAATTTTCTGGTAAGTGCACTGGAAAACGGGGCTGGTTGAGGCCATGACCTCGGTCTTTGTGGGGCGCTGGTTAAGATGTAATGAAGTCATACTTTCTCGTTTTTAGGACGTCTATATATAGGAATATCTAAACAGGAGGGACGAATGATGAAGAAAATCACCATGGCCTCGATTTCATTTCTCTGTGCAGCAGCTTTCATGCTTCCGGATCACAGCATCGGTACAGCAGCAGCCAGAACCAATAGTGGAACTCATGTCATCATCAATAATCAAGATCTGGCACCAAAAGATGTCCTTATAAAAAACAACCAAATATTTATTAGCTTCACTGAAGCTAAAGCGTTAGATAATCTAACTTTCCAATGGAATCATGCTGCAAAACAAGTGACCGCAAAAGGCAAGGATACCAATCTATTGCTTACCATCAACAAAACAACCGCCCTGAAAAACGGAAAAGCTGTGAAGTTAAACACGGCTCCGTTTATCTATGATGGAAAAACGATGATCCCCCTGCGATTTGTCACTGAAACCATGGGCGGCTCTGTTACCTGGAATCCATCCATTCAGACAGTATACATCGCAAAGGCAAGCTCATATTTAGCCAGTGATCTCAAGAGTGATGAGTTAAGCGTTGCAAGGAATGCAGCGATCAATCTTCCAAGAGTGTCACTGCTGCCTAAAATAAATACTCCCACTTACGAGACTTCAAGTATCCAGTATTATTTTCCTGAAAAAGTGCACGATCAATTTTTCGAAAAAAACAACAATGCCATCAGTTATTTTGAAATTTCTGGTCATACCGCTTATTTGAAATGGCAAGGTCTAATCACCAATACAGCAAGTACTCAAAAGCAGCTGTATTTTATTAACGGAACGATAACCAACGAAATTGGAACACGGCCTTCCGTTAAAGACTCCACATTCGCCGCCTTCCGTTGGATGCCGCATATCGGATCGACCGGCTATAGCTTGATTCATAAGGACAATTGGAACGATGTTGTTTACAAGGAAACGGAAGTGGAATCAAATAACGCAAAACCAAACTATATTATTGTTCAAATTCCTGAAGAAGAATAGATACTAGCCTAGTTACCCGGTGGATCGAAATGTTGGACTGATCAGGCAGGATCTCCCTTCCGGAGAATCGAATTTATCGTTAACGGGAGGCGAGGATCATGGCAGTTTATAGACCGCACAGTGCGAAGACACCGGACAAAATTCGCATTATCGGCTCGGTCGGCAGCGGCAAATCGACTTTGGCAAGAGCATTGTCCGACCAATTGGGCATCCCTTATTATGAATTGGATAATATGGTGTGGAGGCGCACGGACCATGGAGACGTGAAGAACAGCTTCGAGGAAAGAGACCGCATCCTGAACGGCATTCTCGAGCAGGACCGGTGGATAATCGAGGGCGTCCATTATCAGTGGGTGCAGCGGAGCTTCGCGGACGCGGACCTGATCGTTTACGTCGATACGCCGATCTGGGTCCGCAATTACCGCATACTGAAGCGTTTTACTGTGCAAAAGCTGGGGCTTGCGCAGGGGAACTACAAGCAGACGTTCAGCATGCTCCGCAAAATGTACCAATGGAACTACCGGCACGCGAAAAAGGAAAAGCCGGAAATTATGCAGATTGTAGAGCCATACCGCGGAAAGCTGCGGATGATCCGCAATTCGTCTGTGCGGCAAGCTTTAATGCTGCCCGAAAAGGCCCGGCCCTGAATGGCCGGCAAGTCACAATAACGTAATGAGGTAATATTCTTTATGAAAAATTTCACATCTCATCATTCTTCTCCTTCAATTTGGATCTATTTTGGTTTGGTTTTTGTCTTATCTATTCCGTTTTGGTTATTAGGTATGGCGGCCACCATACAAAAGGACATACCGATCAACCTCCCCATCAGCGCTTTGATGTTTGTATGTCCTATGATTGCTGCTTTTATCCTGGTTTATCAGAAAGATCGAACTCAAGGTGTTAAAGATTTATGCAGGAAAATACTTCGCATTAAAATAGAGCGCAAAAGCTGGTATATTCCGGTTTTTCTTTCCATGCCGCTGATCATGGTTATTTCTTACGGAGTTATGAAGAGCCTGCTACCGTCCGTACCCCCACTGTCATTTTCTCCTCTAACAGTCGTTGGTTTGTTTTTGCTTTTTATTGTTCCTGGGCTATGTGAAGAGATTGGTTGGCAAGGATATGTATATGACAAGCTTGAAAATCGATGGAACGCATGGACTGCTAGTGTAATGCTAGGGGTCATTTGGCAAGTATGGCACGTCATTCCGCATCTTCAAACGGACCATTCTGCAATGTGGATCGTATGGCAATGTGCAAGCTCCGTCTTATTACGGGTTTTGATTGTTTGGGTCTATAAAAACACAGATAAAAATATCATTGCGGCAGTTATTGTTCATACGATGAATAATGTTTGTTCCTTCCTGCTTCCTAATTATGATTCGAGCTACGCTACTTTTCCGTTTTTCTTGTAACAGCCTTAGTGGTTATGCTGATCACTTTTTTATGGGGAAAAACATTAACACAGTATAGATTTCATTCCAAGGCGTGAGTCCCCTAAATGTAACATAAATACCCCAGCCTCTTCTAAGAAGTGGCCAGGGCATGGCTGCCGGCTTATTTAAAGCCCTTTACCTCGAACAGCACCCGTGCTCCCTCCCGGCGCAGTTTTACTCCTTCACCGGATAGGCCATGACGCTCATCAGCGCGTTCTCGGCCTGCGTAGAATCCAGCCGGCTGTACTGCACAAAAATCGGCGCGCTGCCGGTGACCTCCATGGCATAAGGAACCCCTTTCGGTATGTACTTCCCTTCCACGTTCAGATGGGCCGTGCGGATATGATGCGTCCGCTGCCCCCCCACAGTCGCCGTCATGCCCAGGAGCGGTTCCCGGTCTTCGAAAAAGGCGTTGACCGTCACCGTCACTTCTTCTCCGCTTAAGTTCAGCACGCAAATCGATTCGTGGCTTTCCAGCTGGCCGCTGCTCGTCGGTGGAATGTACCCGTCGGGAATAATCCACTGTAACTGACCTTTGGACATTCGAATCCCTCTTTTCGAAAAAAGTTTTGCCGTGCCTCCTTAGCTAGGCCCATATGACGGAGACGCGGCTTTTTTCCATTATAAACCTCTCAGGGAAGCGATTACATCCAATATTCCTTTCTTTTTGGTTAAAAAACAGGGTGCGCTGCTAAGCCGTAAGTTATTACTCCACGGCCGTCTGCTCCACCTGCCGCTTCGCCAGCGGTTTGCGGACGAACGCCAGAAAGATCAGCGCCGATACGGCGACGGACCCTGCGCAGACGCCGAACAGCGTATTGTACCCCGTATACTGCGACACCCAGCCCAGCAGGATGGAACCCAGGCCGATGCCGAGGTCGAAGGCGGTCATGTACGAAGCGCTGGCCGCGCCCCGCCGCTCCGGATCGGCAAGCCGCAGGTTCACCGCCTGCATGGCCGGCTGAGCCGAGCCGAAGCCGATGCCGTACAGCACGGCGGCGGTGATGACGCCCGCAAGCCCGCCGGCGAAGGCAAGGACGAGCAGCCCCGCCGCCGTAACGGCCAGCGCCGGCACGATCACGTAAGCTTCGCCGAGCCGGTCGGCCAGCTTGCCGGCCACCGGCCGCGCCAGCGTCAGCGCCAGGGCGTAGACGAGAAAGAAGGTGCCGGCGTTCACCCGGACCGATTCGGCAAAGAGCGGCAAAAACGTTGTAATCCCGCCGTAAGCCGCCGACAGGAAAAACAGCGACGAGGTGACGGGAAGCACCGATTTTTCAAAAAAGACGATTTTCCGCCGCTCCGCCTTGACCTGAAACGGAATCCGGGTCAGAAAGACGAGAATGAAGGCCGCGGCGGACAAGCCGGTCGCCAGCAGAAACAAATCGTGAAATGAGCCGCTCTGGTGCACCCAGGTCCCGAGCATCGGTCCGACCGCCATGGCGATCGTCATCGCCAGGCCAAACCAGCCCATGCCTTCACCGCGCCGCTGGACGGGAATGATGTCGGTGACCGATGTGCTGACCGCCGTGGTAGAGAGCGCCCAGCTGGCTCCATGAAGAATCCGCAGTCCGAGAAGAACGGCGATCCCGCCAACCCAGTCATACAGATACATGGATAATACGAAGAACAGTAATCCCCAAATCATAAAGGGCCTTCGGCCGTAACGGTCGAGCAGCCCGCCGACAATGGGTCGAAACAGGACGGCGCTCAGCGTGAATACGCCGGTCACGAGCCCGACTTGGGATTCGTCCCCGCCCATCTCCTTGATAAAGAGCGGCATCGTCGGCAGCAGCAGATAAAACCCGGTGAACAGCACCAGCATGCCGGCCGTGATTTGAATAAAAGACCTCGTCCAGAGCCTTTCCATGGATGAATTCCTCCCTAACCATAAATTAAAGTGGTTTCATGAGCTCCAAATCTTCTGGAATCATAGTGCTGGTTCAATCCCTATGGCGATATTCCTGATCGTCATCTTTCACGACATTTCCATCAATCTTCCTCGGCCTGGATCCGCTCGATCTCTGCCGTGATCCAGGCTTCATCCGCCTCTCCCAGCCGTTTGCGGTAATCAAACATCCGGAGCAGCTGTTTCCGCTGCTTGGCAGGTTCCGGCTGCTGAGATTGCAGATACGCCTCAAACCGGGACACATACTCCCGGCTTCTTCGGATGATCTGCAGGTAATCCTCCAGACAGGCCAGGCGGACCTCCTTGGTCACGTAGCCGAAATACACCATTTTGAACCTAAAAATCAGCGCGGCCTCTGCTTCTGGGTTCGGCTCAAGCGTCTCCTTCATCAGCTCTTCAAAACGCTGCCGGCCGGCATCGGTAATCGCGTATATTTTCCGGGTTCGCCCGCCCTTCGTCTCTTCTTCGATCCGCAGATGAATCCACCCGGCCTCCGTCATCCGCGACAGAAGCGGGTACAGCGTGCCGGAGCTGATCTTACGGCCAAGCCCCACCGCGTTATTCAAGACGTCCTGGAGCATATATCCGTGCTTCTCACCTGTCATCAGCTCGCCCAGAACGAACAATTCGTACACCCCTCTCACCTCCGTAAAATATGTCGCTTCGATATATATTATATGTCGGATCGACATATTTG
>NZ_PCZT01000010.1:193535-199313 GCF_002968895.1 Paenibacillus sp. AR247 | reverse complement strand
GCCTCTCCTGCCTGTTGACAGCGTTTCCAAAGCGATGACATAATGTTGTACAAAAATCCCGCCTAGGCGGGCGGAGGGAGTAGCCGTGCAGACTTGGAAGAGTCCGTTTCAGGCATATAGAAAATCAAGAACAAGCTGTCCATCCTGATCGCTATTTATCGTTGCCATGACCTTTGCCTTTGCCCTGATCGTGCAGCAGTACGCCTTCTCGGTGTACGACGAGCAGCTGTACGTGAAGTCCTCGCGCGTACTGTACCTGTCGTCTTCTGCGATTGAGAAAGAGCTGGAACGCCTCGAGCAGCTGTCCTTCAGCATCATCACCGACACGCAGATTCAGTCCCAGCTCAAATCCATCGCCACAAGCGACTCCGATTACGACCGCCTGACCTTGCGCAAGCACATGGTCGACAGGCTCCTCACCTATGTCGGTTCCGAGCCCTCCCTCTACTCGATCCACATGATCGATGCGGCCGGGGCCCAGCAGGATGTCGGCAGCCTGGTTCCCATCCAGGCCGGAAAGCGGGACGTAATCCTCAGGCTGGCGGATAACGCCGAAGGCCAGGCGCGCTGGACCTTCCCCGACGCATCCGATCCGGCCCTGATCCTGGCCCGTCAAATCCGTTCCTACTCGGGCACCATGTTCGACCTGCAGGATATCGGCACCATTTTCATGCGGATCAACATGGAGCGGATCGTGCACGAGCTTGGCGCCGGGGAAGGCGACCTCATCGTGACCTCCGGGCCAGACGTCATTTATCCCTCGCAGCCGCATTTCGATCCCGCCCTCATCCAGAGCTCCATCACATCCGAGACCGGATATTTTATCAAGGAAGTTCAGGGAAAAACGTACTTTGTCGCCTACAACCGTTCCACTGCAACCGGGTGGACCTATTTGAACGTGACCCCGTTCAACCAAATTTTCAAGCAGATCGTCCTGATCAAGGAAATCGTTATCGGCGTCTTCATTCTGATATTTGCCTTCGCTATTCTGTGGGGCATCCGCTTCTCCCGGGGGTTGACCCGCCCGATCGAGAATCTGATCGCCCGCATGAAGCTCGCAGAGAAGGGGAACTTCGCCGAAGCGAACATTCTTGCCGGCGATCAGGAGCCGCCCGCGATGGACGAACTCGGCCTGCTGCACCGGACGTTCCGCCTTATGGTGGAGAGGATCAACGACCTGATCACTGAAAATTACGCCAGCCGCCTCCTGATCAAGGAGACCGAGTTCAAGGCGCTGCAGGCGCAGATCAACCCGCATTTTTTGACAACACGCTGGAGTCCATCAACTGGATGGCCAAAATCAACAAGCAGACGCAAATTTCGCAAATGGTGCAGGCGCTGGCGTTTCTGCTCCGCAATTCGGTCAGCCTGAAGGAGCCAATTCTGACGCTGAAGGAGGAGCTGGAAATGGTGCAGCATTATATCACGATCCAGAAATTCCGCTTTGAAGAGCGACTGTCCTTCCACATGGACGTTTCCGAACGGGAGCACTTCCGGAAAATTCCGAAGCTGACGCTCCAGCCCCTGCTCGAAAACGCGATTCATTATGCGCTGGAGCCTTCCGTTGGCACGTGCACCATTTCCTTGACCAGCCGGGAGGAAGCGGACGCGTTTATCCTCATCGTCGAAGACGACGGCCCGGGCATGGCGTCAGATACGCTTGAGCTGCTGCGGGAAGGCAGACTGACCACGGCGGGGAATGGCATCGGCCTGCTCAACATCGACGAGCGAATCCGCTTTGCGTTCGGTGAGAATTACGGGCTCTTCATCGACAGTGCCCCGGGTCAGGGGACCCGCATTCATATCAGGTTACCGAAAGAAATGGAGGGATCCGAGCATGTATAAAGTGCTATTGGTGGATGATGAACGCATCATATTGGACGGCATTTCGCAAATGGTCGACTGGCAGGCCTTCGGGACAGAGCTGTCGGGAACGGCCCAGAACGGATTGCAGGCTTACGACCTGATCGCAGCCGATCCGCCGGACATCGTTATCAGCGATATCCGGATGCCCGGACTCGACGGTCTAGGGCTCGTCGCCCAGACTTATGCCACCCACCCGAACGTCAAATTTGTGCTGCTGTCCGGATTCGGGGAGTTCGAATACGCCAACCGGGCCATGCAGTACGGGGTCAAGCATTACCTGCTCAAGCCGACCGACGAGACCAAAATCGCCGAGGCGCTGAAGGAAGTGACGGCCGAGCTGGATCAGGAGCGCCGGCGGGAAGCCTTTACTCTGGACATGAAACGCCGCTTTGAGAAAGTCATCCCCCATGTCAAAGAACAGGTCCTCCGCGAGTTCGTCACCAATAAAACCTACGGACGGCGTGATCTCGAGGAATACCGCAGCCTGCTTCCCTGCGACTTCGGACGTCCCGTCCGGCTGCTGCTCTGCCATATTGAGGGCGAAGCCGATTACGAGCACCAATTTGCCGTCAAAAATATTGCCGAGGATTTGCTGCAAACGACGCTGATGAGCACGACGCTGGGCGACCACGCACTGATCCTCATCTCCGATCCGGAGGACCAGGAGCTGCTTCACAGCCGGCTGCAGGACATCTGCCGAACCTTCCGGCTGTATTACAAAATGAACGTGACCGTCGCCGTCAGCGATCCCGGTCCGATCACGTCCGCGCGGAAGCTGTACCGCGAAACGCTGCAGTGCCTGAACTACCGCTTCTATCTGGACGAGAGCGGGATCATTACACGGAAGGACACGTTTGTGCCCGACGGCGGCGTCAGCGAGTTCGCCTTTGACGAAGAGCGCCTGATGCTGCCCGTTCGCTCGGGTGACCGCGAGGAGGCGGCGCTTGCCCTGGCCGAGTTCATCGCCGAGCTCAAGCGGGCCCAGCTCAGCATCGAAATGACGAAGTCGTACGCGATTTCGATGTATGCCGCGCTGGTGCGCCTGGACGGACCGGAACGGATGGCGGAGGCCTACAAGCGGATCTCCGAGATTGCCGACATGGGCTCGCTGCAGGCGATTCAGTCGTTCCTGGAGGAGACGGTCCGGGATATGACCGGGCGCAACTACGAACGGAACGCGTTCAAATACAACGCCATCGTGCGGAAGGTGATTGACATCGTAGAGGAGCAGATCGGCAACGCCTCCCTGTCGCTGAACCTCGTCGCGCACGAAATGCTGTACATGAACGCCGACTATCTAGGCAAGCTGTTCAAAAAGGAGACCGGCGAGAAGTTCTCCAACTACGTCATGCGCATCCGTATCCAGCGGGCGACCGAGCTGATGGCCGAAAACCCCGATGCCAAAATATTCGAGATGGCCGAGCAGCTCGGCTTCGGCGACAACCCGCAGTATTTCAGCCAGGTGTTCAAAAAACAGATGGGCTGCACGCCGTCGGAGTATATCCGGAAGCTGACGGGCGGCATCTCTGCTTTTTAAACAAACAGGTCGGTTTTTTTCCTTACCCAGATCGCCGCAAGCGTTGATAATTGGAAATGTAAGCAGTATCAGATAAAGCACACCAATCTACCGTTAATCCTATGGGGGAGGAAATGACATGAGAAAAGCGTTAAGCGCCGTTCTTCTTTTTTCCTTAATCACCGGCCTGATCGGCTGTTCCGCCGGGGGCAGCAGCGACAAATCGGCCAGCGGAGGCGACGCCGCGCCTGCGACGACTACATCGGCCGGCGAGAGCAAAGATCCGGTCAAGCTTCGCATCGCCTGGTGGGGCGGCCAATCCAGACATGATTACACCCTGAAAGTGATCGAAATGTACGAGAAGCAGCATCCAAACGTCACGATCGAGCCCGAATACGCGCCGTTCGACGACTATTGGAAGAAGCTCGCGCCGCAAGCCGTCGCCGGCGGGCTGCCGGACATCATCCAGATGGACATTTCGTATTTGAGCCAGTACGCCAGCCGCAACCAGCTGGCCGACCTGAAGCCGTTTACTGACAGCGGCACGCTGAATGTCGCCGACGTCAGCGAGAACGCCCTGAAGGGCGGAGAGGTCGACGGCAAGCTCGTCGCCATGAACCTCGGGGTCAACGCCCTGCAGACGACCTTCGACGTCGAGACGATGAAGAAGAACGGCATCGACATCCCGTCCAAAGACTGGACCTGGGACGATATGGGCAAGCTTGGGGAGCAAGCCAAGGCCAAAGGCTTCCAGATCGGTGGATTCGCCTATCATCACGAGGTGTTCTTCCCGTATTACCTGAGAACGATCGGCCAGAAAATGTACAGCGACGACGGCAAAACGATCGGCTATGCCGACGACCAGGCTTTTATCGATTATTTCACGCGATATCAGCAATGGTATGACAAGGGCTACATCCTCTCCCTCGATAAAGAAGCGCAGAAGAAGGGCGTCGCCGAAGAGGACGAAATCGTTCTCGGCCACTCCATCTCCGGCATCGGCTGGTCCAACCCTCCATCGCGGAATCGTCCAAGCAGAAGGAAGAGCGGCCAAGTTCATCAGCTTCTTCATCAACGACATCGAAGCCAACAAGCTGATCAAGGGCGAACGCGGGGTGCCGGTATCCTCCAAAGTGAAGGATGCGCTGAAGCCGATCCTGACTGAGAACGAAGCGAAAATCTTTGATTATGTCACCTGGGCCGAATCGAACAGCAGCCCCGCTGACCCGCCGAACCCGATCGGATCGGTGGAAGTCGAGAAGCTTCTGCGGGATTTGAGCGAAAAGATTCTGTTCAAGAAAATTCCGATCGACCAGGCGGCGGCGGAGTTCCGTAAAGAGGCCAATGCCATCCTGGCCCGCAGCCAGAAATAACCTGAAGGGGAATCCTCATACTGCCTGAAGGAGCCGGGCCCCGGTCGGGTTCGGCTCCTTCCTTTTGGCTTAGATGAGAGAACGTGCCCTATAAACTCTCTAGTTCCAGAGGAAAAGCCGTAGTTTCTTCAACAATGGGCTACTTTCGCTCTCAATACCGTACGTATCCAATTTTGTAAGCTTAGGGGTTGACGATAATGAAAAGGCTGCGGGATAACGAGCACCTCACCGGTTACGTATTCACGTCTCCGTTCGTGCTGGGCTTTCTGATCTTTACGCTGTATCCGGTGCTGTCTTCGCTGTACTATTCCTTCACCGACTACAACCTGATGGAGGCGCCGAACTGGCTCGGCCTGGACAACTACAAGCGAATGTTCATGGAAGACGATAAAATCGGCAAATCGTTTCAGGTCACCTTTACGTATGTGCTGGCCAGCGTGCCGCTCCGTCTGATCTTTGCCCTGTTCGTCGCCATGATCCTGAACGTGGCTACGAAAGCGGTGGGGCTGTACCGCTCCGCCTTCTACCTGCCGTCCCTGATCGGCGGCAGCGTCGCGGTGTCGATCATGTGGCAGCAGATCTTCGGGGATCAGGGGCTGGTGAATTCCTTCCTGAACCTGATCGGCATCCACACCTCGACCTCGTGGATCGGCAATCCGAGCACCGCGCTGTGGACCTTGATCGCCCTGTCCACGTGGCAGTTCGGCTCGTCGATGATCATTTTCCTGGCGGGGCTGAAAAATATACCGAAAGACTACTATGAGGCAGCGGGCGTGGACGGCGCCAATGCCATCCGACGGTTCTTCAACATCACGCTGCCGATGCTGAGCCCGATCATCCTGTTCAACCTGACGCTGCAGACGATCTCGGCATTTATGACGTTTACGCCGGCCTACATTATTTCCCGCGGGGAAGGCGGTCCGCTCGACCAGACGCTGCTCTATTCGCTGTACCTGTACCGCAAGGCGTTCTCGCACTTTGAGATGGGCTACGCTTCGGCGCTCGCCTGGGTGATGCTGCTCA
>NZ_PCZT01000010.1:178212-193435 GCF_002968895.1 Paenibacillus sp. AR247 | reverse complement strand
GTTTGCGACCTTTTTCAAAAATTCCTTCATCATCGTCATTCTGTCGACGATCGGTGCCGTCACCTCTTCGGCTCTCGTGGCCTTCGGGCTGGCGCGGACGAAATTTTTCGGCCAGAAGTTCTGGTTCGCCGCCATGATGGCCACGATGATGCTGCCCCAGGACGTTGTCCTCGTACCGCAGTACGTCATGTTCGCCAAGTTCGGCTGGCTCTCTTCCTTCAAGCCGCTCATCGTCCCGCATTTCTTCGGCACGCCGTTTTTCATCTTTCTGATCATGCAGTTTATCCGCACCATTCCGGGCGAGCTGGACGAAGCCGCGAAAATCGACGGCTGCAGCAAATACGGCGTGTTCTACCGGGTGGTCCTGCCGCTCATCGGACCGGCCTTGATCACCAGCGCGATTTTCTCTTTTTACTGGAGATGGGACGACTTCATCAATCCGCTCATCTATTTGAACAGCCCGGAGAAATTCCCGGTATCCCTCGCGCTGAAGCTGTTCCTGGACGGCGAATCGCTGAACAACTGGGGCGGTATGTTCGCTATGGCCACACTGTCGCTTCTGCCGGTCGTGATCGTGTTTTTCATTTTCCAAAAATACATCGTCGAAGGCATTAGCACTACCGGTTTGAAAGGATAACAATAATGTTTCCATAAGCTTGCCGTCCACGGTGCTCAATATAAAACAAAGACCGGATTCCTTAAGTAAGGAAATCCGGTCTTTTTCATGTTAACTTTCAATTCCTATGATTCCACTCTTCACCATAGAATCAATCGTAATGCCCGACAATTCGTTCTCCATCGTCGTTTGGACTTTCGTGTAAACTCCGTCTAATAAATACGGCATTTTACTTCCTACCGGACAAGTCGGGTTGGTATCCCGGTGAATCATAAAGATCTCCTGGTTATCTTCCATCGTAGCACGGTATACATCCAGCAGCGTGATTTGATCCGCCTTTTTGGCCAGGCTTATCGCGGCATTCGTTCCAAGAGTCGATGTAATAAGACCGGCTTTCGTAAGCTTTCTCATGATTCTTCTAATCACCGCCGGATTGGCGTTCACACTCATGGCAAGCAATTCGGACGTGGTCCGGCCTTTTTTATTAAATTCAAGAAAGCATAAAATATGAACTGCTACAGAGAACTGTTGGCTTCGATTTCCCATTTTTGCAAGGTCCTTCTTTCCGGTTAAAGCTTATGTTTAGTGTATTGATTTTTGAAAAGCAAATCAAACTTAAAATAATGAATCAAAGCATCAACTTGACTTCTTAAGGATGAATCGTTATTTTAGTATATGTAACAGTAACTGTTACTGATACTATTAATGGGAGTGGATCATATGAATTATCATGTTAACGGCGTTGAACTTCATGTGGAGCAGCAGGGACAAGGAGATACGGCACTTGTGTTTTTGCACTTTTACGGCGGGTCAGCACGAACCTGGACTAAAATTGTTGACGTTCTTAAGGAGGATTACCTTTGTATAACCTATGACCACCGCGGATGGGGAGACTCAGATAAGTCAGCTTCATCTTATACCATTCAGGATTTGGCCGATGATGCGCATGCGCTGATCCAAGCACTTGGTTTAAAGCGTTATGTGCTCGTGGGTCATTCTATGGGCGCTAAAACGGCGCAATTGTTGGCTTCACGTCATCCGGCCGGTTTAGAAGCTTTGGTCTTAGTTGCACCATCTCCCCCGACACCTCAAGATATGCCGCAAGAAATGAGAAATGCCATGGTTCATTTTTATGATTCGCGTGAAGGAGCGGAAATCGCTTTGGGCAATATCGCCCTGCTTCCTCTTGAAGAACATATCCGCGAAATGGTGCTTGAGGATATGCAAAGGAGCGCACCTTTAGCCCGTGCGGCATGGCCTGAAGCCGCAATGCTTGAGGATATATCCGCAGAAGTGAACAACATCCATGTTCCCACCCTTGTGCTAGCCGGGGAATCTGACCCAGTAGACCGGTTGGAAACACTAAAAAGCGAGCTGCTGCCGCGCATACCACATGCAGAGCTGCACATCATTCCCCAGACCGGCCACCTTTCTCCCTTAGAAGCACCCGGCGATATCTCAGAAGGAATCTCACACTTTTTGGCCAAGCAGAAATGGGGTAATGGCGAGTGATAATGGAAAACGGCAGGTCAGCTGTAAGCTGAATCCCTGCCGTTTTTTTTGCGCTTACAATCCTTGTAACGGAAAAGCAGAAGCTGCGCATTTATCATGCTGTTGTATGGTATGAGGTGCCTCTGCCGAGGCCTGCCGTTTACTTTTTCTCGAACAGACCGAGACGATTATTGGGCCGGCCGTTCAACCGGATCCCATCGCCATTCTTGCTGTTCTTGCGCTTGGTACCGTTCAGGCGGTCTGTCAATTCGTTAAACCAGGCTTCGTCATAGGTAGCCAATGCTATGTCAATCAGGCTTTCGACGTTGTTCTTATCTGCAAGCGGGTTGACCGGCAGCGATCTCAGCCAGGATTCACGTACACCGATCACGCGTCCAACCGCTTCCTCGTTGTCGGACTGAACGACGCGTACTCTCGCGATGCCTTTCTGAGCGTCCACCGTCTCAATGTATCCGTGAATAAACTCACCGTCTACCGTCTTCCCTTGGACCCAATCGCTAACTTCGAATCTCATCATTCCACCGCCCATCTTTAAGTATATACAAACTGTAACCAGAAAAATCACAAAATGAATATACTGCAATGATACTAAACACAGTTGGGAATGTCAAATCCGCTAACGACCATTTCGCAAACGACCGATTTCATGGATGAGAAGCCACCTGCCGCCATATCCCCCATCTATAGTGTATGCAGTTAGCGGGCGATGGGTTCGTTACTGCCTTTGGAATGCGACCTTTAAACCTAGTCCGATATACAGCGCTCCTACAACTTTTCCGCTAAGTCGGCCCAAACGACGGATCCATGCCGTCCGCCGTACCATCCTTCCGAGAGCAGACACACTTAATACAATTATGGTTGTATATAGTGCACTTAATACCACAAAAATGAGTCCGAGGATCAAAAACTGTCGCACCCCCACTGGGGCTGTCATCGTACGGCCGAACGGGTTCATGCGCCAATCCATGAAGAAGGAACAGCCGCAAAACGCCGTCCACCTGAAAGCCGTCCTTGCAGGCTGACCTGTGGAACACACCGGACTGATGCACGCTGACTGCCAAACCTGACGGATCCAATGTGTGCATGAGCTCTCAGTTTTTAATGAAGATCATCGCTGCGGCTCTGCAGCCATTGCTGGAATTCAGCGGGTGTACTCACATCATCATCCAATACGGCCGAATAAATATCGAAGCTTTTCACTTGATTTCCATATTCGGCCCGCTTTGCCCATTCGGTTTTGATGCTTAAAATAGCAGCGGTCTTGGCAGGAGTAAGGCGTGCGGGCATCGTCTGAATATGCAGCAAATCAGGCTGTTTGTCAGGCTCGTCTACAAACCAGATATCCAGCTCCCACCGGTGGCCGTTTGCGGACCCGTAGGTCAATCCAAGAAAATAACCGTCTGGGTAAGCCGGATCGGTGTTCCATTGGCCCGTATCGTTAATAAATTTCATCTCCCGTACTCCCGGATTGGACATCAGCTGCAAAGCAATTCCAGAGACCGCAGCCATATCCAGTTTGGAGCAGACCACCGTCACATCCAAGTCTCTCCAAGCCATTAAACCTAGCGCAGCGCTCCCTACGATTACGGGCTTACCGGCTGCTGCCAGCAATGGCATCAGGTTCATTCTTCAGCACGAACCCGCTTCAACCTGCAGCTGCTTTTGCGGGCAAGCAAATCCTCTTGGTTCATCATCATCCCTGCACCCTTTCTATATCCGCTAAACTTGTCCTATTTCCTCCGGCTGTCAAATTCGCCGCTTCCAGCAGCATCGTGTTCTTCGTCCTCTCAGGAAAAGAGACCCGGTATCCTCCAAAATGTTCTCTTAGCATCATTATAATGTTTTTGGAGGAATTTTTAGAGGAAATCGATAGATGAACTGCATGATTTGGTGAGCACGAAATGTGGGAGGATTATGGAAAGCTGTTGTAATATAATGTAAGTACCTTAATGAACGAATCAAAGGCGGTGAAGATTTGAAAGGTCTGATTAGAGTATATAAGGTATTCATTGCCGTGTTTGCCGTCATTGTGGTTGCTGCCATTGTGATTGGGACGAGGGGTCTGAATGGGCAGGAAAATCATACTTATGTGCTGCCTGCCGGGTACACAGGATGGGTAGCGGTCATTTACAATCAAAAGGGTTATCCCGAGCTCCCGAAAGAGGGAGACGCCATTGTAAACCGCATTCCGAAAAACGGAGTTTTGAAGACGTCAAGCGCACCGACAGCCGGCGGGATGACATTTTTTTATGCAGATGATCAAGGTCAACGGACTGAAGTGGGGATGGGAATGATTCAAGGCCAGCACATGGGCACGGATACGATCCCGCGTCCGGACGGTACGAAAGAAGAAAAAACGATCAATGCGTTTTCTGTCGGCACCGAGCAGCAGTATTACGCTCATTTACAGGAGCAGCCATGATAGATCAAACTTAAAGCCACACTGCTGTTATCCTCCAATCATCCACCATGAAGAGCAGCTGTAGCGCCCCGTCCACTGAACCCCTCCCTCAGACTCCTTCTTTTATGGAAAATACAAATAACCCACAGGAGGGTCACGGGCAACGTGTCCTTCCTGTGGGTCACAGATCACAGATCATCTGCGGTCAACGCGTAAAACGTCTAATCTCCATGTTAATGAGACGAACTTACCTTATTTCTAGGGTCCGCCCCGCTTGGTTTCGGTCTGCGGTTCGTGCGTCCATTGGAATTTCCATTTCCATGCCCCTTGGACTTGTCGTTCGCATTTCCCTTCGCATGGCCTCCCGCATCACGCTTCAGGCTGCTGTTCGCGTTCCGATCAGGTTTGCGGGCACCGCTCACCGCCGCCTTTGGGGCACGATCCTGCTTCGGTTTGCCCCGCTGCTGCCCATCGTCCGTCCGCCCTTTACGGGAATCTCCAGCCTGCGGCTTGCGGGAATGGCCAGCTTGCGTCTTACCCGGCCGGTTTGCCGTGGAATTCCCCAATGGGCGATTTGCCGCTGCCGCTTGGGGCTCCATCGGATAGTTATGCCCCTTCACTTCGGGAATGGCCTTGCCGATCAGCTTTTCGATGTCCTTCAGGTACGGCAGCTCGTCTGCTTCGCAGAAAGAGATTGCAGACCCGCTCATCCCCGCCCGGCCCGTGCGGCCGATACGGTGAACGTACGTCTCCGGGATATTCGGCAGATTAAAGTTAATGACATACGGAAGCTCGTCAATATCGATCCCCCTGGCAGCAATGTCGGTCGCCACCAAAATGCGCGTCGTCCCGTTTTTGAAATGGTTCAGGGCGTTCTGCCGGCTGTTTTGCGATTTGTCGCCATGGATCGCCTCCGCCGTAATATTCGCCTTCTTCAGCGCGCGAGCCACCCGGTCGGCTCCCCGTTTGGTGCGGGTAAACACCAGGGCCGACTCGATCGACGGATCCTGCAGCAGCTGGTTGAGCATCTGCAGTTTGCTTCCTGCCGCCAGCAAATAAACCGACTGCTCGATCCGCTCGGCCGTTGAGGAGACCGGCGTCACTTCCACTTTTACCGGATTGACGAGCAGCGTTTGGATCAAACCGTTGATTTCCGGAGGCATCGTCGCCGAAAAGAACAGCGTTTGCTTCCGCTTCGGCATGACGGCGATGATCCGCTTCACATCATGGATAAAGCCCATGTCCAGCATCCGGTCGGCTTCATCCAGCACGAGCATTTGAATATGCTGCAGATCGATGTGCTTCTGATGAATCAGGTCGATGAGCCGGCCCGGCGTGGCGATCACGATATCCGCGCCCTGCTGCAGCGCCCGTTCCTGCGGCTTTTGCGGAACGCCGCCTACAATGACCACCGCACGCAAATCGGTATACTGGCTGTACGCCTTCACGTTATCCATAATCTGAATGGCCAGCTCTCTCGTCGGCGTCAAAATAAGCGCGCGGACCCTGCGGCCCGCCCCCGGTTTGCGGGGCTCCCGGCTCAACAGCTGTATGATGGGCAGGGAAAATGCGGCGGTCTTGCCGGTTCCCGTCTGGGCGCAGCCCAAGAGATCCCGTCCGGCCAGCACGGCAGGAATGGATTGTGCCTGAATCGGCGTCGGCTCGGTATAGTTCTGTTTGGCCAGCGCTTTTAAAATATTCGGGTCAAGCTTCAAATCTTTAAAGTTCATATATGCTCCTTTTCCTTTAATCCTATATTCTTTAATCACGAAACCTGTGTACTTTTCATCCAAGTCACCACAAGCCGTTCTTTTACGTCGTAATACATAACGATACCACATCTGGATACCAAAAAAGAAGCGGAATCTTTCTCCGCTTCCTTAAAAATGATGTATATGGACTAAATTGGCAATAAGCTTCACGGAACGGAGCACGGATCAAGGGAATGAATGCGCAATGAAAGTGTTCCACCAGCTATAATACGGATGATGGCAAAAGAGACCGGAAGGGTCAGCTCACCAAGCTGTTCCCCGCCGGTCTTCTTGTTGCTGGATCTTCTAACTGGGTGGATCGTAAATTACCGGATCGTTATTTAATTTGCCCGCCTTGCCCCAGCTTGGTCAGAACGTTGTACAAGATCTGGGCCGTTTCGGCCCGGGTGGCCTGGCCGTCCGGATGAAACCGGCCAGGCCCCTGCCCTTGAATCAGTCCGGCGGCGTACGCAGACCGGACGGCTTCCTGCGCCCAGGCCGGCGAACCGGCGACGTCCGTGAACGGCGCCGTTACCCCGCCGGCTGCGGCGGTTCCGCCCGCGGCCCGGTAGGCGCGGACGATCATGGCCGCCGCTTCCTGGCGCTTGATCAAGGCGTCCGGCGCGAAGCTTGCGCCGCTGACGCCTTGGACGATGCCCGCCTTGGCGGCGGCGGATACGGCTTCCGCGTACCATGCCGCGGAAGGCACGTCGCTGAAGGGCGCGCTGCCGTCGCCCTTCAGGTGCAGCAGGCGGACCAGCATCGCCGCCATTTCGGCGCGGGTCACCGGCTGATCCGGCGCGAAGCTGCCGCCGCCGACGCCGTCGATGAGATGCTTCGCCGCCAGCTCCCGGATCACGCTGGAAGCCCAGTGTCCGCTCGTATCGGCGAAGCTTTTGGTGTACTCCAGAACGGCGTAAGCGGCATCCAGGGAACTCACTTCGGCTTTCAGCTTGCCGCCTGCTGCCGTTCCGCCGATATACGTGAGCACGCCTTGGCTGTTCAGGCCATACAGCCCAGACAGCTTGGCATCCAGCCCCGAAGCCATGGGGAGCTCCAGCGTTATCGGCTGCTGCAGCGCCGTGATCGGGTGAACCTGGCCATCCTTCGTTATGAGGCTCAGGTTGAGGGTAAAGAGGCTGCTTCCTGCGCGGAGCACCGCGCCTTCCGCCTGCCCGGCCTTCGCCACCCGCTCTGCGGCCTCCGTCTCCGAGGCGCGGGATGCCGCCAGCCGAATCGTGCTGCCTTCGAGCTGATCGGCGGGCACCTTGCCGCTGGCCGCCTGCAGGATGCCTGCGGGCAGCGTCAGCTTCAGGTCAGCCGCGTTCACCGTCAGCGGCTGTCCCTGGAGCAGCGAGGCGGCGCTGCCCGGCAGAATCAGCTCGTTGAACGGCTGATCGGTGTCCAATACGGCTCCGCCTTTCACCAGAATCACCGTCAGCTGCGCGGCGTTCAGCTTCCATTTGCCGCCTTGGCCCGGCTTCGGATCCGGCAGGGCGGGTGGAGTCACCGGCGGCTGCACCGGTGCAGAAGAGTTCCCTCCACTGTTGCCTGAATTCCCACCGTTATTTCCTCCACCGTTGCCTGGGTCACCTCCGCCAGGGTTATTTCCCCCGCCGTTACCCGGGTCGCCTCCGCCAGGGTGATCTCCCCCGCCATTACCCGGATCGCCTCCGCCTGGATTATCTCCCCCGCCGTTACCCGGGTCGCCTCCGCCAGGATTGTCACCATCTCCCCCTCCCGGCTGCTCCGGAGCTTGAACGGTAAGTTCATACTCGGCCGACAACGATCCGTAAGCGGCCGATATCACCGTCTTCCCTTCGGCCAGCGCAGTCACTACGCCCTGTTCGCTCACCGAAGCGACGTCCTCATGGCTGCTGCTGAAGGTTACACCTTCCAGCACCTGGATGCGCGTGCCGTCTGCGTAGACCGCTTCCGTTACCGTCTGATCGGTCTCCCCTTCCTTCAGCACTACTTTGCCCGTCAGCGATAACGATTCCGGTTCGCCTTCCGGCGCCGGATTCACGGTGACGATCGTCTCCGCGAACAGATCCGGGTTCACCGTGCTTGCCGCCCGGATGACGGCCGTTCCCGTGCCGGCCGCCGTCAACCGGCCTTCCGGCGATACCGTCACCACTTTGCCGCCCTCCCCGGTCGGCTCGGCGCTATAGACGGACCACGTGACGCCGGGGTCCGCTCCATCCGGCTTCACCTTGGCGGTCAGCTGCCGGGTTTCGCCTACGGCCAGCTTCACGTCCTGCTGCTCGATCTCGACCGATTCCGGAGCCGGAGCCTCCGTCTGCTTCGACAGCGTAAACTCGTCGACGGTTCGTCCGCCGACCGTCTTCGTCACAAAGTTCAGGCTGTCGCCGTCTACCTCGACCGAAGCGTACATTTGCGTCGCTTCATCGTCGGTAATCCGCTGCCAGTCCCGCTTGGTCAGCGAGTAGAACTTCGGTCCGGTCGAGCCGGCCACGACATAGGTCGTCCCCTGCCCGTCCGGGACGATCTCGTTGTTCATCATCGGGAAGGTCCGCAGGTAAATATGATCATGACCGTTCAGGACGAGATCGACCCGATGCCGCTCAAGCACCGGCGCCCACAGCCGCCGGATGTCGGCCGTATCGTAAATGCTGCCGTACGGGCCGCGGTGGAAGATGGCGATCTTCCATTTTTTATCCGTCCTGGACAGGTCCTGATCGAGCCAGTCCTTCTGCTCCTCATACTGGTATTCGCTGTTCAGGACGACAAAATGAATATTTTTGTAATCAAAGGAAAATTGCTTCCCGCCAGGCTTGGCACACCGTTGCCCGGCTGGTTGAAATGGGCCAGGAAATCGTTGTTTTCCTTCGTTCCCATCACCTCATGGTTGCCGATCGCGCCGACCAGCGTCGTGTTCAGGAACGCCTCCTGCGCTTCGCTGAACCACCACTTCCATTCCTGCTCGTTGAAGCCTTTGTCGACCATGTCGCCGACATGGACCATAAACTCGGCGTCCGGCGAATCTTCCACCGCCTTCTTGACCGTGCTGCCCCACAGCTTGAACCCTGCCAAGTCTCCCGCCTGGGAGTCGGCGAAATACAGGAACTTGGTATGATCGCCGTCAGCCTCAGCTGTCCTGAACGTGCCCTGCGGGCTGTAATGGCCGCTTCCGTCACCGACGCGGTACACGTATTCGGTGCCCGGCTCAAGGCCGCTCACCGTCGCCTTATGTACACGGACCGCACCCAGATCGAGTGTCTGGTACAGATAGCTTGTTCCTTCCGTTTTCACCGCATTCGGCTGGTCAAACCCGGTAAAATCCGCTTTTTTCACCACTTCAACCACGGTCTGTTCCACCGCCGGGCTCGTGTGCCAGATGAATCCGCGGGATGCGGCCGGATCCTCGCCCATGCCCACGTTGATGTTGTACGGCGTTTCGGTACCGGACAGCGGCGACACCTTAAACTCCGCCACTGGGCTGTACTGGTCTCCCTTCATCGCCTGCACCTGATTCGTCTTGACCTCAGCCGTCAGCAGCTTGGTGCTCAGCTCGCCCTGTGCATCGGTCGTTCCGACCGGACTGCCGTCCGCGGTGATCTGCGCGCCTTCTACCGGCTTCCCCGACTCGTCTTTGACCGAAAAGACCGTTTCGTAGCCCTGGATGTTGCCGTTCTCGTTCCAGGACAGCGACAGGGCGCTCTTGATATCCGATTTCAGCGGCAGCCCAAAGAAGGGATACACCACGCTGCCTGTACCGGCAAAGGTAACGTTACCGGACTCGAACCGGATTTCGTTCGTTCCGGCGGCGCCTTTTTCACGTCAAAGCTGATTTGTCCGATCAAATCGCTGTCGGTCAGCCCCGCTTGGTCCAACCGGCTGAAGGTCAGCGCGGCCGTACCGTCCTCGCCGATGACTGCGCTTGCCTGGGTCGCATCCAGCTTGCCGCCCGGAATAAATTTGAGCTTCTCCACCTTGCTCAGGTCAAAAGCAAGCCGGAGCTGTCCTCCCTGCAAACCGGAGGCCTTCACCCCTTTGATATCAACCGTGTAGGTACGGCCCCCGTACAATTCCTTCGGCGTGTCATACGTCAGCTTCGAGCCGCCCGTGTCCACGTTGAAGGTCCACGCCTCGGTCGTCCGGTTGCCGGCCAGGTCTGTCACCGACACCTTGACCTGATGCAGCCCGTCCGCCAGCGGCGTCGCCGGGGTGTAATAAATCCGGCCTTCCGGCGGATACAGCGTGTGCTGCACGCGCTGGCCGTCCAGGTCAAACCGGATCGAGTCCGGATCGATCAGCGTCGTGCCCGGATGCTGCGCCGGATCATATCCCGCGTCTTCGCCGTACACCTTGATCACCGGCTGGTTGCTGCGGATCGTCTCTCCGTCCGCCGGTGAGAAGTCCTTCAGGACCGGCGGCTCCATATCGTCCTGATTCGGACCGTACAAGGCCCGGATCTGATCGACGTAGATCGCCCCGGCATCCTTTTTAGCGGATGAAGTTTCCATGTAGCGCACCGGCATGTCCATGATCAGCGGAAGCGTCCGGCCTTTGGGCACTTCTGCCTCCAGGTACTTCCACCCGGTCCAATCAATGCCGATATTCTGGTCGGTAAAGTCGAGCGGTATCGTACTTGCTGTCGCGCAGCTGTGCACGCAGCCAGTGGGTTTTGCCGTCCCCGTACACCCACATGCTGATCTTCTCCGGATAACCCGGGATTTGAATGGCCTCCGCCTCCGTCTTGCTCTGCAGGTAGGCGCCCGAAGTTCCCGGTGTGCCGGTAAAATCATACTCCAGCTTCAGCGAACCGCTGCCGAAACGGACCAAATCTTCATTCGTCTCGATGCTCACCTTGGACGTTTTAAACTGCGCGCCGGCCGACGGCAGGTACTTGTCCAGGCCGTTTTCGAAATCCTCCAGCACCACCGGAGGCTGGCCGATGGTCACATCCATCTGAGCTTCCACTCCCTTGTAGCTCACCACAATTTTGCCGCTCAGCTCATTGCCTTCCGCAGCGGTAAAGACGCCGGCTTCGTCGATCGAGCCGATCGGCCCCTCGACGCGCCATGTCAGCAGGCGGTTGTCGGCCTGCACCACCTGACCGTCGCGGAGCGCCGTCACCTTCAGCGTCTCCGACTGGCCCGGCGGGAAGCTGCGCAGCTGATCGCCAAATTTCAGCTCGGTTAGCGTATCGACTACCTCGACTTTGCCGACTCCGCTTGCGCCGCCGGAATTGACGGCAATATCCGCCTGTCCGGGCGTGGAACCCGCCGTAAAGACGCCGCTGCCGTCGATCGTTCCGATCACCGGGCTGACGCTCCACTCCGGCGTGCCGTCCATCACGGCCGGATGCATGTTGGCATCGACGCCGGCCGCCTTAAAGGCCGCCGTCGAGCCGGCCAGCACCCTCGCCAGCTGCGGCTTCACGACCAGCTTGTCCACCAGCCCTTCCGCCGCCTTGTTTACAAGCAGCAGCCCGTTGGCGGTCTTGCGCTCCCCGCCGTCCGAGGGGGAGTTCAGCAGCGTACGGCTGGTGTCGCCCGGCATGCGGGCGATAAATGTCGAAGAGCCGCCGCCGTCCAGGTTGATGGCGTTCACGACGCCCATTTCCTCCATGATCTGCCCCAGCTCAGCCAGCGTCACGCCTTCGCTGAAGCCCGGCTGGCGCCCGTCGATTTCCAGCATGACGACGGAGCCGTCCGCTTTCGTACCGATCGCCGTGCGCGGATGGGCCGCCGGGTCGGTGTTCGGCTGCGCCGCCCCGTCCTTGACGAGCAGCGCGGAACCGCCGATGGCCATCCTCACGTCGCTCCAGGCCGGTTCGAGGCTGAAGGAGACCGATGCCGTATCGCCTGCCTTAAGGCCGGCGAGCACTGCGCGCTGGCTGCCAGAAGCCGACAGGATGACCTGCCCCGGGGCTATCGGCGTGCTGCCTTTGTCTTTATGGACGTCGGCTACCTTCAGCGCCAGCGTCTCCCCGCTCTTGACCTCTCCCTTCACGACGTCTAGAACAACTTCGTCTCCTAAATCGTTGGTCATGGTCGTGCCGTAGAAGTCGGGTGTGTACAATACGAGATCGTTATTGCCCCGCGTCCGGTTGATGGACGTCAGCTCAGTCTTCTGTCCATCGATCTCCAGCGTCCGCGTAAGCTTCGGACTCGGTCCATATATCGTCGTGCCGTCCTCCTTGATGCCAAACGCGTACCAGTCATTGGGCGGACTCGTCAGAATTTTTCCGCTGCCCATGAAGTAACCGAGCGGGACGCCGGAGGACATATCATAAAAGTCCCCGTTGATCCCGGCGATCACCCGATTCCCCGCTTTGTCGATATCCGCAGCCATTTTGCTGACCGGCTGCATGCCGTATACTTTGCCATCCGTCATGCCGGGCTCAAGCGCCAGAGCCGGATTGGACGGATCGAACTCCACCATGTGCAGCTTCTCCAGCCCGCGGTCCAGCTTCATGTCCTTCCAGGTATAGACCGCGCCCGGTCCGATCTGGACCTGCCGCTCGTCGACGATGCTTCCGGCTGCCGCGGCCTGTGCGCCGGCTTCCGCCGCCAGCACGGGCCGCCCGCCGGGCAGAGCCAGGGTCAGAACCAGCGTGCCGGCCAGCAGCGACGCCCATAGGCTCCTCGTCCGTTTTCTTATCATTCCATCCTTGCCTCCCATTCGATCTGACAGAATTCGGGTCCTTCATAGAACGCCTCGACAGCAAAGTATAGCGGTAGCGTGTAAAGCCATCTCCCCTCTCTTCGTAAAATTTTGTCAGGTTAATGTAAAATAAAATTAAATATTCACTAACAATATAAAATTATATTTCACGATTGGATAGGAGCTTTGTAACTAAGATCGGGACAAAACCAGAGGTTTGAAGCCCTGTTTTAGCAGCAAATTTCGACAGTGAATATGAGTCCGGCAGGCGCGGCGCACCGCGAACAAAACGAAAGCCCTTGCGCATAAGCGCAAGAGCAGCATTGTCTTTTACATAGCATGATATATCATGTCTTTTCTACCGCAGCCTCCTCCTCTCCGGACTAGAGTGAAAAAACAGATCCGGTATCCACGCTTGTTCGCTGCACGCAATAAAAGACATGAGCTCGCCCCTCTGCCCAGATTTGTCGGCTGTACCCCAGTTTTGTCGGTTATATCCCATTGCGGCACGATCCCGTATCCGATTCACACGGCTGCCATGACGAACGCCGAACCGCTTTATTCAGCCTCTTCCCCATTCGCCTCATATGATATGTGCATCCAATCAATAAATAATATAACAACAGTTATAAAAAACTTAATTTAGTATATTGACACTATACTGTTATGTCATTATATTGAGAAATGTAAGCGGTTTATTTACGTGACTTTGCCTAAAGAAGCAGATGAAATTGAAGAAAGGAGAAAAAACAGGGGGCCGGAGTGCAGTCAGGACGGACCGATCCACGGATCGCCTGCATTCCGAATGCAGTTGGTTACACCGTACTTACTTTTACGCACAGGGCCGGGACATAACGGCGGGTACACGCACCGTTCCTGTCCGGATGCTGAATGAGGGAGGTATATGAAAAATGACGGTAAGCAAAAAGAAGCTTCGCGGCTGGGCCAAAGGCTATCTGTTTATTCTGCCTTCCATTATTGGCTTCAGCGTGTTTGTCGCCTATCCGCTGTTGTCGTCCATTTATTACGCCTTAACGGAATGGAGCGGCTACGATAAGCCCCGTTTTGTCGGCTTCGACAACTTTAAATACATGTTCACGGAGGACCCGGCCTTCTGGCCTTCGGTCCGGGCGACGCTGTATTTTGTCATCATGAGCGTTCCTTTATCGCTGATTCTGGGCCTTTTGCTGGCCATGCTGCTGAATAAAAGCCTGCCCGGCATCAAATGGTTCCGCACGATTTATTACCTGCCGACCGTCGTGCCGTCCATCGCGACACTCACGCTGTGGCTGTTTATCTATCAGCCCCAGTACGGACTCGCCAACTCGCTGCTCAGGCTGCTCGGACTGCCCGAAGGCACCTGGCTGACGAGCGAAACGACCGCGCTTCCCTCCATCGTGCTGATCGGCCTATGGCAGGTCGGATCCGGCGTCATTATTTTCTTGAGCGGTCTGCAGTCTGTTCCCCAGGAGCTGTACGAGGCGGCCGAAGTCGACGGAGCCGTCCGCTGGCGGATGGCCCTGCACATTACGATTCCCATGATTACTCCTATCCTGTTCCTTCAGCTTATACTCGGCATCATCGGCGCCTTCCAGGCATTCAACCAGGTACAGGTTCTGACCGGCGGCGGCCCGAACTTCTCCACATCCCTGCTCAACTTCAAAATTTACAACGACGCCTTTAACGGCCGCATGTTCGGCTATTCGATCGCGGAGGTCTGGGTGCTGTTCGTCATCATCATGATCTTCACCGCGCTGACTTACCGGTACTCGAACCGGTTCGTGTATTACGAAAGCGACAATTCGAAATAAGGAGGTTCCCTGCTGATGGTGATGCAAACGGAAGTACGGACAACAACACGCAAACCCAGACGGAAATTCAGCATCCTGGACACCATCCGGTTTATTATCCTGACCATCGGTGCCATCGCCATGCTGTTTCCGCTGCTGTGGATGGTGACCATTGCCCTGAAGGGCAACAATGACGTGTTTAAAATCCCGCCCGAGTGGTTTCCCCGGGAGCTTCACTGGTCCAACTTCGTAACCGGAACACGGGAGATCAACTTCTGGCAGACGTTCGGCAACTCGATGTTCATCGCGGTGGTGTGCACGATTGGCCAGGTCGCCAGCTCGGTGCTGGTCGGCTACGGGCTTGCCCGATTAAGCTTTCCCGGCCGGAAGCTGTGGTTCTCGCTGTTTGTGGGCAGCCTGATGCTGCCGGGCTTTGTCGGCATGATCCCGCTCTTTAACCTCTACACGAGCCTGGGCTGGTATGACACCTGGCTGCCGATCATCGTGCCTGCTTTTTTCG
>NZ_PCZT01000010.1:175323-178112 GCF_002968895.1 Paenibacillus sp. AR247 | reverse complement strand
TTCTGCCGATGCTGCTCATCTTTTTCTTCGGCCAGAAGTTCTTCATGCAGGGGCTTGGCTCCGTCAATTCCGCTTCATTAAATAAATCAGCCGCCCCGGGCGGTTAGGAGGTGGTGCCTGCCGGCGGTGGGATCAAGGGAATGATATATCAGGTACAGGTGTTAAATGTATTCGAAATGAGATATCAGGGAGGTCTTTCTATGACAAAGGGTGCAAAAAAGTGGTTTAGCGGCATGCTCACGTTACTCCTGTTCTCCAGCCTGCTCGCCGCGTGCGGCGGTGGCGGGTCATCCGATTCCGCCGGTTCGGCGGGCACGTCCGATTCGGGTGGTACGTCCGGTTCGGAATCGTCCGGCAAGAAGGTCGAAGTAACGATGATCACCTGGGAATCGAAAGAAATGAACGATAAAATTATGGCGGCCATGAAGCAGTTTGAGCAGGAAAACCCCGACATTACGGTGAAACTCATCCCTACCCCACTCGACAATTACGGCGTCAAGGTCAACGGGATGCTGACCGCCAAGAAGGCTCCGGACATTTTTATGACAGGCAACGATATGCTGCTGGACAACGCATCCAAGGGACTGCTGTACGACTGGACGTCCCAGGCGGAGCAGGACAAGGAATTCATGGACGGTTTCTACAAAGGCGTCGTGGACAGCTGGCATTATGACGGCAAGCTCGTCGGTCTGCCCGGCCTGCTGAATACGTATGGCATTTTCTATATAAAAAAGCGTTCCAGGACGCCGGTCTGACCGAGCCGAAAATCGGTTGGACTTATAACGATCTGTTCACAGCTATGGAGAAGCTGTCCAGCAAGCAGGGCGGTGTGCAGCAGTTCGGCTATTACGCTCCGCTTGATCCGTTCTATCTGTCGCTCTATTCGATCTCCTCGGGCGCCGCTCCGTTCGCCGACTCCATCCTCAATCCGACCAAAGTGGAGATCAGCGACAAGTTCGTGGAAGGCGTGGAGAAATACAAAACCGCTATTGCAAACGGTTACATGAATCCGCCGACCTTTGATTTGACCAACGTCATGAGCTCCTTTAAGCCTTCCGCAAACGCCGGTCGCTCCTGCAGCGTACCAGGCATCCTCTTCCGCTTACTTTGAAGCGCTGAAGACGGCGGGCCATGCCGATGTCGGCGAAGGCATCGACCACATTTTGAAATCGCCTGATACGCAGCCGGTCCGCTTCCTCTCGTCCTGGGCAGGCAAAGCGAATCCGTTCATCGAAGCTTCCTGGAAGAATGTCCTGATGGGCAAAGCGCCGATCAGCGAGCTGAACACGATGGCGGATAAGATCAACAAGGTCATTTCGGAAGCCAAGTAACAAGTCGCGGGATTAACGGTCCCCTCTGCCCTTCAGGCGTGTATATTCCTGCAAAACTCCTGCCTTTTATTAATCCGGACGCCGGATGCAGGCGGGGACCGTTCATATAATCCATCGTTACAGCGTTCCACAACCACCATAAAGGAGGAGACTTTAATGACTAAGAGCAATCGCCGCATGAACCGGCTGTTGAGCGTGCCGCTGGCGGCCGCCCTCACCCTCGGCTCCGTCACCGTCTGGGGACCGGGCACAACCTATGCGTTCAGCGCCAAGGACGGAGACACGGCCATCGAAGCGTTTAACGCCAAGTTCTGGGATCCGGCGGCCAATATGTTCTGGAGCAGCACCGATCACAAGGATCACCAGGGGTTCTGGGTGGAAGCCGAGCTGTGGGAATTGGTGATGGACTCGTATCTCCATACGTCAGATCCCGAGCTGAAGGCGCAGCTGCGCAATCAGATCGACGACGTGTATACCGGCACGGTAGCCAAATACGGCAGCAACTGGACGAACAACCCCTTCAACGACGACATTATGTGGTGGGCGATGGGCAGTGCGCGGGCGTACCAAATTACCGGTGACCAGAAGTATTTGGACGCGGCAAAGTACCATTTTGACTGGGTATTCAATACGCAGTGGGACGAAGACTTCGCCGGCGGCGGCATCTGGTGGCTGAACAGCGAGCATAACACCAAAAATGCCTGCATCAACTTCCCGGCTGCTGAGGCGGCGGTCTATCTGTACAACGTCACCAAGGATCAGCATTATCTGGATGCCGCGAAGCAAATTTTCAAATGGGGCAAAACGATGCTGACCGACGGCAATGGCAAAGTGTTCGACCGGATCGAAAAGGAAAAAGGGCCGATCCCGGACGCGACGCACTACAATCAGGGTACATACATCGGGGCGGCGGTAGGCTTGTACCGCATTACCGGAGACACCTCCTATCTGGACGAAGCGGTCAAGGCGGCGGCTTTTACCAAAGACCATTTGGTCGATAACGGGGGCGTGCTGAACTTCGAAGGACCGAACGGTGACCTGAAGGGCGGCAAAACGATCCTGCTCCGCAACCTGTCCTTCCTGCAGAAGGCGCTGGACGAGCGGACCGAAAGCAAATACAAGGACTTCGGCGCACAGTTTGACGCCTGGGTCTCCTTCAATGCCGAGCTCGCCTGGACGCACCGGAACGCCGACAATATCGTCGATGGCAACTGGGCGGGACAGCTGCTCTCCGGCACTTACGAGTCCTGGTCGTCCGCTGCAGCCGTGGAAGCGCTGAATGCGCTGAAGCCTCAGGATGCCGAGATTCATTATCCGGAAAAGGACCCGTACAGCAAACTCGAAGCCGAGCGTTACAACATCGGTCAAGGCTTCATCCTGGAGGGTGCGCTGGAAGGAACGCTGCAGCTGGGCGGCATCGAGGCGGGTGACTTTGCGGCCTATAAAAACGTGAACTTC
>NZ_PCZT01000010.1:167344-175223 GCF_002968895.1 Paenibacillus sp. AR247 | reverse complement strand
ATTGATCGCGAGAGCGGCCAGCGGAACCGGCGGCGGCAACATCGAAGTCCACCTGGATTCACTTGACGGACCGAAAGCCGGTACGCTGAACGTAGAAGGCACCGGCGGGTGGAACAACTACATCGACGCCGTCACCGTGCTCAAGGATGACCAGGGCAATCCGGTTACCATTACCGGCACGCATGACGTCTATCTCGTTTTCACCAAAACGAAAGACCAATACCTGTTCAACCTGAACTGGTTTAAATTCACCACCGGCGACCCGACCCGCACTGACGCTTACGCCAAGCTCAAGGGCGTTAACTATGACAGCAGCGAGGGCCTGAGCAAAGCGCAGGGCGGTTTCCTCGACGCGATCCACAACAACGCCTATGCCTCGTATAAGGGCATCGATTTCGGCTCCGGCGCCGCCGGCATAACGGCCCATGTCGCCAGCGGCAATCAGGGCGGATCGATCGAGGTGAAGCTGGATTCCCTGAACGGCCCTACCGCAGGCGTAGTGGAGATTCCGGCCCTCGGCGGCTGGGATAAATGGGTGGACATCATGGCGAACCTTGATGATAAACTCGCGGTTGGTGTGCATGACGTGTACCTCATTTTCCACGGAAAAGACGGCAGCGACTTCCCATGCAACCTGGATTGGTTCACCTTTACGACGATGAAAGGCACGGCGAGAGATGCTTACGCCAAGCTGGAAGCTGAAAACCGGACGAACGGCGTCGGTTTCGGCACGGAAAGCGGCGGCGGCCAGACCTATCTGGCCGGCATTTTCGGCCCGAACAACGGGTACGCCATGTACAACTACGTTGACTTTGGCGACACGAGCCCGACAAAGTTCCATGTCAATGCGGCCAGCGATACGAGCGGAGGCACGGTCGAGGTGCGCATCGACAGCCTGAACGGTCCGGTCATCGCCAGCAACAAGGTCACCGGAACGGGCGGCTGGCAGAACTTCAAAGTGTTCTCGACCGATGTGACGACACCGGTGACCGGCAAACATATCGTGTTCCTGCTCTTTAAAGGTTCGGACTATCTGTACAATCTCGACAAATTCACCTTTGGCGACCCGTCCGTCTTTACGAAACCGAACCCGCCGACGGAACCGGTGGAAGATCACGTGCCGCCGGGCGACGTGGAGAACGTGCTCGTCAGCCGCGGTGACGGCCAGCTGACCCTGACCTGGGACGGCCCGTACGATTTGGACGCGGACAAAGTACGGGTCACTGTGACGAGCGGCGGCCAGCAAGTGGGTGACGTTCTCGAAGTGAAGCGCGGCATTCAAAAAGCCGTCATCCCTGGCATCGAGGACGGCAAGAACTACAGCATCCTGCTCAAGGCTGTGGACAAATCAGGCAACGTGTCCAAAGGCGTTACGGTGGACAGCAAGATTGAGCCCGCCTTCGCCCTGACGGTGAACGGTAATGCCGTGAAGGACGGCGATACGCTGGACGACAACGCGGTGCTGTCCTTCACGGCCGGCGGCGGCCTTGCCGCAGGCGGATCGGCCGTGCTGACGCTGGATGGCAAGGAATATAAGGTCGATGCGCAGCAGGCTGGTGTCGACGTGGCCCTGGCCGGTAAGCTGGGCGACCAGACGGTCACCGTCGACGTTTACGGCGGCTCGGGTGAGTCGTCCCGGACGACGCTGCAGCTGCATGTGACGACCGGCCCGGCCTCCATCCAGCAGCTGATCGACCGCTACAGCGCCGCCGGCGACCTGGGCGGCGGGCTCGTGCCGCAGCTGACCAATGCGCTGAAGCAGGCGCAGCATCAATGGGACGGCGGCAAGCCGGACCAGGCCGTGAAGCACCTGCAGGACTTCCTGAAGCATCTGGACAACAAGGGCCAGAGCGGCAACGTCAAGGATGACGCCAAAGCTGTGCTGACCGCGGATGTAAACGCGGTGATTGCGCAGTGGCAGGGCGCGGGAAAGTGATTTGCGCATAGGTTGTGGATAGTGGTAAACGAGGGGCTGTCTTTCACGGAATCATCCGTGAGGGGCTGCCCCTTTGTGATTTTGGCGAGAGAACGAGGTTGCAATCGTTGTAATCGTGCAGCTATTTTTGCGGGAGCACTAGAGGTAACCACTTCGAAATTACGCAATGTCCGTGCCAGTATTTTTGTGCAGTATTTTTGTGATCCAGCCCGCTTTATTTTTGTTGACAACTCAACAATACAGATGATATATTCCTCATACAACGTTGATTTATCAACCATATGAAGGGGAGGAGCATATTTTTATGAATAGGATGGACAGCACCAAAATACAGCCGTTTCGCATCGAAATTGCGCAAAGTACACTCGACGACCTGCAGGACCGTCTCGCCCGTATCCGTTGGCCTGACGAACTGCCGGATGCCGGTTGGGATTACGGCGTGCCGCTCGGCTATCTCAAGGAACTTGCGGAGTACTGGCTCAATTCATACGATTGGCGCAAGCATGAAAAGCGGTTAAACGGGCTGCCACAGTTTACTACAACCATCGACGGGGCCAACGTTCATTTCCTGCATATCCGTTCCCCGGAGAAAGATGCGCTGCCGCTGATCCTTACTCACGGTTGGCCGGGTTCGATCGTCGAGTTCCTCGATCTCATCGGGCCTCTCTCTGATCCGCGGTCTCACGGTGGTGATCCGGCTGACGCTTTCCATCTGGTCATTCCCTCGATCCCAGGCTTCGGGTTCTCGGGCCCTACCCTGGATAAGGGATGGAATATGCGCCGGGTTGCCCGGGCTTGGGCGGAGCTGATGAGTCGCCTCGGGTACGGCTGTTATGGCACCCAAGGCGGCGATTGGGGCGCAGGCATTTCCCGATTGTTGGCCGAATATGACAGTGAGCATGTGTGCGGCGTCCATGTGAATTATTTGCATACCGTTCCAGCGGAGGACTTCGATCCGAGTGAACTGTCTAAAGAAGACCGTGAAAGGCTCGAACGCGCACAGAGTTACCGGTCCGCACCGGCAGGATATGCGAGGCTTCAATCCACCAGGCCTCAAACTTTGTCCTATGCCCTCACGGACTCGCCGGTCGGGCAGCTAGCATGGATCGCCGAGAAGTTTTACGAATGGACCGATCCTGCCTGCAGGGTGGACGCCGACCGGCTGCTAACGAATGTGATGCTCTATTGGCTTACGGGAACCGCCGGATCATCAGCCCGGTTGTATTACGAAAGTTCGAAATCGAAGGGGCCTCTTCGGTGTCCCGTACCATTGGGCGTGTCCGTGCTGCCTTACGACTTGGCATTACCGGTATATTCTCTTGCGCAGCGCCAACATCCCCTCGTCCATTGGACCGAGTTTGAACACGGCGGACATTTCGCCGCCATGGAGGTTCCGGATCTGCTCGTTGAGGATATACGAACCTTCTTTAGAAGATTCCGCACAGAACTTCAACCGTCTTAACCCAGCCGGTGGCTTTACACTTTAACGAACCATGCCCTTAGGCCGTCCTTGAAGTTTGGACTTTAACGAACTATATCCCAGGCCATCCCCAAAGGATGGCTTAAGGTTGCTCCCCCTACTCTCTCACCTCACACTTCCTCAAACAGCTCCGTATACTTCCCGTACCCCCCGCGCTCCAGCTCCTCCCGCGGCACAAAGCGCAGTGCCGCTGAGTTGACCTGGTAATGCTGCCCGGCAGGCGGCGGGCCGTCGTGAAACAGGTGCCCCAGGTACGAACCGGACAAGCGGCCGTAGAGAGCGGTGCGCGCTTTGCCGCTGCGCAGGTCAGCCTTTCGGCGGAGGAAGCCTTCGTGGATCGGCCGGGTGAATGCCGGAAGGCCGGTCCCCGCATCGAACTGATCCCGCGAGCAGAACAGCGGATCGCCGTTCACGACGTCCACGTAGATCCCTTCGCGCTCGTTATTCCAGTACGCATTCTCATACGGCGGCTCATCCGCGCCGTGCTGCGTGACCTCATACTGAAGGCGGGTCAGCCTTTTGCGCAGCTCGGCATCATCCTGCTTTCTGCGCCAATACTTTTCGGCAAACGTTCCCCGCCCCGACCCTTCGTGGTAGAGGTTGTAGTCGTAGCGGTGCGTTTTATAGTAGTCCTGGTGCTCATCCTCCGCCGGATAGAACGGCCCCGCGGGCAAAATTTCGGTGACGATGTTCCCCTTAAACCGCCCGCTTGCAGCAAGCTCCCGCTTGGAAGCCTCCGCTTTGGCCCGCTGCTCCCCGCTATGTACAAAAATGGCCGTCCGGTAAGAGTTCCCCCGGTCCATAAACTGCCCGCCCGCATCGGTCGGATCGATCAGCTGCCAATAGATGTCCAGCAGACGCTCATACGGAAACACAATGGGGTCAAAAGCGATCTGAACCGCTTCGTAGTGCCCGGTCGTTTCGGTCCCAACTTCTTCATAAGTCGGATGCTCCGTATGGCCCCCGGTATAACCGGACACGATCGAATGGATCCCCGGCAGCTCGTCAAAGGGCTGCACCATGCACCAGAAGCACCCGCCCGCAAACGTGGCAAGTTCCCACCCCTGATGTTTCTCCTGCTCCATGCCTTCCTCCCCTTTCTTTTAAAAGTAAACATACCACAGTTCCGCATACCTTGCCCGCCCGGCATGAATTGGCATCCTTGTCCGCAGACAAGCATACATTTTAGTAAGGCTTGACCAGCTTATGACCACCAAACTATTCTCCAAAGGATGATCGGGTTGAAAATACAGTTAATTCCCGGCCGTTACCGGCACCACCGGCACCTGTTTTACCGCCGCCTCGGCAGGAAAGTCTCCCTCATTACAGCGGGAGCGGTGCTTCAAGGCTTTGCGATGGCGGTTTTTTTATTCCCGCACAGCATCCCTTCCGGGGGAGGTGCCGGTATTGCCGTGCTGCTGAACCACGGGTTCGGCCTGCCCATGAGCCTCGGCTTCTGGGTTGCCAATTTCGCCTTTCTCATTTTTACCGCCCATCATTTGGGCATATTCAGTGCCATTGGCACCATTTACGTGATCACGGCCACGTCCGTATCGGTCAATTTTTTTGAGGTATATGTTGGGCCGCCGCTGCTGAATGTGTGGCTCGATCTCCTGATCGGCTCCCTTATTCTCGGTACAGGCGTCGCTATGCTGATGAGGCAGCGGGTATCCAACGGAGGCATCGGCTATACCGCTTTGGTGATATATAAGTATAAAAAAATAAAACCCGGCACATCCCTTTTCTGGATGAACGGGGTTATCTTTATTCTGGCGGCATATGTCGTCAACTGGAGAATCATTCTTTTTGCCATCGGATGCCAAATGATTTCCACCCGCGTAATCAACTACATCCTCGGCCGCAAGCCGCAGCGGAGATGGACGGCCGGGTTCGCCTGGCGCAGCAAAAAATAGCAGCTTGCTCCTGCCTTCTACCGAGACCACAGGATCCATCCAATAAACAAGCCGGATCAAGATCCGGCTTTTTGGCGTCCGCCGAACGGCCGAATGAGGCCCGCCGGCTTGTTGCGGTAAGCTTTGGCGCGTTTGCCTCCGGACGGCTTGCCTTCCCCGGAATCGACCCGGATCAGGAAAAGGGCCAGAAGCCCGATCACAAACGTCAGTCCGGCAATGGACAGAAACATGCCCGGCCGCGACCATCCCATCATCCACCCGAACAGCGGCGGACCGACGGCCACCCCGAAGAACCGTACCGACCCGTACAGCGAAGTCACAAACCCCCGTCTTTCCTTGCCGACCGCTCTCGTGATGAAGCTGTTGATACACGGCAGGATCAGTCCCGTTCCTAAACTGCTGACGGCCAGCACCGAGATAAACAGGGTCAAGTGCCCGATAAACGCCAGCAGGACGTAAGCAATCGTCATCAGGGTAAATCCGATCACGATGAGCCGTTTCATCAGCTTTTTGTTTTCCCCGATTTGGCTGCCCGTCACATAGGATGTCGTGCACATGACAAGCAGAGGAATGGCCAGCACCAGCCCTTTGCCTGCCCCCATGATGTTGTGTTCCTTTTCCAGCATGTCGGACAGGTAGAAAAGGATCCCGAACAGCGCAAACAAACAGGTCGCGCCGGCCAAGTATGCGGGGATCAGCCATCGGCCCTCATGCTTGAACACACTGCCAAGGCCGTGAATGTATTTCTTGAACGGCATCGGCTCTTTCTCTTTCTTCTTCTCTTTGATCAGGAGCCATGTGAGCGTGATCGAAATAATCACGACCGCCGGGAAGGTGAAAAATACACTGTACCATACGATCAAGGCCACAAGCGACCCGAGAATCGGAGAAATGACCTTGCCGAAACCGTTGGATGCCTCGACCAGGCCGAGCACTTTGCTCTCTTGGGATCCCTTGAACAAATCACCCGTGAGCGCCATGGCAATCGGGGCTGTCCCCGCCGCACCTATGCCTTGAAGCGTCCGGCCCACCATAATCCAGAGGAACGGCGTTGGGGAACAGAGCTGCCGCAAATCCGGCCAGCAGCCCGCCGATGCCGTACAGAATCAGCGCCGGCACAATGCCGTACAGAATCAGCGCCGGCACAATGACGACTTTTCGGGAATAGCGGTCGGATAAATACCCCAAGATAGGAATGAAAAAGGCGGCTACCAATGAGAACACGGTGATCGTCAGGCTTGTTTGAAACGATGAAATATGAAGCTTCGACTCCATTTGGGGTAGGATCGGAATGAGCATGGAATTGCCGAACGTCATGATGAAGGGAACCGAGGCAATGGCCGCGATCGTTTTCCCCGACGGTTGTTTCTGCTGTTCTTCAGCCATCGCAGGAGTGCTCCTTTCTAGGAAAGTACAACCTTTTCTGCTTAGATTGTCCCTGGAAACGCCAAGTTATGCTTTCCATGCGATGTTACTTTTAATGGCAATGCCTCTCCCCTTCGGCCTTTTTCATAAGTCTTCCCTTTAAAAAAACCCGTCCATAAAGTCTCAAAAAAAGTTATACCCAAAGTAATAACTTTGAAATGAAACCGATGCCCACCGGTAGGACAACGGTTTGAAGATTATAGTATAAATCTATCGTTTTTGACGTTTGATGAGGACAAATGTAAATGGTTGTCGTATCGTATTCCCCAAAGAACGTTACCTGGAAGCCCTTTCCTCCCAAGGCGCGTATTCTGGGACAAACCTTTCTTTCGGGTAACCAGCAAAACCATAGATAAAGGAAGGGAGGCGAATCTTAGATAATCAAGCCATTGAACCAATACAATCGTGATCCGGTAAAAGCGTCCTGCTGTTATATTAAAGGGTACCTCTTGCTCCGATTAAAACTCTGGTCAATTAAACGTTACATAACTAAGCTTCACAAAGGTGAATCAGAGACAGCAAAAAGACCCTCAGAGGATCAGATTGTACTAGCAAAGGAGGCGAAGGCGTGCGGTATTGCTGTCCATCATTGGATGGCTCTGTTTGTAGACTGAGGACTGATCGATTTGCACCAACTTTGGAACGGCTCCAAAGCCTTCCCACTGGAAGATATGGAGGATATCAATGAAAAGAAGATCGATAATCAGTTTGCTGGCTGCTTTGATCATTTCGTGTAATCCGATTTTACCTTTGAACCATCAAAATACGGTGTCTGCTGCTGCAGATAGCCACTGGCTGAATTATAAATTTGATGGCTTCTCCAGCGATACGTTTAATCAAAACTTTACTGTAAGTGGTGCTGCGGAAGTTCCCGCAGGATTAAACTTTATACGTTTGACACCAGCAACCCCTTTACAAAGCGGAGCTGTATTCAACAAAAATACGCTTTGTGATAAAAACAATTATTCATTCAGCACGGCCTTTTCATTCAAAATGAGCAATCCAAGCCCCCAAGGTTCAAGCGACGGATTGACCTTTACACTTCAGACGGGTACATCCAGTCAATTAGCCAATGGAGGCGGCTTAGGGTATTACGGGATTCAACCGAGCTTTGCCATTAAATAC
>NZ_PCZT01000010.1:158843-167244 GCF_002968895.1 Paenibacillus sp. AR247 | reverse complement strand
TTATACATGGATCGATTATGACGGTGAGAACATGATTATTCAGGTTCATTTAGGTACTGCACCGGATCGGGCAAAGTTCAAAAAAAGTGTTAGATGTTAGTAACATTGACCTTGGTACAATATTTGACGGAAAGCCTTTCTATGCCGGTTTTACCGCCTCGACGGGATCACCAAATTACGAAAATCATGATATCTATAACTGGTATTTTGTAAACGAATACGCGCCGATTGAGACGCTCGATCCGCAAAACGATTACAAACTGAACGAGGCGCCATCCCTGCCTGATGATACCAAGACTACAGGAGTAAATACGCCTGTGTCAGGACAAGCAGCGGGAACGGATCCAGATGGCGATACGTTGACGTATTCCAAAGGCCAAGATCCAGGACATGGGACGGTCACAGTGAATCCGGACGGAACCTGGACTTATACGCCGGAGACTGACTTTGTCGGTGAGGATAGCTTCACAGTCATCGCAGATGACGGCAAATGCGCAGAAGCTGAGGCGACGATTACCGTCAATGTAACATCCAATAACCCACCCACGGCGCCGGATGACAAAGTAACGACGGATAAAGACACACCCGTTAACGGCATCGTGAAAGGTACAGACCCGGATGGAGATCCATTGACGTATACCAAAGGCGATGGGCCAGAGCATGGTACAGTAACGGTCGATCCGGATACAGGGGAATGGGTTTATACTCCGTCCCCGGGATACACGGGTCCAGATAGTTTCATTGTAGTCGTGGATGATGGCAAAGGAGGAAAGACTACTTCGACGATAACCGTCGATGTGACGGAGCCAAGTACACCGACACCGCCAGCCAATCAACCACCAACCGCGCCGGATGATTCTGTAGCGACGGAAAAAGATAAACCGACGACTGGCACAGTTAAGGGATCGGATCCGGATGGAGATCCATTGACGTATACCAAAGGCGAAGAGCCAGGGCATGGTACAGTAACGGTCGATCCGGATACAGGGGAATGGGTTTATACTCCGTCCCCGGGATACACGGGTTCAGATAGTTTCACTGTAGTCGTGGATGATGGTAAAGGAGGAAAGACTACATCGACGATAACAGTCGATGTGAAGGAGCCAAGTACTCCAAGTACTCCTAGTACACCTAGTACACCAAGTACACCAAATACACCAAGTACTCCAAGTACTCCAAGTACTCCAAGTACTCCACCTCCAACCAACCGGCCTCCAACTGCGCCGGGTGACAAGGTAACGGCAGATAAAGGGTCCCCCGTCACCGGTACGGTTAAGGGAACAGACCCGGATAACGATTCTTTGACGTATTCCAAAGGCAAGGATCCGGAACACGGGAAGGTAACGGTAAATCCGGACGGAACCTGGTCCTACACTCCAGATCCGGGCTTTGTCGGTGAGGACAGCTTCACTGTTATCGTCGATGACGGCAAAGGCGGCAAAACCGAGGTTCCGATTACGGTTGATGTTAAGGAGTCAAATACTCCACCGGTCATTTCTGATTCTGGGAACGGTACGACCCCATCGAATCCTGGAAATGGAACGACACCTGCAGATCCAGGAAACGTGACTGATCCAACGGAAACGGGAAGCGATCAGACCTCTCCAGCGGTTCCAGGTGGAGAATCTTCGCCGGAAGAACCGGTGAGCCAAGATCTTCCGCCTGCTTCCGTAGAGGTTGATCATGAATTCCCGGCAGGAGAATCTGCTGCGGCAGGTTCTGAACAAACAGGCGTCCAATGGGGCAGCAAGCTGCCGAATACAGCCACTAACCTGTATAACTTAGGGTTCCTTGGCATCATCATGCTGGTAACAGGCTTGATTTTGCGGCGGAAAAATAAAGCGTAATGGCTTTTATTGCATTAGAAGAAAACACTTTTCTATATGAAAAGTGTTTTCTTCACTATTTTAAAAAGTAAGGGAGCGGTGTAATGCGAAGGAAAGCCGGAACCATCATGATGATCCTTGGCATGATCATCGTATTCATCACCATTTTCCAGTATACCGGACATCAAATAAAACTAAGACATGCTTTGGCTCAAGCGGAAGCTCTAACCGAGATCAAGTCCAAGGATGCTCCTGCTCCAATCAAGCCCTTGAACACCACAAGTTCCCCTACCAAGAGCTCGATCAGTCGACAGCAATTCAATCCGAAAGAGAACGATGTCATCGGATTGCTCGAAATACCAAAGATCGACGCAAAACTGCCTATCATTGAAGGCACCGACGAAGAAATGCTGGATAAAGGTGTCGGTCATTATAGCCCCAGCGTGTTTCCGTCCGATGGCGAACAAATAGTGCTGTCAGGACACCGCGATACGGTATTCCGAAAATTTGCGGATCTCGAGATCGGAGACCGCTTCATCGTTAACATGCCGTATGGAACATTCGAATATGAAATGAAGAGTTCCAAAATTGTAGATAAAGACGATACGTCGGTCATTCGTTCTATGGGAAAAGAGGTTCTTGTCCTCTCTACCTGCTACCCTTTTCATTATGTGGGACCTGCTCCCGACCGGTACGTTATTTACGCCTACCCGGTTTCGAGAGACGGAAAAATCTGAACCAAGGTCATCATCAAATCCACACAAAAGACCCACTGGAACAAGGATTTCCAAGTGGGTCCATTTTGCTTTGGAAGCAGTAATCTGGAACCTGAAAATTTCCGGAGCTTACATTCACCTCCCTATAGCTATATTTATTCAGAACGTATTCAGAGCCATATGATCTAATAGATATATCGGGTCTACACGGAGGAATGCACATATTTTATCAGTCAAAAGTGAGTTATTGGTGGTGAAGGAATGTTATCGAAAATACAGCAAGAAGCATTAAAACAAGCGTGGAAGCATGGAGGTAAGCTCGTTCGGTGGAATGACGGAGGCTTTTGGACATATGAGGGCGTACTGCCAAAGGCAAGAAGTGGCTCAACAAGGCTGCCTGATGTCGAATGGTGCTGTACGACAAATACGATTTTTGCGCTGGTCCGCCGCGGGTACATGGCCATGGATGATTGGCATACGTGTTCGGTCGTACAAGAAGAAACGTATGAGCAACCGGGTAAACATGGAGTGTTAGAATAGTTTCAGAATACATAAGTATACCGCATCCGAGAAAACACGGGTCTGTTAGGGGAGAGAGAGCCGCTTGAAGGTAATTATCGTCGATGATGAGCATCTGGCATTATTAAAAATGGAAAAACTGATTCAGACACAGACCGCTGTTCATGTTCCGTGGAATGTGATCGGATCCTATATGAATCCGCACGATGCGCTGGCGGCATGCCGGATCGAGGTTCCCGATGTGGCCTTTTTGGATATCGAATTGCCGGAGATGTCCGGCATGGAACTGGCTGAGCAGCTGCTCGCCATTCATCCGCAGATGCACATCGTTTTTGTGACTGCCTTTCAACAGTTTGCAGTTCACGCATTTCAGGTGAATGCCCTCGATTATTTATTGAAGCCCGTTCAACCCGCGAGATTGGCTGTCACGCTGAAACGAATCGCACAGTGCTTGAGCCTGAAGGCTGCGGGTTCCGGAACGATCCTGGTACCCCTGGAACAAAGCTTGTTGGCAAGCCAAACCAAATAAGCCAGGGAATGAAACGCTGAATACGATGAACAAAAGCACAAAGCAGCCTGCTGACCAGGCTGCTTTGTGCTTTATTCTATGCTTTGAGGGGGCTCGAATTCCCGCTGCTCCCTGAAGCCCTGGCTCGGAATCACGAAGGACATCACCGTCCCCTGCCCCAACTGGCTCTCGATCTGAATTCCCCGGCCGTACCGCTGCAGAAGCCTCCGGTTCGTATTCTTCAGTCCAATGCCACCGGATGACGGTTCGCTCGTGGAATGCGGTTGAAGCAGATTCTGTACTTCCTCTGGAGTCATGCCCTTTCCGTTATCCCTGACTTCAAATCGCGTGCCGTCCTCTTCCCGGCGGATGATAATCTGCACGGTTCCGCCTTGAATCCGGCTCAGCAGCCCATGCTTAACTGCATTCTCGACCAGCGGCTGCACCGTGAGCGGCGGTATAAACAGCGATAATTGCGGATCGATATCCCAAATGACCGCCAGCCGCGGCCCGAAACGCGCCTTCTCGATGTATAAATATGCCCGGACAAGTTCGAGTTCATGGGAGAGCGGCACCGCTTCCTCCGAGTTAATAAAATCGATGCTGATCCGCAGATAGGAAGTAAAGGCATCCGCCAGCTCCCGCATCTGATCCAGGTCGATATCGCTTAAAGCCATAATCGAATTGATCGTATTAAACAGAAAATGAGGCTGAATCTGTGCCTGCAGATATGCCGCTTCAAGCCGGAGGCGCTCTTTTGCCGATTTTTTAAGCGTCGCCAAGGAACGTACCCGGTATTTCAGCTCAAGCGCGTCCACCGGTTTCGCCACATAATCGTTGGCGCCGGCCATAAATCCGGCATAAATATCCTCCGGCCGGCTTCTTGCGGTCAGCAGCAGAATCGGCAGCTCGAAGCTGTTGTACCGTTCGCGGACGATTCGCGTCAGCTCATAACCCGACGTATGCGGCATCATGACATCCGAAATGAGCAGGTCCCATGTCGAGGACGAGAGCTGCTGCAGCGCTTCCTTCGCCGATAAAGCGGTTTGAATCTCATACGGCTCCTCCGCAAAAATGCCTGCGAGCACCCTCAGGTTTACTGGATCGTCCTCGACGACTAAAATTTTGATTCCAGCGGATATCGATTCGTCCAGCGATCCACCGGCATGGCCAGTATAAACCGTCTCCATGGAGACTGCCGCTTCTGTGATGTGCAGGGGATTCGACGGGGCATCCTCCAGATCCAGTTCCGGCTCGGTACGGCCCCCTTCGGAATTCTCATTCTCTAGACCCGCCTGCAGCCAACTTTCAGCCTTAGGAAGGGTGAAGCTGAATACTGCTCCTTGTCCAGGGGCTGATTCGGCGGTCAACCTCCCCCGTGCAGCTCGACCAGCTGCTTGCAGATGCTGAGACCAAGCCCGATCCCCCCATGATCGTCTTCATCCTCAGCCTGCTCATAGGGAAGAAAAATCCGTTCCAATGCGCTCTGTTCCAGCCCTCGACCCGAATCGGCCACCTGAATGGCAACCGCCTCTTCCTTGGCCTCGGCCGAAATTTCGATGACGCCTTCATCCGTAAATTTGATCGCGTTGTGCAGCAGGTTGAACACAATTTGGGTCAGCCTTTGTTCATCCGCATCCACCGGAGGAAGCTTGTCCGGAATCGACAGGACCACTTGAACGGGTTTCCCTTCCGTCATATGAGCCAGCATGCTGACCACGCCGGACACGACCGATTCGACCTGCAGGGCTTCCCGGTGCAGCACGATCCGCTGATCCTTCAGCATGACGGCGTCAAGGAGGTCATTCAGCAGCTGTGACATCCGGCGGCTGATGGTGACGAGCAGCTCCATATTTTGCTGGCTTGCTTCCGACATGGAGCGTCCCTCGCGTGAAAGGACCGATTGCGCAATGTTGATGATTCCGTGCAGAGGTGTCCGCAGCTCATGGGAAGTGTTCGCCAAAAATTGATCCTTCCGTTCGTCCGCCCGGCGAAGCTCGGCGTTCAGCCTGGCATTTTCCGCCGCATTCCGGAAATACCGCTTAAACCAGTACACCGAGAAGCCGACGACCCCAGCCACGATATCGACCGGATAATAAATCGGGGTGAAATTCCAGTCGAAATTGACAAATCCCCATACGATATTGGAAATGACGCTTGTTGCCGCCAGCAGAATGATAAAGGCATCCTTCCGCTTTTGATACACCATCTTGCCGATGAGCGCAAAGAACCAGAAGCTCGGAATCAGGTATAACCAACCGAAGACATGATGGGTCCTTGTGATATGAACCAGATTGGCGGGGGCTGCAAGTATAAAGATCCAGTACAGTGCAGAGGCGCTCAAATACGTAAGGAATACCGGCCCACGCCGGACTTGCCCGGTAAAGCCCCTGCCCATCAGCAGCATGCAGAACGGAACGCCCAAATAAGACAACAGCCGTATTTTTAGCATCCAGGTATAATTCAGGGGGAACCAGCTCATCAGCACATACTCGTGATCCGAAACCACCGTCAATCCCGCGAAAACGAGCAGGAACACAAAGGCAAGCAGCAGCTTCTCCCGCGGGTTGATCAAGAACATAATACCGGCGTACAGCGCATGAAGAAGCAGGATCGTAAACACGACCACCTGAAATACAATCGAATACCACCACTCAAAATCAATCGCCGCCTGCGTTCCGAACCGCATGGACTCGATGATGCCCCCGCTCGTTGGATCATGATAATTCGCCGATTGCACGAAAATATCAATCACGTTCTGCTCGTTCGGAGCAACGTCCTTGGCGAAAGACTGGATGACCGGAATATACTCTTTAGCACTCGCCGCTGGTTTGCCGGCCTCGCCGACGATGTTCCCGTTGACGATCACAACGGATGAAGCTTTAATTTCTTTAATCCATAATTTATAACGCTCGTCCGGCTGCTCATCGACAAGAATCCGGAGCCTGTAGGTCCCGTACCCGAAAGACGAACCGCCCTTGTCCTGCCAAGCCGGACTCCAATCTCCGGGAACATGGATCATACGCCTATCCTGATCAGCTTCTTCCGCCTGGCGGCTGTCCGAGATCAACTGATCCGGATAAAACTTCCAATCCCCGTCCAACAGGAGGGAATGCCTGTCTTCCATAGGATGCCCGCGCAGATCAAGAGTGCCCTGCACAACCTTGGGCTGCTCATCCGTACCAAACGTATCCCACCAGAACCATCTTGCCCCCAGCATGAGGGTTAAATATGTAATGAATATGATGATTTTCTTAACCAAATTCTACTGAGCCTCGCTTCACTTGAAGTCGTTCATATTCATAGTAACGGAAACAGCCGCATCCCGCTATTGCAATCTTGGAGCGCCTGAAAAAAGAGGCTGGAAAGTAAGAGGCGTCAGCAACAAAAAAGACGGCTTCCTGTAACAGAAGCCGTCTTATATTGGAGCCTCCTATATCTTCAATCCAAACGGTACAGCAGCCAAAACTGCGCGGTTCCTCCGGGAATGTCCTGCCACGTTCCTACATCCGTACCGCTATTAATGCTTGCTCCGTTAACGTCAAGCGCTTTTCCCGTCTGCACATTCAACCATTTGCAGTAACCGTTGCCGGTATCCACGAGTTTCCACTTTTGCGTATCCAAGCCTTGATACTCGGCTAAGCCCGCTCTCCCCCAAGCGGCCGCAGGATCGATCACGGTCAAGGCTTTGCCGGACTCTGGATTCACGAATGAATAGGTTCCGTCCTCATTTAGGGTAACCTTCCAGCGCTGCGCCGCCCCTCCGTCGGAATCATCCTTCATTTGGGTCCATGTCTCGCCCGCTGCATTTGGGTCGGCCACACTGAGAGCTTTGCCGCCATTCGGGTTAATCAGTTTATACTCGGCCCCAGGCTTAATCGAGAATGTGTTGCTGCCAGCAAGTTCAATGTAGTCGATGTCAATGGCATGTTTGCTTTTCGCAAATTCGATGACGTTGTCGTAGCCTTTCTTCAACTCGACCTGGATCGAAGCCGTTTCATATTGTTTGCTTCCCGTGTGAGGCAATGCCACCGTCACGGCCGGATGACCGTTCACCGACACCTGTTCCGAGGCATCGGGACCTGCGGTGTTCAAATACCTAATGTTTAAGGTATAGCTTCCTTCTTCGGGCACAATGACATCCTTGATCGATAAGGAGCTGTTCGTGTTATTGAGCCGCACTACTTTGCCGCCGGACGCGCCTGCCTCCTCCTTGATTAACGCTTTGGCCGGTGTTCCATGCTCCGCTTCAATCCGATAATCGCCGGACGGAACCGCAAGCGGACCGTTGGTCGGAACTCCGAAATTCGGGGAACCGTCGTTATTCCAGGTAAAAGGCTGTACCCTGGTCGGCCGGGCGCCGCAGCCTTGGCCGGGTCCGCTGTTGCCATGGTACACGATTAAATCCTGCGTCCCGTCCTTGGATGGAACAAAGGAGTTATGTCCCGGAGCGTAGACGCCATTGGCCGCAGACTTGGCGAAAACCGGCTGATCGCTCTTCGTCCATGACGCGGGATTCAGCAAGTCGCTTGCAGCATCCGCGCTCAGGATACCCAGCGAGTAGTCATCCTCCCAGCACGCGCTTGCAGAAAAGACAAGGTATATTTTCCCCTGGTTTTTCAAGATGACAGCGCCTTCATTGACAGGCATGCCTTTCATTTCCCAGTCGTATTCGGGCTTGGTCAGGATACTGCTGTCTCCGTCCAGCGTCCACGGATTCGACATAGGTGCGATGGCGATCGCGCTGCCGTGGCTGCCCGACCAATCCCCATATGCCGCATACAAAAAGTACAGCCGGTCATTATGGTCGAATACGGTGCCGTCAAGTCCCG
>NZ_PCZT01000010.1:150157-158743 GCF_002968895.1 Paenibacillus sp. AR247 | reverse complement strand
GTCATCGCCGCAGCCGGTATTCGCCGTATAGTAGATATACCATTTGCCGTCGATATTGTGGATCTCAGGCGCCCAAATATCCTTCAAACCGGATGGGGGCGTCCATACCGTCTTTCGTTCTCCCAGATCGATCGCGGTCAGTGATCTGGATTTCCAAATGTCCAGCCTGTTGCCTAACGTGCGTGTAAAGTAATAGTACCCATCCGAATGCAGCATCACGTACGGATCTGCTCCCGCCGTATTGATCGGGTTTGAATAATTCATCGTTGATGCAGCTGACGTTGGGTAAGCCCCAAATGAAGTCCATGTCAGCATAAAGAGAAGAAGGAGCGATGTGCATTTAAAACCGATTCTTCTGACAGCATACATTGTTCTGGCACCTCCGGTATGTATAGTGGTTTTGTTGATCGCGATCACGCAAAAACCATTATAGGCCAGGAAAGGCATGTAAAGTTCCGGAAAGCGGCATATTTCTGCCGGACAAATAAACATAAGATAAACCGGATTCGACGGTCGAAAGCAAGAAAAACGTGCATCGACGTACATTACTAGAAGACAGACCGCGCACAGCTGCCCCAAAAACCAAAGGCCGGCTCAGGAATGAGCCGGCCACCGATATGGGTTCTTTTCAATGTTAACGTTCGGATTAAATTTAGCCTATGATTACGTGCAGATTATTCATTAAATCTATTTGGCCCGCTTGATGTCAAAAAAGTCGATCTCCCCGTAGCCTGCGCCCTTGGTGAAACGGATCGTGTTGGTGCCTGCATGGAGCTGAATGCGCGCCGTGGACAATCCCCAGTTCTCCCAGCCTTTATTCGTGATGTAAAAGGGGCTCGGCATGCCCGAATTGACGGCCAGCTGAAGATGGGACCAGTCCCCACCGGCCGTTCCGTTCGCGGTTCGTGCCAGCAATATATATTCGCCGGCTTTCGGCACCTTCACGGCATATTCCACGTAGCTGTCCGGCGTATCGATATGTCCGGCCTTCATGCCGCCCGACCCGTTTGGACTTTGCGAAGCGTACGCTGCTCCGCCGAACGTCCCTTTTTCCCCTTCGATGCGGATATGCGGCGTTTCACCGGAAGGCAGCGGAATCGGAACATTGGGATCGGCCGGTACGCCCAAATTGGGCGTATGGTCGGCATTCCACGTGAATTTCTGCATACGGATCTCCCGGTTCCATCCGGCACCGTCGAATTTGGCCGTATGGTACACGATCCAGTCTTCGGTTCCGTCGGGCGATTGGGTAAACGAATGATGTCCCGGGCCATATAGCCCGTTTCCAGACGCGAAGATCGGCTGGCTGCGTTTCGTCCAAGAGGCCGGATTCAGCAAATCGCTGGAAACGCTGGCTGTGATGAGCCCGAGACAGTAATCGTTCGTCCAGCTTCCGCTCGCCGAGTACACCAGGCTGATGACGCCATCCCGCACAACAACCTGCGGACCCTCGTTGACATTAGGCGAGTGGTTGGTCTCCCACGGATAGGTCGGCCTGGAAATTTCAACGCGGCTCGAGTCAATCGTCCAAGGATTGCTCATATGGGCGATGTACAGGTTCTGACTTACGTTGACATCCCCCTCCCAGCCCGACCAAATAAAGTAGAGCTGTCCGCCAGTCTGCAGCACGGTACCGTCGATAGCCCATTTATTCGTCGGGTCGGTGATCTGCCCCTTGTCCTGCCAGGTTCCCTGCGTCGGGTCCGCCGACGTATTTTCCATCACGTACATGCGGTGATTCGCGTTGTCGCCGTCATCCTTGGCGTAATAGATGTACCAGGCCCCGTCAATATAATGGAGCTCGGGGGCCCATATATTGCAGCAGCCTGTCTCGACAACTCGGGTCGGAGCCGCATCGATCGTTGTCAGCTCGGCTGATTTCCAGATCGTTACGTTGCCGCCCGTCGTTTTCGTGAAATAGTAATAACCGTCCGTATGTTTGTAAACCCAGGGGTCCGCTCCATCCTGCATGACGACGTTATAAACATTGTTCCGGCTGGAAGCCGCGTCCGTGACCTGCCCCATCGGGACGAGCAGCAGCATGCATAACGCAAGCAGCAGCGGATTACGCACTATAGCCTTCATATACAGGCATCCTCCTCTTCGGGAATATAAACTCTTACCGTAACCTTCACCCAAACCTTAATCTTCAATGGCCGCTTTGCGGGAATTGATGCGGCGAATCACTTCCGGATCAAACTTCTGGCGTCTGTCGTAGGTGTACAGCCCGTTTACTTCCTGTTCCACGTCATACAGCTGGGTATAACAAAATCCGAACATCATTGGGTGCTCCAGCAGAGCGCTCGTCAGCCCTTCATACCGCAGGAGAAACGCCTCCTCGGATGTCGGCCGGTCGCCGTAGCCCCAAGCCTTATCGTCCTTCTGGTCGGGGTTCCACCAGATGCCGCCGTATTCGCTGATAAAATAAGGCTGCCCGCCGTACGTCTGCCGGTTCGGAAACGTGTTATACACCTCGCCGCCCGTTTTCATCGGCTCGTATCTGGCCCGGAACGTTTCCGGATTTTGATCGTAATCGTGCAGGTCGAAAATATCCGTCACGACGTGGAAGTTGCCGCTGGTATCGATCACCGGGCGCGTCGGATCCAGCCGTTTCGTCGTCTCGTACACGATGCGCAGCACTTCGTTATCCTGCTTGGCGCCGTCCCGGTCCCACGTCTCATTGAACGGGCACCAGCCGATGATCGCTGGATGATTGTAATCCCGCTCCACACCTTCGAGCCATTCTGGCAAAAACCGCGACAAGCTTGCGGGAGTGGTAATGTCGAGCCCCCAGTTGGCATGCTCTCCCCAGACGAGGTACCCCAGCCGGTCGGCCCAATACAAGAAGCGCGGTTCGAACATTTTCTCATGAAGTCTGGCCCCGTTGAATCCGAGCCCCAGCGAAATCTCAATATCCTTCCGCAGATCCTCGTCCGTAGGTGCGGTGTAGATGCCGTCCGGGTAAAATCCTTGATCCAGCACGAGCCGCTGGAACACCGACTTTTCGTTGATCCGGAACGCCAGACCGTCCAGCCGCACCGTCCGCAGGCCGAAATACGAATCAACCGCATCGGCATCCGTCAGATCCGGCAGTTCGAGCGACAGCTTCAGGTCATACAGCCGGCCGTGTGTAGTCGCAGCCATGCGAGTGGAAGCGTTCACTTTGCTTGCCGCGCGGCTGGCTACCCGAGCGAACGTCATCCTCCGCATAGACGGTGACCACGTTGGCGCCTTCCTTGACATGCGGGGTAATATCGAAGCTGAACGAGGAGTACCCGCCGCGATGCGTGCCGACGGAGGTTCCGTTCACCCACACCTCGGTTTCGTAGTCGACCGCGCCGAAATGAAGCAGGATTCTGCCGCTGTTCCAATCCTCCGGCAAGGTGAATTCCCGCTTATACCACACGGCGGCCATGAAGTCCTTATATTCTACGCCGGACAGCTTGCTTTCCGGACAAAACGGAACGGTGATCGTTCCTTCGAGCGTATGCTCCGGCTGGTGGTAGCCGCGCTCCTTCCCGCTCTTGCCGTGATCGATTTCGAACTGCCAAGGGCCGTTCAAATTCAGCCAGCGGTCCCGCACCCATTGCGGACGCGGGTATTCGGGACGGGGGATGCTGAGGTTCGATTCCATAGAATAGCTCCTTTTTGGGTTGATTTTTGGTTAACTAATTAGTTAATGATTAATCTTGAAATACTCACATAGATAGTAAAATACCCGTAATATTTAGTCAATGATTTTCTTGTTTAGTTAACCATTTGGTTATACAATGGATAGACAACACCTATCAGACCGAATCGGAGGCATCTATGGAAATCAAGGTAAGCCAGGAAAATCTGCCGTTATTCGTTGCGCTGGCGTCGGATACGCGCATTCGGATGGTCGAAATGCTCAGCAAAGAAAGCCTTAATATTAGGGAAATGGCGCAAAGGCTGAATCTCTCCTCCGCCATCGTCACCAAGCATGTTCAGCAGCTGGAAGAAGCGGGCATTCTCCGTACAGAGGTGACCGCCGGCAAGCGCGGCATGCAGAAGCAGTGCTCTCTTCGTCTGGAGCAGGCATCGCTGGTGTTCAAAACGGACGAAGTCCTGCCGTCCGAGCCGCATCAAGACGGCTATGACGTCGACATTCCCGTCGGCCAGTACTCCAGCTGCCAAGTCAAGCCCACTTGCGGACTGGCTTCCGAAACCAAGCTGATCGGCATGCGCGACGACCCGCGGTATTTCGCCGAGCCGGAGCATGTCAAAGCCCAGCATATTTGGTTTGCCGCCGGCTATGTCGAATACCGCATTCCGAACTACGTCTCCGGCAAAAACAGCATCAGCGAGCTTCGCATCTCCCTGGAGATCGGATCGGAGGCGCCCGGCTACGCCGAAGATTGGCCGTCGGACATTACGTTTCTGCTCAATGACGTTCCCGTGTGCGTCTGGACCTCACCGGGCGACTTCGGCAGCGTACGCGGAAAGCTGAACCCTTCGTGGTGGGATCCCGGAAGCTCCCAGCACGGCCTGCTGAAAACGCTGCTGGTGACCTCTTCCGGCACGTATATGGACGGCGTGCGGATGTCGGATGTATCGATACAGGATATTCCGATCCTGCCCAAAAAAGAAATCCGATTCCGGATTCTGTCGCCGGAGGATGCACGGAACGCCGGCGGCGTCAGCTTGTTCGGCAGGCACTTCGGCAATTACGGGCAGGACATTCAAGTCCGAATCCGCTACTAAGCCAAAGGCTCAGGCCAAACGGTTATGTTTGCAAGAACATGCCGCTTAGTCTGAGCCTTTTTCGTACTCTTTTCACACGCTTAGCCTTCCTTCGATCATTCCTCTCCAGAAGGCACAGGTAGATAATGCGTATCGCTCCAGGGAACGCCGAAATCAGGCGTACCATCCGGATTCCACCCGAACTTCTGTATGCGCGTCGAGCGGAGGCTCGTATCGGAGCCGGGCGAAGGAAGGGCATGATAGACGATCCAGTCCTCCTGATCATCCGGAGACTTCGTAAAGCTGTTATGGCCTGTTGCATATACTCCGTTTTCTACACTTTTGCGAAATACAGGCTGCATCGATTTTTGCCAGGAAGACGGATCCAGCGGATCGGCATCTTCATTCATCGTGAGCATACCTAAGGCATAATCCTCAGACCATGTGGTGCTTGCCGAATACACTAGAAAAATCCGGCCGTTGCGATGCAGCGTGACGGGACCTTCATTAATTGCCATTCCGCCTTGCTTTTCCCACGGGAGTGTCGGGGCAGTGAGCAAGTGATGTTCCCCTGTCAATGTCCAAGGATTGGCCATTTGGGCAATATAAATCGCAGACCCATAATCGGGGAAGTTTCCGTAGCCGGCATACAGAAAATAGAGCTCGTTCCGCAAGGACATCACGGTGCCGTCCAATCCCGGGACAGGCGTCTCCAGCGCCCCTCTCCAGCTCCACTCGCCTTCCAGCGGATCAGCATTTTCGTTCTCCAGTACGCATATCCGGCGGGATTCATCGCCTCCCCCATCGTTCGCTGTATAGTAGATGTACCATTTGTGATCCAAATAGTGTATTTCCGGCGCCCACAAATTGCAGCTGTAGGGACCTCCCGGTTCGGGCGTCCAGATGGTCTTCTTGCGCCCCCAGACCAATCCGGTCAAGCTGGAAGATTGAGTAAGCTCCAAGCAGCCCGACCTTGTTGCCATAAAGTAGTAGCTGCCATCCGTGTGCTTAAGCACCCAGGGATCGGCAGCGTTGGCTATGATGGGATTGCAAAACGTCTTCGTTTTGGTGGACATCTTCTCACTCCTTTTTCCTGAACAAAGCAGTCATCAATCTAATTATCCCGTGCGACCCTATCGTAAACAATGTTGAAAGCGATTTACTTTTTGCGCATAAAAAGGAATTACCGAATCGTTTTCGACCGACGAAAAAGAGAACCGTCCTCCTGAACGGTCCTCATATCCTTCAATTCATTGATTTTGTTTACGCCATTCTAGTGGAGTGACTCCAGTCGATTGGATAAAGAACTCATAAAACCGGCTGGATGAGGTAAAACCGACCTCCGAGGCAATCAAATCGATCGCCTTGCTCGTTTGCTGTAACAGCCGTTTGGCCTCCATCAAACGAAGGCTGATGATATATTGCTTGGGCGAGACGCCGACCGATTCTGTAAATTTCTTCCGAAGGTTGCTTTCGGACAAAAAATGACGCGCTGCCAGTTCATTGACAGTAATGCGGGTATGATAGCTGCTGTGAATTTCTTTTAATACTTCTTCTATGACCCCGTGACGGATATCTGCTCCAGGCACCGCCGATTCTATGTTACGCTGGAATACCAGCAGTGCTGTCTCAAAAGCGATTCTCATCATGTTGTAGGAGTCGATCGTTTTCCTTTCGGAATTCCATTCTTTCTCCAACTGAAATAAACTGATTTCCACCCAGCGCGTATCGTCAGCGTCAAGATGGCTGCTCCGGATGCGCTGCGACTCACTCTCCGCTTCATGAAAGAGATACTGGCAGTGGACCGGAAGCTGATCATGGAGAAAATGAACGGAAACACCCTTCCAAGGTTTTGTACACACGAAGCCATGATGAAGCCCGGAAGGAATCAGGATCAGGTCGCCGGCAGCCACCTTGATATTCTGCTCGGAAGAGCTGTAGTATCCATCCCCCTCCAAAATAAGCGTTAACTCATCATATTCATGGGAATGCGACATAAAGAGGCCCTCACCTTGACTTGCCTGAAAGGTGTGAGGTTTAAAGCGCTCCATACTGACTACAAAACTCTTAACACGGTTTCCCAAAGTTAGCATCCTCTTTCCCTTGACGCTTCTTTCTCCTTTTCATTCTATGAAGTCCGCATCGCCTCGTCAATGATCCCGCTAAGCCGAAATTTCAATCCATCAGCGCAATGAGCCAAGCCCCGCTCGCTTTGTCCTTCAATAAAGAATAGGTCATGACGCCTTGCTCTATCTCTTTATGGTTTATATTTCGATAAAAAGTAACGACCACTTGAATACGTTTCGAGTCTTCCTCATAAGAAATTTCATTAACTTCGGAGAACTCAAACTTCAATCCATCTCCATTCATATAATCGAACCAATCCATATTCGCCTTGATGTCATTCTCACTAAGCATATTTTGTTTGAATTTCGCTGCATCATGATCAACAATAGCTTCCATATTATTTTGGACCTTCTCGGCTATATCCTGCGTTAAAAAGTCCTCCACGTGATCCGATAATTCAAAGAAAACGCCCTCTTGGAAATTCTCCAGACTTGGTTTATCCTGACGGAAGTCTTTTTGATAAAGAAGCGTTTTGCTGCCTGTTTTGGCATGGGAAGTAGCGGGAGAAGTGTTCGATTCATTGGCTTCCCCAGTGTTTTCTGCACGGTGAGTCACCACTTCCCGGCTGACATCCACACGTTTCGGTTCTTGAACACATCCAGAAGCAGCAACGATCGCTAGAATAGCCATGACATGAAGCCCCTTTTGAAACCTCATTTTACTCAACTCCAATTCACAGACGGCATCTATCCCTATATATTCCAATATATCACATTAAAAAAATGCACCTTCCCACCGGTCCAATGAGCACAAGAAAATTGCATCATTTGATCCTATGGAAAGATGCATATGAGAGTATACGACCCACTCTTCTGCAGTAAGGATGAACTCAACCTCTCTCAGGACACCGGAATCGTCGGCGCCTTCGGCCGGCTGCGCAAAGCCCGGGTCGCCTGCAGGGTGATGGCATACACGAGCAGCGATACAAGAATGGCCCCAAGCAGCGCAGCCGTCGCTCCCAGCTGAACATGCTGCTCCAGGAAACGATGCGCGGCCAGCCCCGTCACCGTCATGACGATCCCCCCGACTGCCCGCTTTGATCACCATGCGGAAGTCAAAATAAAAGCCGATCGACCCCGCCACCGCATAGAAGTTGAGCACGGTCAGCATCAGGATGCCGAGCCCGAACCCGAGCGCCACGCCGCGGATTCCCAGGTTCGAACCGAGCACGAAGATCAGGCTGATCTCAAAAATGTTGGTCATGATATGGTTCCACATGACGGTGGATGCTTTGCCAAGTCCAAGCAGAATCGCTTTCAGCGGCGCCTCAAAATAATGGAGGAAAAACAGCGGCGCCAGCAGCTGCAGCAGCACCCCTGCTTCCGGCGAATGGTACACGACCGTCGTCAGCGGCACCGCCCACATATACAGAATGACGGTGCAGGGCACGCCGACCAGCAGCCCCGTGCGCATCGCCATGTCCATGCGGCTGTGCATGAGCCGGGTGTCGCCCTCCGCGCTAGCTTCGCTGATCGCCGGGATCAGCGCCGTCGACAGCGACTGGGTGAAGAAGCCGGGGAGGAACAGCAGCGGGATCGCGTACCCTGCGAGCATGCCGAACTGCTTCGTGGCCATCTCCACGCCCACGCCGGCAAGGACGAGGCTCTTCGTAATGACGAGCGGCAGAAATGCATGATAGATCGAATGGATGAAGCCGCTGCCGGTCATCGGCAGGCCGATGCGCAGCAGGTCCCGCAGCGTGCGGTCCCCCTTGAGCCGCACGCTCGGAACAAACCGCCGCTGCTCCTTCGATTT
>NZ_PCZT01000010.1:143398-150057 GCF_002968895.1 Paenibacillus sp. AR247 | reverse complement strand
TACAGCAGGCCGACGCCTTCGCCGATCACCGAAGCCCCCATGGCTCCCGCCGCCGCGTAGGCAATGCCATAAGGCAGCAGCATGTTGACGACGCCGATGATGACGATGATCTGTGCCACATTCTCCAGAATGTCGGATAAGGCGAGCGGATTCATGTTCTGCCGGCCGCGGAAATACCCCTTCAGCACTGCAGACATGGCGATAATCGGAATGATCGGCGTAATCGCCACCATCGCATAATACGCCCGCTGGTCGGCCAGCACGATCGAAGCGATCCATTTGGAGCCGAACAAAGCGGCCAACGTCAGCACGATGCTGAGCGTCCCCGTTACCGACAGCGAGACGGCGAGAATCCGTTTAATCCTCGCCTCGTCCCCTTTGACTTCCGCCTCGGACACCAGCTTCGAAATCGCAACAGGCAGCCCGAGCTCGGTCATCGTAATAAACAGCGGAAGCAGCGGATGGGCAATCATCAAGAGCCCTACCCCTTCCGCTCCCAGAAAACGCGCCAGCACAATGCCGTTCACAAACCCAAGCCCTTTGGTAAAAAAAGACGACAGGGTCAAAACGAACGTTCCACGGATAAAGCTTTGCTTGTTTAATCCCATTGGTCACATCCCACCCACTGTTTGTCCTGATCTCTCTTTTATTAGCGTATTCGGACAAGGGGCAATACATGCAGACAACCCTGGTTTCTTCGAATGCCTTTCCGGCTCTATGCAACCAAAGAAAAACATAAAGGAAGCCAAATGACGACACCTATCTCGCCATTGACTTCCTTCGAAAGAGAATATTAACGTAAGTTCATAGCAGTTCACTACATAGGGGACAGTTTATTAAAGGGACGGATACGGATTTTTCGTCTTGCTCTATACGACCTTTTAATACGATATTTTTTGGATCGTCTGCAACAGCAGCTCTTCCATCTCGGCATCATCCACGGAATCGAGCATGTCCGGGACGAACAGCTGGTATTTTTTCATCTTATAAAATTCAAACAGCGCCTGCTTCAACGAGAAGTCATGCCTCACAGCGAACGAAGGCTCTACCAACTGGCGGAGCATGAGATCGTCTTGTACAACAGACAAGGTGGAGTTAACCGGATGAAAAACATTTTTCTCCACGCCTGCCTCATAAAACCGGCGCAAATTCCGGTGCCGCTCCTGTTCCGCTGTAACCAGCCTGTCGTATAGAACCGGGTATACCGACTTGAGGTCCTCCAGCAAAATATCGGGCATGTACAGCACGCATTGCAAAGATTGGATGTATAACATGTGGAACCTCTTGCCCCATGAGAGCTCCTCGTCCTGCAATTGGACGTCGGCATTTTGCAGAAAGGCGATGCAGTGATCCACAAACATTTCAATGATTTCGTCTTTGGATGAAAAATATTTGTACAGCGTCACTTTGCTGATATCCATGTGGCGGGCCATGTCGTCCATATTGATGGTGCTGAACTTGCTTTTTCTCAACACAGGCTTGATTTTATCCAGGAACAAATTTTTGTTCTCTATCTTTTTCATGTTGTCCTCCGCTCCAAACGCTTAATACTCCTATTATATCATATTGAACTCCTTTCATTCCGTGCATTAGCTTATATGAAAAGAACTAAGTTAACGGTTTTTCAGTAAACCAGTTAAACTTAAGGCGACCGGATCCGTACCGTCGGCTCTTTACACCACGGATCATATCCTTAACACCCCTAACTCTTTACCACACAAAAAAAGCTGCCAAGCGGCTCTAAACCCGCTTTGGCAGCACTTTCTGATATCTGCGCCGCAGCTCGTGCAGCTCCTCGCTTCCCGCAACCGCCTGCTCCTCCATCTGCTTGCCGACCGCCACGATCAACGTTTCGAGCAAGGCCACCGGCGCCACCATGGAGTGGAACTCCCACAGCTGGCCGCGTGCGGTGTACAGGGTCACGTCAGCCTTCTCCAGCATGCCGCTGACCGCTAGATCGGTGACGAGCAGCGTGCGGTAGCCCTTCACCTTGGCGTGGTCCAGCAGCACCGACAGCTCCGGCGACTCGGACACGAAGCCGAAAATGACGATCACGTCCTGCGGCTGCACATGCACCAGCAGGTTAAACAGCTCGTGCCCGCCCCGGTCGAGCCGCTTGACCCGCATGCCGAACCGCGTCAGCCGGAAATCGGTCAGCGCGGCCAGGCTCTCCGCGGAGCCGGGGCCGTAGATGTACACGGTCCCCGCTTCGCGCAGCAGCGACGCTGCCCGGTCGAACGCTTCCTGGCTGAGCCGGTCGGCCGTCTGCTGCAAATAATCCGCGCCGACGAGCAGGCTTTGCGCCGCGTCGTTTTCGTTCATTTTCGAAAACGCCGACTGCAGCTTCTGCGAAGGGGACAGCAGCATTTCGTCCTTCACCTTCTGCTTGAATTCCTTCAGGTTTCGGCATCCCACCTCGGACCAGAACCGCGACACCGTTGACGTGCTGACCTGGCAGGCAGCGGCGATGTCTTCCTCCACCATAAACGGGATGTCTTCCATATGCTTGCTGATATAATCCGCGATCCGCTGGTGTCCGCGGGACAGCTTATGGCCTTCCAGCGCCAGATTCATAGTTCTTGCCACCTCTCTATAGCGGGATGAATGATCAACGGCCTTAACGATGCAGGGAATGAAGTGTTAACGTTACACGGTTTCCACTTCAACCCTCTTTTTCAGCAGCTTTTTCACTGCGCCCGCCGCGCGCACCTGCAAGTGCAAGCTCGGAGAGATGACACGTTTGCAAGCCTCCGCCCGAATAGCCGCCTTCAGCTCGGCGACGGTCTCATAATCGCCCGGCAGGACGTTGTAGACGCAGCCGACCTGGAACATCTGGTGGGCGTCGCTGCCCGCTACGACCGGCACACCCAGCTCCGCGCCAAGCGGCAGCACCAGGGCGATATTTTCCTGAATGCCGATCTCATGCAGGTCCTTGCCGTTCAGGTCGAACGCGTCGAACCGGCGCAGCAGCTCGCGGTCCACATGGTACAAATGGTTGGACTCCCGGAACGGGTGGCCGCCGATCACCATCATGCCCCGCGGCTCGCACAGCTCGAACAGCTCGGCAAGCCCGATGAACGACCCGGCTGCGGTGTGCGGCTCAAGCAGGGCGCGGATTTCGAGCAGGGCGTCCTTGGGTCCGGAGACGAGAATATGCCCGCCCTCGGCTACGTCCACTTCCATGCCTGTAAAGATTTTAAACCCGTCGCGGTCGTAGTAGTGGTTGTTGCCCGGCAGCATCTTGTCGAGCGTCCCGTAGACCTCGTCGAAGCGGCGCGTATTGAAATGCTCGGTCAGCGTGATCGCCTGCAGCCCCTGATCGCGGGCTTCATCCAGCATCTCGTTGAAGTGGTCCATGGAGAAATCGGTCTTCTTGGACAATTTAACATGAAAGTGAAAGTCAATATTCATCGGTGTATTTCCTCCAATATGGGTGTAATGGTCGTCACGCCGGTCTCCAGGCGTCTGCCCGTCTCCCGGTCGTACAAGTTGATGCGTTCTTCGCGGAAGGATGCGTACAGCATGCGTCCCGGGGCGTAATCCGGGTCGCCGATGACGCGCACGCCCAGATTCTCCTGGCCGTAGGCGACCCTCACCAGCGTCTCGCCGCCGGCGGGCAGCACGTCCTCCACCTTCACCGGGATGGAACCGGCGGTGCGGGTCTCGTGCAGCACGACGTCTTCCGGCCTCACCGTCAGAACGACCGCTCCCGCTTCCTCCGCTCCACCGTTCATTCCCGCAAGCCGGAAGCTTCCGAGCGCCGTGCTGACGGTGCTGACGCCTCCGCTCGTGCGGCACACGCCCTCCACCCGGGTTCAGCGGATGGTCCGAGCTGCCCATGAACTCCGCCACCTGCAGCGTCCGCGGATGGCGGTACAGCTCGCGCGGCGTATCCGCCTGCACCAGCTCGCCGCCGAAAAACACCGCGACCTTCGTCGACAGCGTGATCGCCTCATGCTGGTCATGCGTCACATAGACGATCGTCGTGCCCAGCTCGCGGTGCAGCCGCTTCAGCTCGGCGCGCATCTCCGTCCTCAGCTTGGCGTCCAGGTTCGAGAGCGGCTCGTCGAGCAGCAGAATCGACGGGGATGTCACGATCGCCCGGGCGATCGCCACCCGCTGCTGCTGCCCGCCGGACAGCTCGCCGGGATAGCGGTCCGCCAGCTCCGGGCCGGCCGCCGCCCCACAGCCGCCGGAAGCCGCCATTTGCCAAGCGGCACATGCGTCACCGCGCTGCCCTTGCCCGTCACCGTTACATAGCTGCGCCGGCCGCCAAGCAGGCGCTGGTTGAAATAGATCGCCAGCATCGTGATCAGCATCAGCGTCAGTGACAGCACGTTCGCCTCGGTCGTCAGCCGCGACCGCATGCTGGAGTACAGCATCGTCGAAATCATGTAGAAGTTCACCGGGGTGCCGAGCAGCGCGGGCACGCCGTAGGAACTGACCGCTTTCGTAAAAATCAGAATGAATCCCGACAGCACCGACGGCAGCATCAGCGGAAACACGATCCGGCGCAGCACTTGCATCCGCCCCGCGCCGGCCATTTCGGCCGCCTCTTCCAGCTGGCTGTTCATCGAGCTGAGCGCAGCGCCCACGAGCAGGAAGAAATACACGCTGTCGTGGATCGACAGGGTCAGCACGATCGGCACGAAGCCGTACGCCAGCCAGTCCGGCGGCGTCACATGCAGCACCGACTGAAGAATGCCGGGCGTGCCGCCGATTTTGCTGTTTTTGAAAAAGGTCAGCCACGCCTGGGACAGCATCCATGACGGCAGCAGATACGGGATGATCGCCAGAAACGTAATCGTCTTCTTGAGCGGAACGTCCGTCCGCGTCACAAGCCAGGCCAGCCCGCAGCCGAACACCATAGACAGCGCCGAGACGGTCACGCCCACCGCCAGTGCGTTCAGCACCGGCTTGTAGAAGAGGGACCAGCTCATATCGCTTGCCAGCACGCGGCTCCAGTGGTACAGCGTCAGGTGCCCCGGGTCCGCCGCTGGCGTAAGCCGGGCGTCCTGGGTTTTCCATACGAACGTCGACCAGATCAGGTTAAGGACCGGCCAGACGATGGTGTACGCCAGAAACAGAAGGGCCGCCGCCCCGATCAGATATAGCGGATTCCGCAGCGCGTCCCGGCACCGGTTCAGCCACCTTGCTTGCCATGTATTCAGCACGGGCTTATGCAGCATCCCGCTTCCCTCCTGTTTGTGTCATTTCGGTCTTTCGTTCCGTCATTTCTGCTTGATCCAGAAATCGCGGACCTTCGGCGCCTCGAAGTACAGCTTCTCCCCGTCAAACACCCACAGGTTCAAATCCTCGAAGGCCACCTCGTTTTTGGTCTTGACGTCGGAGCGCGGCACCCAGGAGCCCACTTCATTGAACGGCGCCATGCCTTCGCCCTGGCCGTCCTTCTCGCCCATCATCCAGCGGATGAACAGCTTGGCCCCCGCCGGATGGGGCGCTTTGTTCGCGAGGAAGAGGTAGCCCGAATCGGGTACCGACGTCTTCGGCTTAATGTCATAGATCGGCAGGATGCTCCAGCCTTTCTCCTCGAACCTTGGACACGTCGCCGGATACCGCCAGCCCGACCGCGTCGCTGTTCGCCTTGCCGATCGCATCCAGCACGTCGTCGCTTCCTTTTAACACGACCAGCCCATTGTCGAACAGCTGCTGAATGAACTCGTACCCCGCGTTCTCCGTGCCGTGCAGCTCGATGTCCTTGCCGAACTTCTCCTTGTACGCCGCGGCCATATCGTCGCTATGGATGACCATCGTCGTAAACAGGTCCATGAATGCCGGCGAGCTGAGCGGATCGGCCGTATAGACCTTACCCCTGAATTCCGGGGTGGTCAGGTCCCACCAGTTCGTCACTGGCGCGGACTTATAATGCTCGGTATTATAGAAAATCGTGCGGAACTCCAAGTAGTTGGCATACCCTTCGGCCTGCGTGCGGTACGGCTCGTCCACCTTCTCCGCCAGATCCCCCGGAAGGTACTTGACGTACCGTCCCGGCTTCACCATCTCTTCTTCGACGGCCCCGCTCACTTCCTTCGTGATAATCACGTCCGGATTGAACTGCCCGGCATCCTGCTCCTTCGTTACCTTGTCCATCATCTCATCGGACTTGACTTTGCTTACCTCGACTTTGATGCCGGGATACTGCTTCATGAACGTCTCCGCAGCGTCGTTGGCAGCCCCGAAGTGGAGTAGACGATAACCTTGCCTTCCTTCTTGGCCTGCTCGTACAGCGCTTCCGGCGTTTCGCTGCCGGACGCCTCTGCGGTATCCGCGCTCTGCACCGTTCCCGCCGGCTTGGCCGATGCGTCCGAGCCGCCCGCCGTGCCGCCTTCTCCCTGCCCGCATGCGGTCAGTAGTAGGGCTGTGCCCAAGATGAGCGCCGCCGCTTTGCCTGGCCAGGACCAGACGGTCCGTTTCCCTGTGAGCGCGTATGGTTCCCGCCCTATCCCCGTACTTTCGTTCGCATTTACCGTCAGAATGCTCCTCGCGTTTCCGTTCATTTTTGACCTCATATCCTATGGCCTCCCCATCGTTCATTCAGAATTAGTGAAGCGTGATTGGTATCCGGATTGTTTCGCTTACCTCTTCACTATAGGGACGGAGTGTCAACGGTAATGTTAGGCGGACGTGCGTATTTTAGG
>NZ_PCZT01000010.1:122478-143298 GCF_002968895.1 Paenibacillus sp. AR247 | reverse complement strand
TTATCACTAATTTATTATAAGATAAAAAACTTTCATTTTTCATGATGCCGATTCCTTTCTGAAGCGTCCAAGTTTCCTCTGTCTTCTCCTGCGATCGGCATGCCCAAGGCGCCCTTCGGTCTTCTCGTATCCTCTGCTTTTGATCTATAAAAATCATTTTCATAGCCGTGTCTGCGAACCCCAACGTTTGCTCCAAAGCGGCAAATCCCTTGATTATTGTGCGTTTTACAATCTCTCTATGCCCATTCCCTTTCTCTCTTCCGGCATATGATACTCATACATTTGATATTTGGAGATGAGCAGATGACAACCCCCATTGATGTGTTTATTCCGGCGATTGAGAAGGATCTGGCAACCCTCCCCTATGTCATTGATGCCGTCAGAAAATATGTACAGCACCCGATCCACGAAATTATCATCGTGGCCCCCCGGAAGCAGCGGATTGTGGATTTGTGTACGAAAAAGGGCTGCCGATTCGTGAACGAAGACACGGTTCTGCCCATTACGAAAAAGGACATACACTACCAGTCCAAGACGTGGGACCGGTCCGGCTGGTTGTACCAGCAGCTGCTGAAGTTGGGCGGCGATAAGGTATGCTCATCCAAATACTATTTGGTGATCGACGCCGACACCGTGCTCATTCGCCCCCATACGTTCAAGACGGGCGACAAGACCGTGTTTTACTGCCGGAACTGGAGCCAACCTGAATATTTCAACACGTACAAGAAGCTGATGGGTAAAAGCCGCGCTTCCAAGCGCTCCTTCGTCACGCATTACATGCTGTTCGAGAAGGCCAAAGTCAAACAGTTAAAGCAGGCGATCGAGGCCAAACATCATACGAACTGGTACTCCGCCATTATGAGAAGCATGAACAAATCGAAGCAGTTTGCTTTTTCCGAGTTTGAAACGTACGGAAACTTCCTGTATTCGTCGGAGCCCGGCAGGATGGTGCTGAAACAGGCCAACAACAAAAGCCTGCATACGAGCTTTTCCCAAATCTCGCCTTCCAAGATGTCGTCCCTGCAGCAAAAATACCGGTCTGTTTCTTTTCATGAACGAAAAGGGTATTCGAAATCTTCCAAGGTGAGACCGAAATGAAGCCCTATGTCGTTGTCTGGAAAGGCCCCGTCCACAAAGCCAGCGGTCTTGGCCGTGCCAGCAGAGCCTATGCCAAATCCTTGAAGCGGCAAGGGGTCGCCGTCCGGTTAAGCCCGCAAGACCACCGCAAGCCAAACGCCGAAGTCAAAAAGGTTCTCATATACCACCATCTTCCCAGCCGCATGCAGTGGAAAAAAGAGCGCAGTACGTATGACTTCATCCTGTTGAACACGGTTTGGGAAACCAGCAGGCTCCCCAGAAGCTGGCTGCCCCATATGAACAAATTCGATGCCGTGTGTGTGCCGTCCCGGCATAATCGGCGGGTTCTCAGGAACTGCGGCGTCACCGTCCCGATTTTCGTCGTTCCCCATGGGGTGGACGCCCGGGAGTTTCATCCGAACCATCCGAGGCTATCGTTGCCCGCAGCCGCCGGGAAGTTTACGTTCGTATCCGTCTTCGGCTTTCAGCACCGCAAAAATCCGGAGGGACTGCTGCGGGCGTATTGGGAAGAGTTCTCTTCCAAAGATAACGTCATCCTGGTCATCAAAACGAACGGATATGCGGCCAATGAGACGGAGGCGTGGATTAAGCAGCAGGTCATGCGGTACAAAAAGAGGCTGGGCATTCAGAAGGATACGGCCCCTGTCGTCATCATCGGCCGCCATATGAGTGAAAGCCAGCTTAAAGGCCTGTATGCGCTCGGCGATGCCTTCGTCCTCCCTACACGCGGCGAGGGTGTCGGGCTGCCTTATTTAGAAGCGCTGGCAAGCGGCATACCGGTCATCGCCACCGGCTGGGGCGGGCAGATGGATTTCCTGACGCCCCGCAACTCCTTCCTGGTCCCCTATCGCCTTAAGAGCCCGGCGAGCAGCATGAACCGCGCCATTTCCAGAAGGTTCAGCAACTTGTTTGCGCAGAAGGGGCAGCGATGGGCCGAGCCGGATTTAAGCAGCCTCAAAAGGCTGATGAGGCAAGCGTACGAAAATCCCCGGCTTTGTAGACAGAAAGGAAGCCAGGGCCGAAAAGATATGCTCCAGCTGTCGTGGGACCAGGCCGGAAAGCTCATGAAGCAGGCGATTGAAGAGACGATGCGTTCCAAGAGATAAAGATGAAGGGTGATGGTTTTCGAAGGAAGGAGGATGAGAAACATGCGTATTGTACTGTTGTGCGGGGGATCGGGAAAAAGGCTGTGGCCTTTATCCAACGATATACGCTCCAAGGTATTCTTAAGGCTGCTGACCACTGAAGACGGGGTCAAGGAGTCGATGATCGAACGGATCTGCAGACAACTGGACGAGGCGGGGCTGCTCCAATCCACCTGTATCGTCACTCATCACAGTCAAGCAGAGATTACGCGCCGCTATGTCGGCAACAATATCCCGATTATCAGCGAGCCTTTTAAAAGAGGCACGTTCACGGCCGTCGCATTGGCCGCCAGTTATCTTCATGAAAAGCTGCAGGCCGATCCGGACGAAACCATTTGCATCCTTCCGGCGGACACGTACGTCGACACCGCATTCTTCCGGCTGCTGCACCGGTTTCCCGACGTCCTGGGACGCTCCAGGGCGGATCTTGCTCTCCTCGGCACAAAGCCGATGCAGCCTTCGGATCAGTTCGGCTATATCGTCCCGGCTCTGCCCAAGGCGGACGGAGAGTATGCTTTCGTCCGGCGGTTTATCGAAAAGCCAAATATACGCACGGCCCGCCGCCTCATGGCGCATCAGGCGATGTGGAACTGCGGCGTCTTCGCCTTTCCCTTGAGGTTCATGTTGACCTATTTGAAGGACAAGGGCCACCCTGTCCGGATCGCGGAATGGCTGACAAATTACGAACAACTCCCCGAAGCCAGCTTCGATCGGGAAGTCGTCGAAACGACTGTCCCTGTCGTTGCCATGGAGTACGTGGGGCACTGGACCGATCTGGGCAGCTGGATGGCGCTTACCGGCCATATGAAGGATCGAGCGATCGGACTCGGGCACATATCGGATGATTCCGCGGATACCCATCTCATCAACGAGCTCCCCTACCCCATTGAAATGATTGGTGTCTCTGGGATCATTGCCGCGGCCAGCACCGACGGCATCCTGATCGCAAGCAAGGAGCATGCGCATCGGATCAAGGAACGGCTTGCCCTGGCGCCTCAAATCCCGATGTACGAAGAGAAACGGTGGGGCTCCTGCCGGGTCCTGAGTTACGGGAAAGATACATCCGGCGTGGAGACGATGATCAAGCAGGTGCGACTTGCCGCCGGCAAGTCTACTAGCTATCACGTTCATCACCGCCGGCAAGAATTGTTGACCGTGGTGACGGGCAGCGCGGAAGTGATCTTGGAGGAGCAGCAGTACCGCCTGAACGCCGGCGACGTGCTGAAGATTCCGGCCGGCGCCAAGCATGGCATCAAGGCCATTACTCCTCTGGAGCTGGTGGAAGTCCTGCTCGGCTCCGATCTTGCTCAGGAGGATATCACCCGCATTGCTGTGGACTGGTAGAATGGCGTTTCGATTGTGCTGGATTTTCTTTTTGCCCGGCATGTCGATGATGGATCATCCTGTTCGTCGCTATTGTATAAGCCGGTAGATCCGGTCAAATACAATACGAATGCGAGGAACATAGAATATGGGAAAAGTGATCGTACAGCAGTTTGTGACTTTGGACGGCGTCATGCAGGCCCCGGGCGACCCGGGTGAATTCGAGCATGGCGGTTGGCAGAAGCCTTATGTTTGCGAGGACCATCTCACTTACATCGTTCAGCAGGCGAACGAGGCTGAGGCACTCCTGCTGGGGAGAAAAACGTACGAGGGATTCGCGGCGGCTTGGCCGTCAGCGGCCGGTATGCGCGGGCTGGCGGATCGGATGAACGCCATGCCGAAGTACGTTGCTTCCTCCACTCTGACGCATGCAGCCTGGAATGCATCTTTAATTCACGGAGATGTCGCTGATGAAGTCGCCAAGCTGAAAAAGCAATTAGCCGGAGACTTGCTTGTCGTCGGAAGCCGGCGTTTGACCCAGACCTTAATGGAGCATCATCTCGTTGACGAATACCGGATTTGGGTTCACCCGGTCGTGCTCGGCTCCGGAGAGCGTCTCTTCCTGGGGGGAGGCCGTCCGTTTACGCTCGATTTGGCCAGCGTCCAAACGACAAGCGCCGGCGCGGTCATCCTAACCTATCAGTCTTAAAATGTCGTAAATTTGCAGTAGGAATTGTGACCGGCCGAACCGAAGTAGTCATCGATCGAACATGATTCCGCGAATAGCGGAAAAAGGAGGCCGATGATGGAGCCAATGGTGGAGCCTGTGATCAATACGGAAAGAAAGGCGTTTACCTTGTTCGGATGTTCCAAAGCTCATGATCCGGGCAAGCCGTACAGTGAGACGATTTTCGAATTGTTAGACCAGGTCTGGCATGAAGTACGCAGCAAAGAACTCGCTCACAGGGGGATCAATCACGTCGTCTATGAGCAGGGAAATATGGTGTTTGCGGGAATCGAGCTGGTGACCCCGCCTGAGGACAATTCCGTCTTGAAGAAGAAGGACGTCGTGCTCGAAAAATACGCCTACGGCAAGCACATCGGGCCTTACAGCGAATTGGATGCAACGTACCGGCGTATTGATGCGCTTCTCCAAGCCTCAGGAGAACACAAAGAGCTTCCCCTGATAGAGGTTTATGGCCACTGGAACGAGGATGAGTCCAAGCTGGAGACGGAAATTTATCACAACCTCATTTGATATCATAATGAAATCAATCTTAGGAGCAGTTTCTCTACTGCTCCTTTTGCTATATAGAAGTTCGGCAGAACATGGTTCTATTGCTGTTTTTGGTCAACTTCCTTGTAATTTTCATGCAAGTTTTTTTAGATTTCCTGTATGATGATGCTATGAAAAAAATATTATCTTTCATGGATTGGGGTATATTCGCTCTTCGTTTATACCATTATATTTTGCTGTTGTCCCGGGTTCTGGCAGTAAGCGAGTTTTCGAACCGGACGTTACTAAACGTGATCTGGCTGAGCATGGCCCTTGTCGCCCCTTTGCTGTTCTGGTTTCCCGGGCGCCGGATGAACAAAGTCTGGTTTTGCATATTGGAGCTATTGCTTGGCGGTTCTTATTATGTGAATTCTGTCATTCATCCGGACCTGACTTCAAAAGCGGACTATTTGCTGCCGAGTCTTACTATCGGGTACTTATTAACCAAACAAACCCTTTGGATCATTCCCTTACTTGTTTTCATTCCTTTCTCCTTTCAGTCCTCCCTAAAATTATCTTGGGAGCAAACCCTGGGTATCGGAACAGATAATCTGCTGTTCTGCTTCATCGGCATGTGGGCAAGCTCCGTAGCCAGTGCATATGATCAGAAGAATAAACTGGCAGCCGAAGTGGAGCATCAAAATAAGCTCTTAACTCACTACTCGGCCGAGGTCGAGAAAATGACTTTGCTTGAAGAACGCAACCGCATGTCGAAGGAGCTTCATGATACACTGGGGCATTCCTTTATCTCACTCATCCTCAGCCTCGATGCTTCTATTGCCCTGATGGATAGCAAGCCTGCCGAGGCCAAAGACCGGTTAATTCGCTTAAGAGCATTGGCTGAGAACAATCTGGAGGAGATGAGAAACGTCGTGCACGAAATGGGCGAAGAAGAGGAATCCAGTCTGATCCGGCAGGTTGAATCCCTTGCAGCCCGTTTCCAGGAGCACACGGGTACGGCCCTGACCTTGAGTCTGCCGGGGACAGAGCGGTCCATACGCTTTGAAGTACGGCAAGCGACTCTTCGGGTCATCCAGGAATCCTTTACGAATGCACTAAAACACGGAAAGGCAACCCAACTGCATTTGGAGCTTACTTTTTCTGAGAGCCATCTGCAATTGTCCGTTCGAAATAACGGCACGCCGATCGACAAGCTGGATTATGGCTTCGGCTTGACCACGATGAAACATCGGGTTGAGCGGTTGGGAGGCAGCTTACAGATAGCATCTGGGGAGGGTACTCCTGTGATCACCGAAGTCAGATGCGAAATCCCGCTGAAAGGAGTCATGCCGCATGGAGAAGATTAAAGTGCTGCTTGCTGATGACCAAGAGTTAATTCTCGAGAGCTTACATATCGTGCTGTCCATGGAACCGGATCTGGAAATCGTCGGTTTAGCCAGGAATGGGGAAGAAGCCATTAAGGGCTGTGAGCAGTTGATGCCGGATATGGTGCTGATGGATGTCAACATGCCGGTCATGGACGGCGTCGCCGCAACGGCCCTGATTAAAGAGCGAATGCCTGCAACCAAAATCATCATGCTGACCTCCTATAAAGAAGTAGAATATGTGTTAGCGGCGTTAAGCCACGGAGCGGAAGGTTATCTGCTCAAAGCCATTCATCCAAAAGATCTGGCTGCAGGTATACGGGTGGTTCAGGCGGGAGGGACTTTAATTTCGCAGGAAATGGCGAGTAAAATGATCAAGAACATGAACAGTACCACCCCTGCGAAACATAATGAATTCGGGCTCACTGCCCGTGAAATCGAAGTGCTGCATAAGCTGGCTGCCGGCCTGCGTAATCAAGAAATTGCCGAGGCATTGTTTCTTAGCGAAGGGACGGTCAAAAATTATATCTCAACGATTTATTCAAAGCTTAATGTGAAAGGACGCCGGGAGGCCGCCCGGAAAGCCCGGGATTCGGGAATGATGGATCGTTAAATGATGACCAAACGGCACTGTCTCTTTATGACTTTTTCAGCCTATACTCATAGCATCAAACAACAGAGGTGGCGATGTAAGACATGAAGAACAAAGTGTCATTTTGGCGTTTTCCAATCGTCTGGATGATTGCGGGGGCTATTGGTATTGTTCTCATAAATATGATATTCCAGCAACTGACAGAGCAAGGAGAGGGGATCGTCTCTCTTATTTTCACACTGGTGATGGGATTTCTGGCCCTCTTGGTTTATAAGCTCACGCTGACATACCTGGCCGGGCGGCCCACACCAGAGATATCAAGAAAGCGCGCAGGGATCGAAAGTGTCCTAGGCATGCTAACCGGGACCATCTTTATCGCAGGGTCCGCTTTTATGATTATTGCTCTGGGAGGTTACTCCTTTCAGTGGGCAAGTTCTGCGGATACGAGTTCCGTTCTAATAGCCTCCATTGAATCAGCGTTAGCAGGAGCCATTGTCGAGGAACTTATCTTTCGCGGACTTATGCTTCAAGCCATTGATAAATTGGGGGGAAAACCGCTCGCACTCGCAGTAACTTCTCTATTCTTTGGAGTTGCCCATCTTGGAAATCCAGGGGCGACATTATGGAGTGGGTTCGCCATAGCCCTCGAAGCAGGTGTTCTCCTTGGATCCGCCTTCTTGTGGCGGCGGAACTTGTGGTTTGCCATAGGACTGCATTTTGCTTGGAATGCCATTGAAGGCCTGCTTGGCATTCCTGTCTCTGGACACCCTGCTACCGGTCTATTTACTGTAAAGGTGCACGGTGCCGCACTTCTCACAGGGGGCAACTTTGGACTTGAGACCTCTATTGTTCCGGTTGTATTCAGTCTTCTGATCTCCATTCCGATGCTGATCGGGACTGCACGGAATCAAAGGATTGACGGCGGAAACCATTCAGTATCAAAGTAAACGGCAGAATTGACCAAATTCTCGATAGAAAAAACTGCCGACACTTTGTCGACAGTCTGGAGCATCCAGATTGGATGACCTAATAATCTAGTAGACGGCCATTATCGTTCCATTGACCGTACATTTTGTTTTCACGCGTATTTGTTATGAATTTGTCCAATCTGCTCTGAAATAATTCGGGCTGATTCTTATAGCTTTGGATCGTGTCGATCCGGACTCTAGTATAAAGATCTGGAAAAGCCATGAAATTCTCATACACTTGCTTGTCCTCTTGTAACCTTTGCTCTATAACCGGATCGATTCGAAAAGAATCGTAATTCATATCAGGAAGGACCTTTCTCCCTTCGTCTGTCATCAAGCCCAACCTTTCGAGGCGGCGGACACGCTCTTTATTCAATTCAGTCCATGAGTCTTTTTTTGCATTCAATTCAGTCCATGAGCTTTTTTTGCTTCGAGGGGACAGTCTCTGAGCCAGCTCCGTCTCAGATATTTTCTTCTTGACTCCATCGATCCATCCAAAGCACAAAGCCTCCTCGACCGCGTCCAAATATAAGAGCGTATCCGATTGGGGCGTCATACGAACCAAGACCCAACAAGATTTTTCAGTCTTGCTATTTTCCTGCAGCCAAGCCCTTAATGCTTCTCTCGATATGACCGGAATTAAGCGATCTACTTCTCTCAGCATGAGTTACTGTTTCTTGGAGATTACGTTATCAAGAAACTGATCTGCGTCGCTATTAAATTTCCAGCAAACTCCGAACTTATCGACCAGCATTCCGAAGCACGAAGACCACGGCGTATTGGATAACGGCATGATGACATAACCGCCCTCGGACAAATTAGAAAAGTAATTTTCCAACGTCTGTTGATCCTCATTAACGATACTAATCAGCATATTGTTGCCTTTAACCAACTCGCCCATTACATTCTTCATTGAAGGCAAAATATCCGACATCATGATTTTTCCGCCTGCAAATGCTATAGAAGACTCCATGACCATGTTTAGTTCATTTTCCGGCAACGGATCGTTTGGATCCTGCGGGAAATCCTTAAATTTCACTTTTTTTACTTCAGTTGCGTTTAAAGCTTTCGCATAAAAATCAATCGCCTGTTCAGCAACTCCATCAAAGTTTAAATAGACTACGGCTGACATATAGTAAAACCTCCTTCTTGGGATAAATGTAGTATATTGAATAAGAGGTGACAGCTGTATGTCACCATTTATAAATATAGTACTTGCCTCCGAAATGGGCCTATTCAACTGAAGTTTTGCGATCGGGAGGTTGGAGTCTGTATTGGATGGGTTTGTATCGCAAAAAGGCTCCACGTGTTCACCGCGAACATGTGGAGCTTTTTATTCTGGATGCAGCTGGTTTGATTATGCAAAAGGCTGGAGCATTTGGCCGGCATTCGCAAGAATCAGGGCAATATTCAGTACGGCAAAGAACAAAGCCGGCGCCGTTTTGCCAATCGGATCTTTCGTGAGGATATGCACCAGGCTTGCCACCAGCATCGTAACGCCAAGCCACACTCCCGCCCATGCGACCAGTCCGGTATACCAGTAGCCGGCGATCAGCACGGCAGCACCTGCCAGTTGGACCAGGCCCGTTACCTTAAGGAACCATTGCGGCAGGTGAAGGTGTTCGAACATGTCTGCCCAGTACTTAGCCCCTATCATTTTGGCGGTACCCGAAAAGAGGTAGTAAGCAATCAGCAAAGATTGAAGAACGATAGTAAAAATGGCCATTTCGATCTCCTCCTATTCGATCACAACATCGTTTGGATTACAGCTCAGCCAATACCACTTCAAGCTGATCGGCCATCTTGACCCAACCGAGTCTGGCTCCGTTATACGACAAGCTCTCGCTTTCAAATCCGGTATGCTCAAGATGAAGGTGGGTTGCACCATTGGATGAATGGAGCGTCCATGTAACGACTGTACTTACTCCCGCGGTTACCCAGGTGTAGGATAGGCGGTGAGGTTCTTCCACGACCAGCACTTCTGAATCGACGATTCCATCCCATACTTTCGACGGTTTGGCCCGAAATTGAAAGTGATGGCCGACAACCGGCTTAAAGTCGTTATCCATCACCCATTTCGCAAGCATGCTGGAATCAGTCAATGCAAGCCATACTTTCTCAATCGGACTATCGAATTGAAAATCCAGCTTCACTTCCGGTTTCATTCCTCTTCCTCCTTCAACAATTGACTCAGCTTAGCCGATCCTTGGTTCCAAAAAGCCGTGTGAAAAGTGACCCAATCTTCAATTTCTCTCAGAGGCTCTGCGTTCAATCGATACCTTGTTTCCCGCCCGGCCTTGCGGTGCCTGACCAGATCGGCGGCTGTGAGGATCGCCAGATGTTTGGAATTGGCTGTCCGCCCCATCTCGAAATGCATCGTTAATTCGTGTAAAGGCAATTCATCCGCCTCGGCCAGCAATCTAAGCAATTTGCGCCGCGTCGGATCGGCAACCGCGGCATATACATCCCTCGCTTCATGTTGTTCATCCATTCCCATCATCCCTATTCTGGTCGATGATAGGACACCAACTGGTGTCTTATGAGTTCATAATAAGACACCATTTGGTGTCATGTCAAGCCATAATTCGGAATAAAGTTTGGATGGCTTGTCACCGAACATTTGGGCCTCTGTATACGCCAGGCATGATGCAGTAAAAAGTTTAAGGCATCCCTTAAGGATGCCCCAATGCTGATATATTGAAGTTTTACGGATCAACTGAATATCCATTTACCGGTTCGGCTTTATTCTCGCACACTTTATATTGCTGTCTCTCCGCCTCTCTCCTGTCCATGCAAAGCCTTCCGCAGTGCACTTACGGCATGCTGCACCGCTTGTCTTCCTTGGTCATAACCACCGGTCTGAAGCATGAAGCCGTGGACCATGCCGTCATAGCGCTTCGCTTCCACGGGAATGCCGGCGGCTTGTAATTTCGCTGCATAAGCCTCCCCGTCATCGCGCAGCGGATCAAATTCGGCCGTGATTACGAGAGCGGGCGGAAGGCTGCTGAAATCGGCAGCCAATAACGGCGAAGCGTAGGGGTTCCTTCCGTCCTGCTCCTCCGCCAGGTATTGGCCCCAGAACCACCGCATCGTGTCCGTAGTCAGGCCGTACCCTTCGGCGTTGTCACGGTAAGAGTCCGTATCGAACGCGTAGTGGGTCGCCGGATTGAACAACAGCTGAAACTTGATGAAGGACAACCCTTGGTCCCTTGCCATCAAGGTTACGGCAGCGGCCAAATTTCCGCCCGCGCTGTCGCCGCCGACCGCAATCCGGTTGGGATCCGCTTCTAGCGAAACGGCATTCTCCGCAACCCAGGCAGCAGCCGCATAGGCGTCTTCGATGGCAGCGGGAAACCGATGCTCCGGTGCCAAACGGTAATCTACCGAGACCACGATAACGTTTGCCCCATTGGCCAACTGCCGGCATAACACATCTGCTGCATCCAGGTTCCCGACGACCCAGCCGCCTCCATGATAATAGATGAGAACAGGGAGCGGGTATTTGCTTTGAGGACGATATACCCGAACCGGTATGAGACCGGCCGGACCCGGGATCTTTCGATTGTCGACATTCCATACTTCTTCCGGCTGGGCGGCCATGGAGCTTAAGTTGACGGTTCTGGCACTCTCCACGGATAGCGTGTGAAGAGGCGGGACCCCTTGTTTCTTCATATTTTCCAACACAACTTGAACTTGATGGTCAAGCGGCATGACGGTTCCTCCTTAGGGATCAAATATAATGGATACGAGTCTTCTTATACCCGAAATAAACAACCATTCACGAGCAGCGTCTTTCGGTAAGACAGCTACCATTCCGGTCAAAATGAAGTATACTGAATGGAGAATAACCTTGTAAGTACGCACTTTTGCGTGACATAGTACCCATTTGGTAACTTCATGGGACGGATTGGATGTGATGGATATGGGCGGTTGCCCGGTAGAGGCAACATTGTCCGTGGTTGGAGGAAAGTGGAAGGCTGTGATCCTATGGCGTTTGGTTGGTGGGACCAAGCGCTTTAACGAACTCCAGCGTTCGATTTCACAAATTACCCGTAAAATGTTAACGGAACAGCTTCGGGAACTGGAGCAAGATAACCTCATTATTAGAACCGTCTATCCGGAAGTTCCGCCGAAAGTCGAGTACTCGCTAAGCGAATACGGCAGGACGTTTATTCCTGTTTTGGATGCCATGGCCCAGTGGGGATTGGTCCATCGGGAACTCGTGTCTGACCCCGGCCGCTCTACGACTTAGATTACCGTTCTAAAACAAAAACCATAGCTCGATTAGGAGAAAGCGCAGGAAAGCTGACATTCAAACGCCTCCAAACACCAAAAAGCAGTCCGCCATTACCGGCGGACTGCTTTTCTTTATTTTTATGTCATTTACGCGCCAATCCAAACATTCGGTTAATCCAAATAAAGGAAGTTACAGACGCTTGACTTGGAGTTCACTCCAAGGGCTATCCTATAGCTGTCCGGACGACAAAGGAGATGAAAGGAGAAGGCATGTCGCGACAATATTCCATTTCCGAAATAGCTGAAAAAACCAGTTTGACTCCCGATACCCTTCGGTATTATGAAAAGATTGGACTGATTCCGTCCCCCGAACGCGGACCGGGTGGGTCCCGTTTATATAGCCAGGAAGACATCGGCAAAATTCATTTTCTACTGCATCTCAAAAATACCGAGATGCCGCTTAAAAACATTCAGGAGTACATTCGGGCGTATGACGACCAGGATGAGGAGCTGTGTTATCGGCTGCTTGACGAGCACCGGATCCGCATTGAAGCCCAGATGGCCGCATTGAACGAAACGCTCATGCTCGTCAAGTATAAGCTGGATCATTTTCAGGAAATTAAAGACGGTTGAACGAAAGGAAGATCACTTTGAACATGCAGAAAACTCCCCAAACACCGATCGGGTCCGGATTTGGACCCCGCACTACAGCCATGGAAGCACTCGGACAAGCCGATTTGACCGGACAAACGGCAGTCATTACCGGCGGACATTCCGGACTGGGTCTGGAAACGGCAAGAGTGCTCGCGAAAGCGGGGGCCAAGGTCATTGTCCCGGCCCGATCCCTTTCAGCTGCTCAAGCGGCCATTGCCTCCATCCCAGGCGCAGAGGCGGAGCTGCTGGATTTAACCGATCCGCAGTCCATCGATTCGTTTGCGGAGCGGTTGATCCGTTCCGGACGGCCGATTCATATGCTGATCCACAGCGCCGGAATTATGGCCGTACCCCAGCAGTATGACAGCCGGGGCAACGAGCTTCACTTTTCCACGAACTATTTGGGCCCTTTCCAGCTTACAGCGCGGCTGTGGCCGGCACTCCGGCTGGCCGGTGGTGCGCGCGTGGTCGTGGTATCTTCCCGTGCTCACCAGTTCAGTCCGGTAGTGTTCGAAGACATCCACTACAAGGAGCGCAGCTATGACAAATGGTCTGCCTATGGGCAGTCCAAAACGGCGGATGCCCTGTTCGCGGTGGAACTGGACCGGAGAGCACAGGCCCATGGCGTCCGGGCATTTTCGGTGCACCCGGGTTCGATTGTCACCTCGTTAGCCCGGCATCTGTCGGATGACGAACTGATGACCATGGGCGCGATTAACGGGCAGGGGCAACGGCAATATACCGAATACGACAGTGAGCGGAAGACCGTGCAGGAAGGGGCGGCCACCATCGTATGGTGTGCAGCCAGCCGTCAGCTGGACGGTATGGGAGGCGTATACTGTGAAAACGTTGACGTCTCTCCGCTCATTGATGAGGATCAGATCGGCATTGCCGGCGTGCATCCAAGCGCCGTTGATGCGAAAGCCGCTGAACGTCTTTGGAGCGTTGGCGAAGCACTGACAGGCATTCATTTTGACATTTCATAAGCTAAGCGGAGGGTAAGAAATAACGCTCAACTTGTCCCACGAATAAAAATCCTGAACCTGCAAGGTTCAGGATTTTTATTTTTTGAGACGAACATCATACTTCGTATGCAGTTTTAGCGTAGGGAGATGCGAAGCAGCTGACCGAAAGCGGCTGCCTCACATCATTACTTAGAGGGCACTACGTTATAACCGACAGGCTCGGCCGTATTGCCCGCCCGATCCGATGCCGTGACTTCGATCCTGTTCATGCCCGGCTGAAGGTCGATATCCGCGCTGAACGTCAGGTCATCCTTCACGTCGGCCTGTACTCCATTCACGAGAACAATGCCAGGCTCGCTGATTTTACCCGTAACACGCAGCGTTCCCTTTTCCACATTGTAGTGATTGCCCGTCAATTTCCCCGGTTCATCCAGCACGATGGTCGGCGAAGCCGTATCCAGTACAGTAATGCGGGCGGTCGCGGTATATTCGCCGCCGGCGGCTGCAGCCGTGATTACCGCAGTCCCCGGACTTTTGGCCGTAACCTTACCGGTGTCGCTCACTTCCGCTATGCCGGTGTCGCTCGATGTCCACTTGATCGTCGTATCTCCCGCATCCACCGGTGTAACGACCGCAGTGAGCTGCGCAGTTTCGCCTTCCTTTAACTCTACTTGTTCCGGTGTTACGTTGATGCCGGTTACGTGCGGCTGATCCGTCTTCACAGACACCACATCTGATGGAGCGGATTCCCCGGCTGCGTTGACCGCTTTGACGATGTAGAAATATTCCGTCGAAGCCGACAGGCCGGTGTCGGTATGCGTCGTACTAGACAGTACCTCGTCGTTAAGTTTGACAAATTCGCCGTCGGCCTTATCGGACCGGTAGACGCTGTACCCTTCCGCCTGCTCTACCGCGTTCCAGTTCAAATCAATCGCGCTGTCACCTGCCGCCTTAGCCGTCAGGTTAGCCGGAGGCGCAGGGACCGAATCTTCATGAACGGGTTCTCCATACACCTTGAATTCGTAGCTGGAAGCACTTCCTCCGCTGTAGTTGGATCCCGTCACCGTTACGCGGAGATAGCGGAACGCCGCATCGAGGGTATCCGTCGTCAAGCCCTGCGTTTTATTGTCCGTTCTGTCCAGGAGGGTCGTGTACGTGACATCGTCATTGCTGCCTTCAATTTTGTACTGGTAGTATCTCGGGTAGGTTGCACTGTTGTACCAGTAGCTCTCAAGTTTCGTGATATGCATGATGTCGCCAAGGTCGACTTTCCACCACTGCGGGTAGGAATTCGTGACGGCCGCCCAGCGCGTACCGGCTTTACCATCATTCGCGTACTCGATATTGTTCCCTGTTTGGAATGAGCTTGCTGTTGCCGTCTTGCCTTCCGAAATGACCCCCGACGTCGTCGTGGCTTGGACCGGCAGGCTCCACAGGCTCGATCCCGAGCTGCTGCGGGCTCTTACTTGATACGTATGCGTCGAGCTCGCATCAAGCCCCGTATGCTTGTATGGGCTGCTTACTCCGCTGATCAGCGCGCCATCCACGAACAGATCATAGCTTGCTGCCCCATTAGCATCGTTCCAGGTGACGTCGATTTGGGACTGGCCCGCTGCCTTGGCGGTCAGCCCAGTCGGTGCAGCCAATCCTGCAGCCGTCGGCGTAATCGTCAGCACCTGAGCATTGGAGGCATCGAACTTGATCCCCTGGATGGACGCTTGACCCGACACGTATTCAACAGCACGGTCGCTGGCCCGGTTGACCAGCCGGTACTTGGTGATCCCGGTTAAGCTCGTATTCGTTGCGGCCTCGATATCCGACGCCGAAGAATCCGGGGATAGGTCAGCCGGCTTCGCGTTGCCGACCGGAAGAGATACCACTGATCGCTTCCGGCTACGATTGAATGGAGTCTCTTGCCGCTCCGCTGAACAGGTACCATTGATCCTCGGTAGCATCATACAAGAGAACTTCCGGGTAGCCCGTCAACAGCTCGTCGGGAAAAGGCGTTAACGAGAGAATAGACATCAAACCGCTGCACGCTGCTCCCTTTCTCATCCAGAAAATCATACTGCGCATTTTTTTGATACGACCCGGGTACATCAATGTTCGCCATCCACGAGTAACTGGCTGGGGCATCGACTTTGGCGCCTTTGTTTCGCACAATAGCATCATAAATGGCTGCGTTATAAGCATTTCCTTTAACCTGCTGTACGACGCCGCCCATCGTCATGTGGTATTCATACTGCAGCGCTTTTACTTTCACGTTGTGAATGACGAGTGGCGCCGTTTCGACGGTAACCTTCGAATTGCTGTAATTCACTTTACAGCCGAACGTTTCGGCGATAAAACGGAGCGGAACCATCACGCGATTGTTCTTGATGTACGGCTTGACATCCAGCTGCACCGCTTCACCATTTTTCATGGCCGCCGTGCTGTTCGTTTGCAGCGTCACTTTCATGCTGCTTTTGGTAAGCGTCACTTTCGAATTCGACCAATCGACCTTGGCCCCCAAATTCTCACTGACCACGCGCAAAGGCACCATCGTACGCTTGTTTTTCGTCTCCGGCTTCACATCGGACGCCACAGCGACGCCGTCAATTTGGATGGGATGGTTCGCTGCATAAGCAGGCGACGATGCGATCGCAAGAATGAATGCAAAAATGATGCTTGGGATGATCTTCTTCATGTTTTGTCATCGCTCCTTCTATAAGTTTCTATCTTATCCAATCCCCATCCCTTATCCTACCAATTTCCATTATTAATGTTAAGAGTAAACAGGCAATTCATCCGTACAGCCATTCAAGAGCATTTGTCCCTCGCTCTCCTTTCTGTAATAATCAATTCATCAAGATGGCGACGATCAAAAACGGTTATGGAGGTAGATCCCATTGATTACTGGTGAAAAGGTCGAACTGCGCCCCGTCTCTCTGGATGATTACAGACGGGCATACGCCTGGAGAAATGATGAGGAAACAGCCAAGCTGGAAGCGGGTTCGGCCCTGTTCTTGTTCAGCCATGTTCCACTGGAATATTTGGAGGATGCATACAGAAAGGAAATCCTGGAACTGGATAAGCGGGAAAAAGGACGATTCTCCATTTATACGCGCGGCGAACAACCCGAGCATATCGGATTCATTGAGTACCGAGACGTGAACATCGTCTCCCGCCGCTGCACCGTCGGCATCGGTATTGGAAACAAGGACTTCTGGGGGCAAGGCTGGGGATCGGATGCCCTGAAAGCGCTGATCCGGTATGTGTTCCAGACGATGAACCTACGGCGTGTTCAACTCGAAACATGGGGCGGCAATGCAAGGGCTATCCGTGCCTACGAGAAGTGCGGCTTCGTTATTGAGGGAAGGCTGCGCGAGCATTCCTATATTGATGGACAGTACGTCGATACCATCGTGATGGGGCTCTTGAGGGAGGATTTTAAGTCAGGGGAATAACAGCAGCTAAATTCTTAAAAAGAGGGCTAGCAAGCCCTCTTTTTTGCCTAATCCTTACCTCTTCCAACTCCGTGTAAAAGCCTACGGATTCATATAGTGATAGGGCTGTTTTGTTTGAAGTTAGTACCATGAGATTCTCGAGGCCGGTTCTATCATCTCTAGTCAATCTCCCTAATAGCCTTTAAGAACCTGCCCCCTCCTCAGCCTTTTTGCCTGCGATCAGCAGCTGCACCCCGATCATTGCCACGATGATTACGAGCATCGCGAGAAGCGCAGCGTGAAAGCTTCCACTGTAATCATGGATCGTACCCACCAACAGTGGACCGAATGCGCCGATAATGTAACCTCCACACTGAGACATCGCGGCCCACGCCCCCGCTTCCTCCGAAGTGTTCGTCTCGACAATCGGCAGCATCAGCGCCAGCGGGAATAATCCGCCTGCCCCGATTCCCAAACAGATGATAGCCGGCAGCATCGGCAGGTGGAACAATAACATCACAATGCCGATCAGCTCAAACACGCTGCACAAAACCAGAAACAATCTTCTTTTGCCAAAGCGGGAAACCAGACCCGGAACGATTAAGGAGACAGGAACTTGGATAATCGTAAACACGGTAAGGAACACCGCCGAGCTCGACGGACTGTACCCGAAGCTGTGGGCAATCGGTGAAATCCATGCGGTAATGGAATAGAACATGCTTGCCATAAAACCGAAAAATAACGTTAACAATATCGCTCTTTTATTACGGATGGGCAGCCTGGAACGAACCAATCTTTTCTGCTCAGCCCTGTTCCGGAGAAACACCGACCAGATCAAGAGGGCAATAACACCCAAAATAGCCCAGCATGACAAGGTCAACGTTAAGCTGTGATGGCTCCGGTCGTATATCGGAATGGAGAAGGCGGATGCTAATGCTGCCCCCACAGTCATTGATGCGGAATAGATGCTGACAATGCCGGGCTTCGTCGGGAAATATTTTTTAATAAAACCGGACAACAAAGGCCCTGCCAAACTGATCCCGATCCCGCCTACCAGCGCAGTAACCACCAAGATCGTGACGGAGCCGACGATTCCTCGCAAAGCAGTGCCTCCTGTAATGAGCAGCAAGGCGATGACAATCGTGCGTTCCAGCCCCAACCGATCACTCAGCGCCGTCGCTGCAGGAGCAAAAATCCCCATACATAATACAGGCAGCGTCGTAAGCAGACTTGCGGTCAGCCCGCTCATTCCCAAATCGCTCTGCATGGTACCGAGCAAAGGGGCAACAGACGTAAGAATTGGCCTCAGGTTCAATGCCGCGATAAATATAGCTAATAATAAATAGAACTTTCTCATCGATTTCCTCCACCCATCTGCTTTATGTACATTCAGTATATGGAACCACCTTTCATTGTTCAATCCTATAATTTATATTATTATGATAGTAAAATACTATTAAAATCAGGAGACCTTGCATGGACACCCGAAATATACAGTACTTTATGGCCGTATATGAGCATCTTCATTTTACAAAAGCCGCCGATGAGCTAGGCATCTCCCAGCCCACACTAAGCCAGCAGATTCGCATCCTTGAGGCGGAGTTCGGCATGCCGCTCTTCGACCGCATCGGCAAGAAGGTGGTTGCCACGGAAGCCGGTAGGCTACTGCGGGAGTATGGAACGAAAATGCTGCAGGCGGAACGGGATGCCAAAAATGCCATCAAAGAGCTCCAGTCCGGCAAACAAGGCACCGTTCGGCTGGCCGTGCTGCCTTCTGACCTGGATTTTCAGCTCGTTCCGCTGTTTGTCCAGTTCAAATCCACCTATCCTGACATCCAGCTGCAGGCCTTCTCAACGATCTTCGTCCAGGACGAAGTGCTTAATCATAAAGTAGATCTCGGCATTGGATTGCGCGGGCCGGTGGATAAAAGGCTGACCCAAATTCCGCTTGGATGCGAACCCTATCATCTATTCGTGAATTCGGCAAGCGAGCTCGCTGACAGGAAGGAGATCACGCTGGAGGAACTGAAGGAGCATGCCTTAGTGATGTATCCAAAAGGGTATCTCGGCCGCGATCTGGTTGACGATGTATGCAGACAAGAGGGCTTCGAATTAACGACGGTGATGGAGGCCAGTTCAGCCACTTCGCTGCTGCAACTAGTATCAGCCGGGGTAGGCGCGACGATTCAACCGGCTGGATTGCTCAGACAAAATCCGGAGCGGCCCGAAATTGCATCGATCCCGATTACTGGACCGACGCCGGTGCGTTATCTCGAGCTGATGTACTATGCGGATCGATTTATTAGCGGCTCCCAGCAGCAATTGACGAATTGGCTGATCGATTACTTTAACGCCAACATAGGCCAGAATCCGCATGACGGTTAGGCTGGACGCGCATCAATACGGCTCCCAGACTCCAAGATGGCATTTACTAGGCACCGACACCGAGTGGAATGGCTTTTATCAAGCGATTTCCATCTCTTGCGGGCCTTTTACTTAGTCTGATTGGCATGGGCGTACTGAAAAAAGCCCGAATCACCTGCCGGTAGATTCGGGCTTTGCATGCTTATTCCTCGAAAAACTGATTTTTATCCACGCCGGAAACGGTTAGCTGAATGCCCGTCGAGTTGGCAACCAGCCTAAACTGATTGGCGTTTACCGTTTCCGCCGCGGCGGAAACGGATGCACCTTGCAGTTGGCCATTAATAGCCTCAACCAAAGACTCCATGCCGGTATACTGCCAATCTAACGTTACGACGGTCGTATGCTCCCCATCACTCACGTTAAACGTACGATTCTTGCTATGGTCGATATCGCTTCCGTTATATTGGCTCTGTGGAAAGAAATAATTCCAGTCAGGACCGCCTAACGTAACGGAAGACTCCGAGCCGGTGCTGAATGCAAAGATCGAGAACGTATCCCCGAATCCGACGGCACCCAAGGTTCGCTTCCCCAGGTCGATTCCATTCGCATTGCAGTAATCCTGAATAGCACTGTCGACGGCCGAGCCAACGACTTGCCCTGCAGTAAACTCACCTAAGGGAATATTCCATGTCAAATCAATAGGGATCGTTATCTTCCCGTCGCTGATCGTGAAATGCTTGGGCGCGCTTTGGAAGTCAGTCGTTTGGACCTGGAAGCTCTCCCCTCGGGCTTGCGTTGCATAGATGGTGGAAAAGTCAAAATCGGCGATGGTTTTGCTCGTGATCACCTCTGGTTCGGCCTTAATAGCTTTCACGCGAATACTAATCTCTTTCGTATCGAAAGCAGCTCCTGCGGCCATGTTCGCGACAAGGACGACGTCCGTGTTTTCTTTCAATCCTTCACGCTGCACGCTGCCGGTCGTTATATCCACGATCGTTGATTGATCCTTGTTTTTCAGGATCCAAGTAATCGTCGCGCCGTCTTGGGCGTTTGGCAGCTCGATCTTTTCCGCAACGCCGTTGTAAACGACCTGCAAATTCCCTTTGGCCATGGCCACGATTTTCAAATCTCTGATCATGTCCTCGGCGTCCGTCAGTTTGCCGATATCGCCCACCTGCTTCTTTTGGCTATCTGTTAAACCATCGTAATGGGCGCGGGCTGACGTTACAGCCGGTTCATCGGTCAGCTTGATATCCGCTTTCGCCGGCAATGCTGCGATTTCTGTTCGAACCGGAGCTGCCGCCGCTTCATCCAACGCTGCTTGGGCTTCTAGTTCGGCAATCGTTTGTTCGGCCTCCGTCAACTTGGCGATATCGCCTACAAAGGCTTTTTGCGCATCTGTTAACGCATCATAGTGTGCGCGGGCTTGGACGACGGCCGGTTTGTCGG
>NZ_PCZT01000010.1:108609-122378 GCF_002968895.1 Paenibacillus sp. AR247 | reverse complement strand
GTATAATAGAAAATCCCCCGTAAGGGGGACGCCGATTCGATTCCTTCACTTTGCTCAAAGAATGCTAAACTTATCACAATATTTCCCTTAAGCGTTAAATAAGCATTGACCTGTTCGAATTGCCTTTTGAATTTAGTAGACCCGCATAAAGTAATTACTCGCATCATTTCACCCTCTCAAACCCAAAGAGCAAGCTTTCTATTCGCCATCATACCATTTTAACCAGACTTCAAATAGACGCCCTTCAGATGCTGTGTTAGAATTCCTTCATGTGGAAAAAAGAGGAGTGAAGCAACGTGCCAAAAGACCAACTGCAGCAATTAATTGCTCTCCGTGAACAGGGGCGCGCCAACCAGGATCAAGAGCTTCTCGCCGATGTGCGCGCCCGGCTGTTGGAGCTGCTGAACGAAGATCCGAATGATGCGCAGGTGAACTACCAGACCGCAATCGCCCATGACAACTCGGGGATTGGGGAAAGAAGCCATCCCCTACTACGAACGCGCCCTGCAGCTCGGCCTTTCCGGTAACGATCTGGAGCGCTGTCTGCTCGGTCTGGGGAGCACCTACCGGTACTGGGGCCAATATGAGAAAGCGATCGCAACGCTCCGTAGGGGCGTTCAGGAGTTCCCTGACAACCGGGCACTCCGGGTTTTTCTGGCCATGGCGCTGTACAACGGCCAGCAGTATAAAGAAAGCGTCGAACTCCTGATTACCAATCTCATGGAATCGACTACGGATGAAAAGCTGCTTTATTTCAAGCGCGGCATTTTGGCCTATACGGAAGACTTGGACGAAACCGCAGAGTAAGCAGCCCTTTGTAAAATCTAGGGCGGTTCAGCGTCTACCCCCGGCGTTCTCATGAATCTCGCACGTTAGCAGAACAGCCTGCCGGCTTAGGCCGACAGGCTGTTTCATTGCAGAAACCATGCGGGTATTCTGATTCTGATTTTTTCACTTTTTAGCAGCAAAGATAAAGGATTTAGCATGGAGCCCCGCCTGCTGGAATTCCCAGTCTCCGTATATATTCACCTGCTGAAAGCCTGCAGCAAGCAGATCCTGCCTGAGCGTCTCCCTCTCCCTAAAAATCAGCGTATCGTCTTCGCTCCGAACCTCACGGTTATCCAAATTTTCATAAAAAGTATCGTACGTCACCAGGGGCAGATGAACCGAGGTCGTCTCATGCCAGGTTCTGATGTTCGCCTTTGTTGCCGGATCCACGACTTCACTAAGAGAGTGTTCCTTGGTCCAGCGTTCCCAAGAGCGTGCGAGAGGATTTCTGGTGTCGAACAGAAGATACCCTCCCGGCATCAAGGACTGAAAAATGTTGTGCAGCGTGGCTGTCCATTCCGCGTCCGTCACAAAAACCTGTGCCACGTTGGACGTCATCATCACCACATCAAACCGCTCCGCCCCCAGTTTCTCGGACGTTCCAACCTCCCATAGCACGGCGTTCTCTGTGTCCTTCTGCTTGGCAATCCGAATCGACGCCTCGTCGGGATCCAAACCGGTCACGTGATAACCCTTACCCGCCAAATGCAGCGTCAGCCTTCCGGTTCCGCAGCCTAAATCGGCTATTCCGTCAGGCTTGATCCGCTCAATGATGCGCACGAAAAATGTGTCGTCCTTCCCCCAACGGTTCAATTGATCGTAAATCGATTCGAACATCTTTTCCCTCCCGATTCGCTTCCTGAATTTTCGCTATTCTGATCATAGTTCATTAGCCTTTAGGGGGATAGGGAAAGAAAAAATATAGCCGTTTAATATCCATGTAAGGGATGGAATGCATAGACGCAGACTGGAAGTTGCATCCTAATGATAAATGGATTTTAGACAAGGGAGGCATCGAAACGAAATGGAAAAGGATAACCACTTAGCCAACGAAGCGGAAGCGAAAGAACAAGCGGCCAAAGCAAACCGTAACAAGGGTCCGGAAGCCCCGGACACCGAATTCGCTGGAGAACTCAGCCGCAGCGATATCAAGTCCGCGTTCAAAAATCCGGTAACCGGCGAAGAACGGTTATATTAATTCCGCTTAACGTGAATCAACATTCGGTGCAAGAGCTCGGACAGTCGTAACCAAGTAACAAAAATAAGGTTAATCTTAAAGCGCAAGAAGCGCCCTTAAGGTTAACCTTATTGCATTTGGATTCCGGCTCTGCGGCTGTATTAACAGCAGGTCACGACCTCCCGCTTTCTTTAGATTACTTCTGTCCCGCCCATCTCACTGCGCTTTTTCAGGTGCTATACGGGTCAGCCAGAAATTCGTTCACCGCTGGAGCATAACCGTTTAAATCATCGGAGTGGACACCGTGACCGCATTGTTCGAAAACGACAAGCTTGGTGCCCGGTCTTCTTGCCTGCATGCGTCTCGCCTGATCGGTATCTAGGATAAAGCTCTTGCCGCCATGAATCAGGAGGATCGGGCAGCTTGAGCGCAGCCAGTCGTCCCACCACACCCCGTTGGATTGGGGGACGGATACCTGCAGCCCTTTCAAATCCGTTCGGAAGCCCCAGCCCCGTTCATCCTCCAGCACGCTTTCGGCAAAGTAGTCGATCGCCCGCAGTCCGGCGCAAGCAAGCGATTCCCTCAACTGCTTCAAGGAAGGCGAACGGAACGGAAGCTGTTCAGCAAAGGAAAAGTCCGCGTTAATCTCCGCGCCGATATCCTCAACGATCAAGGAGCTCACCAGTTCAGGATAACGGGCAGCGAATTGATAAGCATTTAATCCACCCAAAGAATGCCCCAAAATCGTAACCGGCTGTCCCCCGAGCTCCGACTGGACCAGATTCCAAATATCCATTACATAATCTTCCCTGGCATATTCCTGTCCGGGAGGATGGTCGCTCCATCCATGTCCCCGCTGGTCCAGAGCAATCACCCGCCAATCCTGGAATCGGTCCGCCAGCTCCGAGAAGGTCCTTGCATTAGCCATGTAACCATGCAGCATCACCAACACCTGCCTGCTGGCACTCCTACCCCGCCGACGATGGGTCCCATCAGTTTTGTCCTGCCGCGAAAAAGGCGGTGGCGATGCTGAGGCATGCCGCATAGGCGCGATATGGAACGTGGCGCCGAAGCAGCGAAGTCGTCATCAGCGGCGGAGTAATAAAAGAAACAAGTCCGATCATCACTGCTCCTAGTGCGGTAAAGAACAAATTCCCGGTCGTTATACCGAGCACCCCGACGGTTCCCAAGGACAGCCCCGCCGCCAGTGTATACCCGCTCGGCCACCGGTCGATAGCCCTGCCGCCGATCCAGCCGTTAAACATGCCCGCCAAGCCGATACCGGACCAGATCAACCCGGCGAAGAGGGCCGGTATGCCCCTGCTTACCAGATAAGGGATGAGATACGTGAAGTAAATAATGTATCCCGCACCAAAGAAAAAATAAGAACCGATTAAGAACAAGAGCTTCTCGGGGCTGAATAGAAGCCGGTATACTTTGACGCGTTGTTGATCCGGGGTTTTCACTTCTGCCTGGGACGATGAACTTCCCTGTCTCCGCTTGCTCGTGACCACCGCAAAACCGAACGCGGCCGCGATGCCGAATACGCCCATGGCTGCCCAAGCGTACCGCCAGCCCTGCAGATGGGACGGGTCAATCGTAAGGGGAGCGGATAAACCCGTGAGCAGAATGCCGGCGGAGCCGCCCAGCCAAATCAAGCCCGAAGCCGCTCCCTGCTCAGCCGGCCGAACGGCGTCCATTGCAATAGACAAGACGAGCACCGTGGCGAGAGCTGATAGAAATCCTATGGCAAAACGCCATAAACCGAGTTGGGCCAAATGATCGCTGAATGCCGAGCCGATCATGGCCAATCCGAGCAAAAAGCATGTCGCTTGATTGATGGCATGCTTCCGGTCCGGAAACCGCGAGATCAATGGAGGCAGGCACAAGGTCCCCGCCAAGTAACCGATAAAATTGATCGTCCCCAACATACCCAATTGACTGTAGCTCCCCCCGATTTCCCGCTGAATTCCCGGCAGAAACATGCCATAAGAGAGCCGGGAAAAACCGAGGATCACGACAAATAACAGCGATGCCCACAAGGTGATCCCGTTCCATGCCGATTTTTGGCCCATCATTTGATTTTCCTTCCATTGTTTGGTTTGAAATTAGTTTAAAAGAGTGCGATTATTTTGTAAAATTGAATTATATGAATGAATTGTTTAATTATCTTAAACTAAGGAGGGGACGAAGATGGATTTGCGAGCCTTAAAAACGTTCGAAGCCTGCGTACGTCTCGGACACTTTCAGAAAGCTGCCGAGGAGCTTCAGTATGCACCCTCCACGGTAACCCTTCAGATCCAGCGTTTGGAGGCTGATTTGGGTGTTTCTTTATTTATTCGGGATGGCAAACGTGTGATCGCCACCGAGGCTGGCCGGTGGCTCCATCAAGAAGCCGGGATATTGCTGAAGTCCGTCCAATCCATAAGGCAGACCGTCTCCGAAATCGCTTATGGAGAAGGAGGGACCGTTCGTTTTGCCGCGATCGAACCCATCGCAAGCCAAAGATTGGCGGCGGTCGTTGCTGATTTTTGCAGGCTGCATCCGAAAGTGCAGTTAACGATGGAAGTGAGCGGCAGCCAGCCGATTGCGGAAAGGGTTCGATCCGGCGAACTGGACTTTGGGATATGCTCGGTTCCCTCGGCTAAATTCATGCTGGATTTTGAACCGCTGTTCGAGGATCGACTCGGGGTGATGATGCATGTGGATCATCCGCTTGCCAAACGGGATGAGATTGCAGTAAGCGACCTCGCGGGACTTACGATTCTGGTCAAAGAACCGACTTGTATCTATCGAAAGCTTTGGGAGAGGGCGGTGAGCCAAACAGAACCCCATCCTTTTTCTTGTATGGAGGTAGGAAGTTTCTTTGTCATTCAGCAAATGCTTAAGGAAGCATCCAGTGTGGGGGTCGTTCCGATGTACAGCGGACTCGAACTGGAGGGTTCTTTGGTCATCCGTCCATTTTCCGACATCCACCCTATCGTTCCGCTAGGCATCGTTTATAAAGATAAACACCTCTTGGGCAAAGCGACGCTATTATTAATGGATGCGATCAGGGCGATTTAATAGCTGCACTATAGAAATAACTTTATGTAAAGTACGACGCCAAGGAGAAGCTGACCAATTCGGGCCAGCTTCTCCTTTATTTATTCAGAGGTAATTTGTATTTGATCTGCAGCAAACTCATTTAGGGCTTGGTCATATTTATACGTTACATGAACAGTGCATACGTACTCAGGTAGCACGCCATCAATGGGTCTAACAGATCCGACTATATTAACTGTCAGTTTCTGATCTTTTACATTGTTTAGAATTACATTACCAAAGTAAAGTTTGTTTTCAAATTGATCATCTGGATCATGCGCTAACGCTAACTCGCTGATTTTCCAAATTCATTACGGGCCAGACCATTCAGGTCGAAGGCGGGCACTATATCGCGAATCCGAGCATTCCCGATTTTGCTGACTTCATGCAATAAAATCCCAAGCCACCGAAGCGAATAATTTCATATATTTACAAAAACGCCGGTCAAGACAACGTCTTGCCGGCGCTTTACATTTGCACCACAAGGCGACGATTCCAATCCCCAGAACTCATATAGTCTTTAAGTGCTGGACTATCTTAATCCCCCCGCCGGTAGGCATAGGGAGACGCTCCTACGATCGCCTTAAAATCTTTGCTGAAATGCGCTTGGTCAAAATAACCGAGCTCCAAGGCTACTGTGGCGATATCGGCTCCATTTTCAATCGCGTCACTGGCCTCGTGCATGCGGTATCGCTGAATGACCCATTTGGGGCTTACCCCTAAGTACTGTTTAAACATGCGCTGCAGCGTGCGTTTGGATGCGTTGAACCGGTTCACCAACAAATCTACGCTGGTCAACGAACGATCCTCCATGATCGCCCTGACGATCTTGTTCAGCTCGTCCACCTTGTCATCCGGCTCCGGAATGTAACTGGACAGCAGTCCTTCAATAAAGGCAACCCTCTCTTCCAGACTGTTTGATGCAAATATCCCCTTCTCTGCCGTATCCGCATCAAACGGAAAATACCTGGAGATATCCACTTTACGGTCCACCAGTTCCGACATAGGCTCTGAACTATAACCGTAAAAGGCCCCTGGCCGATAAAGAATTCCTACAATCATCCCCTTTCCCTGCAGCGTATAAGCCGCTTTCCTGCTTTCGATTCCGCAGACGTATGAACTTCCTTGTTCAAACACGATGTTGACCCCGGGATGCTGCAATACCTCCTGCGTATACGACGGCTGCCCCTCTAAATTCCATTCGACGAACCAGTAATGCTGGATCAAATGCCGAAGCCGTTCTGATGGCAGATGACGTGTAATTCTGACGTTCGTTTGTGCCGGGTCAAAATGCAATATCCCTCGGTTAGGGTTCACCTGATAGCGCATCGAATTCCCCCTAATGGCGCGTTTTTACAAGAAACCTGAAGGACGGAAATGGTACGTTACATGTATACAACGTTAATATTATTGTTTCAAGGAGGATTCGACATGCAGTTAGAGTACACCTTCTACATTGGAGCCAGCCCCGAAAAGGTTTGGGACGTGCTGTTCAACCCTGAGAAATCGTCCCGCGCTTTTATGGGAGGCGTCATTCAATCGAGTCTGCAGGCAGGCGACCCGATCCGGTTCGTCGGCCCTGGGCCTGACGGGGAAAACACGGTGCACATTTACGGAGAAATTTTGGCCTATGAAAAATACCTGGTACTCAGCTACACCGACCATCCCGGCCCCTCCCACTTCGCCGAACACGAGACGATGCAGAGCCGGGTGACGATCCGGTTAGAGCCGGTGGGATCGTGCACCAAGCTGCACCTCATCAATGATCAATGGACCGACAGCAACCCTTTGTTCCTGAAAACCGAGAAGTTCTGGTGGATGATTCTAAGCAACATCAAGTCCATCGCCGAGACGGGCAGCTCTCTCGATTTCGGTTTTTAAACGCGCATCCAGCACCAAAAGACGATCGCCCCTTAAAGGGGATGGTCGTCTTTTTTGGCTGTCCGATTGGTTCTCGCAAACGGATTATAAGCGTTCATTAATTTTGACCAGCAGTCCCTTTAACAGCTGCTTCTCCTCTTCGGTCAGGGTCTGTACGATTTCGTCCTCCACCTTCTGAAAGGATTCGTTAAAGGCATCAATCAATTCAACGGCCTTTGGCAAAACATAGATGTTTTTCTGCCGTTCATTATTGGCCGGAATTTTCCGCTCAATATATCCCTTTTTCTCGAGCCCTTGGAGCATGCTTGTTATGCTGGCCCCCTGCAAATGGAACCGATCGGCTAAATCCCTTTGAATGATATCTTTATCCTGGTTTTTATGAATATAATCAAGGACTTTGCCTTGCTGCGCGTTTAATCCCAGCTCTTTAATGCTGTCATCCGCCTTTTTCTTCAACTTCAGGCCGATAATCTGAAACAAGTCCAGATAGAGTGTATCCTTGCGAGGTTTCATGATCGTTCCTCCTCAAAATGTTAGGAGACTAATTTTTAACATTTAAACTATACGGGGATTGCGGAAGGTTGTCAATTTAAATATTAGTTTATTGACTGTTAGAAAACTAACTGTTATACTTCGAATTGTTTTCAAGCACACATCCAAGGAGGAATAACGAAATGAAGAATACGCTGGACAAGGTTACGGCCATTATAAATGCACGGATTTTCGACGGGGAACAAGTGATTGAGGCAAGAAATGTGCTCATTCAAGGGGAGACCATCATTGCCGTAGGCACTGACGTTCCGGAGGATGCAGTCATCGTGGATGCGAACCATGCGACATTATTGCCGGGCTTGATTGATGCCCATGTTCACACTTCCATTGGAGGATTACGGGATGCTGTAAAATTCGGTGTGACGACCGAACTCGAAATGAATGGAGATTTTACGGAAAGAGGACGGGCGATTCAGCTGAAAAATGTGGAAGGCGCCGCCGATGTCCGTTCCGCCGGAACCGCGATCACCGCTCCGGGCGGTCATCCGGATGAATTGCTGCCTGATGGGGACGAGATCCCCGAGTTCGTGTTAAAGGATTGGAGAAGTTATCGAAGGAAGACCGGGAAGCGATGCTGGCGGCTTACGCCCACGATCACGAAGAAGTGCCCCAGGTGACGACGGTGGAAGAAGCGATCAAACACGTGCATACCCAAGTGGAGAATGGCGCGGACTATATTAAAATCATGATTGAAGAAGGCACGGTCATGGGTGCCCCCGGCCTGCCTGTCCTGAGCGACGAAATTCTTAAAGCTGCCGTTGAAGAGGCTCACAAGTTTGATAAAATCGTCATCGCCCACGTCCTGACGGCTCGTTCTTCGCAGACCGCCATCGCTCTCGGAGTGGACGGATTGGGCCACCTGTTTATCGACAGACCTGCACTCACGCCCGATTTGGTCCAATCCATCGCCGATTCTGGCGCGTTTGTAACGCCGTGCCTTGTATTGAACTCGTCCATCCTTGGAAATCCGGCATCCGATTTGGCCAATGATCCGCGGGTGCATTCCAAATTAAGTCCGGAATGGATCGATATTCTGAACTCCAGCTTCAATACGTTCCCGCAAGGCGATATGGAGAACAGCTTTAAGAACGTGATGGATCTTCATCGGGCCGGCGTCGACATTCTGGTTGGAACGGATGTCTCCCCTGTTCCCGTTCCGAATCTCGGCGGCCTTGCGCATGGTGCCAGCGTCCATCATGAAATGCAGCTGCTCGTTCAGGCCGGGTTCACTCCGATCGAAGCGCTCCAGTCCGCCACCTCGAAACCGGCCCGCCGCTTCGGGCTTCACGATCGCGGACGGATTACCGCAGGTTCGCGCGCAGACCTTATTCTGGTGAATGGCGACCCGACAAGTCATATCTCGGATACCCTGTCGATCGAAGCCGTGTGGCTCAAAGGCGTGCAGCAGCAAAGCTAACAAGGAGAAATATTCATTAACCAAACCTTCTGCAAAATAGAAGCTTTTCCCTACCGGGAAAAGCTTCTCTGCCTAAATGAAGGTACTAGGCCTGTTGCTGGGCTGCACAGCTTAGTGCTCAATTCGATGGCGTCTGGTCCGTAAGCGCCTGGAATAACTGTGGCAGTCTGTCAAACGCCTCCGCCCCGTCGATCGGGTTGGAATAGTCGCGGGAGGATAAGATCTGTCCGTCCCGGACCCTGACCACCATAATATACGAAAAGGTGAATGAGCGGCCGGTCTCTGTCACATGACCGTGAACATTCCATTCGGCAACAACGACTTCCGGATCCCGGGTCTCGTGTAAGGCGAGTAACTCAGCCTTATCAAACCGTCTCATTCCGGCGACGCTCTTAAATCGTTCGCGGAGTACCTCCCTTCCTTCTGTCCGCTTGGGAACCCCAGGGGGAGCGAACGGGATTTCGATAACCACGTCAGGAGCATATAGATCTGCAAGTTCATCCCATGCATTGTCAGCTGTAGCCCGTATAAAACATTCAATGATTTCGCGCGGACTGGCGCCGGCTGATTGTGTCTGTTCTGTCAAACTGATCACCTCGCTCATGAATTTGAAATCACCATAATCTTAAACGGAGAATATTCTCCGGTTAAGATTATACGGAGAATATTCTCCGTTTGTCAACGATACGTTCATTGTGTAATATGGATTCAAGCGAGGTGTTATCCTAAGATGTCAAAACAGAACATACCGGCTGATCACGGTGGGGGTACCGACTCCAACGGTGCCAGGCCCTCTTCCAAAGCACTGCGTGCCGACGCCAAACGAAATCGGGATAAACTGCTCGATGTCGCGCACAGGCTCTTTACTACTGAAGGCATTACCGTCTCGATGGATGAAATTGCCCGACATGCCGGGGTTGGCGTAGGCACCGCCTATCGGCATTTCCCGACCAAGGAAGAATTGTTTGGAGCGGTGATGGTCAGCTACAAGGCGCGTCTTGTTGAGGAAGCAAAAAAATGGCTCCGCCACGAGGATCCGGGCGAAGCGTTCTTCAGCTATTTTAGAATCGTGATCCGTGAAGCCATAGCCAACAAGGCGATAACCGACGCCCTTGTCGTCAGCGGTTTGGACAAGGACGCCGCGCTCAAAGAAGTTGCGGGAGACTTCTGGAGCGAGCTCGGCAAGCTGCTAGCCCGGGCCCAACACAACGGCTCCGTCCGGCCTGACGCCAGCATTAGCGACATCCGGATCCTGCTTGTCGGTATCCTGCAAGCGCACAGCGAGAGTGCTCCATATCCCGAGCGCATCGTGTCGATTATATGTGACGGTCTACAGGGCAAATAATCATTCGGATTGCTGGACTTACAACACTAAAAACTGCGTCCCAAAGCCCTTGCCGGAAACATAGGCTTTTTCCAGTTCTTCTGGATCGCCGTTGTCTAATATAACCACATTTTCGGGATACAGCTTACCAAGTAATGCCCACCGAACAAGCTCGTTTCCATCGGTTGGAATGAAGTGGATTCCGTCTGTATTTGTCACCAATCCGGAAAGCGCAAGGATGTCCGCTGCCGAATGCAGGCTGACAGAGGTACGCTTCACAATAGCGACATCGGCGTTGTCGTTTCCTTCGGGCCGGTACATAAAGCGGTGCCCCCTAAAGAGCTGACCGAGATCCGCCGAAAATTCACGTCCGTCCACTTCCAAGCTCAATCGCAGGGTCGTTCGATCAGAAGCAGTAATCGGCAGTAAACGCGCGACGTTCGGACCAGCGAAATCTCCTAAGGAGACAGGAAGCGTATCTTTCCCTGGTGTACCGCTTCCCGCCTCGGTGCGCGGTGCCGCATAATAATCGTCATATTCGTAATCGAACGAGATCGCAGCCATATCCTGCGTTTCTTCTGCCTGTATCGTTTGTACCGGATGCCATTTCAGCAGGTACCGCGCCGCCGTCCCGACCGGCTCTCCCAGCCCGGCAGGCAATACCGTGCCCAGACGATATTGGAATCCGTAACCGGCTGCGGACAGTCCCGAGCTGACCACGCTTTGCGCATACTGGACAATCGATTTGTGAGTTAACTTTTTCCCGAGCAGCTGAGTTAAAAAGGTCTCCCGGGCCGGTTCCAGAAAACGGAGTCCTTTAAACTCCGTATGTTCCTTCACTTCAAACGGAACCTGCTCCCAATTGGCAAACGGAAGCAAAGCATCCCGCAGCAAAACCATCTGGTGCAGGTATTCATTATAGATCTGCATGATTCTTGGGCCGCCAAAGGGTCCCCAGACCTGTGCAACAGCGTCCGGAATCAGGGCATGACCGTAGCAGTGGCTTCTAAATTCCAGCTGTCCAAGCGTTTCCGGCCCATACTCCGCGAGAGTTTTCTTCCCGGAGTTAATCTCCCGCGCCCAGCGTACCAGTTGCTCGCCGATACGTACTGCCTGGGCCGTAAGCTCGGTGCCGGCTTTATCCTCTAAAGCCAGGGGACCGAGCGGCAGAGATGACACGCGCCCGGAAATCGCCAAGTTGGCCTGAAGGCTGTCCAGTAGCACCGTCGGATCGCCGTTTACCGGTCACCCAGCTGGATCAGCATCGCCTCAAGCAGCTTATCGAGCTCCATGACGACCTCTTTTGCCCGATATATACCGGCAGGCAAGTTCCAATCCAAGGCGCTGCCTGCCCCTTGCCGGAACGAGTCATTCGAAGAGTTTCCAATTCGCTGCTCCACATCGATCTCATTCCCCCATACGATACGGTTGTCTTTCAAAGTAAGTTGATATTCAGTCATATTTTTCACACCTCATTTAAAAGTTTTGGTTGTATACGACAGCAAAATATTCTGTTCAATTGATCCCTGCAGCATTTTTCAAGGTCAGGCATCCCCCCTTTCACGGTGAGTTCCAGAGGTTAATTACTCAGTACCGATTCTTTTCTGCTTTTGAGCGAAAAAGAGTACAGCGCAGTGATCACGCTAAGCAGAATGCTTACCGCTCCTACCCAACCCAGCTGCATCAGAGACGTCTGATTGGCCACCCATCCGCCTACCCCGGCGCCTACCGCCATTCCAAGCTGCAGCATGGAACTGTTCAGTCCCAGCGCAAGACCCGAAGTCTTCGGGGAAAGGGAGATGAGGTAATACTGCTGAGCGGGAGTCGTCATCCAAGCCGCTCCGAACCAGACCGCCAGAATGATCAGCGCGCTCACCATCGTGGCTGCGGCCAGTGGAAGTACGGCCAGTGCGGCTGCATGAAGAAGCAGGCTGACGAGCAGCGTTTTGCCAATTCCCCACTTATCCGCGCCGTACCCGCCAAGGCGTGATCCCATGACAGCGAACAGGCCGCATACGAAGAGCGCCGTGCTGATCATCGTCGTATTCATGCCCACGGCTGTCTCAAGAAAAGGCGCAATGTATGTAAACATCAACTGATAACCGGCAATCCAGAAAAAAGTGATCATCAAGCCGCTGACCATTCGGCGGTCCTTCAGCGCAAGCAGCTGGTCCCGAATCGAGGTCGGCTTCTGTTCTTGTACCTTCGGCATCCACGCGGCGATTCCGATCATGGCAAGCACACTCAATGCCGCAATGAGCATAAACACCGGCCGCCATCCCCAAAATTCGCCGATGATGGTTCCGAGCGGAGTGCCTGCAACCAAGGCAGTACTAAATCCCATATAAATGATGCCGATGGCATTCCCTTGCTTTTGGGGCTCCACCAGGCTGGAGCCGACCATGAGAGCCACCACCGTAAATACGCCTTGACTGGCTGCCAGAATCATTCTGGAAATCATCAGGACGGTAAAATTCGGACTAAAGAAGGCGACCAAATTACCAATGACAAACAAAGTAAAGGTCAGCAGCAGCAGCCTTTTTCTCTTCATTTTGCCGGTAAGCGATACATGGATCGGGGTTCCGATCGCAAATACAACGGCATACAGCGTAACTAATTGCCCGGCTGTGCCTACGGATACGTTCAAATCATTCGAGATCATCCCCAAAATCCCCATGACGACCATTTCAGCCGTCCCCATGACAAAAGCGCCGAAAGCAAGCAGATAAACGAGTCCCATTTTATTCATTGAATCCTCTCCTTTAGGTTATTAACATGAATAGCTTGATATTTTTATGTTTATCGAAATATTAATCAATAAAATGCATGCATATTGAATCCCCCCTTTCTTGTACTCTTATAGATTTAAAACTATCAATCTATTGGTCAAAAAAGAAACTGCCGCTAATGACAGCAAACTTTTTGGGATCTTATCTTAATATATTTAAATTTATCGAAATATGGGGCCGAAAAAATTAATCTGGCTGAAGCACGACATGACGATCTAATGTATCCTGATTGACCCGATAAAAATGATAAGTCCCTTCCTTGCGCGCCAGCCTCAACACCCCGCACTCCACCAGCTGTTTCAGATGATGCGACAGGGTGGAACCTTTATAATTCAGCTGCTCCTCAATCTGGCTGCAGCTTAATTCATCATGCTTGCATAAGAGCTTGACGATATGTAACCGGGTCGGCTCCCCGAGTGCTTTGTATATTTTTACAGCTTCCTGATGTGACTGCTCCTTGTTCATGGGGTTGCCCTCCTTCCATAGGTTTATAATTCTATATTTATCGATATAGTAAGCGATGAAATTTCCTTTGTCAACAGCGATCTAGAATAAATATGATTCCTTCTGAACCAAATCCCTTTCCCTAGAGCAAATGCCCCGCTGGCTGTGGTGTTTTTAAATGGAGCGACCGTTAAGTAAAAAAACAGCCGCAGCCGAGGAAGATGACAAGCCTTGGACTGCTGCTGTATTTCTGCTTTTTGGGCCTCAGGATAT
>NZ_PCZT01000010.1:106058-108509 GCF_002968895.1 Paenibacillus sp. AR247 | reverse complement strand
CTGCTTTTTGGGCCTCAGGATATAGGCGGCAACGCTAACGGGCTAAACCAGGCTTAACTCGCCTTTCAACCGCTCCAGCTGCATAAAATGGTGCCGGTAATGCATCTCAACCAGCAAAAACCACTCCTTGGCGCTTAACGGCCCAAAACGCGGATGGGGGATCTTATATTGTTCAGGTTCCTGACTCAAAGCAGGCTCCGTCCGCTTCATCCGTTCCACTACGCTCCGGAGCCCTTCGATAATCTGCTCCTTGCTCTCCGGCTGCTGCGGGGTGTACTGCGGTGAAGCCGGGACCCGGACCCGGACCGGCGGAAAGCTACCCAGCTCGTATACCTTCCTGCCAATCTCCGTCTTGTCCTCCACGGTGGAGAGTGCCGCCCCGTTGCCGGCCAGACAGCTATCAACATGCTGCAGATGCATGAACTGCGCCGTTTGAATCAAATGGATATACATCTGCCCTATCGACCATTCTTCCTGGTTCGTTTTTATCAGCAACTGCTCCATATCAAAGTTCTCCAGTTCAATCAAATACCGTTCTACCGACGTCTCCAAATCCTGCAATGCGTTCGCTGTGCTTTTCAACATGGGAACAACTCCTCTTTATTTATGGATTTTCTCCCATTATAAAAAACCGCTCCTGACAACAGCGTGTCAGTAGCGGTTTAATATCTTTTCGGCCTCGATCTGAATTTGGCGGCGGAAGGATTCCGGCTCCAGCACGACAACCGCCCCGCCCCAACCAAGGATATAGGGGAGCAGCTCCTCCGGCTGACGCACGCGAAAGGTGACCCGCAGACCGTCCTCGCGCTCTTCCGCCTGTTCCATATAAAAATGCGTGGTCTCGGCGATTTTGTCGGCGATATCCGGATTCGCCCGAACCACCACCCGTAAGTTGCGGTCATCGGGCGGCTGGTAACGATTCAAATCGAATCCGGCCGGCATGGCAAAGCCCTCCTCGAGCACGGCAAGCTCCGTCATCCGCGACAACCGGAAATGGCGGATATCCTGCCGCAGGTCGCAGTGCGCGACCAATGTCCAATTCCCCTGAACGAGCGTCAGTCCGTATGGAGCCGCCTCCCTTATATTCATCCGGCTCCCGTCCGTTTCCGGATATTTTTTTAAATACGCAAACCTGATTTTGCGGCGCTCCAGAATCGCACGCCGAATTTGTCCGAGATAGTCCTTTTCCTTCCGGCTGGTTACCGGCTCGCCGGCTTGGAGAAGGCGCATCGTTTCCCGCACTCGCATAGAATCAGCGCGTACCGGCTCCGGCAGAACCGCTTCAATTTTGCGTTTGGCCGCCTCCGCCACCGGGCTGTAGTCCGCATCCAGTCTTTGCTCGATAAAGTCCGCGCCCATCAGCAGGGCCACGGCCTCTTCCGCCGTGAAGCTGACCGGAGGCAGGAAATAGCCCTCCATCAGGGAATAGCCCTGCCCGGGAGCCCCGGCGATCGGAACCCCCGCTTCGCTTAGTGCCTGAATATCGCGGTAGATCGTCCGGACGCTCGTTTCGAACCGGGCCGCCAAATCCTCTGCTCTGACCAGCTTGTTTCGCTGCAGCTCCAGCGTAATGGCGAGCTGCCGTTCCGTTTTGTTCATGTTCTCTCCCCCGCTGCTTTCATCAGACGATTTGTATTCCTTGTCATCCGTTTTTTCGAGACAGGGCATCCCAGATGCTCATCAACTGAGTGATGGCTGCATCAATTTGTTTGAACGGGATACCGTCTCTCGCCTGCGTCGATATGCCAAGGAGAAAGGTGTTGAACAAAGTCACCAGCATGGGAACATCGACTGTATCGGGCAGCTCACCATTGGCAACTGCCCGTTCGATGCAGTCCTTAATCCCGTCCCGGTTTTTTTCCCGCTCCTTGGCCAGCATGTCTTGGATATGCTGGTTCTCGGGCGAACAGCTTATACCGGATAACACCACCAAGCAGCCCAGTGGATGAGAGCCTTCGGTCTGCATTCGCGCCGAGCGGCGCAGCCCTTGTTCGATGGCAGCCTTCGGTGTCAACCGTTGATCATGAAAGCTCTCCATCACCTGGCCGTAAGTTGCTTTATACCGTTCCACCGTCTCGCGAAACAGCGCCTCTTTCGATTCAAACGCCGCATAAAAGCTAGCGGCGGATATATGCCCCATCGCCGCGCGCAATTGGGCCAGCGAAGTGGATTCAAAGCCGTGCTCCCAGAACAGAAACATCGCGGCAAGTACGGCCTCGTCCCGATTAAACGCACGGGGGCGTCCTGTCCGTGGCATACAATTACCCCCCTTCATGAATTTTATACTAATCGATCCAGAAGTTCTTGACAAGTCAGCCGAGCTGAACTTAATATATGGAATGATCGATCCAGAAACTATGTTACCATTCGAAGGAGGTCACTCACTTGTCCCATATGTCATCTTCCACGGAAGTGGTCCAGCCGGCATCCGTCCCAGCCAGGCTTCCTTGG
>NZ_PCZT01000010.1:104611-105958 GCF_002968895.1 Paenibacillus sp. AR247 | reverse complement strand
CGTCCTGTCCGTGGCATACAATTACCCCCTTCATGAATTTTATACTAATCGATCCAGAAGTTCTTGACAAGTCAGCCGAGCTGAACTTAATATATGGAATGATCGATCCAGAAACTATGTTACCATTCGAAGGAGGTCACTCACTTGTCCCATATGTCATCTTCCACGGAAGTGGTCCAGCCGGCATATTCCGGCCGGGCTGCTGCCGCACATCGTGGAAGGGCTGAATATTTCCAAAGGAATGGCGGGTCAGCTCGTCACCCTGTATGCCATCGGCTCGCTTGTTGCAGCCATTCCGTTTGCCATGTTTACCGCCGGGATGAGACGGCGTCCGCTGCTGCTCGCCATTATTGCCGGATTTTTGGTATTCAACACCATTACCGCTATTTCGAGCAATTATGCCCTGACGCTTTTAGCCCGTTTTTTTGCCGGTGTGGCCGCCGGTGCGGCGTGGGGCATGATCGCCGGGTACGCGCGGCGGATGGTGCCGGATGCCTTAAAAGGCCGCGCCTTGGCAGTCGCCATGGTAGGAACGCCGATTGCCCTTACCTTCGGCGTACCGGCCGGAACCTTGCTCGGCGACCTGTTCGGCTGGCGGGCCGTATTTGGGCTTATGTCCCTTCTGACCCTTGTTCTCATGGTTTGGGTGCTGTGGAAGGTGCCTGATTATCCCGGGCAGCCCGCAGATGAGCGCATGACGATGGGTCAAGTGTTTGTATTGCCCGGCATCCGCCCCATTCTTATGGTGGTACTCACCTGGATGTTGGCCCATAATATCCTATATACGTATATTGCGGTTGGCCCATAATATCCTATATACGTATATTGCGCCGTTTCTCGAGCGTTCCGGTCTTGGCAGCCGCGTTGATCTGGTCCTTCTGATCTTTGGTCTCGCGGCGATTGTGTCTATCTGGATCGTCGGTTTGCTCATCGACCGCAAGCTGCGCCTGTTGACGCTGCTCAGTCTGCTTGGTTTTGCGCTGGTTTCGGCCGCATTGTGGGTTGGCGGCACATCGGTACCGGTCGTCTATGCCGCCGTCGCATTGTGGGGGCTTACCTTCGGCGGAGCAGCTACGCTGCTGCAAACCGCCCAAGCGAATGCAAGCGGCGAAGAAGGCGTGGACATCGTGATGCCCATCAATACGACCGTATGGAATCTGGCCATCGCCGGCGGGGGCATCGTCGGCGGGGCCTTGCTGGAGCTCATCGGCGTCCAGTCGTTCCCGGCCGTGCTGCTGATTCTGCTGCTGATCGCTTGGATCATCGCATGGAGCGCGAAGCGGCATGGCTTTCCCGGAAAAAGATAATCGTCTTTGTCCTATCCCACTGTTAAAGGAGAAATACACA
>NZ_PCZT01000010.1:104241-104511 GCF_002968895.1 Paenibacillus sp. AR247 | reverse complement strand
ATGAAAACTTTTCAGCTAAAAAACATAACGATCCCGGCTGTAGCCCTTGGTACCTGGTCCTGGGGGAACGGCGCCAACGGAGGAGATGCGGTTTTCGGGAATGACCTGACTGCCAAGGATCTGAAGCCCGTATTTGATGCGGCGATGGATGCCGGATTAAATCTATGGGACACAGCCGCAGTTTACGGCATGGGCGCTTCGGAGACGATTCTGGGTCAGTTCATCCGCGGGAGAGATGACGTCCTGATCTCAACAAAATTCACGCCCCGC
>NZ_PCZT01000010.1:97964-104141 GCF_002968895.1 Paenibacillus sp. AR247 | reverse complement strand
GGCGAGCAGACGGACGAGGCTGTTGAAGAATTTCTCGCCGGGAGCTTGCAGCGGCTTGAAAGGGATCATGCCGACGTGTATTGGATCCACAATCCGAAAGACGTCCAGCGTTGGACCTCTAAGCTGATCCCGTTGATGAAGAGCGGAAAAGTTAAATACGCAGGGGTCTCCAATCATAATTTGGAGGAAATCAAGCTCGCCGCGGACATTTTGGCTCAAGAGGGGCTTCAGCTCTCAGCCGTTCAAAACCATTACAGTCTGCTCTACCGTTCCTCGGAAGAAGCCGGCATTATTGAATACTGCAACGCCAATGATTTGATTTTCTTCTCCTATATGGTACTGGAGCAAGGGGCGTTAACCGGGAAATATGATACAAAACATCCTTTTAAAGCAGGGACCCGCCGAGGAGACGCCTTTGATGAAAAGGTTCTCGCCAGGCTGGAAGATCTGATCGGGGTAATGAGAGAAATCAGCCTCAGTCACCATGTTGAACCTGCTGAAATCGCCATAGCCTGGGCAATCGCCAAAGGAACGGTACCGATTATCGGCGTGACGAAACCGTCCCATATCGCCAGCGCCGTGTCGGCTATGGACGTCCAATTATCGGATGCCGAAATCGAAGAACTGGAACGGGCCGCCAAGTCAACCGGCGTGGAAATTCGGGGTGCATGGGAAAAGAGCATGATATAAGCATGGTCTATACTTACCACTATTGAGGTGAAAAAAAGGACAGCTACGAACGCTCTGCGGCTGTCCTTTTTTTGTGAAACGATCCCTGTCCATGAATGAGCGTCAATGATTATTCCTTAAATAAATATTCCTTCCGGTCTCTATTGGTATACAATTCCCAATATACATCGGCGATCCGGTCCGGATCGTAAAATGTCCCTTGCTGAACATGATCGGCGATTAGAACCTGGCCCACATAAATTCCATGGGGCTCCAGTGTCTCGGCCAGGGAAAGCGCAAGTGAGCGGACCGCAGCTTTGCCGATGGATAAAGAAGCATACAGCGGATTCGGGTTCAACGCAATACCGCCCCCTGTGAAAAAGAGCGTCCCCTGTTTCCGTTCGACCATGTCCGGAATGACTTGCTGCGCGCTGGTCAACGCGCCGACCGTATTTACTTTCAAATCATCGATCAACTGCTGTTCCGTTAACGATAGCGCATCTCCTGGCGCAATGTGCGCCGCATTATATACCAAAACATCGGTGATTCCATATAAGTTTTTGATCTGTGTAAAGGCTGCTTTGATGGAATCTGGATCTGAAGCATCTGCAGTTATTCCATACGATTCGATATGTACCTGACGAAGATCCTCCAAGCTGCGCTGCAGCGAAGTCTCGGTTCTCGATAGAAGAACCACCCGGAAGCCATTGCTCCCGAATTTGCGGGCTATACCCGCGCTTACGCCCGAACCGGCACCTACAATAACCAATAGAGGTTTATGACTCATCCTTACCACACCTTCTTTCAGATATTGGCTTCATTGTTGATCTTTATTTCTATATTTCTAATAATATAAATATAATGATTCTTCGTCAAACATTTTACTTCCGTTGTTGCAATTCAGTTGAACCATTCAGAAGCGGAAGATGGAAATTATATGGCTGTTGTCGGCCTACTTGGAAACGCAAGGATGGTGACGTACATGAAAAATGAAAACAAATCGTTCTTCATCTCCATTGGGTGATTTCATCAAATCGCGCAGGGAACGGCTGCAGCCTTCTGAAGCGGGGGTCCAGCCGCTGCCCGGAAGAAGGCGTACCCCAGGGCTTCGGCGGGAAGAGGTCTCGTATCTTGCCAACATGAGCGTGACTTACTACACCTGGCTGGAGCAAGGCAGAGAAGCTAATCCTTCGCCGGAAGTGCTGTTAAATATCAGCCATGCGCTGCAGCTCGACGAAGACGAGCAGAAGCATCTGTTCGATTTGGCCAATGTGGACCCGGCAAGCGCCGGCGCCGTTCCGATCAGCGAGGAACCGGATCCCGATGTGCTGCAGCAAATCGTCGATCAACTGTGGTACCCTTCGTTCATCACGGATGCGGGCACGGATGTGATCGCCTGGAACCGCGCCGCAGAAATGGTCATCGCCGACTTCGGCCGTATGCCGGAGAATGAAAGATATATGCTGAACATTATATTTTTCAAGGAGGATTACCGTAAACGGCTTGTGAATTGGGAAAGCTTCGCCCGCTACTCGGCGGCGGTGCTGCGGGCAAGCTTTGACCGAAGCCAAGACAACCCGTTGTATATGGAACGTTTCGAACGCTTGAGACGGGAAAGTGAGGAATTTGAGCACTTCTGGAACCTCTACGAAGTCAAGCAAAAGCGTGTAACCACCGCTTTGTTCCGCCTTCCGGACGGCCAGGAAATGGAGTTTATGCTCCATTCGGCGGCCGTCATAGACGGCGACCCGGACCTGCACTGGTGTTTCTTCGTGCCGGTACCGGGTTCAGGCACGGAGGAGAGGTTAATGTCTCTGCTGGAACAAGACTCGCTGCCTCAATAGAGCAGAACCTATCTCGTCTGGATTGCAGGTGGACATTCGGCTCATGATCGTAGACTGTTACTCCCATTAATAGTATAAACATGCTGTGGCTAGCGCCCTTCCACTGCTCGTATGATACAGAGGAATACAGCGATTGGAGGGCTTTTAGCATGCAAACATGGTTTATTACAGGAGCGTCAGGAGGCTTGGCTTCGCGCATCACCCGCCGGTTGCTTGAAAGAGGCGACCGTGTAGCCGTAACGGTGCGCAAGCCGGGCGTGCTGGACGATCTGAAAGCTCAATATGGTTCCCAATTATGGCAGGCTCATTTGGATCTGACGAACCCACAGCAAATTGTTGAGGTGATCGAACGGGCATGGGAGGAACTCGGCACGATGGATGTGTTTGTCAATAACGCAGCCTATGGATTGTACGGTGCAGTGGAGGAAGCAAGCGACGGGCAGATCGAGCATCTGTTCAAGACCAACGTCCTCGGATCACTGCGCGCAGCCCGTGCCGTCCTGCCTTTTTTTCGCAAACAGGGCAGCGGGCACATCGTGCAGATATCGAGCATGGCGGGGCATTATTCCACGCCGGGAATGGGGCTGTATTGTTCTTCCAAATGGGCGGTCGAGGGCGCCTTTGAAGCGCTGGCCAAGGAAGCCGCGCCGTTCAATATTAAGACGACTATCGTGGAGCCGGGCGGAATCCGTACGAATTTCATTACGAGCAATGCGGTATTCGGAGAACGGATGGACGCATATCGGGACAAGGAGGCAGGCCAATTCGTCAGCCTGATGAAAGGGGAACTGCCGGGCATCGATATGAGCATGTTTAATCAAATGGTTGTCGGCGATCCGGATAAAATGGCGCAGCAGATCATCCGCCGCGTCGATCAAGGAGAAGGTCCGATCCGGATGGCGCTGGGCAGCGATGCCTATGAGCAAATCCGGGAAGCTCTGCTGGACAGATTGGCCGCGCTTGACGCGCAGAAAGAACTCGCTTATTCCACGGATGCGGATGATGTGGTACGGCAGGCATAATGATGAAAGCCACTCCAGACCCTGGGGTGGCTTTCATGATTTTATCTGCATCCTACTCTCTTTGTTCCACAGGAACATGCTTTTGGATTAATTCTTCGATGTTGATCCCATTGATGACCAATCCTGATATGTCGCAGTTTTGAAAATTGGCGTTCGTAAAATCACAGTCGGTGATCCGCCCGTTCTGGAAGCTGCAGTCTGAAAAACGGACGCCCTCCTTGTTGTGTTCTGCATCAGGCTTGCTTGGATCTCCGTGGCCGATGGATTGAAAAAGTGCGCCGCCCCATTGAGCACCATCAATAGCGAGTTCGCTCAAATTCGCATCGGAAATATGCATTCCCGTCAAATTCACATCGTTCATGCTCATCCCGCTGCCATTGCAGCATTGAATTTCCGTTTCACTGAGGTCGCAGCAATTGAAGCTTGAATGGCTTAAATTTTGTTGTTCAAATTTCAAAATGCATACCTCTTTCCCATCTGGAATTTTTAACCATATGGGATATTCTACATGTTGTTTCCGAAACCCTTTTTATGTCTGCCAAAAAAAGCCGTTACGGGGTCACATGCTGCAGTTTATCCGGATTCGTGACCATAAACATACGGACAGGCCGCGCGTCGCTGTCAAACTGGAAGGACAGCACCGCAAAGAGCTCGTCGCCACGGTTCAACCGCAGGCCGGGCTGCCCGTTGACGTCGATCAGCAGCTGATTCTCCGGCTTGATATTTCCCGGGGCAATCCCTTGAAGGAAGGCCAGGATACGATTGCTGCCGATGATCGGGAAGATCGCCGAGCGAACCTTGCCGCCGCCATCCGTGTACAATCGGGCATCATCCGCAAGCATGCCGACAAATTCCCTGAAATCGCCGGAATTCGCCGCTGCCATAAAAGCGCGGGATAGTATTTCCGCATGCTTGGCGTGGTCGGAAGTGACGCGAGTGCTTTCTACAGGCACTGCAATCGGTGGCTCGGCGGCCGCTCTCTCCTCCCGCCCCGGAACCGGCGCGGTGCTAACCTTCTGCTTCGCCCGGCTGTACAGCTTCCGGCAGTTCGCATCGCTTTTGTCCAGCAGCTCGGCGATATCCCGGTAATCGTAATCGAGCGTTTCCCGGAGAATGAAGACGGCTCTCTCCACCGGCGACAGCTGTTCCAGAAGGACGAGCAGCGCGTAGGAGACCGATTCGGCTTGGATCGCTGCCGTTTCGGGAGTTTGACCTGCATCAGCCGTCTCAGGCTCCGGCAGCCAAGGGCCGGTATATACTTCGCGTGTTTTGCGGGCCGACTTCAGCATATTGATGCTCCGGTTGGTAACCATTTTAAGCAAATAGGCCTTCATGTTTAAAATATGATCGGTCTGCATTGTTTCCAGCTCAGCAAAAATATCCTGCACAATATCCTCGGCGTCCGTGAGTGACCCCAGCATTCGGTAGGCGATGCTGCTCAGCAGCGGCTTATACTCTACATATAAACTGGATGTATCTGTTGTCATCTATCCATCTCCGTCCCCGCTCTTTTCCGCTTATTGTAACATAGCCGACGTGAATCCGGGGCTGACGCCCTCACGATGAATTACTTGCTCCCTGCCTGATTGGACACTTGCATTCCCTGATGTGCCAAAGAGGCCGCCACAGATTCGGCTTCTTGAAATGCCTTGGCCAGCACCTCATCCCTCTTCAAGGAATGATTGCCCTGTGCCCGGATGATTTGATAATCGACGCCCATAAAATTAAACATCGATTTCAAATAACGATGGGAGTACTCGACTTCCGTGTACCAATCCTGGTTCGTATAAATCCCGTCGCTTGCCTGAATGACGACAACGTTCCGGCCGTCGGTCAACAGACCGATCGATCCCTTGTCTGTATAGGCGAAGGTCTCTTTGGCAATCAGGATGTTATCCATATAATCTTTGAGCTTCGAAGGAATATTAAAGTTATGCAGCGGCATGGCGATGACGTACTTCTTGGCGCTCTTGAACTGCCGAAGGATATCCGACATCCGGGAAGTGAGCCTCTGTTCTTCTTCCGTTAAGCGCTCATTTTTTGCATTTTTTCCTGTGCGCTGAAAAATATCCGGTCAATGCAAGGCACATCGGTTCGCGATATAAATCAATTTGTTCGATAGGTCCCTCCGGATTCAGGTTTCGATAAGTTTCTAAAAAGTGCCGAAGTACGGTCAAGCTTACGGATGAATCGTCCTCCACTTTCGGATGCGCATTAATGACAAGCAGCTTGTCCATAAATTCTATCTCTCCCTCCTGGTTTCGATACTCTTAAAGACAATTCATGATTTAATTATGTGACATGATGGAGAATTGGATTCAAAAAAAACAGCCGGTCACAAAACCGGCTGTCTTCGCACTTCCAATATAGAGTTTCCATGAAACCGATCACAGACCCAGCGCTTTCCCTTTTTCCAGACGCTGAATGTGCTTCTCCCCCTCATCGGACAAGGCACGGAACTGATTGATCGTATCCCGCATTTTCGGAAGCGCCGCCTGTTTGTAAGAGCTGATCGCTTCAAAGGCGGAGATGGCATCGGAGAAAGCCTGCTTGAGCGTGTCGACGGAGACGCTGGTTTCGATGGCCTGCTTCTGGATCGCTACGCCTTGATCCTTTAACATCCGTGAGGTGCCGGCAATGAT
>NZ_PCZT01000010.1:82839-97864 GCF_002968895.1 Paenibacillus sp. AR247 | reverse complement strand
TGAAGATCCATCACGCGCTGCCGCATCGGAAAGAGGACTTCCTCCGTAATAAAACGGACTTTTTTCCGGATCTTNTCCCCTTTGCTTGGCCGCTTCGATCTGCGCCTCGATCGATTCGTCCATCATCGTCCCCAGCTGAATTTCTTTCTTCAGCGTCTTCGTCAGCTCGCGGATCGTTTGCTGCTCCAGCTCCAGCGTCGTATTGTCGTTTTTGAGCGTCGTTTTCCCTTTGTCGAGGGATACGACAATGTCAGCAATGACGTCGTCTGCCTTCTCAAACTTCAAAAAGTATGCCCGCAGCGGGTTGAACAGCTTGCCGAGGAATCCCTTTTTGGCAAAGTCGATCAGACTGGGGTCCAGATCCTTCAGCTGCGTATGCAGTTCCGTCAGCCCTTTGGCGACAGCTCCCCCTTCGTCCCCGCCTTTGGAAAGATTGCCGACGGACACCTGCAGCAGGTTGTTCTTCTCGGAAGAAAGCTTCATCGTATCCAGCCCGAAGCTGTCAATCGATTGCAGAATCTCCTTGCGTTTGTCCAGCGACTCCACATCCAGCTCCATAATGGAAGCCACATTCGCATCGGCGATTTCTTTCAGCTTCGCTACCTCTTCCGGTACCGGCTTGACCTCCTCCTCGATCACAGCCTGGATCTGCTCCGCACTTGAGACACTCATCGTAAACGCCATATCTCATCCTCCCCCTTTGATTTCACCCTTACATTTGAACGTTGAACAGATTTCCGATCTTGTACACGACGTCATCGGTATCCGCATTGATGCTGGCGGCTTCGTTAATGCTGGAAATGCTTTGCAAAGCCTTAATATTGGCGTTATAGCCAATGGTATAAATCGGAACTTTGTAGTTCTCAATCAGTCCTTTGATGTCGCTGAGCGAATTGCCTTTGTTCGTTTCACCGTCGCTTAGTACGAAAATAACGGGTTTCATGTTCGGATCGGCTGCCAGCTGGTCCTTCAGCATCTTGAGCGCAACCACGATGCCGTCAAACGTCGCGGTCTGGCCGCTGGCCTGAAGGCTGTTCACTGCGCCCACGAACATCGACTGCTGATTGACGTCGTATTTTCCGATCGGGAGCTGGATGGTTACGTCGTCGGAATAAGAAACCATGCCGATGCAGTTGTCTTTGCCCAAATATTTTTGGCCCTTGATCAGCGATTCCTTCAGGCGGTTCAGCGGTTCACCATCCATGCTGCCTGACGTATCCGCCACAAATACGGCTACAATCGGCTTGCTTCCGTTCTTCTTCTCTTTCCATACCTTCTGGGCGGAAGTCAGCAGCTTCCCGTCAATCGGGCCCATCTCGGATTTGTAATCCTCCAGCCCGTTGAAGCCTTTGTCTTTCGCTGCTTTAACGTACTTATCCTGGGTTACGAATTCTGCGAACTTTTTCAAAATGGCCAGCTTCTCCGGCGTAGTATCGCCAAGCGCGTAGAGCGGGCTGTCGTGACGCACGCCAAAAGGTGTGAAGACATAGCCGCTTTTCAGGTCAGGTGCGTTGACGAACGTCTGGTACTCCAGAATGAACCCGTCGAGGGAGCCCGATGTGGCCGCATCCCTCATTTGGATCGTCGTCGAGGCAATGAACGGTACGTTGGCTTGGAATTGCTCGAACCCTTGAACCGCTTTATCGCTTAAAATATTGGAGCTGTCGAACGTATTCAGCGAGGTCACCAGAAAATTCAGACCGGTCGAACTGGCAAAAGGATCCGTATAACCCATGACAAGCTCGTTGCTTGCGATCGCATCCGTTACCGTTTTGACATTGATGGAACCGTACTTTTCGACAAGTGCATCGTATTTGGACTTCTTGATGACGATCCCGGGAACGTTGCCCACGAGGCGCTTAGACACCAATTGGGTTTTGACGCCGCTGGACTTGACCATCTCTCCCCATAATTCGTTGGATGGCGTAAAGGCATCCGGTACGTATTTACCTGACATGATATAGTCTGCTGCCGTGCCTGAAGCGATGTTGCGGACCTTAACCGATACGGGAGTTCCGTTTACAGCCACATTCGCTTTATTGAACTCCGTCGCCGCCTCCGTGAGCCAGCCGTCCACGCCGGTTCCCGACTTCTCGGTCGATGAGAAAATCTCGACATAATGATCATTCGTGTTCGGCACTGTAATCGGAAACTTGCTGATATCCGGAAGGGATGAGGCCACATCCACCGGGTCCAGGTCAATTTGTCCTTTTACAGGCGTTGCCGTTGCGGGTGAAATCTTCGAATACAATTTATCCAGCCGTTTGGCTGCGTCTTCCGCGGTCACCTGGTCTTTCGATTTCCCGAGATTCGAGGTTACCGTAATTCCCCCGTATACGAGCGCAAATACAAAAATCAACACGATCACTGAAGTCAGAATAAACCTGCCCTTCTTCACATAAACACCTCTAATTCTTATAATATTTGGTTTGATTAATTAACAGATCGATTTCCTGCATGCAGGGCATTTTCTCGATGTCGCCAGCTTCAAAGCTGTCCAGGCGGGATATTTCCAGCAGGAGCTTATCCAGCTTGAGCAGGATCTCTTCATTGGTCGCCAGGGAGTTCTTGGTGAATGTTAAATACTCGTTGTAGATCTGCTTTCTTTCTTGGAGTAATTCTGGAGGTAGATGGGAGGCTTTAGATCCACTAAGACTTTTAAACTCGGATTCGTCGAATGCGCCCAGCCGATTCAGGATGCTTTTGAGGTTGAGGTAAAATACGTTTTCTACCGCCTGGACCGTCGACATGAATTTTTTGTAGCTAAGCTCGCTCGGATCGAAACGCTGGGTCAACACGCCGACCAGTTTGTACTTCTTGCGTGCGATGCGGTCAAGCTGATTTAGAGCAAGGGATATATCCGCTTCTAACGCTTTTACTTTCTTGTAGTACTGCAAGGCATTTACGTAGTCGTCATGCGTCTGGATCTGTTTGACCGGCACGGCGGCCGGAGTCTTGGCGTTAACACTGTAAACCGAATAAATGAGGACCAGAACACTCGCCAGAAGGAAGGTAATCCCGAATGCCGTCGAAAAGGCGTTGCCGCCGATGTTAAGACCGATCAACCCCGGGGAAAACAGAACGATGTTGACAATGACGACCCCCAGCGTAATACCCAGCAGTTTTATGTATTTCATTCCCAATTAGGTTTGCACCTCCTTCATCACTCATTTCATCCTTTACCATATTCTACATGAAGACGTTTTGAGATGTCATTTATTGTAACAGTTTATTTTTAATACGGTTTGTTCTCCGTTTTGGCTTCATTTATATAGATTGAACTAAAGTTTGCATTGAGCTTCCTTTTACAGCGGCTCACTAGAGGCCTATAACACGTTCATTTCTTTAGTTCATTCTATGTTAACGGGCTACTTATTTTCCTTATGCTCGGCAAGGTCCCAGTATGAACGAATGGAAGGAGATAGACAGGCAAAGAAAGCAGGGGCAGCATGTTTCGCTGGTCGCAAAAAGACAGCCGCTTAACAAGCCGGCTGCCTTTATTTTGGACGAGCTATTGCACTTTCGCTGATGCTGAATCGTTCAAGTGGATGATGGGGCAAGTACGTAAAATGTTCCTACGATCACTCTTGTTGAAAGCCAAGGCACATGCTTCCAGCTCTTCTCATGCAGCCCGGCGGCGCATTGTCAAAGAATACACGGCCGGGATCAGCGCAAGGGCGACCCCTATTCCACCCAGCCAGCCGGCTGCTGTCAGAGAGATGCTGTCCACAATAACGCCTCCGATAGCAGCCCCTGCAGCCATCCCCAACTGCACAATGGAGGTGTTCAAGCTTAAGATGATCCCCGAAGCCTGGGGAGCCATACCGATTAAGTACACTTGTTGAACCGGACCCATCGACCAAGCAAAGAAGGACCACAGCATCAGCAATGGGAGCACAAGCATAGAGTAATGGGAGAAGGCCGTCAGCAAAAATAAAATGCCCGAATGAAAGATCAGACCGCCTACCATCGTACGGGGGATCCCCCATTTGTCTGTACCATAGCCGCCAACTTGGGAGCCCAGGAGACTTGCCAGCCCAAATGCAAACAGCCCGATGCTTACCATCCGTTCGCTCATCCCCGTAATGGTCAGAAGAAACGGTGTGATATAGGTATACAGAATCGTATATCCCAATATCCAGAAAAAGCTGATGGACAACGCAACGAAGATCCGGGGCGTTGTGAACAAGGCGAGCTGTTCCCGAATGGGAACAGGAGCCTCTCCCTCTGATTTGGGAATCGCCAGCAGAAGAACCAACATGGCGAGCAGGCTGAGCACCCCGATCCCCGTGAAAATGACCTTCCAGTCATACGAGCCCGCAACGACCCTTCCCAGAGGAACCCCCAGAATGAGCGCGAGATTAAAGCCCAAGAGAACGGTGGCGATCGAACCACCCTGCTTACCGGGACTTGCCATCTTGGCCGCTACGGTAAGGGCGACAACCATGAATACCCCGGTACTGATGGCCAAAATGATTCTTGCCCCCATCAGCATGCCGTAGCCGGTAGATGTGATGGTGATCAGGTTGCCTATGAAAAACAGCCCAAAGCCGACAGCATAAGCTTCTTCCGATCCATCCTTGCCGTGAGCGCAACCAGAATCGGAGTACCGATCGCATAGGCAAGCGAGTAGACGGTAATCTATCGTATCTCTCCTAATCCAATCAGTTTCATAGTTCTAAATCTGTAGAAATCATGGGTAAAAATAATATCTCCGCCCTTAGGCATCAAACGCCCCAATCGGGTCACTGCGCTCCATCATTACCGCTTGATGCTTGACGGTCGAGCTCTTGACGGACGATCGGTGCTACCTTGGTGCCGAGCAGCTCAATCGTTCGCAGCAATTCGCGATGAGGGAGCGTGCTGAAATCCACGTACATGAGAAATCGGGTTAGGCCCAGGTTTTTGTGCAGCAAAAGGATTTTCTCCGCCACATATTCAGGGTCCCCGACATAAAGAGCACCATGAAGGCTGCAGGATGCATCGTATGAGTCACGTGTATAAGGAGACCAACCGCGTTCCCGTCCGATCCGGTTCATTTGTGCCGCCATCACAGGGTAATACCGCTCTGACGCTTCTTGTGTCGTATCGGATATAAAGCCATGCGAGTGCGTAGCAATCTGCAGCTGATTTGGATCATGTCCGGCTTTCACAGCCGCTTCCTTATAGAGCTCCACCAAGGGTGCGAAGCGCTGCGGCGGTCCGCCAAGGATTGAGAAGACGATCGGAAGTCCCAGCAAGCCGGCCCGAATAGCAGATTCCGGGCTGCCTCCTGTGCCGATCCAGACCGGTAAAGGCTGCTGCACAGCACGAGGATAGATGCCCATATTGTCAATCGCAGGACGATGTCCGCCGCGCCATGTCACCCGCTCTGAAGCGCGGATCTTGAGCAGCAGTTCCAGCTTCTCTTCGAACAATTCCTCGTAATCCTTCAGGTCATAGCCGAACAGCGGGAACGATTCGATGAACGAGCCTCGTCCGGCCATGATCTCAGCCCTCCCGTCCGACAGTCCGTCAAGCGTCGCAAAGCTCTGGTATACCCGCACCGGATCATCCGAAGACAACACCGTCACCGCGCTCGATAGACGGATCTTTTTCGTGGTCGCCGCAGCGGCAGCCAATATGACGGCTGGAGACGAGCTTGTATAGTCGATACGGTGATGCTCGCCGATGGCAAAGACGTCAAGGCCGACTTGATCGGCCAATTGGATCTCTTCGATCGCTTGACGCAGACGCTCGGCATGTGAGACACCCCCTTTTTCGGGATCTGCATGAAGAAACGTACTGATTCCAATCTCCATCGTATTTGCTTTGTCGCTCATAAGAGTGCACTCCTTCTTCATAGGGTATAGAGGATGACTTGTATAACCATCAATTCCTCAGTTCTAGAACTATCGAAATGTTGGTTAAAAAAATTACGCCATTAAATAAGGCGCAAATTTTTCCGCCACTTCCCGATTGACGTTATAGTGAATATACGATCCGCTTTTCCGTGAATCAATCAGACCGGAATCCGTCAGCTGCTTCAGATGATGCGACAGCGTCGAACCCGCAACTGATTCAAGCTTTTCACCGATGGCCGTGAAGCATAAATCGCTTTCTTTCGAGAGCAGCAAGGCGATCTTCAGCCGGGTTGGTTCCCCCAGAGCTTTATATACCTTAACGGCCTGCAGATCTGTTTGATGATCACCCATGATGATGCTCACCTCCTCCATCTATTCCGCAGTTCTATAACTATCGAAATCTAGTTTAGCATGATGCCGTTGGAAAGTAAAGGGCTCCACCTAGGAGCTGCAAATGGCCTGCTAGATCAATGAAAGGCAGCCGGTCCTTGGGCCGGCTGCTGCTTGGTTTTAGGTTTGGTTTTGCGTTTGGCGCATCCTTAGACACAAATAATAGAAGGTCGCGAATTGAGCCGCAATACCGTGATTTGCTCGTCTCCGATCACTTCACCGCTGTCACGGAAGCCGAAGCTCTCATACAGCTTTTTGGCGGGCGCGTTATCAGCCTTGTAAGAAATCCAGCAGTATTGTGCAGGACCTGCCGGAAAAGTGCGGATAAACTCCAGCACCTTTTTCATGGCTTCCCGGCCGTAGCCCTTGTTTTGGTGCCGCTGATCCATCATAAGCCGCAGAATACAATAGCCGTCATCTGCGATGGACGGGGTATCGTAACCGGTAATTTTATACGTGATCATCACAAAACCGACGGGCTGCTCATCCGCGTAAATGGCAAACGGAAAAGGATGCCCCCCATTGGTGGTAAGGACGTAACACGAAGCTACGCTGGACAAATTGGAACGCAACGAAGCGGCGCTGATCTTCCGAAACCTCTAGTTTAAATATTTCGCGTCTGTTTTCGAGCGTGATTTTTCTGAGTGTAATCATGCAGGATTTCTCCCTTCCTTATGTTCGGCAAGATCACCGATTCGTTTTGCGCCGCGGTCGCTTTAATAACATACAATCTATGACAAAAAAAGTAATAGACTTATATTGAATTTTTTTATAGACTATTATGTATCCATGGCATTTTTAGGAAATATGTCTATATGGCATTTCGTGAACCGGCGCATTGTTGTGCCGGTTTTTATTTTTAACCTCAGGTACGTCAGTTGTTCGTGAGAAGATTGCTGAGCTTGAATACCGAATTCCATGCACATATAATGTATTAGATAATGACCGAACCTTTAAAACACATGGAGGTACCATGAATCTTAGTATTCAATCCGAACTGGACCCGGTTTTTGAAACGTTAGGTCTGCTGTATTACAGCAGACATGCCGATAAGGTCAAAGATATAGGCATTGCTGAACTCAATAAATTCGGTGTGGATGGAGAAACATTTTACAACAAGCATTTGAAACCGTTCGACAAATACATTCGAGCCTTCTTAAAGCATAGGGAATGGAATGAACAAGCCGAGTTTTTCTTTGGAGATGATACAGACCAATTTTTCCATATGCTCGTTACTGTCGTATGTGAGAATCCAAAATGGATGACTGAGCCTGAATCGATCCGTGAAAAAGAAGCTCGACTCGAGATCCTGAAGGTGATTACCAACGATGAAGGCGTACATGCCGCTTTGCCTGAGCCTCTTCGGCTTGAGGGCATACATACACTGGATGAGATCATTTCCTTCCTGAACAACACTCCTTTCGATGAAAAATTGAAGTGGAAGCTCATGACCCTACTGAATTATCCCGTGGAGCGGATTCAGACGCTGACCGCTCTTGTGAATCGTAACTTAGCAGCATTTAAGCACGCGCGGTTAGAGATTCAAAAGCCCTTGGACAAGCTGATTCAAAAGTATAGTCAGTCTGTGCAAATACAAGAGGGAGGCGTCTTTTTTAAATTTGTCGATGTGTTTGAATACCAAAAGGCCGTCGTATACCCAACCTTGATCATGCCACTGAGTGAGATCATGTACAGTGAACGGTGCTACTACGGACTATTGGTCGATGCCCTGCCGATACAGAAGTCAACGAATGACGGTTCCCAGGAATTGCTACTTCTCAGGCTGAAGGCGATCGGGGACAACAGTAAACTACATGTTCTGGCTTCCCTGAAAGTGAGTCCAAAATATAATTTGGAAATTGCCGAGCAACTGGGGCTGACGGCGGCTACCATGTCCCATCATATGAATGTACTGCTCGCCTGCGGACTGGTCTCAATCGAGAAAAAGAACGGAAAAGTGTACTACCGCCTTGACCAAGGCGAAATCCGGAATTTCCTTGATGATTTAGAAGAGTTTCTACTGTAAGCCTTGCGCCATCCTCTTAGGACTTCCCCTTTTAGTAAAGGGGATTTTTGTTTTTCGAAATTTAGATTTATTTCTAATTTATTTGACGTATATTTTATATATGTGATATTCTCAAATCACAAATTAGAATCACGTCTAACTTTGGAGGGGAGTTATGAGAAAAGCTTTATTGAAAAATAAGGGGCTGATCGCGCTTACCGTATGCTTTAGCCTCATAGTCTCGTCAGGAAGCGTGCTTGTCGCTATTTTACTGCAAAGAATTATAGATGCCGCTGTAAAAGGCGACATGGGTCTTTTTCAACAAACCTTGATTGTCTCCATCATTTATGTACCATTGCTAGGCCTTTTTGGTTATCTGTATTCCATCTGCAGCAAGGACTTGATTCGAGGTTGGACGGTAACGCTGCGAGACCAGGTATTTCGCGGGATTCTAAGAAGAAACTTTGAACAATTCTCGAGAACAAATACGGCTGACTATTTGTCCGCCTTGTCCAACGATATCAAGCTAATCGAGGAAAACTATGTCCAACCTCTTCTGCTCACGCTGCAGAACGTTATCATTTTTGTCGCTTCCCTCCTCATCATGCTTTTTCTCAGTCCGCTGGTTACCGGCATTCTGGTCGGGTGCATGATCTTGATGTTCACGGTTCCCTCCCTTTTCGGCAAAGCCCTGCAAAAGAGACAAGAAGCCGTTTCCACACAAATGTCTGTATTCACTTCAAGGCTTAAAGATATGCTTTCGGGCTATGAGGTCATTAAGTCCTATTCCATGAGCAAACATGTGGAAAAGAAATTTGCGCAGGAAAACGAAACCGCCGCAAATACCAAATTCACCGCGGATCGTACGCTCGCCATGAATGAGGGAGTGTCCGGGATTCTCGGAAGCTTAACCCAATTCGCCGTCGTCTTCATCGCAGCCTACTTGATCCTTACAGGGAAACTGTCGGCGGGAAGCCTTGTTGCCCTTGTTCAACTTAGTAACGGGTTTGTTGGCCCGGTGCTCGTGATTATGCAGAATGTGCCTAGAATTCAGGGTGTCAAGCCGGTAGTGAAGCGAATCGACGCTCTGGCCGAATATGACGATCATTATTATAAAGGGGAGATCGAACCCGTATTTCACGCCAACTTGCAGGCTTCCCAGTTGAGCTTTGCCTATAAGGAGGGGAGGACGGTGCTAGCAGATATTGATCTGACCCTATTTAAAGGCAAAAAATATGCGCTTGTCGGACCAAGCGGCTGCGGCAAATCCACCCTGGTCAAGCTGCTGTCAGGCAGCTATGCAGGCTACGATGGGTCGATCACATATGACGGGATAGATCTTAAACAGCTGGATAGAGACCGGCTTCAACAAATGGTATCAACTATCCATCAGCAGGTGTACATGTTCGATACGGACATCCGGGAGAATATTTGCTTATACGAGAATTATTCAGAGGAAGAGATCCAGACCGCTATTCAAATGAGCGGAATTGACCAATGGATTTCGCAACTGCCGAACGGGCTATCGTCCGCTGTTGGAGAAAATGGCTCTAACTTTTCCGGTGGCCAGCGCCAAAGAATCGCTGTTGCCCGGGCGTTGATCCGCAACATGCCCATTCTTATTCTCGACGAGGGGACCTCAGCTGTGGATATGCAAACTGCCTATGAAATAGAAAACAGGCTGCTGGCTCTTCCCGACCTGACCCTAATCACGATTACGCACAACTTGAATCCGGATTTACTGGGCTTATATGATCAGGTCATTTACATGAATGAAGGCCGCATTGCCGGAGTGGGCAGTCTCGAGGAGCTGCTTGAACAGAATGAGGGGTTCCGCCGGTTCTTCACCCTGGAAAAGCCGGTTGCGGTATAGTCCAACTTGGCAAGGCATGCCCCAAAGCTAACGATAATAAAAAATTAAAACCATTCATTATCCCCAGAATTAGGAGACCCGTGCTAATATGGATTTCAACTAAATTCTTGTTTATCATCGGAGGTCGTTATTAAGGTGTGCGGAGACAAGTGGTTTATATCAATGGCAAATACATGGATTTTATTTTGTATGGTTTAACCAAAGAGGAGTTTATTCAAAAGCAAAACGAGAAACTCAGATAAACGGAGAAGGGGCTGCCCAGCGCAGCTCCTTCTTTATGCCTCATTTACTTAATGCACTCGTGGGGGTAGAGCTTTAAGAAGCTTTTGAATAAAAATAAAGGATAAATCAGTAAATATAGATTTGGTATCCACCACATCAGGTCGTAGTCCGCTTTAATGATCCAGAACGCAATCGCCTGCAAACCGGAACAGAAGGTTAGGGTAAGAGAGATCAAAGCCATCTGGCTCCATCTGAGGTCATGACGTTTATGTAAATATAGACTGTATATTCCTGTTATCGAAATGAAAATATCTAACGGAAAAAAGGACCAATTCCAGATGACTAATAACTCGTTGCTATAATCCTGGTATAGATAAGCTTTGGGAATAAGCGCAAAGATCGTAACGATCCAATACACCATAAATCCGATATCTGTAAACAAGAACAGCACTCTCAATTTCTTACTCAAATCACGCTCTCCCCCCGCCAAGATTTAAACCGATGACGCCGGCAATGATAAGGATGATAGTGCATACCATTCCTAACCTTCTTTCTGTACAATGCCGGACAATAGAATGTCCACCATGTCTTCTAAGCTTTCCTGCAGACCTTTGTTACTCTTACGTGCTGAGGGGTCTTCTATTAGTCGATAGAAACCGCCGACATACAGGTCGATAAATAATTCAGTATTAAAAGAGCGAAGAATCCCTTCGCTGATGCCTTCATTAAACAAGCTATGGATGCTGTCCCATTGTTGGTTCAGAAATTGATCCAGTTGCTTCCACTGCAATGGATAGAAACGTTGGAGGTCCGTTATAAGGTTCATATCTACAAACTGAAAATCTGCAGGAACAAGAACTAAACACTTTTTCAATTTAGTAAGTGTACTCAGTTTATCGTCTTCAAGAATCGCCTTCTCCTTTTCTTTCAATTCATTCATCGTATCATCGAGAATTGCAGTAATTAGTTCCTCTTTTGAAGAGAATATTCCATAGAGTGTTTTCGTACTCATCCCTGAAAGCTTCGCAAGTTCTGCCATGGTGAAACGGAGACCTCTTCGCTTGATTTCGTGTCTCACCACTTCCATAATTCGATCATTCATTCATTTCACTCCTGTTACGGAAAACAATAAAAACATAATATTTTCCTGGTTTTATTCAATATAATATATCCCCTTCCTTTCGTCAACTTACAATGCCCCCTGATTCACCCAAAAAGGAAAGTACAGAGCCGTCGATTTTTCACAATACTCCTGATGGTGTTGTTGTTTGCCAATACGCCGCGCGGAGCAAAGGCTAGTGCGACGATCTACAGCGTGATTAAGACGGCAAAGGATGGCTTGAATCCGTTCAAGTACCTTCAATATTTGTTCGAGCAGCTGCCCCAGTTGTCTGATCCAATGATCCGGACGCGCTCGATAATCTGCTGCCTTGGTCGCCATTGCTCACACTCGCTTATCGCATATTTAAAAAATAAATAGATAACTTGAAATAGCCCTCATCTTAGAAACAAGATGAGAGCTATTTGACGCTTAAGAATATTTGACCAAAGATGAGAGCTATTTGACGCTTAAGAATATTTGACCAGCAATACAAACTTCACTTTCGTTTCTTCTGACAAGTTCTTTAGCAAATCAAATAACTTCTAGTTGCGTCTGCTATATTCGATCTCTTGAATGTTGTCGTCAATTACTAGATGAGTAGTTGTGTTGATTTGGTGGGAGATATGGGATTGAATAGGACGACTTCAATGCCCATCACCCTCACCGTACAGTCAAACCACCATCGATATTGAGAATGGTTCCAGTGACCCACTTTGCTTCGTCAGAGGCCAGATAGACAGCGGTATTCGCCACATCTTCTTCATTTCCAATGTGCCCCAGCGGGTACGCGCTTGTAACGTAGTTCTGATATTCGAGAAGCTCTTCTTGATTCTTTGTATCAAGCCACTTCCGGAAGGTCGATGTGTCAATAGAACCAGGAGCGATAGCGTTAGTGCGGATCTGGAGTTCACCCAACTCGTTAGCGAGCGCTTTGGTGAGCGTATTGATCGCGCCACGTGTCATCGAGTAGGCTGATGATGGCCGTCCCGCAATCATTTTTTGAGACCAATAGGTTGAAATATTGAGAATATTCCCTCTCGTTGCGGTCAGTGCTGGTAGCAAGTGTTGAATGAGAAGAAATGGAACTTTGATATTGAGGTTCACCATTTCATCTAAGAGGTCCAAGGAAAGGTCAGGAAGAGGTTTGAAATGGGCCACTCCAACATTGTTGACTAACACATGTATTTGGCCGTGTGTTCGCTCAAGCAGTGTTGCTGTCACATGTGGAATGCTTGAAAGATCTTTAAGATCGGCAGAGACTGTCTCAACTGAGACACCTTTTGTCTGTAAAAGCTGCTTTGCATGGAACAGTTTTTCTTGATTTCGAGCGACTAAGACAAGGTTTGCGCCATTTTCGGCAAATGCCGAAGCAATGGCAAAACCGATCCCATCGCTTCCTCCTGTAATCACTGCTGTTTTTCTCTCTAATCGCTTCACTGTAACCCTCCTAAACATATAATATAACTGCCCACGGGTTGTACCCTCGGCTGAAGTGCCTCTATAGGCCCGTTCAATGCGCTAGCTCAGCAAGTTTCTCCGCATAAATGCCCGTGTCTGAACCCTCACAGTTAAAACTACTTTCATCTTTAAAATACACTTGTGCGTGTTATTTGCCTTGTGTATATTTACACTATAATAAAGGTTCGATTGATTCTATTACCACAATACGCTATTTGCGTATTAATACACATATTGTTATCATTGTGTACAAAATAATAGGGGACTGCTCTATGAATAAAATAGATAGAAGAATATTAAAGTCTCGACAGGCTATTCAATCGACCTTTTTGCAAATGTTAGTTAAGGAAGGGTTTGACGAGATTACGGTTAGAAACATGACGGAGAAAGCCAACATTAGTCGAAAAACGTTTTACCTACATTATATGGATAAGTATGATCTATTAGATAAGATTGTGGATGACCATATAGCAGAATTGCGAGAAATATGTGATCAAAAAAAAGACACGGGACTTATAGAAGATTCTGTTTCATGGTTTTCTTATTTTGAGCAGCATAAATCATTTTTTGCCGCATTGTTTAAAAGCAGAGATGCTTCATCATTTCGCAAAAAGCTATCGTCTTTTACGATGGGGGAGATCAATAAAAAGATTAATGAGGATTCGTATCCCATTACCGATAAGCATATTTTTTTGAAGTTTCTTGGAACGGCAATAATAGGAGTATTGGAATCTTATATACTTGATGAAGTAGATAGCGATATTGAAATTGTAGCTATTCAAGTTAAGCAGCTATTATATAAACTGAACATTCAAATAACTTTTCCTAAAATCGGTTACACCTAAAAGTTAACGTTGTTGGGGATGCCCCCCTGGCTGGCAAGAATGTTCCGCCCCATCGTCAATTCAAATTTGTGGCTACATACCGTTCAGAATTCTTGTCCTGACGGACTGCACACTTAGTCTGCAACAAGTCCAGGTTATCACTAAGGAAAATCAGCCAACGAAAATCTTCGTTTTCCCCATAACCATTCTGAAACCATCTGTAAATGTGCCACTCATTCCATCACATACTCCCGCTATAAGCAGCATTAATGCCATAACCTCTCCACTATTGCCTTTACAATCGTCAGCCCTATTTATCCAAAACAGATGCCATTGCTTGATCAGAAGACTATGCCGCTCTATGTCCCACGTGATGGAATTTGGCTCCGCCTTGCCCTCACATTGGAAGGAACGGTACGCCGCAGTTCTTATGCCAAGCAAATCCTTTGCTCACAGCAATTTAACGCCGCACGAACGCACTGGACTCTGGACGATTTGACTTTTCTGCAATCTGCGCTTGAGCTGCTTTACAATACACAGGGACAGATCCGTATGTGTACCCTTGCCGCTGAGTGCGATCTTTCATTGCGCCAATTTGAGCGACGATTTAAGCAGTGCATAGGCGTATCGCCCAAGGTGTTCGCACGTCTCCTTCGCTTCGAGGCGCTGCTTACCTCATTGATACAAGGGCCAGCCACTTCTCTCGCTGACGTCTCTTCCCATCTTGGCTATCATGATCAAGCCCATGTCATCCATGAGTTCAAGAAATGGGCAGGCTGCACGCCAACGGCGTTTCTCGCGCGGGCAAAACAGCGGCAGATGCAAAAGCCTATCGTTCCGACCCTCGTAGTGCCCCTATCCCCTTATATATCGTCCAGAAAAAGAAGGAGCTGATGTAGGATGTCTCACACAGAGCAATCTTTTCAAATTCCTTGGCAAGGTATTCATCACATTGCCTTGATTACAGCGGATCTGGACGCGACGATTCGCTTCTACCGGGACGTGTTGGGGATGCATGCCAGTGATATCGCCCCGTCCCAAGAAGGTCGCGGCAGGCATTGTCTTATTTTGGTTAAACCCAACGACGACAACGTATGGGGCTTCCATTTCTTTGAACGACCGATAGCAAGGACAACGCTGGGCGCTTCAGATACCCATCCGCAGAGTTTAGTCCCTCATGTGGCCCTGCGGCTCCCGAACGGGGATGCAGTACAAGCCTTGCGCGAGCGTTTGAGCCATGCTCATGTTTCCGTCACAGAGATTCCTGAACTGGGGACATTTGTGTTTTTTGACAACAATGGTCTATGT
>NZ_PCZT01000010.1:78305-82739 GCF_002968895.1 Paenibacillus sp. AR247 | reverse complement strand
GCTAAAGATCAATAAGCACGCTTCGGCTGGCATTGTCCCACGCTACTTCACCTAACATGATGCTGGCAATCGTCTGGAAATCCTCATATCCGATCTCAAATTGCCCATTGCGGAATGCGTATCCCCAGCTGCGCTTCCCGCGGGTAAAGGTAAGCCGGTCCAATAGAGGAGCAATCTTCACTTCACGGCATGGAAGGTAACGGATATCCCGGCGAAAAGGCACAAAGGATTCGGACATCGGATACTCGTAGACCCTGTCACCGGTCACCTGCCCAATGGCGGTAAACGCTTGAAGTGGTTCCCCTTTCGACATGTCGGTTCGTGGAGAGTAGTATATGAGCCAATCGCCGGGACTCATCCGGCGCAAAGGGGCTGCTTTTCCATGACAGAGCTGGGCAAAACCGCCTTGAACCCCCCGCTTCACATGAGAGGCGGATACAACGCCGATCCAGTAGCGGCTGCCTTGCTGATCTGCGATAACCGGCATGGTTTGATTTTCGTTTTTCTTTTTCAATATGGGTGCCTCCTTAATAAATCATCTCCTATGACTATATAAAAACGCTGCTGACAACTGTCTGTCAGTAGCGTTTTAGCATCTCGGTATAAACCTTTGTTCTAGCGCACGAACGGAATGACATATCGATCTAAGACATCAACCTTGCTGCATTGAGCAAGGGTCCAAACTCTAACTAGAATTCTAAAAAGGCAACAAATTGATATAGTTCCAATTACCCTATTGCTTTTGAACTATTTTCCATTATAATGTACTAGAATAAAGGTATTTTAGACTAGGAGGTTTTCTTTTGAAACAGTTAAAATTTCTTATCGGAGCTGTGCTGCTCTTTACAGTCCTAACGGGGTGTAGCAAAACTGATCCGGTAACAGAAGAATTACTATCTTACATTAACGAACAAATGTCTCCTCTGGAGAAAGAGGAGCAGGAGTTAGTTAATACCTATGATAGTATAACAGGAGCAAATTATACAGATGACGAAACATCTTACAACGTTTTGATGGACGAAGTAATACCTGGTTACAACGAGTTCATTGGGAAAGTAGAAGGAATTAATATTGAATCAAAAGAGTTAAGAGAAGTACATAATATTTATATAGACGCATTAAATCTTCAGAGCTCAGCGTTCACAACGATAGCTTCTGCTATAGAACAACAGGATATGATGACTGTTACTGAAGCGAATGAAAAACTTTCAGAGGCTAGGAAGATGATAAGAGAATATCAAGCTGGATTAAAAGAACTAGCTGAAAAATATAATGTAAAACTAGAAAATAACGAAAATAACTCCTAACCTTTTGGGAGTTATTTTTTATTAAAAGGGAGCTGCGTTTTGCCTCTCTTCACATCTAATCTCGATAAACACTCCTTTCTCATCTACCCAGTTTATCTGACTATTTATCATGCTTGTTAGAGATTAAGTGAAGTTCTACTTTCATTGAGACAGAAAATTGCTGCTGACTTTTTGGATGAATTTTAGGTGAAATCATCCAGATTATTCATTCCTCACTAATCCTGAGAAAAACGAAAAAACTTGCTAAGAGGCATGGTGTGATCCTCCGGATATCCCTTGGCTTGCAGCAAACGGCTTAAAGCATGATCATAATCGTCCTCTTGCTGAAAGAGTACCGTGACATGGCAATGTGCTAGTGCCACATGATCCGTCAGATGTTCGGCGATGTGGTACAACATGCGTTCTTCGCTTTTCTCCAAACTTGTAGATGAAAATACATGCGCCGTGATATGATTTTTTCTTTTGTCCTCTCCTATTCCATCCTTAAGCCATGGAAAATCCTCATCACGGCTTGGCCGCCCCTCATCCACAATGATAATCCGGCAATCTTTACCGTTCATGGCAACATCCCATGCTTCCAAATCCTTTAATCTTAGGATTCTTTGAAGTTGTTTTAAAAAATCGATGTTCATGTTAGGCTCCTTTCAAAACGAAACATACACCTGAGTGACGACTACTTGATTCAGTCTATACCCTTCCTATCGTCACAGGTCCCTATGGTATACTGGTATCGTAAATCAGCCTCAATGGATCATGCTGATACCTTGAACGAAACCCAAACCAACAGGTGGTGATCGACATTAATGACGGTACATAACAGCAGGGCCAAAACGATGGGAGCATTCCTCAAATCGCGCAGGGAACGTCTCTCGCCAGAGGATGCGGGATTAAACTTCTCCAGCGGTCAGCGCAAAACACCCGGCCTTCGGCGGGAAGAGGTAGCCATCCTGGCAGGCGTAAGCGCCACTTATTATACGTGGCTTGAGCAAGGAAGAGAGCTATCCGCCTCCAGGGAAGTCATCGAGAGCATTGCCAATGCGCTTCAACTGTCTCCGGACGAGAGAGGCCATTTGCTTCAGCTGTGGAATCCTTACGAGCCCGATCCCAGTGCTGCGAGTTCGGCGCCTCCAGCTGCCGTGGATCCCCAGCTGCAAAAGATCATCGATCAAGTTTCCTTCCCTTCATATATCACCAATAAGAGAACTGAGGTTCTCGCATGGAACGAAGCCGCCGGTTGGATGTTAACCGATTTTGCTTCCGTACCGGCCGAAGAGCGTTCTTTAATTCGGTTGGCATTTGAAAATGATGAATTGCGCCGGCGGATCGTTAATATCGATGAATTCGCGAGTTATGGGGTTGCGGTATTCAGAGCCCATTACGATAAGCATCGGGACGATCCCTGGTTTGAGGCGACGGTGCAGCATCTGATCCAGAGCAGCGAGGAATTTAACCGCTTATGGAAGCCGTACGAGATTCGGCTCAAGAAATTAGACCGGGTTATTTTGCAGACCTCGGCCTCTGATACCCCTGTGGCTTATGACATCCGGCCGCTCGCGAATATGTCCGACAGCCCGGATCTGCACATCTGCGTCTATATGCCGGCAGTAGAGGACAAGGAAGACTGACAGGTAATATTTTTACTAGTAAAAAACGCTGTGTGGTTGCCTCAAGTTAGATCGCTTAGAATTGGTTCATGTTCGAGTGATACGGTTCATGTTCGAGTGATACTAACGCAGGAAACGAGGGAATCTCTATGGTACAGAAAAGAAAACTAGGCAAGAACTTGAAGTGTCGGCCATCGGCCTTGGCACGATGACGATGCCGAATAACGAGGAATCCGTTCGCACGATCCAGGGAGCGTTGGATCTGGGCGTAACGATGTTCGATACGGCCGATTTTTACGGCGATCCGGAATTCCGCCGGTTCGGTGAAAACGAGAAGCTTGTCGGACGCGCCCTGAAAGGCCGACGTGACGAGGCCATTATCGCCACAAAATTCGGCATTACGCACGGCCAAGGCCCGAAAGGCGACCCAGCCTATATTAAAAAATCCGTCGATGCCAGCCTCTACAGCCTGGGCCTTGATTACATCGACCTCTACTACCAACACCGGCCCGACCCCAACACCCCCATCGAGGAAACGGTCGGAACGCTGGCCGATCTCGTTCAGCAAGGAAAAATCCGTTACATCGGGTTATCGGAGGCACCCGCGGACATCATCCGGCGAGCCCATGCCGTCCACCCTATCACCGCAGTTGAAACCGAATATTCACTATGGAGCCGGGAAGTGGAGGATGAAGTTCTCCCTGTTCTTAAGGAGCTGGGTATCGGCCTTGTCCCTTACAGCCCGCTTGGCCGCGGCTTTTTAACCGGTCAGATCAAGAATCCTGAGGACTTGCCGGCGGACGATTATCGGCACCGTTTCCCAAGGTTTCAAGGCGAGAATTTCGTCAAGAACGTCGAGGTTGCTTCCTTGGTCGAGAAGTTAGCTGCGCAAAAAGGCTGCACCCCCGCCCAACTAAGCCTGGCATGGCTCCTGGCGCAGGGTGAGCAGATCGTTCCGATCCCCGGAACAAAGCGGCTCGACCGTGTGCAGGAAAACCTTGGCGCGCTGAATGTAAAGCTAACGGCCGACGATTTGGCGGAGATCGAGCGAATCTCACCTAAAGGCGTCGCCTTCGGCAGCCGCTTCCACAATTCCTGACTCGTATGAATCCGGAAGGCATATGATCCTTGAAGTACAAGAAGGGCACCCGCTAGGGGTGCCCTGATTTTATATATTTTTTAATCCACTTCAAAAAGAGTGTATGCAGCTGAGCCATTCCATGTGTTATGTTATCTTATAAAAAAGCTGCGAAGTAATCCGGCCAATGCTTGCGGCTGTTCCAACGCTAGACAGTGTCCGCAGTCCAGTGACTCGGCCGTTACGTCATCCGCAACCCGTTTGGCTACGCGATGAACGTCCCCATTCATAAAGTGAATGCCCCCTATGGCGATTACAGGCATCTTCAGTTTACGCTGCATGTGCTTTTTCACGAAATCTATGTTATCAAAATCATGCCGGTACACTTCGAAAATGGGACGAAGACCTCCGGGGGCAGCCGAGCCGCGGACGACTTCATCGAGGA
>NZ_PCZT01000010.1:74584-78205 GCF_002968895.1 Paenibacillus sp. AR247 | reverse complement strand
ACATTTGCTTCGGATCGGACTGCCGTGGAAATCCGTCCATCGACCCAAGTAAGGGTTGTGTCTGAACAAACCGATTAAACCCGGTATGCAAATCATGACTACGCTGAAGCAGCCGGTGCAATACCGCCAGATGACGGCCGGAAACCAGAAATCGCTTCGCCTCCGTTTCTAATTGGCGAAAAGCGTCCTCCCATGCTTTTAAAGAAGGATCGCTTCGATCTGGAACCGCCTTAGATCTATAGGTTAACGAAATATACTGGATTTCTTTGGAGCAGCCGTCCATAATGCGGATGCAGACTGACACAGGATCATCAACCGGATATCCATAATAGGCGTACAACGCGTATCCTCCTTAACCTAATCATGCTATAAAGCTATGCGGGCAAATGCCTAGAGGTGAACTTGATCTGATGGCCCAAGCCGTTCAGAAGGATGGACCACAATAACAAATTATATTTAGTTATTATTTTATTAGTATTATTATATAACTTAATTATTGCCATCAACACGCCTCTATGATAGTATATTGACTCGAAAAGGAATAAATAAAGCGGTTACATCATTTCTTGAGTTATCCTTTTGTTAGTGTAACGGCCGCTTTGTTAGCCCTTTATCTTCTATCAATCAAGGGGAGTTTTCATGAAAAAGTCATCCAAATGGCTGGGTACTACCCTATCGGCGGTATTGATCGCTTCACTATTGTCTCCCGCCTACGGATCAGCAGCTGTCCAAGCGGACCGCAGCGGCATGACCGCCAAGGACCTTACGGGACACTGGGCACAGGCCAGCGTTCAAAAATGGCTGAGCAGCGGGCTGATCCAGGGCTATCCGGATCACACCTTCAGCCCCAATGCAGAAATCACGCGTGCAGAATTCGTCTCTCTCTTGAATCATTTGTTCGGCTTTACGGCCCAATCTAAGGAAGATTATACGGATGTACCTGCCGACTCCTGGTTTGAAAGCGCTTTCTCCATTGCCAGAGAAGCCGGCTACTATACCGGATATCCCGGCAACGCGGCCAAGCCGGCCGAATCGCTAACCCGTCAGGATGCGGCGGTGCTGCTGGCACGGGCGTTTGAAATAAGCGAAAACGATACAGCCCCCACCCTCTTCTTCCCAGACCAAGAGAACATTGGGGTTTACGCCCGCGAAGCGGTCCGGGCCCTTTCCGGTTACTTCCAAGGCTACCCGAACGGGACCTTCCGTCCCGAGGAACCTATTACCCGCGCGGAAATCGTTACCCTGATCGATAAGCTTGTCAGCGCATACTATCCGGCTGCGGGTACTTTCACCGCCGGAAAGATTCAAGGCAGCGCCGTGGTGAATCACGGGGGTGTCGTCCTGAAGGACGCCGTCATCCAAGGCAATTTATATCTGGCGCCAGGGATCGGCGACGGCGAGGTTACCCTTGATCATGTCACGGTTCAGGGCACCACTTTCATCGAAGGCGGCGGCGCCCATACGGTCATCGTGAAGGACTCTGACCTCGGCAGCGTCCTCGTCAACCGCCGCGACGGCCAGGTGCATGTACAGCTGTCCGGTACGACCCATATCGAGCAACTGACGGCAAACAGCCCGTCCCAACTGGACGCGGGTGACAGCTCGATCATCGACAGTGCCGAGTTCAATCAGCCGGTGCAGCTGAGCCTCGGCGCCGGTGCCTCCATCGCTTCCCTTGAGCCTCGGCGCCGGTGCCTCCATCGCTTCCCTGAACGTGAACCCGTCGGCCGCAGGCACCGCAATCACAGGCACGGGCAGCATCAAGCAGGCGGTGATCCAAGGCAGCGGCATCACGCTGAACGGCAAGGCGCTTCCGTCTGGAACGACCAGCATCTCAGGTGGAGCAGCCAATGCAAGCCCTGCGCCTTCCGGAAGCACGGGCGCAGGCGGCAGCTCTCCGGGCAGCACAGGCGGCGGTTCCAGTTCCGGCGGGAACGGAAACGGCAGCGGCGGTGGCAATGGCGGCGGTCCGGTGGAAAACGTCACGACCGTCAACCTGACGGATGCAGCGGCAACCGACCGCACCAAATCGCTGTTTGTCTATTTGAACCAGCTCCGCGGCAAGAACATCCTGTTCGGCCAGCAGCATGCCACGACCGAAGGAATGTCCATCACGGCTAAGGACGGAACCCAGTCCGACACTTTCAACAGCGTCGGTGCCTATCCGGGGCTGTTCGGCTGGGATACGCTGAGCCTGGAAGGTAAGGAAAAGCCCGGCGTGACCGGCCATGCCGAGCAGAGCCGCGACAACCTCGTCGCCGTCATGAAGAAGGCTTACGCCGACGGCGGCGTGCTGACGTTCAGCTCCCATATGCCAAACTTCGTCACCGGCGGGGATTTTTACGACACCAAGGGCAACGTCGTGTCCCACATCCTGCCTGGCGGGGACAAGAACGCAGCGTATAACGCTTTTCTCGATCAGATCGCCGGCTTCGCCCTGCACCTCAAGACCGATGACGGCAGGCCGATTCCAGTCATCTTCCGGCCGTTCCATGAGCAGAGCGGAAGCTGGTTCTGGTGGGGGGCCGCTTTTACAACGACCGACGAATACAAGGAGATCTACCGTTATACGGTCGAGTATCTCCGCGACAAGAAAGACGTCCACAACTTCCTGTACGCCTACTCGCCGGGCGGCGGTTTTGGCGACTCCGTGGACACCTACTTAAAAACCTACCCGGGAGACGACTACGTCGACATCCTCGGGTTCGACAGCTACTACAACGGCGAGGGCGACTCCTGGTTTAACGGCGTGAAGACGGAAGCCAAAACCGTGTCCAACATTGCGGACAGCCGCGGAAAAGTCGCTGCCTTCACCGAATTCGGCTACCAGAAAATGAAGGTCACTGGCAATACGACGCTCGACTTCTACACGAAGCTGGCAAGCACGCTCAAATCCGATCCGGACGCGAAAAAGATGGCGTTCATGCTGACCTGGGCCAACTTTGGGCCGGACTCCATCTACGTCCCTTACCCAACCGGCGATCCAAATCAGGAGCATGAAATGCTGCCGGATTTTAAAAAGTACTACCAGGATGCGTACACGCTGTTCAGCGACGGGGTGATTGGCGCCTATGATAAAAAGGTCAATACCGCCTCCGAACAGGGCTTCATGCATATCGCCTCTCCGACGGGCCAAAGCACCATCAAGGAGGCTTCCACGACCATTCGTGTCCGCGTCCTGAACGAAACGCCTGACCGTGTCGTTTACAGCGTGCAGGGTTCGGATACCGAGTATCCGATGGTCCTGAACCCGGACAGCGGCTACTACGAGGCGCAGTGGACGCCGGCGGCGGAGCAGAACGGCAAAACCGCGGACATCACCGTCAAAGTGTATGGCAGCAGCGGGGCCGTGCTGCATGAACAGACGAACACGGTGTTCGTGAAGATCGGCGAGGTGCTGGCCGGTGCCTACACTTTCGATACCGCCCCTGACGCGGAAGGCATCCAATACAACGGCGAATATACCAGTTCTTCGGGAGGAACGAATGACGGAAGCGCGGCGTACAGCGATTTTAACGGCGGATCCCTGAAGATCAGTGCGCCGCATTTGAACGGAACCGATTCATGGCAGGAGCTCAAGCTGGAGTTAAAGAACGCCAAGGCCAAAGCCGGCGCCGGCTC
>NZ_PCZT01000010.1:62109-74484 GCF_002968895.1 Paenibacillus sp. AR247 | reverse complement strand
GGCGCCGGCTCGCTCGCGGGTATCCAACGGGTCAAAATGGACGTGTGGGTCCCCGCTGCAGCCGGGGCATCCAGCGAACAGGCTAGCCTGCGCGCGGTCGGACAGCTCCCACCCGACTGGACTAATAAGTACGGCATGGACACGACGTATTCGTCGTTTGCGTCCCTGCTCAAAGAAACGATCGATGGCGTGGAGTACGTTAAATTCAGCCCAACGATCGATTTTACGAACGCGGATGCGCTGGCGGCTGCCGACGACATCGCCTTGTCCATCGTGGGCAGCGCGCTGCAAACGGACGGAGATACGCTTCCGGTCTACGTCGATAACATCCGGCTCTACAGCGCCTATGCCGAATCGGCGGGCGACCCGGCCGTCGTCGACGACTTCGAGAGCTACCTGGGCAGCAGCGAGGCCCTGGCCAGCAAGTTCGTGCACGCCGGCGGCGACCCGGCCGGCGCTGCGCTGGACGGCACGCACAAGCACGGCGGCAGCTACGGGCTGAAGTACACGTACACGCTGGCAGGCAGCGGCTACGCCGGCATCACCAAGGCGATGAACGGCGCGGATTGGTCCGGCTTCAACGCCCTGCAGTTCTGGTACCAGCCGGACGGCCAAGGCCAGAAGCTCGTGATGCAGATCAACGCGGACGGCAAGACGTACGAGTACTACCCGGACACCAAGACGGCCGAACCGGCACTCATCACCGCTCCGTTCAACGAGTTCAAGCCCGCCAACGGGGCGACCGGAACGTTGACGAAGACGAACCTGAAGAACGTCCAGGCGTTCTCCATCTATACGAACGCGGTGCCGGACGGCAACCGGCTGACGTCGTCGATGTATTTTGACGACATCCATGCCCTGCTCGATCCGGCTGTAGGCACCGTGCCGAACGGCAGCGCAGGCGGCGGCACCGCACCCGGTGTGCTGTTCGACTTCAACAGCTCCATCACCGGCTGGTTGCTGAACGACGACACGCTCGGAGCCGGCAACCTCGCCAATCCGGAGGATGGCGGCAGCAAGGTGCTCAGCGCGGACTTTCCGTCTGCGGGCGCAGCCGACAAGCACTTTGAGCTCGCCTACATGAGCGACCAGGATCTCAGCCAAGGCAGCACGCTGATGGTCCGCGCCCGAGTGGCTGGCGGCACGGCCAAAGCGAAGCTGTTTATCAAGACCGGGTCGAACTGGGCCTGGGCTTCCACTGACGAAGTCGAGCTGACAGGCGAATACCAGTGGATCAAGCTGAATTTGAACGGCAAGGACTCCAACGGCGCAGCCATCGACAAGACGCTGATCAAGGCCATCGGGCTGCAGATTGCTTCACCAAGCGGTGAAGGAACGATGACCGTGTATGTGGATGATGTGACACTGGATGAGAAGGCGCTGGATGCCGTGGTCAATGGCGACGCTGAGGTCAGCGGGGGTGGCGCTGCCAGCGACACAGGAAATGACGCCGCGGGTTCCAGCGAAGCAGGTACACCCCCTGATGGAGGTACTGACAGTCAAGGTACTGTGAGTGAAGGTGGTGAGAACGAGGGAACGATGAATGAAAGCGTGGAACCCTCTTCATTGCTAAACTCTCATTAATCAACGAACAAAGAGGACCCTCCGCTGAGGGTCCTCTTATGGTATAATCTGGTTTGTACAACATATCGGCTTTAAGGGCGGTCGGCTAATCTCCCGGAAGGGAGGTGATGCCTGTGGAGGTATACCAAACATTGACGCTAATGATTTCCTTCGCGACTTTGGTGGTTTTAATCCTTTCATTCCACAAAAAGAAATAGACCGCCCTAGGTAAGGTAAACGGTCTATTTCTGTACTGTTTCTCCGAAGCCGACCGCTCTTTCAGCGGCTGTTGTATGGGGATCGTGTTAGCCGCACGATCCCTTATTTATTGTTATCTTATCATAAGGCCGGATATACCACAAGTTATGGAAATCGTATTGGATATTCGAATATGAAGATATGAACCAATATGCCGCATTTCTGCAGAGCCTGGAATAGGGTCTCTAGGAAGCCCCAACCACCGTCAACAGCATCGTCGAAGCCTGAAAGCGGCCGCTTTCCGGAACGACGCAGACGATTTGCTGCCCCGCGGAGAGGCGTCCGGAATACAGCAGCTCCTCCAGCATGATATAAATCGAAGCCGCCGCTGTATTCCCTTTGGTGTACAGATTCGTAAACCATTTTTCCTCAGGGATCGTCACACCGCCCTGCTCAAGCAGCAGGAAGATCTCTTCCCTGAACACATGCGATGAATAATGGACCACCATCCAATCGACCGTGTCCGGGTCAATCCGCCCTTCTTCCACCAGCTCCAAAAAACGCCGCGTTCCGACCTTCGTAATTTCATTGACCAGCCGGACGTCCTGCTTCAAATTCAGCGCGCCGTGATCGGCCGCTTCATGAATAGAGGCGTAGTCCAGCCACGAACGGCCGCCATCCTCCTTGCTCATGCCGGAATACATGCAGGTCTCGTACTCATTGGCATACGACTTGTTGTCGATCCACTCGATGCGCAGGGAGAGCCCCTGTGCGGAGGGTTCATTTTGCAATAGGGCTGCCCCCGCCCCGTCCGACAGCATGAACCGTAGAAAATCCGTGTCAAACGGTACCCGGCCGTTGCTGTAAATGCCCTGCGCCTCGAATTTCGTATGTTTGAACTCTCGGCTCAGAAACTCGCTGGAACAAGCGATGGCCGTCCGGTGCTCTCCTGACTTGATATGTAAAAAGGCGTTCTTCAGCGCATGCATCCCGCTCGCGCATAACCCCGAGTGCGAAGAAATCTCCATCACCGGCAGTCCCGTCTCGGCATGCACCATACTCGCAAAACCCGGCAGCAGCAAATCCGCTCGTGTCGTACCGGTCGCCAAAAACTCGACGTCCTCCGGACGGACACCGGCGCCGCGCTCCAACGCCTCGCGTATGGCCAGGGCCGCCATCTCCGCGTTGGTGTACAAGCTCTTCTGCTCCTTGTCCATCGCGTAATAGCGCTGCTTGATCTGATTCTTTTCCAAAATGATACGCTTCGTCTTGGAGGATCTGCCTCCGATTTTACCAAGGTAATCTTCCATTTCCTCATTGCCGACCGGGGTGCCGGGAAGGAACTTCCCCATGCTCGTGATATAAACGAATTTCATATAACACCTCACTAAAGATATGATTACTAATTATGATATTAATCCCACTAATTGTAAAGTAGATGAAAAATTAGTAGATTCAAATGCTCTTCAGGCGTGTTTTCAAACAACAAAAAACCGCTTTATTCAGGCAGCGGCAGCCTCTGCGATCCACTCTTTTACCGTTGCAGTCACGGGATGAAGGAAGCCGGTTCGAATGCAGCGCAGACAATGGAGATAATCCAGAAAGGCTCAATCAAGAATGGCATACCATATCTTATTGGAAAAGCGTTCATGCGTGTTGGGTAAAGGCGGGTTTCAGATCAAAATGGTTGTCTGCCTTCACAATCCGTCCCATGCGGCTGACTTCAATTTGGACTCTTTCATCTTTCATTTGTCTATGACCCTTTCAAAAAATCCACATAGATTAATAGTGCAGTACCGATTCTTTGATCAGGATGGAGTGTATGCTATGAGTTTTTATGTAAGAAACAGTACGCCGAACCCCGTATGGGTCGCGGTGGGGTACTATGATCCGGATTGCAGCCCGATCACTTATACGAAAGCTGGCTGGTACCGGATTACTCCTGGAAGACGTATGCTTCTCGTAACGGGATCCTCCGTAAATCAAACGTATTATTACTATGCCTATGACCAATTCGGCAATACGTGGAGCGGAGATTTTCCCACCTATGTTCCAAGTACGGCTTTCAATATGTGCTGGATCGAAAGATGCCAAGGCACGGGCTGCAGAGAAGTAGGGTTTGACGAAGTCAACGTCGGCAATTTCCAAAACTATACCCTTACCCTGGTAGAAGCCGCAGGCGCAGCGAAATCAAAAAATATGAGAGCACCAAAAAAGAGTACATGGAAGTTTAAATTAGGCAAGGCCAGCTTGAGAAAAACTCCTGTTAAATTGGGCAAACTGGGCAAAGTTAGAAAGCCGAGATATGGTAAACGTAGATAACGCTTCATTCCAAAGCCGCAAAGATTCTTATCGGGAATCGGTGGCTTTTGCTATTTTTCACGCATCATGCTATAGTCATTAGTCTGCTTAGATTCTTTTACATAATTAAATTACGACGAAGGAATAGGCCACCCGTATTCAGAATGATTAGTATCCATATCAACCGGTAGGAGTGATGAATGATGAATCAACACGAGTTTGATATTGTGGTCAAACCAGCCGAGGATTCTCAATTGGATTTGCTTGAGGAAGTGTTCAGCCCCGGGAATCTGACGTATCCCCAGCATCGCCGATTCGAAGTACAGAGGAAAGGTGAGGGCGTATTTCTGATCGCATGGCATACAAATCATCCAATTGGACATTTCTTACTGCGATGGAGTGGCCCGGAGGATCCTCGTGTAACTCAATATATCGATGTGACTCACAGTGCCTTTCTGGAGGGGGGACGTCACGAAAGAGGGCTACCGCAAAAAAGGTGTAGCGACGGCGATCATTCGTGAGGCTGAGAAATTAGCAAGCGATAGAGGCTGCACCCATATCGGTTTGGAAGTGAGCAGCAAAGACAATCCCGAGGCAAGAAGGCTATATGAACACCTGGGTTATATCGACTGGGGTTACGGTGAATTTCAGATCAGTTGGGAATACCATGATAAGCACGGAACAAGCACCCGCTCCGATATTGTTATTTTTATGCAAAAACCACTAGTCTATTGATCAGAAGAAAAGCCCCCCATTCCAGCCAAGGATGTGGGGGGCTTTTCTATAGATTGATCTCATAACCTATCAAATTGTGCCTGTTTGTCCAGTCAAATCTATTCGTAAAAGCATAGATTGTTAATATAGGAGGTGATCATTATGTGTTGTAATCGAAAAAAAGTAATCGTCGTAAAGCTGCACCCCGGTCAAAAAGCTGTAGTCATCTGTAAGAAAAGAAAAAGCATCGGCATGATCATTGGAAATTCTATTAATTCTCTCTGAAAGAACGCTCTTCGAGCGTTCTTTTTTTGTTTCTCTCTCTCCCTGCGATGTTCTCCCTATGTAATGCTTAAGTACTCTTTGACGCCATCAACAATCGCTTGAGCTGCCTTATACTGAACGGTGTCCGACAGCATGGCTTGTTCATCCGAGACATTGCTTAGAAATCCGACCTCTAATAGAACCGCAGCCATATCGGTCTCACGAATCACCTGCAGGCTGGTGTTTTTAACGCCGCGGTCTTTCAGACCCATCGCCTGGACCAAACGCTTGTGGATCGCATCGGCCAGCTGTTTGCTGCTGCTCCGCTGATAATAATGGGTCTCTGTACCGGTTGCTTGCGGCGATTCCAGTACGCTGTTGCCATGGATCGATACAAAAACGTCCGCATTTAATGAATTGGCCAGCTGCACGCGTTCTGTCCGGGTAGGGTACACGTCGCTGTCACGGGTCATGATGACTTCAATTTCGGGTTCCTTAAGAAGAAGTTCCTGCACTTTCAGAGCAAGCGCGAGGTTAAAGTCTTTTTCGTGTTTGCTGCTGATGCTCGTCGTTCCCGGATCGCTGCCACCGTGTCCCGCATCAATGACTACGATTTTTCTTTCATTCTCGTCGCCTGAATACACTGGAGTCTGGGGATCGCTGCCCGTCCCAGATAGATCTATAATGAGCTGATCGCCGATAAACTCCTGATGATAGGAAGCCGGGTTACCCTGGCTTAACTCCACCACGACCCGGACTTGCTCGGGGTCCCTGCTAAATAGAGAATATCTGACTTCGGATACATCCGGCTGTCCGCTCACGTCCAATTTCCCCATCATGGCCGAATCCAGCGGCTGAGTCAGAGCCCCGAAGGTCGTATTGGGTAAGTCAACAACGATTCGGGCGGGGTTGGCTAACGTTGAAATCTTGGGTGTCACTTGGCCATCCATACTAATGACGAGCTGTTGGTTTAAATAATTGATCTGACTCACATGCGTCAACGGCTCTGTATTGTCTGCTTCGGACTCGGAGTTCGGATCTTTGCTTTGATCCGGGTTTTGAGGCGGGCTTGTCAGGTATACCGTTTTATTGCGGTTGTCCCAATTGACAGCCAGTCCCATTTGTTCGGTGACGAACCGGATCGGAACGACCACGCTTTGATTCATATTCCGGGGAGCCGTATCCAGCCGTACGAGCTGATCCGCGACCTTCGCCTCTTTTTTGCCGACGGTTAACAACATGGCTTTGGCGTTTTGCTGGATTGTAACACTGTGGGACCGTTGATCCCAGTTCACCTGAAACTTTAAATTTTCCGCCACCACCCGAAGTGGAATCATCATGGATTGATCAATGATCGAGACCTTCACATCAGACGGCAGTACCAGTTCCTGGCCGTCTAATACAATTTTGGATGGCTTGGATGCGGCACTGATTGAATTGGGGAGCAGGATCAGCAGAAACAAAGACAGGAACAGCAGAGACAAAAATTTCTTCATTATGCACCTCTGTTATGATTTGAACTTTCTATCGGATTCTAGTAAAAGCGACAAAATACCATTTACAATATATAACAATAAAAACGGAAAATAGTTGCGCTTGAAGTGAAAATGAAGTCTATCTAATCATAAGAAAAACGTCTATCGACGTACCTTCAAAGAAGACAGACCGCGTCTAGAGGAAGTTTTTCTTGCGAGATCGGGAAGCGCAAGCTTCGAAACTTATACTTTCTGATCTCTAAAAAAAGATGACCCTCGAGAGAGTCATCTACCTGTAAATCTATTTAAAAACTCTGGCAACCGTAATGATATCTACTACTGAACAAACTAGCCCTTAATAAACACAATCTTCACGCCAACTATTTGATTATCCGCATTTACAGCCTTGTACACTCCATACGCCCCGTCACCCATGCCTGTCCGTGATACGACGCCGCCATCCATGACACCTGCTTCCTCCCCGCTTTCGGTGAGATCGCAGCAGGCGAAATACCATTCGGTATCTTGGTCCTGCTTACCGTCAGGTGCATCCGCGTCCGGAATCCGGTGCTTGTCGATATCAAAAATCCCGGCCTGCCCGCTGTCCACCCCCGCCACAAAAGAGCACTTGATCCATTCCAGCGACGCCGCCTGTTCCGCCACGGAATGGTGGTAAGCCGTCAGCTTGGCGTTGGCTTCGCCCCAGTCTCGGACCTCGACCTTCTCCACTTCTCCTACCCATGTGCCAGCTAAGGCGGATTCCAATACGCCCATAATAATCGTATCCCGATCCAATTCGTAACAAGGATCCGCTACAACCAATTGCCCGGAATTCACTTCAAAATTGCCTAGTTGAATGACCACTGAGGATACCTCCAATAACTGTGATGATTTGGGTTTATTGTAACATGTGTGGTGGAAAAAGCGTCCGTACTAATAGGATTTGTCCAAATGAAGCGTCCTATTTGATGCTATTAAACTTAAAAAAGGAGATGGTATTTGATGAAGCGCCGTTCTTTTCTATCCCTTGCTGTGCTGACTGTTTACATCTTAGTCTTTGGTGCACAAGCTGTGCTTGCTTCAGCGGGCCCGGATTCCCGCGGATTATATCGTCCTACGATATACATTAATGGGGAAAAACAAGCCTTAACAGCGGCAATCCCTCCGAGTGGATCAACCTTAGTTCCTTTCAGGGCATTTTTCTCGGCGTTAAAGATGGACGCTCAGTTTGATAATACAACCAAAACTGTTACGGCTAAAAATAATGATACAACGGTTACTTTAACTGCCGGAAAAAAGATTGCTACTCTAAATGGCAAGGAAGTACAGCTTTTACAAGGTCCAGAACTTGTTGATGATGGTCTTATGTACGTAAATCTTCGCTTTATCGCGGAAGCTTTTGGCGGAAAGGTACAATTTGATAAAACCAACCTAACGATACAAATCGATCTCCAGGATAAATGAATTCGTGGGCAAGATCCCCTGAATGAAAAACTAGTCGTTTCCCTACAAAAAAAGTCTTGACCTGTGCCCGATACTTCCATGAAGGAGGTACAGAGTCACAAGCCAAGACATTTTTATTCATAAATGTAATGTTACGATCAGGCGATTTCATTAGATAACCTTCAGAAAAACCTCTTCATTCACCCAATCCATCAATTTTAGCGGTTAAGTAGTGCCCCTGTTCCAGATCCGCGATTAAACCAGGGTTCACGGGCTGCCATCCCAGGCGTTCCTGGGTCAGGGCGCTCGACGCCAGATTGTCGGTCGACGCGGCGAAGGCGAGCCAACCGAAGTAAGCCTCTGCCTCTTCGCGGGAAATGCTGCGCACCGGCAGGTTCAGGTGGCGGCCGATGACCTCAGCGATCTCCCGGAAGGGCACGCCCTCATCGCCGACCCCGTGATACACTGATCCTGCGGCTCCTTTTTCCAACGCCAGTCTGAACAGGCGCGCCGCATCAAGCTGGTGAACCGCCGGCCAGTGGTTAAGCCCCTCATCCACGTACGCCGCAAAACCTTTCTCCCGCGCGATGCCAATCAAGGTCGGAACAAAACCCTGCTCACCCGGGCCATGCACGGACGGTGACAGGCGGACGACCGAAGCTCTCACTCCGCGTCCAGCCAGCGCGAGCGCAGCCTCCTCGGAGCGGCGCGGCGTAGACTGTGTCGACGCCTCTTCTTCCGTCCCGAGCCGCCCCGGTGTAAGCATCAGCGTTCCCGAGGTCGCCACGAATGGCTTTCCAGTACCCTCAAGTGCCGCCCCGATCGCCTCGATCGCCTTGCTGTCCGCCTCGGCGGCTGCCGCAAAATCCGCGAAGTCGTGTTTAAAAGCCAGGTGAATCACGCCGTCCGCTGCGGCGGCGCCTTCCTGCAGGCTGGTAAGGTCGTCCAAGGAACCGCGCTGCACCTCAGCCCCGGCAGCCGTCAGCGATGCGGCAGACTTATCCGAGCGGGCGAGCCCGACGACTTGATGTCCTGCGGCAATGAGTTCGCGAACAACAGCGGAGCCGACAAACCCCGTTGCGCCTGTTACAAAGACTCGCATATTTTTTGCATTTTCCATATTGATTACTATCCCTTCCTTGGTTCGTTTATTAAAATCGGATGGTCAGCAAACGGCGGTTTTAGACGTACTTAGATTTGCGAGCCGCCTCCGTCTATGGGGAACTCAGCCCCCGTGGTATAGGTCGCATCGAAAGCGAGGAACAGGACGGCTTGGGCCACCTCGCGGGGCTCCCCAAAACGCAGCATTGGGATCTGCTGTCTCATCTCCGCCTTGGTCTGTTCCGCAGCTTCCTTCGGCATCGATCTGTCCAGAATGCCTGTGTCGATCGGACCGGGGCTGACCGCATTCACACGGATCCTCCGAGGCAGCAGCTCGCGGGCGAGGCTGCGCGTCATGGAGCGGAGCGCTGCCTTGCTGGCAGCGTACGCGCTGATCATCGGAATTCCAAGCACGTTCGCGACCGAAGTCGTGAGAACCACGCCGCTCCCCTCGTTAAGCAGAGGGACGAGCTTTTGCACGGTAAAATACGGCCCCTTGGTATTGATGGCGAGAACTTCGTCGTACACCTCTTCGGTAACAGACTCAAAAGGAACGAAACGCGTCACGCCAGCGTTTACGAACAAGGCGTCGATCGTGCCAAACTCGGCCTTCACCCGGTCTGCCAGGGCGTTGATATCACTCAACGAGGAGGCGTCACTTACGACGGCGACCGCATTGTTCCCCAATTGTTTCAGAGCCAAATCGAGCGTGGACTGGGTGCGGCCAGTAATCAAAACGCGCGCTCCTTCATCAACCAGCTGCTTCGCCGTCTCCAGGCCAAACCCGCTGCTGCCTCCCGTAATGACGACCCGCTTGCCTTCGTATTTTCCTTTTTCCACAGTACTCATCTTTTATTTCCTCCCTTCGCTTAGAAGTTCATTTCCCTTTTGCAAAACCGATTATAACTCGACAAATTAATAAAGTAAACAAAATTAATAAAAATAGTTAATTTATTAATTTTCGTAAAAATTGTTTGTGATCACATCGAATTCGTTATAATATGTTGTATAAGCACAAAGGGGGCTTCATTTCGTGAGAAAAGCCGTAAGCGCCGATCATTATATCGAGAAAATAAAACCGGTCATACGAAAGAACAAGTTCAGCCAACTCAAAATAGACGATATCGCCAAATATATGGACATCAGCAAAGTGACGCTGTATAAGCATTTTTCATCCAAAGATGACATCATTCAGCAGGTTGTAGAGTATGAGATGAACTACTTGCAGCAGGCCGATGCCGTGGTGAACGACGAAACCGTCTCTTATATCAAGCGTTTTCAGCAAACGTTCCTGCAATCGCTGATCTGCGTTATTTATATATCTGATTTGTTCCTGGAGGACCTCAAGGAATTCTATCCGCGGTTATTTGAAGGTCTTGTCATTGCCCAGCAGAATCGGAATAAAAAGCTGGAGAGCTTTTTTGAAGCCGGGATGGATCAGGGAATTTTCAACCGGATGAATGCAGTGCTGTCTTTGGTTCAAGACGATGCTACGCTGCGGCGGATCATGGAACCGACGTTCAGCATCCAGTGGTACGACCTCACCTTGAAACAAGCCGTGATGGAGTTTTACCGTATGAAAAAATATCAAATGATTCGCCCTGAGCATTGGGACAAGGTTGATGAATCCCAGATTGAGGATGAGGTCGTTAGAATTTTGCAAACCATATAATTAATCATCTTGTTCATTGTTCCAGCACGGCCTGATCCATGAACGCCAAAAACCCCGCTGGCTCGCGCCGGCAGGGTTTTTTTCACACTTTCTTCTATTGTTCCTCTAGGTTGACGATAATCGCGTTTGATTCATCGTTTGGTTTGTTATCCGTGACTGTCACGGCGTGCCAAGTTCATCATCCCGCTGCTCGAATGCTGGCAGGTGCCTTATTTTCTCCGGATTTCCTACGGCATAGATCGATTGAATCTTGTCATCCTTAAAAGAAAAAGAATAAACGTACTGATCCCCATTATCCATCGCAAGCCGGAAGCCCGGTATGCCGTTGACAGAAACGAACGAATACGCAAATTTACCCTCATGCATTTTGAGCAGATTAAGCAGCAGTTTGGTAACCTGCTCGAATCCAATGACAGGCACACGTGCCGCCTTGACCTTGCCGCCGCCGTCGGAGATCATGACAGCGCCCTCGCTGACCAGTTCCAGTAATCGGCTTGTATTTCCTTGCAGAAGGGAACTGACGAAATCCCTCAGCTTCTCTTCGGCTATGTGAACCGGCAGGCTTTGCTCAGGATCTACCTGGATGCTTTTTTTTGGCCCGGTGGAAAATTTGCCGGCAGTTCGCGGTGCTCTTGCCAACCATCCCGGCAATCTCGTCGAACGAATAATGAAAAATTTCGCGGAGGAGAAAAACGGCTCTTTCGACGGCACTCAGCTGCTGCAGGAGCAAAAGGTATGCCGTTGATATAGATTCGCGCCGCATATAGATCTCGGACGGGTCGGCCTCGGCGGCATCCAGCAAACCCATAAGAGGCTCAGGAAGCCAGGGACCGACATAGAGCTCCCGTTTCTTCGCCGAGGAACGGAGCAGATCCAGACATCGGTTGGTGACGATTTTGTACAAAAAGGATCGCTCATTCCGTATCGCATCAGGCTCCTCCAGCCGACCATAGCTAATAAAGGCCTCCTGCACGATATCCTCCGCGTCCATGACACTGCCCAGCATCCGGTAGGCATAAGATATCAGCGGTTTTCTATAGGCTTCATACAATTCTTCTATGCTCATGGGTCGCCCTTTCCTCGCTCTCCAGGGAGAGGATGTGCCGAACGGCTCTTTTCGCGCTCGCTGTCGCGGCGTCGGTTAGTAATTCCCCGTGCGAAGCCCAATCTCCTGCCACATACAGCCCCTTGATTTCCGGGACGGCGGGCCCCGGGTTCTCCTGACGGTTCAGGTGCATAAAATCTTGGCAAACCGTAATCTTCGGCAAATACTGCCGGACGACCAGCTCATCCCTCCAGCCTGGTTGCACGAGATCCAGCGTTTGTTCGAGGTCTTGCAAATCCCGTTGGGGATCGCTTTCCAGCCCCTTGTATTTCATCACGGAAACGACCTGGTATCCATCGTCGCTAAGATCAGCGGCACGCGACTGGTTGGAAAGAAAGACGGTCCGGTCGATGCCATACACGAATTGCTGATCCGGCTTCGGCAGACGGCGGAGGGCGACATCCAGGCACGCAGCCGTAATTTCGACCGCCTGCTCCTTCCAGGTATGAAGGGCGGTCGTTTCAGCCCCCGGGCACCAGCTGGTGAGCGATCGTGGGCGATGCGGCGACGATGACGGCATTCGCCTTGATTGTCGTTCC
>NZ_PCZT01000010.1:49563-62009 GCF_002968895.1 Paenibacillus sp. AR247 | reverse complement strand
GCAGATCCGGCGCTACCACGTAGCTTGCCGTACGAAAAAGCGAATAAAATAAATGTCGCAGCATGGGGTCCTTGATATTCCCCTCCAGCCATTCCCGGAGACTGGCCCGCTCGTACCGGAGCGTATCCAGTTTGCCAAGCTTCGCCAGCCAGGAGGCGAGCTCCACCTTCCCTTTCCAGGACAGCAGCGGCGTGGTGAAGAGCGATTTGACCCCCATCGGCATGGTCACCAGCTTCCCGTTCCAAATGCCGAATGCATCGGTGGAGGGCTGGCCTCCCTGCAAACTTAGCCCAAGCTCGCGGAAGGTCGCAAAAGCATCGCCGTGATACAGAGCATGCCCGCCCAGATTGAAGTATGCTCCCTTCTTTTTCACCGTGATGGCTCGCCCGCCGAGGCGCTCCTGCTTCTCGATCAGAATCGTCCGTTTCCCCGCCTTCGCCGCATACACCGCTGCCGTCAGACCTGCTATGCCCCCTCCAACTACCGCCACATCATAATCGTATTCCATCTCCATCTCGATCATCCCTTTCGGTGATTTTACCCGTATGACGGGGAGTGAGGATGGGATGTGACAACATCGGCCGGGAAATTTCTTTAAATATTTTTTGGCTGTACTGGCGTTCTCCAAACTCTATATAATTTAAAAAACGCGCCATGGCGGGCGCGCTGTCGATGAACTCCTATTTTAATTGGTCCGTACGGGATTCAGCTCCAAGTTTCACGCTTTCAAAGACATATTTACAGCCTCGCAAGCATGGATGTAGGTTGTGTCAAACAGAGGAACTTCTGCGTCTTCCGGCTTCACCAGTAGTCCAATTTCTGTACAGCCTAATATAATCCCTTCGGCTCCGGATTCGATTAAGCCTTGAATAACCTTTTTATAATAATCTCTGGATTCCTGATGAATCTTGCCCAGGCATAACTCTTCGTAGATGATCTTGTTTACGGCCTCTCTGTCATCCCGATCTGGAACGATTACCTGAATCCCGTTCAGCTCCAGGCGTGATTTATAAAAATCCTGTTCCATAGTGTACTTCGTGCCAAGCAGCCCAACCGTCTGAATCTGGCTTTCTTTGATTTGGGCTGCTGTAGCATCCGCTATATGCAAAATGGGGATCTGGATCCTGGACTGAATATCATCGACAACTTTATGCATCGTATTGGTGCAAATGACGATAAAGTCAGCGCCCCCTTTTTCCAAAGCGCGTGCGGTTTGGCCTAGCACTTCTCCCGCCTTTTCCCAGGCCCCTTCCGCTTGGTAACGTTCAATTTCTTCAAAATCAACACTATATAACAGGCATTTCGCAGAGTGCAGCCCGCCTAACCTACTTCTTACTTCTTCATTGACCATTCGATAGTACAAAGCAGAAGATTCCCAGCTCATTCCGCCAATAAGACCGATTACTTTCATTTTATGCTCATCTCCATTGTCCTTGGTTTGTCTTTAAAAATCAACTCCGATTAACCTTCATTTCTGTAAAGTAAATGTGGAAAAACGGCGGTCATCCCGCCGTTTTCAGTATACATTAGGCTGCTTAAGGACAATAGGAATTTTTCCATTCGTTCTGTGTTCCTTACTCCTGCTCTAACCGCGAGGATCCGCCAACGTTATTTCGCGGCGGCCTCCTTGGTTACCTCCACCGTACCCTTGCCGGCGTTCCATTTCACCTGCACACCCAGCAGATCACCGAAGTCCTTGATCGGCACGTAGAGCGAGCCGTTCAGCGTCGCCGGGGAGTAAGACAGTGCGGCTTGCTTCCCTTCTATGAGAGCAAAAGGGGAGCCGTCGGCGATCGAGAAAACGCGCGTTCCGTAGGTCACAGTCGTCCGCTTCGTCTTGGCGTCGTAGGCGACCTTGGCTCCGAGCGCTTCCGTCAGCGACCGGAACGGGATGAACATCCGGTTGTCTGCCGACATGACACCCGCTCCAACCCGCAGCGGAAGTGCCTTCCCATCCAGCGTAACCTTGGCATCCGACTTCGCGAAGGCTCCCGCCGTACTGCCCCCAGCAGCGGGCTTCGCCAATTCGGAAGGCAGCGTGTACGCATACAGCTGGCTTTCCGCCTGGACGAGCAGCATGCCGCCCTCAACCTGAAAAGCTCCGTAACTGCGCGCCTTCGTCTGCGCACGGAACAAAGCCTTCCCCGTCGAGACGTTCAGCGCATAGACGGTACCGTCACTCTGGCCGACGTACAAGCCGGATTGAATCATATCGATGCGGCTGGCCGGATTATCGGGGCCGTTATAATTAACATACGAACGATCTACGATTTTGCGCGCATGAATCCCGCGGCTGTCCTCATCCAGGAAAAACAGCTTGCCATTATAGGGGCCCGCGATGAACTCTCCCCGATCCGCTATCAATTCCGGCTTCACAACAGCGGGATCGGCGTCGTAATTGAAGCGGAAGACACCATCGCCGGCAACGGCCGCATAGACATCATTGCCATTCATCACCACTTTATATGGGGGATAGACCGGGTTATCGTCTGCCTTTAAGGCAACAAACTTCTTGCTTGCCGTAATCTTGCCGGTCTTCACATCCACCTCGTCGATGTTCGCCGCAGTCTCCACATAATCAGCATTCGGCCACTGGTCCTCGAAGTAAAGCTTATTCCCTTCCGACTTGAGAAGCCCCGTATGATCACCCGGCAGCCGCCACAGCGTTTTGCCTGTGGCTGGATCGATCCCATAAGTTGTATAGACGGTGATCGCTCCCGATTCCACGGCGCCCGAGAGCAGCGTTCCACCGACGCGCTGAGGCAGGGACTTACCGTCCTGATTCCGCCATTTCTCCTTGCCTGTAGCAGGATCGACCGAGATGAGTGAACCGCCGGCAAAGACGTACAAGGTCCCGCCGTCCATGGATATCTCGGGCGCATGCCCCGATGGAGCACGGTAGATGCGTGTGCCCTTGCCGGTCGTCTTATCGACCCGGTAGACCGAGCCGTCTTTGGCGCCGACATAGAGTTTCGTTTCGTCGGTACTCGTGAGGGTTGCATGGCCAAGTCCTGTCCCGAACGACCACAGCGTCTTCCCGGTAGCGGCCTCCTTCGCAGTCAGCTTGCCGCCCGCGATGTAGTAGACCTTCCCTTGCCCCGCTATAACTACGGAAGGATTGGAGGCGGACGAGTCCTTCGGCGCATCGAGCGCCGCCGTCCATTTTGGCTTGGCGAGCGGTATCGGATTCGTCACATAAAATTCCGAGCCCGGGCTCGAATAATTTGCGTTCGGTCCGGAGGTTTGAGCCCACGCGGACGGGCCTGTCCAGGCACTCCCGAGCGTCCCGGCGAGCAGCAGCCCGGCAGCGGCCATAGTCCATTTTCGCATAATCGATATCCTCCCAGCTTTTAACGAAATTTACCTACTGTCTTATGGACGCTGTGAGCCGGGGCAAAGTTACAAGGTTGGAGAATTGAAAAAAGGCCGATTGGAGTTTCCAACCAGCCTTTATATATGCGGCACAAACTTGCCTTCCCTTTGAGATCGCCAAGGGGTGCATGAATCATTTGAACCCCGTAAAAGCAGATCCGGATTGCATATAGTACTTCTGTCCGAAAAAATAGAGCAAAATCATCGGAATCGCCATGATCGTCGACGCGGCCATCAGCTTTTCCCATTGCGCCCCGTGATCCTGCTGGAATCCCTGCAGACCGAGCGTCAGCGATACGGAACTCGGATGCACCATCCATTTTCGCGGCTTCGGACAGCTCCTTGGGGATGCCTAAGAGAAATTGCCTCAATAAGAAAATGTAGAACGGTGCGCCGAAAAAGGCCCCGATCGTCAGCGGCAGGATAGTGTTGACCCAGCCCAGCTTGGCGAAAATGATGTACTGCGGAATCAGCTGCACCTGTGAGGGCAGGATCATTGTTGCCAGGACGATCGCGAAAATGATCTTGCTCCCCACCCACGGAATCCGGGAGATCGAATAGGCCACCAGCGGGGAGGCAAACAATTGCCCGATAATGCAAACGACGCAGATAACCAGGGTGTTCAGCATATAGTGTCCGAAAGGCACCGTTTCGAACGCGGCCTTGTAATTCGACCATTGAAACGATTCCGGCAGGATGCGCGGCGGCAGTTCAAAAATTTCGTTCGACGACTTGAGCGAAGTGAACACGAGCCAAACGAACGGAAAGAGAAAAAAGAATGCGAACAAAATCAGCATCGTATGTGGAAAAATTTTCGTGCGAAACAGCTTGCCAGTGCTCATCCGCTATTCACCCCCGTAGTAGACCCAGCGTTTGGACGTTTTGAGGACCAGCAGCGTAATCAGCATGACGATCACGAACAGGATCCAGGCCAGCGCCGAGGCGTATCCCATTTTCAAATTGATAAAGGCTTCCTGGTACAAATTGACGGCATAGAACAATAACGACTGCCCCGGCCCGCCGAGAGCGCCGCCGCTTGACTTGCCACCCGCCAGAATGTAGGATTCCGTGAAAATTTGAAAAGCCCCGATGAGTCCCATAATCAGCTGGAACAAAATGATCGGCGACAGCGCCGGTACCGTGATTCTCCAGAACCGGTGCCACCAGTTGGCGCCATCGACCTGGGCCGCTTCGTAGTAGGTTTGGGGAACCCCTTGCAGCGCCGCGAGAAAAATGAGCGCACCCGCTCCGGAGCCCCACAGTCCCATCAGGATCAGGGAAGGCTTGGTGAACCGGGGGTCGAGCAGCCAGGCCGGATCGGGAAGATGCACCCAGCGTAAAAAAATGTTGACCAAGCCGAAGTCCGGATTCAGCATCCAGGTCCAGAGCAGGGCGCTCGCCACGCCGGGAATGACGGCCGGGAGATAAAAGATCGTGCGGTAGTAGCGGATGCCCTTCACCTTGAAATTCAACAGCAGCGCAATAAGCAGTGAGCTAAACAGCGTGACCGGAACGGATATGAACGCCATGAACAGCGTGTTGCTGATCGATTTATAGAAGCTGCGGTCTTTCATGATCGCGGCGTAATTGTCCATACCCACCCATTTTGGCGGATTGAATAGATCGTATTCCGTCAGGCTAAAGTAGAGGGAGCTGAAGAAAGGATACACGGTAAAAATCAGAAACCCGATGATCCATGGGGAAGCGAAGATCAGCCCCAGCCAAAAATAATGCCACTCCTTCCTCGTCCAGCCCCTTCTCCGCCTAGGCGCCGCTGAGGATATCGTTTCAATCATCTGCACGTCCTCCTCGTGATTGTTGGAATGCGGGCCCGGCCCAGGAGCGGACCGAGCCCGGATGTAAAGAACCGGATTATTTGACTAAGGGCTGGATCTTGTCCTTCACCCGTTTCAATCCTTCGTCCAAGCCGACTTCCCCGCGCAGGATCGCGTTATACTGGTTCGAGAATTCGGTCATGTACTCCGTCGAAAAGGACGTAGCCGGGAAGGAATGCAGGTTTGGGCTGGAGGAATACTGTAAAAACTCCTGGAAGCCCGGTACTTCCTTGTAAATTTCATGTGTCTGCAGTGAGGTTCGGGTCGGCAGATTGCCGATGGCCGCAGTGAACTCCGCCATCTGCTCCGGCTCGGTCATCCATTTCAGGAACTGCCACGATTCTTCCGGATGCTTCACGCCTTTCGGAATGTAAAATACGCTGGTCGAGACGTTGCCCGGGTCCTTCAGGCTCGGGTTGCTCTCATCGTACGGAATGGGCGCAATGCCGTATTTCAGGTTGGGGGCGTACTGCTTGATGAACGTCGGCAGCCATTCGCCGTCGATCGTCATCGCGTATTTGCCCGTAAAGAATGGATTCTGCGGCGACATGTACTGCCCCAAACCGGACGCGAAGCGATCGAGCTCCTTCGATCCGAATTGATCCCAGATTCCTTTTCCGAATTCTACGGCCTTCTTGACCCCCGCATCGTCGGGCGTGACCTGCTTCTTATCCGCATCGTAATAGGAGCCGCCGTAAGCGTAGCTGAACGTATAGGCATCGACGCCGGGCCACAGGCCCAGCTGCTGGAGCTTGCCTCCATCCTCCTTGACGCTCAGCTTCGCAATGTACTCCTTGAGCTGGCCCATCGTCTCCGGCGGCCCGCTAAAGCCCGCCTTTTCCAGCAGCTCCTTGTTATGAAAAGCATCGAGACGTGCATCGCGATCGGTAAAGCGTATGTTTTTCCATTCGATTGGGAAGAGCTCAGTGCAGCAGGCACGAAGTCGCCGAGGTCGACGTTATCCTTCTTGATAAAATCGTCCAGCGGCATCATGGCCCCGCGTTCGCCCCACGGCACGACATCCTGACCGAAGTTAGACGCGACGTCCGGCGGATTGCCACCGGTAATCGCCGTCAGCTGCTTCTGGTAATCGCTCTGGGACAGCCCCTTTACCTGAATGTCCGGATTGGCATCATTCCATTTCTTGATCAATTTCTCGAGGGCTTCAGCCTCCATGCCGGTCCAGCCGTACCAGAAGCTCAGCTGCACCTTCTCTTTCGGGGCATCGCCGCCCTTCGCTTCGCCGCCTTCCTGGCTGCCCTCTGCCGCATCTTTGCCGCCGCAGCCCGACAGGACCGCGACCAGCAGGAAAACCATCATGAGCCCCCATGTACTCCCTTTTCGCATCATGTCTCTTCCCTCCTTAATCTTGGGGCGGCAGCCCGCCAAAGCGCGCTTGCCGCCGTCAACTACCCACATGTTATCATGTAAGCGTTTTAGTTAATTTCACTATTGTCTCTAGTAATTGGATTATCGTTAAAACTTAAAATGGCTTGCCCATCACCTGTTTTCGGAACTGATTCGGGGAAATGCCCGTGTATTTTTTGAAAATCCGGCAAAAATACGCGAGCTCGTTGAATCCCGTGGCATAGCATACGTCCGTGATGGACATGGACGGCCGCTGCAGCAGGACGAGCGCGTTGGATATCCGTAAATCGACGAGATAGCGGTTGAAGGTCTTGCCCGTCCACTCTTTGAACAGCCGGCAAATCGTCGGCTTCGACATGTTGGATATGGCGCAGATATGCTCCAGCTTGATGTCCTCATGCGCATTCCGGTCGATGTATTCGACGACCTTGTTCATCGTGTCGCGGTACCTTTCGTCCCCGTTCACCTGGCGGATGATGATCGACAGCAGCTGCAGGAGGCTGGCCTTCAGGACGATTTCAAAGAAGGGCGTCCGCTCCTCGTATTCCCCGAGCATATCCTGAAGCAGGCCGCGGATTCTGCCGTCCGTGACGCCGTCGAAGGCGATCTGCGAATGCGGCGTGCAGTCCGACTGTGAGAAATGCTTCAAATACTCGGCGTCGAAAAATCTCCGCTCTCCCGAAGGATCCGCGAAGCGCTCGTTGATGAAGGACGGCATAAACTCACAGCCGAGGATCTCCCCCTCTGTCTCGAAAGCCTGCACGCGGTGCAGCGTAAAGGGGGGAACGAGGAACAAATCGCCTTGCCGGATCCGGTACTGCCGGTTGGAGATCGTATGCACGAACTCGCCTTTGGACACGTACCAGATCTGATAATAGTCATGGAAATGGGTGGACAGGCTGACGAGGGCGTTCATCCGGTACATCTTGCAGTGCAGATTCTCCAGCATCTCGAGCTTCGAGTTGAAATAGATGACTCCGGCGCGGGTCAATCGATCGATATCGAGCTTTTTCATTCGGCACGACTCCTCTCATTTGATACGGAAGTACAATCTTTCCCCTCGCGAATCGCCTAGAATGGGATTCAAAAATCGAGGGAGGCTCGCACTTGCATGAAGACTAAAATCGCTTATTTGGATGGTTTAAGAGGACTGGCGGCCTGCGTAGTCGTGGTGTCCCATTTTTTTCAGGTCTTCGCGCCGTCTGTCTTCGAAGGAAAACCGGAGATCGCCCACTTTCCCTTTGAAGGCTTGGCCGCGCGAACGCCGCTGAACCTGATATTCAACGGCAACTTCTCAGTTTGTGTCTTTTTCGTACTGAGCGGATACGTGCTGAGCTGGCGCTATTTTCTCACGAAGGACAAAATGCATATTTACGCATCCGCGTTGCGCAGGTTTTTCCGGCTCGCCATTCCGGCTTCGCTGTCCGTACTCCTCGCTTTCGCGGTTACGCGGCTGGGCTGGGGATTTTATGACGACATCCGCCAAACGACCCAGTCGTCGATGCCCGATCCCTTCACGGCCAGCCCCCGTGTACTCGACATGATCCGGGAGGCGCTGTACCACACCTTCTTCACATATGGATCCGCTTACAATCCTGTGTTATGGACCATGACCTATGAGCTGCTGGGTTCCTTCCTTATTTTCGGGTTTCTGCTGACCCTCGGCCGCTTCAGGCTGCGGATCATCGGTTATGCCGCTCTAGCGGTGCTTCTCGCCGATTCCTATTACCTCGGGTTCGTGCTCGGCATGGCGCTCAGCGACTTGACGTACAGCGGCCGCAACCGGCTGACCGCCGTTCTTCCTCCTTGGAGCGCTCCCCTGTTTCTGGGGGCTGGACTTTATCTCGGCTCTTTCCCTTACGTGGGGACCGAGAACACCATCTACTCCATCCTGGTATGGAAAGGCTCGTCCACCTTTTCGTTCTTCGTGTTCTACCATACGCTGGGCGCTTGCCTGACCTTAACGGCCCTGCTCATCTCGCCCCGCCTCAAGTCACTGTTCGGCCGGCAGCCCTTCCTCTACCTCGGCATGATATCCTTCTCTTTATACTTGGTTCACTTCACCATCATTTGCTCGCTGGGTTCCTATCTGTTCTATCAGTTCCACCTCCTGTTCTCTTACGGCCTTAGCACAGTCCTCACCGTTATCCTAACAACTCCTTTTATCTTTGCATTAGCCCATCTTTTCTGCCGGTTCGTCGATGCTCCCACGCTGGCAACACTTAGTCCGTGGAGCAGGCGGGTCATGGATCGGCTGGTTCGGAAAAAGCCCGGCGGCATGCCGGTTGAAAAATCGAAGGGGATTTAGCATATGGCTACTGGCGAACCCATTCCAATGCAAAAAAATCTCCGGAGACTCGTTTCCAGCGCCATCGTGCGCTGAGGGGCGAGTCTCCATGGAGATTGAATGCTGCCATCCTACATGAGTCAGGCGCAACGCAAAGCAGCCATTCCCGTTCTCCGCGATAATGGCTGCTTTGTTCTGTTCCTGCCGCTTACCGGCTCTCCGGCAGATCGATCCAGCGATACGGCTGTTTGGCGGCGATTTGGCCGTTTTCGATGATCGACATAATGGCGATTGTCTCGGCAGGCGGCACGCTCACTTGTCCGGTCTCGAAAAACGCCACCAAATCCTGAATGAAGCGCTGAAAATAATCCGATGCCGGCTGAACGACGCGGCAGGTACCCGAATCGTAGTTGACGGCCATCATGAACGGGCAGCCCTGACCCGGCTGCTGAATCGTGGCCTGCCGGCCGCCCGCGAACTCGATCAGCAGTGCCGGCACAGCCTCTGTGCCGACGAACATGACGCGCTTCGCGTCTGTACCCATAAGCGCGACAATCGGCTCGATCTGGTGGATCGAGTAGTTCTCGAACGAGCCCGGACCAAGGCTCGATATCACCCGTATCCCCGCGCGCTCGATTCCCCCGTATTCTTCGGCATAACGCAGCGCGGAAGAGGAATACAGCGGTGTGTGATGCTGCGCGGCCCGCTCGAACAGGCGCAAGGCGGCTGCCCGGTCCGGGGCAAACGTCTTGTCCACGTACGTCGGTTTACCCGAAGCGAGCGGCAGCTCCGCCAGCGCCTCATGCTGCTCCGGGTTGTCAGGCGACAGCACGATCAGATAGTCGCTTTGGGCGATCACCTCTTCGATCGTGTCGCACCACGTCACGCCGTGTTTTGCGCACCATTCCCGATTGGTCATCCCATGCTCCGCGTCCTTGACCGCATACGCAAAGGCGACCTCCATCGCCCCGCCCGAGGCGTCCTTGATCCATCCGGGATATTGGTTGGCATGCCATTCGTCCAGGTAATAGTCGATAAAGCCGATTTTCTTCATGCCTGCGCCACTCCAGCTTCCGTTAAGGAAATCTCGCAGCTTTCTTCAGAGGATTGGTAAATGGCCTCGATCATTTGCGCAGTCAAAATCACCGTGTCAATGTGCGACGGCAGCTTTTCACCGGAATGGATGCCCGCGATAAAGCCGTCGATCTCCTCCTGGAACGCATTGGTCTTCGGATAGTTCGGCGTGCTTTCAATCAATGCGCCGTGCTTCGCCGAATACAGCTTAAACTCTTGACCATACTGAAGGCGAATGCCCGCCTTGTCACCGAGGAAATCAATGTACGTTTCTTCCACGCCGATGTTTTGCGCCCAGGCGCCGTTGACCGAAATCGTCGGGCCTTCAGTCCGAATCATCGCCGTCACGAAGTCGTCGACGTCATAGCTGCCCTCATAGTTTGGAGGACCCGCCCACATGTTCAGGTAAGCGTAATTTTGCATGTCCTTGCCCAGCTTGGAGTACGCCTGCCCCGTCACCGTCTTCGGCCGCGGATCGCCCGCGCAGTACATGACGATATCCAGATAATGAACGCCCCAGTCGATCAGCGCCCCGCCGCCGGCGACCGCCTTGGTCGTAAAATCACCGCCGAGCCCGGGAATAGAGCGATGGGCGCGGAAGCTGACCACGACGTGGTACAGCTCGCCGAGCTCGCCGCTTTCAATCATCTGCTTGATGATGTTGACGCCTTTATTGAAGCGGTTGACGACGCCGATGTTCAGCGTCATACCGGTTTCGTGCTGTACCTTCTGCATCTCCAGCGCCTCCCGGTACGTCCGAGCCGCCGGCTTTTCGCACAGCACATGCTTGCCTGCGCGCATGCAGTCGATCGCGATCTGAGCATGAACGTTGTTCGGCGTGCAGATCGATACCGCCACCACGTCCGGGTCCTCCAAAATGACCTGATAATCCTCCACCGCCGTGCCGCAACCGTACTGCTCGGCGGCTTTCTCAGCCCGCTCCTTGCGAATGTCGCAGAAATACTTGATCTCGGCATCCTTGTTCGCCATGTACGCCGGGATGTGCGCATTGTTGGCAATGGTCCCGCAGCCGATCACAGCTACAATCGTTTTTGACATAACCTGTTCCCTCCCATGGTCCTGAACCCGGTTAGGCAGATCCGGATTGCAGAGAATAGTTTGACCGATATACGATTCATAAAAAAAATGCCATCAGCCTTCTCAGCTGACAGCATTTCATTTGTCTATCGTTCACGGCCAACTTACCGACATGTTATCATGTAAGCGGTTTAGTTGATTTTACTATCGTATGGGAAAATAGGATTATCGTATCCGTTTATATACTCTTATCCACACATGCCGTCAGGCGCTTTTCGATATCGGATGCAATGCTCATCAAGGCATCGTTCTCTGCCAACCCGATCAATGCCGTTGGTTTGGGCATACCGATCTTGGTTGTTCCGTTCTCCACGTACACAGCCAGCTTGCACGGCAGGAAATATCCGACCAACGCATCTTCAGACAATACCCGTTTAGCTTCAACCGGATTACAAACCTCCAGGATCTCATACGGCATATCGAACTCAACACCCTTTTCGTGAAGCTTCTCCTTCATGTCCAACCGCCAAAGGACGCCGAACTTTTCCGCCTTCAGATTTTCCGTCAGAGCTTCAATCGCTTGTTCAATCGTTTTGGTCGTTTCAACCGTGTAATGAAACATCGCATGTCAGCCTCCCGTATTTGATCTCGCCATAGATTAACCAAACATAATCATGAATATTACTTACGCGTCAGCTTACCGTTCCAGGCGCTCAAACCACCCTTTAGATGTCCCAGCTCCTTGTGCCCATTTTTAAGCAGCATCTTCGCCGCGCTTTTACTGCGCATACCGCTACGGCAGTAGAGGAGCACCGGTTGATCCTTCGGGATTTCAGTGAGCAATCCGGGCAGTTGGGACAGTGGCATATTTTGCGCCCCGGCAATAAATCCTCCCTTAAATTCACCCGGTTCACGGACATCGATCAGCAGGGGTTTAACCGGCTTTTTCATTTCGTTGCTAAACTCCTGCGCGTTTAGGTTCCGGATTCCTTTAACCGGTCTTAACCTCGAAAATACAAACCATCCAAACAGTACGATGATAACGAAATTGATGATTGTTCCCATTTGCATAGTTTTCACATCCTTTAGCTTTCGCTTGTTTCAGAAAAGCATGAGCTTGTACCGTTAACAGCTGCCGGAACCCACACTTATGCTGAACACGGGCCATTTATATGGTTTTGCCGGAGATCAGCGGACAACATCATTCCAGTCGTTCATGCCTCCCGTCATATTCACCACGTCGAATCCTTTTTCACTCAGCAATTCACACGCAAGGCCGCTGCGATTGCCGCTACGGCAAATCACGATAATCTCCTTCGACTTATCAAGCTCATGCAGACGTCCAGTAAGCTGCCCAAGCGGAATATGCTTGGCGCCTTCTAAGTGACCCGCAGCCCATTCCTCGGGCTCCCGAACATCCAGCATATACAACTTCTCCCCATGATTCAGTCTTGATGCCACTTCCTGCGGTG
>NZ_PCZT01000010.1:44112-49463 GCF_002968895.1 Paenibacillus sp. AR247 | reverse complement strand
ACAAAAAGCCCGGGATCGTCGTCCTCGGGGCTTATAACATTCATTTCTTTAGTTCATTCTATATATCGTTACTGGATCAGTAAGTTCAGTTTGGAGATAACCTCCGACAAGGTCGTCTGTGGAACGATTGCCGGCAGCTTACCTGCTCGTTCATGACCAGCTTGCGAATTAAACTGAAGCCACACCAAGTCGCCACGGTCTGGTACATACTCGTTGGCAACCTACTTACCAGCCTTCCAGATCCCCCGTGAAGACCTCTTTATGAATATTCTCGGGTGTAACTTGGGTAAGGAGCTCCTCTAACGAAGACGGCTTCGGCTTGATGATCAGATGTCCGTTTTCTACGTAAAGATCTACCTTGGAGCCTTCCTCCAGACCTACCTTTAAAGCAAGGGATTTCGGTATGCGAATACCCAAACTGTCCCCCCATTTTTGAACCTGAAACATGGAAAACCGCCTCCTATGCTTGTATATAAAAAGTATATACTTTGTTTCGTGAAGAAGTCACATCGTGGGTTCGTTATCCGGAAGTGTTATCAAGTCCTGTACCTATGGACCAATTCATCCATTGGATTGGATTCATATTCAGTTCATAAAGCTGCTTTATGATCTTCCTACAAGGAGGAGATGAAATGAGTAGGATAAAGACGGATATGTTATCTGTGCCTGGAGCAAGTATCCACTATGAGGTGCGCGGGGCAGGGCCTGTACTCCTGATGATCCACGGGGGCTGCGGTGATGCCGATGTATTTCTGGAGGTTGCGGACCAGCTTGCCGATCAGTATACGGTCGTCACTTACGACCGCCGGGGCCATTCCCGCAGCAAACTCACCAATCCGGCTGAAGATTACCGGATCGAGACGCACAGTGACGATGCTCACCGCCTCTTGGCCGCTTTAACCGATGAGCCGGCATACGTTTTCGGAAGCAGTTCCGGGGCAGTCATTGGACTTGATCTGACGATGCGCTATCCCGGACAAGTGCGTGTGTTGATTCCGCATGAACCGCCTTTGCTGGATCTTTTACGCGGCGATGAACGATTACAGGCCAAGACGATTATGGAGGACCTGATCGCAGATCACCGCAAGTTAGGCTTATTTCCGGCTTTTTTCAAGTTCACTTCATCCATTGGACTTCGAAATGATGACGGCCCCAGCCCTTCTTCGCCGCCGAGCGATGAACAAAAGGAACGCATGATTGCAAATATGGAATACTTCATGGCGAATGAAGCCCCGGGCGTGCTCGGATATGCTTTCAAGCTGGAGCAGCTCCAAGCTGCGCTATCTCATTCTACGGCACAAGTTCGCCCCGCTGTAGGCAGCACCTCAAGACATTATTTTCCCGCCCGCTCCGCCGAAGGATTGGCAGAACGATTGGAGGTAGACATTGCCGAGTTCCCGGAAAATCACATTGGCTACCAAGTGCAGCCAAAACCGTTTGCCGAGCGGCTGAAAGACGTTTTGAGCTCGCTTGGGTAGTGTACGAGAACTTATTTTAAAGCCCGCCCTCTATCGCCACTACGCAAGAAAAGCCAAGAAGGTGATGTTCTCCCTCTTGGCTTTTTCCCATATCTCATAAAAACAGATAAATGTCAGTGAAGAAATATACCTAACGACGAAACCTGTCCTTTTCTATTTCCTCTACACCGGGGCTATTCCTGAAAGCTTTGATATCTTTAGATGGTGAAGATCCAAAAAGCCTGCGATATTCCCGGCTAAATTGCGATACATTTTCATAACCAACTTCCATAGCTGCTGCAGTCACATGAATTGCGCCACCCAGCATAAGACGCCTGGCTTCATAGAGCCGAAGCTGCTTTTGATATTGTATAGGTCCTAATGTTGTTACGGCCTTAAATTTATGATGCAGCCCGGATACGCTCATGTTCGATAATTTTGCTAGTTCCTTTATGGTAATCGATTGAGCGTAATTCTCTTTGATCCATGCGATGGCTTTGCCGATCCCCTCGTCTTGCTGATCCATCATGACTTGTTGAAAAAAAATATGCCCTGAATCCCCAGAGAGCAGCCGAAAGATCATCTCGCGTTTCATCAGAGAAGACAAGTAACGATTCGCATCCGGTTTCCCGATTAGCTTAAGCAGACGGTAAAAAGTTTCCACCAAACCTTCGTCGGCTGTCCCGACGTATGCTCCGGTATTCAACTTTTTATTTCTTGGTTTAAAATCAAGACCAGCCTCCATGACCACAGAAGCGATCTCTTCCATCGTAAATTCAACGCGCAGACCAAAATAGGGTGATTGCTGGGTAGCCCCAATAATTTCTGCGGATGCCGGAATATCGACAACAGATACCAAGTAATCCCCAGCATGATAATCAATGACCTCATGGCCAAGATGAAGTTTCTTGGCACCCTGTAGAATCAGACAAATCGAAGGAGTCAAAACACCAGAAATTTCCGAAGTCTGCCGACTATACCGCATCGTCGTTAGAAACGGAATCATCGTCTGGGTACGACCCTCGACAAGGGTAATCTGTTTCGCAATTTCCAGCATTTGATCCAAATACATTTTGGATTGGGGGCTTTCCGTATATAAATGGTAGTACTTGATTTGCCGCTCTCCCACAATACTCACCAACTTTACTTTGATCGTTCCTCAGATGCTCGTTGGAAACCTTTCTTGTAATCGTAACTTAATTTTGGATAAAGGCAAAGAACGGTTTCTATCATTTGCAGTTTTGAGCAAGTTTTAAGCAGAAACAAACTATTTCCATATATCCATTTAAGTCATAATGACCTTGAGATTAGAAAATCAAGAAAGAAGGAAATCACAATGTCGGAGTCCTCATTGATTACAACCCCGTTTCATTCCGAATCGACAGCAAGCGAGGTCGTTGCAGGGATCAATCTTGCGGGTCGCAGAGCTGTCGTGACGGGAGCCACATCCGGAATCGGCCTTGAAACGGCCCGGGCTTTGGCTGAAGCGGGCGCCGAAGTGACACTAGCTGTTCGCAATCTCAATGCGGGAAAGCTCGCAGCCGAAGATATTGCTGTAACCACGGGTAATCCACTCGTTAAGGTAATGCCTTTAAATCTTACCGATCGATCCTCGATAGCCTCATTCGTTGCTTCATGGAGAGGGCCGCTGCACATCTTGATCAACAACGCGGGTATCATGGCAACGCCCGAGACGCGAACTCCTGAAGGATGGGAGCTTCAATTCGCTACTAATCATTTGGGACATTTCGCTCTAGCCACCGGACTTCACGATGCTCTAGCTGCAGCAGATGGCGCTCGCGTGGTCTCCGTTAGTTCTGCGGGGCATCTCCGCTCGCCGGTTGTGTTCGATGATATTCACTTCCTGCGCCGTCCCTATGACCCGTTTCTTGCCTACGGACAATCCAAAACAGCTAACATACTATTCGCCGTGGAAGCTTCAAAACGTTGGATCAATGAGGGTATCACAGCAAATGCTTTGATGCCTGGCGGTGTGCGAACTCCGGGAGTTGACCGTATACAGATCACTCCCGAGCAGATCAAAAAGCTAAACGAGACTAGAACAGGCTATCCGGAAATCATCTGGAAGACCCCTCAACAGGGAGCCGCTACTTCCGTGCTATTGGCAACATCTCCCTTGTTAAACGGTATCGGCGGCCGATATTTTGAAAACTGCAACGAGGTCGGACCTCGTGTTGGAGAGACTCAGTCGGGGCTCGCCTCTTACGCAATGGATCAAGGCGCGGCTGATGAATTGTGGAATGTGTCTATGGAATGGATTAATAGCTAATGAGTCACTAGCCTATTTCATACAAAAAGACCCCTTTACGAGGGGTCTTACGCTACGTTATTACATAATCGGCTATACCTTTTTTACCGGCCGCAGCACAGCATAACCATATCCTTCAGGGAAATGCCGTTGGTAGTCTTGTTTGATCCCTTCATCCCATTCGTAGCCCATACCTGTGGGGTCGAAGTTCCACGCCACTTCTTCAACGGTTCTCATCACAGCGCCATTATCCTTCAAATAGTCGAAAGGCGGGTGAAAAAAGACCAAATACTCCGATTCCGGAATTTCCCTGCACTCCATCCCTTCCGGAATGGGCCCCTCGTACTCCAGTGAAACAGGGATTCCATATAGGTACCCCTTTTGACCATTTTGGTAAAACCATCCCGCCGTCTGACCCATTTGTCCAGGGAGGGCGTGGTTGGACATACTCTCCAGAGTGCCGCAGATCTCGTCACAAGAATGTCCCCTTTCCCAGAATTCCCCAAAGTTTGCTGCGGAAAGGTCCCAAATCCCGATAAATTTGTGCGCCGGAATGAACTCGACTTTGATCTCCGCTGGTTGCAAATGCACCTTGCTCATCTTATCCCGCTCCTTGATCAAATAATGATAAGGCGAGAATACCTCCTGACGAATAGCCAACTTAATAGGTCGGGGAGCTTTTTGGTAAGCTGCGGGGGTGAGTTGAAAAGCTTTGTTGAACGCACGCGTAAACGACTCTTGGGATGAGAACCCGTACTTTAAGGCAATATCCAGAACCCGTTGGTCCGTGTCACGGAGCTCCAAGGCGGCTCGACTGATTCTTCGAGTCCAAACGTAATCCCGTAGTGTTATCCCGGTCAATTGGTTGAACTGCCTGGAACAATAATAAGGGGAATAGCCTAACTGCTCCGACATCTTCAATAAAGACGTACTCTCCGTTATATTGGCTTCGATCCAATCCACCATAAGCTGGACCATCTCGTTCCATTCGTACATGGAAGTCCTCCCTCCTTTCCCTTCGATCATAGCACCGGCGATCATCGTATATTTGATTCGAGTTGCAACATAAAAGCCTGGCGTTACTTGTGATAAGGTTCACCGCGCTGTCTGTAACGGCAAGTTTAAAAGGAACCTGGGAGGGAGGGGCCCTTTCTGTATATCCAGACTCGTCTATTGACTTAAGTCAATGCAAGGAAACATCCCCCTGGTTACAATTAGGGTGTTCGAACCAGTTAAGATCTTACTGGATTCTCTTCTTAATTCGGCTTAGCGACTCTGGCGTAATGCCGAGATAACTGGCCAGTTGATGTTGGGGTACCCGGTCGATAAGAGTACGGCGTTTCATGAGAAGTGTCTTGACGCGTTCTTCAGGCGAAGAAGCGATAAAAGCAGCGAATTCATCTTGGACCTGACTAAAGTTCTCCTCCATCATCCTGCGGGTCATGGATTCCAATTGAGGGTGTTTGGTATACATGTCCTGTTCCTTATCCAGAGCGCCAACAACCATAACCGAATCTTCGACGCACACGAAAGTGTAATCGGAAGACTTATCTGGTTTGTGATGATTGAAAATTGCGATGGCTTGCTCTTCGGTATAAAAGTTAGACGTGACCTCTCTGCCATCC
>NZ_PCZT01000010.1:33859-44012 GCF_002968895.1 Paenibacillus sp. AR247 | reverse complement strand
ACTGCCTTACACAGCCTTTCAAGATGAAATAGCATGCTGTAGGGATATCTCCTTGGTTAAAGAGTACGGTTCCCTTTGGAAACTCCTCCAAGCGGATTTCGTTCACTATGGCTTGCTGATCTTCCTTGCTAAGAGACGTCCATCTCGACATGTATTTGTACAGAATATCTTTCATTGTCTCCTGCCTTCATCTCCTTCTCCGCTTTTGCTTCTCTATCCATTTTCTTACGTTGGGGAGCCTCTTGTAAATGTCCGCTGCAGTAAAATTACCGTTAGGAGGGGGAAACCCATGAGAGCCATGGTTCAAAATTCGTATGGTCCACCGGAAGTGATTGTTATGCGAGAAATCGTGAAACCATCGCCTGGAAGTAAGGAGCTGCTCATACGTATTCAAGCTGCCAAAGTAGGGCCGTCGGACTGTGCCTTTCGCAAGGGCAATCCGTTTATGATTAAACTCTTATACGGGCTATCCAGGCCGAAATTTGCGGTAGGAGGAACTGAATTAGCTGGTGTGATCGAAGCGGTCGGTAAGGAAGTACAGCATTTTAAGCCAGGGGATCGCGTCTTGGGTATGAGTGTCAAAAACTTCGGTGCCTATGCCGAATATAAGTGTCTTTCCGAAGAGAGTCCCCTTGTGGTTATACCGGACAACATCGCATTTGAAGAAGCTGTCGGCGTCTGTGACGGGGGTGCTACCGCATTGACGTTTCTAAGAGATAAGGCAAAGCTGCGGAGGGGGCAGAAAGTGCTGATTAACGGCGCCTCGGGGGCTGTGGGCATTTACGCTGTGCAATTAGCCAAATTCTATGGCGCTGAAGTAACCGGTGTCTGCTCAGCCGCCAACGAAGATCTGGTTAGAAAAGCAGGTGCGGACTTCGTTATCGATTATACCCGGGAAGACTTTACGAAGGCAGTCAAAGCCTATGATGTCGTTTTTGATGCCGTAGGCAAACGCTCCTTCTCGGCTTGCAAGCACGTGCTTACGGCCAAGGGAATATATCTGACAACCGCGCCCAGGTTGTCGATCCTCTTTCAGATGATTCGGACATCTCTGTTTAAAGGCAAAAGGGCTGTTTTTGCAACAGCCGGACTGATGCAAAACAAAGCTAATTTGTCATTTCTCATGGAACTCGCCAACAATGGAACACTATGCGCCGTAATCGATCGTCGATATCTTTTAGAATGTCTGCCGGATGCCCACAAATATGTAGAGACCGAACGTAAAAAAGGTAACGTGATCATTCAGTTCTAAAGCACCTTTACCCTTTCGCTCAATAACTTACCGTTACTTATGGTACGGTACTCCACGCTACCTGAAACGGCAAGTTTTAGAGCCATCCTTTGCGGGATGGCTCTTTCTTTAAACTATCGTACCCGTTAATTCATAGAGGTTCTGTCCGCATCATTCTACTATTCAAATTTTAACTGGAGCGAATCACAAATTGGCATATAGCCTATCTTTTGATAGATGCTATTTGAAGTGGGATTTGCTAAGTCCGTATATAAGACGCACTTAGTAAACCCTTTATCCAATGCAAGTTGGCTTATTTGCGCCACAATTGAAGTAGCGTAACCCTTCCTGCGTTCATATGGAGGGGTATATACAAATGCCACACCGATAGCCGTCTCCATTTCCCTTGTATATCCTGCCATAGAAACGGGTATCCCGTTGTCCTCTAAAATATAGAGTTTTTTCGATGCTATTCGGTAGAGGTAAGGGTCTGCATCTTGCGGTATGGACATTTCTGTTTTGCCATAACTCCCCGCTGCATAAAATGCTTCAGCCCAGTATGGGAAAAAGTGAATATCCTTTTCATCTAGCAATCGAACGACACCAACCTTTTGAATGCCTGGGTTTACTGCTGTAAGTTCATATATACGTTGGCTCATGGATGTTTTAAAGGTGATTCCCTTGCGCAAGGTATATTCTTTGGCAAAATACTCTGCCAAGTTTTTCTCGGTTATCACACCTGGAATTTCACGGTCTTTCAGCCCATCTATCAGACAGTTTATAGCTTCTGGGTTAATTATGTTGTCTGTTGCATAAAGCGTAATATTGTGTGGAGGTGTCATGATGGCGGTAAGTTGTATGCCCTTAGCATCCGAAATAGTTGCCATAAGCCAATTTACAGGGTCACGCCAGTCTGTTTTGTCTTTTCCTTCATGCCCAATTATGATATTGCCAAGAGGAATCAAATTTTGTGCTTCATGACGCATCAACACATCATAGGTATCATTGTAGAACTCATGCACATCCGTATACAACTTGAATTGCATTACAATATCACCCTTTCATCCGCTCAGCGTTCTTCCATATTTCTTAAACTAATCGTTCCTTCTTACGGTTTGCTGATTTTTCGTCTGCCAATTTTTCCAAAGCTTCAGCATCATTTACTCATTCGATAACCTCCAATTTAATCATTAATTTATGAAGACGCAAAAAAACCCCATCCCATTAGGGACGGAGTTGCTCCGCGTTACCACCCTGATTGACGTTTATAATAAACGCCCTCTTAGCCATCGTCCAACAACGATGCTTCTTTGTAACGGTAGAATCCCGGGCCCATCTACTATAATTCGGGGGCCAGCTCTGAGGTGATTTTTTGATTCGGATATCCGCTGCCTCGCACCAACCGGCAGTTCTCTGAACAGCATTTCCGGATCTACTTGTCCTCTTCGTCGCTTTTGAAAGCAATGTTATTAGATACACTATAATACCAATGGAATATTATGTCAATAAAGAAAATCTAGCCCTCTTCCTTCCGTGGGATGTCACGAGGATGTTCTACTTAAAAAACGATTGTTTACAAATACAGCAGCCGGCTCATTGCCGGCTGCTGTTGTGTTGTTTTTAAGCTAATTGTTCTCCATAAGCTTTACTAACTCAGTCAGATCTAAAAATCAGGCTCGGATTTGAGCTTGTTGTGATGCACTCGGAGCTTTTCTTACCAGTCCGAAATAAGCGAGCATGGCTGCAGTGCTCGTCGCTAAAATAATCAGGCCTAGCGGAACGGCGGTGTTTTCACCGGCGATCCCAACCATAGGAGCAACCACCGCACCAAGCAGAAAAGGGATAACCCCCAGGAGTGCTGCAGCACTTCCCGCCATATTGGCCTGTCTCTCCATGGCAAGCGGAAAGGCCGCAGTGGATGTAATGCCGATGGAGCAAACAAAGAAAAACAGCGGGATGACCAAGGCGAACAGCGGACCATGGAATACAGCGACCACTAAAACGACGATGCTTGCCGATAAGGCTACCCATAGGCCAAACAGCAGAAAAGTCTGTTCGGATATGCGGTGCGCCATCCGTCCCACTAATTGCGAGCCTATAATCAAGCTGATGCCATTCGATCCGAAAAGCAAGGCGAAAACGGCCGGTGTGACGCCATAAATATTTTGATAGATAAAAGGCGTTCCTGAAACATAAGCAAAGACACCGGCGATCATAATTCCCTGTGCCAGCATGTACCCGACGAACTGGCGGTCACGCAAAAGATGTCCGTAGCTGCGCAGCTGGTTCGCGAAGTTGGGTTTCTCGCGTCTTTCCGTGGGGAGCGTCTCTTTCAAGCGCCATTTTGTCATCGCCCACAAGTAAATCCCCAGCAGAGACAGCGCGATAAACACGCCAATCCACGTTGTGAACGAAAGAATACCGCTGCCTGCAATCGGTGCAGCAAGTGGACCCAAATTACCGACAAGCAGCAGCAAAGAGAAAAATTTAGTAAGTTCGTGGCCGCTGTACAGGTCGCGGGCTATGGCTCGCGAAATGACGATTCCCGCGGAAGCGGAAAACCCTTGGGCGAATCGGAACAGGATCAGCAAGCCAATATTGGGTGCGAATGCGCAAGCTAACGAGGAGATGATATATACGGCCATGGAAATCAGCAGCGGGTTCCGCCGGCCATACACATCGCTTAGCGAGCCCATAACGAGCTGACCTATGCCTAGTCCAAGCAAACAAGCCGTCAGGCTAAACTGGACGAGTGACGCACTCGTATTGAAATTTTCTGCGATTTCAGGAAATGCCGGTAAATACATATCAATCGTAAACGGGCCTAACGTCGAAAATAAACCCAGCAACAAAGCCAGGCCGAAAACATTCCCTGCATTATTTTTGCTCATTATGAGTTGAATCTCCAATTCTAGTATGGTTTCTATTTACTGAAAATACATTTTTCAAACATGCTATGTTTTCTCCAATCTCCTTTCCTAGTCTTTGTTAGATTTACTGCGATTCCTTGATGTTTAGTTGAAGTATAAGGCCTAGAGTTAACTGTAAGTCAAGGATTATTGTTTATAAGCATAAAAAAAACCTCCTATTAGAGCTTTATTGCTAGCTTGCTTCTAATAGAAGGTTTTAAACATAATTCCTCATTGAATCACATCCGCCGTCGGCAATGAAATATATACGGCATCAATTTCACTTTTTTCATCCATTAATGCTTTTGCAATTCGATGTCCCCCATCAATTAATTGTCCATCTGAACATAATAATATGGGGTACTCCATGTTGGCGTTGATAATCCGCTGACAATGAAGCACAACATTGCGTATCGTTGGAATGGGTGTCCTCCTGCTATCTGCAAACCAACAATCCTGATCCAGTTCCTTTATTGAATCGATACTGATTTTATGAACGGGTAGGTTTTTGGATAACTCCCATAGTTTCTCTACATCCCAGAAATGTCGCCTTCCGTCAATCATCCTTCCGTGAATATGTTTCATTCGTGAAAGTAACTCTTCCACAATAATCACCTCGGTTTTTCATCTTATCAATAGACGATAGGGATGTTTAGTTCGTTCAGAACAGGCAAACATACCTCATTATGGCCCAATTATTTGCCTGCCCACATTCACATCGTCTACCTTCCATTGGTTATCAACCAATTTATAGAATACATAACGATCAACGAGCTCGAGATTGATAGGACCACTTTCAAAGTAAGCAGATTGGTGCATTCTCGCAGCTGTAGTGCTGTCGTAGGTAATATTGGCCATTTTTGTTAGTATAGCGTATTTTTAATGCCATTGCTGTAAATAATCTTGTTTATAAACGAGTCCGTGAAATACGGGCTGAAATAGGTTCGAATTTGCGAAAAGCTTGAGAGATCGGTGGCTTCATTTATCTTTGCATTAAGTACGTTTATTCTCTCCTGACTCATTCTCCAAGGCTTTAGCGGCTCTGTATGGATAAAGACCTGCTGCAGACCGATCGTAATGGTTGCTTGTCGTTCTTGTTCGGACCACAGCGCGGTTCCGCCAAAGGCTTCAGCAAAAACACGTGCTGGAATATAGGTTGTTCCATTATCAATTCTTGCTGGCACATCAAGGCTGAGAGCAGCGTTATTTAATAAAGCCGTACGAGAATTAACATGCAGCAATAGCTCTCGTTTGCCACGAATAATCGTAATGCTTTTTTTGGCCTGGTTCCAAGTCACTTCTGAATTGAATTTCTCTGAAACAGCACGTAGTGGAATCAGTATTCGTCCATTTTCAATTTTCCCATTGTCAACCGTATTTGAAAAATTATTGGCGAAGCTTATCGCTGAATTACCGATTAGTAAGGTACACACTAATGAAAGTGTTAGTGCGATTTTTGTTTTTTCATAGATGATTACTCCCACGGTTCTATTATACTTTGGACCCTAGCTCCATTCTGTAGTCCAAACTTCTTTGCGATATACTCTCTTCAGTTAGGTAAACGCAATCCAAATGGATAATGTTGCGGATAATCATTAGAAATATACCAACTGTATCATATTCCGCAATACCAAGCCTGCCGAAATAGGGTAATCTGCTAAGGCGAGAAGATCGCTTCATAATGAATTCTTTTATATTCCTCTTGAAAACCAAATTTTGTATAGAGCCGCTTAGCCGCGTCATTTTTACTTTCTACGCTTAACCGCACATCTACCGCACCTGAATGCTGAAGTCTCTGTAATATTTCGGATAACATCGCTTCCCCAATACCACGTCTGTGCCATTCACGCTTTACTGCAATTGTCGGTATTCTAGCATGAGTTCCTCTCAGTGTAGAGCAGAGGAGGCCAACCGCTTTCCCTGTTTCATGTGCACATAGCATATAAAGATTTTGGGAAAAGCCCGTTCCCTGAAATTCGTGAATGACACTCTCAACCGTTTTGTTACCACCGAATGCATTGTTATAAATCTCTGCCCAAATTGGAGCATCCTCTAGCGTAGGGGGACGGAATTTAAATTCTAATGGAGGGCTCGAAACTTTGATGTGGTTTAGGTCGTTTAAGCACAAAATACCCAGGCTGTTTTGCTCCTGCATGCCAAAATTGGCACCAAGAGCGGTTTCTCCAGAAATACTCGTGAGTGCACGATGAATAAAGTGAATTGGATTCCCCTCTTGCCTTGCGATGTCTTCCAGTCGTGTGAAAATGAACTTAAACATTGCCGTACCAATGCCTCGTCTACGCCAATCAACGTCCACCGTCCCGTAACAATATACGGAAATGTGTGTAGTTCGTTCAACAAAACATAAAGAAAAATAACCGACGGTTGTCTGTCCAAGATCAACAACAAACGTGTTATCCCGGATTCGTTCCCCGGGTTCATCTAAATCCTGCTCAAACGCTTCGGCCGTTAGCCCGTTCAACATATGCAATGGGTCACGATTAATCATGGTTACAATGTTTGCTGTATCTGACCGTTCATGCAGGCGAATTACCAAGTCATCATCCGAAAATTTCATTCCTATTTTGCCTCCAATGCATATTTACGAATTATAACAACGCAGCCGGCGTTGAACTAACGTTTCCCGTTAATTGAAAGCCACTCATGTCTTCGGTTGGTTTTTTACTCCCCACTCGCATAACCCTTCCAAAACGGGTAAGAGTGTCTCCGCTTTCTCTGTAAGGCTGTACTCGACTTTTGGAGGAACTTGAGGATACTCTTTCCGTTTCACCATCCCATCCGCTTCCAATTCTTTAAGTTGTGAACTCAATGTTTTAAAAGTAATAGCCCCGATCTGTCTCTTCAGATCATTAAAGCGAACCGTTTGATTTTCTGCCAGGAGGTAGATAATCACCATTTTCCATTTGCCGCCAATAACGGATAATGTGTATCCAAAAGGTGTATCCTGAACATTTTTAACTTTGCCTTTATACTCAGCCATACTCATATTTGCACTACCCTTTCTGATAGTACCTATCAATAAAGTGCGTACTATATTTTATTTTTTCTCATCTTATACTTGCCTTACTTTGAAGTAAAGGAGAGAAAAAAATGACTACAGTGAAAACCTACAATCACGATCTTTGGGATCACGGCATCACCCAGGGCTATAGCGTCAACGGCACCATTTACATTTCGGGACAATTTTCCCACGATACAGAGGGAGCATTTGTTGGCGAGGGAGATATCGAAGCACAGACCCGGCAGACGCTGGAAAATCTGGATCGAGTACTCGAGTACTGGCGGGATTTGGTGTCACAAAGTCGAACCTGGCTTATGTTGAGATCTATCTGACAAACGCGCAAGAGCACTTCGAGCCTTGCATTCGGCTGTTCAAGGAATACATCGGACAACACAGGCCGGCCGGCAGCTGCATCGGCGTAACATATCTCGCGTCTCCTGAGCAGCTGATCGAAATCAGAGCCGTCGCACACACGAACTAACTCGGCTAACGTGATTGGCCGGACTGCAAGGGCGCAGCATTTACGAAAAAAGACTGAACGCTCTATTACGGGCTTCAGTCTTTTATTGACGATCGACCAAGTATTGATTGCAGTAAGCGGAGCGTCGGTGAACTAGAGAACGGAGAAAAAGCGCCTTCTATGCAAACAGTGATTGCATTAGCAAAGGCGCTTCAAGCTAAGCCATTGGTCTTTATTAAAGGGTATGGGACAAGATGGTCCTCGGCAGTCTACTACGAAACACTCCCCTTCCCCAGCAGCCGCATCCCCTGCGCAATCACCCCGTAAATCGGCTCCATCTTTGCCTCGTCAACGCTGGCCAGAGGCGAGATGGAACGGATTCGTTCCGCCAATCGGCTTCGCACAAGCGGAATATTCTGCAGCACGCCTCCCTGCAAAATCAGGGCGAAATGGCTCTTCCGCTTCAGCCAATCCGATTCTTTCGATCACGGCCCGGGCCCCTAGAAACAACTCGTCGGCAGCAGCCTCGAGAATCATACGCGCAGACACGTCTCCCTCCTGCTCCGCTTCACTCACGAGCTTGCTGAGCCCGGCTGTTTTCTCCACGCTGTATGCCGCGGAGTAGGCCCAGTTGAACAGTTCCTCTTCCGTGCGCAGCTTCAGATGATGCAGCAGCTTAACCGTTAACGCCGTGGCGCCGCTCCTTCCGTCATATCCACGTAGTGCGGCGATAATGGCCTGCTTACCGATCCAATAGCCGCTGCCTTCATCGCCGACACGGTGGCCCCAGCCGCCGGCACGGGCGCTTTCACCGCTCTTGTTAATCCCGTACACGATTGAGCCGGTACCGGCAATGACCAGAATGCCGGGGGCACCGCCTGTGGCACCTAGTAGAGCGGCCACGCCGTCATTCTCCACGATGATGCGGTCGGCCTGCACCTGCGTGTTTCGAAGCGCTTCATGGACAAGCTCCTCAATCACCTGACGGTCATAGTCAGTATCCAGGCCGGCGAGGCCGAACACCGCGCAGGCAACATGCAGCGGTGACTCTACTGTTACGGCAGGTGAAGGATCTTCGGCCTGAGTAGGGAGAGGAGCAGCATCCCCGTCAAACGCAGACTGCGTATTCCCTTGAATATCCAGATCCGCCAGCTGCCTCTTGGCTTCCTCGATTGCACGCGTAAGCTCAAGCGCCGCGGCTTCGCGCCCTACTCCCTGGTAGTTGCATGATCCCGCACGCCCGCTCGCCAGCACCCGGCCCTCGGCATCCGCAAGCACGGCCAGACACTTCGTCCCCCCGCCGTCTACGGCCAGCAGAGGAATTGTTGCTATGTTCATCGGCTGCCGCTCCAGCCGGCCAAGATGTCATCCAGGTTCTTCAAGGCTCCGTCTGCCTGTTTGCGGGCTGCGTCCAGCCATTGCTCCTGAGTCTGCTGGGCCCCTTTCCGCTTCGCGATCACGCTTTGAATTTCCGAAGGAGCAGGCCCGCCGGGTAGCGTACGGATATCCACAAAATGAACCGGATCCAGCGCCATTCGCAGCTGCTCCTCCGTCAGCGCAAGCTTCCGGCCGATGACCTGCAGCGCGATCTCATTGACCAGCTCCAGCGTAATTTGGTTAGCGGCAAGTCCATCGGCGACGGCACGCTTCACGAGACGGCTTACAATATGATGGGAGCTGCGGAACGACAAACGGTCGGAGCGCACCAGCGTATCTGCAAGCTCGGTCACCGTGGCAAAGCTGCCCTCGGTCCGCTTCCGCAGCACTTCCTTATTGACGTCCACGGTCCCGATGACGCAGGAGAGCAGACGATACATTCGTTCCAGCACCTTTAGCGCCTTCCAGGCATAAGGCTGCATGTCGTCTTCCGTATCGACGATATCGCCGAATGGCGTGTTGTGCATCATGGTCAGCACGGTTTGGGTATTGCCGACGCAGCTGGAGAGCAGCGCGCGCATATGCTCGAACGATACCGGATTTCTCTTCTGCGGCATGATCGAGCTGATTTGCACGTAAGGATCGGCCACGCGCAGCATGCCGAATTCCTGTGTACACCACAGCAGGAAATCCTGCGACGACCTGCCCAGGTTAATCGCGGCCAGCTGCACGGCCGTCATCATCTCGCCGACATAATCGGCACCGCCAATCGCGTCGTAAGAGTTATAGATCAGCTCGTCGAAGCCCAGCAGATCCTTCACCCGCTCCCTGCTGATGGCGAAGCCGGATGTGGTCAATGCTGCCGCCCCCATGCTGCTTCGGTTGCAGTTGGCATAAGCCGCCTGCAGCCGGCGGATGTCGCGGTCCAGTGAATCGGCCATCGCCAGAATATAGTGTGCCAACGTCGTCGGCTGCGCCTGCTGCGTATGCGTATACCCGATCATGATCGTGCCCTTATGCTCCTCTGCAAACGAAAGCAGCTGACTCTTGAGTGCAAGGGCTCCGCGAAGCGTTACGAGCAGCTTCTCTCGCAGCACGATTCGGTAAATCGCGATGCCCATATCATTGCGGCTGCGGGCCAGATGCAGATTGTC
>NZ_PCZT01000010.1:25008-33759 GCF_002968895.1 Paenibacillus sp. AR247 | reverse complement strand
TTGTCGGCAATGTCTCCGGCCGCTGCATGCAGCTCATGCTCAACCTGAAAAACAGGTCCTCGAACTGTCCCGTATATTCCGCTTGGCGCAGCCCATCCAGATCAAGGCCGCGGATGGCCGACGCGATTTGGAGGGCTTCTTCCCCGCTTACGAGTCCCTGCTCCTTCAGCATGATCAAATGCGCTTTGTTGATCGCCATCATCGCCCCGAGCAAGCTGTTCTTCGCTTCATCGAAAGCAGGCTCGAGCACGGCTTCCGTATAGGTACGCCCCGGAAAATGTCCACCTTCCCGTTCCAAAATCTTTTCCCGATTCCTCATGTTGCCCAGTCCCCTCCATAGTTTGTTTTATGTACACAGCCAAAGTCTTTATCCGTGTGAAAATCCAAGGTCCGGCGCGAAGCCTATCGCTCCGCGCCATCCCCTTTCAAGCTAAATCCTTCAACGGTTCATCCTACATTCCAGCCCGATCATCCATTATTTTTGGGGAGTGGTTCCGGTGGAAACCGTCCCTTCCTGTTTCAGGCTGATCATGTTCACGAACATGCGAATCGAACCTGGAACAAGGCTTGGCATTTCGCGGTACCAGACAATGGAGCTGTACGTGTAATTCCCTTTCCCATAAGGGGCTGTGAGGAACGTGCCCGTAAACTCTTTCTCACCCGGGTCGCCGTTCGAGATCAGCTCTGTGTACTCCTTGCCCCATTCGGACGGGTTGTAGGCGGAGCGGTCCTGGATCCAGTTCTCCCAGTCGGCCGATGTAATCTTATTCGGCGTGTTAAAGATCGGATGATCCGGCGCAAGCATCGTCACCTTGGAGTTTTCGTCCGTGACGCGCCATTCGATCAGCGGCGCGCCAATCTTGATCGGATACGGAGCGAGGTCCGGCGACCATTTGTCTTCCGGTTTGTGATACTGGACCACCAGATTGCCGCCATTTTTGGCGTAATCGAGCAGACGCTGATTGCTAGGAATCAGTTCCGGCCGGAACGCATAGGCCCGAATGCCGAGCACAATCGTATCGTACTGCGACAGATCGCCGAACTGAATCGTTTTAGCATCCAGATTCGTCACATTAATGCCCACCTGGCGCAGCACCTGATCGATGTTATCAAACCCGCTGGACACATAGCCGACCTTCAATCCCTCCGGCACCTTCAGATCGAACGCTTGAATGGCCAGGTTGGCCGGCTTAACATAATAGGTTTTGCCGATATGCGGATACTGAATAACCTGTACCGTTCTGCTGCTGTCCAGCGTTCCATCGCTCGATACAGCAGACAAGCTGTAGCTTCCCGCCTTCACGCCCTCAGGCGCCTTGACCGTAAATTCAGCCGTCTTGGTTTCGTATTTGGCCGCGAAGCTCAATTCCTGCACCGCGGGCTCTACCGTCCATCCCTCCGGCGTTTTCAGCGAAACTTTCGTCTTCTCCGCGCCTGGCGCATAATTCGTCGCGGTCACCTTGACCGGTACAGCGTCTCCCGGTTTCAGCGTATTCAGAACCGCCGCTTCCGGACTTAGGGACAGCGCAACCGGCGGCAGCACGGCTACCGCATTATCCGGAACCACATGCAGCGTTGCCGCCGTTCCGAACGCCTCATACCCGATATCCGCGGAAATCAGCGGAAGCGCATAAGGATTGAAGTCCTCCACCTGTTTCGGCACGGTAACCTCAAATTCGGTTTGGACCGTCTTGTTTTTGTCCAGCTTGGCGAAGGTCGCCGCTCCTGACGCTTTCGCGTTCCAGCCTTCGGGAACATTCAGCTTCAGGCTGACCTTGCCGACATTCACGTCTCCGCCGTTAAAGGCCGTTACCGTCACCTTCGTCGTTTGCCCTGGAATAAGCTCTCCGGTCTCCGGCTTCACCTTGACGACGACGGAAGTCGCCTCCTGGCTGGCTTTATTGAGCTGTCTTTCCTTTACTTCCAAGCGATGCAGCAGATCATTTTTCGCCGATGAATCTAAAGATGATGACTTGACAAGCTCCACAGCGGTTTGAACGTCCGCTTTCATTTCGTGAACTTCGCGGGCGACTTCCGCAAATGCGGGATAAGCCGCAATCACTTCGTTGGCGTCCTTTTGCAGCGTGTTCAGCTGCTTAGCGACTTTGTTGTCTTTTCCTTTGGCGTCTATTTCTTTGGCCAGATCGTCAAACGTAAAGGCGATTCCGCCGAACAACGACGCAGCCGGCTTCTCGTCCGCCTTCTTGCCGTCCGCCGATGCCTGCAGTGTGTAATAGGCCGTTCCTTGGCCTTCGTCCACTTGTCTGCCCATGCCCTGGCTCTTATGCATATAGCGGGATTCTTCTCCGAGCTGGGCATAGGAAGCGCCGTACAGCTCATTGTATTCATTGACCGGCAAAGAGACATCGTATGCCTTATCCGTTGCTGGTACAAAAAGCTTCTTCGGCTGCCAAGGCTGCAGCCCTTCCTTCAGCTGCTCCGGGAAAATCTGCGGATTGCCCGCATCCTTGAAGGCACGTACGGTCAGCACGTTGATCGCGCGGTGATGCCCGTGCGTCGAAGGTTCGTTCAGAAACGCCGGGATCAGCACATCCGGACGTTTCTCCCGGATTTGGCGGATCAGCCGTTCATATGCGACGTCTTCGCCCCATTTTTCCAACGTTTCGTCAGGGCTTTTGGAGAATCCGAAGTCATAGATCGGATCGTCCAGCTTCTGGCTCAGGTTCGCCAGCGTCACATTCGTAATCTTCGACGCTTCCTGCAGCTCCCGCGTGCGGATGATTCCGAGAGCGTTGCCCAGCTCGCTGCCGATTTCATTCTGCCCGCCTTCCCCGCGGTTGGCGATGACACTGTATGTATCCACGCCGAGTCCGAGCGAAAGATACGCGAGTGTCGCACTATGCTCATCATCCGGGTGAGCACCCGTATTCATCGCGCTGGCAATGGTGGTGAGGGGCTTGATGGCTTTCCATAAATCGACCACCCCCCTGTCAGCAGATGCCTTTCCTGGACCGGCTTGGAAAGCCAGCGTTCCGGCCATCACCAGGCTCATCGATGCCGCCATCCATTTTTTTGCCCTGCGTTTCTTACTCAGTTCACGTTGACTCAAGTTACTTCTCCTCCTTCAAGCGTGAGTGTTGGCCTGCATCGGCAAATGCCGCTGCAAGCCTGTATCATTATCGCAATCGGCTCGCCTTGTTCGGGACAGGTCTTCGCGTAATGAAAAAAAGGTATTCTTTTACCGCTTCAGGTTCAGAAAATCTATCGTCAAATCGCGGAGCCGGCATTGCCGCCGGTCAGCCTCCGGGAAACGTAAAGCACGAGAATAATCATGACGATTTGCAGCACGCCGTACGCGCAGGCGGTTCCGAATTCAAAGGCGTACATCCGCTGAAAAATCTCGACTGAGATCGGCGTCGTCTTGTTGGTATACAGCAGAATCGAGGCGACAAACTCGCCGATGCCTTCCACAAGCGCAAGCAGCGTGCCCGCCAGGATGCCGCTCAGCGCCATCGGAAACACGACGCGGCGGAAGGTGTACCACCAGGACGCTCCCAAATTTCGTGCCGCCTCCTCTACCGAGCGGTCGGTTTGCATCAGCGTGGACGAGGTCGAGCGGAAGATCAGCGGCAGATGCCGGACGAAATAAGCCAGCGGCAAAATCCAGAAACTCCCGATCAGCACCTGTCCAAAGGAAAACGCATTGGGCTCACTGAACGCCGTAATGAGGTTTACGGCCACGACCGTGCCCGGAAGCGCCCAAGGCAGCATGATCAGAATATCGAGCAGCGTCTTCCCTTTAAAGTTCATGCGCACGATGGCATAGGCGGCTGCGACGCCGAACAGCAGGTTGCCGATCGTCGCCGCGATGCTGATTTTGAAGCTGTTGGCGATGGGACGCCATGTTTTGCTGTCGGTGAAGAGATCCTTGAAATGGTCCAGTGTATAAGACGGCGGCAGCACTTGGGTCGTCCACTTCCCGTCTTCGGAAAAAGCGAGCAGCACAATCACGAGAATCGGCAGCATCAGCACGAGCACCCCGATGAAAGACAGCACCATCGCGGTGTTTCTGCCCGCTTTGCTTTTCACCTCGGTCCGATGAACGCTGACGCCTTTGCTCATGTTCTGATAGTTCCTCGCGCCTTGGTACCACCGCATCAGAATAAGAAACAGAATGGACACGACGGACAGCAGCGTCGATTGCGTCGCCGCCATATCCAAGTCGCCGTTGGTGCGGGACAGATAAATCTGCATCGTCATCGTCCGTTCAATGCCGAAGATGAGCGGCGCGGTGTACGACGCCATCGAGATCATAAAGACGAGCAGCGATGCCGCAACGATGGCCGGCGTCAGCATGGGCAGAATCACCCGCCGCCAGATCGTGAACCGGTTCGCCCCCAGATTCGATGCGGCCTCCTCAAGCGACGGATCAAGCCCCTTGATCGCCGAAGACGCCGTCATATAGAAATAGGTGTACATCGTAAACGTATGGACCACCAGCACGCCCCAAATCCCTTTCAGCGTAAAAGGCGGCTTGTCCAGATGAAGCAGATGCTGCAGCCCCCGCGGAATAATCCCGCTGGAACCGTACAAAAATTCAAAGGATAACACCCCGATCAATGGCGGCAGCGCCATCGGCACGAGGACAAGCACCGACAAGAGCTTGCGCCCGGGGAACTCGTACCTTTCGAGCAGGAATGCCATGGCCACCCCCACGATGCCGCAGGTGATCACGCTGAGTACCGAAATGTATACGCTCGTCCACAGGGCCTCCAGATTCGCCGTATGTTCCAGGCTGAAGAAACGGGAGTAGTTTTGGAGCGAAAAGCCGCCGTCCAACTGCAAACTCTGCCGGAACGTCTGGAAGAACGGATAGACGACATATGCCAATAGGATAAGAAATAACGGCGCAATCAGCACATATACAAAATGCGGCGATCTCGTCAGCGAATTCCAGCGACTGCTTGGGCGAATAGACGGCGGTGCCAATTGAGGCTGAGGTTTGTTCATCGCTTCGGGTCACCCCCTATTCCAAAAAATAAATGCTGTCCGGCGCCACGTTAAACAACACTTCCTCGTCCCGCTCCCTCATCCGGTGCCCCTGCCCGACAAACATCGCCTTCACGGACAACGGGCCGGCCTGAGCCATATAATTCACACTGATCCCGGTGAATTCCGATAGCAGCACCTTCACAGCCATCGTATTGGCCTCACCACGTTCGGACACGACAGCCTCCCGAACCGCCTCCGGACGTACCGACAATGTGACCTTCCGCCCCACCGCCAGCTTGCATTCGGGCGAGGCGTTTTTGGCGAGGCCGGTCAGCCGCAAATCCGGTGCAAGCCGAACGTCTACCATCCCGCCTTCCAGCCGCTCCACCGTGCCTTCCCACAGATTGGACTCCCCGATAAACGAAGCGACGAAACGGTTGACCGGACGGTTGTAAATTTCATGCGGCGTACCGATCTGCTGCACGACGCCATCCTTCATAACCATGATCCGGTCCGACATGGACATTGCTTCCGATTGATCATGCGTTACGTAAATCGTAGTAATGCCCAGCTCCAGCTGAAGCCGTTTGATTTCCTGCCTTGTCTCTTCCCGCAGCTTGGCATCGAGGTTGGACAAGGGCTCATCGAGCAGGAGAATATTCGGCTCGATCACCAGTGCACGAGCGAGCGCAACCCGCTGCTGCTGCCCGCCGGACAATTGATCAATGCGGCGCTGGCCATAGCCATCGAGATGCACCAGCTTTTGGGCGCGCGTGACCTTCTCGTTAATTTCAGCTTTTCCCTGTTTCCGGACTTGAAGACCGAAAGCAATATTCTCGAATACGGTCATGTGCGGAAATAAGGCGTAGTTTTGAAATACCATGCCCGTGTTGCGCTTATTGGGCGGCATGTGGGTGACATTATGCTCACCGAAAAGAATGCGTCCGTCGCTGGGGTAATAGAAACCGGCGATCATGCGCAAAGTGGTCGTTTTGCCGCAGCCGCTCGGACCCAGAAAAGTAAAAAACTCGCCTGGATTGATATGTACGTCAACTTCCTCCACACCCTTGGCCCCACCGAATGTTTTGCTGACTCGGTCCAGCGTGACTCCGATCATCATTCGTCCTCCTTCAAGTGATTCGCCTATTGAATGGATGATGGGGGCAAGTACGTAAACTGTTCCTATGATCGCTCTTGTTTTCGGATTTCTTGATTGTAATGGACCCTTAAGGTAGAAATCCGAAAGCCAAATGCGACCGCTCCGCTTCTTCGGAATCATTTTACTCCCTTGCCTGCATCCTATTTTTTGATTTAACTTATATGGTTGTAGAACCTTTGCTCATCAAGCCGCACGTAGTCGGCATGAAGCGCGGTATGACGACCTCAAGCGTCGATTGTTTCAGATTGGTTCTCCACCAATCCGAATACTGCGGGCAGGCCCGGGCGGGCTGTCCCCCATCCCAGCCCTTGTTCACCTTGAAAGCCGCAATCCCGTTATTTTCCGCCCTTGCCTTTGATATTCTCATCCCAATACTGCATCCATTCCTTCTCTTTATCCGCAAGAACCGTCCAATCCAGGTCCAGCGGCTTGGTATCGAGGTTCTTGTACCAGTCCGGGAACTGGCTTTTGTCGATATCGGTCCGGGTTGGAATCTGGAACAGCTTGTCCGCCTTTTCCTTAAGCTGGCCTTCATCAAAAATAAAATCAAAGAACTTTTTCGCGGCGTCCAAGTTTTTGGCGCCTTTGATAATGCCGACACCGTCCACCAGAATCGGTGCACCGCTGGTCGGATAGATGTAGTCAAACGGCTGCTTCTGCAGCTCCTTCTGGATCAGAATGTCCTGCAGGTTCCACAGCGACAGCTTTCCTTCCTGACGGGCCAGCTTCAAGTACAATTGGGTCGGGTCCTGCGTATACTCTTTCGTGTTGACATCAAGCTTTTTCAGCCAATCGTAGCCTTTTTCCGGATTCGCGGGATCTTGGCGGTATATCATGGCATCATAGATCGTTCTCATCGTGCCGGACGCCATGACGCCGCGGATCAGAATTTGATCCTTCCATTTCGGATCGAGCAAATCATCCCAATCCTTCGGGGCATCTTCTTTCTTCACCGCCTCGGAGTTGTACATGATGACCTCGGGAAGCAGCATCTCCCCGTACCAACGGTCCTGCTCGTCTTTGTATTCGGCCGGTATGCTGTCCGCATAGCTCGGCTTATACGATTCCAGCAGCCCTTCATTCGCCGCCGTGATAAAAGAGGACTGCGTGCCGCCCCACCAGAAGTCAGCCTGCGGGTTGGCCTTCTCGCCGCGCACCCGCTCCATGATCTGCTGGGCGCCCATCGTCATCACTTCGACGTCGATATCCGGGTTCAGCTCCTCGAACTTCGGCAGAATCTGCTCAACGACGTTTTTGTCACGGGCGGTGTAGATGACCAGCTTCTGTGATCCTTTGTCCCCGCCCGCTTCACCGGAGGCTGCCTGTTCCTTGTCTCCGCCGCCGCAAGCGGTCAGACCGACCGTCATTGTCAGAGCGATGGACATCATGCCGAGCTTGAACCATTTCTTTGCCATTGTTAATCCCCCTAATTTTAGGCTCAACATTGAAATGATTAGTTCTTAGTATGGTGCAGGGTGGCCGCTGCGGTTCCGGATCGTTCTTCCGATCGCTGTTGTTCCCAAATTTCTTGATTCACCTTCCCAGCAAGGTAGAAATTCGGTCAAAGCTATGCTTCCGGAGCCAGCTTTCCTCGGAAAGCTTTTAGGCGACCGCTGCCGCTTCTCCAGATCGATTCCGGCCCCTCCGCTACTCTGCTCATGATTAAGTACTAAATTAGGATGTTGAGCTAATTTATAAATTCAAAATGTTAACTACCTGGAAGCGAACGAATGCGCTTCAAGCACGCTGTGCACCGCACCCATGAGCCCCGCGCGTTCTCGCAGCGCCGCCAAGCGGATTTCCGGCATCACCGGCACCCAATCCAGCAGCAGCTCGCGGATCCGGTTCAGCCCGGCTTCGTTCAAATGGACCATCTCGCCGCTCAAGACCAACATCTCAGGATCGAGCACGCTGACCGTATTGGCGATTCCCGAAGCCCAGCCATGATACACGTCATTCAGAAGTCCCTCCGCCTGCGAGCTGCCTTCCTCGCTCAGCTGGATTAACTGCCGGAGAATGCTCGTCTCCGCGTCGACCTCAAGCCCAAGTGCCTTCGCTTTACTGTGTATGCCGTTCACCGAGAAATTTTTCTCGAACACACCGAATTCGCCTTTGCGTCTTCCCGGCGAGTCACCGATCCGCATATACCCGATTTCTCCGGAGGCCTCCTTGCTTCCGCGGTACAGTTGCTTGTCAAGGATAATGCCGGCGCCGATCCCGGTTCCGACGTACATATACACCAGGCTGGATACGCCAGACCCGGCCCCGCCAAAAAATTCGCCCTGCGTCATCATGTTGACGTCATTATCCAGCACCACCGGCAGTTGAAGGCGCTCTTCAATCTCCCTGCCTACGGGGAGGTCCATCCAGCCCGTGCTTGGAGCATGGCTGACGGTGCCGCTTCGGCGCTGCGTAATGCCCGGAAGCCCAACGCCGATACCGATCACCCGGCCCCGGTCCGTCCCGCTCGCAACCAGCAGACGCTCCAGCGTCTCTTCGAGCGCCTGAAGCGCGGATTCCCCATCCACCGGCTGCTTCAAACGCGTATGCATTTGGGCGATCAGCTCGCCCTTCATATCGGCTACCGCCATTTCAAGCTCGCTGCCTTCAAACACAGCGCCTACGACCGCATACACCTG
>NZ_PCZT01000010.1:0-24908 GCF_002968895.1 Paenibacillus sp. AR247 | reverse complement strand
CTCCTGTACCCACCTCACGAATGAGCCCTTCATGAATCATCTCTTCCACCAAGGCCGAGACACAAGGACGGCTAAGCTTCGTTTTTACTGCCAGTTCGGCTCGTGACAAGCGGGGGCTCCTGCCGGAGCTGATGCAATATGCCTTCCCGGTTCATCTGCTTGACGAATTTGGCGTTCCCGGTTTTCCCCCTACCGATCACGATGTCATCCACCACCTTACTTTGTTAAAATAACTAACAAATCCAAATTTAGGCTCAAGTATATGAATGCGCTTTCAAATAGTCAATGCAGTTTTTCGAAAATGAGAAATCATTCCTAAGCGTCGAAAAAGATCGAAATCCATGTTTCCCTACTCCTCTTTCCAAACGCACAAATTCTCGCCTGCCCCGGAATGATACGCTTTTTCCAGTCTCCACCATCTGCGGAATATCCCTTTTCTTAGGATCGAATCCGAGTTAAACCGTTTTTGTGGGATACGACTTTCTTCCCGCATCCTTTTTTCCTATGTTGAAATTAAATTCCCACTAAATAACGAGAAAAAGCCGGGCGAAAATCAGGCGTAAATACCCGGGTATCGACCGGCTCCTCTTCGGGTAACTTTTACAAACTTTTAGCATGATACCTTCTGATAGAAAGTCATTTTTCAAATCGTCACAAAAAAAGGCCCCCAGCGTTTTATGCCGGAAGCCTTCTTCATGACATCAATCGTTCATAGGGTTAAAATTTCATCTACCCTCGAGTACGAACATATTCAGCAGGACCGTCACAGCCTCAGCTCTTGTAGCAGCTTCTTGGGGAGCGAACCGGTTGCCGTCTTTCCCTTGCATAATCCCGGTTTGTTTCAGAAATTCAGCGCTGCCTTTGGCCCAATCTGGAATTTCGCTGTCATCCGCGAAGCCTGCTTCCGGAGAATCCTTGCTGATCTGGCCCACAGCATTGGTAATGGTGACGGCTATCTCCGCGCGGGTGATTTCTGCGTTGGGACGGAAAGTACCGTTTTCGTATCCTTTCATCATGCCTAGCTGCACCACTTGTGCGACCGCATGGTGTGCCCAGGCACCGATACTGGCTGAATCGATAAAGGTCAGCTCAGCTCCTGTCTTTTTGAGGCCTAGCGTATTTATGAGCATTACTGCGAACTCTGCGCGGGTGACCGTCTTGCCCGGTTTAAACGTGCCGTCAGGATAACCGGTGACGATTCCGGTGCTTGCCGCCTGCTTGATGCTGGCTTCTGCCCAGTGTCCGGAGATATCGGCAAATTCCGCCGGGTTGCTGACGACGGTTAACCCGGTTACCTGATCAATGGCGAGTACTGCAAACTTTGTGAAGTGATCGACAGTAACAGCAATGCGGTTTTCCTGTACCCTGCCGGCCGGAACCATGATCCAAATTTTCTTCGCTTCATCATAATAAAAAACAGCCGCCGTTTGATTGCTTTTCAAGCTTGCCGGGTCAAATGCAAAAGATAACGTTACCGGTTTATCGAAGTATGCCGGTACATTTTTTGAAAGCTCAAATACCGGGCTAAGGAAAATTTCATTATGAGTTATAAATTGATGAGTGCCCGTTACTTTTTGGATCGCTAATTTCAGCTCTTGCTTTGTCGCACAAGCTGGAACAGAGATCGTGATGGCATCTCCTAATCGAACCTCTCCCGCTTTACCTGGAGGAAGGGTTAATTGACCATCCGTGGAGATTATTTTGTTATCGTTCGGGATTACCGGTGTTGTAGAACAGCCGCTGCTTACACTGCTACTGCCACCGTTGCTGCTGCCGCTACCACTGCTCCCATTGTCGCTGCTCCCGCCCTCATTTGTCTCGCGATTAGCACGTGTCACGGAGATCGTGTAGGTCTTGGTCGATTGATCCTCAGCTATGACAACCACTTTAATGGAGTTTGCACCTACGCTTAATGAAATATCTTGACTTGGCTGCCCACTGGCAACCGGACTTCCGTTCACGGTCAACGTGGCGCTGCTATCCTGCGTTGTCGCGTTTACCTTTAGGCTTGATACAGCATAAGGAACATTGGCGGTATAGCTTGTCGTTTCGGGTACAAAAGCAGGGCTTAATGTGCCGCTCGATATGGTCAAATGGCTCAATGCCGCAGATGGCAGCACCGTATCGACAGTATAGGGATTGGATTTTGTTACTCCCTCCCCCAATGAATTGCCGGCCGCATTATGCACCGTGCTGTTGTCGAGCGTAACGAAATTGTCAGCCGCATTAACATTGGCCTTAGGCATCAGCGTAACGTTCCAAGTCCTTCCCCCGTCGATCGAAGTGAGATTACTTAGTGTCCCGTTACTCGCCGTAAGACTGGATAAGTTGAAGTCTGACACCGCCTCCGAGAAAGTGATGGTCACAAGTGAGGTTTCGCCTTTCTTTAGCTCATTGTCGGCAACCACAATGGTGGCCGTTGGGCGCACAGTATCAATCTCGTAGTTGGCGGAATTGATAGTTCCTACACCCGCATTGCCGGCGAGATCCGCCACTCCTGTATAATCAAGCTTGATAGCATTGGTCTTTTCCTGTACACCCGAGGCCGGCGTCAGGGTCGCCGACCACATCTTGCCGCCGTCACTCGAACTGAGGTTACTTAATGTGCCATTAGCCACCGTCAGGTCATATAAGTCGAAACCCATTACCACTTCTGAAAACGTAAACGTCACGGTTGTAGTCTGGCCGGCCATTAGTTTGGAATTGGCAATCGTGATCGTGGCTGTTGGGCGCCGTGTATCAATCTCGTAGTTATTCGAATCGATAGTTCCCGTTCCCGGGTTACCTGCTTTATCTATTACACCTGCTAAGGCGAGTGTTATGACATTGTTCGTGGCGTTGATGCCGGAAGTCGGCGTTAGCTTTGCCGTATAGGTGATGTTGTCTGAAGTACTGAATTCACTTAATATGCCGTTTTCCGCAGTCATGTCGGAAAGCTTGAAACCCGTCACCGCTTCCGAGAATGTGATCGTTACCAATGAAGTCTGATCGATGCCTAGCCTATCGTCGGCAACCATAACGGTGGCCGATGGGCGCCGTGTATCAACCTCGTAGTTGTTGGATTTCGCAGTTCCCGCTCCCAAGTTGCCTGAGGCATCTTTCACATCCGCTAAGTCGAGCGTTATGACATTATCCTTGGCTTGGCTGTTCGGACTCGGAACCAGCGTCGCCACCCAGGTGATGCCGTCATCTGAAGAGGTTAAGGGACCTAATGTGCCGTTACCCACCTTTAGATCAGCAATCGTGAAACCCGTCACCGCTTCCGAGAACGTGATCGTTACCGTTGAAGAATCCCCAATGACTAGCTTATCCTTGGCCACCACAACGGTAGCCGTTAGCGGTTCCGTGTCAGATTCGCTCGTTCCCTGAGAGGGGGATTCGGCTAAACTAGCCGCTCCGTCGCTGGCTAGCGTGTTCACGCTCCCCGCCGTCTGGACAGCGGCTGCTTCATCACTGGCGGACGCTTTATTGATTGTTGTTAAAGGAAGCGCCCCCGCTATAATGATCAAACACAGAAATAACCTCCATATTTTTTTCACATGGTACACATAGACCTCTCCTTGTTTTTCTATTCATCTATCCATCTGTTATTTTATTCCTTCTATGTCACTCTCCATTATAGGTTTATGCAACGAATCTAACAATCGACTTGCCTGGAATCTAAACATAATATTTTTGATAGAATCGCCCGATCAGGCTTATGACGACACCAAAAAAGCCAAGAAGGTGATGTTCACCCTCTTGGCTTTTCCCATATCCCCTGCTGACAGATGACATTAACCGATGTTTCATATCCAATGGCTTCATAAGAGCTACTTGCCCTTCGGGTTGCAAGAGCAATCCATTTGGTGTTGCGTTTCTTCCCTGCATCTTCAATTGAGCTAATGCATAATGAGGACTGGACAATTGGATAGCTGTGAAACTTTGTGGCTGACACTTCCAAGCATCATTTCTTTGATGCCCCTTAGCCCACGGCTTCCGATAATAATAAGTTGCTGCTCGGTATCCCTCGCATAATTTAATATTTCATGTGCAGGATCACCCTTAAGATGAACGGTTTCCGGGTTAATCCCCGCAGATTTCAATTTAGATTTTGCTTGCTGCAGCTGTTCCAAACCCGCTTTCTCCATTTCGTTCAATATTTCTTCCAAGAAATTCTCTGGTACATATGTCATGCCATTCGACACATATTCCTGGCTGACATGAACCAAGGTAACTTGCGTTTGTTTGTTTTGGGCTATTTCAACGGCTGCATCAAGGAGCTTGTTCGTTATTTCAGCTTGATCAATCGCCACCATAATTTTGTCAAACATTCCAATCATCCTTTCCGTGGCAGCTCGTAACGATTTCGGCTACCAACATAACGGTTTTTTGCTGCGCCTAAACCGACTAAAAGGAGTAAGACCGAAGCGCCAAGCAGAATGAAAAGCGGTAGATTCCAACTATTTGTCGTATCATGCAGATATCCGATAAGGGCAGGACCGATTGCGGCAAGCAGATATCCGATCGATTGTGCCATGCCGGACAGTTCTGCTGCCTGATGCGCATTTTCAGTACGTAACCCGAAAAACATCATGGACAAACTAAAGGCGAAGCCTCCACCAATTCCGAGTAAGATGATCCATAACAGAATGATATCGGAGCTGCCGTAAAGGATCCCGAGCGTTCCCGTCAACAGCAAAATGGTTGTGATGACTACTAACAAACGTTGGCTAGACATGCGCCCAGCAATAACGGGGACAATAAAGGTAAACGGAAGCATAGCCAACTGCATGATCGAGAGGTACCATCCGGATTGGCTGGAATCAATTCCTTGCTGCTTTAAAATTTCAGGCAACCATGCGATCAACACATAGAAAACCATGGACTGTATCCCCATAAACAAGGTTACTTGCCAGGCAAGCGGGGATCTCCAAACATTCACCTCGTTGCCGGCCACCTGTTGACTCGTCGTGGCCGTTTGCTTCGTTTGATTTCTTAATTGGGGTAACCAACAGAGGACCGAAACAAAGCTTAGCATCCCCCATATTCCCAATGCTCCCTGCCATTTTAGACCTGCGTTCACGGCTACCGGTACACTGATTCCCGATGCGATTGCTCCACATAAACTCATTGAAATGGAGTAAACACCTGTCATGGAGCCAATTTTATTCGGGAAATCCCTTTTGATGATACTTGGCAATAATACATTACACACGGCAATGGCGAATCCAAGAATGGCTGTTCCAATAAACAGATCAACTGCGCCAGACAAAGAACGTATTACAATACCAACTGTCAGGAAGATGAGGGCCATCAAAATGATACGTTCAACCCCATACTTTCGTCCTAATTTCGGTACTAGAGGAGATAATAAAGCAAACGCAAGCAAGGGTACCGTTGTGATCAGGCCCGCTAATGTATTTGAAATATGAACGTCATCCCTTATGAGACTCACTAAAGGACCGACAGAGGTTAAGGGAGTACGTAAATTAGCTGCAATAACAATAATGCCGAGAATGATCAGCCCTATAGAGGATGGTACCCCTTTTATATTTTGTTTCGGCATTCTTCAATTCTCCTTCCTGAATTCATGCCTATGATTTGTTTCCTCTTCGATTGATAAAAATGAAAAAACGATGCAATAACATTCGCGCGAACAACAAAAGTATATTATAGTATACTATTTTTAACAAGAAGTATTTTATAGTAAATCAAAGCTCATCTAAAAACAAAAATACAACTCTGAATCCCATCATGGAATTCGGAGTTGTATTTAATAAGAGGAATTTTCAATTTTTAGAAACCATACTTTAAGGATATATGGAGTACGGTTTCACTATTCGTAGGATTCGTATAAGAGTGAGCATAATCTGCACGAAAACTCATCGTATCGTATTAGATTCAATGTGTAAGTCTCTCCGTTGACTTGTATTTCAATGGAACCCGTCATGACTGTCGCAATTTCCGTTGTATTCACGTGATGACCTTCAGGGTAATACGAGCTATTTGGCTGTAAGTATGCCCGACACATTTCAATATCGTTGCTTTTAAAGACAGGTTCAATGATCCAATTTTTTTGACCATTAGAAAATCGCAGTCCTTCCCCAGCTCGATACAAACTAACAGGTTCTTCTGATTTGAACAAAGCCAATAGCGGCAAAGATATGCCTTTTGAAATTTTCCATATCATCCCCAACGTTGGATTTGTCTCGCCACGTTCGATATTCCCCAGAGTAAGTTTGCTGACGCCCGTTAACTCCGCTAAGTCGTCTAAGCTCATATTTTTTTCTTTTCTGTACTTTTTCAAGGCACCGCCGATTTGTAATACAATTTGTTTTGAATCATCGATTTCTTCCATTTGATATTCACCTCAATAAAAAACAGTTATAGTGATATAGATCTATGACATTCATTTCTTTAGTTCATTCTATACAGTATATTGTTTATCTGGATTCTTTTCCATACGGCTAACTGGAGCAGCCCAAGCTGTTTGCCGAGCAGTCGAATGTCGTTTGATGAAAAAGCCAAGAAGGCGATCTTCGCCCTCTTGGCTTTTCCCCATATCCCTGATATCAGCGGTATCGGCTGAAGAATGACCGGATGTCGGGAATCAGAAGATCCGGCGCATCCATAGCGGCAAAGTGGGTGCCGCGCTCAAACTCCGACCAGTGCACAATATTGGTATTGTCGCGTTCGGCAAACCGTTTTATCGATTTGAAATCATCTCCGAACACGGCCACTCCTGTCGGAGTCGTATTCGGTCCTTGCGGCTCCTGCTGCTGATGCGCGTTCTCGTAATATAACCGGGCGGACGATTCCGCCGTATTGGTCAACCAGTACAGAGTGACATTCGTCAGGAGTGCATCCTTGTCAATAAAATCCACATGATCGCCGAATCCGTTAAATAACTCCGCTATCCAAGAGAGCTGACCTGACGGCGAATCCGCAAGCCCATAGGAGAGCGTCTGCGGCCGGGTGGATTGGATCGAATTAAAGCCCGCCCGTTCATGAAAATTCGCCAGAAATTGAAGCCGCTTCTGATCTTCCTCCGATAAACCCGCCATCTCGGCAGGATCTCCAGAAGGGAAGGAAAATAACTGCAGCACGTGTATGCCGCGAAGGCCTTCCGGCTTTTGTATACCAAGCTCTCTGGACACGAGTGCACCACAGTCGCTGCCGTGTGATCCGTACTCTGTATATCCCAAACGCTTCATTAACGTATCCCACGCCTTTGCAATGCGGGCAATATTCCAACCGGAGCCGAGCGTCGGACCCGAGAAGCCGAATCCGGGAACGGAAGGGATGACGAGATGGAATGCGTTCGCCGGATCGCCGCCGTGGCTGCGCGGATCGCTTAGCGGTCCGATCAATTCCAGGAATTCGACAATCGAGCTGGGCCAAGCGTGGGTAAGCAGTAAAGGAAATGCATCTGGCTCTGGCGAGCGAACATGCATGAAATGGATCTGTGCTCCATCGATCGTCGTTGTAAACTGCGGATACTCATTCAATTGCGCCTCATATTTCCGCCAATCGTACTCATTCTGCCAGTAGGACGCCAACTCTTTGATGTAGTCGAGCGAAATGCCGTATTTCCAGCCGGCCCCATTCATCGTTTCAGGCCACCGCGTCCGGGATAAACGATACCGAAGATCATCAAGATCATCCTGTGGCACGGCGATATGGAAAGGATGGATCGCTTCACTTACCTCGTAACAATTCGGGTTAACTGTGGGCATTTTATTTTCCTCCTCGAATGGGTTGGCGTTTGTCTTGCTTACATTACTAATATTAGACCACCCACCTTGACAGCATTATGTCAGGGTGAAGCAGGCGGCAAAACATTTTCAAAAATAGAAAAGCCGCCCTCGGGCGGCCCATTAATATTTAGCAGTCGGTTCGTTTAGCAGCAATTTCATTTCATATAGCGATATTCCAGGAGATTCTTCAAATTGGATATTTTCTGCTGCAGCTTCTCCCCGACATTCGTTTCCCTCACCAGCTTGCGCTCCAGTTCTTTGTCCACCAACCTTTTTACAGACAATACGTCCGTCCCGTTACATAACACATCTTCTCTGGAATTGAATTTCTGATGGGCGACGAGCTGCATGCCAAAGGAATTATACAGCAAGGTATATCCGGCAATGCCCGTCGTAGACTGATAAGCTTTGGAAAAACCGCCGTCGATGACGACCATTTTCCCGCCTGCTTTAACCGGGTTCTCTCCACGAATTTCTCTAACCGGCGTATGGCCGTTAATGATATGTCCATGATCCGGATTCAGTCCGAAATCCAGCAGGATTTTCCGGCAGATCTCCTCATGTTCACGCAAATGGTAATAAGGGTTCTTTCTCTCCTTATGGGTTTCTTTATCTTGGATAAAATACCGTTCAAAGGTGGTCATTTCTCTTTTTCCAAAGAGCGAGGAGCACTCCCCTGTCCAGATGTACCACACCATATCCGTAGCCAAATCATCCGTCTCTTCCGGATGCGCAAAGGCGTAACGTAAATAATATTCAAAAACATCGAGCAGCTGACGGCCCGAATACAGTTGGTCTTCAATCTGCATTTCTTCCATGTTTCCTTCTTCGTCCAGAGGAATACAGCCGTGGATGAGCAAATTCCCGTTGTATTTTAAATAAAGGCTGCCCTTTTTCATCAGAAAATTCATATGTCTCGCCAGCTTTTCGGAATGCTGAACGGAGAACAGCAGCTTTTCCAGCACCTGCTGCTCTTCCTCTAACAATTGTTCAGGCTGCTCCGGGTTTACGGTAGCGAAACAGGTGTTTTCCAGAGGGTAAGTTTTCCCGCCAATATTGATTTCATTCTTGTCGTGATCGATTTTCTCCAGCAAAAGCCTTTCAGACATATTAAAGTAAGGGCGTCTCTTAATAATCGGGATTTCAAGCTTAAACTGGATCATGGCAATGGCTTGATGAATTTTGGTAATCTGCAGAATTTCCGACTCCGATACGTTGTGGTCCGCTTGCAGCTTAGGTCTGAAGGCCGGATTGTCATCATAGTACTTCTCCGCCAAGTTCAGCAGTGGGCGAAGGTTGATGCCGTATACGTCTTCGATGATGTCCAGATTGTCGTATCTGGCGCAGATCCGAATAATATTCGCAAGGCAGACCAGGGAACCCGAATAGGCGCCGATCCACAGGGCATCATGGTTTCCCCACTGGATGTCTACAGAGTGATAGTTAATCAGCGTGTCCATAATTTTATCCGGTTCCGGCCCGCGGTCATAAATATCTCCGACCACATGAAGATGGTCAACCACCAGGCGCTGGGTCGTATAAGCAAGGCCGATAATGAGCTTGTCCGCCTGCCCCAAGGAGATAATTTGCCGATATATTTCCTCATAATAAGGATCCTTATTGTGGGTCAAATCCGTTTTGTACAGAAGCTCTTCGACAATATATACAAACCGCTCCGGCAGAGCTTTACGCAATTTCGAGCGCGTGTATTTGGAAGAGGCATAAGAAATGAGCTTAAGCATGTGTTCTATCGTTTGCCGATACCACCGGTTCAAAGCTTGTTTATTGCACAGGTCTCCTTTAACCAGCTGTATTTTTTCTTCCGGATAATATACTAACGCCGCAAAATCACTGATTTCTTGATCCGTCCATTCCTCACGGAACAAATCTTTGATTTTCTCTTTGACGGTACCCGAGCCGTTTCTGAGCACATGCTGAAAAGCCTGGAACTCTCCATGCAAATCACTGACAAAATGCTCGGTTCCCTTGGGGAGGTTGGAGATTGCTTCAAGGTTGATGATCTCGGTGATCACTTTTTCTTCCGTATCATATTGCTGGGCCAATAAATCTAGAAACTGCGCATCCAAAACAGATGTCCCCCTTCAAGGAAAGATGGTGATGTATAAGTTTTTTAAGCTAGTGGCGTACCGTTATGCTTAGTGTAGACAATAAAAGGAAAAACATGACGTTTCCTTGTTCCCTTGGTATTATGCTAACAGCTTCGCCTTTGGTGAATCAAATTTGCATTAAAAAGAAATAGACCGCCCTTTACAAAGGTTTACGGTCTATCTCTTGTGATCAGCACTGCGTCCCTGAGCCTGCATAGCCCTCTGGGCACCGCGGACTCCGGTTGGTCGCTCTTCAGGAACGCGTGTCAATTGCGGCGAGCCGTCCGCTCTATGCCATCAGCGATTTCTTCGTACAGTTGATGCGGTAAGTCGTGTCCCATGCCCTCAACCAACATGAGCTCGGCGCCAGGGATGGCCGAAGCCGTGTCTTCGCCACACGCTGGGACGAACATGGGATCGTCCGCCCCATGAATGACAAGTGCGGGTACTTTGATCGTCGCCAGCCGTGGACGACGGTCACCGGAGACAGCGATCGCAGCAATTTGTCGTCCGATACTGCCTGGATCGTAGGCTCGCTGGACTTCCTCCAGAATAAGTGCCCGATAAGCGTCCTCTTCAAACGGATAGCCAGTGCCGGCAATGCGTTTGGCAAAAGAGAGGCTGTGCGCCAAAAATCCTGCTTCATCCTCAAAGGGGTTCGGCGCCGGTTGAGTCATCATCGCCATGACATCCGGGGAAGTTGGCGGAAGGGCAGGATTACCGGAACTGGACATGATGGAAGTGAGTGATAAAACCCGTTCAGGGTACTCACTGGCAGCAACCTGGGCGATCATTCCGCCCATCGACCTGCCAACGAAATGTGCCCGGTCAATGGAAAGGGCGTCGAGCAGTCCGATAGCATCGCTGGCCATGTCGTCGAGAGTGTAAGGGATGTCCGGACGCTGTCCCGACATGAGAGCAGCCGCCAGCGCGTCAAAATCCAGCGTCTGGTAATGGCTAAAGTGTGTCGAGCAACCAACGTCGCGATTGTCAAAGCGGATCACGCGAAAGCCCCGCGCCGCTAATATCCGACAAAACGGAACCGTCCATCGGATCATCTGGGTTCCAAGCCCGGCGATTAAGATGATCGCCTCGTCATTTTCGTTGCCAAAACTGTCATAGGCCAAATCAATGCCATTGACTTTCAAAGTGTTCATCATCATGTTCTCCTCCATTCACATGCTTTCATTCAAAAGCTCTCTTCAGGGAATGCATTAGCGGATAATTTTTTGATATGGTCTCTGATATCAGGTGCCCAGTCATCGATAACGTGGTAAAAACGATCCAAATCTCCAGCATACAGTGCCCGCAGCGCTTCCTCGTAATGATGAAAGTTCCCGGCCATGGCTGTCATAAAGTGATATGCCGCTTCTTGGGACTCTCGTCTTTTGCTCTGTTCTCCTCCAGCATGGCGAGCCTCATCAATGAGTTTTCGTAATGTTACCGAAGCCCCTCCAGGTTGACTCTTGAGCCATTCCCAATGCCGCGGCAATAACGTAACCTCACCGGATACAACCCCCAGCTTAGGTCGGCCGACCCGCCGTGCAGGCTGATGTTCCATTTCCGTATCGGGAGGCAAGTCACCGAACTGTTTTCCTAATCGATTGAGCACGTCGTCTGTCTTCCCGCGAAAATCAACATCGATTTGCTTCCCCGAGGTATCGTCAAATATAAGCAGCTGTGTGAGGCCCCTGTCATCCAGAGTATCCTTTACCGTAGAAACAACGTGCTGTAGCGAACCACTGGCGACGACTCTCACACCCAAAAATGCCGTGCAGTAAAATCGCGTTAGGTCATTTCCCATACCTGTATCTCCTTCTCTGATTTCTTCACTAATTATACCCGGGTAAAAATAGATAAGTCAATATTACCCGGGTAAAATAAATTTTGTCGCTCGCCCTGGTCGTTTATTCAAACACGAAGAAGCCAAGAAAGGTCAAACTCCCTTCTTGGCTTTATCCAGCATTATCTGGTTTCAGATTTCAACTTATCAATATATTCTTTACCTTCTAACAGGGAAAGGCCTAAAGTTTCTCTTGCTTTTTTAATCGCTTTTACGTCTTCACCCTCTTTTATCAACTGACGAAGTTCATCATTTATTGGATGTTCAGGCAGTCCCGATTGATGGGTTAACTGGTTTATCGTATATTGCATTCCTTTTATGCGACCTTCTAATTTACTCACCTTAGCCCATAAATTTATGATGATCAGGAGAGACATGATGATTAGAATGTATTCCATTTCCTAATTACACCTCCAAACTCTGTGGTTTATCTGTAGAACTGCCAACTCACTGCCCCTCTGCTAACGCCTTTGACCCGCTCAAGAATATCTCTCACGCCTTCCGAGCAGGAGGCGTGTAAAATACGTCGCCATGCATATGCTCAATGTTGTCCCAGTTGGCGGGATTGGTCGTGTCTGGAGAGCGGTGCTCCAGAATGGCCTGATAGAGGGCCGTTTTCTGTTCCAAATGGGCAACGTGCTGCTTGGCTTCTTCGAGCTTAGCGCGCGCGGCTTCTTTATGCTCCATGATGAGGGTGTAGCGCTGTGGAATAGACGAGTCCCCTTCGAGACAGAGATCGACGTACGTTTTGATAACTTCAATCGGCATCCCGGATTGCTTAAGGCATTTGACGCCAAGCAGCCAGTTAATCGATTCTTCGTCGAACATCCGGATGTTGTTTTTATCGCGCTGTACGCTCGGCACCAGACCTTTATCCGTGTAAAAGCGCACAGCGTGCTCGGTAAGTCCCGTGATCAGGGCGACTTCTTTGACCGTATGCATGGTAATCCCCCTTGGAAAATAAATTTTTGAGAACGGCTTGCCTTCGTGTTACACGAAGGTAGTAGGCTTATTGTAAAGCAAACCGGCCGTAAGCGGAAGCCCCGCCGAGGTGCCCGATTCCCGGGATTCGCGGCCGTTTGCCGTATTACATTTCAACCATGGGAGGAATTACAATGCAAACCGTGACTTTAAATAACGGAGTACAAATGCCGATCATCGGCTTCGGCGTCTACCAGATTCCCGATGCTGAAGAATCAAGCGCAGCGGCGTACCGCGTGAGAAGCTGTTCATCACGACCAAGCTCTGGGTTCAGGATGCCAACTACGAGAGCGCCAAGCTGGCGTTTGCCAAATCCTTGAGGAAGCTGCAGCTCGACTATCTCGATCTGTACCTGATTCACCAGCCTTTTGGCGATTATTACGGCGCTTGGCGTGCGATGGAAGACCTGTACCGCGAGGGCAAAATCAAAGCGATCGGGGTCAGCAACTTCCAGCCCGATCGTCTAATGGACCTTATCGTGCATAACGAAATCGTGCCCGCCGTCAACCAGGTCGAAACGCACCCGTTCTACCAGCAAATCGAGAACGCCGCTTTTATGAAAGAGCAGGGAGTGCAGCATCAGTCATGGGGGCCGTTCGCTGAAGGACGCAACAACTTGTTCGGCAACGAAGTGCTAGCCTCGATCGCGGAAAAACACAATAAGTCCGTCGCCCAGGTCGTGCTGCGCTGGCTTGTTCAGCGTGAAGTCGTTGCCATTCCCAAATCGGTGCGCAAGGAACGGATCGTCGAGAACTTCGACATTTTCGATTTTGAGCTGAGCGCGGACGATATCGAACAAATTTCCACCCTCGATACACGGGAAAGTCTTTTCTTATCCTACCACGATCCGGAAGTCGCCAAGATGATGGGCAACTGGGTAGTCGATCTGTAAACCTTTTTTCAAGGCCCCCTCTACCGCCACTACACCACAAAAGCCAAGAAGGTGATGTCCACCCTCTTGGCTTTTCCCATTCCTCGAAATAAGGGATCCTCTGACTGCCGCTACAGCCGGAGAATCCCTATTAAAGTAACGTGCCCTTTAGGCCGCTGAGTCAACCGCACAACTAAGCTGGAACGTAGGTCAACCTGATCACCTTCTCGCCAATTCGATCGCTTGCCACGAGGCGCAGCGGCGGCCGTGGACCGGCGAAGCCCTTCATGCTGAGCCTTCAGCCCACGTATGGCCGCTGCGAGGTCGCCCTCGATCAGAGAAGCGTTCGGACCGACGGACTTTAACGTCCTCGACACCACCCACTTCGGTTTGCTTTGCCACGCCGCTGCGTATTCCCGTTCCGGCGCATCCCATTCCAAATGGTCTTCGTCCCAATAGCGCATGGTCTCGTACATTCGGCGCCCGTACAGGCAGCCCGCCAGGCCGCGCACGTCGTCGATGAAATGACGGAATAGCACGGGGTCGGGCTGAAATGCCGGGTGGTCGTGGTCGACGAATCCGTCCAGAGACTGGTTCAATGCGAAAACGATCTTTGCCATGCGACTGACTCTCCTCCCTGGTTTTCTCGCACATTCATATTCAAGATTACACGTTCCATATGCAACCTCCTTTATGTCTGCATTTTATCATCCAACAGCATGTCCGGTTTCTCATGGATTGCTAATGTGCACAGTCCTGGCCTGACCGAATACATACCGGTTTCGTCCCGGCTTTTCCCGATCGGATGAGGTTAGCGGACAGCAGCATCCCCGCAATCACGATAACGCCGCCAACAATCTGAGAGACCAGTAGTGCTTGGCCTGTCATCACAGACAGGATGGCCGTGAAAATCGGCATCAGATTCATCGTAATCCCCGCTTTGCCTGGCCCAAGCACCTTGACTCCCTGGTTCCAGAACAGGAACGAACCGATGGATGGGAATAAACCCAGATAGATGACCCCGGTAATGCCGATTGCAGTGATATGACCGGTCTGCAAAGGCTGCATAAACAGCAGGGGAACCATACAAATGACGCCGATCAAGGCTGTAAAGGCTACAAAAGTAATCGGGGGCAGATGCTGCGCCCTTTTGTTGACAATGGAATAGATGGCCCACAGGAACACGGCTATGAGCAAAATGCCGTCTCCTTGGTTATAATGCGTGCTGAACACGCCAAGGAGGTGTCCCTTCGTCAATACCGTTAATACGCCCAGGAAAGATAAGACGAGTCCCACTCCCTGCCACACCGAAATCTTGTCCTTCAGAAACAGCAGAGACAACACGATCATAACTGCCGGAGTCAAGCTGTTGATCAGACTGCCGTTTGTCGATGAAGTATGCTGAAGTGCTGTATAGGTAAGCAGCGTGTAAAACACAACGCCCACTAGCGAAAAGAATAATAAAAGACCCCAGTTATTTCTCCACACTTTCAACCAATTGGGTTTCTCCACCAGTTGGGCCATCGGAATTAATACGACAGCGGCAATCGCCCAGCGCAGGAAGGAAGCCCAGACCGGTGGGAAATCGGCCGTAACCGCTTTGCCGAAGATCAAATTCCCTGCCCAGAACAGATTAGCCAATACTAGAAAAAGCCATGCTTTAGCTTTCATTCCCAACACCTCTCCCCACTCTATTCCAAGTCTTTCTCTTGTTCTATAGTCATGTTACAATAACCCTTAACATAAATAAAATGAATATAAATCATGAGGGAGATATCAAATTTGGTATGAACAAATCACTTCTTCAATTGATTGTTGCGATCTCGGAGACCCGAAGCTTTACGTCCGCAGGGGAAAAGATGAATATGACACAGCCTGCCGTCAGCCGTGCGGTCACCGCTCTGGAACGCGAGCTTGGAGTAACACTGCTGATTAGAGACCGGCGTCTGGGCGTTGCCCTCACGCCAGTTGGAGAACGAATCGTACGGATCTTCCGCGAGATTCTTCAAGGGTATGATAAGGTCGACCAGGAAATCGCCAGCGAAAAAGGAATGGAAACCGGCAGCGTCCGAATCGGCGCATTTCCGGTTGCCGCTTCTTATTTTATTCCGAAGATCATCAGCCATATCAAACAACAATATCCAAAGCTCGAATTCAGCATTCTTGAAGGTACCATTGCGGACATACAGGAATGGCTGGATAACCGGGTCATCGATGTCGGGTTTCTTATTCCTTCGGATAAAACGACTCACTCTCATCCACTATACCGGGAAGGCATTTATGCCGTGATGAGAGATGATCACCCTTTAAGCGAAAAGTCTATCATCAGCCCGGAAGATTTGCGGGAGGAGCCTATGCTGATTTGCAAAGCCGGTTACGAGCCTCCTGTCCTGCAATGGTTCGACAGTGCCGGGGAAGAACCCAATATTAAATACATTCTCTACAACTACAGAACGGCTCTTCAAATGATTGCTGCAGGCGAAGGCTTGGCCGTCATGTCTGAGCTGTCCCTGTTGGACCTGCCTTCTGGCCTCATCCTCAAACGCATCTCACCAGCAGCCTACCGGGATATTCACCTCGTCTCCGGTCCTGTGGAGGACTGTACCATTGCGGTCAAAACCTTTATCGAAACCGCGCAGAAGCTGTTTCCCATCCAAGTTGAGCATGAACCCTTGATTAAAATATAGGATTTTGCCGCCCAACGTTATCATGAACTTGGAACATAACAAAAAACGACAGGCAGCCTTTCCGGCTTTCTTTTCCGGACTGTGGCTGCCTGTCGTCATACGGGTTTAGTTTTTGGCAATATTGCGGTATTGAATCGGCGTGATGCCTTCGGCTTTTTTGAATTTGCGAATGAAGTTCGTCGAATCGACGTAGCCGACCTCGTTCATAATGTCTTTGAGGGGCAAATCTGTTGTTTTCAGCAGCTTTTTCGCCTGATCCATCCGGATCGAATCGATATATTTCATCAGTGGACAGCCCGTATGGTCTTTGAAAAATCGCGTCGCGTAAGACGGTGAGACGCCGAACCGGTTCGCGATCGATTCGAGATCAATCGTCTGATCCGAATACCGCTGGGCGACGTAATCCTTGATATTCTCCAGCAGCTCAATATTCTTGCTCTCTTTCTTCGCTTCTACGTATCGGCATACGTTGCGGCATATCGAGATGACGAGACGTTCCAGTTCCTCAATCGTTTCGAAGCGCGGAACGAACAACTGCTGCATTGTTTCCCCCAAATCGTCGTCGATTTCGATTTCCAGCTCGATGAGCGTTTTCATCATATTGTTGACGATATCGAAGCAGATGCATTCCGCCGCCTCGAGCGACACGTCCGTTTCCACGATATGGCCAAACGCCTCGCGCACGACCGGCTCAACCTGAGACATGTTCCCTTGCTTGATCGCCTTCACGAGCCGGTCTATCCGTTCGACGGGGTAGACGTACTCTCTGCTTGGGCGGGGCACGATCTCGGCAAACAGAAACACCTGGTCGCCTCCCTTCACGAACCGGTACCTTGCGGCATGACTTGCTTCTACGAACGATTGCGGAACGGAGGACAAATCATCGTAAATGCCCCCGATGCCGACGGTTACCGTAAGCCGGAAATATTGCCGGAAAAACGTCTTTGCCTTCACGGCCAGTTCCCGCAAAACGTCGGTATCGTCAAAGCCTTCGTTCAAATTGACCAAAAAAGCGATGGTACGGCCGTCCATCAGCTCGGCTCCATATCCGGCCCCCGACTCCAGGGCGAGCTCCTCAACCACCTTCATCAAGCTGTACGTCAGCACCTCCTGCATCTTCTCTGAGTTGTCCTGCCGAAAGCGGTTGTAATCGTCGATCAGCACAATCATGACGGCGTAGTGGGGTTTGTCGAGCTGGATATTGGAAAATTGCAAAATATCGTTCATTTCCGCTTTCGTACTCAGCTTCCCCTTAAGCAGCGTCAGCAGCACCTGCTCGCGGAGCGTGCGGCCTTGGTTGCGCAGCTGATGCTGCAGGCTCTGCTTCTCGCTGGCCATGAGGCCGACAGCACGGGAAATGTAATCGATCTCGTCGCCCGAACGTACTAGCGGCTCGGACCGCGCTTCGCTGGAAACGATCCCGGCCAGACGCTTGAGAGGCCGGTAATGCTGGACCGAGAAGCCGAAGGCGATGGCGACCCCGATTAGAAAAACGGCTGCGATGGTCATGCTGAATATGCCGCGCTTCTCATTCACTTTCCGCATCCATTGATCGGTTGGCAGCACCGCCACGTAAGACCATTGACGGTTGCTTGACGAATGGGTAAGCACCGAATATTTCCGGCCGTCCATGGACAACTCGCTGTAGGGAGACCGGTTCGGAATATCGTTGATTCGTTCGAGCAGGCGTTTGCCGGATTCGGGCGATTCGCCTTGCGATTGACTGAAGATGATTTCGTTGCGTTCGTTCAGGATGAACAGAAAGCCGTTCGACTCCGTCAGCACGCCTTGGGCCAAATCTGTCAGCGCCTGCTCGCGAATGAGGAAAAGCGCGACACCGTAAGGGACTTCCGCGTTTAGCGGGATCGGCACCATGTAAGTGGCATACCGCCGTTCCTCAAGCCGGTTGAACAGAACCGGTTCAACCCCCCGCATAAGCGGAGCGGACAACGTAACGGCCGTTTGCATAAACTCCGATGGGCTCCAATTGCGATAATGGTAGATCGAATTGAAAAACAGATCGAGTTTGTACGTTCCGCTTGCGGCATAAAGCTGTTTGGTGCCTGATCCGTTGAAGGATAACACGACATCCTCGATAAACAGGTTCGTGGACAAGTATTGCTTCAGCTCAGATACCGCTTGCAGAGAACCGTATCCTCCGTCCGAGGCCATGTAGGGGGTCAGCACCGGATTGTACGACAGCTGGGAGGCAAGCCGGTTCATTTCGTTCATGCGCAGATCGACCGCATCCCGAAATTGGCCGAGGGCGCCAACGGTCGTATGCTCCACTTCTTTGCGGAGCGTATCGAAAAAGTTTTGGTACACGACGCTGCTGACGGCAACGAGCAGAACGACGACCAGCACAATATAGGAGAACAGGAAGTTGTAAAATCTTTGGCTGCGGATCATGTTCATCGGACGCCCCTCCCTAGCGGTTCCGGGAGTAATCGATACCCGTGCTTTACAGCCGGGCAACTCGCGCTCTCCCGTGTACGATCCCTAACACTTTCGCCGTGCGGCCACGTTTTTCGCCCGGTATGAGTCCGTTTTACCCGGCCCACACCGCTCCGGTGCTGCGCGTTTTTTTATTTCTTGTACCGATCGTACGCAGCTTGATAAATTTGCATATATTCGTCGAGCCGCATTTTTTTCAGTGTGGCTACATAGTTATCCCACTCTGAGAAAGACGCTTTGCCGGAGACGAATTTGGCGGCCATTTCGGTTACGTACGTATTGATGTCGGCGGTTAGCGCGGACATTTTTGTACTTTCCTCGGCGGTATAGTTGAATGTCGGCCAAACCTCCTCCGGCATGTATTTCTTGAACTTCTCCGCCGCCTGGATCGATTCCGGCTGCGATTCGGCACCTTTGAAAAACTTTTGCTGCACCATATTCGGGTAACCGCCACCCGGCCATACGACGTATTTCACAAGCGCCTGCTCGAGCGTCAGGCCGTTCGGATTGGCCGTGATTTCTTTCGTATATTGAAGTTCGCCGGAGGCGGTTTTCTCGTACGATTTTCCTTCGAAGCCCATGAAGAACATTTTGCTGCCTTCCTCGCCGTACAAGTAATCCATCCAACGAACCGTCGCTTCCGGACTTTTGTTTTTGTCGGTAATGACGAACGCGCCCAGAGCAGCGAGAGGGGAGCCGACGGCGGAATACAATTGATCGCCATGAGGACCTTTGAGCGCGCTGGCGCCTATGTATCCCGTCTGGTTCATCAGCGTGTACGGACTTGTCGTGATGGTAGCTCCGTACAATCCTTTTGCGCCGGTCGCGTAAAATTGATTCGCCTGGATCGTAAAAATATCTTCCGCGATCAGCTTTTTCGCTGTACAGCTTGTTCAAGTATTCCAGCATTTCCTTGTAGTTTGGATCGGTAGGGATAAATCTGAGCTTGCCGGCGTTGTCCATATCTACGTTAGCGTGGCCTGTCCCCCGGGTCCCGAGCCCCCAGGCGCCCTTGAAGTAGCTCATGATGGCCGGCAGCCCAATACTCTCGAACGGAATTTCGTCCGCTTGGTTGTTGCCGTTCGGATCTTTTTCTTTAAATGCCTTCAGCATGTTGTAGAAGTCTTCGGTCGTCTCCGGCTCTTTTAAGCCAAGCTTATCGAGCCATTCTTTCTTGATCCACATTTTGCCGCCGGCGAGCACGGACGTAAACTGCGGGTCGTAGATGGTCGGGAAGGAATAAATATTGCCGTCTGGCATCGTCAGCCCTTTGCGTACCTCCGGGTATTGATCCAATAACTTTTTGAGATTCGGGGCATATTGGTCAATCAGGTCGTTCAGCTTGATAAATACGCCTTGCGAACCGTATTTGAGCAAATCGGTCGAAGGGATGGCTGCCGTAAAGAAGGCATCCGGATAATCGCCGCCGGCCAGCATAATGTTACGCTTTTCCGTCAAGTTGTCGTTCGGAACCATCTCCCAAGTGACATGTATGTTTGTTAGCTTCTCATATTCTTGCCAGAGCATCACTTCGTTCCAGTTGGAGGCGGTCGTTGGCGCTTTCCCGGCCACCATCTTCAGATTGATTTTATCGGCTACGATCGGCATGCCCGTCTTATTGATGCCTGATTCTTTCGGTGGGGTGCCTTCCGCTTCGTTCGATCCGCCCCCCGAGCAAGCCGAGAGCAAGCTCAGCAGTACGAAGAGGGATAACAAGGCTGCTGTCGTTTTATTAGGTTTCAAGAAAAAACCTCCTTTTTCTTTTAACACTTTCTTGGGCAGGATTAACCTTTTACCGCACCGATGACAAGTCCTTTGACGAAATAGCGCTGCAGGAACGGATACAGCAGAAGAACCGGCAGATTGGCGATGATAACGACCGCGTATTTGATAGATTCGCCTTCCATGACGCTTTTGGCAAGCGATTCCTCGCTTGTTCCCACCATATCCTTCAAATTGCTCTGAATTAAAATCTCCCGGAGCACGAGCTGAAGCGGGTACTTGCTCCGGTCGGTCAAATAAATAAGCGCGCTGAAAAATGAATTCCAATGGGCGACGCTGTAAAACAACGTCATGACGGCCAGGATGGGCATCGACAGCGGAAGGACGATGCGAACCAAGATTTGCACGTTGGAGCAGCCGTCGATCTGCGCCGATTCCTGTACTTCGATGGGGATGTTTTGCTGGAAAAAGGTGCGCATAATGATGACGTTCCATATGGCGAGCGCATTCGGGATGATAAGCGCCCACATCGTGTTGACCATGCCGAGATTTTTCACCAGCAAATAGGTCGGAATGAGCCCGCCGCTGAAAAACATCGTAAATACGAAAAAGGCGGTAAAGAAGCCGCGGCCGGCTAAATCTTTGCGCGACAGCGGATAGGCGGCCAATATCGTCATGACGATGTTGACAGCCGTCCCGATAACGGTGTACAGGATCGTATTCCCGTAGCCCTGCAAAATGTCGTTGTTTTGGAACACTTTCTCGTATCCGCGGAATGTGATGCCCTTCGGCCACAGCCACACCTCTCCGCCCAAAACTTTGGAAGGATCGCTAATCGAGGCGGCCAGCACGAACAACAGCGGATACAGAACGGCGAGTAAGGCGAGTACGAGCAGGGCGTGAATGATGAAACTGAGCAGCTTGTCGCCAAACGTCTCTTTTACCATAAGCTCGTTTCACCAGCCTTCCGTGCAATGTAGTTGACCGTGACGAGCATGATGAAATTGACAACCGAATTGAACAGCCCTACGGCGGCAGAGAAACTGTATTGCGCTTCCAGGATGCCGCTTCGGTATACGTAGGTCGAGATCACGTCAGAGCTTTCCATATTCAGGCTGTTCTGCATCAGAAACACTTTCTCGAAGCCGACGCCAAGAATGGATCCGACATTCATAATGAGCAAAATCACGATCGTAGGCAATATACCCGGCAGGTTAATATGCCAGATGCGGGCCAGCCGGCTGGCTCCGTCCACCTTGGCCGCTTCGTGCAGCTGCGGATCGATGCCGGTCAAGGCGGCCAAATAGATGATCGAGCTCCAGCCCATTTGCTGCCATACCCCGGAGAAAACATAGATCGTTTTGAACCAGCTCGCCTCCGTCAGGAACGAAATGGAGTCCCCGCCCAACCATCCAATGAACAGGTTCACGATTCCATGATTCGGCGACAGAAAATCATCAGCATGCCGACGAGGACGACTGTCGATAAAAAGTGAGGGGCATAGGTGACCGTCTGAATCGTTTTCTTGAACCATTTTACTTTTACTTCATTGATGAGAAGCGCGAGAATGATCGGGACGGGAAAGCCGACAATCAGCTCATATATTCCGATGCCAAGCGTGTTGCGGATGAGCCGCCAAAAATAGTAGCTGTCAAAAAAACGCTGGAAATGGGCAAAACCGACCCAAGGGCTGCCGGTTATCCCTTTGGAAGCAATAAATTCTTTGAATGCGATCTGCACCCCGTACATCGGGATGTAATGAAAAATCAAGTAATAGGCGACGACCGGCAAAAGCAGCATATACAAATCCCAGTTTTTCTTGAATGACCGGCCTAACGCCGATCGGCGGCCAATGGCGGTCTGCGCGGAAGCCGCTGCCGGAGGAGCATGCTTCAAGAGTGCTTCACCTTCCTTCCATGTCGCGAGTGCGGTTAACATTTCTTCAGGGGCCCCTTTGCCGTTATGGTATTTTAAAACGCTTTCAGCGTCCACCAGCAATTTTTGCGGCGATCAGCTATTCTTGACATCGCTGCAGGCGATATGCCGGCAAAACGAAAAACCCCCTGTTCCTGATCGACGGGGAGCAAATACATAGATTATTTGGGCCTTAAAGGGGGAGTACCCCATGCCCTTCAAGCTAAGGTTAACGCAACGACGGCAGCCGATTTGGCCGGCTGCCGTCGTGTCATGATGGAGCTATTGTTTTCCGGTAGCACTAATTTAGCTGCGCCCTGAGGTTGCTGCTCGATCGATCCGTCAAGATCGCGCTCGCGATAATACGGAAGAGATGCTCAGCCCGTGGCGCGGACGAGGGCTGGTTGCTGAGCCACGCAAGCGCAGCAGCTAGCGAGAACAAGTCATCCCCATCCATGTCGCTACGCGCCAGACCCTCGGCCTGAGCACGAGTGAGAAGTCGCGTGCCTGCTGAGCGCATCGTTACGCATGAAGCGTGGAGTGCGGACTCCGGGTCCTCCTTGGCTGCCATCATCACGTCCACAACACCTTGATAGTTGCCCGTAAATGTAACGACGTCGCGTAGCCACGATACGAGTGCATCATCGGGTGAACTCGCAGTTTCGAGCTCACGTGCCTTTGTCGTAAACTCGTCGAAGCTTGAACGGAGCAAAGCTTCGAGCAGCGCCTCTCTCGTCGGGAAATGACGATACAGTGTGCCTAGCCCGACACCAGCTCTGCGAGCGATGTCGCGCAGCGATGCATCGACACCGTGCTCGGTTACAACGACGTTCGCGACTTCGAGTATATGCTCATAGTTTTTCATTGCATCGGCTCGCATAGAATTCCTCCTTGACAATCGGAGCAGTGCTCCTTATAATCTAAACGGAACAGTGATCCGATTATACGGAGCACTGCTCTGGTAAGTATAACTCATCTACATGAAAGGAGAAAGCATGATGTCTATAGATACAATGAAGGCGATTCGTTTGCATGAATTCGGCGGCCCTGAGGTGCTGCGTTACGAGGAGGCGCCGCTTCCCGAGCTGGAGCCAGGTGAGGTGCTTGTGCGCGTTCACGCGGTTGGCATAAATCCCCCCGACTGGTACCTGCGTGACGGGTATAAGTCGCTTCCTCCTGAGTGGCGGCCGCCTGTGCCCTTTCCCATCATTCTAGGGTCGGACGTGTCGGGCGTTGTCGAGGCGGTAGCTACGGATGTGCAGGATTTCTCCGTCGGCGATGAAGTTTTCGGCATGGTTCGCTTTCCTAGCTTTGGGGAGAGCGCCGCTTATGCTGAGTACGTCGCCGCGCCAGCGTCGGACCTTGCACTCAAGCCAGCTGGCATCGATCACGTGCACGCTGCTGGGGCGCCGATGGCTGGCCTCACCGCGTGGCAGTTTCTGATCGATCTGGGGCACAATGAACCGAACCCGCTTCAACCGGAGATGCATCGCCCGGTGCCGCTGGACGGCAAGACGGTGCTCGTCAATGGTGCTGCGGGCGGCGTGGGGCACTTCGCGGTACAACTGGCCAAATGGAAGGGTGCGCACGTCATCGCGGTGGCATCGGGGACGCATGAGTCGTTCCTGCGTGAGCTCGGTGCCGACGAGTTCATCGACTACACCAAGAGCCTTCCCGAGGACGTCGTGCATGACATGGATCTCGTCCTTGATACCCTCGGCGGTCCGACCACCGGTCGTTTCTTGCGTACGCTCAAGCGTGGCGGCGCTTTGTTCCCGGTGTTCCTAGGCTTCTCCGATGCCGAGGAGGCCGCGAAACTGGGTGTAACGGTATCGATGACCCAAGTGCGCTCAAACGGCAAGCAGCTGGCGGAATTAGGGCGCTTGCTTGATGCCGGGACGGTTCGCGTCGCTATCGACAGCACGTTTCCACTTGCCGATGCTCGCAAGGCGCATGGACGTGCAGCCGGTGGGCATATTCAAGGCAAGATTGTGCTCACGGTCGTGTAACCATGATTATACTCATGGGTTACGTTCACCTAAATCCGTCTGATGTGAATGAGTTTACTGCAGACGTTCAGTCCGTCGTTTCCAGCACGAGAGCTGAAAAGGGATGTCTCTTTTATGCCTTTACTACGGAAGATGCTCGCGCCGGACGCATGCTGACGGTCCAGCGGTGGCAAGATCAAGAATCACTGTCGGCCCATGTTGAAAGACATGAGTCGGCGCCGTTTTTAAATAAGTGGGGAAACAGAATGAAAATAGACATTCTAAAATACGATATCACGAACGAGCGCTCGTTCATGGAATAAAAGCCCTATTTGTTAAACTAAAGTATCGGCTCAAGAGCATAACTGCCCGTTGGTTCAACATAAACGAATGTTAAAACGCTACTGACATACTGTTGTCAGTAGCGTTTTTTTATACTCGGAGTATGTAACCGTAAGGAATGGGAGATCAATACGAAGGTTTATGACCCAAAATGATAATATACGGTTCTGTATCATGGATTATAGGAAGGATGGGTTTTCATGAATTTTGCTTCTGTACGCATCATTACCGACGACGTGGATCGTCTTGTCGGGTTTTA
>NZ_PCZT01000001.1:45138-47738 GCF_002968895.1 Paenibacillus sp. AR247 | reverse complement strand
CTTCATTAGCATCAGGGATGAGAATCCATAAAGGGTTCGTCGGAGCATTACTTCGTTAGCATCTGCATCGCAGTCTCGAACGAAGTGAGAGTATCCCATACGGGTCACTTATTATGGAGGCTTAGCTCAGCTGGGAGAGCATCTGCCTTACAAGCAGAGGGTCGGGGGTTCGATCCCCTCAGCCTCCACCATTATCCCCAAAAAGTGAACAGAAACCTTCGTAGTTAATTCCGAATACTTTTCGGGGGGCCCAATAACAAAATACTTTTAATGACGCGGGGTGGAGCAGTCCGGTAGCTCGTCGGGCTCATAACCCGAAGGTCGTAGGTTCAAATCCTGCCCCCGCAATTATCTCCTTAAGATGGAGATCCCAAAGGCCGTGGAACCGTGGTGTAGAGGCCTAACATGCCTGCCTGTCACGCAGGAGATCGCGGGTTCGAATCCCGTCGGTTCCGCCATTTTAAATGCTTCAAGGGATGAGAATCCGAATTAACGGGTTCGTCGAAGCATTCGCTTCGTTAGCACTGCATCGCAGTCTCGAACGAAGAGAGAGTATCCCGTCGGTTCCGCCATTTTAAATTACTTCAAGGAATGAGAATCCGAATTAATGGGTTCGTCGGAGCATCTGCTTCGTTAGCGCTGCATCGCAGTCTCGAACGAAGAGAGAGTATCCCGTTAGAACCGCCATGATCTTTACTTCAGGGATGAGAATCCTCTTGAATTAAGAGCCATTAGCTCAGTTGGTAGAGCACCTGACTTTTAATCAGGGTGTCGAAGGTTCGAGTCCTTCATGGCTCACCAGTTTTATTTTTGGTTTTGCGGACGTGGCTCAGCGGTAGAGCATCGCCTTGCCAAGGCGAGGGTCGCGGGTTCGATTCCCGTCGTCCGCTCCATTTTTTTTGCCTTTACGGGCGCCCTTAGCTCAGCTGGATAGAGCGTTTGACTACGAATCAAAAGGTCAGGAGTTCGAATCTCTTAGGGCGCGTACTTATGTTTTACCGAGCCGGTGTGGCGGAATTGGCAGACGCGCGCGACTCAAAATCGTGAGGGAAACCGTGGGGGTTCGAGTCCCTTCACCGGCATTTTAACATTTTTAGATGAATAACGGGACGTAGCTCAGCTTGGTAGAGCACCTGGTTTGGGACCAGGGGGTCGCATGTTCAAATCGTGTCGTCCCGATCAGATCAACCACCGAATGAATTTCGGTGGTTTTTTGCTGTATAATTTGGTATTTCCCCGGTCACAATAAAGGAAAAAGATAGAGAATAGAAGGGGATTACCGTGAATGCAGCGCGAATCAAAAAGAAAATACAAAAGCAATGGAGACGTTGGAGACGCAGAGCGTTGACGCTGGGGATCTCTTCGTTAATGCTTGCCTTGGTCTGGCTCGGATCCTATCTTCCGGATCAGGTACAGAGCCTGCTCAGCACGAAACCGCCGGTTGCCATTGAAACGCTTCAGCATTATGAGCAGACGGAAGGTTCCGATGACACCGTGGATAATTCGGAATTCTGGAAGACATTGAATCAAACGAAGGGTACAAACGAAGTAACCGTTCGCCAAGTTTATATATGCGGTGAGGAGGAACAGGTGCTCGGACAACTGAGCAGCGATGACATCTACTCCCTGATGAATGAGCATCCAACCTGGAAAGGCGAGTTTACCGGGAAGGGACAAATCCGGTTTGAGGAAACCATTTCGGATCTATCCCCGACCTGTAAGGAACAGGCTTACATCAGCCTCGACAAAGATGGAAATCTGACCTTGTTTGAGGGACCGCCGACACACGAAAAGGTCATTAAAACCTTTTTCCAACTGGATATCAACTCGATGGAATCCTCCTTGCCAGACGGAGCCGTGCAGCAGCTTTATGACGGCATCCGGGTGCAGGACATTGACGAATACAACAGCGTGCTGTCCACATTCAGCGATTATGCCCGAAAAGGGTAAAGACCGGGATGTTCGATGTTCTTTGCTTTAAACAGAATTTCGATAAAAGGAATAGAACGCAAATGAAAAAAGCTTTCCTGCCAGCGATGAGGCGAACAGGAAAGCTTTTTTGCATTCATCCTATGGGGACTTAAACGGGCATCGTCCATTTCAATGGATCGGGAAGCCGCCCGGTCTGGATACCCGTTAGGGTGTCATAAAGCTTTTGCGAGTATGGGCCGATTTGGCCGTTGTTAATGAGGACTTGCCGGTCATTCCAATATAATTCGCCGACAGGGGAAATGACAGCCGCAGTCCCCGTGCCGAACACTTCCTCCAATTCTCCCTTGGCATTGGCCTCAAAAATCTCCTCAATCGATATTTTCCGCTCTTCCACCGGGATGTTCCAGCTGCCGAGCAGCTCCAGAACCGAAGCCCGGGTCACACCTTCCAAAATGCTGCCGTTAATGGCCGGGGTGATCACTTTACCGCCGATTTTGAAAAAGATGTTCATGCTGCCGACCTCTTCAATGTACTTCTTTTCCAGCGCATCTAGCCACAGCACCTGGGAGTAGCCGCCTTTCTTGGCGTTGCTTTGGGCTTTGATGCTTGCGGCGTAGTTGCCGGCTGCCTTCGCATGCCCGATTCCGCCCTGCACGGCACGAGTATAA
>NZ_PCZT01000001.1:34203-45038 GCF_002968895.1 Paenibacillus sp. AR247 | reverse complement strand
GCACGGCACGAGTATAAGAGCTCTCCACATAATTTTTACCGGGGCAAGCCGCCCGAGTAGTAAGCGCCTACAGGCGACAGAATGACGATCAGCTGGTAGGTGTGGGATTCTCTCACGCCGAGACAAGCTTCCGTTGCAATGATAAAAGGCCGGATGTACAGCGATGTTCCTGGAGCCGTCGGAACCCAAGCACGATCGATGTTAATGAGGGTGCGGATCGCTTCAATGACAAAGTCGCCCGACACTTCAGGAATGCCCAAGCGTTCGTTGGAGCGGTTCAGCCGCTTCATGTTTTTGTCAGGGCGGAACAGAAGGAGCTCGCCGGTAGAAGTTTGGTATGCCTTCAGACCTTCGAATACAGCCTGCCCATAATGAAATACCATGGAAGCCGGATCCATCTGCAGCGGGGCATAAGGAACGATCCGCGGATCATGCCATCCCTTCTCCAGCGTATAATCCATCATAAACATGTGATCTGTAAAATACTTGCCGAAGCCAAGCTTCTCGCTGTCCGGCCGTGTTCGCGGCTCGGTGGTTAACTGAATGCTGATCTCTTGTGTCATTGCAACGCTCACCTCATCTATAAAAATTTATTATTCTCACTATAGGGAATAAAAAATGATTGGTCAATTCAATGTTATCAATTAAAATAATAGTTATTAACTATGGTTTGGGTGAAGGGGGAGGCTTATGGATTTCCGCCTGCTGGAATACTTTCTTGCCGTATGCGAAGAGCTTCATTTTACGAAAGCAGCCGTTCAATTGGGCATCAGCCAACCGACGCTCAGCCAGCAAATCCGCCTGCTCGAGGAGAGGGTGGGCATGCCCCTTTTTCAAAGGATCGGAAAACGGAACTATTTGACGGAAGCGGGGCAAACGCTGAAGGAGCATGCGCTGAACATTTTTCATGAGCTGGAGCAGGCGCAGTCCGAAATCAATGAACTGAAAGGGATGCAGCGGGGGAGGCTGACGATCGGCTGCTCAGGCAACCATCTGCTGACGAGGACGCTGATTTCTTTTCACCAGAAGCAGCCGGGCATCTCGATTTCGGTCGTGGAGCTGGCGACGGAGGAAACGAGGGCCGGTTTGCTGGCTAACAAGCTGGATCTTGGAGTAGTTTTTCTCCCGCTGGAGGACGAGCAGCTGGTCAGCAAAGAGCTCTATACTGAAGAGCTGTGCCTGGCTGTCGCGAAGCAGCATCACCTTGCAGCCGCAGAAGCTGTGAAACTGGACCAACTGACAGAGGTGCCGCTAATCCTTTTTCCTGAAAAGTTTCTGGTACGTCAAATGGTGGACAGCTACAGCGCTCAAGCAGGGGTGCAGCTTCAACCGGCGTTTGAGCTGTCGACGATGGACTCCATGCTGCAGATGGTCCGGCTCGGGGTCGGCGCGACCATACTACCCAGGTCCTACCTTTTACAAGGCTCCGATCCTTCGATCTGCACTGTACCGATCGTTGAGCCCGTCCCCCAGAAAAAGGTCGGCATCGTTTACCGGAAGCAGACGTTTCTGAGCACAGCGATGCTTGCTTTTATCAATGAGCTCATCCGGACGTTCACTCCTTCAGGGACGGAGTCTATATAGGCTGGTCCCGGATGCATGCATACCTCTTTTAGTAGAATCATAGACTTGGTATGAAGTTTTACATTATAATGAAGAGAACGAATACATATGTTCGCTTTATACCAAGGGAGAGAAATGACTTGCGAATTTTAGGAATTCCTGAAGCTGCAGGCGGTGCCCAAACCGGATGATGTGGCCGACGCGCTGGCCGTGGCGATCTGCCACGCCCATTCGTACACGTTAAATTCCAGAATAAATGAGGTATTGAGAAAATGATCGATTTTTTGAGAGGACCTGTGGTCCATCTGGAGAATGAGTACATTGTGCTTGACGTGCAGGGAGTAGGCTACCGGGTATTTTGCCCGAACCCTTTCGTGTTTACCAAGACGGATGGTCCGGTCACCGTATATACCCACCACCACGTCAGGGAAGACGCCATTCTGCTGTTCGGCTTTCCAACGCGCGAGGAGCAGCAGCTGTTCCGCAAGCTGATCGATGTGTCGGGGATCGGCCCTAAGGTAGCCTTGGGCATTCTCGGCGGGGGCTCGCCGGATCATGTCGTGACGGCCATTTATCAGGAGAACATTACGTTCCTGACCAAGCTGCCAGGAATCGGCAAGAAGACCGCACAGCGCATGATTCTGGACCTGAAGGACAAGCTCGACGGTTTTGGGACGGCGGCCTTGGCGACAGGGCTGTTTGCGGTTCCTGAACCAGTGGAAGGGGACGGATCGGCTTGGTCCGAAGCGCGCGAAGGCCTTAAGGCGCTCGGTTATACCGACGTCGAGCTGGATCGGGTATGGCACAAGATCAAGGATGACACGGCGTTTGGGGATTCGGTGGACATTTTAATGAAACGGGCGCTCAAGCAGCTCTATGCGGGATAGTTATGGTAAGCGGGCGTTACAAGAGGAGCGATAGCAATGGATGACCGTATCATATCGGCAAACCTGATGATGGAGGACCAGGCGGTAGAGCTTAGCCTGCGTCCTCGTTATCTTGCGGAATATATCGGACAGAACCAGGTGAAGGAAAACCTGAAAATTTATATTGAGGCGGCCAAAATGCGCAATGAAGCGCTGGATCACGTGCTGCTGTACGGGCCTCCGGGCCTCGGAAAGACGACATTGGCCAATATCATTGCCAACGAGCTGGGCGTGAACCTGCGGACGACGTCGGGGCCGGCCATTGAGCGGCCGGGAGACCTGGCTGCGCTGCTGACGAATCTCCAGGAAGGGGACGTGCTGTTCATTGACGAAATCCACCGGCTTCACCGGACGGTAGAGGAAGTGCTCTACCCGGCGATGGAGGATTTTGCACTGGACATCATGATCGGTAAAGGACCCAGTGCACGGTCTGTGCGGCTGGACTTGCCCCCGTTCACCTTGATCGGAGCGACGACACGGGCCGGGCTGCTGTCCGCACCGCTGCGGGACCGCTTCGGCGTCGTCAGCCGCCTCGAGTTTTATACGGTGGATGAGCTCAGCTACATCGTCTCCCGGGGTGCCGACATTCTCGGCATCGAAATTATTGGGGATGCGGCCGACGAGATCGCCCTGCGGTCCAGGGGGACGCCGCGGATCGCGAACCGGCTACTGCGCCGGGTCCGGGATTTTGCCCAGGTCCGGGGGGACGGCATGATTACGCCGGCCATCGCAGAGGAGTCGCTGAAGATGCTGCAGGTCGATCCGAAAGGACTGGATCAGATCGATTATAAAATGCTTCACGCTATGATCACGAGCTTCCGTGGCGGTCCGGTCGGCCTCGATACGATCGCGGCCACCATCGGCGAAGAGAGCCAGACGATCGAAGATGTATACGAGCCTTACTTGCTGCAGATCGGATTTCTCCAGCGGACGCCGCGGGGAAGAATGGTGACGGCTGCGGGCTATCAGCATTTAGGCCTGCCGATGCCGACAGACCAGTAAAGAGTAATTGTTACGAGGCTGCCGGACGTGAAATGGTTCGAACACATTTTCAGACAGAAGCGGGAGGAGAATGACGAGTGGGAAATTGGTGGAGAACGAAAGCGGGCCAGTGGGGAAGCAAGGGGATTTTGGCTGCCGTGCTGGCAACGGGAGTCCTGCAGCTGCCGGCTGTGACCGCAGAAGCCGCGGGAACGAGCATGGATCAAATCCGCGTAGGCTTGTTCCTCGACTTGGGAAGTACCTATAAATCAACGACGCCTGTCGTCACACTGTCATCGGGACAGTCATGGTCTGCAGGAGTATCGGCTGCTTCGGGGGCTCCGGCTCTTGTGTCCTTTGGGGCTAACGAGACGGCTAAATTCAGCGTGGATGGATTCCGCGTGAAAGTACTCGCTACTTCCGATGCCAAAACGGCGGCGGATGCTTATAAAAAATTGAACGCGACGGCCGACAAGCCGGTCATCTTTACCGCATCGACGGGTGCCGGAACAGTATATCAGGTGTATACCGGCATGTATGCGAGCCTGCAGGCGGCTAACGATGCCGCGGCGCGGACAGCCAAGACAGCCGCGGGACAGCTGAACGGACAGACTCCGGTCGTGACCGGCGGCAATCACTTGTCGGCAGGGACCTATGCATCGGAGGCTGAAGCGGCAGCTGCGGCCCAGCAAATCCAGGCAGCCGGCGCCGATGCGTTTGTGGCGGTTCAGCCGGGCGGAGACGGCGGCGGCAGTTATGCGGTATGGGTCGGCGAAGCGGCAGACGCATCCAGCCTTGCGGCGGTGCGCAGTGCGGTAAGCGCAAAGCTTCCAGCGGCTACGCTGTCGGAGGTGGATGCATCGCAGCCGGCGCTGATCATCCGCAGTGATGCCGGGAGCAGCCCGGGAAGCTCCGCCGCGGTGAAACATATCGTGGTCAGCGGGACCAATGCCAAAGGCTGGATTACCAGCAGCGGTGACCAAATTAAATTGGCGGAAAGATCGGGGCGTACATACCGGGGCGGCATGGAGATCAGCATGGTGAACGGCCAGCTGGCGCTCGTGAACGAGCTGCCTTTTGAGCAATACCTCTATGCGGTCGTCGGCGGCGAAGTGCCGTCGTCCTGGCCGGAGGAGTCGCTCAAAGCCCAAGCCGTGGCTGCCCGCAGCTATGCTGCTTTCCAGATCAGCAGCAGCAATAATAAGTTCAAGGTGGCGGATGTCGTGGATACGACGCTCAGCCAAGTTTACAACGGAGTTGCCTCCGAAGCGCCAAGCGTCATCGGTGCCGTAGACGCTACACAGGGCGAAGTGCTGCTGCAAAACGGCAATGTTGTCGAGGCCGTATTCTCTTCCAATGCCGGGGGCGCATCGGCCGACCCGACCGAGGTATGGAACAGCGGTGGAGCTGCGTTCGGCACCGTGGAGAGCAAGGAAGACGTAGCCGCGCAAAACGGGGCTAAAACCTGGTACCACGTTCTTCTCAGCAACGGGATTACCGGTTATGTCAGAGAGGACAACGTCAAGGAACTGGGCACGGCGACGGCTGCCGGACTTGCAAAAGTCACGGTGACGGCCAAGAACACCAACGTACGTCCGCTTCCGCTCATTCAATCGAACGTTGAGCCTGCCGCGCAGATGAACCCCGGCGATACCGCCGTCGTTCTGGAGCAGGTGAAGGAATCGGGAACCTACGACTGGGTTCGGGGACCTTATACTTCGGCCGAGCTAGTCGCAACGCTGAAGGGCAAGACCTCAACGGCTGCACCTTCCACGATCAGCACGCTGGAGGTCACCAAGCGTGGACCGTCCGGACGGGCGATCCAAATTAAGGCCAACGGGCAGATTTTAGATGTGAAATATCCCGATATGTTCCGTTCAGCTTTGAACGGTCTGCCAAGCACATTGTTTGATATTGTACCTACAGGAAGCTATACTGTATTAAGCGCAAACGGGACCACGACGAAGGTTTCCGGCACGTCCGACACGTCGGTCATTTCCGCTTCAGGGACTTCTTCCATCGCTGGAAAAGGCACGATCGTCATGAACGGGGATTCGAAGGCGCGCCGGATCGAAGCCGGGGAAGCGTTTCTGTTTGTGGGCCGCGGCAACGGCCATGGCCTCGGACTCTCCCAGTGGGGAGCCAAAGGAATGGCGGACGCCGGGTATGGGTACCAGGACATTTTGAAACACTATTATCAGAATGTAACTATTGTTAAGGAATGACGAACTGATGAATGTAGACTTATACGATTTTGAGTTGCCAGAAGAATTAATCGCACAGACTCCTTTGCCGGAGCGGACGGCATCCCGCCTGTTAACATTGAACAAGCAGGACGGATCGATCGCCCACCGCACCTTCAAAGATATCGCAGACGAGCTTCAGCCCGGCGACACGCTGGTTCTCAACGATACCCGGGTCATTCCGGCGAGACTGTTCGGAGTGAAAGAAGAGACGGGGGCCAAAGCCGAGGTGCTTCTCCTGAAAAATCTGCAGGGGGACACCTGGGAAGCGCTCGTAAAGCCTGGGAAAAAGCTGAAAAAGGGCAGCGTGATCCGGTTCGGCGACGAGCTACAGGCGGTCATAGAGGATGAGGGGGAAATGGGTGAGCGGAAGCTGACCTTTACCTATCAGGGGATTTTCCAGGAGATTCTCGACCGGTTGGGACAAATGCCTCTCCCGCCTTATATTAAGGAGAAGCTGGACGACAAGGAGCGTTACCAGACGGTCTATTCCAAGCATGAGGGTTCCGCTGCGGCTCCGACCGCCGGCCTTCATTTTACCGAAGAGCTGCTGGATCAAATCCGTGCCAAAGGCGTGACGGTCGCTTTCATTACGCTTCATGTCGGTCTGGGCACGTTCCGGCCGTGTCGGTTGAGCGTGTAGAGGATCATGTCATGCATGCGGAGTATTACTCGGTGAATCAGGAGACAGCGGATATCCTGAACGAGGCTAGAGCCCGCGGAGGAAGAATCGTTGCCGTAGGGACCACCTCCTGCCGGACGCTTGAGACGATCGGGACGCGATTTGAAGGCGGCCTGCTTGAAGCCTGCAGCGGCTGGACCGATATTTTCATCTATCCGGGGTATACGTTCAAAGTCGTAAACGCCCTGATCACTAATTTCCACCTGCCGAAGTCGACGCTGGTCATGCTGGTCAGCGCGCTGGCGGGACGCGAGCATATTTTGAACGCATATGCGGAGGCTGTGAAGGTAAGATACCGCTTCTTCAGCTTCGGCGATGCGATGTTTATCTATTAAGACCGGTTGATCGGCATATAAGAGGATGGTATTTAATCATGGCAGCAGCAATTACTTATGAACATATTAAAACGTGCAAGCAATCGGGAGCCCGGCTGGGGCGTGTGCACACGCCGCACGGTGTGATCGAGACGCCGACCTTTATGCCGGTTGGAACGCTGGCCACGGTCAAGACAATGAGCCCGGAAGAACTGAAGGAAATGAATGCGCAGATCATTTTGAGCAACACGTACCATCTGTTCCTGCGCCCGGGCCATGACATTATCCGCGAAGCCGGAGGACTGCACCGCTTTATGAACTGGGACCGTCCGATTCTGACGGACAGCGGCGGATTTCAGGTGTTCAGCTTGAGCGAGATGCGCAAAATTACCGAAGAAGGCGTGCATTTCCGGTCTCACCTGAACGGAGACAAGCTGTTTCTGTCGCCGGTAGTGGCCATGGAAATCCAAAACGCGCTTGGCTCGGACATCATGATGGCTTTTGATGAGTGTCCGCCGTATCCGGCCGAGTACGACTACGTTAAGAAGTCCTTGGAACGCACGACCCGCTGGGCCGAGCGCTGCCTGAACAGCCATGCCAGACCGCATGATCAGGGGCTCTTTGCCATCGTTCAGGGCGGCATGTATGAAGACTTGCGCAAACAGAGCGCACGTGATTTGACTTCCATGGATTTCCCGGGGTATGCTATTGGTGGACTCAGCGTAGGAGAGTCCAAGCAGCTGATGTACGAAGTGCTGGATTACACCGTTCCGCTGCTTCCGGACAACAAGCCCCGCTATTTGATGGGCGTAGGGTCGCCGGATGCACTGATCGAAGGCTCCATCCGTGGCGTGGACATGTTTGACTGCGTCCTGCCGACACGGATCGCCCGGAACGGAACGACCATGACCAGCCAGGGACGGCTAGTCGTTCGCAATGCGCAATACGCCAGAGATTTTGGCCCGCTTGACCCAGCATGTGACTGCTATACTTGCCGGAACTATTCAAGAGCCTATCTGCGGCATTTGATCAAAGCGGATGAGACCTTCGGACTCCGTTTGACCACTTACCACAACCTGCATTTCCTCATCAATCTGATGAAGCAGGTGCGCCAGGCCATTATGGAGGACAGGCTGCTTGATTTTCGCGATGAGTTTTTTGAACAATATGGGCTTTATGACAATGATAAAGGGTTTTAAGCTTCAACAGCAGTATTGTATTTGAAAGGGGGGAAAAGCATATGTTCAACCAAACTCAAACCTTTGAATTAGCGGCTGGTGCTGGCGGCTCCGGAGGAGGCGGCCTTGTCGGCTTGATTTTACCGCTCGTCCTGATGTTCGCGATTTTCTACTTCCTGTTGATCCGTCCGCAGCAGAAGAAACAGAAGACCCGTACTTCCATGCTGAGCGCATTGAAGAAGGGGGATAAGGTCGTAACGATCGGCGGCCTGCACGGAACGATTATGGAAATTACGGACGATATCGTGGTCCTGCGTGTGAACGACGTGACGAAGCTGACCTTCGACCGCGGTTCCATCAGCCACGCGGTTAGCTCGAGCTCCGGCGAATCTGAGAAATCGTCCTAAGACGATCCGGGTACTACACGGGGAGAGCGTTCATAAGCAACATTTCCAGTAAGACCAGGCACATCACATAACGATAGCGGCAGAGGGAGCTCTGCTGCTGTCGCCGATGTTCATACTTACGGATGACAAAAGGCTGCACAGCTTGTCTACGGACAAGGGTGCAGCCTTTTTGTATTAGAGATCGGATACGATGGGCTTTACTTTTTGCTGCTTCGGGTGCGCAAGCCTCCGTCCCCAGTAGATCCCGGCGGAAGCGGCAAGCAGACCGAGCAGGGTACCGGCGACCGAATCCGTCAGCCAATGGATGCCGAGGTAGAAGATGCTGAAAATGATGATAACGGCGCTGACCAGCGTCATGAGGGCCAGTCGTGGATTCCCCGAACGGATCCCGAGCACCAGCATGGTGATGGAAATCGAAGTGTGGAGGCTTGGAAAGCAGTTGTTAATACCGGATAGCGGCCGGTACGCCTGCTCGAATTTCGGAAAAACCTCCAGCATGTAGAACGACGCGCCGGATGGCGGAAAGGACCAAACCTCGTTCACGGGAAAGAAGAGGTAAAACGGGATGGCCACCGCATAATTGATGAAGACGGCTATGCAGGCAGCCATGAGAAAGGCTTTGTTCCCATCGGCCGCAAAGATTCCAAGCATAGCGATCAGTAAGGATTGGAACACCACTACGTAAAAAAATACCGATACGGGCGTAATGTAAGGGCTGTGAAAAAACTGCTGCAGGTGCTGTACGAAATGCCCCTCGATCCCGAATACCCATGGAGTGAAGTCTTGCTTCACATGCATGCCTGCTTCGATTTGCAGTTCGTACCTGTTGAACAGGAGGATCGCAGCCATCAAAGCGAATAGACCCAAAAATTTACGATTGGTCCCAAACTCCCGGATCAGCAGCCATCCGGCCCTCAGAGGGTTGCGCAGGGTGCCCAGCCAGATCAGCCCGATTGCCATAACAAGCGTTGCTGCCGAAATATAATTCATAGAGTCATACAACACGTCGGGGACGTCCTCCTCTTGCTTTAAGTGCACTTAGTGTAGCACATGCGAGGAGTTTAATGGTTACGATTTGTTTTTTAAATTCACCCCGAACATGCCCCCGATGGCTCCCGAAGCAATAACGGCTGCGATCAACAGCAAATCTCCAAGCCGAAGGCTGCTGTCAAGGGCCAGAAATCCGATCATGATGATCATGAGACCGTACAAAATGCCGGTTAATCCGCCCTGGTACCAACCCCGTCTGCCTGAACGCTTCCCGGATACAAGCCCTCCAAATGCCGCGGCGACAGCATGAACCACGTAAATGTAGCGGGACAGGCTTTGTTCTTTCATGCCGCTGGACCACAACAGGAAAGAAAGAATAAGCGCCCCGACCATCATCCAGAAAAAGGAATAATACAGTCCCGACAAAGTGGGATTGGAGATCCGAAAAGAGAACAGGCGACGGATCAAATGCATAAGAGAACCCCCTTCATAGTTCCACAATTTAATGTAAATTTATGTGACGGCTTGCCCCAGTAGTACAAGTAATTTTCCAATAATTTATCGCTCCGGCTTCTGAATGTCTGTGTTCCCAAAAGGTCAAAATATCCTTAATTGGCATGATGAATGGCACAGAAAGGAGCGGGTGGCCGTGATATCCGATATACTGATTCCTGTTTTCCGAACCGTCCTGATGTACTTTATCATCTACCTGACCCTCCGGATCATGGGCAAGCGGGAGATCGGGAAGCTGTCCATTTTTGACCTGGTCATCTCGATCATGATTGCTGAAATCGGCGTTTTTGTGCTGGAGGATACGGCGCGTCCGATCACGGACGGACTCTTTCCGATGGCTACGCTTGTCTTGATTCAGATCACGATTGCTTTCATCAGCTTGAAGAGCCGGAAAATCCGCCTGTTATTCGAAGGAAAACCGGCCATCCTCGTATCAGGAGGCAAGCTCAACCGTGAAGAAATGAGGAAGCATCGGTATAATCTGGACGATTTGCTTCTTCAATTGCGCGGGCGCAGTATCGAAAACGTGGCGGATGTGGAATTTGCGATTCTGGAAAACTCCGGGCAGTTGACGGTTATTCCTAAATCCAAACGGAATGAAAAAAGAGAAAAGTACGACATGCCCGTTCCCCAGGGGAAGTCAAATCGAAACGGAAAACCACAAGGCCCCGCCGGCAATGCGTTAGCCATTTCACGTTCAGAGGAGACCGCCGGCAAGCCGAAACAGACCTATAGAACCCCATATGCCGATCCGTCCCGGGTCCCGACGAGAAACCGCAGTAAAAAAATTCTGGTTCCCAGCGGAAAATTTACCTATGGCATACTGCCGATCCCGCTCATCATGGACGGAAAAGTACAGGACGACAATTTGGAGCGGCTGAACAAAAATCGCTTCTGGCTGAAAAATCAGATCCGACAGCAGGGAATCAAAGAGTTTAAAGACGTGTTTCTCTGCTCCATCGACCATAAAGGCCGGCTTTACATCGACCGCAAATAAGACGGAAATTTCCGTGCTGCGGATCAGGCGGCAGGTGTCTT
>NZ_PCZT01000001.1:21188-34103 GCF_002968895.1 Paenibacillus sp. AR247 | reverse complement strand
GGCGGTGACCGGTACGGTGATGCCAAGCAGGCGTGGAACAATCCGCGGCTGACCTGGCTGCCGGAACTGTCTTCAAGGCCGGCTTTTTTGTGCTGCTTTGCTTTCTCTCTCCGGGCTTGCCTGGATGACAGCCAGTTCTCGTCCCTGTGGTACTGCCACAGCAGGGCGAGCAGCCCGAAAAATTCTCCGGCCATCACGCCAAGCATGGCTCCGGCAGCCGCATAAGCTATTCCTTTTGGCAACAGCAGGTAGGCGAACCACAGCGTGCACACGATCCGAAAAAACGGTCTCGATAATCGAAGAGGTCGCGGACGGAATCATGTTCTGCCTTCCCTGGAAATAGCCGCGGTAGACGGACGAGATGGCCACGATAACGAGCATGGGCGTCATGCTGACAAAGGTGTAGTACACGCGGGAATCCGTTATAATCGTTGTCGTGATCCAAGGGGCCAGCCACAGGCATAAAGCCATAAACAGCACGCTGAGACCCACCGTCAACGCGAGGCTGACCCGCAGGACATACTTTGAATTTTGCGGTTTGCCTTCGGTTTCCGCTTCCGACACCAGCTTGGCGATCGCCAGCGGGACACCCCCAGTGATCAGCGTCATAATCACCAGGAAAAAAGGATAACCCAGCTGATAAATCCCTACCCCTTCGGCGCCGATGATCCGGGGCAGGGCGATGCGCGGTATAAACCCGAGAATGCGGTTCACGATGCCGGCGGCAAGCAAAATCATCGTGCCTTGGATAAAGGTTTGCTTTTTGACGCCTGGATGTTTAGGATGCTTGTTCAATTGTCCACTCCCTCTTCCCGTGTCGAAGCTGTGCTGCCACTTTTGGTAATGTCAGACCTTGTTTAATGGATATGCTGAACCTGTCCCAACTCATTCATCCTTTCCGGTAACATTTGAACAAAAGAAGGAATCGAAGGCGATGGGGTCGAATACAGAACAAATCAGTGCTACAATGGACTATAGGACAACAGGACAAACCAGAACAGATCGTGCGTGGAAAGAGGCAGTCGAGAGGAGGCCGTAGAGTGAGCTCTGAGGAAATGAACGACAGGCAGCTGGAGGAAGCGATTGAATCGCTCTGCCGCAGCAAGGCGGAGGAATTCAGACTCGTCGGCTACGAGCATGTAACCAGCAAGGATATTTGGAACTGCGTCAGCGTCAAATACGAGAAGGAAGGGATTCCTCCGCTCTACATGCTGGTCAACGATATACTCTCTTTGAAAGTGATGACGTTTATGAATTTTATGACCATATCCGCATATAAAGGATCCACTTTCGATTGAAAGGGATCTTTTTTTCTGCTTGTGTTAAATGGGATGAGGGATACGGTAAAATCGGAAAACGACAAATATTGATAAATTGACTGCCTTTTGGCGCATGGCTATAATAGGAATATTGAGAACGAAAGGGGAACTAGGAACGGCATGAAAAGAATTGTCACTTTCATCATCGTCGTGCTCGTATCGATTGCGGTCATGGCTGGGACAAGCCCTGCGCTGCTCGACAACGTACGACTCGGTCTCGATCTTAAAGGGGGCTTTGAGATTCTGTATGAGGCCCAGCCGCTGGAGCAGGGGCAGAAGATTACGAGAGAGTCACTCATACGGACGGCGGAAAGCTTGGAGAAACGCGCCAACGCGCTCGGAACGAGCGAGCCTGAAGTGACCACCGAGGGCACGAACCGGATCCGTCTGAAAATCGCAGGCGTGACGAACGAAGCCGATGTCCGTAAGAAAATGAAGGAGCCGGCGTCGCTGACCTTCCGCAGTGCGGATGGATGTAAGACTCCTGAAGCGGGGAAAGACGGCACGGTAGATCCGAAGGATCTCTATTGTAAAATCGAACTCGTCGGAAGCGATTTCGTGGAAAACGGTGCACAGGTGGGTTATAACCAGCTGAACCAGCCGCAAATCGATATCAAAGTCAAAGATAAAAAGAAATTTGCCGACGTGACCAAACGTTTGCTTGGCAAAGAGCTTGCCATTTTCCTGGATGATACCCTTTTATCCGCTCCGACCGTACAGCAGGAGCTGACGGACGGCAAAGCATCGATTACGGGCAATTATACGATTGACGAAGCGAACCAGATCCGCGATACGATCAACCTCGGGGCGCTGCCTTTGAAGCTGACGGAGAAGTACTCTCAGAGCGTGGGCGCAACGCTGGGCATGCAGTCTTTGCATAAAACGATCGAAGCGGGCATCATCGCTTCCATCCTGATTCTGATCTTCATGATCGGTATGTACCGCCTGCCGGGTATCATCGCCAGCTTTGGACTGATTGCCCACACCTGGCTGCTCATTCTCGTCTTCGTCTGGGCCGACTTTACGCTGACCCTGCCGGGGATCGCGGCGTTTATTCTCGGTATCGGGATGGCGGTTGACGCCAACATCATTACGAATGAACGGATCAGGGAGGAAATGCGGAACGGCAAGAGCGTCATGTCTGCGGTCAAAGCAGGGAACAAGTCGTCCTTCCGTACGATTCTCGATTCCAACATTACGACCATTATCGTTGGAGCGGTTATGTTTGCCTTCGGTACAGGCGCCGTCAAAGGCTTTGCGCTGGTACTGATCGTGGAAATCGTACTCAGTATTCTCACGAATGTGTACTTCACCCATTACCTGCTCAGCCTTTTGGTTAAAGCCGGCGTGCTGAAGAAGCCGAAGCAGTTCGGGGTAAAGGAGAGTGATATTCGTGCACTTTAAAAAAGATTACGATTTTATGAAGATGAGCAAGTACGCGTTCATCTTCTCCATCGTCCTGACGATTGCGGGAATCATTACCCTTTCCGCTTTTGGATTAAACTACGGCGTTGATTTCCAAGCAGGCTCCAATGTGGACGTCAAGCTGTCGAAGAACGTGACGAAGGCTGAAATTGAGCCGCTGCTGGATAAGATCCACCTCAGCGACGGCGCAACGGTTGCCCCTGGGGACAAGCGGGTCAACATCCGTTTTACCAAAGAGCTTAACGAAGACCAGAGTGAACATCTCAAATCGGCGATCCAAGAGCTGGATAAAACAGCATCGTTCGAAATCAACACGGTCGATACGGAAATGGCCAAGGAGCTCGGACGGAATGCGATCTATTCGGTATTGATTTCCTGTATCGGGATTATCATCTATGTAAGTATCCGGTTTGAATGGCGGTTCGCCCTGGCGGCCATCGTGGCGCTGCTGCATGACGCCTTCATGGTCGTGGCCGTCTTCTCGATCTTCCGATTGGAAGTCAGCCTGACGTTTATCGTGGCGGTATTGACCATCATCGGTTACTCCATTAACGATACGATCGTTATTTTCGACCGGATCCGCGAAAATCTGCGGTTCGGCAAGCAGAAGACCAAAGACGATTTGAGAGCTATTATGAACAAGAGCGTGAGCCAGATGCTCATGCGCTCCTTGTATACGGCGCTGACGGTGTTTATTGCGGCCTTCTTCCTGTTCCTGTTTGGCGGGGAATCGATCAAGATGTTCTCGTTGGCGATGGTTATCGGGCTGTTGTTCGGAGCGTATTCTTCGATCTTTATCGCCAGTCCGCTGTGGCTCATATTCAAAAGCAAACAAAAGACCAGTGCCAAGCCAGCCAAACCTTCCAAGGCGTAACCTTGTGAAGCGAATGTTATGAAGGAAAGCCGCGTCTGATTGGGCGCGGCTTTTCCGCTGGAACTTATCTGACTTTATCTAAACTTATTGTCGTGAATGTCATATCTTTTTCAAACAACAGATCAGAATCGGTATTCAGATTGCCGGGGGGAGGCTTTCATGAGTATAGAGCGTTCAAATCCATCGGGTACCGTCGTCTGGACGGGAATTGCCGGTGAACTGTTACTTGCCTTGTTCAAAGGCGTGGTCGGATATTTTACAGGGAGCAAGGCACTGCTGGGAGATGCGCTGTATTCCGCATCGGACGCAGCCGGCGCACTGGCCCGGCGCATTCCATGGCGGACGTCGTCAAAGCTTCGGAGTGCGCAGCAGGGTGATCTGCGGGCCGGAAGAACAGAGCCGATTCTGGCGATTTTGTTTTCGGTTCTTGTGCTGATGGGCGGATTGCAAATTGCCGTAGCGGCGGTCCGGGACCTGGCTTCTGGCCGTGTGCAGACACCCGGGCAGTTTACGCTGATTGCGATACTCGTCTCGCTTGCGGTCAAAGAAGCGCTCTTTCAGTTCCAGTACCGCCAATCCAAGAAGCAGGGTGACGGCATGCATACGGTGTACGCCGACAACCACCGCTTCAGCTTGTATTCGTCCATCACGGTATTGATCGGTGTCATTCTGACGATGACCGGCAGCGCCTTTCAGTGGTCCATGCTGCAGTATATGGATTCCATCTCGGCTCTGATCGTCGCGGCGCTGCTGCTGCGCAGAGGCTACAGGCTCATCGTCAGCTCCGTGTACGGACAGCTGGTGCAGGAGACCGAGCAGGAGGACGCGATTAATTTTATCGATACGGTGCAGCGGGTTCACGGCGTCATTACGGTGGATGACCTGAAAGCATCGGAGCAGGGACATTACATTACGATCGATTTGAAGATCAGCGTCAATCCGCGGATTACCGTCCAGGAAGGCGCCGAGATCGCCGACCGGGTCAAGAAGCTTTTGATGCACCGTTTTTTGCATGTCAGCATCGTAAATATCCAGGTCGTCCCTTATGATCCCGGTTATCCGTACAAGTCGAACCATCATCTGACGGATAATGAGCAGCCGACACTGCTCCAATAGCTTGCTCATGACTTATACGAACAGAAGACGGGGCGGGGAAAGAAAGGTGAAGACGATTGTTTGATTCAAAATATGAATGGCGGACTTCCGAAACGGATCCGGAGAAGGCGGGACGGCTGGCACATGAGCTGTCGGTTTCTCCTCTGGTAGGTTCGCTGTTGGCGGCCAGAGGAATTAACAGTGCAGAGGAAGCCGCCATGTTTTTAAACGGAAGCCTGGACGCATTGCATGATCCGTTCCTGCTGCTCGGCATGAAGGAGGCTGTTCCACGGATTCAAAAAGCGGTCGAGACCGGCGAACATATATTAATCTACGGGGACTACGACGCTGATGGCGTGTCCAGTACTTCGCTCATGATTCATTTTATGCGCTATCTTGGAGCGTCCTACGACATCTATATTCCGCACCGCTCCAATGAGGGGTACGGACTGCACAACCATGCGCTGGAGTGGGCGCATCAGCAGGGGGTCAGCCTGATCATCACAGTTGATACCGGCATCAGCGCCGTCGAGCAGATTGCGTATGCCAACTCGCTCGGAATGGATGTGATCGTCACCGACCACCACGAGCCTCCGGAAGTGCTGCCCGACGCCTATGCGCTGATCAATCCGAAGCAGCCGAACTGCCCGTACCCGTTTAAAGGCCTGGCCGGGGTCGGGGTGGCTTACAAGCTGACCCAGGCGATGCTCGGCCAGCCGCCGGTGGAATGGACGGAAATTGTGGCCATCGGTACCATTGCGGACTTAATGCCGCTGAGCGGCGAGAACCGCATCCTGGTCAGCCGCGGCTTAGAGCAGATGCGCAGCTCTGCGTTTCCGGGGATTCGCGCCCTCATGGAAGTTGGGGGCATTACGATGCGGAATGTTACATCAATCAATGTCGCCTTCGGCATGGCCCCGCGCATTAATGCCAGCGGCAGGCTGGATCATGCTGGATCGGCCGTAGCCTTGCTGACGACGGAAGACGAGGATGAGGCATTAAGATTGTCCCATTGGCTGGATGAACTGAATAAGGAGCGGCAGCAGGTGGTCGACGATATCGTCCAGGAGGCAACCAGCCAGCTAATAGCCAAGACCGATGGAAGTCGGGTGCCCGACGTGATCGTGCTGGCAGGAGAGGGCTGGAATGTGGGCGTCGTCGGCATTGTCGCTTCCAAAATTTTGGAACGGTATTACCGCCCGGTCATCATATTGGGTATAGATCCGGATACCGGCATGTGCAAAGGGTCAGCCCGCTCCATTCCGGGGCTCGACATCTATGAGGCGCTGACCTCCTGCAAATCGCTGATGGACCATTATGGCGGCCATCCGTCCGCTGCGGGCATGAGCCTGCACAGGGGTCAGCTGGACGCCTTCGAGCAGGCGCTGAACGAGTATGCCGCCAGGGTTCTGACCGAATCCGATTTTATTCCCGTCGCGGCATCAGACGGAGAGTGGCGGTTGTCGGACGTTCCCTTGTCGGTCATCGATGAGATGGAAATGCTGTCGCCCTTCGGTATGGCCAATCCTGTGCCCAAGTTTATTTTCCGAAACTGCAGGCTGCTCGAGACGCGGAAGATGGGACGTGACAGCAAGCACCTCAAGCTGGTCGTTCAGCAGGACGGCGTCCGCCTTGAAGTGGTCGCATTCGGCAAAGGCGAGCTGGCCGAAGTGTTGACGGAAGGAGCGGAGCTCGATCTGCTCGGGGAAATGAGCGTCAATGAATGGAACGGTTCGCGCAGACCGCAGCTGATGCTGCAGGATCTGAAGCTTACTCAGCCGCAGGTGTTCGACCTGCGCGGATCCAAGGATCCTTGGCAGGAGATCGACCGGGTCAGCCAGCTGATCGGATCGCACTTCAGACTGGGACCGACGCAGGTGGCGGCGGTGCTGGAACGGGAGATTCTGGATCCGGCAAAAATCCGTTTGAATGAATCTACCCTTTGGGTATATGATAAGAATGCTGGAATTTTGGCGTATCATCCGAACGAGGAGCGGTCCGGCCAGGACGACGTGACGACGCTGTTCATGCTGAACGCGCCGGAGACGCCGGAGCAGCTGGATGCGGTTCTGTTTTCTTTTCCGAAACTGTCCAACGTATTTCTGCTTCATCAGGTACATAAGAGGGAGAGACTCGCTGTGCCGGACAGGGATCAGTTCAAGCAGCTCTATATATTGTTGTCAAGAATCGCAGCCGAGCCCGTTCAAGAAGAAACCGCCTTATCGAGGCTCAGTCAGCAGGCATCGTGCAGCATCCGCATGGTGACGAAGATGATGGATGTGTTCGAGGAGCTTTCTTTTATAGACAGGCAGGAAGGCCTTATCCGTTTTATTCCTAAACCGCCCAAGCGTGATTTGGCTTCATCCCGCCATTTCCTTGCGCTAGGGAACTTGGCGGAAATGGAACAGCATCTGCTGTATGCCAGCACGTCGCAGGTCACGAGCTGGTTCATTTCCCGCATGCAGGGAGCTTCGTGACCGGGACAATCGGTCGAAATGAATGCTTACGAGGTTCCGTATCATTTCGTGACCTCAAGTAACGCTTACGGAGTCCGTTTTACTTCGTAAAACTCTAGAAGGAGAGATTATGTTGAATTACAAAGATTATATCCGGGTGATTCCAGATTTCCCGATGGCTGGAATCAGTTTTAAAGATATTACGACCCTGCTTCAAAACGGGGAAATGTACAAAAAGGCCATCGATGACATCAAGGCCATGGTGTCTCATCTGCAGATCGATGTCATTGCCGGTCCGGAAGCCCGGGGCTTCGTCGTCGGGGCGCCGCTTGCATACGCGCTGGGCGTCGGACTTCGCGCCGATCCGCAAGAGCGGCAAGCTGCCTTACGAAACGATTGAAGTCGGTTATGATCTCGAATATGGCAAGGATAAGCTGGCCATGCACACCGACGCGATCAAGAAAGGCCAAAACGTTCTGATCGCTGACGATCTGCTTGCCACGGGCGGAACTATCTCCTCATCCGTAAATCTGGTTAACCAACTGGGCGGCAACGTGGTTGGGGCGGCGTTCATGATTGAGCTTGAAGCTTTGAAGGGACGCGACAAGCTGCCTGGCGTGGAAGTATTCTCCCTCATGTCCTACGAAGATTAAAAACCGGGAGTTCGTTTCCCGGGAAATAAACGAAGAGCTGTTTGAAGTCGAAGCGACTTTCAGGCGGCTCTTTTTTTTGTTGTTGTGATTGGATTGCCGACGCCCCTGTGCACTCAGTATATAGTTGCGTCTACTTACAATAGGAGCGGGAGAATTATGCGCACATGAGGGAGCAACGCTGATTTCGTCTCATCAGGCTTGGCGCAGGTTCGCTGTGGAGCGGCAGAGTTTGCCGCTGCAATATATTGAGCTTTTGTTGAAATGTGGCTGCATTAGGAACGTAGCTTGATTGATTCGTTTGGGAAAATAACTCCACTTTTTTAATAAATATGAAAAATATCTTTTTTATTTTATGCGGTTTGCTATAATCTGCCTAAAGCAGGAAACACATGCTTGGAATCATCTTTTATGATCAAAGGGGAGGCCATTGCTAATGAGGAAACAGGGAAGAGGTAGAAGTAGAGGATTTGTTCTGACTTTGCTGTCTGTCATGCTGTTGTCGGTCGTACTCAGCGCTTGTGGAGGAGGGAATAAGGCGGATGCTCCACCATCGCAATCTTCCGAACCGCAGCCGTCCACCGAGACCAAGAGCAGCGATCCGGTCAAGCTGGAGTTTTGGACCATCGCGCTGCAGCCTACATTCACGGACTACTTCAATAAGCTCATTGCCGATTACCAGAGCAGTCATCCGGGCGTCACGATCGATTGGAAAGACTATCCTTATGACGCGGTGACAAACAAGCTGCTGACCAGCATCGCCAGCGGCAACAGCCCGGACGTCGTGAACCTGAACACCGAATTTGCCAGCCAGATGGGCTCCAAAGGAGCTGTGCTCGATTTGAACGGATTCCTGACGGATGAAGAGAAGGGAGCTTATTTCGACGGCATCTTCAACTCAACTGTCATCGACGGCAAGGCTTATGCCCTTCCTTGGTATACAGGCACCGAGGTGCTCTTTATGAACACGAAAATCGTGAAGGAAGCCGGCCTGGATCCGGCGAATCCGCCGAAAACGATGGAGGAGCTGGCCGATTGGGCGCGCCAAGTGAAGGCGAAAACCGGTAAGCTCGGATATTCGCAGCAGTTCGCCTCGAAGCTGCTTCCGGTAAACGGCATTCCGATTCTGAATGATGATAAAACTGCCGCAGCCTTTAACACACCTGAGATGACCAGCATGATCGAAACGATTCAGAAAAACATCGCCGACGGCGTCATCATGAAAGAAGACGTTCCGTTCACGAAGCAGATCCAATATTACTCCGGGGAGCAGGTGGCCTTTGAGCTGGCCGGTCCGACCTTTATCAACTTCCTGAAGACTTCGGCTCCGGACGTGTATAAGAACACGATTGCCGTACCGCTGCCGACCGGAAAAGCCGACGTCCGCTTGTCCAACTCCATGAACCTGGTCGTTCCGGCCAAGTCGAAGCATCAGAAGGAAGCGGTCGAGTTTGCGGTCTTCGTAACGAATGCCGAAAATCAGACGTCGTTCTCCAAAGCGGCCAACACGCTGCCGTCCACCAAGGAATCGATCAAGGATCCGTTCTTTACGGAAACCGACAAGTCGCTGGAGGCGGAAGCCAAGATCGCTTCGGCCAACAGCTTGGATAAGGCGGTCGACTACATGGTCGGTGTGCCGAACGCAGGGGATATCAACTCCGCCATCGCCCGTGGCCTGCAGAAAATTTTCCTGAACGGGGCTGATGTCAAAGCGACGGTGGATGCAATGGAACAGGAAGTCAACGGGGTGCTTAAGAAGTAAGGGACCCTTTGACGGAAGGCGTGCGGGGGACTGGGTTCCCCCGTACATTCTAGTTAGGTGGTGATCACAGAGTGTACAAATGGATGCGGTCGGAGTCATTCACGGCATGGGCTTTTATGGCCCCGGGACTTCTGGTTGTCGCTGTATTCGTATTTTGGCCTATTATTTACGGTATCCCGCTGTCCTTCACGGACTACTCGGTTATTTCCGAAACGCATTATGTCGGTGTCGATAACTTTGTGAACGCGTTTAAAGACCACAATTTCCTCATTTCGCTGTGGAATTCGCTGCTGTACGTGATCGTCGTTCCGATCATCCAGATATTGTCCATTCTGATGGCGATTCTGGTCAACGGCAAAATTCCGGGCGTGAAGTTCTTCCGAACCGCTTATTATATTCCGGTCGTGACCTCCATGGTGGCCGTGGCGCTGATCTGGAGCTGGCTCCTGAGCAACAACGGGGTCGTCAATTTTCTTTTGATTAAAGTAGGAATCATCAGCGACCAGGTATCCTGGCTCGCCACCAGCAATACAGCACTGTTCGTGCTTATGTTCATTACGATGTGGAAGGGCCTGGGCTATTACATGATGCTGTACCTGGCCGGACTCCAGGGCATTCCTTCGGATCTGTACGAAGCGGCGCGGGTGGATGGAGCAAGCAGGCTGCGCGTGATCCTGAACATCACGATTCCGCTGCTGAGACCCCACATTTTATTCTGTACCCTGATCTCCCTCATGGGGGCGATCCGCGTCTTTGACGAGGTCTATATTTTGACCAAAGGCGGACCGGGTACGTCAACGCTGACATCGAGCGTCTATATTTTCCAAAAAGGTCTGGAACAGTTCAACTTCGGGTACGCCTCGGCGCTGGGGCTCATCGTCAGCGTCATTATCGCCGTATTCAGCGTGCTTGTGTTCCGATTTAACCGGAAAGGCGGTGTCAATCCATACTGATGATAGCGAATCGTGGGATGAAGCAAGTGAAAACAGGAATCCGGCTGACGATCGTCTATATTTTGCTGGTCGCGCTGGCTCTGTTTATGATGGGACCGTTTCTCTGGCTGCTCAGCGTGTCTTTGATGCCGGGCAAAAACGTGTTCGCCAACCCGCCGGCCATCCTGCCGACGTTCATTGACTTCGACAATTACGTGAAGGTTTGGCAGTTCATGAACTTTCCGAAGTATATCTATAATACGGTCGTGATCACGGTGCTCGGGGTTGTGACCAACGTCGTTCTCTCCAGCCTGACGGCGTATCCGCTGGCGACCTTTCGCTTCAAAGGCAGGGATCTCGTATTTACCCTACTGGTGGCCACGATGATTATCCCGTCTTCGACGGCGATGATCGTGCATTACCTGACGATTCAGTCCCTGCATTTAACCGGGTCTTTTCTGGGCGTCGTACTGCCTTCGGCGGTGTCGGTATTCAACATCTTTTTGATGCGCCAGACGTTTCTCGGGATTCCTTCGGACGTGCGGGATTCGGGAAAAATGGACGGTGCCTCCGAGTTCCGGATCTGGCTGCAGCTGATCCTGCCCTTGGTGAAGCCGGCGATTGCGGTCATTTCGCTGCTGGAAATGATGGCGTTCTGGAACAACTTCCTATGGCCGATCGTTGTACTGGACGATCCGCAGAAGTATCCGCTCGCTGCGGCGCTGACGTTCCTGAACGGCCAATTCTCCTACAATTTTGGATGGATCGCAGCGGGAACGATGATCTCGGTGCTGCCGATTATTATCGTGTTCCTTTTTACCCAGCGTTACTACATGGAAGGCATGGCCGGTGCGATCAAAGGGTAAGATGGGCTAATTTACGCTAGGAAAGGAAGCTTGCAGACATGGAGAAAAGTCACAAACTGGTGCTCGTCCCTCTAGACGAACGTCCCTGCAACTATGAATTCCCGTATATGCTGGCGCAGGGAACCGAGTTTGAGATGGTCCGGCCGCCGATGGACATGATGGGTCTCAAAAAGCACCCAGGCGATACCGAAAGGTTGTGGGCCTGGCTGGAGCAGGAGGCCGCTGACGCCGACGGGGCCATCATCGCCATAGACACGCTACTTTACGGAGGTATCATCCCGTCGCGCCTGCATTACCTAAAGCCGGTGGAGCTTGCGAACCGGGTGGACCGGCTGCGGCGGCTGAAGGCACGGAATCCGAACTTGCGGCTCTTTGCCTTTCAGCTGATCATGCGCTGTCCGCAGTATTCGATCGCCGATGAGGAGCCGGATTACTACGGCGACTGGGGCCGGGAAATCTTCCGCAAGGGCTTTATCAGTCACCGGCAGGAGCTGGGGCTGGCCACGGCGGAAGAAAGCATGGAACTGGCCGAGATCGATACCCGGCTGCCCACTGATGTGCTGTGGGATTACCTGGACCGCAGGGCGGTGAACATCGAGGCGATCGGCCGAAGGTCAGAGCGCTGATCTCCGAGCTCGATGTGGAGCTGCGGGCATACATGTATCCCGGCGCCGATGAGGTCGGATGCACGCTGTTGGCTCGCATGGTCAACGAAATCAAGGGGAGCACGCCGCTCATTTATCCGCGCCTTGCGGCGATTCAGGGCAGCTTTGTCACACCGCTGTACGAGGACCGGTACTTCTATGAGACGCTGAAGTATCAAATCATGGCGGCGGGCGGCTTAATCGGGTCCGGCTGCAATGAGTCGGACTTGTTGCTGCTCGTGAATACGCCGGGAGAAACGATGGTCGAAGCCGTGTCCCAGGAGCACCCGTTCTTCGGTTACGACATCAACCGGAACATTATCGAGCTGGTGGAGTACGGGGATTACGTGATGCGGGTTCAGGGCAAGCCGGCGGCTGTCGCGGACGTCGGCTATGCGAACGGCGGCGATTTGAAGCTGGTGAAGCTGCTGCGGCAAAAAGGAATGCTGTTTAACCTGGCGGGTTATGCCGGATGGAATACGAGCTCCAATTCGCTGGGAACGGTTATTTCACAATCCATGCTGTACCTGCATTATGGCAGGACGCAGGAGCATCTTGACTTTCTGGCGCTGCGGTATGCCGAGGATGTCTGCTATTGCGCGGGTGTCCGGATGGAGCTGAACGCCGGTCTGGTTGAGCAGCTGGGGCTTAGCGTGTTCGAACTGGACGGCCAGCGCGGTGAAGTGTCCAGGCTGGTCAAGGAACGCCTTGGAGAAATGCTGGATCAGCGCATTAACAGCGATCAAGGGGTGGTGGAGATCACGGATTGCTTCATGCCCTGGAACCGTACCTTCGAAGTAGGACTACAAGCGCGTTTTCATGTGAAACCGCCGATATATAGATAATAGTGGCTTTGATAAGTCACATAAAAAGATGAGAGAGGGTGGACATA
>NZ_PCZT01000001.1:19820-21088 GCF_002968895.1 Paenibacillus sp. AR247 | reverse complement strand
GGATCGGACGTTTATATTACGCCTACGCTCAAGGAGGTGGAGGAGCTGCTTGAGGCTGGTGCGGACATGATCGCTTTTGACGCCACGGGACGTAGTCGGCCCGGCGGAGCCCGGCTGGAGGATCTGATCCGGCGGATGAAGCAGTCGGGCGTTGCCAGCATGGCGGATGTTTCGACGCTGGATGAGGCCGTTCATGCCGCTTCCCTCGGCGTCAGCTGCGTATCGACGACGCTGTCGGGATATACGGATTATTCGCCGCAGCTCGAAGGTCCCGACCTGAAGCTGGTTGAAGAAGCGGCGGCCCGGCTGAGCATTCCGCTCATTGCCGAAGGCCGGATCCACGAGCCTTACCAGGTCGAGGAGGCACTCAAGCTCGGCGCGCACGCCGTCGTGGTGGGCGGCGCCATTTCCAGACCGCAGCAGATCACGCGGCGCTTCTCGAACGCGGCCCGGAAGGCGGCCCAGTCGCTGAGAGCATGAGAAGGACGGGCGTCCACTGAATATGACTGGTTAATAAGGAAAGGAGCGTGGATAACGTTGATTCAAGAGCTGGTGGCTGATGTAATTATCATCGGCGGAGGACTCGGCGGAACGTCGGCCGCCCTGGCGGCAGCCAAAGCCGGGATGAAGGTGGTCGTGACCGAGGAGACAGATTGGATCGGAGGGCAGCTGACCTCGCAGGCGGTTCCTCCCGATGAGCACCGCTGGATCGAAAGCTTCGGCTGCACGGCATCCTACCGGGAGTTCAGAAACCGGGTCAGGGATTATTACAAACGCAACTACCCGCTCAACGAGCAGGCGTTAAACGACCCGGAGCTCAATCCGGGGAACGCTTGGGTCAGCAGGGTGGCGCATGAGCCGAAGGTTGCGCTGCAGGTGCTGGAGGATATGCTGGCCCCATACGTGAACACCCGCCGGATCCAGGTGCTGCTTAACACGCGCCCTGTTCACTGCGAGACGGCAGGTGATCAGGTGGCGTCGGTAACGGTGGAGAAGACAGATGGGCAAACCAGGTATAAGCTGAGAGGCGCGTATTTTCTGGACGCTACTGAAACCGGAGAGCTTCTTCCCCTGGCCGGTGCGGAATATGTGAGCGGAGCTGAGGCGCGCAGCGAAACGAACGAACCGCACGCGCTGGAGCAGGCCGATCCGCTTGATATGCAGTCCATCACCCATGTGGCGGCTGTGGAATACATCCCAGACGGAAACTTTACGATCCCAAAGCCGGACAGTTATGACTTTTGGCATGAATACAAGCCCTCATTTTC
>NZ_PCZT01000001.1:18967-19720 GCF_002968895.1 Paenibacillus sp. AR247 | reverse complement strand
TTATGTCGCTGTGGGATTACCGGCGGATCGTGGACCCCTCCCTGTGGCGCGTGCCGCTGAGCGACGGCGAGGTGACGCTGCTTAACTGGCCTATGAACGATTATTATCTGGGGCCTGTGATCGGCGTATCGGAACAGGAGCGCAAGCGTCATCTAGAGGCGGCCCACGGGCTTACGCTGTCGCTTGTGTACTGGCTGCAGACCGAAGCTCCCCGGCTTGACGGGGGATACGGGTATCCAGGCATCCGGCTGCGCGGCGACGTACTCGGCACGGAAGACGGCTTGGCGAAGTCCCCTTATATCCGGGAGTCGCGGCGAATCCGTGCGCAGTACACGATCACCGAGCATGATGTCAGCCAGGAGCTTCGCGGCGCTAATGGAATCAAGCGGTATGAGGACAGCGTCGGCGTCGGAAGCTATTATTTGGACCTGCATCCGACGACGGTGAACCAGCGGGCTTTCTTTATTCCGAACTATCCTTATGAAATTCCGCTCGGATCGCTGATTCCGGTGCGGATGACCAACCTGCTTCCGGCATGCAAAAATATCGGCATGACGCAGATCGCCAATGGCTGCTATCGGCTGCATCCGACGGAATGGAATATCGGCGAATCCGCGGGACTATTAGCCGCTTATGCGGTGATGCACGGTATTCCTCCTCGTGAAGTAAGGGCCTCGGCAGCGCATTTATGCGATTACCAAGCGATGCTGGAGCGATATGGGGTTCAGCTTCACTGGCCGGAAGGGACATTGG
>NZ_PCZT01000001.1:15014-18867 GCF_002968895.1 Paenibacillus sp. AR247 | reverse complement strand
AAATGTAGTTGCCCTGTTTGAGGCCACGAATATACGAAAAAGCCGGACGGCATCTTTCGGATGCTTGTCCGGCTTTCTTGCGTATGCTTTTCATATTAGGGTTGGCGGTTATACTGTTGTGCCGATTCACTGAGAGACAGCCGATTCAATGTGACACATCGGATTCACTGTGTCTTCCGATCCCTTGCCACTCAATCCGGAATTTTCTCCACCAGTTCCTGCTCCTTGCCGCCCGGTTCATTGGACAGCCCGGTGACCTCAATCAGCTTGAAGAACAGACTGAGCACGATGCCCACGACCGTGGCGAGCGCCATTCCTTTAAATTGAACGGGGCCAAGGTTGAGCTGCACGCCGCTGATGCCGACGACCAGAACCAGCGTCGCCAGGATCATGTTGGTCGGCTTGGAGAAGTCAACCTTCTGCTCGACAAAGATCCGCAGACCGGAAGCGGCGATGACGCCGAACAGCAGCAGAGATACGCCGCCCATAACCGGCGTCGGAATGTTCGCGATGACCGAAGACACTGTGCCCGAGAAGGACAGCAGGATCGCGATGACGGCCGCGCCGCCGATGACGAAGACCGAATATACTTTGGTCAGCGCCATGACGCCGATATTTTCCCCGTACGTCGTGTTCGGCGTGGAGCCGACAAAGCCGGAGAGGATGGTCGAAATGCCGTTGCCCAGCAGCGAGCGGTTCAGTCCCGGGTCCTTCGACAAGTCTTTGCCCACGATGTTGCTCGTAACTAGCAGGTGACCGATGTGCTCTACGATAACAACCAGGGATACCGGGATGATGGTCATGATGGCGCCCCAGTTCCAGCTTGGCGTGGTGACCGTTGGCATCGTGAGGAAGTGGGCGCTGGCGATCGCGTCCTTATTAACCATGCCTGGCATAAAGAAGGACAGGACGTATCCGACGACGATACCGATCAGAATGTGGATGATCTTCGGAAATCCGCGGAACAGGACCGCGCCGATGACGGTTACGCCGAGTGTCGTCATGGATAAAATAATGCTGTTCATGTCGTAGGTCATCGCGCCGGAAGCCGCGTCTGCTTTCGGAAGCAGTCCGGCCATGCCAGCTGCGGTCGGCACCAGCTCCAGTCCGATCGTGGCGACGATCGCGCCCATGGCGGCCGGCGGGAACACGACGTCGATCCAGCTCGTACCCGCGAACTGGACGATCAGGCCGACGATGACGAAGATAATACCCGTAATGATGAAGGCCCCCAGGGCCAGCGGGTAATTTCCTTCGGATTGTTGCCGAGCACGGCCAGCACCGGAGAAATGAAAGCAAAGCTGGAGCCCAGATACGCCGGTATCTTAGCCCGGCAGATCAGGATGTACAGCAGGGTGCCGATCCCGTTCATCAGCAGGATCATGCTCGGATCAACGCCGAACAGGTTCGGCACGAGCACCGTGCTTCCGAACATGGCGAAGAGGTGCTGCAGGCTGAGCAGAAACCCCGGACCCAAAGGAAGCCTTTCATTGACTTGAATTTCGCGTTGCAATTCGTTCACTCCCATACGTGATTTCGTCCATATCAATAAATTCATTCAATCTAATTTATCTGGAATTATGACATTTTTCAATCTTTTTTTTCACTCCCGGGGCGCAATTTGGCCAAAAAACTTGTTTGTTGTTCCCAGGCTTCCTGTTCCTGGCAGGAAATGTTGACGTAACGCCGTTCAAGCGTCATAATTATATAAAATCATTACATGACAGAACCTGCAAAGATGGATTATGACGCGGGTTCTATTTTATATAGAAGGGAAACGGAAACGACTAGAATGGGCATAGAGCGATTACTTGAAAAGGCTGGAGCCTATATAAAAGAGCCGGATTTGGACCGCATCAGGGAAGCCTATGAATTTGCGGAACAGGCCCATCACGGTCAGGTGCGCAAATCAGGCGAGCCTTATATTCTGCATCCGCTTGCGGTTGCAGATATTGTCGTGAACATGATGATGGATACGACCTCCATCGTCGCCGCGCTTCTTCATGACGTGGTCGAGGACACGACCGTATCGCTCGAGGATATCCGTACCCGATTTGGCGCCACCTGTGCCATGCTTGTCGATGGACTGACCAAGCTGGAGCGAATCCAGTTCCGTTCCAAGGAAGAACAGCAGAACGAGAATTACCGTAAAATGTTTATCGCCATGGCGCAGGATATTCGTGTCATCGTCATCAAGCTGGCCGACCGCCTGCACAACATGCGTACATTGAAATACCAGTCCGAGGAGAGTCAGCGGCGGATCGCTTATGAGACGCTCGAAATCTTTTGTCCGATTGCCGACCGTCTCGGTATTTCAGCGATCAAGAGCGAAATGGAGGATTTGTCGCTCCGTTACCTCAATCCGCAGCAGTATTACCGCATCGCCAACCTGATCCACAAGAAGAAGGCTGAGCGTGAGCAGTTCGTCGAAAACGTCATCGTCCGGATCCGCGAAAAGCTGGAGGAGATGGGCATTGAGGGCGATTTGTCGGGACGGCCGAAGCATATCTACAGCGTCTTTAATAAAATGACGACCAAAAACAAGCAGTTCAACGAAATCTACGATTTGCTCGCGATCCGTATTATTGTGGATAACATTAAAGATTGTTATGCCACCCTGGGAATTATCCATACGCTGTGGAAGCCGATGCCGGGCCGGTTCAAGGACTATATCGCCATGCCGAAGGCGAACATGTACCAGTCTCTGCATACGACCGTAGTCGGGCCTAACGGCGAGCCGACCGAGGTTCAGATCCGGACCTGGGAAATGCACCGGACCGCCGAGTACGGGATCGCGGCCCACTGGGCTTATAAGGAAGGTACAACGGCCGTCGGAGGCAACTTTGAGAATAAAATGACCTTTTTCCGCGAGATTCTGGAGCTGCAGCATGAAGCCAAGGACGCTTCGGAATTTGTGGAATCGCTCAAAATGGACTTTTTCTCGGATCTTGTTTTTGTGTTTACGCCAAAAGGCGAGGTCATTGAGCTGCCTTCCGGCTCGGTGCCGCTGGATTTTGCTTACCGGATTCATACGGAGGTCGGAAACCGGACCATCGGGGCCAAGGTGAACGGGCGGATCGTACCGCTGGATCACCGTCTCAAAACCGGGGATATCGTTGAGATTTTGACGTCCAAGCATTCTTACGGACCGAGCGGCGACTGGCTGAAGATCGCCCAATCCTCGCATGCGCGGAGCAAGATCAAGCAGTGGTTCAAGAAGGAAAAACGGGAAGAGAACGTGGAGAAGGGCCGCGAAATGGTCGAGCGCGAGCTGAAAGGCCGCGGCCTGGACATCTCTGAATGGATGACGGACGAGAAGCTGCTGGAAGTGGCGAAGAAGTTTTCGTTCAACGATATTGAAGACATGCTGTCGGGCGTCGGCTTTGGCGGCATTACGGCAGCGCAGATTTGTACCCGCCTGACGGAGCGGCTCCGCAAGGAGCAGGAGGAAGCCAGCCTGCTGGAGCTCACGACCGAGAAGAAGGAAATCAAACCGGCCGAGAAGAGATCGCGCCCGACCAACGGCGTTCGGGTCAAAGGGATCGACAATCTGCTCGTTCGGTTCGCCCGCTGCTGCAATCCGGTGCCCGGCGACGATATCGTCGGTTACGTCACCCGCGGCCGCGGCGTATCGGTGCACCGCTCGGACTGTCCGAACATTCCGGCGTCGGGCGATGGTGAAGAAGCCGCACGCGTGATCGAAGTCGAGTGGGAAACCGAGATCGAGGCGAATTACAGCGTCGATATCGAAATTACGGGACATGACCGGAATGGGCTCCTGAACGAGGTGCTTCAGGCGGTATCGGAGAGCAAAACGAACATTTCCGCGGTGACCGGGCGCTCGGACAAAAAC
>NZ_PCZT01000001.1:9327-14914 GCF_002968895.1 Paenibacillus sp. AR247 | reverse complement strand
GTCGCACACCTGAGTAATCATTGATAGCTCAAGGTGCCCAGGGGAGCGGAACAAGCGAAGGAGCGTAGAGAGACAGCATGAAAGTGGTTGTACAGCGCTGTAAGGAAGCGCAGGTTACGGTAGACGGAGAAGTCACGGGGGCGATCGGCCAAGGGCTAATGGTGCTCGTCGGCGTTACCCATGAGGACACGGACAAAGACGCGAAATATTTGGCTGATAAGGTTGCTGGACTGCGCATTTTTGAAGATGATGAGGGGAAAATGAACTACAGCGTCATGGAAGTTGGCGGGGGCATACTGTCCGTGTCGCAGTTCACCCTGTACGGCGACTGCCGCAAAGGCAAACGCCCGAACTTCATGGCCGCGGCCAAACCGGATATCGCGGAAGGTTTGTACGAACAATTCAACCGCGAGCTCAGAGACAAAGGGCTTGAGGTCGCCACCGGCCGGTTCGGGGCGATGATGGACGTCACCTTTACCAACTGGGGGCCGGTCACGCTGATTATCGACAGCAAAGGGGCATAGAAACGGTAAATATCGGGCAAAATAGGAATGAGCATCCGCCATTTATATACAAATAAGGAGTTCATCCAATATGCGCCAATCCGTTCAGACCCAAACGCTGCAGTCGCTGCCGCTTGCGCCGGTCGCCTCGCTGCACGAGGCCACTAAGACGATGCAGGCCGTACGGGAAATCCCGTTTCCCTTATGGACCTTGTACACGAAGGGTATCGGCCGGCAGCAGACCATCCGTTAGTCGACCCATTATTGCTGCAAGTAAATAGACCCGAGCAGAACCCTCTTTTATTGCGAAAGAGGGTTCTTTTCTGTAGAAAAGAGCCCTTTTGCTGTTATTTGAGATGATCCGCCCCAAGTTTATTACGAAAATCATCCCCCCATTTTGACTTGCCTGGCTCGCAAACCGAAAATTCCGCCTCTTCTTCTTTCTTTCCTCGCGAATGGACACGCGAGCATGTTATAAACGTGCGCGTTTCGGGTAATAACAAGGCGTGGACCACTTATCCATGAAAGGAGAACGATATTCCATGAGCAAGGTTGCATTTTTGCTTGCGAACGCATTTGAAGATTCGGAAATGAAAGTCCCATATGATGAAGTCAACAAAGCGGGCCATGACACGGATATTATCGGCCTCCAGCAGGGTGAGAAGCTGACCGGTAAAAACGGCGAAGCCTCGTATACGGCGGACAAAGCTATCGCGGACGCGAAGGCGGCCGATTACGACGCCGTCGTCATTCCTGGAGGCTCTTCTCCGGAGAACCTGCGGCTGAACAAGGATGTGCTGAACTTCGTGAAGGAGATCAACAGCGCCGGCAAGCCGATCGCCGCGATTTGCCACGGCCCGCAAATTTTAATCAGCGCCGGTCTGCTGAAAGGCAGAACGATCACCTCGTACCCTCCGCTGCAGGATGACATGGTGAACGCCGGCGCGGAATTCAAGGATGAGGAGGTCGTCTTGGACGGCAACTTCATCACTTCACGGACTCCCAAAGCGAACCGGCCTTTGCCGGGAACTGCTGAACGTGCTGTAAGGCTCCGGGAGTGCCTTGGAAGCTGAATACAAGGCGCAGGGTATCGGCGCGATCGATACGATCGGCGGCGGCGGGCGCTATAACGGCCTCGTCGGCGAAATCGGCGGGCCGGACCAGCCAGGCATCGGCTTCGGCATCGGCTTGGAGCGGATCCTGCTGATCCTCGACAAGCAGGAGATCGACCTTCAAGCGGTGAAGCCGCTGGACGTGTACCTGGTGGCGCTCGGCGAAGCGGCCGACCGCGAAATCACCAAGCAGCTGTACCTGCTGCGCAAGGAAGGCTTTGCCGCAGAACGTGACTACCTGGGCCGCAAGATGAAAGCGCAGATGAAGTCCGCTGACCGCCTGAAGGCGCGTTATACCGCGATTCTCGGGGACGACGAGCTGTCGCGCGGGGAAATCGCCCTGAAGTCGATGGAAACCGGCGAGCAGCAGACGGTGAAGCTCAGCGAACTGCATTTGGCATTACGTAAATCCGCCGATAAGGCTGAATAAATATACCAATTAAAAGGGGAATGACAAAACATGCATAGGACCCATCAATGCGGTAGCCTGACCACCGCGAACATTGGAGAAACGGTAACATTAAACGGCTGGGTGCAAACCCGCCGTGACCTCGGGGGCGTCTTGTTTATCGATCTGCGCGACCGCAGCGGCATCGTGCAGATCGTATTCAATCCGGCATACTCCGGCGAAGCCCTGGCTATCGCCGACCGAGTGCGCAGCGAATACGTGCTGTCCGTCACAGGTAAAGTTGTGCAGCGCGACGCAGAAACGGTCAACCCGAACCTGCCGACCGGTCAAATTGAAGTGCAGATTACCGAGATCGAAGTGCTGAACGGCGCCAAAACGCCTCCGTTCTTCATCGAAGACGGTGTGGAAGTCGACGAGTCGCTTCGCCTCAAATACCGTTACCTGGACCTTCGCCGTCCGGAAATGCAAAAAACGCTGCTGCTCCGCTCCAAAGCATCGAAGATCTTCCGTGACTTCCTGGACGGAGAAGGCTTCATTGAAGTCGAAACGCCGATCCTGACAAAAAGCTCCCCGGAAGGCGCACGCGACTATCTCGTACCGAGCCGGGTGCACGAAGGCGAGTTCTTCGCTTTGCCGCAGTCCCCTCAGCAGTATAAGCAGCTTCTGATGGTAGGCGGCATCGAGCGTTATTTCCAAATCGCCCGCTGCTTCCGGGACGAAGACCTGCGCGCCGACCGGCAGCCGGAGTTCACGCAGGTGGACATCGAAACGTCCTTTATGAACCAGGACGAGCTTCTGGGCATGATGGAGCAGCTGATGGCCCGCCTGTTCAAAGAACGGTTAACGTAGACATTCCTTTGCCTTTCCAGCGCCTGACTTATGCCGAAGCGATGGATAAATACGGCTCTGACAAACCGGACCTCCGGTTTGGGCTGGAATTGATCCAAGTCAGCGACCTGGTAGCTTCCAGCGGCGTCAAGGTGTTTGCTTCCGTCGTCGAAAAAGGCGGAGAAGTCAAAGTGCTGAACGCCAAAGGCTGCGGCACGTGGAGTCGTAAGGAAATCGACGATCTGGGTCCGTTCGCGGCCCGTTACGGCGCCAAAGGCCTGGCCTGGATTCAAGTCAAGGAAGGCGAGTTCAAAGGGCCGATCGTGAAGTTCTTTACGCCTGAAGAGATCGAAGCGCTGAGAGAGCGCACCGGAGCCGAAGAAGGCGACCTGCTGCTCTTCTCCGCTGACAATAAAAAAGTCGTAGCCGACGTGCTTGGCGCGCTTCGCCTGAAAATCGGCAAACAGCTCGGCCTGATCAACGAAAATGAGTTCAAATTTGCCTGGGTGGTCGACTTCCCGCTGCTCGAGTGGGATGAGGAAGAGAAACGTTATGTTGCTCTGCACCATCCGTTCACCCGTCCGCGCGACGAAGACCAGCATCTGTTTGAAACCGATCCGGGCAGCATTCTGGCCCAGGCTTACGACATCGTGCTGAACGGTTACGAAGTTGGCGGCGGTTCCATGCGGATTTACAAGCGCGACATGCAGGAAAAAATGTTCGCGGCCCTCGGCTTGTCGCCTGAGGATGCCAAAGACAAATTCGGCCACCTGCTGGATGCCTTTGAATACGGCACGCCACCTCATGGCGGCATCGCATTTGGTCTGGACCGGCTCGTGATGCTGCTCTCCGGACGCAGCAACCTGCGCGAAACGATCGCCTTCCCGAAAACGGCCAGCGCGACCGATCTGCTCATGGATGCACCGTCACCGGTCGACCAAGGGCAGCTTGAACAGCTTCACATCAAGCTCGTGAAAAAGCCGGGGGAAGAAAAGAAAGTTCATTCTTAAGTTAAGGGAGGCCACCTGACGATATGCTTAATCAATTTTCACGTACGGAGCTGGCCATCGGGCCGGAAGGCCTTGAAGTCATGAAAAACAGCACGGTGGCGGTCCTTGGCATCGGCGGGGTGGGGTCCATTGCGGTGGAAGCCCTGGCCCGCACCGGGGTCGGCCGCATTATTTTGATCGATAAAGACGTGGTTGACATTACTAATATCAACCGCCAGATCCATGCATTGACGACGACCATCGGCCAGAAGAAGGCAGATCTGATGGTAGAACGAGTCAAATTAATCAATCCGGACATCGATGCGATCGCATTGAACATGTTTTATACCGAAGAAACCTATCAGGAGCTGTTTAAGTATGAGCTGGATTACGTGCTGGACGCATCGGATACCGTGTCCTACAAAATCCATCTCATCAAAGAGTGCCTGAACCGCAAAATCCCGATCATTTCCAGCATGGGCGCGGCCAATAAAATGGACCCGACCAAATTCCAGGTTGCGGATATTTCCAAGACGACGATGGATCCAATCGCCCGGGTCATCCGGACGAAGCTGCGCAAAGACGGCATCAAAAAAGGCGTCAAGGTCGTGTTCTCGACCGAAGAGCCGATCAAGCCGCGCGTAGACGTGACGGAAAAAATCGTTCCGGAGAACGCACCGGAGATCCGTAAGGCAAAGCAGCCGCCGGCCAGCAACGCCTACGTACCTCCTGTCGTCGGCCTCATCATGGTGAGCGTTGCCGTGAAGGACCTGCTCGCCAAAGCAGGGATTCAGGTATAACGTACATTCCGGAGCCGACCGGGCAGACGCTCGCGAAATAACGGGCATAACTGAAGCAAGTGATGGCGCGCGAGGCCGTATAACGGCGCTCGCGCCTTTTATTTTACAAATATGGTATAAATAAAATAGGTTGGACACCGTTTGTCGAACAGGAGGACTATTGTTGAAATCTAGTTTTTGGCACCGCAGCCTGGGGCTGCTGCCGGGGGACAGCTGGAAGAAAGAATGGATTGCGGGTGCTGTTTCGTATTTTTCCGTCGTATATATTGTGATGGTTAACGCGAATATTTTGCACGACGCGGGGATGCCGCTGAAGGCAGCCATGGTGGGAACGCTGCTGACGTCGGTTGTGGGCTGCCTCCTGATGGCCTTTGGCGGCAAGTCGCCGATTGTGGTCGTACCGGGCATGGGCATCAACGCCTTCTTCACGTACACCCTGGTGCACTCCATGAAGCTGTCCTGGCAGGAAGCGCTGATGGTCGTCGCGGTCACGGGCGTGTTATTTTCGATCGTATCCTTTACGTCCTTGTACCGGATCGTGAGCGAGGCCATCCCGCACAACCTGAAGCACGGCATCACGGTAGGGATCGGGCTGTTTCTGACGTTTATCGGGCTCCAGAAAAGCCAAATCGTGATCGCCCACCAGACGACTTTTGTTACCATCGGGCATTTCAGCGATCCGGCCGTCATCGTGTCCTGCTTTACGCTGCTGCTTGCCCTGATTTTGTTTATCCGGGGCGTGCAGGGAGGACTGCTCATCAGCATTCTGCTGGGAACGGGACTGGCTTATCTGCTCGGTGCCGTCAAGCCGGTACAGCTCGAATCCGGACATACCTTCCGCCAGTACGGGGAACTGTTCGGTCATCTGTCAGCGGCAGGGATCGGCAGCCTGGTGTTCTGGATCGCCGTCTTTCTACTGCTTCTGATCGTCGTCTTCGAAAATATC
>NZ_PCZT01000001.1:4892-9227 GCF_002968895.1 Paenibacillus sp. AR247 | reverse complement strand
GCAGGAACGTCAGGTGCGGTAGGCGTGCCTACCGCTTACCCGGCCGCAGGCATCCCCGTGGTGGACGACCGGGATCCGGACGAGCTGTCCGAGGAGGACCGCGAACGCCGTGCGGACGAGGGAGGCGACCTGCTCTCGGGAGCGGTGGACGTGTCCCCGGACGATGAGGACTACCGGGACCTGGAGTACGTCCTTGCTGCCAAAGTGCCTGACGATTCTTATCAGGACGTTGTCAATAAACTGCGGGCAAGCGGCGGTTATGTGGAAATTTTCGACTGATTTCCTCAGGAACCGATGAAAAGAAAGCGCTGGGTAAAGCGCTTTCTTTTATGTAATATAACTGTAATATTAGTTTCATATTTCCTTAATATTGGCTGTCTATAATAAGAGCATGACCCCCTTTTTTAATATATTACCTTATTGAACCTACAATATGGATTGTAGGTTTTTCTTTGCTGAAATGTCTGTAAATTGACAACTGCATCCAATTTGTGACAGAGGCTCTTGACTTTAGTGCAGCGGTTCATTACAATCTAAAAATAATCTAAAATCGATTTGATGACGGGACCAAGTAGTCCGTGCCCCACCATGCAGAGAGGAATCCCTTAGGCTGAGAGGATTCTATGGATGACCGGATGAATGACTTCCCCGAGAACAGGCGGCGAAAGTGGCTTGCGGCGCAGGATATGCGCTGTTCCAGATCATGAGTAGACGTGCTGCGCTGAACGGGCGTTAATCGTTTGGAGCGGATACATAAGAAGTATCCGGAATGTGGGTGGTACCACGGGAATCAATGAATAACGATCTCTCGTCCCTGTTGGCTTGTTCAAGCGCAGGGGTGAGGGATTTTTTTGTTAGCTACAAATGATCTATGAAAAGAGGGGTTGCTATGGCTTACCAAAAACCGACGGGCACGCAGGATTTGCTGCCGGGCACGGTGGAGAAATGGCAGTTTGTCGAAGAAAAAGCCAGAGATTTGTGCCGGCGGTTCAATTACCGCGAAATCCGCACGCCGATGTTCGAGCAGACCGAACTGTTTGAGCGCGGCGTTGGCGAAACGACGGATATCGTCGAAAAAGAGATGTACACGTTCAAAGACAAGGGCGACCGCAGCATGACGCTGCGCCCGGAAGGCACTGCCGGCGTGGTCCGCTCCTACGTCGAAAACAAGCTGTACGGTGAACCTGATGTCACCAAGCTTTACTACATCGGCCCGATGTTCCGCTACGAGCGTCCTCAGGCGGGACGTTACCGCCAGTTCCACCAGTTTGGGATCGAGGCGTTCGGTGCATTGGATCCGGCCATCGATGCGGAAGTCGTCTCGCTCGGATACCAGTTCTGCAAAGACCTCGGCCTGCAGGGCGTGACCGTGGAGATCAACTCCGTGGGCAATCCCGCCAGCCGGGCGGCGTACCGCGAGAAGCTGCTCGCGTTTCTGACGCCGATGAAAGACACGTTGTGCAAGGACTGCCAGTCGCGGATGGAGCGCAACCCGATGCGGGTGCTGGACTGCAAGATCGACCAGGACAAATTCATCGATGCGCCATCGATTCTGGACAGCCTGGACGAGGAGTGCACCACGCACTTCGAGCAGGTGAAGACATACCTCACCGCGATGGAGGTCGACTTCAAGGTCAACCACCGGCTGGTGCGCGGCTTGGACTATTACACCCACACCGCCTTCGAATACGGGCTGATGGTCCAGAACGTCAAAGAGATGGAGTTTACGGATTTGACCGAAGCGTTTTCCGGCGTTTCTCATTATGGTCATGATCCCTTTTACGTACAGCATTGTGGACGGCATGGCTTTCGGCTTTATCGCTTACCCGGTGGTAAAGCTGGCCCAGGGCAGAGGCCGGGAGGTTTCGCCTGTGCTGTATGGCATTGCCGCACTGTTTGTGGCGAACTTCGTGCTGCATGCATTCCTCTAAGGCATAAATCGCGGATGTGGAAGCGCGTGAAAGGGGACCCGTATAAATGCGGTGGATCTTTCCGGTTTGGGGTAATGGATAAGGACAGCTAAGCAGCTGTCCTGAACCGTTTTTTCAGTGAATTATTTAGGAGGATTTCAAGAGATGACACTTATTCAATCGTTTACCGAAGGGCAGGAAATTACGGGCTTCTATCTGCTGAAATCGCTGCAGGTCAAACAGACGAACGCCACGCCGCCCAAGGATTATTTGGATATGATCTTATCGGATACGAGCGGGGAAATCCCGGCGAAACTGTGGGACACCTCCTCGACGGACAAGGAGACGTTCTTTGCACCGATGCTCGTCAAAGTGCGCGGCATCGTCCAGCTGTACCGGGAGCGGCTGCAATTTAAAGTAACGCAGATCCGGCCGGCCAAGGATGAGGACGGATACAGCATCACCGATTTCGTACGGTCGGCTCCCGTTCAGCCGGCGGACTTGGTCTATACGATCAAGGCGGCGGCGGCAAGCGTTCAGGATCCCGAGCTCCGCAAAATTATCGAGCACTGCTACGGCAAGGTTGGGGATAAGCTCATGCATTATCCGGCCGCCAAAGGTATGCACCATGCTTTTTATGCCGGCCTGGCCTACCATGTCGTGCGGATGCTGGAGCTGGCCGAGTTCGTGTGCAAGAACTGACGGCGGAGCTGGGCATCGTCAGCGAGTACAGCTTCACCGGTAAGCTGATCGGCCACATTCCGCTTGCGGTCAGCTGGATCACGGAGGCGGCGGTGCTTCACGGCATGGACCTGAACGCGGAGAAAATCGTGCTGCTGCAGCACGTTATTCTGGCCCATCATAACTTGGCCGAGTGGGGCAGTCCGGTGCAGCCGCAAATACCGGAGGCGCTTGCCCTGCATCTCATCGACCAGATGGATGCGAAGCTGCAAGCCGCCGAGGATGCCATCGATACGATGTCCATGACGGATGAATGGACCACGCCCGTACGGGCGTTGGAGAACAAGGCGTTCTACCGTTCGAAATACGGCAAGGATTAACGTTGTGAGCATTTTCGTCTGATTTCCGGACTTTATACGATATACGATCCTGAATTCATAAATAATGGGGAATGTTAAAACAGTCAGTGTGCGGTGAACCCGCCCTGGCTGTTTTTTGATCTTCAGCGGAAAAACAACGCATTGGGCAGCCGGATCTTCCACTGTCTGAGAAGCGGCTGAGCGGAGGGGCGATTGCTGCCCAGGAATCAGATTGCGATTTTTCCGGTTTATGGTAAAATCTTCACCAATACAAATGGCTATTGAGATCCATGATGAAATAAAAGGAGCATGCCCTTGAGAAATGTAACGGTGGGAATGATTATACGAAGGCTGCTAATTTTTGCTTTTGCCGCGCTGCTGCTGTTCCAGCTGGTCGACTGGCTCCCATGGAGAGACGGCAACCGGCTTATGATCGCGGACTTGAAAAACGACGGCCGGGTTACGGCGTATCCGGTGAACCGGAAACTGAACATGGATGACGATACATTTACTTTAAAGGAGCTGTACACCACCTCCAAACGGACCGCGATCCGCTACGCCTTCCACAAAAAGGTGCGGGACGGGTGGTCCTTCCCGACGGCTTCCGTCAAGCTGATGGACGCGTCAGGAAACGAACTGATCCAGCACGGGGCGAGCAGCACCGGAGTGCCATGGGGAGAGAACGGATGGATCTATTTTGACCCGCTGCCTGCGGGGACGAAGAAGCTGACCCTCCGCTATGATTGGTATGACCGGCAGAGTGAGATGCCGATTCTCCTGGAGAAGGAGGAGAGCACCCAATGAAGATCAGCAGGCTGGGCGGAGTGCTGGAATGGTGCGCGGTTCTGATTTTGTTCATCGTCCTGCTGTGGGTATCCGGATTGGATCGCGGCAGCTTTACGGCGCAGGGCGCCCATGAGCTTTCCGAGCGAAGCTATCATTACGGGCCGTCCAAGGTCGTGAGGAAGGTTCAGGTGGATCAGGATACGGTGGTGTTCCTTGGCACCTACAAGCAGTGGTTTTCTGCCGATACGGTCACCTGGAGCCATTTTAAATGGCACCCCAGCGGAGGGGTTGCCGGTGTGCCCAAAAACCCGGAAAAACCGCTGACCTACAGCTGGGATGTTAAGAGCACCGGGTCGGATGGCGGGATGGCCAAATTTTACGGTTATGTCAACGATCCCGACATCGTTACCGTGGAACTGGGTGTGGTGATGGAGGACCGCGGCAGCAATACAGCGACGTCCGGATCGGAGCGGCAGCGCATATCGGATGACCGCATGTTCCTGTTTGTGTGGAAAACGGAGGGACGGGATTTCTCATGGCAATCCATCAAAGGACTGGACCGGGAGGGAAAGGTCAGGTACGAGCATAAGCTGCAGTAA
>NZ_PCZT01000001.1:0-4792 GCF_002968895.1 Paenibacillus sp. AR247 | reverse complement strand
ACAAGAGCAGGAGCGGTTAACCCGCTCCTTAATACTTTTAGGAGGTAACTGAAATTGGAGACCGATTTTCAAAGTGCCTATCAAGAGGAAGAGAGTAGGCTGAATGCGACGATCGCCGAGATCGACCGCCAGCTCGAGAGGCTGCGCGGCATTCCGGTATACACCGGGCATGATTTTACGGAACAGGTGCTGGAAGCGGGCCGGGAAGAGAAGCGCCAGGCCCTGGCCAAAAGCCTGCAGGAGCCTTATTTCGGCAGGCTGGACTTCCAGGAAGGAAGCGGGGAGCGCAAGCCGCTCTACATCGGAAAAATCGGCGTGGACCAAGCGGAGGTCGGCGACCAGCCGATGGTCATTGACTGGCGGGCGCCGGTGGCCAGCCTGTTCTATTCGTTTACGGGCGGGGAAGAAACGGCTTCGTACGAAGCGCCTGAGGGTATCATCGAAGGGCTGGTGTATTTGAAGCGGAACGTGGTGATCCGCAAGCAGATTTTGGAGAGGGTGGCCGATACATACAACCGCGAGAGCGACCAGCCCGCCGTGTCCGACGAGTTTCTCGTGTACCGGCTGGGCGAGAACAAGGACAACCGCCTGCGGGACATCGTGTCGACGATCCAGGCGGAGCAGGACCGGATCATCCGGGCCGCACGGAACACGGCGCTCATCATCCAGGGGGTGGCGGGAAGCGGTAAAACAACCGTGGCGCTGCACCGCCTGGCTTTTCTGCTGTACCAGTACAAGGACCAGGTGTCGGCGGACAAAATGATCATTTTTGCCCCGAACCATATGTTCCTGGATTACATCTCCGACGTGCTGCCTGAGCTCGGGGTCGGGGATATTCAGCAGAGCACGTTTGCGGACTGGGCACTCCAGCTGCTGGGACTTGACCTTCCACTGGCCGATAACGAAGAAACGCTGCGGTATTGGTTCGAGACGCCGGGGGGCATGCCGGAAATCACCGATAACGTGCCGGGACGGTTCAAGGGGTCGATTGGATTCATGCAGATGATCCGTGACTGCTTGTCGTCCATGGAATCGAGTTCAGTGCCTCCCGGCGATTTTATGCCGTGGGAAGGGGCTACCTTGGCCAGAGAGACGATCCTGCATTGGTTCAACGAGGAATATAAGCCGTACCCGCTGGCGAAGCGAAAAGAAGGGTCATGGCCAGAATCCACCGCTGGATCGAAATGGAGCTGAAAAAGTCGCCTTCGGCGGCAGCGCTCAAGGACCGGAAGAAGAAGGCGGCGCGGAAGAAGAAGGCGGCGCAGCGTGAAAAGTCGTATGCGAACAAGTGGCCGAAATACGAGCCGCTGCTGCTGTACAAGCAGATGTTCAAAGCCGTCAAAACCGCCGGCGGCTGGTCCGAGGAAGCGCTGAGCGGCATCCCTGCCGCGGTGCTGAAGTCTACCCAGTCCGACTTGAAAAAGGACGTCATTCGGGAAGAGGATCTTCCAGCGCTCCTTTATATGCACTACCTGCTGAACGACATTACGGGGGAGCAGCGCTTTGACCATATCGTCATCGATGAAGCGCAGGATTTCTCCCCGTTTCAGGTGGCGGTGCTGGACTTGTTCGTGCGGGGACATTCCTTCACGATCCTGGGCGACTTGTCGCAAGGGATCCATGCCTACCGCGGCGTCCACAGCTGGGAGGAAATGAGCTCGCTGTTCGCGCCGGAAAGCACCGCCTACTTTGCCCTGACGCGAAGCTACCGCTCGACGATGGAAATTATCGAATTCGCCAACGGCATCCTGGAAAATGGCGTGAAGAGCGATCTGCTCGCCGTACCCGTTTTCCGCAGCGGCAATCCGGTGCGCATTCTTCCGTATCATACGGGAGAAGCGGGGAGGGTGCGCTCCCTTCAGGAAGGGCTGCAGCAGCTGGCCGGCGGCGATTACCGGACGGTAGCCATTCTCACGCGGACGCTGGCCGACGCCGCCCGGCTGCATGAGCAGCTGGCCCCTGGAATACCCGACCTGCATTTGATAGACGGTGGCAAAAAAGCGTACGAAGGCGGTTTATCGGTTCTACCTGTGTATTTGTCCAAAGGTCTGGAATTCGACGCGGTCATTGTGGCCGATGCGGATCTTGCCCATTACGGCGATCAGGCCTGGGATGCCAAGCTCATGTACGTCGGCTGTACGCGCGCGCTGCACGAGCTCTGGATCATGCATGAGGATGCAGTGCCGCAATATTTGAACAACCCGCAGGAAGATATCGTCACAAGCGGGTGGAAATAGCATCGAACGAGACCGTTCCTTTCTCAAGGGACGGTCCTTTTTTCGTGATAACAGTTGCAGCCCAATTTTTGAAAATACGATTGACAGTACCCGGGAGGGAAGATATACTGAAGACAAATGAATGAATCATTCATTCATAAAAACGGGCAAAGGCGGTCGATCGAATATGAATTATACGGTACGGTTCAACAATAGCCGGACGCTTGAAGGCAAATATATCGTGATCACGGGAGCGACCAGCGGCATTGGTCGTGCGGCGGCAAAGGCATTGGTGCTCAAAGGGGCGAAGCTGGGCATCGTGGCCCGCAGCCGCAGTAAAGCCGCTGAATTGTCGGCAGAGCTGGGTAAGATGACAAACGGGGAAGCCCAGGTAGACTGCTTCATTGCGGATATGTCATCCCAGCAGGATATCCGCCGCGCAGCGGCCGAAATATTGAACCGCGTTCCACGGATCGACCGCCTGATCAACAACGCGGGAACGATGTTTGTCAAGAAGAAGCTGTCCGAGGACGGTCTGGAAATGACCTGGGCGGTGAACCATCTGGGCCCGTTTCTCCTGACCAGCCTGCTGCTGGATCGGCTGATAGCGAGCGGTGATGCCCGGATTATTACGACTTCCTCCCATGGTCATAAAATGGCGAGAAGGGGCATTGACTTCAACGATATGAACGGTGACCGCCTGTACAGCGGACCAAAGGCGCTTCTCGGAGGCGCGAATCTCCGCTATGGCCAGAGCAAGCTGGCGAACATTTTGTTCACCGCCGAGCTGGCCAGACGGCTCAAGGGTACGGGAGTTACGGCCCACTGTTTTGATCCCGGTCTGGTGGCGACCAACTTCAACCAGGATAACGGAGGGCTGGCCCGGCTGACGATGGCCTGCATGAAGCCTTTTTCCCGAACGCCTGAACAAGGGGCCCAGACGCTCGTATGGCTCGCAGAATCATCGGAGCTTCTGCTGAAGAGCGGCGGTTATTACGCGGACATGAAGCTGCAGACGCCTTCCTATGCTGCGCGAGATGAAGCCGGCGCGAGCCGTCTATGGCAGGTGAGTGAAGAGCAGACCGGACTCCTTGCCGGACCGGGCTTACGACGGATACAATAAAAGCAGGGATGACTGATAAAAAGGAGGGCGCCAACGTGGCACCGCTGAACGAGCAGCAATTGGAACAAATTCATGATGAACGCAGGGAACAGATCAAGAAGGCGGCGCTCAAGGTGTTCGCCCGGCACGGAATCAACGGAACGAAAATGAGCATGATTGCCGCCGAAGCAGGAATCAGCCAAGGGCTGTCTTACCGCTACTTCAGCTCCAAGGAAGAGCTGTTTACCGAACTCGTGCAGGAGGCGATGGAGGAGGCGCAGCACTCGATGAAGGAGCTGGGGCGTATGCCGGGCAGCCCTGCCGAGCAAATCCGCGTCCTGACGGAGGCTATGCTGGAGGGTGACAATAAGGATGCCTTTCTGCTGATCCACCAGACCCAAACCTCGAGCGATGTTCCGGAGCGGGCGAAGGAAATGATCGGGCGGTATTCGCCGGAGGATACGATCGAGCAGCTGGTCCCGATTCTGGTCAAAGGCCAGGAAGCAGGCGAATTTCGCGAAGGAGACCCTCGCCGGCTGCTGTTTCTCTATCTGTCTGCGCTGACGGGCTTAATGCTGCAGGAGGTACCGGGACAGCCGGATTATTGGCGGGATGAGAGCGGCCTTCTGATGGGAATTCTCCTCCGGTAGCCCGGTGCAGAAGCGATGGTGAGGAATATCCTATCCTCATTGAAGAGGTAAAGAATATTTATATCCGTTCTTTCACTTGCTGGAATTCCCAAAATATGAGTTAATAAAGGTGTCGGACGGCCGACGATTCTGTATGAAAGGAGGCTGATGCAATTTGATCACACAATACGAGGTGGTCTTCGCGTAAGCGAAGCCCCGCAGTATCGGGGGGCCGATCGGCTCCCCTTATACCGTTTTATTAAAATATATGGGTACATAATTCGAAAGGAGGCGAAAACAGCATGATCCAAGCATTTAGCGGGTTTGAAACAACCGTCGGAACTGGACATCTGTTGAAGTTTAAGGAGGACGTTTATCGTGAATTACAAAAACGGGAGGGATGTGCTTCCCCCTAGTTTGCTGAAGGAACTTCAGAAACATATTGAGGGCGAGCTGATTTACATCCCGAAGAGAAGCAACGAACGCGTCGGATGGGGTGTAAACAGCGGGACACGGCAAATGATCGAACGCAGAAACGAGGAGATCTTTGCTCTTCATTGCCAAGGTCATTCAATCGAATACTTGAAACAGGCTTTCCACCTGTCTCAGGAGAGCATCCGTAAGGTGATTTTTAAGAAACGGTCGGAACACGCCGAGGATGCCTCGAAACAAAAAGTGTCGGCACGCCAGTAGGCTATAACACCTCCCCATCTATGCGTAATATAGATCGGAGGAGAAATATATGATGGAACACCACTATGTACAAGAGAAATTGATGGAATACAAATACGCGGATCTGCACAGACGAAGGAGCCGGTTGCTGCGTGCAACGGAAAAACCTGTGG